>CAVZTM010000024.1:0-205878 GCA_963778175.1 Ilumatobacteraceae bacterium
CACCACGGTCAGTTACGTGCCGTCGGACTCGGTGTGCGCCAACCCTCCCCGCACCACGCCGCCCACCACGACCATCGTGTGCGTTCCAGGGCAGGACAACGACGGCTCACCGGAAGATGACTGCAACTTGCCCCGAACCGGCGGGGGCATCGGCAACACCCTGCTCATCGCCGGCGCTGCGCTCCTCACCGGGTTGGTCGTCCTCGCCACCACCCGGCGACGACGACGAGCGGTCCGCTCGTCACCGGTCAATTCGTGAGCAGTCAGCTCGTCATGAGGGCAACGGGGAGACCGAGGCCGGCATCGCTTCGAATCGTCGCGATGCGGCGGCCGGGCTGAACAGCATTCTTCGGCGCGGAGATCCGATCGGGCCCGAGGAGTTCGCACGCGACGTCGAGGTCGTCGACGATCACGACCAGCCCCCAGAATGCTGCCGGGCCGTCGGGAATCTCGGGACGCTCGACGAGTTCCACGATCAGACCCCCGCGACCGATCCGGTGGAAGCCCTGGCGCATCGAGCCGATCTCCCGGATGCGCTTGAGTTCACAACCGGTCGCCGCCGGCGATCGCTGCGCTCGTACGTTCGAGATCCGAGGTCATCACGACGACGTGATCGAGGCCGGTCGCTCCGATCGGATGGTCGGCGTAGACCGGGCTCATCGGTGCGACCGAGTTGGTCGACAGACCGTCGAGATCCGCTGCCGTGCCGGGTTCGAGGTCGAGTCCGCTGACGCTCCACGCGGTCAGGCCGCTGGATGCGGTCGACGACGTGGCGGACGTCTCGGCAGGTGGATCAGCAGGATCGACGGATGGCACGATCCGCAGCGACGTGCCGTGGAGCGGGAGGAGGCCGTCGTCGGTGACGACGAACCCGAGGGATCGCCAGCACGCAGGATCGCCGCTGACCGTGAGCCACTCCACACGGGGGCTCACGTCGTTCGGCATCAGATCGACATCAGATCGGTATCGACTGCGGTGGCTCGGAGGAGGTTCGATCGAGCGATCAGCGGCCCATGTTGGGGCGCTTGCCGTGATTCGCCTTCGAGCGGCGCATCTTGGCCTTCTTCTTCTTGGTCTTCTTCGACATAGGGCTGCCATGCTACGGCGCCCCCGACCCACCCCCAACGCTGGGCCGCCCCCAACGCCTGGCCCGCCCCCCACGGGCCGGCCACACTACGTTTCGGGCATGAGCGCACCGGAACCCACCGTCATCCACGGCACCGTCGAGCCCGGATTCGAAGCGGTGCGTGCTGCGTTCGAGGACAACTTCGCGACACAGGGCGATGTCGGAGCCTCGGTCGCGATCACGGTCGGCGGCCGAATGGTGGTCGACCTGTGGGGTGGCACGGCGACCTTCGACGGGCCCGACGACGACGATGCGGGCGTGCCGGGCGTCGAGGGCGACTGGCAGCGAGGACACGATCATCAACGTGTGGTCGACCACCAAGACGATGGCGGCGCTCGTGTGCCTCGTGCTCGCCGACCGGGGCGAGCTCGACCTGTACGAACCGATCGCCACCTACTGGCCCGAGTTCGCCGCCAACGGCAAGGAACAGATCGCCACCCGCCACGTCCTCGCCCACACCGCCGGACTCGTCGGGCTGGGACGAACCGCTCGACGTGATCGACTACTTCGACCACGACAAGCTCGTCCGGCTCCTCGCCGCCCAGGCGCCGTGGTGGGAACCGGGCACCCAATCCGGCTACCACGCCGATCACCCAGGGGTACCTGCTCGGCGAGATCGTCAAGCGTGTCGACGGTCGCACACTCGGCACGTTCTTCGCCGAGGAGGTCGCCGGACCGCTCGGCGCCGACTTCCACATCGGCACACCTGCCGAGTGCGACCCCCGGATCGCGCGGGTCATCCCGCCGTCGGGCCCGATCGTCGCGGTGACGCGACCCGACGTCGATCGCCTATCGCACGTTCACCAACCCGGCGCTGACCGCCGAGTTCTCGTGGCGCAAGGACTGGCGTCGCGCCGAGATCCCCGCCGCCGGCGGTCACGGCAACGCCCGATCGGTCGCGCTGTGTCACACACCGACGGCCTGCGGTGGCACCGCCAACGGCGTGACACTGCTGTCGGAGGAGGGTGTCGCCCGCATCTTCGACGTCCAGATCGAGGGACCCGACCTGAATCTGCGGTTCGGCAGCTGAAGTTCGGGATGGGATTCGGCCTGCCCGGCGAGATGCTGCCGGTCCCGAACCCCCGCACGTGCTTCTGGGGTGGCTGGGGCGGCTCGCTGGCGATCATCGACGTCGACGCCCAGATGAGCTTCAGCTACGTGATGAACCGCATGGGCGAAGGCACCGTCGGCGACATGCGCGCCGCCGGGCTCCTCCTCGCCGCCTACGGCGCCCTCATGGCCTGACCACCTCCGAAAAGTCCGGAATTCGGACGCTGAGCGTCCGGCATTCCGGGATGTTTCGGGTGGTGTCAGGGCAGCGAGAGGATGGTGACGGTGCCGATGTCGCCGTTGACCTCGATCGTGGCACCGTCGGGGATGCGCTTGGTGGCGTCGGTCGCCGACACGACACACGGGATGCCGAGCTCGCGGCTCACGATGATCGCGTGACTCAGCGGCGCTCCGACGTCGACGACGACGCCCGGCCGCCGGCACGAACAACGGCGTCCACGACGGGTCGGTGATCGGTGCGACGAGGATGTCGCCGGGAGCGAGTGCCGTCGGGTCGTGGGAGTCGGTCACCACCCGGGCGATCCCACGCACGATCCCCGGGCACCCGGGCACACCGCGCACGACCTCGCCCGTCGGTGACCGCGACGATCTCGACCGCATCACGGCGGGGATAGGCGGACATGTCGGGGCGGCCGCCGTGGAACAGGAACGGCTCCTGCAGGGCCGACACCTCGTCGAGCAGCGCCTCTCGCTCGTCCGAGCACCGACGTGAACCTGCCCGGATCGTCGATCGCCTCGAGCAGTTCTTCACGCGTGAGCAGTCCGAAGTCGTTGATCCGGTGGAACGTGCCGTCGGCCACCCGGCGCCGACCGAACTCGTCGTAGGCGCACACGCAGCTCCTGGACGAGCTTGATGTTGTTCGTCTTGGTGCGCTCTCGACCGGGCATGAACACCGTCGCCGCACGGAGCGCGGCGACGAACTGTCCCTGCGTCTCCGGATCGCCCTCGAGCATCGCGGCGATCTCGGCGCCGATCGCCTCGCGTTCGCTCGCCCGGTCGGCGTTGTGCAGCCGCGGCGCCGCAGACTCGTCGGAGAGCCGCATGCGGTCGATCGCGGCCAGCGCCAGATCGGGTTCGGTCTCCCACGTCGGCGAGCGGGTCTCCCACTCGTTCGGACCCCGGCAGCCGTAGTGGAACGCGAAGTCGGCGAACGCGTCGAGGAACGCCGCGGCGTCCGGGCTGTCGCTCGCCACCAACCGGTCGTACAGCCCGGCGTAGCCCGCAGTCGAACAGCGCGTCGAGATCGGGCGACGCGGCGGCGATCCGGCCGAGGTCCCACATCGCCATCGCCGGTGCCGCCGACTCGACGTCGCCGAGGCCGGCCAGCAACTTCAGCGTGTCGGTCTCGCGACCGACCGCCGCGCACACCTTGGTGATGATCCCGATCGGCAGCGTGGCGAGGAACGAGATGAAGATGTGCTCGGTGAAGAGCATCTCGAAGTGCTCGTCGGCGAGGGCAAGCGCGGATTCGATCAGCTCGCGGTCCGACATGGCCGCGAGATCGGGCCGGTTCCGCCGGAGCTCGTTCATCAGCTCCTCGTGACGCTTCACGTCCGGCAGGTCCGGCGTCGTCAGCACCCAGTTGAACGTCGCGCCGATCTTCTCGGTCAGGTCCGGACGGTCGAAGCCGGGCTTCACGACGAACTCGGGAACTCCCGGAGCGTCACCGAAGAACGACGCGTCGATGTCGGCAGCCGTCATCCCCGGCGCCCGGTGGCCGAGCATCCGCAACGCGCTGGCGTTGAGGTAGCAGTAGCCGCCCGTGACGCCGAGGAACACGCACTGGTCCTCGGGCAGCTCGCCCGGCTCCATCGCCCCGATGCGGTAGTAGGCGTTGCGGAAGCCGAGCTCGGACGCCACCCAGCCCGCCGGCGTGCTGGAAGTAGGAGAACGACAGCGGCGCCACCGGATCGGGGAACACCTCCCCCACGTTCGCCCGCGTGTAGAAGTTCCACTCGTCGCTGAGGTCGGTCTCGACCAGCCACTTGTCCACCATCGCGAACCCCCCAGTTCATCTCGACGTGCGGTGTGACAGTAGTGCAATGAGACGGCGGGGTCAGACCCCGCTGTCTCAGCGTGGTCCAGGCGAGGAGGTCGTCGACCGGCATCGTGTTGATGATCCGCTCGATCGGGACGCCGCGCTCGGCGGCGCGGTCACATCCGAGCGGCTGCCACTCGAGCTGGCCGGTGGCGTGTGCGTCGGAGTCGATCGAGAACCAGCAGCCGTACTCGATCGCCACGTCGAGCAACTCCCGGGGCGGATCGAGCCGTTCGGGCCGGCAGTTGATCTCGACCGCCGTGTTGAACTGCGCGCACGCCGCGAACACGTAGTCGGCGTCGAACTCCGACGGCGGGCGCTTGCCGATCATCCGACCCGTGCAGTGCCCGAGGATGTCGACGTGCGGCGACGCCACCGCCATCAGCATCCGCTCGGTCATCTGCTGCTTCGGCATCCGGAGCTTCGAGTGGACGCTCGCGACCACGACATCGAGCCGCTCCAACATGTGGTCGGCGAGGTCGAGCGATCCGTCCTCGAGGATGTCGACCTCCATCCCCGCCAGGATCCGGAACTCGTGGCCGGCGGCGGCGATGTCGGCGTTGATCGCCGCGATCTGGTCGAGCTGTTCGGTCAGGCGCTGCTCGTTCAGGCCGTGGGCGATCGTCAGGCGGGCGGAGTGATCGGTCTGCACCATGTACTCGTGACCGATGGCGATCGCCGTGGCCGCCATCGCCTCGATCGGGGCGCCGCCGTCGCTCCACGTCGAATGCAGGTGGCAGTCGCCCCGCAGCGCATCGCGGTAGCGCTGGCCCTCGGGCGTGATCGGCACCTGCGACTCCGCTTCGATCTTCGCCAGGTAGGCGGGCTCCCGACCGGCGAGCGCATCGGCGATCACCGCAGCCGTCGACGAGCCGATCCCGTCGATGTCGGTCAGCGTGCCGGCCGCCGCTCGCGCCTCGAGCTCATCGGGCGACGTGGTGCGCACGACGTCGAGGGCCCGGACGAAGGCCTTCGACTTGAAACCGCTCTCGTGCGCACGGTCGAGGCAGTGGATCACCCGCAGGATCGCCTGCTCGGGCGTCATCGCGCTGCCGGGCTCGGGCCCCGTCGTCGACACAGCTGGCATCGAGCCGATCGTACTCCGCCGGTAGCGTCGGGCTCGATGAGATCGCCCGGCTCCGTTGCTGCGATCGGCGCACTGGGCGTGGCGGCGATGCTCGGGTTCGGCGCCTGTTCGAGCAGCGCCGGAACCGGCACGGACACGAGACCCGGTCAGCACCCCAGGTACGAACGCGGACTCCGGCCGCGTCCTGTTGGCGCTGCCCGGACAGCCGGCCCGGCGACGTGATCGCGCCTGCGAGCAGGTGACGACGGCAGCACGATCGAGTGGATCGACCGACGCGCCGGCACCATTCGGGCGATCGACGTGTCGGCTGCCACCGGAGACCCGAGCTCGCTCGACGCCGACGACATCGAGACTCTGGCGACGATCGAGGTCGGCATCGAGGGCGAGCAGCGGGGGCTGCTCGGGCACACCGTCATCGACGGCGTGCGCTACGCCGCGTGGACCGACCCCGACACGTTCGACCTGCTCGTCGGCGAGGTCGGCCCCGACGGTGTCGAGCGGGTGGTCTGGGACGGCGGCGGGACGGCCGGCGGTGCGGTCGGCGGGCACCTCGAAGCCGGCGGCGACGGGCAACTGATCCTCGGGATCGGCCAACTCACCGACTGGGCCCGAACGAACGGCAGCGGAGCACTGGTGCAGCTCGATCCCGATGGCCCAGCGGATCAGGAGCCGGTGATCGTGAGTGACGGGTACGTCAACCCGTTCGCGTTCGCCGTCGGCGCCGGTGAACCTTCCGGGCGACGGTGAGCTCTGGGTCGCCGACAACGCCGTCGGCGACGACGTCGAGCGCATCGGCCGTGGCGACCTCGCCGATCGTGACGATCTGACGGCCACGGGGCGCGATCCCCGCGCGCCGTCCGCACTCATCGTCCTCCCCGGCGGCTCCACCGACCCGGTCCGGCTCGGTGTGTGCGGCTTCCTCGACGCCCAACTCCTCCCGTGGTCGACCGGCCCCTCGAGCGGCGCTTCTGGCTACGGCGCTTCGCTGGGGCCCTGTCTGACCGGCGCCGCCGTGCTCGCTGACGGCACGATCGTGACCGCCACCGCCGACGGCCTCGTGCGTCTGCCCACCTGATTCTCGGCGGATCTGGTCTCGCAATCCGGGACTGTGGCCGCCGAGATCGGCGAACAGAGGTAACAGACGGCGATCTGACGGCGATCGTTTCCACGTCGAGGCGTTCCGCGCCCACTGCCGGGCGTGAAGCTCTCCGACTTCGACGACTGGGCCCGGGCCCACCACGGCATCATCACCTTCACGGCATCGGGCCTCAGCCGATCGGCCTGGTACCGCGCCATCGAGGCCGGGACGCTCGACCCGATCCACCCCTACGTCGCCCGCCTCGTCGGCACCCCCGACACGCCCGAACAGCGGATCATCGCCGGGGTCCACGCCATCGGCGAACCGGCCGTGGCGTCGCACCGTTCCGCCGCGCGACTGTGGGGAGTCCCCCGACCCGACGACGATCCGGTCGACGTGATCCCCACCGGTAGCCGACGCGACCTCCAGCTCGACGGTGTGATCATCCACCGGCCGACCGACCGGGCGCGCCTGGTTCCGCAGAAGCAGTTCGGGATTCCGTGCACCAACATCCTGCGCACGCTCGTGGACCTCGGCGCCGTCGACCCCTCGGGCGTACATCCGGCGGTGGGTCATGCGGTGACCCACCGACTTGCCTCGCTCGAGGCGATCGAGGCCGCCGCAGCCGAACACGCCCGGCAGGGACGCGGTGGGATCGTTGCCGTTCGGGATGCGATCGCCGACTGGTCGATCGACGACAAGCCGGCCGACTCGATCCTGGAGGTGGTCATGCGACGCTTGATCGAGCGGTTCGACCTTCCGCCGGTGGAGTTCCACCCGGTGATCGAGGGCTACGAGGTCGACTTCCGGGTGATCGACACACCCGTCATCCTGGAATGCGACGGCTGGGCCTACCACGGGCTCGACCGGGCGACCTTCGAGCGCGACCGCGGGCGAGATGCCGACCTCACCGGCGCCGGATGGATCATCGTGCGCTTCACGTACCGGGCAATCACGACTCGACCGAAGGCCACGGCCGACCGGATCCTGGCGGCGCTCGATCGCTGGACCCCCTCGACCGGCCTCGCTCCGTTCCCGCCTGACGCCGCCTGACGACCTCGTGGGCGCCTCCACCTGCATCTCGGCGGATCCAGTCCCGGATTGCGGGACCAGATCCGCCGAGAACCCACGAACCGGCTGGGTAGCCTGCGTCACCTCATGGAACGTTTCGGACTGGTCGGTCTCCCCAACGCGGGCAAGAGCTCGCTGTACAACACGTTGACCGGCGGCGGTGCGCTCGCCGCGCCGTACCCGTTCGCCACGAAGGATCCGAACATCGGGGTGGCCAAGGTGCCCGACGATCGGCTCGACCAGCTCGCGGCCATGTCGAAGTCGAAGCAGACCATCCACGCATCGGTCGAGGTCGTCGACATCGGCGGGCTCGTCGAAGGCGCGAGCAAGGGCGAGGGTCTCGGCAACAAGTTCCTCGCCAACATCCGTGAGGTCGACGCCATCGTGTTCGTGCTGCGGGCGTTCGTGAACGACGACATCACCGGGCCGTCCGACCCGCTCGAACACCTGCGGGTCGTCGAGATCGAACTCGCCCTCGCCGACCTCGAAACCGTCGAGAAGCGGCTCCACCAGACCCAGCGCGCCGCCAAGCTCGATCGGTCGATGGCCGAGGAAGCCGCCAACCTCCAGATCGCGTACGACGCGCTCGCCGAGGGGCTCCCGCTCTACCGGGCCGGGCTGAAGGACGACGTGCGCGACGCCCTCGCGCCGTACTTCCTGCTCACCAACCGGCGCGTGCTCGTCGTCGTGAACGTCGGCGAGGACGACATCGACTCGATCCCCGAGAAGGAGGCGCTCGTCGCCGCCGAGTTCAACAACGCCGGCGACAACGTCGAGGTCATCGGGATGTGCGTCCAGATGGAGGCCGAGGCCGCCGCCATCGAGGATCCCGTCGAGCGCGCCGAGATCCTCGAGGGGTTCGGTCTGGGAGAGGGCGCGCTGTTCCGGATGGTCCGCAGCGCCTACCACCTGCTCGGGTTGCGGACGTACTTCACGACCGGCGAGAAGGAATCGCGGGCGTGGACCTTCTACCAGGGCTCCACGGCACCGGTGTGCGCGGGGCGGATCCACACCGACTTCCAGCGCGGGTTCATCAAGGCCGAGGTGATCCAGTGGGACGAACTGCTCCCCCTCGGGTCGTGGAACGCCGCCAAGGACGCCGGCAAGATGCGCGTCGAAGGCAAGGACTACGTCGCCCAGGACGGCGACGTCATGGAGTTCCGCTTCAACGTCTGATCACGTACATCTGGTGCCTGACACCGGATGTACGTCCAGTGTTGCCACGATCAGAGCACGGCTTCGATGAGGCGGGGGCCGTGCTGGGACATGGCCGACGCGAAGGCGTCGCGGAAGGCGTCGATGGAGTCGACCCGCACGGCCTCGACGCCCATGCCGGTGGCGAGGGCGACCCAGTCGAGGTCGGGATTGCCGAGGTCGAGCATCGACAGCGCCTTCGGGCCGCTGTCGGCGCCGACCCGCTGCAGCTCGATGTTCAAGATGCCGTACGAACGGTTGGCGAAGATCACCGTCGTGACGTCGAGATGCTCGCGGGCCATCGTCCACAGCGCCTGCACCGTGTACATCGCTCCCCCGTCGCCATGGAGGCACACCACCTTGCGATCGGGACACGCCACGGCGGCCCCGCCCGCCAGCGGAAGACCCTGGCCGATCGCTCCCCCGGTCAGCGACAACACGTCGTGCGGGGCGGCCGTCGCCAGGGCCAGGGCCGGGCCGAGACCGGACGTCGCCGACTCGTCCGACACGATCGCCCCCTCGGGCACCAGCCGAGCGATGACCTGGCCGATGGTGAACTGGTCGAACCGACCCGACGGATGGTCCGGCAACGAGAGCGGGGCGACGGGGTATCCGTCGTCGGCGCACCGAGCGCGTCGGCGACCTCGGCGAACGCCCCGACGCCGTCCTCGTGAGGGTGAGCGAGATGCAGGATCGTTGCGCCGTCGGGCGAGCACCAGCTCGGCTTGCCGGGATACGCGAAGAAGGCAACGGGTGGGGTCGAACCGACGAGCACCACCTGCTCGAACGATGCCAGCGTGTCGACCAACTGCTCGGCGAAGTACGGCAACCGTTCGATCACGACCCGACCGGCGCCTCGTTCGAGCCGCGGCGCGAACGTGTCGCAGAACAGCCGGGCACCGCTCGCCGCGGCGATGCGTCCCGCCGCCACCAGTCCGTCGCCGCGCAGCGACGCTCCACGCAGGAGGATCGCCGTCGGCCTGCCGTTGCGCAGCGCCGCGACCGTCGCGGCGACCGCGGCGACGGACACCGACGACGGCGGCGCCACCGGGAGCGGGTCCGCCGGCCGCTCGGCGTCGAGCCAGGCGACGTCGGCAGGCACGATCAGCGTCGCGATCTGACCGGGGGCCTGCCGGGCGGCCTGCACGGCACGCGCTCCATCCGCGGCGACGGAGCCCGGGCTCGTCGACGAGTGCAACCAGCCCGACACCGGACGGGCGAACCCGACGATGTCGGAGGTCAGCGGCGCGTCGTACTGCGCGTGATAGGTGGCGTGGTCACCGACGATGTTCACGATCGGCGACGCCGCTCGGCGGGCGTTGTGCAGGTTGGCGAGCCCGTTGGCGAGCCCCGGGCCGAGATGCAGCAGCGTCGCCGCCGGGCGCTCCGCCATCCGGGCGTAGCCGTCGGCCATCGCCGTCACGACACCTTCGAACAGCCCGAGCACGGGCCGCATGCCGTCCACACGGTCGACCGCCGACACGAAGTGCATCTCGGAGGTGCCCGGGTTCGCGAAGCACACCTCGACGCCACTCGCCACGAGCGTCCGCAGCAGACTCTCGGCGCCGTTCACTGTCAGCGGTGGAGTACATGTCGGCTCCCTCCGTGAGGCGGCCAGTACTCGCGGACGAGATACATCCGGGCGGACACGGGCCGTGCCCGGCAGTGCAACCAGTCGTCGCCCGGTCGGCCGGCACATCATCACACAAATCCGAGCACCATTCGGTTTCTGCTAACTTCACGACGGTGCCAGTCGCCCTCCTCCCGACTCACCGTTCGCTGCGACGACCAGGCTCCCGAGGGCGCGATCGATCGCCCGCGGGGTCTTCCGCGACGACCTCGACGCCGAGGCCGCCGACGATGCCACCCGCGCCCACTTCGCGCTCGTGGGCTTCGAGGCGAAGAACGCCCAGGTCCACGTGTCCTCCGCCGGCGGCCGGGTCGAGGTGCTCGTCGGGCTCGGCGACCGGGACGGTGTCGACGCGACGTCGCTGCGACACGCGGTCGCCGCGCTGGTGCGGGCGTGTAGTCGCACCGAGACGCTCGCCGTCACACTGCTCGCCGACCTCGGCGACAGCCTGCCCGCCGACGTCGCCGCCGGCGCGATCACGACGTCGGCACTGTCGGTGCGGTACCGATTCGACGCGCACCGTCGACGCCGAACACCGACGGTCCCGCCGAACTCGTGATCCTGCTCCCCGACGATCCGATCGGCGCCCGGGCAGGCGAACCAGGACGGCGATCGAGGCGGCGATCGAACGGGCGACGCGTCGTCGCCCGCGGCGTCGATCTCGCCCGCGACCTCGTGAACGAGCCCGGCGGCTCGCTCACGCCCACCGAGTTCGCCCGCCGCTGCGAGGCACTCGCCGGCCCCCAGCTGCAGGTGATCGTCCACGACCTCGCCGCGATCCGCGAGCTCGGGATGGGGGGACTGCTCGGCGTCAACAGCGGCAGCGACGAGCCGGCGACGTTCGTCGAACTCCACTACACCCCGCGACCGCCGCGGCGGCACCGTCCGAGCCGGCACCGACCGAGCGCCCCCGGCTGGCCCTGATCGGCAAGGGCATCACGTTCGACACCGGTGGCATCAACCTCAAGACGAAGCCCACCGCGCTCCTCGCGATGAAGAACGACATGGGCGGCGCCGCTGCGATCGTCGGCGCCACTGTCGGTGTTCGCCGACCTCGACGTGCCGACCCCCGTGTCGGCGTACATCCCCCTGACCGACAACATGGGCGGTGGCGGCGCCTACCGGCCCGGCGACGTGCTGCGCATGTACAACGGCAGGACCGTCGAGGTCGTCGACACCGACGCCGAGGGACGCATCGTCCTCGGCGACGCACTCGCCTACTCGACCGCCCACGCCGACGCGGCGGCGGTGCTCAGCGTCGCGACGCTCACGGGCACACAGATCCATGCGACCGGCGTGGACATCGCCGCGCTGATCGGACGCGACCAGTCGGTGATCGATCAGGTGATGGCCGCGTCGGCTCGCTGCACCGACCGCGTGTGGCAGCTTCCGCGGGTCGCCGAGTACGGGCCGCTGCTGAAGTCGGGCATCGCCGACATGACCAACCGCAGCGAAGCCCCGGCCGCCAGCGCGTTCGCCGCGCTCTTCCTCGAGTCGTTCATCGACGACACACCGTGGGCGCACATCGACATGGCCGCCGTCGCGACCCGCGACCGCGACACGCCCGACGGCCCGGCCGGCGGGCGCGGCTGGGGCGTCGAGTTGCTGATCGAACTGGCGAACTCGTTCGAGATCTGACGAACCGCGGCGTCAGACACCAGCGCGTAGCACGCGTCAGCGACCGACGTAGTCGCCGATGTACTTCGTCTGGCCCCGGCCGTAGACGACGTCGCAGTAGTTGCCGTCGGGGATGTGGAACGGATCGTCGAGCAGCAGGTCCGCGACCGCCGCCTCGTCGAGTTCGATCCCCAGACCGGGCCGCTCGCCGAGGTCGATGTGGCCGTCGACGACCTCCAACGGCCCACCGAGCAGTTCCTCGATGAACCGGTTGCCGGTCTGGTCGATCTCGACGGTGATCCCGTTCGGTGACGCGGCGACCGCGTGGGCGTTGGCGACGACCGCGACGGCGTCGCACCACGAGTGCGGCGCGAAGCGCAGGCCGGCCGTCGTCGGCCTCCTGGGCGATCTTGACCACCTCGGTGATCCCGCCGGCTCGGCTCGCGTCGGCCTGCACGATGTCGATCGCTCCGGTGCGGATCCACTCGCGGAACCCGTGCAGCGCGAACTCGTTCTCGCCGCACGCGAGCGGGACCGTGGTGGCGTTGCGGAGCGTGACGTAGTCGTCGAAGTCGTCGGTGGCCAGCGGCTCCTCGAACCAGAACACGTCGTTGGCCTCCAGCACCTTCGCGAACTCGAGCGCATCGGCCAGCTGGAAGCGCCAGGTGCCGTCGACCATCAGGTCACGATCGGGGCCGATGACCTCACGGGCGGCGGCCACGGCGGCGACGTCGTAGTCCCAGTTCCAGCCGGCGCGCATCTTGACCCTCGTGAACCCTCTGGCGATCGCTCGCTCGCACCCGGCTGCCACGGCGTCGGGCGAGCTGTAGAGCATCCCGCTGGCGTACGCCGGCACCCGACCCGACGTGCCACCGAGCAGACGCCACACCGGTTGACCCTCGATCTTGCCGCGCAGGTCCCACATCGCCTGGTCGATCCCGCCGATCGCGCTGACCGCCGCGCCCTTGCGGCCGTACCAGCGGCTGATGCCGTGCAGGCGGTTCCAGTGCCGCTCGGTCTGACGGGGGTCGTAGCCGAGCACGAACGGGGTGAGGTGGTCGACGGTCGCCTGCACCAGCGCCGGGTGGGCGTAGGCCGATCCGATGCCGACGAGACCGTCGTCGGTGGTGAGGCGGACGAGCGACGTCAGCCGTCCGGTCGCCGGTCCCCCGGGCGTCGAGAACGTGCGCTCGGGCGGCATCGTGAAGCGGAGGTGCAGGCACTCGACCCGCTCGATGGTGGTCATGAGGACGATCTCCTGGTGTCGCTGTGCTGGTGGTTCCGTTCGCCCACTCCCCGAACCCGGCGAGGAGCGGCTGCCATCGGCGGCGGCCGTGGGCGAGGGTGCTGCGCATCCACTCCGGGGTCTCCGGATAGAAGAAGCGCCGGTACCGCTCGAGGTGGGGAGCGGCGGCCGGATCGTTGCGGTCGCCGTAGGTCTTGATCCACACGTCGAGCGGGAAGATGTACTGATCGGCGGGGCCGAGCTGCTCCGTGCCGGCCTCCATCGTGACGGAGACGACGTCGGCGCCCGGCACCAACTCGCCCACCCAGTCGTAGAACTCCAGATACTCCGGCCACGGCCACAGGTCGCCGTCGAACCACCCTCGCACCAGGCGATCCTTCGGCGAGTCCGGGAGGTAGCCGGTGAACACGACGGTGTCGCCGGGAGGGCCGACGGCCGTGTGGAGGTCGAACACCAGCACCCGCTCGGCGTTCGCGCAGCGTTCCCGCACCACACGGTCGATCAACCGCTTCGACCAGGTCGGGCCGTCACCGGTGTAGGTGATCGCGTCGGGATGGGTGTTCTGGCCGTCGACCATGGCCGCCATCAGCTCCTCGAGCGAGTGACGTGTCAGCACGTCGCCGACACGACCGCGACTCGCGAGGAACTCCTCGACCGACCCGATCGAGCGGTAGTCCATCGTGTCGGCGAAGTCGACGAACACGGGGTTCGCCGGCTTGTCGTGATGGCAGTAGTAGTTGCCACGCAACAGCTCGACGTTGTCCTCGTTCTCCCGGCTGCTCCAGGCCGTCCCCCACGGATTGACGAGGTGGATGAACACGATCTTGGTGTCGGCGGGCAACCGGAGCAGTTCGGCGGCGTCGGCGATCGCGTCGCACTGGATCGCCGAGCCGAAGTACCCCTCGATGCCGTGGATCCCCGACAGGCAGAGCACGACGTTGCGGGCGTCATCGGGCCCGAACGTGGTCACCGCCGAGTGGAGCGTCTCGCCGTCGGGCCCGGGGAGCGGATGCTCGACGGTCTCGACGTCGAGACCGGCGGCGGTCGCGGTCGCCACGAACTTGGCGTGGGCCTCCGGCACGGTGTGGGAGAACCAGTGTGTTGCGTCGCCCTCGATTGCAGTGGTCATCGCACGCCGTCATTGCAGTTCCTCCTGGACGGCATCGAGCACGTCGCTCAGCCACGTGCAGTCGTCTCGTTGCCCGACGGTCCCGGCGACGAACACGCCCGACACCGGGTCGTGGAACACCCGCACGCCCCAGGCGCCGGCATGGCCGACCAGCTGCGTGCGATCCGGCCTGCCAGTGGAACAGACCGAGTCCCACCCCGAGGCGCTGCGGGGGCAGGTGCGCCGGGTGCGCCCAGGTCGTCGACGTCGTCGATGGTCGTCGGGTCGTCGAACAGCTCGCCGGCCAGCAGGCCCCGCAGGAACCGGCACAGGTCGGCCACCGTGCTGACCTGGCCACCGCCGCCCCAGTCCAGCGAGAGGTCCAAGCCCGCACTCAGGAGTGCGATGTCGCCGAGCCACACGTCCATCACCCCCGGACCGTCACAGGCATCGTCGTCGCCGTCTTCGTGATAGGCGAGCGTGGTGTCGTCGAGGCCCAGCGGGTCGCAGATCCGCTCGCGCTGCAACTCGGCGTACCGGCGGCCGGTCGCCAGCTCCACGAGGACGCCGAGGAGCACGTAGGCCGTGTCGCTGTAGTGGAAGCGCTCGCCGGGTGCGCCGACCGGTGCCGCCGCCGTGCCCGTTGCGAGGAAGCGGTTGAGCATGCCCGCCATCGGGTCGTCGACGGCGGCCGGATCCCACGGCACCCAGCGGTGCAGCGCGAACTCGTCCGAGCGGTCCCCGGCTGCGAGACCACGCGCCGACCTCCAGAAGTTGGCCACCACCGAATCCGGCGCCGGGCGGCCGAGTTCGTCCGCGGTGCCCGTGCGCGTCGTCGGCCTGCATGTCCTTCATGCCACTGGTGTGCGTCAGCAGCTGGCGGATCGTGATCGTCGGTCCGAGCGGATGCACCCCGCTCGACCAGCGCACCGGGCGCGAACGCCAGCTCACCGAGTGCGGTGTCGATCCCGTTCGGGCCGAAGAGCCCCGACTCGGCTGCCTGCAGCACGAGCGTGGCGGTGAACATCTTGCCGACGCTGGCGACGTGGAACCGATGATCGACGGTGACCGCTTCGCCGGTGTCCACGCGGCCCAGGCCCGACGCCGAGGCGTGTTCGAACCCCACCGACGGCACCTCCACCCGGACGATGGCGCCACGCACTCCGTCGGGCTGCGGCAGCGCGGCGACGAGCGCATCGATGCGGTCGGCCAGCGCAGCGGCAGACATCAGATCAGGCCTCGGCCGGCGAGGTCGTCGAGGAACCGGGTGGTTTCGAGGGCCATCGCTCTCGACATCGCCGACTCGGTCGGGTAGTGCCCCGACGCGTTGACGAGTTCGAGGTGCACGTCGTCGAGCTCCTGCGCGAGGTCCCACGCGCCGTCCGGTGTCGTGCAGTTGTCGTAGCGGCCGGTCAGCAACGACACCGGAACGCCACGCAGGCGATGTGCGTCCTCGACGAGCTGGTTCTCGGTGAGGAAGAAGTCGTTGACGGCGAAGTGGGAGAACACCCGGGCGTAGGCCAGGCCTCGGCCGGGTCGCGGGCCCATGAACGGCGGCTCGAAGTGCATGAACGACTCCTCGTAGGCGTGCAGCGACCGCCCGGCCCGTTCGGCCACCTCGGCGTCGGCACCGTTGATCAGCTCGTGGTAGGCGTGGCGGAGGTCGTGACGCCGATCCGGCTCGACGAGCGACGCGAACTGCGCCCACGTGTCGGGGAAGAACCGGCGCACGCCCTGGTACCACCACTCGGTGTCGGCGCGCCGACACAGCCACACGCCGGTGGCCTTGATGCCGATGCACCGATCCGGGTGCGCCTCACCGTAGGCGATGGCGACCGTGCTGCCCCACGACGGTCCGCTCACGATCCATCGGTCGATGCCGAGATGTTCGCGCAGACGTTCCATGTCGGCGATCGTGTGCTGCAGGCTCGTGTTCGCCAGTTCGCCCACGGGAGTCGACTCGCCGCAGCCGCGCTGGTCGAACTGGACGATGCGGAGCCGCTCCGGGTCGAGCAGGCGCCGCAGCCCCATGTTGCCCCGGCCGCCCGGACCACCGTGACACTCGATCAGGGGTGTCCCGTCGGGGTTGCCCGCCTCGAACCAGTGGATGGCGTGGCCGTCACCCACGTCGAGCAGGCCCTCGTCGCGGTTCGGGGTGATGTCGAACAGCACGTCATCGTGGCGGCGCATCCGCCGACGGTACCACGTTCCCGAATCATCCTCGGCTTCGGCGGGGGTTCGGGTGCGCGGCGGATCGACCGGGCCTCAGCCGGGTTCGACGGCGAGCCGGTCGACCATGAACTTGAGCACGACCCGGCTCTCCGCGATCAGCACGGGATCACCCGCCGGATCGTCACGGAACACCCGCTGCAGCATCGCGTCACCGGTGACGATGATCAGCCCGAGTCGCGCATCGGTCGCCAGGTCCAGCGACCGAGGACACCGCGCGCCGTGGCGGCAGCACCTGCCTGGTCCAGGAAGCCCTCGACGCGCTCGGTCAGCCACTGCCGATGGTGCGGCTCGAACAACGTCGAGTTGCGCAGCGTGACGAACCCGGGCTGCTCCGCGTACAGCACGAGATAGGCATCGAACAGGACGTCGACGAACTCGTGCGCCGTTGCCGGTGGCGGCGCATCCCGGTCGAGCAGCAACTCGTCGTGGCGATCCAGCATGCGAGCCACGGCCGCGTCGACGATCGCCGGCAGGTCCTCGAAGTACTCGTACAGCGAACCGATCGGAACACCGGCACGCTCGGCGACATCGGTGGTGGTCAACTCACTCGGCACCCGTTCGCCGACCAGCTCCACGAGCGCCGTGATGATCGCATCGACGCGAGCACGACTGCGATCCTGCTTCGGCTCACGCCGCAGCCCGACCGGCGGCAGTTCCGTCGAGGCGCTGGTGTGGAGCACGGTCACCCGGCCCACGGTACCCGTCACGATCCCGTCACTCGGCCCCCACCGTGGGGCGGTCGATGCGCAGGATCTCGTGCAGGCGGTCGTCGATCGGGATTGTCGGGATCGAGTTCACCCCGTGCGACGAGCCGGAAACCGGCGTTCAGCAGCGCCTTCCACGAGGCCACGTTGGCGGAGTTGACCGGCACGACCACGTGTCCGACGTCAGGTTCCTCCCGCCAGATCCGGGCGACGAACTGCTGGATCATCGCCGTTCCCCATCCCTTGCCGACGGCGTCCGGATCTCCGATGAAGTAGTCGATCGTCGCGGCGTCGATGTCGACCGGGTACACGTCGGCCATCTCCGCGACGTACTCCGGGAAGTCGTGGAACAGGCAGAACTGGATCACACCGAGCGGTTGTCCGTCGACGAGGGCGATGTAGTCCTCGGCGGGTTCGATCCCGTCGATCGTGTCGCCGAAGTTGTCCTCGATCGCCTCCGGTGACGGATCGTGGTTCCACCAGCGCGCGACGTGCGGCTCGGCCAACCATCGGCCGAGCAGCTCGAAGTGCTCCCGTCCCAGCCGCTCGAAGGTGATGGTGGCTTCGTCGCCGGCGCGCATGCGGGCCATGTCGACAACGTAGCGATCGGGGCCGCGCACGGATTCTGAGGATTTCCGGCGGCCGCCTACGGTTGCACCATGCGCACGATCTTCGACGACGACCACCAGGCGTTCCGCGAGTCCTTCGCCGCGTTCGTGGCCAAGGAGGCGACACCTCACTACCTGGAGTGGGAGGCAGCCGGCATCGCCCCGCGTGAGCTGTACCTCGCGGCCGGGCAGTACGGGTTCCTCGGGATGGCGATCCCCGAGCAGTACGGCGGCGGCGGGACGAACGACTTCCGGTTCAACGCGATCATCAGCGAGGAGTTCGCCGCGGCGGGCATCGGCGGCGCCGGCCTCGGCCTGACCCTCCACAACGACATCACCACGCCGTACTTCATCGAGTACTGCACCGACGAGCAGGCCGACCGATGGCTGCCCGGGATCGCGTCGGGCGAGCTGATCACGGCGGTCGCGATGACCGAGCCCGGCACCGGATCCGACCTCGCCGGCATCGCCACCACGGCGGTGCGCGACGGCGACGAGTACGTCGTCAACGGCTCCAAGACGTTCATCACCAACGGCATCAACTCCGACCTGGTGATCGTCGCCGCGAAGACCGACCCGACCGAACGGCACAGCGGGCTGTCGCTGCTCGTGGTCGAACGGGGCATGGACGGCTTCGAACGCGGGCGCAACCTCGACAAGATCGGCATGCACAGCCAGGACACCGCCGAGCTGTTCTTCAACGACGTTCGGGTGCCGGTGCGCCAACCGCCTCGCCGAGGAGGGCAAGGGGTTCAACTACCTCAGCGCCAACCTCGCGCAGGAACGCCTGTCGATCGCCGTCGCCGGTGTCGCCGCGGCCCGCGCCGCGCTCACCTGGACGCTCGAGTACGTCGGCGAGCGCACGGCGTTCGGCAAGACGATCGGGACGTTCCAGAACACCAAGTTCGTGCTCGCCGAGGTCGCCACCGAGGTCGACGTCGCCCAGGCCTACGTCGACCAGTGCATCCTGGCGCTCAACGCCGGCACCCTCACGCCCGCGCAGGCGGCGCAGGCCAAGTACTGGTGCACCGACCTCCAGAACACCGCCACCGACCGGTGCCTGCAGCTGTTCGGCGGGTACGGCTACATGAGCGAGTACCCGATCGCCCGCGCCTACGTCGACGCCCGGGTCACCTCGATCTACGGCGGCACCAACGAAGTGATGAAGACCATCATCGCCAAGTCCCTCGGCCTCTGACGTACACCTGGTGCCAGACACCAGGCGTACGTCAGGCGTCGGTGCGCGGCGGAGCGGCGGAGTTGCTGGGCGGGCGTGAACAGCTCGCGGGAGATGCCGAGGCTCATCACCGCCGTGGTCGTCGCCACGCTGCCCAACACGAGGTACATCACCGACACCTGCACCTTCACGGCATCGGACGGGTCCACGCCGGCCAGGATCAACCCGACCATCGCGCCGGGAAGGAACACGATGCCCACGGCCTTCGTCGACTCGATCTGCGGCACGAGCGCGGTGCGCAGCGCCTGACGCAGGTGCGGCTGGAACGACTCACCCGCGGTGAGGCCGAGCGCGAGCCGCGCCTCGATCAGATCACGCTGCTCGTCGGCGGCGATCAACAGCTGACGCGAGACGAGCACCGTCGCCGCCAAGCGAGTTCCCGATGACCATCCCGGCGAGCGGCACGAGCGTGCGGCCCTCCAGGTCGTAGATCCCGAAGCCGAACAGCACGCCGAGCACGACGGTCGCCGACGCGGCGTAGGCGATCATCGACAGCGGGAGGACGTTCGGCACGTCGGGCGCCCGGCGCGACGTCGTGTACGCGGCGAACCCGATCATCGCCCCCAGCCAGAGCACCGAGTAGATCAGCGGGTCGTCGGGGTCGACCACGAACTGCAGCACCCAACCCGACGAGCAGCAACTGCACGAGCGCCCGCGCCGACGCCCACAGCAGGCTGCGCTCCAGACCCAACTGCCGCCACAGCGAGATCCCCACCGCGACCAGCACGAGGATCCCCGACGCGGCCAATCCGAGCGTCCCGATGTCTCCCTGCTGCACCCCGATCATCACGACGCCTGTCCTTCCGGACCCGACCCCGATGACAGGCTCAGCACCCCGATCATCACGGCGCACCGACCGACTGACGCACGAGCAGATCGTCGCTGGCATCGAGTTCGTCGAGGTGACCGGTCGCACGAACCGCCCCGTCGGCCAGGACGATCACGTGGTCGGCGAGCCGACGCAGCTGGTCGGTGTCATGGCTCACCCAGATGACCGCCATGCCCGACTCGGCCAGACCCATCCCGAGATCCTCCACGGTGATGCGCGCCGCCCGATCGAGCGCGGCCGTCGGCTCGTCGGCCAGCAACACGGCCGGATCGGTGAGCAGGGCCCTGGCGACACACATCCGCTGCGCCTCACCGCCCGACAGCGTCCCCGCGTCCTGGTCGAGCACAGCCGCCACCGAGGCCGACGTGCTCGAGCACGTGCGCGGCCCGTTCGACACTGACGTCGGCGAGGGCGACGCGCAGATTGTCCAGCACCGTGCCGGGAAAGATCGGGGCGCGCTGGAACACCATCGCCACCTGACGGCGCAGATCCGTCGGCGACCAGTCGGTCAGCGGGCGGTCCCGCCAGCGGATCTCACCGGCGAGTGGATCGTCCAACCGATTGAGCAGTCGCAGCAGCGTCGACTTGCCGGCACCCGATGGACCGGCGAGCACCGTCACACCGTTGGCCGGCACGACGAGGTCGATCCCCTTCAGGATCGGCGCGCCGACCGGCCCGGCATCCACGCCGCGGAGCTCGAACGCATCAGCGGACGACATCACGGCTCACGAGTCGAACGTATCGCGCCCGGCTGCCGAGAGCGAGCGTCATCGGCACGGGTGTCCGGGGCGGGCATCTGGCACACTGACGCCATGGCTTGGTTGGTGTGCGACGCCCGGGTCCTCGCATCGGCAGAAGTTGCCGACACCCGCCGTGAGCGGCGACGGGGGCTGCTCGGCCGGGAGTCGATGGAGGGCGCACTCGTCATCGAGCCGTGCCGATGGATCCACACGATCGGCATGAAGTTCCCGATCGACGTTGCGTACCTCGACGCGGACGGGATCGTCGTGAAGACGCTCCACATGCACCGGTTCCGGATCGGCATCCCGGTGTGGAAGGCGCGGACGGTCATCGAGGCCCAGGCCGGAGCGTTCGCCCGGTGGGGTCTCCGGGTCGGCGACGAGATCGAGGTCCGGGCCCGCGAATCGACCGATCCGTGACGCGTGTCCACCCGGGACCCCCGATGAGCACGCTCTGGCTGGTGGCGACACCGATCGGCAACCTCGGGGACCTTCCGCCACGCGCCGTCGACGTCCTGTCGCACGTCGCGCTCATCTGCTGCGAGGACACCCGCCGCACCGGTCTGCTCCTCCAGCACGCCGGGGTCCGCGCGGAGCGTCTCGCCGTGTGCAACGACCACACCGAACTCAGCCGGGTCGCCGACGTCCTGCGCACGCTCGGCGACGGCCGTGACGTGGCCGTCGTGAGCGATGCCGGCACGCCGGGCATCTCCGATCCCGGCGAACGCATCGTGCGGGCGGTCCTCGATGCCGGCTACACGGTCAGCGCCGTCCCCGGGCCGAGCGCCGGCGATCATGGCCCTCACGATCAGCGGACTCGCCACCGATCGCTTCGTGTTCGAGGGGTTCATCCCGCGCAAGGGAACCGACCGCGCCGCCCGGCTCGCCGAGATCGCCGCCGAGCATCGCACCACGGTGATCTACGAGGCCCCGCACCGGGTGCTGCGAACACTCGAGGACCTGCGTGCGGCCTGCGGGGACGATCGCGTCGTCGTCGTGACGCGTGAACTCACGAAACTCCACGAGGAAGTCGTGCGCGGGCCCCTCGGCGAGCTCGACATCGGCGCACCCCGCGGCGAGTACGTCCTCGTGATCGACGGCGCCCCCGTCGACGACGAGGTCGCTTCCGACGACGACGTCCGGACGGCGCTCCGCGCCGAACTCGGCACCGGAGCCTCCACCCGCGACGCGTCGGCCACGGTGGCCAGGACGACCGGGCGGCCCAAACGCGAGGTCTACACGCTCGCCATCGCCCTCGACCGGCAGACTGAACCCCATGAGTGAGTTCATGAGCGTCGCCGGATCGGGCCCGAGCGCCGCGTTCTTCGACCTCGACCGGACACTGATCTCCGGGTCGTCGGCGTTCACCCTCGCCCTCCAGGCCCGCAAGGCCGGGATCATCCCCAACGTCGAGTTCGCCAGAGACGCGGTCGGAGCCGTCACCTTCAAGCTGTTCGGCGCCAGCGACGACACCACCGACGCCGTGCGAGAACGAGTCCTGAAGGCCGTCACCGGCATGCGCCAGAGCGACCTCCAGGCACTCAACGTCGAGGTGCTCCCGCGGCTGCTCGCCCGACTGCGACCCGAGGCACGTCGCCTCCTCGACCGCCACCGCCAGGCAGGGCGCGACACCTACATCGTGTCGGCAGCACCACAGGAGATCGTCGAGCCGCTCGCCCACTCACTCGGGATGACGTCGGGGATCGGCACCCGAAGCCGCGTCGTCGACGGCCTCTACACCGGCGAACTCGACGGACCGTTCTGTTACGGCGAGGGCAAGGTCGAAGCGATGGTCGAGATCGCCAACTGGAACGGCTACGAACTCGACCAGTGCTACGCCTACAGCGACTCGGCGAGTGACCTGCCGATGCTCGAAGCGGTCGGCCATCCCGTCGCCGTCAACCCCGACGCCAAGCTGGAGCGTCACGCTCGCCGCCACGGTTGGCCGATCGTGATCTTCAGCCAGCAGACCAAGTCGGTGGTGCGCCGCACGGCCACGTCGATCGGCGCGGTCGGCATCGCCGGCGCCAGCTTCGCCGCCGGCCTCGCGCTCAGCGGCTCGCGTTCCGGTTCGTCCCGTCGCTGATGAGCGAAGCGCCCGCGGGCGGTCGCTCGTCGCACGGACCGGTCAGGAAGCGGGGCGCGGCACGAGCGCGAGTTGGCGGCTCTGGGCGACGAGCACTCCCGCGGAGTCCCAGATCTCGCCGTCCTCGTCGAGCAGCCCGTCATGGACGAACCGCGACCGGAACGAGCAGCGCAGCGGTCCCGGCGCCGGCACGCCTCGGATGTGCACGGTCAGCTCGACCGTCGGCGCCCATCCGATCGGCAACTCGGTGTTGAACACCGCCGGCGGGAAGGCGTCGGCGACGAGGAGCAGGCCGATCGCGTCGATCGGCGTCGTGGTCGGCGAACGCGAACCACCCGCGGATGCGTGCCTCACCCGTCGGAGCTCCGGTCCGGAACCCCTCGTCGCCGGGAAAGATCCGCACCGCCAGCCGCTCCTGGATCGCCGGCCGCGGCCCCTCGTTCGCGGCCGGCGGGAACTCGCAGTCGTCGTAGGCCGGGATCTCGACCGGCTCCTCGCTCACGTGGCTCGGACCGCCGACGGACTGCTCGCCGAACGTACCGAGCAACTGCAGGGTGAGGTGCCGCTCGTCGCCATCGAACATCACGAGCGATGCCGTCGCTGTGGCGAACCTCCGCCCCGACCGAACCGTCGTGACCACGATCTCGCACGGCCCCGACCCGGCCGGACGGAGGTAGTGGGCGGTCAACGTCAGCGGGCGGTCGACCGACCGCGTCGGCCATGGCCCTCCCGGCGATCGCCAGGAGGTACCCGCCGTTGGCATTGCCGCCGATGTCCCACCCCGGCTGCACCTCGCCGATGAACGTCGTCACCGTGGCCCCGTCGGCAGGTTCGCTGGTCGAGATCCGACTCACGGCGGTGGCGTCGGCGAAGATTCCGGTCATCGCCCGCACGGTACCCACTCCAGCCAGCTGCCCCGCCGTTCTCGTGAACAAACGCGCCGCTGGGGTGCGCCCTTGTTCACGAGATCGGATTGCGACGAGAACTTCGGGTGGCGGGATCGGGCCCAGGCTCTAGCGTGCAGGCGTGACCCGGTTCTACGTGACCACGCCGATCTACTACGTCAACGCCGAGCCCCACCTCGGCCATGCGTACACGACGATCGTCGGCGACGCGCTCACCCGGTGGCACCGCCTCCTCGGCGACGACGTCAAGTACCTCACCGGCACCGACGAGCACGGCCTCAAGATCCAACAGACCGCCGAGGCCGCGGGTCTCGACCCGCAGGCGTTCACCGACTCGATCGCACCGAAGTTCGCCGAGGCCTGGAAGCGCCTGAACATCGCCAACGACGACTTCATCCGCACCACCGAACCCCGCCACAAGGCCGCCGTCGCCGAACTCCTGCAGCGCTGCTACGACGCCGGCGACATCGAGCTCGACACGTTCGCCGGCAAGTACTGCGTCGCCTGCGAGGAGTACTACTCCGACGACGAACTGATCACCGTCGCCGATCCGGACGGCGGCCCGGCGATCGCCGACTGCTGCCCGATCCACCAGCGGCCGGTCGAGTACTTCGAGGAGGAGAACTACTTCTTCCGCCTGTCACGGTTCGAGGACCGACTGCTCGACTGGTACGCCGCGCACCCGACCGCGCTCACGCCGGAGCACCGGGGCAACGAGGCGATCGGCCTCATCAAGGGCGGCCTGCGCGACTTCTCGGTCAGCCGCACCTCGCTGGAATGGGGCATCCCGCTCCCCTGGGACTCCGAAGCACGTCACCTACGTGTGGTTCGACGCGCTCACCAACTACCTGGCCGCCGTCGGCTTCGGCGACGGCACCGACGACTACACCGACTGGTGGCCCGTCGACTACCACCTGATCGGCAAGGACATCGTCCGTCAGCACTGCGTCTACTGGCCCGCGATGCTCATGTCGGCGGGCGTCGAGCTGCCCAAGGGCTGGGCGATCGGCGGCTGGCTCCTGAGCGACGGCGAGAAGATGAGCAAGACGTCGGGCAACGTCGTCAACCCGCTCGACCTGGTCGACGACATCGGCGTCGACGGGTTCCGCTACTACGTGCTCGCCGACACCGCCTACGGCAACGACGGCGACTTCAGCATCGAGGGACTCACCTCCCGCTACAACTCCGACCTCGCCAACAACCTCGGCAACCTCGTGGCGCGGGTCGCCACGGTGGTCGCCAAGAAGTGCGACGGAATCGGCACCGCACCGAACCCCGACAGCACGCTCGCCGCGGCGGCCGCCAAGGCGTACGCCGACACCGCCGCGCACTGGGATCTGGTCCAGCCGAGCCGCGCCCTCGACGCGACCTGGCAGCTCGTCCGAGCGACGAACGCGCACCTCGAAGCGAACGAACCGTGGAAGGCCGAGCCGGGTCCCGGCGTCGACGCCGTGATGGGCGACGCCCTCGAAGCGCTCCGCATCGTCGCGGTGCTGGCGGCCCCGGCGATCCCGGACACCGCCCAGGCGATCTGGGAACGCATCGGTCTCCCCGGTCTGGTCGCCGATCAACGACTGCCCGACGCAGCGACGTGGGGGCAGTACGACGCCGGCGCGCCGGTCACCAAGGGTGACTCGCTGTTCCCCCGTCTGACATGACGCCGACATCGGGGTCGAGCCCCATCTGGGTCGACTCGCACTGCCACGTGCACGATGCCCGCATCCCGGACGGGACCGACGCGGCGGTGCAACTCGCCCGCGACGCCGGGGTCCACACGCTGATCACCGTCGGGTGCGATCGCGAGACGTCGGTGGCCGCGATCGCGGTCGCGGGCGAGTACGCCGACGTGTACGCCACGGTCGGCCTGCATCCCCACGACGCCGTGAACGGCGTCGACACGATCGTCGACCTGCTCGACACCCCCGGCATCGTCGCCGTCGGGGAAGCCGGGCTCGACTACTTCTACGACCACTCACCGCGCGAGACCCAGCGGGCGGCGTTCGAGGAACAGATCCAGCTCGCCAACGACCGCGACCTGGCGCTCGTCATCCACTCGCGCGACGCCTGGGACGACACCTTCGGCGCGCTGGCGGCCATCGGGGTACCGGCGCGAACGGTGTTCCACTGTTTCACCGGCGGGCCCGACGAAGCCCGGCGGGCGCTCGACCTCGGTGCCCATCTGTCGTTCTCCGGGATCGTGACCTTCAAGGGCGCACCGGAGGTCCAGGCCGCAGCGGTGCTGTGTCCGCTCGATCGGATGCTCGTCGAGACCGACAGCCCGTACCTTGCTCCGGTCCCCCATCGCGGCAGCCCCAACCGACCGGCCTGGGTACCGCATGTCGGCCGGTTCATCGCCGACCTGCGCGACCTGCCCGTGGCCGACCTCGCCGCGGCCACCACGACGAACGCTCGCCGGTTCTTCGCCCTGCCCGACCGACTGACGGCAGCGACCGTGGCCGATCGCCCGTCACCGCAGCCGAGACGACCGACCACCGAGCGTGGTCGAGCGCGATCTCCGGATCGTCAACGTCGGGAGCGACGGGTACGATGACGCTCCCTCGCCGGGCGCAACGAGGAACGTTGGCGGCCCGGGACCGAAGCAGCACCGAACCCGCACCGCACCCCATTGCACCATGGCACTCACCCACACCGATCGACGACGGCTGCTTCTCGCGACGGCGCTCACCGTGGTCGCGTTGCCGGCACTCTGGTGGGCCAACCAGTCGGGCAGTGCGGCACCGAACGTCGCGACGGCCGGCCTCGCCGTCGGTGACGGCGAGTGTGGCCGCAGATCCGGCGACGCCGACGCCGGACACTCCCGCAGACGCCGCAGCCGATGCCGCCGGGTCCGAGGCGCCCGTGTTCCTCGACGGACCTGCCGGCCAGGTCGGCGCCGGGCTGTCGGAGATCGCGGTTCCCGCTGCGCCGGGGGTGGCGAGCATCAGCACCACCGCAACGTTCCGCAGCGATCTTCCGACGACCGCCACCTGCACGTTCCCCGGCCTCACCACGGGCGCCGAGGTGACGATCCTGAATCTCGACAACGGCCGCACGGTGACGTGCACCGCCGTACTCGGCGGGAGCGGCGCCCCCGACGTGCTGGTGATGCACACCGACCTGTTCGCAACGATCGCCGACCTCACCGACGCTCCCATTCCGGTCGAGATCCGTCGGTGACCCACTCGCGACCGGCGATTCGCGAACTCCTCGACTCGGCATCACTCGCTCCGCGACGTGACCTCGGCCAGAACTTCGTCGCCGATCCCAACACGGTGCGCCGCATCGCCGCGCTCGCACGGGTCGGACCCGGCGATCGCGTCGTCGAGATCGGCGCCGGACTCGGGTCGCTCACGCTGGCATTGGCAGACACCGCAGCGTCGATCACGGCGATCGAAGTCGATCGGGGGGTCGTGCCGATCCTGCGCCAGGTGGTCGCCGATCGTGACAACGTCGTGGTCGTCGAAGCCGACGCGATGGACCTCGACTGGTCGACGCTCCTCGAGGCATCGCCCGGCCGAGATCTCACCGGCGAACTCGCCGTGGGTGCTCGTCGCGAACCTGCCCTACAACGTGGCGACACCGCTGATCTGCGACCTCCTCGACGACGTGCCCGTCATCGGCCGGATGCTCGTGATGGTGCAGCGCGAGGCCGCTGAACGGTTCGCCGCCGCGCCGCGCACGCCGGCGTACGGCGCGGTGAGCGTGAAGACCGCCTACTGGGGCAGCGCCAGGATCGTCGGGTACGTGCCGGCCTCGGTCTTCGTGCCGCGACCGAACGTCGAGTCGGCCCTGGTCGAGATCACCCGGCGGCAGCCGCCCGCCACCGAACCCGGGCCGCTGTTCGACCTGGTGCGGACCGGCTTCGGTCAACGACGCAAGATGCTGCGTCGCTCGCTCGCCGGCGTCGTCGCGCCCGAGACGTTCGAAGCCGCAGGCATCCCACCCACCGCGCGACCCGAGGAACTCGACGTCGACGCATGGTGCCGTCTCACCGACGCCCACCTCGCTGCGACGCGGTGACGCCGGGCCCGGCACCACCGGCCCGGCACGCGGCACCGGTAACGTCGGCGACGATGCGATCCACCGAACGAGTCGTGCTGCGGGCCCACGCGAAGCTGACCCGGTCGTTGCGGATCACCGGCGTGCGAGCCGACGGGTACCACCTCATCGACGCCGAGATGGTCAGCCTCGACCTGCACGACGTGTTGACCGTCGACCCGTCGCGGTCAGGTCTCGCCGCCGTCGGGCCGTTCGCCGACGGCATGCCACTCGACGAATCCAACCTCGTCGCTCGCGCACTGCGCTCGGTCGGACGGACCGCCCACGTCACGATCGACAAGCAGATCCCCCACGGCGGCGGACTCGGCGGAGGTTCGACCGACGCTGCGGCGGTCCTGCGCTGGGCCGATCCCGGCCCGCGAGGGCCCGAGGCGGGGATCGTGCGATCCCGACGCGCTGGAGCGGGCGGCACGGCTCGGCGCCGACGTCCCGTTCTGTCTCGTGGGCGGGCGGGCTCGGGTCTCCGGCATCGGCGAGATCGTCGAACCGCTCCCCTACGTCGAGGTGGACGTCACGCTCGTGATCCCACCGCTGACGGTCAGCACCCCCGCCGCCTACCGGGCGTGGGACGAACTCGGTGGACCCACCGCGGACGGCCCGAACGACCTCGAACCGGCAGCGCTCGTCGTGGAGCCCCGGCTGGCACGTTGGCGGGACCTCATCGGCGAACGCATCGGGACGGCGCCGGTACTGGCCGGGAGCGGAGCCACCTGGTTCGCCGAGGGCACACATGGCGACGCCCTCGCCGAACTGATCGACGAGGGCGCAACGGTGGTCGTGGCACGAACCGTGCCGATGGACGTGGCCGACGCCTGACGACGGCGACAACGCCATCGTCAGGCTCGCGACGAACGAGACTGGAACTACTTGCGACGCTGGTGGCGCGTGCGGCGCAGCATCTTCTTGTGCTTCTTCTTCCGCATGCGCTTGCGACGCTTCTTGATCAGAGAACCCATAAGGCGGGCCACGCTACCGGCCGTGGCAAGGCGTGCCACCCGAGATACCGTGATCGAGCGGAATACCGGATCGAGCGACATTCGCGAAGATCCGTGACCCGTCCGGGGTCGTCTAATGGTAGGACAGCGGTTTTTGGTGCCGCGTGTAGGGGTTCGAGTCCTCTCCCCGGAGCTCATGAGCGTTTCAGCCATCGTGCTCGCAGCCGGGGAAGGCACCCGGATGCGTTCGAGCCGCCCCAAGCCGCTGCATCTCATCTGTGGACGTGCCATGGTGCTCCACGTCATCCACGCCCTCGAGTCGGTGCACCCCGAACGCACCGTCGTGGTCGTCGGCCACGGCGCCGAACTCGTGACGAAGAAGGTCCAGCAGTTGTCACCCGGGTGGGCCAACGTGGCCTTCGTCGAGCAACTCGAACAGAACGGCACCGGTGACGCCGCCGCGATCGGCATGACCGCGCTGGCCGGCGACGACTACGACGACGAGTCCACGGTGATCGTGCTGCCCGGCGACACACCGTTGCTGCGGCCCGAGACGCTGCGCGAACTCGTCGACGTGCACGTGGAGTGCGCGAACGCCGCGACCCTGCTGACCAGCGTCATGGAGGACCCCACGGGCTACGGACGCGTGATCCGCAAGGCGGACGGTCAGGCCGCCCGGATCGTCGAACACCGCGACGCGACGCCGGACGAACTCGACGTGCACGAGGTCTGCACGTCGATCTACGCATTCCGGCGGGACCTGCTCGGGCCGGCGCTGCGCAAGCTCACCACCGACAACGCCCAGGGCGAGTACTACCTCACCGACGTCGTCTCGGTGCTCGGGGCAATGGGCCATCGCATCGGCTGCGTCCAGGCTCCCGAAGGCGAGACCCAGGGCGTGAACGATCGCTGGCAACTGGCGCTCGCCGAGCGCGAGCTGCGATCCCGGACCAACCGGTACTGGCTGCTGAGCGGCGTGACGATGCTCGACCCCCGCCAGACCTTCGTCGACGTCACCGTCACGATCGGTCGCGACGTCACCCTGTATCCGGGCACGATCCTGCAGGGATCCACCGTCGTGGGCGACGGCTGCGACATCGGTCCCGACACGCGGTTGGACGACTGCGCCGTCGGAAGCGGCGCCGTGGTGGAGCACACCGTCGGCCACGACGCCGAGATCGGGCCAGGCGCCGTGGTGGGCCCGTACGCCCATCTGCCCGCCGGGAGTTCGGTCGCTGCGCACGCAGACGACCGGAGCGTTCTACACTGCACCTGTCGGCTGACCTCGCCCCCAGGTCGTCGCGGTCGACATTCGACGTCGGGGAGGACGCCACTGCTCATGGAGAAGGTCACCACCAAGCGCCTGGCGCTCTACTCCGGTCGCACCCATCCCGAGCTGGCGCAGGAGGTGGCCACGCACCTCAACATCGAGTTGGGCCACGACAATCTGGTCGAGTTCTCCAACGGTGAGGTGCGGTGCCGGTTCGGCGAGTCGATCCGCGGGTCCGACGTGTTCGTCATCCAGAGCCACTACGGCGTCGACGGCCACTCGGTCAACGACTCGATCATGGAGCACCTCATCATGATCGACGCGGCGTATCGCGCGTCCGCCAAGCGCATCACCGCGGTGTGCCCGTTCTACGGGTACGCCCGCCAGGACCGCAAGGCCGAGGGCCGCGAGCCCATCACGGCTCGACTCGTCGCCGACATGTTCAAGGCCGCCGGGGCCAAGCGGATGATCTCGATCGACCTCCACTCGGGCCAGATCCAGGGGTTCTTCGAGGGTCCGGTCGACCACCTGACGGCGATGCCCGTGCTGGAGCAGTACATCCGCACGCATGCGTCGGCTCCCGTGATCGTGTCGCCCGACGCCGGGCGCATCAAGGTGGCCGAGCGCATGGCCCAGCACCTCGGCGACATCGGCGCGGACCTGGCCTTCATCTACAAGCGGCGCCCGAAGGGGACCACCAACGTGGCCGAGGCCGCGGAGGTCATGGGTGACGTCGAGGGACGCCTGTGCGTGGTGACCGACGACATGATCGACACCGCCGGCACGATCTGCGCCGCGGCGGAGCTGCTCGTGCAGCGCGGTGCCAGCGAAGTGTGGGCGATGGCGACGCACGGCGTGCTGTCGGGGCCGGCCATCGATCGGCTGAAGAACGCTCCGATCGAACGCGTCGTGCTCACCAACACGCTCCCCCTGCCCTCGGAGAAGCAGCTCGACAAGATCGAGGTGCTGTCGGTCGCACCGCTGATCGCCGAAGCCCTCGGCGCCGTGTTCGACGACACCAGCGTGAGCGAGATCTTCGACGGCGAAAACCTCGCCTGACCCCCCCGCGTCGACCCCCAGCCGAAACTTCGCGTGATTTCGGTCGCCCAGCGTCCGATTTTCCGCGAGATTTCGGGCGATTTCCGGTCGGGCGGTGTCGGGGACCCACTCCATGGCGTGATCGATCAGCACGTCATGACCCTCGCCGCCGCTCAGCACGGAGCGATCGCGGTTCGCCAACTGACGACCGACCTCGGCCGCTCGCCACGTTCGGTCTCGCGGGCCCGACAACGAGGACTGCTCGTCGATGTCGCCCCCGGAGTCGTCCGCCTCGCGTCGTCGCCGGAGACCGTTCCTCATGCGCTGCAACGCGGCGCAGCTCCACGCACAACCCGTCGGGTTTCTGAGCGGATGGACCGCGGCACGGCTCTTCGGCCTCCGATCGATGCCCTCAACACCGGTCCACCTCACCGTCCCGACGGCGTTCCGGCGCCACCCACCCGACTGGGTCGATCTTCACGTCAGCAGTTGGTACGACGAGACAGACCGACATCGGCGGTCCGCACGGGCTGACGATCGCACATCCGATGCGCATGCTGTGGGGCCTGGCGGCCGCGTTCAACCAGCACCGATTCGAACGAGCGGCGGAGGACGCGTGGCACCTCGGGCTGATCACACCATCGGAAGCAGCCGAGTACCTGGAATCTCATCGGTGCCGGGGCAAGGACGGTGTCGAGCGACTCGAGATGCTGGCTGCAACGGTCACTGACGCAGGATCGACCGGCCCAGAGCAACCTCGAGCGACGTCTGCTCGAGGCGTTCGACGACATCGGCCTGCCCACGCCGCACCGGCAGCATCCGCTGGTGCTGCGCAACGGCGAGACGATCCACCTCGACATCGCCTGGCCCGACATCAGGCTCGCCGTCGAACCCGGCGCGGCCTGGTGGCACGGCGGTGACCTCGCGGATGCGTCGCGACCAGGCCCGGGACCGAGCGTGCGCTCGACGTCGGCTGGCAGATCATCCGTTTCGACGAGTCCGTTCGGGACGATCTCCGTGCCGCGGCCCGTCAAGTCGCCCGCATCCACCGCCAGACTGAGCCTCGACCTCCGAAACATCGCGGATTCCGGTCGCTGAGCGTCCGGATTCCGCGATTTTTCGGGATGTCGGGGTGGCGGGTGATCCGGGCGAGGGGATGGCACGCGGGGGCGATAGCTTGGGATGCTGCTGTAACGACCTGGGCGCCCATCGTGTGGCGCCGTCACGATTTCTGATGGAAGCCGATCACCATGTCTGAGACCGTTCTCACCGCCGAACTTGGCCGCACCTCCGGAAGCGCCGACTCGCGTCGCCTGCGCGCCGAGGGAAAGATCCCCGCCGTCGTGTACGGCCACGGCATGGATCCGCTCACCGTGTCGGTCGATCGCCGGGAGCTTCGCCAGGCACTGTCGGGCGCTGCGGGCATGAACACCATCCTCGACCTGACCATCGACGGCACCGTCTACCCGACGCTGATCAAGGACATCCAGCGCCACCCGGTCAAGCGCAACGTCCAGCACATCGACTTCATCCAGGTCAACCTGAACGAAGAGATCGTCGTGTCGGTCCCGATCCATCTGGAGGGCGAGGCCAAGGCGGTCGCCTCCGGCAACGGCCTCATCGATCTCGCGATGCAGGACCTCGAAGTTCGCACGACCCCACGGAACATCCCCGACAGCATCGTCATCGACGTCACCGACATGACCATGGAGTCGGTCATCCGCGTCGAGGACATCCCGCTGCCGTCCGGCGTCGTCGCCGAGGCCGAGGCCGAGGCCGTCGTGGTCACCGTGCTGGTCACCCGCACCGCCGCATCCGAGGCGCAAGAAGCCGCCGACGAAGCTGCCGCCGCCTCGGCATCTGCCGATTCCGCCGCTGCTGCGGAAGCCGCCGACTCCGACGGCGAGTGACCCCTCGCACCACCAAGTCACCTCGGAGATCCACCGAATTGTCGCGGAATCCGGACGCTGAGCGTCCGGATTCCGGCATTTTTCGGCGTGCTCAGGCGGTTGGGAGCTGACCATGGGGTTGTTCGGGCGAGCGGGCAAGGGCGAGCCGTACGACTGGCTGGTGGTCGGGCTCGGCAATCCCGGGGAGAAGTACGCCCGCACGCGTCACAACGTCGGCGAAGAAGCCGTCCGCCTCCTGGCCGAGCGACGCGGTGTCACGTTGAAGGGCGGGCGCGACCAGGCGTTGGTCGCCGAGACCCGCATGCGCGGCGTGGACGGTGACGCCCGGGTCGTCCTCGCCTTCCCGATCACGTTCATGAACGACTCCGGCCAGGCCGTCAGTTCCCTGGTCCGCCGCTACCGGATCGAGTCGCCCGAGCAGATCATCGTGGTGCAGGACGAACTCGACCTGCCCCCCGGCGACCTCAAGCTCAAGGCCGGAGGCGGACTCGCCGGCCACAACGGGCTGCGGTCCATCACCCAGCATCTCAAGTCGCAGGACTACCTCCGTGTCCGCATCGGCGTCGGAAAACCCGAGCACAAGGACGTCGGCAAGGGCCACGTGCTGTCGAAGGTCCCCCAGCAGGAGCGCGAGCTCCTCGACATCAAGATCGTCGAGGCCGCCGACGCCGTCGAGATGATCATCGCCAGCGGTGTCGACGCAGCCATGCAGCGATACAACGGCAAGCCATGACCGCATCCGAACCGAAATCTTCGTCGGATGTCGCGTCCAGCGCGACGAGCCACGCATTTTTCGGAGCTGGGGGGGCGCTCGGGGCGCTGCCGGCGCTGCTGCGCGACGAGCCCGGTCTCACCCGGGCGCTCGGTGACCCGTCGGCGCGTCTCGCCGTGGTCGAGGTCGCCCGGCCGATCGCCATCGCCGCACTCGCCACGCTGTCGTCGCGCCGACCCCTCGTGGTCAGCTGTCCGACCGGGACGATGGCGGGCCAGCTCGCCGACGACATCGCCCAGTTCCTGCCGCCCGGCGAGGTCGTGCACTTCCCCGGCTGGGAAACGCTGCCGTTCGAACGAGTGAGCCCGAGCGTCGAGACGATGGGCCAGCGTCTCGATCTGCTCTGGCGTCTGCGCGACCCCGATCGATGCCCGGCCGTGATCGTCGCCGGCGTGCGGGCGCTCCTGCAGAAGCTCGGACCCGGCGCCACCACGATCGAGCCCATCATCGTGCGACCGGCGGCGCTCGGCGGCGAGCCGGTCGACCCCGAGGAGCTGTCGCATCGCCTGGTCGAGTTCGGCTACCGCCGCGAGGAACTCGTCGAGCACCGAGGTGAGTTCGCCCGCCGCGGCGCCATCGTCGACGTCTTCCCCTCGACGGCCGACGCCCCCATCCGGATCGACCTGTGGGGTGACGAAGTCGATCGTCTGACCCGGTTCGGCGTCAACGACCAACGCTCCACCGAGGACCTCGACGCGGTCGCGATCTTCCCGGCCCGCGAACTGATGCCGACCGCGGACGTCCGCGCCCGAGCGGCCCGTCTCGTCGCCACCGAGCCGTGGGGGCGCGAGCAGTGGGAGCGTCTCGCGGAAGGTGTCCACTTCGACGGGATGGAGAGCTGGCTGCCCTGGCTCGTCGACGACGACCTGCTCCTCACCGACGTGCTCCCCGAGGCGGCCAAGGTGCTGCTCGTCGAGCCCCGCCGGATGCGCGATCGGGCGATCGACCTCATCGCCGAAGAGGACGACCTCGCCCGCACACTGGCGTCCACCTGGGCCCGCGACCCCGACAAGTCGTTCCCCCGCCTCCACGCCGACCCCGACACCCTGCTCGACAACCGGCTCGACACCCGGCGGCGTCGGACTCCTCGTCGCCGCGCACCGGGTCGTTCTGGTCGATCGACTCCACCCCGGAGTCTCCCGACACACCACTGGTCGAGGCCTCGGGGTGGGGTCCGGTCGCCGGCGACGGCAGCGGCCTCACCGATCGTCTGGCCGAGCTGATCGGACGCGGCTACCGGGTGGTCGTGGCCGCCGACGGAACCGGGTCCGCCGCCCGCCTCCACGACCTCCTGCTCGACAACGGCCTCGACTTCAAGGTGTGCAAGCCGGGTGAGGAGCCACGCATCGGCGGCAGCGTGGTCGTCGCTCCCCTGCACCGGGGCTGCACGCTGCCGAACGCCAAGGTGGCCATCGTCGCCGAGAGCGACCTGACCGGACGCCGACGCGCCCACCGCACGATCCGCAAGCAGCGCCGCGAGAGCGCGAGCACCTTCGAGGACCTCAAGGCCGGCAACTACGTCGTCCACCATCAGCACGGCGTCGGCAAGTACGAAGGGATGGTGAAGCGGGCGATCGGCGGCGTCGAACGCGACTACCTCCTCATCTCCTACAAGGGCGGCGACAAGCTCTACGTCCCCTCGGACCAGATCGACACGCTGCGCCAGTACGTCGGCGGGGAAGCACCGAAGCTGCACCGCCTCGGTGGGTCCGACTTCGCGAAGACGAAGAGTCGCATCCGGTCCGCCGTCCGCGAGATCGCGCAGGAGCTGGTGGTGCTCTACCAGAAGCGGGTGCATGCGCAGGGCCATGCGTTCGCCCAGGACACGCCGTGGCAGGCGGAGATGGAGGAAGCCTTCCCCTACGTCGAGACGCCCGACCAGCGCACGGCGATCGACGACATCAAGCGCGACATGGAGCTCGCCCACCCGATGGACCGTCTCGTGTGCGGTGACGTCGGGTTCGGCAAGACCGAAGTGGCGATCCGCGCGGCGTTCAAGGCGATCCAGGACGGCAAGCAGGTCGCCGTGCTCGCCCCGACGACGCTGCTCGCCACCCAGCACGGCAACACGTTCGCCGACCGGTTCGCCGGCTTCCCGATCCGGGTCGAGGTGCTGTCCCGGTTCCTCACGCCCGGCCAGGCGCGCAAGGCGATCGAAGGGGTCAAGAGCGGTGAGGTCGACTGCATCATCGGCACCCACCGACTGCTCGGCAACGACGTCACGTTCAAGGACCTCGGCCTGCTGATCGTCGACGAGGAGCAACGATTCGGCGTGCAGCACAAAGAGACGATGAAGAAGATGAAGACCAACGTCGACGTCCTCACGCTCTCGGCGACACCGATCCCGCGCACGCTCGAGATGTCGCTCGTCGGCATCCGCGACCTGTCGTTGCTCCAGACGCCCCCGGCCGACCGCCAGCCGATCCTCACCTACGTCGGCGAGTACGACGAGCGTGTCGCCATCGAAGCCATCCGCCGCGAGCTGCTGCGTGAGGGTCAGGTGTTCTGGGTGCACAACCGGGTGCAGTCCATCGAGACCGCGGCGAGCCGCCTGCGCGAGCTCGTCCCCGAGGCCCGTATCGCCATCGCCCACGGGCAGATGGACGAGGGCACGCTCGAGACCGTCGTGCAGGACTTCTGGGACGGCCAGTACGACGTGCTCGTGTGCACCACCATCATCGAGTCGGGCATCGACATGCCGACGGTCAACACGCTGGTCGTCGAGCGTTCCGACCTGCTCGGTCTCGGCCAGATGCACCAGCTGCGGGGCCGGGTCGGACGATCCGGGCAACGGGCCTACGCCTACCTGTTCCACCCGCGCGACAAGGTGCTCACCGAGGAGGCCTACGAGCGGCTGCGGACCATCGGGGAGTCGACCGAACTCGGGTCGGGCTTCAAGATCGCGATGCGTGACCTCGAGATCCGCGGCGCCGGCAACCTGCTCGGCGAGTCGCAGTCCGGCCACATCGCGGCGGTCGGCTACGACCTGTACTGCCAGATGGTGACCGAGGCGGTGAGCGAGATGAAGGGTGAACCGACTCCGGACGCGCCGCCGGAGATCAAGCTCGACGTGCCGACCGACGCCTTCCTCCCCACCGACTACGTCGCGAAGGAGGAACTGCGGCTCGAGGCGTACCGGCGTCTCGCCGGAGTGACCACGAAGGCCGAGGTCGACGACATCCGCACCGAGTGGGAGGACCGCTACGGACCGCTGCCGGCTCCGGCAGCGGCGTTGCTGGAGGTCGGTCATCTGCGCGCCGAGTGCCATCGTCTCGGCATCAACGACATCCAGATCTCCGGGTCGGCATCCACCGGCGGTACCGCGAAGCTGGCGCCGCTGACACTCAAGCTCTCCGAGACGATGCGACTGCGACGGATCTCCAAGGGCGCGAAGTACAAAGAGGACCTCGGCCAACTCGTGGTGCCACTGCCCCGTGGCACCGACGCGTCGAGTTTCCTCAGCACCTTCCTCCGCGACCTCGTCCCCGACCGAATGAGACGCGGGTCTGACGCCGCGTCTCATTCGGGTGTCAGGTGCCGGCGCCGTGTCACCGGCGGGTGACGCCGAGTAGCGTGCGGCGGGTGCACCGACGAACGACCCTCGTACTCGCCCTCCTGCTCGCCACCGCCGCCGTCGGCTGTTCCAGTGTCTCCGACAGCAACGCCGTCGCCCGGGTGAACGGCACGGAACTCAGCCAGGACGACTTGAACACCAAGCTGGAGGAACTCGGAGCAACCGCGGGCGAGGTGTTGCCCCTCGAGCCGATCCGCGCCGAGATCGGCCGGTGGATCAAGACCGAACTGGCCAAGGACATCGACCTCGCCGACACCTACGACGGCGGCCCGGCCGAGGCCGGAGTCGTGTGCATCCGGGCGTCGGTGGTGACCGATCAGGCCGCCGCCGATGCCGCACTCGCCGATCTCGAGGCCGGCACCGAGTTCAGCGAGGTGTTCAGCGCCACGAACCTCGACCAGAGCCTCGTGACCACCGGTGGCGCCCTGCCGTGCATCTCTGCCGCCGACCTCGAGGCCAACGCCGGCACGCCGTTCATCTCCGTCGCCACCACGCTCTCGGCCGACGCCCCCTTCGGCATCGCACCGGTGCTCGACGAGAGCGGCAACGAGGCGGCGTGGGTCGTGATCGCGTTCCGGCCGTACGCCGATCTCGAACAGGCCGACATCGACGAGATCACCGGCCAGATCGACGTCTCCACGTCGGCAGCCGGTGCCGACATCTTCGTCGCCTCCCGGTACGGCACCTTCGACGCGGCGACCGGAGAGGTCGTCGGCCTCGGCTGACCCCGAGTGGATCCCGACGCACCGACCACACCTGTCGAAGCCAGGCCCCTCGAAGCCCGGCCCCTCGACGCCCGTCAGCGGATCGTGGTCGTCGGTCTCGGCCCGGGTGGCCACGACCACGTCACCGAACAGACGCGGCACGAGATCGACCGCATCCACCACCGGTACCTGCGTACGTCGGTCCATCCGTCCGCCGACCTCGTCGCCGACGCGTCCACGTTCGATCACCTCTACGAACGCGCCGACACGTTCGACGACGTGTACCTCGAGATCGCCGACACGCTCGTCGCCGCTGCCCGGGAGCACGGCGAGGTGCTCTATGCGGTACCCGGCTCGCCCCTCGTCCTCGAGCGGTCCGTGCGGCACCTGCTCGAACGAGACGACGTCGAGGTCACGGTGCTCCCGGCGATGTCGTTCCTCGACGTGGTCTGGGCGCGTCTCGGCATCGACCCGATCGAAGCCGGTGTCCGCCTCGTCGACGGCCACGAGTTCGCCACGGCTGCCGCCGGCGAGCGTGGCCCGATGCTCGTCGCCCACGCCCACGCCGACTGGGTGCTGTCGGAGATCAAGTTGGCGGTCGAGGGCGCGTCGGGAGACGAACCGGTCACGATCCTGCAGGCGCTCGGCACCCCCCGGGAACGCATCGTGGAGACGACCTGGTCCGAACTCGATCGGACCATCACCGCCGATCATCTGACATCGCTGTGGATTCCGCATCTCGCGACCCCGGTCGGTGCGGAGTACGTGCGGTTCCATCAACTCACCCGCCTCCTGCGCGAGCAGTGCCCGTGGGACATCGAGCAGACCCATGAGTCGCTCATCCCGCATCTGCTGGAGGAGGCCTACGAGGTCGTCGACGCCATCCAGGCACTCGATGTGGACGACCCGAGCACCGACGAGGACCTCATCGAGGAACTCGGCGACCTGCTGTACCAGATCGAGTTCCATGCGACCATCGCCGAACAGGAGGGTCGCTTCACGATCGCCGACGTGGCCTCCGGCATCCACGACAAACTCGTGCGCCGACACCCCCACGTGTTCGGCGACCTCGTCGGTGACGATCTCGACACCGACCAGGTGCTCAGCAACTGGGACGACATCAAGCGGGCGGAGAAGTCACGCACCTCGGTGTTCGACGGAATTCCGCGCTCGATGCCGGCGCTCTCGTACGCCGCCAAGGTCGGCGCCAAGGCCTCGAAGGTCGGCTTCGACTGGCCCGACGTGACCGGAGCGTTCCCCAAGATCGCCGAGGAGACCGCCGAACTGTTCGAGACCCTCGACGCCACGAACCGCATGACCGGCACCGAGGAGACCGCAGGGGAACTCGGTGACCTGTTGTTCGCGATCGTCAACGTGGCCCGCCATCTCCGAGTCGACCCCGAACTGGCGCTCCGAGCCGCCACCGACAAGTTCCGCACCAGGTTCGAAGGTGTCGAACGCCTTGCCCGGCAACGTTCCATCGATCTGAGGTCGGCGGACCTCGCGACCCTCGACGCCCTGTGGGACGACGTCAAGGCTGCAACGACTGACGGCGGAACGACTGACGGCTGAAACGACTGACGGCCGAGTCCGGTCAGTCGTCAGTGTTCACGGAGCTGCGGCGAGGCCTCGGGACCTGGTGGTGGCTGGGCCGCCATCGAGTGCAGCGTCTGCTCCCATTCGCCCCGCCAACGCCGCCACCGCAGGTCGACGACCTCGTCGAACACGGTCGTTGCCCGCCACGTGGTGAGCGCGAAGACCAGTGCCGGAAGGCCGAACACCACGCCGACGTGGATCGTGCGTTCCAGGTCGGTCATGCCGCTCTCGTTCGTCACGCCGTTGTCGTTCAAGGTGTCGTGGAGCCCGAGCGCGCTGATCAGCAGCGCCCCGATCCCCGCCATCACGGGCAGCCAGAACCAGGCGCCGACGATCCGCGCCGGCGCGCCGATCCGACGAGCGTGGATCGTGTGGTAGTGGAACGGCAACCAGACCAGCACGAAGCAGACGAGCACCGCCCCCACCGTCGTGACGATGACGAGGGCATCGTCGGGATCGTCGGCGAACCGATCCCGCGCCCACTCGACCGCTCGGAACCCACCGATGGGCGCCGCGAAGGCGAGGAGCCAGAGTGCGACCACGAGCGGCCCGCTCGATGCCCGCTGGTACGAGGTGGCAGGCACGAGGCGACGGGCATCGGTCATGGCCAGCGCACTCCAGCACACCAGCATCGTCGCAGCCAGCAGGTACGGCAGCCCCGCCGTCGTCGAGCGCCGGATCTCACCGGCACCCGAGTACTCGGTCAGGAGCACGACCGCGAGCCCGACCAGTTGCGCCAGGAACAGCAGATACCTCAACCACCACGTGGCGAACAGCCGGGGTGGCGGATCGGCGACCAGCGGAACGAAGTCCGCCACGACGGTCGGATCGGCAGCGACCGACGGCGTCACGCTCGCCGGCCGGAGCGTGGGCAGGCGGGGGATTCCGCCTCCACCGAGGCAGGGGGCAACGGAGCCGGCGGGCGGCCGGCGGAGCGCACGTCGGGGCCGGCGGCGGCGGCGGGGCCGGGGGCGGCGGGGCGACGACGACAGGGGCGGCGGCGGCGGCGGGCCGTCGCCGGTGGTGGTCATTGCAGACCCGGCGACGTCGTCGTGGTGAACATCGGCTCAGGCGTCGTCGACAACTCGGCGAGGTCCACCGTGCGCAGCGCGGCAGCGTCGCGCTGGTCGACGAGCGCATTGACCGTCTCGGCTTCGCGTGCGGTGGCCGCATCCAGGGTGCGACAGGCCTCGGTGACCGCCAAGGTCGACAGCAACTGGAGCAGGGCGCCGATCCCGAGATAGGCGGCGAGTCGACCGAAGTTCGTGTCCGCCGACTCCTGGATGGTCGAGAGACTCCCGATCGCCTGGAGGTAGACGAGCAGGACCACGCCGATGATGTAGGTGATCCCGATCGGCGTGCGGCGAGCGCCCACCGCATCGGCCGATCGCTCGAGGAGGAAGAACGGCACGTAGAGAATCGCCGCCTGCACCGCGAACCCCACGGCCATCACGCCCGCCGGCTGATCGGCAACCAGACGATCGGCGACGATCCACAGCCCGACGGCGGCCGCCGGCCACGCGGCGGCGGCGACGACCGGATTGCGTCGACGGCCCGAGGCCAGACGGGCGTTGCACACCGCCACGAAGGTCCAGATCGTGACCAGCGCAACGAGCCCGATGGCCACGACACGTGCTGCGGTTCTGCAGCACCTCGAGGGCATCCCACGCCCGCATCCGCTGTCCGGGCAACAGCACACCGTCGTCGGATTCGTTCCAGAACAGCACCGAGATGGCCGAACCGACCATCGTCAGCAGCGCCAGACCCGCCAGCAGCGTGACCATGCAGAGCCGGAGCAGATCCGCGCCGGGGATCAGGCGCACACGACGCCGCGTGGCGTAGGCGGAAGCGTCGAGACGGGCTGCGGACACTCGGCGGCTCGAGAGCACGCCACGCCGACTCGGACCGCCGACGCGTCCGCGCCGGTCGGCCGCCAACACGACCGCCTCCTCGACGCTCGCCGCGGCTCGCCAGCTCAGCACGATGACCAGGACGCAGGGAACGATCGCCACCACACCGACCACCCACAGGGGTGCCCACTGACCGGCGTCACCGGCACCGCCGGGCTCGTCGGAGTCCGCGAGCCGCAGCGCGGCGATCGATCCGATCCCGACGATGGCGAGCATCACCGGGACCCACATCCATCGAGCGAGGTTCGACGAGTGCCCACCGACTTGACGGACGACGCCGGCCAGGTAGTGCAGCGGGCGATAGGTCATCGGGATCGCCATCAGCAGGGCGACGACGGCGACGGCGAGCGGCCCTGACGACACCGTGTCGTCGGGGCCCGAGGTCGCCTGCGAGGCAAGGTAGGCAACGAGCGCGACCGCGACGCCGACGAACGCGAACGGCACGAGCCACATGCCGACGGCGCGCCGCGGGTCGGGCAACTCGCGAGTGACCGCCGGTTCCACCAGACGACGTGCGTTCGCCACGGTGGTCCACGTCCATCCCAGCACGCACATCGCCGCAGTGACGACACCGGCGATGGACGCCCACATCAGGGGATCTGACCAGTCGCGATCATCGACCACGCGCCGGGCCTGCCACCCGATGGCGACGAATGCGGCGGACAGGGCGACGGCACCGGCAACCCGCCACGGAAGCATGGCGGAGATGTCGAGATCCGGTCCCCCCGGAAGACCGACACTCGGCGTGCCGGCGACGGCCCTCGGACGCACCGTGTCCGGCGTCGCTGCACCCGCTCGGGACGATGCCGCGGTCGCCGCACTCGGCGGGGGCAACACCTCGCCGGTCGGACGCGAATCCAGGGGTTCCATGTCGTCGCCATCGGCAGGTGGTGGGAGCAACTTGAGGGAAAACTGCCGACAATCAGACGGTCCGGTACGTTGTGGTCCATGAGCGAGATCGTGAGCATCGTCGGACGTGAGATCCTTGATTCGCGTGGAAACCCGACCGTCGAGGTCGAGGTGGTGCTGGATTCGGGCGCGCGGGACGCGCCGCAGTCCCCTCCGGTGCGTCCACGGGCGAGCACGAGGCCGTCGAGCTCCGTGACGGCGGCGACCGATACGCCGGCAAGGGGGTGCTCCGAGCGGTCGGTTTCGTGAACGACGAGATCTCCGACGCACTCGAAGGCTTCGACGCGCTCGACCAACGGTTCCTCGACCGGGTCATGCTCGACCTCGACGGCACCGACAACAAGTCACGGCTGGGCGCGAATGCCGTGCTCGGCACCAGCCTGGCGATCGCCAAGGCCGCCGCGATCGAACTCGACGTGCCGCTGTACCGCTACATCGGGGGCCCGAACGCCCACGTCCTGCCCGTGCCGATGATGAACGTCATCAACGGCGGCGTGCACGCCGACAACTCGATCGACCTCCAGGAGTTCATGGTCATGCCGATCGGCGCGCCCAGCTTCCGAGAGGCGCTGCGCTGGGGCACCGAGACCTACCACGTCCTCAAGCAGGTCATCCACGAACGGGGCCTGTCGACGGCGGTCGGCGACGAGGGTGGGTTCGCACCGAACCTCGACTCCAACGAGGAGGCGATCAAGGTGCTCGTGGAGGCCATCACCAAGGCGGGATTCACCCCCGGCGAGGACATCGCGATCGCCCTCGATCCGGCGACGAGCGAGATCTTCCGCGATGGCGCCTACCACCTCACCGGCGAGGGCAAGGTGCTGTCGCCGTCGGAGATGACCGCCTATTGGGTACGTCTCGTGGAGACCTATCCGATCGTGTCGATCGAGGATGCGATGGACGAGAACGACTGGGAGGGCTGGGCGACACTCACCGAAGCCATCGGCGACAAGGTGCAGTTGGTCGGCGACGACCTGTTCGTCACGAACTCCCGCCGGCTGCAGATGGGCATCGACCAGCACGTCGCCAACTCGATCCTGGTCAAGGTCAATCAGATCGGGTCACTGACCGAGACGCTCGACACCGTCGAGTTGGCGACACGCCACGGGTACACCTCGGTGATGAGCCACCGCTCCGGTGAGACCGAGGATGCCACCATCGCCGACCTCGCGGTCGCCACCAACTGCGGCCAGATCAAGACCGGCGCCCCTGCTCGCAGCGATCGCGTCGCGAAGTACAACCAGCTCCTGCGCATCGAAGCCGAACTCGGCGACACCGCCGAATACCGCGGCCCCGCCGCCCTCGCGCCGCTTTCCTAGCGGGCTCGTCGTCCGCTTCGCTTCCTCCTCGCGCCGCCTCCGCCTCGTCGCTGGCGCTTCCCTCGGCGGCTGTCCTCACTCTCCTCTCGTGGCGGGCTCGTCGTCCGCTTCGCTTCCTCCTCGCGCCGCCTCCGCCTCGTCGCTGGCGCTTCCCTCGGCGGTGACCTACCTGGTGGCGGGCTCGTCGTCCGCTCCGCTTCCTCCTCGCGCCGCGTCCGCCTCGTCGCTGGCGCTTCCCTCGGCGGCTGACCTCACACCCCACACTCCTCGACACTCCTCGACTCACCACCCGGGGGGTCGACAGCGAACGGGTGGCGCCGGGAGCACACCGGGACCGTCCGCAGGACGCAGCCTCGGGGTGGTGCCGGTGACAGGACCCGTGAGCGGGGGCCAGGCCGGTGACAGGACCCGTGAGCGGGTGCCACCGGGAAACGGCCGACAGCTGCGAGACTGGCGGCGTGAGTCGCGCGCGCACCACCTCCATTCCGCGGCCGAAGGCGAAGGCGTCCGACGCCGGGCGCTCGCGGCTGGGTGACTTCACGCGCCCGATCCCGACCGACAAGCGCATTCTGCGCCGCCCGCGCTGGATCCTGTTCGGTGCGGCCTTCGTCGCCGTCATCGGCGCAACCATCGTCGCGGCGCTCTTCGTCCTGCCGATCCAGACCTGGCTCGACCAGGACGTCGATCTGGCCCAGCGTCAGGCCGAACTCGACGAACTCGAACGCGTCAACGGCCAACTGGCCGGCGAGGTGGACCGCCTCCAGACCGACGACGGCATCCGCGAAGCCGCCCGCGAGGAGATCGGGTTCGTCGAGTCCGGGGACCGCCGTTCCACGATTCTGCCGCTGCCGCAGCTGCCGGCGCAGCTTCCCGCCGGATGGCCCTACAACGTCGTCACCGGCATCTTCGCCGCTCGTACGGCTGGCCCCGCCCCCACCCCCACCGACTAGGTTGGCCCGAGCGTCGTAGTCGCGACGCCACGAACGGGGTGAAGGAGATCACGTGGCCGGCAGCATTCTCGGGACCAGGGTTCAGCGCAAGGAGGACCCGAAATTCCTCACCACGGGCGGTGTGTACGTCGACGACATGAACGAACCGCTCCTGGCCGGTGCCCTCCACGTCGTGTACGTCCGATCAGCTGCGGCCCACGGCACGATCCTGTCGATCGACGTCGACGACGCGAAGGACATGCCCGGTGTCGTCGGCGTGTTCACCGCCGAGTCGTTGGGTCTGGAGCCCGTCGCCTCGCCGTTCAACCCGATGGTCGCCCGGACGCTGTTGGCGAGCGACAAGGTCCGCTACGTCGGCGAGCCCGTCGTCGCCATCGTCGCCGAGACCGCCGCGCAGGCGACCGACGCCGCCGAAGCGGTCGTCGTCGACATCGACTTCCTCCCCACGCTGGTCGACATCGAGGCCGCCGCGTCGTCGGAGACCCTGATCTACGAAGGTGCGGGCTCGAACGTGGTGTTCGACACCAGTGCGATCGGCATGCCCGACAACACCGCCGCTGCCGACTACTTCGCCGACTGCGAGGTCACCGTCACCGGCCGATTCGTCAACCAGCGGGTCGCCCCGTGCCCGCTCGAGGTCCGCGGTTCGGCCGCCACCTGGGTCGACGGTCGGCTCTACCAGTGGCTGTCGACGCAACACGCGCAGGGCACCAAGGCGTCGTTCGCTGCGGCCAACGGTGTCGAACCCGACGAGATCCGTGTGATCACCCCCGACGTCGGCGGAGGATTCGGCGCCAAGATCGGCACGTACCCCGAGGAGCTCCTGCTCGGTCCGATCTCGAAGGCACTCGGCCGTCCGGTCCGCTGGCGCGAGACCCGCAGCGAGTCGATGATGGGCCTCGGCCACGGCCGCAGCCAGGTGCAGTACGCCACGATCGGCGGCACCCGCGAGGGCAAGGTCACGCACTACCAGCTGCTGCTCCTGCAGGACTGCGGCGCCTTCGCCGACATCGGCACCGTGCTGGCCATGGCCATGACCCGGCCGATGTCGTCGGGCGTCTACGACATCCCGAACATCGAGGTACGGGCGACGTCGGTCGTGACGAACACGACGCCGACGGTGCCGTACCGGGGCGCCGGACGACCGGAGGCAACCGCCGCGATCGAACGGGCCATGGACATGTTCGCCGCCGAGATCGGCAAGGACGTCGTCGACGTCCGCCGCATGAACCTCATCCCGAAGTTCCTCGAGCCACATGCCACCTCGATCGGCCACGTCTACGACGTCGGCGACTTCGAGGGTGCGCTCGACAAGGCGTTGGCGGCCGCCGGCTACGACGAGCTGCGCGCCGAGCAGGCGCGCCGCCGGGCCGCCGGCGACGACAAGCAGCTCGGCATCGGCGTCAGCGTGTACGTCGAGATCACCGGTGGTGTCGACCCGATGGGTGAGGCCGCGAAGATCGAGGTGCAGGACGACGGCTCCGCGCTGGTGTACACCGGCACCTCGCCGCACGGCCAGGGCCACGACACGTCGTGGTCGATGATCGCGAGCGACCAGACCGGCATCCCGATGGACAAGATCACCCTCATCTGGGGCGACACCGATCTCGTGCCGGAAGGTGGCGGCACGATGGGCTCGCGGTCGCTGCAGGTCGGCGGCTCCGCAGTCAACAAGGCGTCGATCGAACTCGTCGAGAAGGCCCAGAAGCTGGCTGCGTCGCTGCTCGAAGCCGATGAAGCCGACATCGTGCTCGACAAGGACCAGGGCGCGTTCCACGTGGCCGGCACCCCCGCCGTGTCGAAGACCTGGGCCGATCTCGCCGTGGCCGCGAAGGGCCAGGGTGACGACCTCACGATCGACACCCGCTTCGATGCCGGTCAGGCGACGTTCCCGTTCGGTGCGCACATCGCCGTGGTCGAGGTCGACACCGGGACGGGGCATGTGAAGCATCTCCGCCAGATCGCCTGCGACGACGCCGGCCGGGTCGTCAATCCGATGCTGTTGGACGGCCAGATCCACGGCGGCATCGCGCAGGGTACGGCCCAGGCGCTGCTCGAAGAGGTCCGCTACGACGAGGACGGCAACCCGATCACGTCGAACCTCGCCGAGTACGGGATGATCTCCGCCGCGGAACTGCCGAGCTTCGAGGTCGTCCACATGGAGACCCCGACGTTCGTCAACCCGCTCGGCGCCAAGGGCATCGGCGAGTCCGGCACGATCGGTTCCACCCCGTCCGTCCAGTCCGCCGTGGTCGACGCGCTCGGCCATCTCGGTGTCCGCCACATCGACATGCCCGCCACCGCCGAGAAGGTCTGGCGAGCCATCCAGTCCGCCCAGTCCTGACCCGAATGCAGCACGCGAGGGTCCGACACCGAAGGTGTCTGACACCACCCAGATCGCCCACCACACGAGGAGCCCAGACAGATGACCGAACCACGATCACGAGGTGTCAGGCCAGGTGTCGACCGCGACCGACGCCCACCCGCGAGCGACGTTCACGAGCTTCGAGGAATCGACCGCCGAGGACTGGGCGATCATCTATCCGCAGCTGGAGACCACCCAGTCGTTCGTCGCCGAGCGGGTCATCGACCTGATGCGGGCGCTGGAGTTCGACCACGGCGGGTTCCCCGTCAATCGGCTCGAGCACAGCCTGCAGACGGCAACTCGCGCCGAGCGCGACGGGCGCGACGACGAGTACGTGCTGTGCGCGCTGCTGCACGACATCGGCGACACGCTCAGCCCCTACAGCCACCCGGACATCGCGGCGGGCATCCTCAAGCCGTTCGTGTCGGAGGCCAACCACTTCATGGTGCAGAACCACGGGTTCTTCCAGGGGTACTACTTCTGGCACTACGTCGGCGGCGACCGCAACGCCCGCGAACGGTTCCGCGACTCGGAGTTCTTCGACCACACCGAGGAGTTCTGCGCCAAGTACGACCAGACCGCGTTCGACGCCGACTACGTCAGCAACCCCCTCGAACACTACGAACCGTTGATCCGCGACCTCCTCCGCGGCCGCTGACCCCCGTCTCATTTCGTTTGCGGGAGTTTCCTGTTGGCCCGTCCCAACCGAATCCTCCCGCAAACCGTCAGGGAGAGCGCGTGAGATGCCTGGTGGACTACCGTCGGCGCCGTGAACCCCAGCCCGTTCGGTCGGCTCCAGCGAGCCATCGCAATGGTCGCTCACCGTCATGGTGATCGGCACGGTCGGCTACATGCTGTTCGGGATGTCGTTCAACGACGCCGCCTACCAGACGGTCACGACGGTGACGACGGTCGGCTTCCGCGAACTCCAGGACTTCGACGCCGCCCGGCAGTGGTTCACCATCGTGCTGATCCTCATGGGCGCGTCGACCGTGCTGTTCACGTTCACCATCGCCATGCAGTTCGTCTACGACGGACAGCTCCGCCACGCCATCGGGAGTCGCTTCATGCACCGTGAGATCGACAAACTCAGCGGGCACACCATCGTGTGCGGATGGGGTCGGGTCGGGCCGAGCGGTCGCCGACGACCTCCATGCCGCCGGCCACGACGTCGTGGTCGTCGACGTCGATGCGGACCGGGTCCAGGGCGTTCCGTATCCGACGGTGGTCGGGTGACGCCACGCTCGACTCGACCCTGCGAGCGGCCGGACTCGAGCGGGCCGGGGCACTGATCGCAGCCCTGGAAGGCGACGCGGAGAACCTCTTCGTGACGTTGTCGGCGCGCGCGATCGTGCCGGACCTGTTCATCGTCGCTCGTGCTCGCCAGGACGAGAGCGTGCCCAAGCTCGCCAACGCGGGCGCCGACCGCGTGGTGAACCCACAGGAGTTCGGCGCCGCCCGGATGGCGTCGTTCGTCGCCCGTCCGAACGTGGCCGAGTTCGTCGATGTCGTCATGCACGAGCGCTCGATGGAGTTCCGGATGCAGGAGTTCACCGTGCCCGACACGTCATCGCTCGCCGGCGTCACCCTCGGTGCGGCGGATCTGCGCAAGCAGACCGGCGTCCTGATCCTCGCTGTTCGACACGCTGACGGCACCTTCACGACGAACCCCGACCCCGACATGGTGATCACACCCCACCAGGTACTCATCGCCGTCGGCACCGACGACGACCTTCGCCGCCTCGACGCCCTGGCCCTGAGCTGACCGGACTGTTTGCGGGAGATTTCGGATGAGCCGTCCCAGTGAAAGTCTCCCGCAAACGGTGACGCATGTGTTGCTCGATCTGGACGGCACGCTGTCGGACTCGTCGCCCGGCATCGGCCGGTCACTGCGGTATGCGTTCACGACCTGCGGGTACGAGCCGCCGACCGACGAACAGGTCCGCGCGGTGATCGGTCCCCCGTTCGAGGTCAGCCTCCCCACGCTCGGCATTCCCCACGACGACATCGAGCGTGTGGTGGAGGCCTACCGGGTCCGCTACGAGGACATCGGTCTGTTCGAGAACACCGTGTACCCGGGAGTCGCCGAGATGCTCGACCAACTGGTCGCCTCCGGGTTCACCCTGTCGCTCGCCACCGCCAAGCCCCAGCAGACGGCCGTGCGGATCGTCGAGCACTTCGGGCTCACCTCCTACTTCGAACTCCAGGCGGGAGCGACCATCGAGGTCGGCTCGGCGCGACGGACCAAGGCCGACGTGATCACCTACGCCCTCGGGGAGTTGGGCGTGCTCGCCGACGATGGCACCGTCGACGGACATCATGTCGTCATGGTCGGCGACCGCGACCACGACGTCGAGGGTGCGCGGCACAACGGCATCGACTGCATCGGCGTCACGTGGGGCTTCGGGTCGCCCGCAGAGCTGACCGATGCCGGCGCCGCAGTACTCGTGGACTCGCCGGCAGATGTTGCCGCAGCCGTCGCCACCACGTACCGTTCCAGGCGGCCATGAGCACCACCGAGGATCAGCCCGAGACCACGACCATGACGTCACCGGACACCGGGCCGGCGATTCGGACCCGTGCCGGACACCCGTGGCCTGCCACGGTCGAACGGTCGTCCACGGATCGGTTCATGCTCCGGCTCCTGCGGCTCCCGGAGGGCCAGACGTCGACCAAGGCCGAGGCTCGATCCGCGCTTCCAGAAGTCGCTCGCCATCAGCACGTGCCGCTGCCTGCTGATGTACATCGTGTTCCCGTTCGTGCTGCCGGCCGTCGGCATCGCCCGAGGTGTCGGGCCGATCATCGGCGTGGCCATCGGGGTCCTGGCGATCGTGTCGATCACCTACAGCATCCGCCGGTTCTGGCGGGCCAATCACCCGCAGCGCTGGGCGTACACGATCTTCGGCACGACCATCATCTGCTTCCTGCTGTTCCTCGCCGTCAAGGACATCTCCAACGTCACCTGACCGTTACTGATCACGTGACCGATGGTGTCAGACACCATCAGTAACACCGTCGGTCGCTCGAATTCACGGGCGCATCGTCGAATGCGCCATGATGTGGATCCTCACCACTTCGAACAACCTGGGGGCATCCGTGGAGATCACCGTCACCGTCAACGGCACACCGCACACGCATGACGTCGAGCCGCGACATGCTGCTCGTGCAGTACATCCGTGAGCAGGTCGGGCTGACCGGCACGAACATCGGCTGTGACACTTCGTCCTGCGGTGCCTGCTCGTTGCACCTCAACGGCGAGGCCGTCAAGAGCTGCACGGTGCTCGCCGTCCAGGCCGACGGCCAGGACGTGCGGACGATCGAGGGGATGGCCGACGCCGACGGCACGCTGCACCCGATGCAGCAGGCGTTCATGGAGAACCATGGCCTGCAGTGCGGGTACTGCACGCCCGGCATGGTGATGGCTGCGACCAGCCTGCTCCAGGAGAACCCGAACCCGACCGAGGAGGAAGTCCGCCTCGGACTCGAAGGCAACCTGTGCCGCTGCACGGGCTACCACAACATCGTGAAGTCCGTCCTCGCCGCGGCGTCGGCCGGGGCCTGACATCACGCAGCAGACGCCGGCGTCACGTCAGGCCCGGCACCGTGTGACGAACTGGATGGGGGTCCAGCATGACAGTCATCGATGACACGTCGACCAGGGTGATCGGCACCCGCGTCCTGCGCAAGGAGGATCCGGTCCTGCTGACCGGCGAGGCCGTCTTCACCAACGACATGAAGGTGCCGGGGGCGTTGCACATGGCCGTGCTCCGCAGCCCGTACGCGAACGCGCAAGCTCGTCTCGATCGACACGACCGCGGCAGCGGCGATGCCCGGCGTTCGAGCCGTCTACACCGGCGCCGACCTCACCGACCTCTGGGCCGCCCCGATGCCGTGCGCATGGGCCGTCACGGAGGACATGAAGAGTCCGGCGCACTACCCGATCGCCGTCGACGCCGTGCACTACGTCGGTGACGGCGTCGCGGTCGTACTCGCCGAGAGCGATGCCATGGCCCACGACGCCATCGAGGCGATCGACGTCGAGTACGACGCCGGCGAAGCCGTCACCGAACTCGAAGACGCCCTGTCGGACCGCGTGATCGTCCACCCCGAGCTCGGCACCAACTCGTCCTACACGTGGAACCTCCTCGTCGAGGAGACCGACGGGGCGGTACAGCGAGCGTTCGACGAGGCCGCCCACACCGTGAGCGAACGCTACGTCCAGCAGCGTCTGATCCCGATGGCGATGGAGCCCCGCGCCGTCGTCGCCGTGCCCCAGCCGTTCGGCGGTGACATGACGCTGTACACCGCGACGCAGATCCCCCACGTCCTCAAGGTCATGGTGGCGGTCACGCTCGGAGTTCCCGAACACCAGCTCCGCGTCGTCGCTCCGGCGGTCGGCGGCGGGTTCGGCGCCAAGCTCGACGTGTACGCCGAGGAACTGCTGTGCGTCGCGCTCGCCCGCAAACTCGGCGTGCCGGTCCGCTGGAACGAGACCCGCTCGGAGAACACCGTCGCGTCCATCCAGGGACGCGGGCAGATCCAGCACATCGAACTCGCCGCCGACTCGAACGGCCGCCTCACCGCCGTGCGGGTGCGACTCACCGCCGACATGGGCGCCTACTTCCAACTGATCACGCCGGGCATCCCGATCCTGGGTGCGTTCCTGTACGCCGGCGTGTACGACCTGCCCAAGGCGTACGACTTCTCGTGCACCGGGGTGTTCACGAACCTCACGCCGACAGATGCCTACCGAGGCGCCGGACGGCCCGAAGCGACCTACGCGATCGAGCGGGCGATGGACGCGCTCGCCCAGGAGATCGGCATCGACCCGCTGGAGCTCCGCCGCCGGAACTTCATCCGCAAGGACCAGTTCCCCTACGAGGCGTTCACCGGCCTCGTCTACGACTCCGGCGACCACGACGCCGCCGCGACCATCGCCGCCGACATGATCGACTACGCCGGAGTCCGCGCCGCGTCAGGCGACGCAGAATGTCGACGGTGCGACCAAGCGGCTCGGGCTCGGGGTGTCCACGTACTTCGAGATGTGCGGGCTCGCTCCGTCACGGGTGCTGGCGTCGCTCAACTACTCCGCCGGCGGCTGGGAGGCCGCCACGGTTCGGGTGTTGCCGACCGGCAAGGTGCAGGTGGTCACCGGCACATCACCCCACGGCCAGGGTCACGAGACGTCGTGGTCGATGATCGTGGCGGACAAACTCGGCATGGACCCCGCCGACATCGACGTGCTGCACTCCGACACCGCGATCGCACCGCTCGGGATGGACACCTACGGCTCACGGTCACTACCGGTCGGGGGCGTCGCCGTGAGCATGGCGTGCGACAAGGTGATCGACAAGGCCAAGCAGATCGCCGCCCACCAGCTCGAGGCCAACATCGACGACATCGAGTTCGTCAACGGATCGTTCCGCGTGGTCGGGCAACCGAGTTCCGAGCTGGCGTTGGCCGCCATCGCCTTCGGGGCGTTCACCGCGCACAACCTGCCGGACGGTCTCGAGCCGAACCTCGAGGCCCAGGTCAGCTACGACCCGCCGAACTTCTCGTGGCCGTTCGGCACCCACATGTGTCTCGTCGAGGTCGACACCGAGACGGGCGAGGTCGACGTGCTGCAGTACGTTGCGGTCGATGACTGCGGCAACCAGGTCAACCCGATGATCGTCGAGGGTCAGGTCCACGGCGGCGTGGTGCAGGGCCTCGCCCAGGCGCTGTACGAAGGCGCCGACTACGACACCGACGGCAACCTGCGGACGTCGACCCTCGCCGACTACCTCGTCCCCGCAGCGAGCGACGTCCCGTCGATCACCCTCGGCCACTCGGTCACCCCGTCGCCGACGAATCCACTCGGCGTCAAGGGCGTCGGCGAAGCCGGCACGATCGGTGCTGCTCCCGCCGTCATGAACGCCATCGTCGATGCGCTGTCGGGACTCGGCGTCCACGACGTCGCCATGCCCGCCAGTCCGAACACCGTGTGGAACGCGATCAACGCGGCCCGCTCGAACACCACCAGCTCCACCACCAGCCCCAACGGAGGCCCCACGTGATTCCCGCCCAGTTCGACTACGTCCGCGCCGAGTCGGCCGACGAGGCGATCAGCCTCATCGGACAGCACGGCGACGAGGCCAAGTTCATCGCCGGCGGGCACAGCCTGCTCCCGATGATGAAACTGCGGCTCGCGCAGCCGAGCGTGCTGATCGACATCGGTCGACTGACGGACCTCTCCTACATCCGCGAAGACGGCGACCAGATCGCGATCGGCGCGTTGACCCGGCACATGGACGTCGAGACGTCGCCGGTGCTGCACCAGCACGTCCCCCTGTTGGCTCATGCCGCCGGTCACGTCGGTGATCCCCAGGTCCGTCATCGTGGCACGATCGGTGGCTCGATCGCCCACGCCGATCCGGCCTCCGATCTCCCGGCGACCACGTTGGCGCTCGGGGCGACCTATGTCGCGCAGGGCCCGAACGGCCGGCGCGAGATCGCAGCGAGCGACTTCTACCGGACGTTCTTCGAGTCGGCGCTCGAGCCCGACGAGGTGCTCACCGAGATCCGGGTGCCGAAGATGAACGGCGCCGGGTGGAGCTTCCAGAAGTTCAACCGCCGGGCCCAGGACTGGGCCATCGTGGGGGTCGCCGCGTGGCGCAATGGCACCGAATCCGGTGTCGGCCTCGTCAACATGGGCGCCACGCCGGTGCTCGCGACCAGCGTGGCCGCCGCGATCGCCAGTGGGGCGAGCGTCGCCGACGCCGCCGAGCAGGCTGCGGCCGACGCCGACCCGCAGGCCGATCTCAACGCCAGCGTCGAGTACCGCCAACACCTGGCCAAGGTGCTCACCCGCCGAGCCCTCGACGCCGCCTCCGCCTGACCCGTACATCCGGTGCCTGGCACCGGAGTGTACACGAGGATGCGAGATCGCGTGCGACACTGATGCGATGGTGATCGACACCGAGCCGGTTCCGACCGGCCACACCCCGACCGGCAACACGTACGACAAGTACGGATCGACGAACCCGATCGAACAGCGCATGATGCGCGGGTTCTTCGCCGCGTTCGACTCGTTCCTCGATGCTGCGGCCACCCCGTCGGCACCACGACGGATCCTCGAGATCGGCGTCGGTGAGGGCATCGTGACCACACGCGTCAAGGAGCGGTTCCCCGGCATCCCGGTGCTCGGGCTCGACCTCCCCGACGACGACCTGCGGGCCGACTGGCAGCAGCGGGACCTGACCTGTGTGTTCGGCGATGCCACCAACCTGCCGTTCCCGGACAGTGCGTTCGATCTCGTGCTCGCCATCGAGGTGTTCGAGCATCTTCCCGATCCGGCCCGATCACTGCACGAGCTGCACCGGGTGTGCGCCGGATCGCTGATCGCCTCGGTGCCCTTCGAGCCGATCTGGCGGGCAGGCAACATGGCCCGCGGGCGCTATCTCCGCGAGTTCGGCAACACCCCGGGCCACATCAACCACTGGACGAACCGGGGCTTCGCGAAGCTGATCGGTCACCGGTTCGACGTGGCACGCACCGCCAACCCGCTGCCGTGGACCATGGTCCACGCAACGCCGCTCGCGTGACGAGCCCGCGCCCCGTCGATTCGGGTCCGGTGCGATGAATCGTTCGCGACTCGCGAACCTCATCGGCGTTGCCATCGGCGTCGCCGGGTTGGCGTTCGTCGTCGTGCGCATCGTCCAGGACCGTGAGGAGATCGCCGACGCGCTGTCGTCGGCGGACCCGATCTGGCTGGTCGCGGCCGTCATCTCCGGGTTGCTCGCCATGGCGCTGCTGGGCCTCAACTGGCTCGGGATCGTCCGCCACGGCGGCTCACCCGCACCGTGGCGGCGCGGACTCTCCTGGTTCTTCGTCGGGCAGCTCGGCAAGTACGTCCCCGGCGGCATCTGGCCGATCGTGGGGCAGGCCGAACTCGCCCACCGCGACCGGACACCGCGGTCGCTCGCCTACTCCTCGACGGCGATGTCGATGGTGGCCATGCTGTTCGGTGCGACGGCAACTGCGGTCGTCGCCGGACTCGTGTCGCCGGCCGGATCCCGAGTCGTGCCGATCCTTCTCGGCGTGGGAGTGCTGGTCGGGTTGCTCGCCTTGGCGTCGCCCGCGGTCCGAACATGGTTGCATCGACTCGCGGATCGCCTCACCCGGCGCGAACTGCGCCTCCCGGAAGCGGCCTGGTTCGCGGCGCTCGTCGCCCGGTACGTGCCCGCCTGGGTGCTGTTTTCCGGGATGAACATCTTCTGTGTCCAGGCGCTCGGCGGCTCGCTCGACGCCTCGCTGGTCGTGACGCTGATCTACGCCACCTGCGTCTCGTGGATCGCCGGCTTCGTCATCATCGGGCTCCCGGGAGGCCTCGGCGTGCGCGAGGCGGTGTTCATCTCACTGATGACGGCCCCGCTGGGGGCCGGCCTCGCCGTGTCGGTGGCGGTGATCAGCCGAGTGGTGTCCGTCGCCGTCGATCTGCTCGGAGCAGCGATCTCGGTTCCGGTCAGCCGCACCGCGCCGCCACTCATCGCACCCCCCACCCCACCCGTCACCCCGTCGACCGACCCGTTCGTCGACCCGCGCGACGGACGCGGCGAGGCCGACAGCCCCAACCGTTACGCTGCGCCGTGATGTCGACACCGGTCAAGCTGATCATCCAGATCCCGTGCTTCAACGAGGAGGAGACCCTGCCGCTCACCGTTGCCGATCTGCCTCGCGAGGTGCCCGGCGTCGACATCGTGGAGTGGCTCGTGATCGACGACGGAAGCAGCGACCGGACGGTCGAGGTCGCCCGGTCGCTCGGCGTCGACCACATCATCTCCCATCCCCACAATCGCGGGCTGGCAGCCGCGTTCATGACGGGCCTCGACGCGTGCCTGCGCTGCCGGGGCCGACGTGATCGTCAACACCGATGCCGACAACCAGTACCAGGGCGCGTCGATCCCCGACCTCGTGGCCCCGGTGCTGTCCGGGACGGCCGAGATGGTCGTGGGGGAACGACCGATCGAGACGATCGACGACTTCTCCCGGACCAAGAAGTTGCTGCAGCGGTTCGGCAGTTCGGTGGTGCGACGGTTCTCCGGCACCGGCGTGCGCGACGCGGCCAGCGGGTTCCGCGCCTACAGCCGCGACGCCGCGATGCGGGTCCAGGTGTTCGGGAGATACACCTACACGATGGAGACCATCGTGCAGGCCGGCTGGAACGGCACGGCGATCACCTCGGTCCCGATCGGGGTCAACCCGAAGACCCGTGAATCGCGCCTGGTCAAGAGCACGTCGCGCTACATCTGGCGATCGTCGCAGTCGATCATCCGGAGCTTCGCGCTGTACAAGCCGTTCCGATTCTTCTTCCTCGTCGGCATGGTTCCGTTCGTGATCGGGATCCTGCTGATGTTGCGCTGGTTGTCGCTCTACGTCTTCGACGACACCTACACCAGCCGCGTCCCCAGCTTGCTCGCGGGGATCGGGCTGATCGTGGTGGCCGCACAGATCTGGGCGGTGGCCTTCCTCGCCGACCTCCAGTCGGCCAGCCGACGCGTGCTCGACGAGCTCCGCCTACGCGCCAAGCGCATCGACTACGGCGACGCCGACCACCCCACCGGCCCCACCTCGATCTAGCACGAACCCCGAAACCTCCCCCCGCCCCGAAACTTCGCGGAATTCGGACGCCTGGCGACCGAATCGCGCGACTTTTCGGGTTGTTTTCGGGGGTGTTGTTCGGAGGCGTCAGGGGTGGAGGGTGGCGATGAGGCCGGTCGAGGGGGCGACGGCGCCGTCGTACAGTTCGGCCCAGGCGGCCTGAGCAGCCTCGGGGCCCCGGCGCTCGTCGATGGTGAGCCAGTTGTAGCTGTCGGCGATGAACGCCGCGAGCGAGCCGTGGACTCGCTGCTGATAGCCCTGCGCACCCCACTCGGCGAGGCGATCGGCCACGGCGCCGGGTGCGAAGAACATCTCCGGCGTGGGCCCGTGCTCCACCGCAACGGGCGGAGCATCGCGGTGACTCTTGCCGACCACCATCGAGTACCGCACATCGTCGCCCAGATGGGCGTGTACGGCGGCGACCGCCGAGCCCAACCCGGCCATGTCGATCACCACACTCGGGACGGCCGCGATGTCGGTGAGCTGGTCGTACGTGAGCACGTCGTCGTAGTAGCCGACACCGCGCACGAAGTCGGCGTTGCCGGCCGACGTGACGCCCACCAGCCGGACCGAGCCGGCGAGCTTGGCCGATGCGGCATACCCGATCGCCGTCTTGCTGCTGGCCGACAGCACGACAGCCTGCTCGGCCCCGAAGTAGGCCTCGGCGGCGAAGAAGGCATCGGCCAGGAACCCGGTGACGAACAGGCCGCGCAGCAGAGCGTGACGGGGCTCGTCCTCGGTGCTGGTGGCCATCGGATCACGATCGGTGGCCGTGAATCCGCGATACGCCGCTGCGTGGGGGGCGCGGTGGGCGCCGTCGTCACGGAATCCGTCCCGGGTCGGGACGGCCAGGACGTCGACACCGGTCGCCATCGGATACCACCCGTAGTACCGGGAGCCGACCGCGATGCCCTCGACGTCGGACTCGGTGACCCGGGCGTACCCCATGACGGGTACGTTGCCCCACTCGGCGGTCACGGGATAGAAGTCCCAGTAGGCGAGCATGTCGCCGAACTGGGCGTAGGTGATGTTGTTCGCCGTCAGGGCGTACTGCTCGATCGCGAGACGGACGTGATCGGCTGCCAACTCGGGCTCGTCGACCTCGACGAGACGGGTGGCGCCGATCGAGTTGCGATCGACCTGCAACGTGGTGCGAGAGGTCATCCGGGGAGTCTCGCGGACGACCTCCGAGCGACAGCGGCCCGAGCGACACCCGATCCGAGCGACCGCAGGCCGGTGACAGCACTCCGGGCTACAACAGGCCGAGATACGCCCCACCGTCGACGTGCAGTTGCACCCCCGTGGTGAACTTCGCCTGCTCGCTGCACAGGAACGCAGCGACGACACCGAAGTCGTTGGCATCGCCCATCCGCATCGAGCCCTGCTGCTCCTCGGAGTAGAGCTGCGTCACGCGTGGCGTGCGGTGCAGGCCGGGCTGGATGCTGTTGACGGTCACGCCGTCGGCGGCGACCTCGAGCGCGAAGGGTCTTGAGGAACCCCGTCGCTCCCGCCCGAGCGGTGTTGGACAGGATCAGCTGCGCGATCGGTTGACGGACCGAGAGCGACGTAATGGCGACCACACGTCCCCACCGCCGCTCCTGCATCGCCGGCACGGCGGCCTTGCACATCGCCACGACCGACATCAGGTTGAGATCGATCGCCGACTGGTACGCCTCCACCGACGTCGTCGCGAAGTTCCCCGGCGGCGGACCGCCCGCGTTGGTCACGAGGATGTCGACCGCTCCGAGCGCTTCGATGGCCGCGGCGACGAACCCCGCCGAACCCTCAGCGGTCGCGACATCGGCCACGATCGGCACACATCCGTGACCGACGATCTCCGCCGCCTCCGTGACCCGGTCGAGGTCGCGGCCGCAGATCGCCACGTGCGCCCCCTCCGCCGCCAACGCCACGGCCGTACCGAGTCCGAGGCCTGACGATCCAGCAGCGACAGCGGCGCGACGTCCAGAGATTCCGAGGTCCATGCCCACACCGTACGCCGCTGTGCGGGCCGGACCCGTCCCGGGAAGGTGGACTCAGGGCCGAGCAGGTCGGACTCGTCGCCGGGCGGGAGGATCCGGTCGACGGCTACACTCCCCGCCCAGTGAGATCATGAGCGACCCTGCAGCATCCGGCGAACCGTCACAACTCGCACTCGACGCCATCGCCGACGCCGAGCCGTACCCGTTCTGGCTCGAGAGCGCCGAGATACCGGAGTCGAATCCGACGCTCGTGCGCGACGAGCACTGCGACCTGTGCATCGTCGGCGGCGGCTACACCGGACTGTGGACCGCAGTGATCGCCAAGGAACGCGACCCGTCGCGCGATGTCGTCCTGATCGACAAGGGCGAGGTGGGCGGTGCCGCGAGCGGGCGCAACGGCGGATTCATGGAGTCGTCACTGACCCACGGAGTGGGCAACGGAATGGCCCGTCACGGCGACGAGATCGACACCCTCGAAGAACTCGGCCTGCGCAATCTGAACGAGATCGAAGCCGCCATCGTGCGCTACGAGATGGACTGCGAGTACGAGCGCAACGGTGTGATCGACGTCGCCAGCACGTCGCATCCCCCGTCGTACCTCGACGAACTCCGAGAGGAACACGACCTGCTGCGATCGCTCGGCCAACGCGTCACGTGGCTCGATCAGGATGCGATGCGGGCGGAGGTCAACTCCCCCACCTACACCGGCGGGCTCTACCGCAACGACCGGGCGGCGCTCGTCGACCCGGCCAGACTGGCCTGGGAACTCAAGCGGGTCGCCGAACAACTCGGCGTGCGCATCTACGAGCATTCGAAGGCCACCGACATCGCCAGGGACGGCAGCGGCGTCGCCGTGCGTACCCCGCTCGGCACGGTCCGCTGCGCCAAGGTCGTGCTCGGCACGAACGCCGACAAGCCGCTGCTCAAGCGCATCAGCCAGTACATGATCCCGGTGTACGACTACTGCCTCGTGACCGAGCCGCTGAGCACCGAGCAACTCGACCGGGTCGGATGGACGCAACGCCAGGGGCTCTCCGACATCACCAACCAGTTCCACTACTACCGATTGACGAAGGACAACCGCATCCTGTGGGGCGGCTACGACGCGATCTACTTCTGGGGGTCCAAGGTCGGCAGCGAACTCGAGAGCCGACCCGAGACCTGGGCGAAGTTGTCCGGCCACTTCTTCGAGACCTTCCCGCAACTCGACGACGTACTGTTCTCGCACGTCTGGGGTGGGGCGATCGACACGAGCACGCGGTTCTCGGTGTTCTTCGGTTCGGCGATGTCGAACCGTGTCGCCTACGCAGTCGGCTACACCGGCCTCGGCGTCGCCGCGAACGAGGTTCGCGGCGTCCACGATGCTCGACCTCCTCGCCGGCCGCAAGACGATCGCGACCCAGACCGACTTCGTGAAGTCCAAACCGCTGCCGTTCCCACCGGAGCCATTCCGGTTCGCCGGCATCCAGGCCACCCGCTGGTCGATGAACCGGGAGGACAAGACCGGCAAGCGCAACGCCTGGCTGCGCAGCCTCGACCGCATGGGTCTCGGCTTCGATTCCTGAGTCACGAACCCCTCGTGCAGCTCAACGGGGTCAGGTCTCGAGGACGATGATCGAACGGGGGCCGACGGTGACCGTCGATCCGGCGCGGCTTCCGACCGGCGGCGACCACGGATCATTGGTATCCACGGCGACCCACCACTCCCCCGGCTGCTGCACCTCGAACTCGACCGGCTCCCACCACATGTTGGCCATCACGTAGAGCCCGTCGACGGACCACGCGATCGACCGTGACTCGTACGACAGGTCGGGCGTGCCGTCGGCGCCGTGGACCACCATCAGATCCCCCCACCGGTGCGGATCCCACAGCACGGGATGGGCGGAGCGGATCTCGATCAACCTCCGCACGAACCGCTCGTGATCGGCGAACTCCTCGGCGCGCTCCCAATCGATCCAGGAGGTCTCGTTGTCCTGGTTGTACGGATTGTTGTTGCCGCCCTGCGTCCGGGCGAACTCGTCGCCGGCGACGAACATCGGCACCCCGTGCGCCAGCAGGAGCATGCACATGGCGTTGCGCATCTGACGGTTGCGCAACTCGAGCACGCTGTCGGGGACCCCGTCGTCGCCTTCCCAGCCACAGTTCCACGAGCGGTTGTCGTGATGGCCGTCGGTGTTGTCCCAACCGTTGGCCTCGTTGTGGCGATGGTCGTAGGAGACGAGGTCGTACAGGGTGAATCCGTCGTGGGCGGTGACGAAGTTGACCGATTCCATCGGCGACGTGAAGAGATCCGGGCTGCCCGCGAGGCGCCGCGCGACCCGCGCCACGAGGCCGGGCTCGCCGCGGAGGAACCCGCGCACCTCGTCGCGGAACTCCCCGTTCCACTGCGCCCACCGATCATCGGGGAAGTCGGGGCCGAGGAGGTACCGGGCGAGGTCCCACGGCTCGGCGACCAGCCTGACGCCACGTCGTTCCGCCCAGTCGCCGATCGAACGAATGAAGTCCGGATCGCGTGCGAGCACGGCCGCGAGGTCGAAGCGGAACCCGTCGACGCCGAGCGCAGCGAGTCGATCGAGGCTCTCCATGATCAGCCGCCGGGCAAAGGGTGAGTTGGCGTCGACGACGTTGCCGGTTCCGGCGTCGTCGAGGTACGAACCATCCGACCGCACGACGTAGTAGTCGCGTTCGGCGAGCGCCCGCAGCGTGTAGGTGGGCCCGGTGGGCCCGGACTCCGTCGTGTGGTTCAGCACGACGTCGAGCCACACCTCGATGTCGTGGACGTGCGCAGCCGAGATCAGGTCGGCGAGTTCCGCCGTGGGATCGTCGGAAGCGGCGTACTGCCGGTGGATCGCACCGAACACGAGCGGCATGTACCCCCAGTAGTTGCCCTCGTCCGGGTCGAACTGGTGCACCGGCAACAGTTCGAGCACGGAGACGCCCAGCGCCCGCAGCCGGGGCAGCTCGTCGATGGCTGCGCGGAACGTGCCGGCGTCGGGCCGATCCCGCCGCTTGGTGAGGCCCCGGACATGCGCCTCGTACACCACCAGCGGCCGACTCGTGCGCTGGGGGGACGTGGTGCCGGCCACGGCCGCGCCACCGCTCGGGGAAACGTGGCGACGTCGGCGGCGCCTCCGGCTTCCAGCGTCGCGACGCGAGTGACCGGGCGGGAACCACACCTCCGTCGCCCTCGGATCGAGCACGGGCCGTTCACCGTCGAGCAGGACCACGTAGTGCGACCCGACCGGCACGTCACCGGCCCATTCGTCGACCAGGCGTTCGGCGCTGAGACCGATGATCGTGTGATCGTCGACCAGCGCCTGCACGTGCGCAGCCGACGGCGCGAACAGCCGGAACTCGAACCGATCGTCGCGACGATCCGCCGTCTGCGCTTCGGGGTCGTCGTCGGATCGGGCAGCCCGCACGCCGCCAGTATCTCGCATTCGGGACCGAATGCGCATCGACCGGTCCACACACCCTCCGGTAACGTCGGTGCGATGACCCCGAACGACGTGGCCGACGCACTGACCCGCCACGGCTACCTTCCCGACGAGGGGATCGCGACGTCGGTGTTCCTGGCCATGAGCCTCAACCGTCCGCTCCTGCTCGAAGGTGAAGCCGGCGTCGGCAAGACCGAGCTCGCCAAGACCTTGGCCGCGGCAACGGGCGGCCAGCTCATCCGGCTGCAGTGCTACGAGGGCATCGACGTCTCCCAGGCCGTGTACGACTGGGACTACGCCCGGCAACTGCTCCACCTGCGGGCGACCGAGGCGACCGGTGAATCGGCGAGCCGAACGGCCGATGACCTCGAAGCGGAGCTGTACGGCGAGCGATTCCTCATCAAGCGGGCACTGCTGCGTGCCATCGAGCCGGTCGAGGGCCCGCCTCCGGTCCTGCTGATCGACGAGATCGACCGAGCCGACGACGAGTTCGAGGCCTACCTGCTCGAAGTGTTGTCGGACTACCAGATCACGATCCCGGAGGTCGGCGTGTTCAGCGCCACGCGTCCACCGATCGTGGTGCTGACCTCGAACCGGACTCGTGACGTCCACGACGCCCTCAAGCGGCGTTGTCTCTACCACTGGGTGGAGCATCCGGGGTTCGAACGCGAAGTCGCCATCGTCAAGCTGCGGGTGCCGGGAATCGACGGGGACCTCGCCCGGCAGGTTGCCAGTGCGGTCGAAGCCCTCCGCGAGCTGAACCTCTACAAGCCCCCTGGTGTCGCCGAGACCATCGACTGGGCGACCGCCCTCGGACGACTCGGGGCAACGGCACTCGACGAACGCATGGTCGCCAACACGCTCGGAACCGTCGTCAAGTACCGCGAGGACAGCGTTCGGATCGAGCAGCACGGCATCGCCGACCTCGTGAAGGTCGCGACCGAGAAGGCGCTCGCCAGCAAGCACATGCCCGGCCAGCTGACCATCGACGAGGCCTGAGGACGCCGGAGGATGTCCGAGGATGTCCGACCGCGCCCGGGGACGTCTGCGGACGTCCCGTGGACCCCCTGGTGTCGACCGCCGGTCCCGCGGACATCGCGGTGGCATTCAGCCAGATCCTGCGCGGCGTCGGGCTCAACGTCCCCATCAGCTGCACGAACACCTTCGCCGAGGCGCTGTGCGCCACGGGTGTCGGCACACGGGACACCACCTACTGGGCCGGACGGGCGACGCTGGTGCGACGGCCGGAGGACATCGCCCTGTACGACCGGGCATTCGCCGTCTTCTTCGAACAGTTGCAGGGGGTCGACGTCGACGGAGACCGCGAGCGAGACCATCAGCATCTCGATCGCCGTCGACTCCGACGATCCTGACGATGGTGCCGGTGAGGTCGGCGACCCGTCGCAGGAGACCATCGAGCTGCGGTTCTCGACCACCGAGATCCTGCGCAACAAGGATTTCGCGGCCTACAGCCCCGCCGAGCTGTCCCAGGCCCACGACTTGATGTCGCACCTCCGGCTCGTCGGCGCCCCACGGGCCTCGCTGCGCCTGCGACCGAGCCGTCGGCAGACCGTTCGACCCGACATCCGACGCACGGTCAGGTCGGCGATCCGGGCCGGGGGCGAACCGATCGAACGCCACTTCTCGACGCCGTCACCCCGCTTGCGGCGTCTCGTGCTGTTGCTGGACGTCAGTGGTTCGATGGAACCCTACGCCCGGGCGCTGCTGCGTTTCGTCCACGCCGCCGTCGCCGGCCGGCAGAAGGTCGAGGCGTTCACGATGGGTACACGACTGACCCGGATCACCCGAGAACTGTCCAGTCGGGACCCCGACATCGCGCTGCGAGCCGCCGGCCAGCGTGTGCTCGACTGGAGCGGCGGCACCAGACTGGGCAGCGATCTGCGCGAGTTCAACGACCAGTGGGGGGTGCGCGGTCTCGCTCGCAACTCGATCGTCGTCATCCTGTCCGACGGCTGGGATCGGGGGGACCCCGACGAGTTGGGCCAGCAGATGCAGCGACTCCAACGTGTGACGCATCGACTGATCTGGGTCAATCCGCTGAAGGTCACCCCGGGCTATGCCCCCCTGGCACGAGGAATGGCCGCAGCGCTGCCGTACGTCGACCGGTTCGTCGAGGGTCATTCCGTGGCCGCCATGGAGGAACTCGCCGCCGTCATCGCTGAGCGCTGAGCCAACCGGCACGTTCGGATCGGGCACGTTCGGAACGAGCACGTTCGGAACGTGCAAGTTGCGATCGCAGGGAGCACAATCGAGTCGTGAACGATCTGCTCGACGACATCGAACGGTGGCGGACCGCCGGCGAACGCATCGCGATCGCCCGCGTGATCGACGTCGAGGGTTCCGGTCCGCGCGACCCGGGCGCAGCCATGGCCGTCACCGAGTCCGGCGAGGTCGCCGGCAGCGTGAGCGGCGGCTGCGTCGAAGGGGCGGTCGTCAGCGAGGCACTGTCGATCCTGGCGGGCGAACGCGAGCCCGGCGTGATCACGTTCGGCTACTCCGACGACGAGGCCTTCGCCGTCGGACTCACCTGCGGCGGCACGATCCACCTGTTCATCGAGGAGCTCGACTGGTGACGCTGTTCGACCGGTACGCACAACGCTTGCGGACCAACAGTCCGGTCGCGCTCGCAACGGTCATCGACGGGCCGAACGTCGGCGCCAAGCTGCTCGTCGAGCCCGCGGCCGAAGCCGGCGGCGACCCCGGGGTCACGGGCACGTTGGGCCATCCCGAGCTGGACCGGGTCGTGCGCCGTGACGCGCTCGCCGAACTCGAAGCGGCGCGTCGGGAATCCGCCACTACGGACCCGAGGGCCAGACCACCCCGGAAGATCTGGTGGACCAACCGACCGTGCGGGTGTTCATCGAGTCCCATGCCCCACCTCCACAGATGTGGATCTTCGGCGCCGTCGATTTCACCGCTGCGCTCGCCCGTGTCGCCAAGGTGCTCGGCTACCGGGTGACGGTCTGCGATGCCCGCGAGGTCTTCGCGACCCGACGTCGGTTCCCGATGGCCGACGATGTCAAGGTCACGTGGCCGACCCCCGTCTTCGACGCCCACGGCGCCGAACTCGGGCCCCGCGACGCGGTGTGCATCCTGACCCACGACCCCAAGTTCGACGTGCCGGCGGTCCAGGGCGCGCTGGCGACCCGGGTCGGCTACATCGGCGTGATGGGGAGCCGGTCGACCCACGCGAAGCGCATGGAACGTCTCCGCGACGTGGGTGTGACCGATCCGGCGGACCTCGAGCGGCTGATGTCGCCGATCGGGCTCGACATCGGCGCACGGACACCCGAGGAAACGGCCGTGTCGATCTGTGCCGAGATCATCGCCAGGCGAACGGGTCGCAACGTCCCCTCGTTGCGTGACGGCGACGGAGACATCCACTCCTGATCAGCGCGCCGATCCGTGCACTGGTGATCAGCGCAGGGTGATCAGGGCACGGGTGATCAGCGCAGAGTGATCGGCGCGGGTGATCAGAGCGTCGGGTCGCCGAAGCGGACCGAGTTCGTGCGACGCGTGTTGATCAGGTCCAGTTCGACCGTGCGGCCCCGCTGCACCGAGTGGACCACCGCGTCACCGACGCCGAGGTACATCATCACGTGACCCGGGTACTGCACGAGGTCGCCCGCCTTGGCCTGCGAACGGTCCAGCGGCGCGGCGTCACGGATCTGCTGGCCGCTCTGGCGGACGAGTTGGACGCCGGCCTTCGACCAGGCGTAGGTGGTCAGGCCGGAGCAATCGAACCCGACCCCCTCCTCGCTCGTGTTGGTCCGGTACGGCACGCCGACCTGGGTCATCGCGGCCAACACGGCACGCTGGTGATCGATCGGGGTCGTCGCCCACGCGGTCACCATGTCCTGGCGGGGGTACCCCAACTCGGTCGCCGCGAACTGGGCCGTCTGGGTGCGGTACCAGACGTAGCTCCGGAAGGCGGACGCATCGCCGGTGGCCGCCCACAGGTCGTAGTTGACCAGTGCCTCACGCGCCGACGTGGTCACCACCGGCGCCATCGTGTTGGTCGGCAGGCCGCCCTGCACGGCCACGAGCGGACCGGTCAGCAGGGGCTCGGCCGAGGCCGACGCCGGAGCGAGCAGCCACCACGCCGGTCAGCGAGGCGAGCGTCGCCACCGCGGCGACGATGCCGCGCCGCACGCCGACGAGGCGCTTCGGGCACGAGAGCTGCTCGGAGAGAGTGGGCGAGGTGTCGGTCATGGGTGTCGGAAGGTGGATCGTGCGACGGGTCGCGTATGACGGTCCCGTAACATATCGTCACGCAATTGCAATACTGAAGCGCGACGGCAAACTTTTCGTCACCCAACCGTCACCTGGCTGATCGTCGGTGACGATGCCCAGATTGCGTGGTGGCGTCCGAATCCTGCCCATACGCTGGGGCGATGCCCATCGGGACCGCCGTCATCATCCTCGCCGCGGGCGCGGGATCCCGCTTCGAGGGCCCCGGTCACAAATTGTCGGCAACATTGCCGGCGGACACGTCCGGCGCCACACCGACGGCCCCAGCCGGACCACGGTCATCGAGCGAGCGCTCGCGCATGCACTCGCGGCCGGGATCGGACCGGTCATCGTCGTCACCGGCGCCGCGCCCGACGTCGTCCCGCCCGACATCGCCGACCACCTCGTGGTCCGGCACAACGACCGGTGGGCCGACGGTCAACTCACGTCGCTGCGCGTCGGCCTGGATGCAGCGGCCGAACTCGGCGCGGAGGCCGTCGTGGTCGGCCTCGCCGATCAACCGGGCGTCGCTGCCCTCGGACTGGCGCACCGTGGCCGCCGCGCCGGGGTCGATCGTGGTCGCAACGTACGGCGGCCGGCGCGCCAATCCGGTGAAACTCGATGCCGAGGCGCAGCGGTTGGTCCGTACGCTGCTCCCCGCCACCGGCGACGAGGGAGCCCGGGCGCTGATGCGTCTTCGCCCCGAGCTGGTCCGTGAAGTACCGTGCACTGGTTCACCCGACGACATCGACACCGAAGAGGACCTCCGACGATGGCAGAACAGCTGATCAATTCGTTCACCGTCAATCGTCCGATCGACGAAGCCTGGCCGCTCATCACCGACGTGGAACGGATCGCTCCCTGCTTGCCCGGCGCCGAACTGCAGGAGATCGAAGGCGAGACCTATCGCGGCGTCGTCAAGGTCAAGCTCGGTGCGATCAGCAGCCAGTTCAAGGGTGAAGCTCACTTCATCGAGCGAGACGACGCCAACTACCGGGCGGTGATCAAGGGCGCGGGCCGTGACACGGGAGGTCGGGGCAACGCGTCGGCGGAGATCACGGCCCAGGCGCAGAGCCTGTCACCGACCAGCACACGTGTCGACGTGACGACGGACCTGCACATCACGGGCAAGGTGGCACAGTTCGGTCGGGGCATCATGGGCGACGTCAGCTCGAAACTCATGGCACAGTTCGCCGACAACCTCAACCAGATGATCGACGAAGAGGGTCTCGGGGCGCCAGCCGCACGGCAGCGCCGACCACTCGCCGAGGCATCCGACCCGGCCGGAGAACCCGACGCCACGTCGGCCGGAGAACGACGCAGCGTCGGACGGAGCGGCGGCCACACCCCCCACGCCACAGGTTCGCAAGATCGAGGGCCCCGCGACCGAGCCCATCGACCTCATGGAGGTCGGTGGCAGTTCGATCGTCAAGCGCGTTGCACCTGCGGTCATCGCGCTGATCGTGCTGTTGCTCGTGCTGCGCCGCCGTCGTCGCTGATGGATGACCGGGCTCGCGTCGCGGAGCTGCTCGGCCGTGAGCCCCAGAGCGCGTTCGACGTCGTCGTCCGCGACCACCGCGGTGACCCCGTCGTGGTGCGCAACGCCCCGTTCCTCGACGACGGCACACCGATGCCGACGCGCTTCTACCTCGTCGGCGCCGATCTGGTGACCCGAGTCAGCCGGCTCGAGGCCGCAGGAGGCGTTCGACAGGCCGAAGCCGAGATCGACCCCGACGAGATCGCCCGTGTGCACGAACGGTACGCCGCCGAGCGTGACGCGGTGATCGACCCCGACCACGTCGGCCCCCGGCCGCACGGAGGCGTCGGCGGCACCCGGACCGGCGTGAAGTGCCTGCACGCACACGTTGCGTACTGCCTGGCCGGCGGAGACGACCCGATCGGTCGCTGGGCCATCGCCCAACTCGAACGCAACCCCGATCCGGGCGGGATGACGCTGCGGATCGACGACCACACGGTCACCGTGACCCTGACCGGTGCTGACCGGCGACCGGCGACCACGGGGACCGGCGCGCACCGGACCGGCGCGGAGTTCCACCTCCCGATCGGACCCGTGACGCTGCTCGACGGGCCCCTCGGACGGGCCGACCCGCCGTCTCCCGCGAGTCTCACGAACGCCCTCGGTCTGGTCACCGACCACCTCGACGACACCATCATCGCGGCCCCGACGATGGCCGCTCCCACCTCGGTGGTGGCCGTCGGTGAGCACGCAGTCGCACTCGCACGCGTCGAGATCGGCCAGGCGCTGGTGCCGAACGGGTACCAACTCTGGCGTGCCGATGCCGACGAGGTGTTCCGCACGCTCGTGGCGGAGACCATCGACGACCGTCGCCACAACCCCGGGCTCGATCATCACCACGTGGAGTCGATCATCGGCACGTGTTGCGTGATACTGGGGGTCATGCGCCGCCTCGACCTCGCGAGCATCACGATCAATCCGCCGATCGATGCCGTGATCGATCCAGTGATCGACCGTCGATCGCGCACCATCGATGCACCGTCGAGGCACCCATCGATGCGGGGGCTGGTCGCTGATGGCGCTGCGGCACCCGGCGCGCACCTCGTCGCCGGTGCGTCTCTACGGGCGACGGGTCATGCTGCGGCCGTTGGCAGCGAGCGACTTCCGCGCGTGGAGCGAAGTGCGCCAGCGCAACGCCGAGTGGCTCACGGTGTGGGAGCCGAGCCGCCCGTTGCACCAGGCCGACCCGGTCGTCGATCGCGGCGCGTTCGCGGCCCGCTGCCAGCAGCGCGACCGCGACCGCTCAGCAGGCGCGGCGTACCAGTTCGGCCTGTTCGTCGACCAGCAGGTCGTCGGCGAGGTCAATGTGAACAACGTGATCCGCGGCGCGATGCAGTCGGGCACGATCGGGTACTGGATCGACCAGCGACATGCCGGCAATGCCTACGTCGCCGAAGCCGTCGTCGTGGTCCTGCAGTTCGCCTTCGAGCAGCTGATGCTGCACCGCATCGAGATCTGCATCGTGCCGCGCAACGCGCGGAGTCGGCGCATCGTCGAGAAGCTCGAGATCCGCAACGAGGGCGTCGCCGAGCGGTACCTGGAGATCAACGGCGCCTGGGAGGACCACATCCGCTACGGCATCACCGTGGAGGAGTGGAACGCCCGCCGCGACGAACTCGTCGCCGCGTGGGTCGAGCATCCGCACGATCTCGTCTGACGAGACCCGGCATGCCGCGATCGCGGCAGCCTCAGGAACTGGCGAGACCGGTGTCGCCGGCGAGGCGGATCTGGGCCGCCCGATCGCGGCGCAACTGGGTGCGCCGCTTCCACATCTTGGTCTTCCAGTGCCGCTTCGTACGGTTGCGCTTGGCCAGCTTGCTCTTGGCGACCTCGGCGTCGTGGTGGTGGATCGGCTTCCACGCGGCGCCCGGCTCGTGGACGTCTTCGGGCTCCAGGCCCGAACTCACCTCCTGAGCGACGCTCTGGAGTTCGACGTGGATGCGGTGCCGCTCGCTGTGAGCGTGGGCACGCACCTCCTTCTTGAGCGGCACCAAGGTGTCCTCGGTGCGGTGACGCTGGCTCATGGGGCTACCTCCTGCTTCGTGGTCGATGCCACGGTGGTTTCGGTGCTTGCAGGAGTGAACCTAGTGCAGCCGCCGCCCTCGCGTCAGGGTCCTTGTGTAACGATCCTGCGCGATTCGTTCATCTCGTGGTCAGCTCCCGTTCACCTCGACCAGATCGTCGGTCACCGATGGCGGTCACCGACAGATGGTCGGTCACCTCAAGAACAGGTCTGGATCGACCGATGCTCCTGCGTGGACACGTTGCCGCCGCCGCCGATCGCGCCCATCCCATCGCCCGCGGTGACGTCGGTGATCGAGCGGGAACTACGACGCGGTCGCCGACCTCGCCGCGCGACTGATCGGCACGATGGATGCCGTCATCGCCGGCAAGCACGACGTCGTGGAAGTGAGCGTCGCCACCCTGCTCTGCGGAGGCCACCTGCTGATCGAGGACGTCCCCGGCGTCGGCAAGACGTTGCTCGCCCAGGTCCTCGCCCGATCGGTCGGCGGCTCCTTCCACCGGATCCAAGGGACCTCGGATCTCCTGCCGGGCGACATCACCGGTTCGATGGTCCCCGGCGGCGAGGCGACGACGGGCGGGGCGCACGTCGCCGGAATGAACCTGGCCGGAATGCACCTGGCCGGAATGCACCCGGCCGGCATCCACCTCGACGGCATGAGGTTCCGACCCGGCCCGGTGTTCGCCAACATCGTCGTGTTCGACGAGCTCAACCGCGCCACGCCACGGACGCAGTCGGCGCTGCTGGAGTTGGCCGAGGAGTCGACGGTGACGGTCGACGGCGTGAGCCACCCGCTGCCGGACCCGTTCATGTTGGTCGCCACCCAGAACCCGATCGACAGTGTCGGGACCTACGGGTTGGGCGATGGAGCGCTCGACCGGTTCCTCGCGGTGGTCACCCCTGGCCGAGCGTCGACCGCCTCCGAGATCGAAGTGCTGACCGGACGGCGCGGCCGATCGATGCTCGACGCAGTGGAGCCCGTGGCGACACTCGACGAGATCGCGTCCGCCCGCCGAACCGTGTCCATGGTGCAGGTCAGCGACGCCGTCGCCGCCTACGTCGTCGACCTGCTCGACGCGACCCGCAACGACCCCCGCATCCGCGTCGGGGCGTCGACACGGGGTGGTGTGGCGATCGTTGCGCTGGCCCGTTCGTTCGCGGCGCTGTCGGGACGGAGTTTCGTCACCCCGGCCGACGTCGTTCGAGCCGCCGTCCCCGCGTTGGCGCATCGCGTGGCGGGATCCACCACCACCGTGACCTTGGGCCACGAACTCGCGAGCGAGTGCGTCGCCAGGGTCGTCCCACCGACGATCTGATCGACCGTGGCCACCGCCGAGCGAATCCGTCCCGCCGGGGTCTCCCCCGGCTCCGCAGGCGTTCGTCGCTGCGTGGTTGGTGGCGGGCGCGATCGCTCGACTCACGGGCACGCCCGTGGTCATCGCGCTCATGGCCGGGCTCGCCGTCGCGGTGCTGGCCGATGCGCTCGGCGGATGGCTCGCCGCACGCCGCGCAACGGTGCACTCCATCGTCGGTCCCACCGTCACGACCGTCGACACCGACAGCTTGCTGACGGTCGAGTTCGAGTGTCCCCGTCGATCCGCACACGCCCGGATCTCCACGCCGAGCGGATCGATCGTGGACCTCGATCTCGACCTCGCCGCGATGGAGTCCGGACCCATCGACCGCCGTACGGTCACCGTCTCCGGGCGGTTCCACGATCCGGGTGTGTGGACGGAACTCCGCGCCGTACTCGACGTGGTCGGACCACTCGGGCTCGTGTGGTGGCGACGTTCCGTCCCCGTGCGCACCGACCCGATCCACGTCGCACCCGTCGCCCAGGGTCCGATGGTCACGCTGACGAGTTCGACGTCACCGCCCGAGGGCCTCGTCGCCACCGCCCGCGGTAACCATCACGGCGACGTCGACGGAGTGCGCCCGTGGCGCGAAGGCGACGCTGTCGGCGCGGTCCACTGGGCGTCGTCGATGCGCGCCGGAGAACTGATCGTCCACGACCGCGCTGCGGTGACCGACGAGCGTTGGGTGGTCGACATCGATGACGTCGCCGCGCCGTCGGGCGCATCGCGACGCACCGGCGACGGTGAGGGAGCCGAGCGACGGGCCTGCCGCGCGGGTCCGCTGGACGCTGGACGAGGGTCTCCGTCGGGGTCACGAGGTCGTCGTCGTGTCAGCCGGCGTCCGATCACGTCGTCGGCTCCGAGGTCGACGCCGCACGATGGTCCGCCCGGGTCGGCGCAGACGTATCGACGCCCGACCGGCGCCGACCGCGCACCGTTCTGGAAGCGACCGATCACCGCCGGCACCGTCGAACGGGACACCTCGGTCGGCGCCGCCGCCCGCTGGACCGCAGCAGGCGCAGCGCTCGCCGGCCTGGCCACACTGGTCGGGGGGCTCGCCGCACCGTCGACATTCGTCGCGCTCCTGGTCGTCCTCGCGATCGGGTTGGCCATCGGCGCCGCGACGTCACTGCGGATCGCCCGACGGGCGGGCCGGCGTCCGCCACTGCTGCACGCGTTCATCGCTGCGGTGGTCGTGGTCGCCCTGGTCGGCATCGCGATCGATGCCCGCGACGTCGACGGCCTCCTGGCGGTCCTGCGTGGTCCGATGCCCAACCTGCTCGTGCTGCTGGTCGTGCTGCACGGGTTCGAGGTCGTCGACCGGCGCACCCTGCGCGTCCACCAGGCGATCACGTTCGTCGTCGCGGCGTACGCGGCCGGACTCCGCATCGACGATGCACTCGGCTGGTGGCTCGGGATGTGGGCCGTTGCGTTCCTCACGTCGCTGCTGCTGACGGCGCGGCCGGCGTCACCGAGCGACGAGTCCCGCGCACCCGTCGGTGGCCGTGCCAGCTCACCTGATCGGCCCCGGTGTCGGAGCGCGGACTCGGACCGCGTGGAGCACTCCGTTGACGACCCGTCGCGTCGTGCGCCCGCTCGCGTGGATCGCCGCGTCGGTGGTCGCGACGCTCGCACTGCTGAGCGTGATCCCGGTGCCCGACGGCCCGGCCCGACTCGGCCTGCCGGCGCTGTCGAACAACGGTGCGACCGTTGCGTCACCCGGGGCCCTCGCCGGGTCCGACGGAACGCCGGCGACAGGAGCCGACGACGGGTCCCGCTCGGGGAGATCGCGCGACGGTGGCGTCGTCGGATACCCCGGCTTCACCGAGACGCTGGACACCAGCATTCGCGGAGACCTCGGTGACGAGATCGTCATGCGGGTCCGCGCACCGGAGCCGGCGTTCTGGCGCGGCCAGACGTTCACCGAGTTCGACGGTCGGACCTGGACGGTGTCGCCCGAGATCGGGCAGCGGGCCGACGGGCCGATCATCGAGGTCCCGCCGACGCTCGGCGACCCGACCGGTGGCGGCGCGGCGGGCATCGGCATCGAGCAGTTCGTCCAGACCTACTTCATCGAGACCGATCTCCCCAACCTGGTGTACGCCGCGTCCCGACCGACGCAGGTCATCTTCGACGGTGCGCTGTGGACCCGGCCGGACGGCGCCCTGCGTTCGGACGTGACGCTGACACCCGGATCGGTGTACACCGTGGTGTCGGACCGGATCCAGGTCACCGCTGAGGCGCTGCGGGCCCAAGGTGACCTCGGCGAGGTGTTCGGCGGCTACCGCGAATCGACCGGCACCACCCAGGTCGACCCGTTCCTCGAGCTCCCTGCGTCCACGACCTCTCGTACCGTCGACCTCGCCGCCTCGCTTCGCGCCGCGACCACCTACGACACGATCCTCGCCTACCAGCAGTGGCTGGCGACGAACACGCGGTACGACCTCGACGCCCCGGTTCCACCCGACGGGGCAGATGCGGTCGACGACTTCCTGTTCGAGTCCAAGCTCGGATTCTGCGAGCAGATCGCATCGACACTCGTGATCATGCTGCGCAGTCAAGGGGTGCCGGCCCGGCTGGCGACCGGGTACGTCCCCGGGGAGCGTGACCGGGTGGCCGGCGTCTGGAAGGTCCGCGCCAGCGATGCGCACGCATGGGTGGAGGTGTGGTTCCCGCTCACCGGCTGGGAGGCGTTCGACCCGACCGCCGACGTGCCGCTGGCTGGCGACGCCGGCAGCGGCACCGTCGGCGGCGATCTGATCGGCGCGACCATCTCGTCGGTCGTCGCCTACCGGTTGCACCTCGTCGCGCTGGCAGCGATCGCGGTCGTGCTCCTCGTGGCCGTTCGCGCCGCCATGATGCTCCGGTACCGGCGTCGCCGCGGGCGCTGGGGGGTGCTGCAGGATCGGTTCACCGCACTCGCCGACCTCGACGACGGGACACCTCCGACGAACCCGGCGCGCGCCGGGCGGGTCCACGGGCCCGCCGACGACACCGATCAGGACGCCGCTGACCGGACGGCCGGCACCGTTGCCGCCACGCTCGACCGCGTGGCCTTCGACCCGACCTGGGTCGACGACGACGAGACCTTCGAGCGCACCCGCGCCGCCGTTGCGACCCTCGAGCGCCGGCCGCGCTGACGGGCTGAGCGGGCTGACGGCGCCGGCCCTACTTCGTGGAGATGCGGGCCTGCAGCGCCGCGAGTCGCTCCGCGAACCACGGCTGCTGCGTGCTCCACAGCTGGGGCTCGAGCTCCCGGGCCACCGCCGCGGGATGATCGTCGACATCGGCCATGTCCTGGATCGTGCGCTTCGTGACGATCGCCAACTCCCGTGGAGCCGAGGCGGCTCTGGCGGCGAACTCGTGCGCGACGGCGAGCAGGGAGTCCGCGGGCACCGACCGGTAGGCGAGCCCGATCCGCTCGGCCTCCTTGCCGTCGAGGACCTGTCCGAACACCACCGCCGCCATGGCCGCCTGGGGGCCGACGATCCGGCGCAGCATCCAGGTGTGGCCGCCACCGGGATGGATGCCCAGCTGGAGGAAGCGGGTGTCGAGCTTGGCCGTGTCCGCCACGATGCGCACGTCGCAGCCGAGGGCGAGGTTCATGCCGGCACCGACCGCGGCTCCGTTGACGGCGGCCAGCGTCGGGAGCGGGCTCCGGGCGATTCGCAGGAACCCCTCGTAGATCGTGCCGAGGCTCTCACCCGTCGCCTCGGCGAGATTCCCGAGATTCGCTCCTGCGCAGAACGCCGGGGGTGTGCCCGTCACGACGACCGCGCCGACCGACTCGTCGGCTTCGAACGCCTCCATGGCGGCGATGATCTCGCCCACCATCGGCGCGGTCAGCGTGTTGCGCTCGTCGGGGTTGTTGAGCGTGAGCGTGGCGACGCCGTCGGCGATCGCGGTGAGGACCAGGGGTGCGGAACCAGACATGGGCGCCAGTGTGTCACGGGGGTCCGGGTAGCCTGCGAGTCGCCCATGCTCGACCATGTCTTCACCGATGCCATCAGCGCGCTCCGTGATGCGTTCGAGGCGGCGTTCCTGGAACGCCAGGCGTTCGAGGAGCACTTCCAGGCCGACGTGCTGCTCGGTGACCTCACGTGGGAGACCAGCTACGGGCTGCCCGGCGAGGGCGAGCCGCCCCGCGTCGTGGCCCACATCAACTTCGACTGGCCGTCATGGAGCCAGGCCGCGTACCGCCAGTGGTACGTCGAGGCCGAACTGGAACGGCGGCCGGCGATCGAGATGGAGATCGTGCTGCGCATCCAGCGCCTGGCCGAACCGATCGATCCGGCGATGCTGTACGGCGCCGTGCCCGAGCAGAGCCCGCTGGTCGGCGACGACCGACTCGAGCGGGCCGGACTTGACCTCGGAGGTGGCCCACCCCGACACGGCGGTCGATCCGCTCGACCTCACCACGGAGTACGCCGCCGAGATCACCTACGAGGGTCTGTACGAACTCGCCGAGGAGACCGTCGCCGACGGCACGAGCACGCTCCTCGACGAACACTTCGGTGCCCTCGGCGGCTGGATCGCCGCCACCCTCGTGAAGCTCGGCGACCTCCCCCTCACCTTCCTCCCCCCCGACGACCCCGACTGACCCCACCGCCACCGATCCCCAACCCACCCGAAACTTCGCGGAATCCGGTCGCTGTGCGACCGGATTCCGTCATTTTTCGGAGTTTCGGAGTTGTGGGAGGATTCGGGGATGGCTGAGACCGATGTGCTGTACGAGGTGTCGGAGCGAATCGCGACGATCACGCTGAACCGACCCGAGGCCCGCAACGCGCTCTCGAGCGAGGTGCTGCGGCTGCTCCCCGAGCGGATGAAGCAGGCCGAGGCCGACCCCGACGTGGACGTGCTGATCCTCACCGGCACCGACCCGGCGTTCACCGCCGGGCTGGACCTGAAGGAACTCGGTACCGACGGCGCCAACCTCGGTGGTGGCACCGGGGCCGACGGGAGCCGCAACCGCGACGGCGTCCGAGGTCCGTTTCCACGTCTCACCAAGCCCGTGATCGGAGCGGTCAACGGCGTCGCCGTCACCGGTGGGTTCGAACTCGCGCTCAACTGCGACTTCCTCGTCGCGAGCGAGCACGCCAAGTTCGGCGACACCCATGCCCGCGTCGGCGTCATGCCCGGCTGGGGACTCACGGTCCTGCTCCCCCAGGCCATCGGCGTGCGGCGCGCCCGGGAGATGAGCTTCACGGGCAACTTCATGCTGGCCGACGAGGCACTTGCCTTCGGCCTCGTCAACCACGTGGTGCCCCATGCCGAGCTGATCCCGTTCACGCGGCAACTGGCGAAGGACATCATCGGCAACGACCAGCCCGGCGTTCGCCAGATCCGCGAGACCTACTTCCAGATCTCCACCGACGACGATCACTGGGAGATCGAGGCTCGTGACAGTCGTGCGTGGCGCCGCACCAACTTCGACCCGGCCGCGGTCGCCGCCCGCCGCGCCGCCATCCAGGCCCGCGGCCAACAGCAGTAGTCACCGCTAGATCTGGGCGCCGTCGGCGCGGAGGGTGTCGCGGATCGCTTGCGCGATGTCGATGGCGAGGATCTCGGCGCCGGTCTGGTTGAGGTGGAACCCGTCGTCGGCGCGGACGTCCTTGCCCTCACCGTCACGAGGATCGATGACGAACTCGGCCCAGCCGCCGGTGCGGCCCGAGAACCGCTTCCACGTGTCGATGAAGATGACATCGGGTCGCTCGGCTGCCGCGGCCCGCGCCGCCTTGTCCTGGATCGCCATACGGGCGGTCACCTCGGGATTGTCGTCGTTGGGGATGCCCACCCAGATGACCGTCCGGCCGCCGGCGCGGAGCTGATCCATCACCGCACCGGCGCGCTCGGAGTACTCGGCCACCCACTCGGCCTCGTTCGCCACCGGGTCGCCGACGATGAAGTCGCCGTTCGCGACCGACAGGCCCTGGGCGTCGTTGCCCCCGAACGTCGCGACGACGATGTCGGGATCGACCTCCGGCAACTTGGCGTCGATCTCGGCCGGCCAGTCGAAGAAATCGGGACGGGCCAGCCCGGACGACACCTTGTAGTCGAGCTCGGTCGTGACGACGCCGGTTCCGTCGAGCAGCGTCTGGAGATAGGGCCCGAACGTCCCGGCATCGCTGTCGCCGACGATGAACACCTTGGCCGGATTCTGCGGTGTCGCCGGGCCCGTCGTGTCCGGTTCGGGATCCGTCGTCTCCACGACCGTCGTCCACCGGGTCAGCGAGCGGGTCGACGGTCGGCGCCGAACCGGACGCAACGGTGGTGTCGGCGGGCGCCGCTGACCCCGTCGGCGACCGCGTCGCCATCGGTGACGACCGAGCGGACCACTTGGACGATCCCGAAGCCCGCGACGACCAGGATCAGCACGGCGACGGCACGCCGGACCGCATAGCGCCGACGGCTGTGACGGCGAGGGCGACGCGGAGGCGGTGACGGCGCAGACACAGTGGTCACCACGATACGAGCCCGACCGTGCGCACATACGGCACTTCGAGGGAGTGGTACCAAGGTCGGCTACCAGCGAGTAACCTGCCGACCACGTGAACACACCCGGCGTCCCCGACGGCGGGCGGACATGTACCAACCACCATTTCATCCTGAAGGGGAGAACATGATCAAGAGCAAGAAACTGCTTGCTGTCGGCATCATCGCCGCACTCGGCCTGGCCGCGTGCGGCAGTGACGACGACGCCAGCTCGTCGAGCGAGGCGCCCGCGGGCACCGAGGCGACCGAGGGCACCGAGGCCCCGGCCGGCACCGAGGCCCCCACCGGCACCGACGCTGCGGGCGAGGGCGACTGCGCCGTCGGCGTGGTCTACGACATCACCGGTCGTGGCGACAGTCGTTCAACGACGCCGCCGGCGCCGGCCTCGACAAGGCCGTCGCCGAACTCGGCGTCATCGCCAGCGAGTCGACCCCGACCGGCGACGGCGACCGCGCCGAGCGCGTGCAGGGCCTCGTCGACGAGGGCAACGACCTCGTCATCGGCGTCGGCTTCCTCTTCGGCGACGCGATCACCGAAGCGACCGCCAACAACCCCGACACCAGCTTCGGCATCATCGACTCCGTCGTCGACGCGCCGAACGTGGCGTCGCTCGTCGTTCGCCGAGGAGCAGGGTTCGTTCCTCGTCGGTGCCGCCGCTGCGCTCAAGAGCCAGACCGGCACGATCGGCTTCATCGGTGGCGTCGAGAACGACCTCATCAAGAAGTTCGAGGCCGGCTACACCGCTGGCGCCAAGGCCGTGAACCCCGACATCGAGATCCTGGTCAACTACATCACGCAGCCGCCGGACTTCACCGGCTTCAACGACCCGGCCAAGGGCAAGGAGATCGCCGCGTCGCAGTACGAGGCCGGCGCTGACGTCATCTACGCCGCCGCCGGCGGCTCCGGTCTCGGCGTGTTCGAGGCCGCTGCCGAAGCCGGCGAGCCCGGCGAAGTGTGGGCGATCGGCGTCGACTCCGACCAGTACGAACTGGTCTCGCCGGAGCTGCAGCCGTACGTCCTGACCTCGATGCTCAAGAAGGTCGACGTCGCGACGTACGAGACCATCAGGCGCGTCTGCGAAGGCGGCGTTCGCAGCTGGCGTGCAGATCTTCGACCTCGCCGCTCGACGGCGTCGGCTACTCGACCTCGGGTGGCTTCGTCGACGACATCGCCGACCAGCTCGACGCCTTCAAGGAGCAGATCATCTCCGGCGAGATCGTCGTCCCGACGGCTCCCTGAGCTGACATGAACTGACGACGACGGCGCCTCGCGGACGCCGTGCGGTCGACACGTCGAACGATGCCCGTTCGGCTCCGCCGAGCGGGCATCGTCGCGTTCGGACCCCGAGCGTTACCGTCGCCGATCCTTCCTCGCGGCGTGGCGGCGATCGACTAGAACAGCACACGATGAGCGACGACGGGGCCGGCGACACGTGACACCGAACCAGCGGGAAACCGATCGGCGCCGATCGCGATCGAGCTGACCGACATCGTCAAGCGGTTCCCCGGCGTCGTCGCCAACGACGGCGTCAACCTCACGGTCCGCGACCGGCACCGTCCACGCCATCGTCGGCGAGAACGGCGCCGGCAAGTCGACGCTGATGAAGACGCTCTACGGCGCACACCGGCCCGACGAGGGCACGATCACCGTCAACGGCAAGGACGAGGTCTTCTCGTCGCCCGAAGGACGCCATCGCCGACGGCATCGGCATGGTGTTCCAGCACTTCATGCTGGCCGCCAACCTGACCGTGTGGGAGAACATCGTGCTCGGCCAGGAACCGGGCACCGCACTTGTCGCTCGAACATCGGCCAGGCCCGGTCGCGGATCGTCGAACTGGGCACGCAGTACGGCCTCGAGGTCGACCCCGACGCCCTGGTCTCCGACCTCGGCGTCGGCGACAAGCAGCGCGTCGAGATCCTCAAGGTGCTCTACCGCGGCGCGAAGATCCTGATCCTCGACGAGCCGACGGCGGTGCTCGTGCCCCAGGAGGTCGACGAGCTGTTCGCATCGCTGCGCGAACTCACGACCCAGGGCGCCACGATCATCTTCATCTCGCACAAGCTCGACGAGGTGCTCGAGCACGCCGACGCGATCACCGTGATCCGCCAGGGCAAGACGGTCGGCGAGATCGCCGATCCGAGCACCGTCACGTCGCACGAGCTCGCCGAGATGATGGTGGGCAGCGAGCTGCCGACACCCGAGACCCGCGAGAGCACGGTCACCGACGTCGTCGTGCTCGAGCTCAGGGAGCTCACGGTGGCCAACCCGGAGGCCGGCGCCCGCAACGTCGTCGACGACGTGAGCTTCACCGTGCACCGCGGCGAGATCGTCGGCATCGCCGGCGTCGAGGGCAACGGCCAGAGCGAACTCGTCGAGGCGATCGTCGGCCTCGCTCGCGTCGTCCGGGCACGATTCTCGTCGACGGCGAGGACATCACGCCGGCTGTCGACACGCGAGCGACGCGACGGCGGCATCGGCTACATCGCCGAGGACCGCCAGAAGGACGGCCTCGTGCTGCCGTTCACGCTCTGGGAGAACGCCGCGCTCGGCCACCAGCACCGCCCGCCGTTCGCCAAGGGCCCGTGGATGAACGTGGCGGGGGCCAAGAAACAGACCGAGACGATCGTCGACGAGTTCGACGTCCGGACGCCCGGCATCGACGTGCCGGCGTTCACGCTGTCGGGCGGCAACCAGCAGAAGCTCGATCGTCGGCCGCGAGATGACGGCCGAGCCCACGGTGCTCATCGCCTCCCATCCGACCCGCGGCGTCGACGTCGGCGCCCAGGCGGTGATCTGGGACATCCTCCGCGACGCCCGAGCCGCCGGCCTCGGCACGCTCCTGATCTCGGCCGACCTCGAGGAGCTGATCGGGCTGTCCGACCGGCTGCTCGTCATGCTTCGAGGCCGGGTCGTCGCCGACCTCGACCCGGCGACGGTGACGCCGGCCGAACTCGGTTCGTACATGACCGGAGCGAAGCGGGGGCCCACTGATGTTCGAACGGATCTGGCGGGCCTCGCTCGCCCCGCTGTTCGCCGCCGTCGCGGCGATCCTCATCTCGTCGATCGCGCTGCTGATCTCGGGCAACGACCCGATCGAGGCGTTCCGCGAGATGTGGAAGACGATCGACTCGACCGAGTCGGTCGTCATCATCATCAACCGCGCCGTGCCGTACTACATCGCCGGCGTCGCGGTGGCGATCGGGTTCAAGATGAACCTGTTCAACATCGGCTCGAACGGCCAGTACCTCCTCGCCGCGCTCATCGCCGGCTGGGCCGGCGCCGAGGTCAGCCTGCCACCGGTCCTCCACGTCGCGTTCGTGTTCCTCGTCGCCATCACCGTCGGCGGCACCTGGGCGCTGATCGCCGCGATCCTGAACGTCACCCGCAACGTCAACGTCGTCATCTCGACGATCATGCTCAACTACATCGCGATCGGCCTCGTCGGCGTTCCTGCTCACCGAGGTGTTCCGCGACGAGGAGAACGGCGGCCTCGTCGCGCAGACCAAGCTGATGCCGGAGTCGGCTCAGCTCCCCTCGCTCAACCGGCTCATCGAACTCGTTCGGCTTCAACTTCGCCCCGGGAGTCGAGCTGTTCGGCTTCCTGCCCGTTCGCCATCGTGCTCGGCATCGCGTACTACGTCCTGCTCAACCGCAGCCGGTTCGGCTACGACCTGCGCCTGTCGGGCCTGAACCCCGACGCGGCGCTCGTCCGCCGGCGTCAACCCGAAGCGGATGGTGCTGATCACGCTGTTCATGTCGGGCGCCGTCGCCGGCATGATCGGCCTGCCGTTCCTGCTCTCCGATCCGAGCTTCCTCAAGTACGGCGACGCCTTCCCGACCACCATCGGCTTCACCGGCCTCGGCATCGCGCTGCTCGGTCGGAACAACCCCGTCGGCATCGCCGCGGCGGCGATCGTGTGGGCCGACCATCGAACGGGCGACGCAGCGCCTCGGCCCGCTCGGCATCCCGCCGGAGATCGGCCGGATCCTGCAGGGATCGTTCCTGCTCGCCGCCGTCATCGCCTACGAGGTGGTGCGCCGCCGCAACGACGCGGCCGCGGTCGCCGCGGCGGCCGCCGCGACGCGCGACGAACGACCGCCGCCACCGCCGCCGATGGCACCGATCGGAGCGACGTCATGACGGCCACGATCGACACCGCACCGGCCGAGACCGACGACCGGCCGTCCGTCTTCCGCTCGACGCGCTGGCGGATCTTCTTCATCACCATGATCGGCCTCGCCGTGGTCTCGGCTGCCCGCCTGATCGCCGACAACCCCGACCTCACCTCGAGCGGCACGTTCGGCGTCGGGCTGCGAACCGCGGCACCGATCGCGCTGGCCGGCCTCGCCGGCGCTGGTCGCCGAGCGCAGCGGCACGGTCAACATCGGCCTCGACGGCATGATGGTGATGGGCACGATCTTCGCCGGGTGGTGGGGCTGGGAGTACGGCCCGTGGATGGCGCTGCTCGGCGGCATCGTCGGCGGCATGCTCTGCGGCCTGCTGATGAGCCTCGCCACCACCACGTTCGGCGTCAACCACATCGTGGCCGGCGTCGCCATCAACCTGATCGCTCCCGGTATCGCGCGATTCATGGCCAGCGAGCTGTTCGTCGACGCGCAGGGCGGCTCGATCACGACATCGCCGGGCAACACGGGTGACATCGGCGCCTTCACCGTGCCGTTCCTGTCGGGCGGCGACCTGTTCGGCTGGACGAGTCCCGACATCCTCGGCTGGATCGAGGACACGGGCTGGTTCATGATCGCCGACGTCGCCGGCCTCGCGCAAGGGGCCTGACCACCGCGGTCATCGTGGGACGTCGTGCTCACCATCGCCCTGTTCTTCGGCGTCGCCTACCTGCTGTGGCACACGCGGCTCGGCCTGCGTCTGCGGTTCGCCGGTGAGCGACCGTCGCGCCGCCGACTCGCTCGGCGTGTCCGTCCACAAGATGCGGTACATCGGCATGCTCATGTCGGGCGCGCTCGCCGGCATGGGCGGCGCGGTGCTCGTGTTGTTCGCCAACCGCTACCAGGAGAACCAGGTGGCGGGGCGTGGCTTCCTCGGTCTCGCCACGATGATCTTCGGCAACTGGATGCCGGCGGGCACGGCCATCGGCGCCGGGCTGTTCGGCTACGCGCAGGGCATCACCTTGCGCACCAACCCGGGAGATCTCGTCCGCACCCTGCTCCTCGCGGCGGCCATCGGCCTCGTGATGCTGGTGCTCTGGATGCTGATGTCGCGCAACTACGCCCCGGCCGGCACCGTTGCGGTGTTCACCGCGGTCACGTTCTGGGCGTACTTCGTGGCGCAGTCGCCGAACAACCAGCTCGTGTTCGTCACGCCCTACGTCGTCACGCTGATCGCCGTGTCGATCGGGGCCCAGCGACTCAGACCGCCCGCCGAGGAAGGCATCCCCTGGTTCAAGGGAATGCAGTAGGCGCCGCCGCGCCCGTCGACAGGACTGGTGACCATGACGATCTCGATCGAGCAGGCGCGAGCGTTGCCCAAGGTGCTGCTGCACGATCACCTCGACGGCGGGCTGCGGCCGTCGACGATCCTCGAGCTCGCCGACTCGATCGGCTGGACACTGCCGTCGACGGATCCGGACGACCTGCAGGCCTGGTTCACACGCGGCGCCGAGACGGGCGACCTGCTGCAGTACCTCGCGACGTTCGAGCACACGCTCGCCGTGATGCAGACGACCGACTCGATCGAGCGGGTCGCCTACGAGGCAGCCGTCGATCTCGCCGACGACGGTGTCGTCTACGCCGAGGTGCGCTTCGCTCCGGAGCTCCACCAGCAGCAGGGACTCTCGCTGGACGAGGTGGTCGCGGCGGTGACGTCCGGGTTCCGCCGGGGCGAAGTGGCTGCGCTCGAGGCCGGGCGGACCATCGTCGTGAACGCGATCTGCTGCGCGATGCGCACCGAACACCGGTCGCTGGAGATCGCCCAGCTCGTCGATCGGTTGCGGTCGACGGACGACAAGGTCGTCGCCTTCGACCTCGCCGGAGCCGAGACGGGATTCCCGCCGTCGCTGCACGCCGAGGCGCTGGCGTTCGCCCGCGCCGCCCACCTGAACATCACGATCCACGCCAGCGAGCCGCCCGACCTCGAGCTGATCTCCGACGCGCTCGCCCAGGGCGCCCATCGGATCGGCCACGGCGTCCGGCTGCGCAGCGACACGAGCCTGGTCGACCCGGGCCTGGTCGACCCGGGCCGATCGCCGGAGGACCTGGTGCTCGGGCCGCTCGCCCAGTACGTGCTCGATCACCAGATCCACCTCGAGATGGCGCCGACCTGCAACGTCCAGATCGGAGCCGTCCCGAGCGTCGCCGATCACCCGATCGGGCCGTTCCTGCGGGCCGGGTTCAGCGTCGGGCTCAACACCGACAACCGGCTGATGAGCAACGTGCGTCCGTCGAGCGAGCTGCACGCCGTCGCGACCGCACATCGACCTCACGATCGGCGAGATGGAGCAGCTGGCCGTGAACGCCATGATGGCCTCGTTCGCCCCGATGGACACCCGCCGAGCCCTCGTCACCGGCACCATCTCCCCCGCCTACCGCTGACGTACACCTGGTGCCAGGCACCGCTGACTGACACCGTGACTGGCGCGACCGGTACGATCGCCGTCGTGCTGAGTTCTGAGCAGATCGACTCGTACCGCCGCGACGGGTTCCTCGTGCTCCCCGACTTCGTGTCGGTCGGACGACTGCCGGCGACTGCGACGGCGGGCGATCGACATCGTCGAGGCGTGGGAGCCCACCGAGGAACGGTCGGTGTTCACCACCAACGAGCAGGAACGTGTGTCCAACGGGGAGTTCCTCGAGAGCGGCGCCTCCACGTGGTGCTTCTTCGAGGAGGAGGCGTTCGGGCCCGACGGCGAGCTCGTCCAGCCGAAGGAACTGAGCATCAACAAGATCGGCCACGCCCAGCACGACCTCGACGACGAGTTCGAACGGTTCGCCTACAACCCGGCGATCGCCGAGGTCGCCGCGGACATCGGGCTCGTCGATGCGCTGGCGCTGCAGTCGATGTACATCTTCAAGCAGCCCCGCATCGGCGGTGAGGTGGGCTGCCACCAGGACGCGACGTTCCTGTACACCGACCCGATGACGGTGACCGGCTTCTGGTTCGCCATCGAGGACGCCACGATCGACAACGGCTGTCTGTGGGCCGAACCGGGCGGTCACCGCGGGCCGCTGCGGCAGCTGTTCCAGCGCAACGCCACCGAACGACGGCACGGTCTTCGAACCGCTCGATCGCCACACCGCTGCCGACCCCGCCGCCGAGCGGCGACACGCTCGTTCCGCTCGAGGTGTCCGCCGGCACGATGGTGGTCCTGCACGGGCTCCTCCCCCACTGGAGCGGCGTCAACCGGTCCGGCGTGAGCCGGCACGCCTACTCGCTGCACTGCATCTCCGGCGCCGCCGAGTATCCGGCGTGGAACTGGCTGCAGCGGCCCGCCGACATGCCGTTGCGTGCGCTCTCGACCAGCCGGTGACCGGGCTCGGTAGCGTGTGGCCATGTCACTGGCCGAACTGATCCAGCGGGCGCCCAAGGCTCTGCTCCACGACCATCTCGACGGCGGGGTCCGACCTCGCACCGTCATCGAACTCGCCCAGGAGTACGGCTACGACGACCTGCCGACCACGGACGTCGACGATCTCGCCACCTGGTTCAACCGCGGCGCCAAACGCAACGATCTCGTGCTCTACCTGGAGACGTTCGCCCACACCGTCGGGGTGATGCAGGACCGTGACGCCATCGAGCGAGTGGCGTTCGAGTGCGCCCAGGATCTCGCCGCCGACAACGTCGTGTACGCCGAGGTGCGATTCGCTCCGGAGCTGAGCACCGAGAAGGGGCTGACGCTCGACGAGGTGATGGACGCCGTGCTCGCCGGGTTCGCCAAGGGCTCGGCGGACACCGACCTGACGATCTACTCGATCGCGTCGGCCATGCGGACGGCGGCACGCAGCCTCGAGATCGCCGAACTCGCCGTCCGGTACCGGGACCAGGGCGTCGTCGGCTTCGACATCGCCGGCGCCGAGGCCGGCTATCCGCCGTCGCGGCACCTCGATGCGTTCCAGTACGTGAACCGCGAGAACTTCCACTCGACGATCCACGCCGGCGAAGCGTTCGGGCTGCCGTCCATCTGGGAGGCGGTGCAGTTCTGCGGCGCCGAACGCCTCGGGCACGGGGTCCGCATCGTCGACGACATCGATCCGGGCAGCGGCCTCGGTTCCGAGAAGCTCGGCCGGCTGGCGACCTACATCCGAGACCGGCGCATTCCCCTGGAGTTGTGCCCGACCTCGAACGTGAACACCGGCGTGGTGCCGTCGATCGCCGATCATCCGATCGGCATGCTGCGGCGGCTGCGGTTCCGGGTGACGGTCAACACCGACAACCGGCTCATGAGCAACACCTCGATGACCAAGGAGATGCAGAAGCTCGCCGAAGCCTTCGACTGGGGTCTGGACGACTTCGAGTGGCTGACGGTCAATGCGATGAAGTCGTCGTTCGCCCCGTTCCCCGAGCGACTGAAGCTGATCAACGGAGTGATCAAGCCGCGGTACTCGATCCTGAAGTCCGAACTGTCGCTCGGGGTGGCCTGAGATGACCGTCGAGACGACCCTCGTCGACCATCCCGTGTGCACCGACGCGCTCGCCCAGATCCGCGATCGTGACACGCCCAATGCGCTGTTCCGCCAGAACCTCGAACGCATCGGTGGCCTGCTGATCGCCGAGGCGACGAGGTACCTCCCGACCGTCGACGGCACGGTGGAGACCCCGCTGACGACGGCACCGGCCCGGCGCATCGCCGTGCAGCCCGTGGTGGTGCCGATCCTGCGGGCAGGGCTCGGGTTCGTCGGCCCGGCGCAGGAGCTGCTCCCGAACGCCGACATCGGCTTCATCGGCATGGCCCGGAACGAAGAGACCCATCAGCCCGAGCCGTACGTGAACAAGCTGCCCGAGTCGCTCGCCGGGCGACCGGTCATCGTGCTCGACCCGATGCTCGCCACCGGCGGATCGTTGATCAGCGCGGTCGAATTGCTGTTGGCCCGAGGCGCCCCGGAGCCGATCACCGTCGTCTGCGCACTCGCTGCGCCGGAGGGCATCGCCGCGCTCGAGGCAGCCGGCTTCTCGATCCGTCTCGTCACGGCATCGATCGACGATCACCTCAACGAGCACGCCTTCATCGTGCCCGGCCTCGGCGACGCCGGCGACCGCCAGTTCGGCACCCCCGCCTGACGTACATCTGGTGTCAGACACCAGGTGTACGTTCCAGGCGGCTGTCGACACGCCCTTCGTCACGATGCTCACCATGGGACGAGCACTGCGGATCGACATCGACAGACGGCTGGTACCACGTGATGAACCGAGGGGTCGACGTCAGGACACCGTGTTCCTCGATGATGTCGACCGCGTGGACGTTCGAGCGCCTGCTCGGGGTCGGCCACGAACGATTCGGCGTCGAGGTCCACGCGTACTGCCTGATGCGGCAACCACTTCCATCTGCTCCTGCACTGCCCCACTGCAGGGCTGTCCGCGGTTCATGCAGCAGCTCGGATCGGTCTACACCCGGCATCGTCAACGATCGAGTCGGCCGCGACGGACCGCTGTTTCGGGGCCGCTTCCACTCCGTGCCGATCGCCGACGACCGCCAGCTCATCGCGACCACCGTGCGTACATCCATCGCAACCCGCTCGACCTCGTGGCCGTCGCGGCCACTGCGGCCTACCGATGGTCGAGTCACCGCGTCTACCTGGGCATCGACGTCTGCGCCGCCTGGCTTCGACAGACGACGATCGACTCGCTCGCTTCGCTCGATGACGCACCGTTCTCCGACTTCGTCGAGACCGCCGTCGAGCGCGCCGACGGCCGGGCTCGACCTCGATGAGCGCTCGCATCGTGATCGACCTCGTGCTCGCCGAGGTCGCGCGTCGTCGGAACACGCACCGCACGGACGTCACGCGCCCGTCATGCTCGTGATCGCCGACCGTCTCGGCGGTCCGAGCAGCCGACGAGGTGCTCGCAGTTCGATGGGCTTCGCCAACGGCCGCCGCACGGCGCTGCGGCCGTGCGAGGCAACGACGGCGAGCGATGCCGACCTCTTCTCGCTCGTCGACCGATCGCGCGACGCTCGCCGCTAGCGCGTACACATGGTGTCTGACACCAGATGTACGTCGGCTCAGTGCGTGAGGCTTGCAGGAGTGACTGGAGGACCTCGGGTCGAGGTCGACGGCTTCGGCGTAGAGCTTCACCTTGGGTTCGGTACCGCTCGGGCGGATCTGGAGGCGGACGCCGCCGTCGAGCATCAGTCGCACGAGGCCGGCCTCGGGATACGTCGTCACCGACGTGACCGCCCTGCCTCCGACCTCCGCCGGCGGGTCGGCTTCGATCGCCGCCACCCATGCCGCTCCCTGGGCGGGCGGCATCTTCACGGACAACTCGGCGGTGACGTACCGCCCGAACCGGTCGGCGATCGCATCCAACCGGTCCTGCAGCGTGACGCCGTCGGCGACCGCAACCGCTGCGATCTCCGCCATCAGCACTGCCGCAGTGATGCCGTCCTTGTCGAGGGGTCGCTGGGCCACGAGGTACCCGAGCGCCTGCTCGTAGCCGAGCACCAGTCGCAGATCGGGCCGCTCGGTGGCGATCTTGCCGATCCACTTGAACCCGGTGAACGTCTCCTCGCTGTGGACGCCCGCCGCGGCCGCCATGCGAGCGAGCAGCGATGACGACACCAGCGTGGTCACGACGAGGCGATCGTCACCGGTGGTGTTCGACAAGATGTGATCGGCGAACAGCCAACCGATCTCGTCGCCGGAGAGTCGTCGCCACGACCCGTCCGGCTGGGGGATCGCCGCACCGAGCCGGTCGGCGTCCGGATCGTTCGCCAACGCGACGACGGCGTCACACGACCGAGCGGTCTCGATGAGCAGATCCATCGCCCCCGGCTCCTCGGGGTTCGGGAACGCGACGGTCGGGAACGTGCCGTCGGGCTCCTGCTGCTCGGCGACGACGAACGGTGGATCGAATCCGGCGGCCTCGAACGCTCGCAGCAGCACCGCCCCGCCCACCCCGTGCATCGCGGTGTAGGCGACGCGTACCCCGGCGACGTCCGGCCGCAGGCGCACCGAGGGAACGAACTCGACGTACCGGTCGACCCACGTCCCGTCGAGCCGTTCGATCAACGGGTCGTCGGGATCGGCGAGCTCCACCGCGAGCGGATCGAACTGCTCGATGCAGGCCGAGATCTCCGAATCGATCGGTGCCACGATCTGCGATCCCGTCTCCAGGTACACCTTGTAGCCGTTGTCCGCCGGCGGGTTGTGCGACGCCGTGACCACCACACCAGCGGCCGCTCCGATGCCGGTGATCGACCAGGCGAGCACCGGGGTCGGCTGCACGCCGGGGTGCAACATCGACCGGATCCCCATGGCAGCGAGCACCCGGGCGGTGTCGTCGGCGAACGCATCGCTCTTGCGGCGGGCGTCATGGGCGATGACGACACCGCGCTGCGACGCGCTCGGGGAGCGACCCGTCGGCCTCACGATCGAGCAGCCAGCGCCCGAGGCCGGCAGCGGCTTGGCGCACGACCAGCCGATTCATCCGCGTCGAGCCGGCCGCCACTGCCGCCCGCAACCCGGCGGTGCCGAACTGCAGGCGTCCGTCGAATCTGACCCGCAACTCGGTGGCGTCGCCACGTTCGGCGGCGACGATGAGGGCGCCGAGTTCGTCGCGGAGGTCGGCGTCGGGTTCGGCCGACAACCAGGCCTGCGCCGTGGTCAGGAGTTCATCCATCACCGAGCAGCGTACGCAACTCGACGAGTGGACGCGGCCCGACGTGGCTGATCACCTCGGCGGCCGCAATCGATCCGAAGTGGCCGCTCGTGCGCAGGTCTCGGCCGGTGGTCAGGCCGTACAGGAATCCGGCGGCGAACAGGTCGCCGGCGCCGGTCGTGTCGATCACCTTGTCGACGTGAACCGCCGGTACGCGGATCAACTCGTCCGGTGTGACGATGACGCAGCCATCTGCACCCACCGTGATCGCTGCGAACTCGCATTCGTCCCGGAGCGCCGCGACGGCAGCCTCGAACGAGTCGAGTTGGTAGAGCGACAACAACTCGTCGTGGTTGCCGAACAGCAGGTCCACGCGATCCTGGACGAGGGCACGGAAGTCGTCGCGATGTCGGTCGACGCAGAACGAGTCCGACAACGTCAGCGACACCATCCGACCGTTCGCGTGGGCGACTTCTGCCGCATGGCGGAAGGCCGCCTTCGCGTCGTCGCGATCGAAGAGGTAGCCCTCCATGTACAGCACACTCGAGTCGGCGATCGCCTCTTCGTCGAGGTCGTCGACGCACAGCAGGCTGGACACACCGAGATAGGTGTTCATCGTCCGCTCGGCGTCGGGTGTCACCACGATCACGCAGCGGCCGGTGGGGGTCCCGTGATCACCGGGCGGCCGCCGGAAGGTCACGCCGACGGCTCGCATGTCGTGGCCGAACACGTCGCCGAGATCGTCGCCGTTGACCTTGCCGATGTACGCCGCACGCCCGCCGAAACTGGCGATCCCGCACACGGTGTTGGCGGCCGATCCGCCGCTCATCTCGACCGCACGATCCAGCGCGGCGTACAACTCGACGGCGCGCTCGGTCTCGATCAGCGTCATCGAACCCTTCACCAGCTGATAGGCCTCGAGGAAGTCCTCCTCGGCCGGGGCGATGACGTCGACGAGCGCATTGCCCATGCCCACCACGTCGAACCTCGTCGGTCGGACCGACTCGCTGGATCGATTCGAGAACCGTCGGGTCAGGTCGGGCACGGCAGACCACGCTACCGGTACGATCGAGGCGATGGCAGTGACCCCCGTGGATCTCGACTCGCTCGACCCGTTCCGCCTCCCGCACAACGCCCGCCCGACGCGCTATGCCGTCCGCCTGCGTCCCACGCTCGCGGACGCCTCCTTCACGGGCAGCGTGACGATCGACCTCGATCTGGTCGAGGCCACCGATCTCCTCGTTCTCAATGCCGCCGATCTGGAGATCACCTCCTGTCGCATCGACGGGGTCGCCGCCGACTGGGAGCTCGCCGCCGAGACCGAACGCCTCGCGGTCCGCCCGAGCGCTGTGCTCGTACCTGGGATCTGCCGGCTCGAGGTCGACTTCGTCGGCGTCCTCAACGACAAACTCCGCGGCTTCTACCGCAGCACCTACACCGACGCCGAGGGCAACGAACACGTCATCGCGACGACGCAGATGCAGGCGACCGACTGTCGGCGGGCGTTCCCGTGCTGGGACGAACCGGAGTTCAAGGCCGTGTTCAGCATCACCCTCGACATCGACGACCAGCTCACGGCGATCTCGAACGGTCCCGAGGTCGAACGCAACACCGAGGACGGACGGACCGTCATCCGCTTCGCCGACACCATGGTGATGAGCACCTACCTCGTCGCGTTCGTCGTGGGCCGACTCGAGATGACCGAGGCCGTCGATGTCGACGGCACGCCGCTGCGGGTCGTCCACGTGCCCGGCAAGGGACACCTCACGGCGTTCGCGCTCGATGTCGGCGCGTTCTGCCTGCGCTGGTTCCAGACGTACTACGGGATCGCCTACCCCAGCGACAAGGTCGATCTCGTCGCGCTCCCCGATTTCGCCGCCGGCGCCATGGAGAACCTCGGCTGCATCACGTTCCGGGAGAATCTGCTCCTGATCGACGAGGACACCAGCACGCAGAACGAGCGGCAGCTCGTCGCCGATGTCGTCGCCCACGAACTCGCCCACATGTGGTTCGGCGATCTCGTGACGATGAGATGGTGGAACGGCATCTGGCTCAACGAGGCGTTCGCCACCTTCATGGAGGTCGCCGCGTGCGAGGCGTACCGACCGGACTGGGAGCGCTGGACATCGTTCGGGGTCGAGCGCAGCGTCGCGTTCGACACCGACTCGCTTCGCTCGACCCGCACCGTCGAGTTCGACGTGCGCTCGCCGGCCGACGCCGACGGCATGTTCGACGTCCTCACGTACCAGAAGGGCGGCGCACTCCTGCGCATGCTGGAGCAGTACCTCGGTGAGGATCGGTTCCGCCAGGGGGTGAGCCACTACCTGGATCTGCACTCGTACGCCAACACCGAGACGAACGACCTGTGGGATGCGATCGAGGAGACGTCGGGTGAACCGGTCCGCCGGATCATGGACTCGTGGATCTGGCAGCCGGGATTCCCGCTCGTCACCGCAACACTGGTCGAACACGACGGAGCGCCTGCGGTCGCCCTGCGCCAGGAGCGATTCCGGTTCGATGGACCACCACTCGACGACGACGAGAGTCTGGGCGATCCCGGTGCACGTTCGCAACGGGGGCGAGACGGTCACGGTGCTCCTCGACGGCGCGCCGAGGCCACGTGCGCGCTGGCAGATCCGACCGGTCCGGTCGTGGTCAATGCCGGTGGCAGTGGCTTCTACCGGGTCGGCTACGACGACGACCTTCGCTCCCGACTCGATCGACGTGCGCTCTCCGAGCTGACGATCGCTCGAGCGGTACAACCTGATCGACGATGCCTGGGCGGCGACCGTCGCCGGTCGTCTCTCTGCCGCAGATCTGCTGGAGTTCCTCGAGGACTTCGGAGCCGAGCGGGACCATGCGGTGTGGCAGGCGATCGTCGTCGCCCTGCGCGGCCTCAACCGCCTGCTCGACGACGGACCCGCACACGACGCCTTCCAGCGCCGCGTTCGCGATCTCGTCGGTCCGGTGCTGTCGGCGCTGGGCGAGCCACTCGCCGGCGAATCCGACCTCACCGGCAAGCTCCGGGGACTCCTCGTCGGAGCCCAGGGCGTGCTGGGCGGTGACGTCGGGGTGCAGGCTCGCTGTCGTGAGTGGTTCGACCGCTGCCCGGCGTGGACCCGACATCCGTCGATCCCGAGCTCACCGCAGCAGCCACCAGCGTCGTCGCCGCGACCGGTGACGCCGACACCTATGCCGGCATCCGTCGTGTCGTCGCCTCGTCGACCAATCCCCAGGAGCAGCTGCGTCATCTGTACGCGCTCGCCGAGTTCGATGACGAGCAACTCCTGCTCGACACGTGTGAGTTCGCGATGAGTTCGTCGGTCCGAACCCAGAACGCCCCGTTCCTCCTGCGAGCCGCGATCGCGAACCGACGCCACGGACCCTCGGCCTGGGCATTCGTTCGGGACCACTGGGCGGAGGCCAACGAGCGGTTCCCGGCCAACACGATCGTGCGGATGGTCGACTCGGTGCGACTGCTCAACCGGCCCGATCTCGTCGACGAGACCGCCCGGTTCTTCGCCGACCATCCCATTGCGCAGGGCGCGAAGACACTCGAGCAGATCCTCGAACGTCAACGCGTGAACAGCGCGCTGCGCAGCCGGGAGCAGCAGCGCTTCGGTGAGGCGCTGACCGCAGCGGCGCCGTCGGGTCGTGACGGATGGACCGGCGACAGTTCCTGACGCTGGCCGGCTCGGCGCTGGTCATCGTCGCGTGCGACGACCAGTCGACCACGGCACCGGCCACGACGGCGTCACCGACCTCGACACCGATTCCCCGGCCGACGAACGCCCTCATCACCCGGTGGTCGTCCGATCCGTTCTCCCGGGGTTCCTACAGCTACCTGGCTCCGGGCTCCTCCCCATCCGACCGCAACGATCTGCGCGCCGACGTCGAGGGTCGGCTCTTCTTCGCCGGTGAGGCGACGTCGAGCGAGTATCCGGCCACGGTGCACGGCGCACTCCTCGAGGGCCGGTCCGCCGCGGCGCGGATCCACAGCTCGACGCAGGGGGCTCCGAGTCGGGTGCTCGTCGTCGGGGCCGGCGCCGCGGGCCTCGCCGCCGCCCGCGAGTTGACCGACCTCGGTCATGAGGTCCTCGTCGTGGAGGCCCGAGATCGGCTCGGGGGTCGCGTGGACACCCGACTCCTGGGTGGAGCGGTGCCGGTCGATCTCGGCGCCTCGTGGATCCACGGCGTCGACGGCAACCCGCTCACCGACCTTGCTGCCGCGGCGGGCGTTCGGCTGATGCCGAGTGACTTCGATTCCGTCGCGGTGCGTGATGCCGAGGGTCGCCTGGTCGACGAGACCGCGCTCGATGAGGTCTACGAGCGCTTCGCGGATGCGATCGACGCCGACCAGCCGTCGACCGCCGTCTCGGACCTCCTCGATCGGCTGTCGAGCGGGCTGACGGACCGGCAACGAGCACTGTTCGACTACGTCCGCAACACCGAGATCGTCCACGAGTTCGGCGTGGATGCGAACCGGCTCACGCTCGCCGCCTTCGACGAGGGGGAGGAGTTCGGTGGCGGCGATGCGATCGTTCCCGACGGGATGGGCCTGCTGCTCGGTGCGTTGACCGATGGCTACGACGTGCGGACGCGAGCACCGGTCGCCCGGGTCACCCGCACCCTCGAGGGAGCCGCCGTGGAACTCCACGACGGCGAACAACTCCAGGCCGACGTGGTCCTGATCACGGTGCCGCTCGGGGTCCTCCAGTCCGGCGACATCGTCTTCGATCCTCCGCTGCCCGCCATCAACCAGGCGGCGATCGGGCGTCTCGGCATGGGCAGGCTCGAGAAGGTCGCGCTCCGATTCGATCGGTCGTTCTGGGACGATTCGGAGTACCTCGGATTCACCGGTGACCCGAACCCGTTCAGCGAGTGGATCAATCTCGACGCCGTGTCGGACGCTCCCGTCATCGTGGCACTGATCGGCGGCTCGGTGGCCGAGCAGTTGATGACGTGGCCCGATCAGGCGATCATCGACGAAGCCGTCGCGGCGTTGACCACGATGTTCGCCGGAACCTGACCACTCATCGATCGGAGAACGCCATGAACACGGATGAACCGTTGTCGAATGGACGATCCAGCACTGACGAGGTCAGTCAGGCCCGGACCAACCTGGCGGCTGATGAGCGCGAGCGCATCGCGGACGATCGTGAGGCGGCACTGGATCAACGTGAGATCCGCACAGCGGCGCACGAGGCCAGGGCCGGCGAGCGGATCGACGCGGCCAAGGTCGTGCTGGCTGACGCGGCGACTCGAGATGCCCGAGCTGACGAACGCGACGCGAGAGCCGACGAACGAGAGCGTGCCGCAAGCCTCGACGCGTTCGTGCATCCAGAAGCTGATCAGTACCACGCAGCGATCAAGGCTCGACGTGCTTCCGCCATCGACCGGGCCGAGGCGAGGGCCGACCGCTCGTCGTCGGCGGACGACCGATCGAAGCTCAGCGACAGCGACTGAGGCGGTCGCCCGTCCGGCTGTTCGCAGGCGCTCGGCGAACGCCGGAAACCATCGTGTGGAGCTAAAGGGAATCGAACCCTTGACCTCGTCATTGCGAACGACGCGCTCTACCAACTGAGCTATAGCCCCAAAGGCTCCGGGGAGTGTACCGCTGCGTCACCGGACTGCACGCAGGTCGTCGATCGACGATCCCGCGTCACCCAGCGGTGCCGGTCAGTACCGATCGATCCAGTCGTTGTTCCAGCCCGTTGCTTCGCGTTGGCGGAGTTGGGCGAGGAGGTAGACGTACCCACACAGGGCGAGGAACGACAGGGCGAACACGTACAGCAACACCGTCGACGAGGTCGTGGCGGCGAGGAACAGGGTGCATGCCGTCGTCACGACGAGCAGGAACAGCACGTTGGTGCGGCGCCGGCGGACGTCGGTCCTGGGATCGGCGACCCGTTCGGGGCGGCGCTGGCGGCTGTCCGTCGCGATGACGATCGACGTGGGCCTGCCGATGCACGTCGTGGCCCGGATCGCCGTGCGTGCGGAACTGATTGTTGTGCACCGAACGCGTCGGACCTGATCGGGCCGGAGCACTGCCGGATCGTGACTGACCCGACCGGGGTGGCGCGGTGCGGGTGGTCGTGTCGGCGTGGAGCGACGCCTGGCGATGGTGGGCATGACCGGGCCGGCCACCTGCTGCAGGCCGCTGCAGGGGCGACTGCGCCAACGGACGACCGATGGTCCGCATGCCACCTCGACCGTTCGTGGCCGTGCCCTGCAGGGTGCTGAGCTGACGCCGGAAGTCCGTCACCGAGGAGTTCGGGCGATTGTCGACCCGTGATCGCAGCATCGGCGGGATCAGTACGGCTGCCCAGGCGGCGGCGACGACGAGGAGAACGAGTTTGGCCATGATGGTGATGGTTCAGTGGTGACGGTTCAGAGGTGAGGTTCAGAGTGCTGGGTCGAGACGCCGTGCGCACGAAGACGTCCGAGCGCGACGTGCGCTGTGTGACGATTCTACGACGATTGTGACGAAGGAAGCAATGATCGGTGAGACCTCGGTCACGTCAGACGACCGTTGCCGTGTCGGTTTCGGCGCGGCGATAGACGCCCGAACGACCACCGGTCTTCTCCCACAGCGCCAGTTCACCGATGACCATGCCCCGGTCGGCCGACTTGCACATGTCGTACACCGTGAGCGCGGCGATGCTGCATGCGTGCAACGCCTCCATCTCCACGCCGGTGCGATCCACGGTGTCGACCTGGGCCTCGATGGCGACGAAGTCGTCGCCGATCTCGAAGTTCACCGACACGGATCCGACCAGGAGCGGGTGGCACAGCGGGATCATGTCCGAGGTCCGCTTCGCGGCCTGGATGCCTGCCACCCGGGCGACCGACAGGACGTCGCCCTTCTTGACTTCCCGGTTGGCGATGGCCGCGGTGGTCTCCGGCTGCATGAACACCTTGCAGCGCGCCACCGCTCGACGATGGGTCGGCTCTTTCGGGGTGACGTCGACCATGCGGGCACGGCCGAGCGGATCGAGGTGGGTGAACGACAGATCACTCATGTGCGAATCACGTTAGCCGGGTGTGCTCCTCGCGCACCGGCCGGGTACCTTCTGCCCGATGACCGACGCCCAACCCGCTGCCAACGCAGCAGGCCTGCCCGGGCCCTGCCCCACCAGGGTCCGCTGCCCTACGACGCAATCTCCCACCTGCGCACCGACGCCGTTCGTCTGCTCGAAGTCGTCGCCGACCACGGGTTCGATCACGAGGTGCCGTCCTGCCCCGGTTGGACCCTGCGTGACCTCACGTGGCACATGGGCGAGGTGTGGAACTTCTGGGGTCGCGTGGTCGCCGACGGCGTCACGTCGGTGCGAGCAGATCCAGGCATGGGAGCCGGCGCCGCACCCATCGGACGCCTTCCTGCTCGATTGGGTGACCGCAGCGCACACGGCGATGTTCTCGGCACTGGCACAGGCACCGACGAACCAGGAGGTCTGGACCTGGACCGGCGCCAATCGTGACATCCACTGGGTGGAACGTCGCATGACGCACGAGACCGCAGTGCATCGGTGGGACGCCGCGAATGCCGTGGGTGTTCCCTACGAGATCCCCGTGGTGGTCGCCGCCGACGGGATCGACGAGTTCCTGTCGTGGTTCGCCGGGCGGGGCGCCACCGAGGAGACGCCGGCCGTCGGCGGCAGCGTGCATCTGCACTGCACCGACACCGATCACCACGTGGCAGAAGGTGCCGATGACCGTTCGGCCGTCGGCGGGGAGTGGCTCGTCAGCACACTCGATCCGTCGGGAGCGACGTTCTCCCGCGAACACGCCAAAGGTGACGCAGCAGTTCGCGGCCGGTCCCACGACCTCCTCATGTGGCTGTGGCGCCGCGACGCCGGCCCGGTCGAGATCCTCGGTGACCCGTCGGTGGCCGAGCGGTTCCGGGCGTACTCGCCACTCGCCTGAGCCTCGAAGCAGGCCGCATGACGTCGGGGTCGACCCCGATGTCGCTCAGCCGCCGATCTGGCTCATCGACTTGCTCGGGCGGATGAAGTTCACCTGGTTGATCCGGTGGCCCGCCCACTTGGTCGCGACTGCCGCCTCGATCCGCGCCGCGAGGTGATCATCGGACTCACCGGCAGCGCATCGCCGTCAGCAGATCGAACTCCTTCGTGGCGAACAGACAGGTGCGGAACTGGCCCTCGGCGGTCAGACGGACCCGATCACAGTCACCGCAGAACGGCTTCGTCACGGTCGGGATGACCCCGATCGTGCCGCCGCCGTCGACGTAGCGGAACCGGTCAGCGGGCGCGGCCCCTCTCGCCGGAAGCTGTTCGAGCGGGTAGACCGCCTCGATGGCGGCCACGATCTCGTCCTGGCCGACCACCTTGTCGTTCATCCAATGACCGTCGGCGTCGAGGGGCATGAACTCGATGAATCGGACCTCGACCTGCCGCTCGCGTCCGAACGTGGCGAGGGCGACGATCTCGTCGTCGTTCACGCCGCGTTCGATCACCGCATTGATCTTGACGGGATCGAAGCCGGCGTCCTTCGCCGCCTCGATGCCGTCGAGGACCCGTTCGAGTTCGTCGCGCCGCGTCATCTGCAGGAACTTGGCACGATCGAGCGTGTCGAGGCTGATGTTGACCCGTCGGAGACCGGACTCCTTGAGGGTGTCGGCGACGAGCCGCAGCGTCGCCCCGTTGGTGGTCATCGCGAGATCGACCTTGCCGTGGGGCCCCTCGATCGCCGCGAGCTTGGCGACCAGCACCGGGAGGTGGGCCCTCACGGTCGGTTCGCCGCCGGTGAGCCTGATCCCGCGGACCCCGTAGCGCTCGACGAAGATCCGGGCGAGGCGTTCGATCTCCTCGAACCGCATGACGTCGGACCGCGGGAGCCACTGCATGCCCTCCTCGGGCATGCAGTACGTGCAACGGAAGTTGCACCGATCCGTGATCGAGATCCGCAGATCCTCGATCAGGCGGCCGAACGGATCGATCAGTTCCTGTGACGTGAGGTCCCCGGCCATGCCGACAGCCTACGGCGCCCCTGCCGGCGACCCCGGACGCGAGACGTCGGAGTGCTCAGACGTCGCCGCGCAGGAGCAGCACGGCGACATCGGCTCCGGCGGGCACGCCGGGACCATCGGGAACCACGGCCATGGCATCGGCGAGCGCAGTGGCCGCGAGCTGATGGCTTCCCTGAGCACCCACCGGCCGGACGTGATAGCGACCGTCGTCGGCGAACTCGCCGTGGACCCGCACGAAGTGGACCTTGCCGTCGGGTGAGCGCTGCAGCGGCGTATCGGCGACCGCCACGAGGTGCGTGCGGGTCAGCCGGCGGTGTCCCATCATCCGGCGCAGCGCCGGTCGGGCCAGCAACTCGAAGCTCACGAGGGAGCTCACCGGATTGCCGGGCAACCCGAACACCGGCACACCGTCGAGCCGGCCGAACGCGAACGGCTTGGCCGGCTTGATGGCGATCTGCATCCAGGTCATGTCGGCGATCCGTCCGAGCACCGCCTTCACGACGTCGTAGTCGCCCATCGACACCCCACCGCTGGACACGATCGCGTCACACTCGGACGCTGCGCTGCGCAGGACCCGCTCCAACTCGGCCTCGTCGTCGCGCACCACACCCAGGTCGACGACGTCGCAACCGGCCTCGGCGAGCAGGGCGGACAACATCGTCTTGTTGCTCTCGCGGATCTGGCCGAGCTCGAGTGGCGACCCGTCGTCGACCAGTTCGTCACCCGTCGACAGCACCGCGACGCGAGCCCGGGGCCACACCGTGACCGACGCGGGCGTTGACGCTGGCCAGCACGGCATCCACCGTCGGGGTGATCGTGGTCCCCGCGTCGAACAGCAGGTCGCCGATCTGCACGTCATCGCCCGCTCGACGGATCGAGGCCCCACTCACGAGCGATCGGCCGCAGCCGGACCCGATCCGGCCCGACCCGCTCGGAGTCCTCGACCATCGCCACGGCATCGGCCCCGGGCGGCATCGGGGCACCGGTCATGATCCGGACGGCTTCACCGGGACCGACGGGCACGCTCGGAGCAGCACCCGCCGCGATCTCGCCCACCACCAGCAGCTCGACGGGGACGTTCGCCAGGTCGGCGGCGCGCACGGCGTAGCCGTCGACGGCGGTGTTGTCGAACGGCGGCACGACTTCGGCCGCGACGATCGGCGCCGCGAGCACCAACCCGAGCGCACCGGAGCGATCGATCTCGACCGCCGGCAGGGGTGGGCAGGATTCGAGCACGAAGGCCTGGGCATCTTCCAACGGCGTCACGAGGGCAAGGTATCCCACCCGTCGTCACCTGCCATCACCTGCCCGTAGCGTGGTCCGCCGTGACGACGTCGCTGACTGCGTTCCCGCCCGACGGGTACACCGCACGCTGGCAGAGTTGGGATCACGAGCATCTCGAGACCCTGACGCTGCGCTGGGAGAACGAGGGGTGGACGGCCACCGGCGAGGTCGGGCGCGAAGCCGCCACCTACGTGGTCCGACTCTCCGCGACGTGGCAGGTCCGTCAGGTGCTGCTGTTCCGGGATCTCGACGAACCCGACCTCTGGCTCGGCGCCGACGGGACGGGCCGCTGGGGCGAGGTGAACGGCGCTCACCGGCCCGACCTGGCAGGGTGCACCGACGTCGCGTTCACCTGCACACCGTTCACGCACAGCATGGCGATCCGCCGGATGCAGCTCGACATCGGCGAACGCCGCGACGTCACCGCAGCGTGGATCGACGTCGACACGCTCGGCATCGTCGCGGCCAGCGACCCCGTACACCCGTGTCGGCCGCCGGCGCTTCGAGGCCGGCGACCACCGTTTCGACGTGGACGACTACGGGCTCGTCCACGACGTGCCCGAACAGTTCCGGCGGACCTGATCGCGCCCGGTGCCGGCCGGCTCGTGCCGGACGATCTGCCCCGGCGGATCAGTGAACGTGGCTGGAGGAACTCGCGCAACGGCGCGGCCAGTTCGGGATTGCGCAGACCGAGTTGGATCGATGCGGTCAGGAATCCGAGCGGGGTGCCCGTGTCCATGCGGCTCTCGTCGGCCACCACGGCGTGGAAGGGCGAACGGGCCGCCTGGGCACGCAGCGCGTCGGTCAGTTGGAGTTCACCGCCGCTGCCAGGCGTGAGCGCACCGATCTCATCCCACGCGTCGGCGGTGAGCACGTACCTGCCGGTGAGAATGAAGTTGCTCGGCGCGTCCTGCGCGGATGGCTTCTCGACGAGGTCACGCACGGCGATGACGCCGTCGTGGGACAGTTCCCCCGCCGGGTCGATGACCCCGTAGGAGCTCACCTGCTCGCGTGGAACGTTCACCACGGCGACGACGCTGCCGCCGGTGGATGCGCAGACGCCGTTCATCTGGGCGAGCACTGCCGAACTCGACATCAACTCGTCGGGCAGCAGCACCGCGAACGACTCGTCGCCGACCGCTTCGCGGGCGCAGCCCACGGCATGACCGAGCCCCTTGGGCGCGTCCTGGTAGACGATCGTGACCCGCCAGTCGCGGCCGATCGCCCGCAGCCGCTCCGCGGTGTCGATCTTGCCCTTGGCGATCAACGCGTCGAGGAGCGCATCGTCCGGGGTGAAGTAGGCCTCCAGCGCCGGCTTGTCGCGGCTGCTGACCACCACGATGTGATCGATCCCGGCGCCGAGTGCCTCGTCGATCACGATCTGGATCGCCGGCTGGTCGCCGATCGGGAAGAGTTCCTTCGGCACCGCCTTGGTCGCCGGGAGGAACCGGGTGCCCAGACCTGCCGCCGGAATCACTGCGCTGCGTACCTGCATCGTGACGACGATATCTTTGTCGACTCCGATGCCCACGTATGTCTACAAGTTCGTCGACACCGGCGAGACGATCGAAGTCCAGCAGGGATTCCACGACGAGAACCTCACCGAGGTCGCCCATCCCGACTCCGGCGAGCTGATGCCCGTCAAGAAGGTCTTCACCCCGGTCGGGGTCACGTTCAAGGGATCCGGCTTCTTCAAGACCGACAATCGCGGGAAGAAGTCGGCCTCGTCGCCCGCGTCGAGCGATTCGAGCAGTTCGTCCGACAGTGCCTCCAAGACCGACTCGGCCGGATCGAAGGCCGAGTCGTCGTCCGGCTCGTCGACGAGTTCGACATCGGACTCGAAGACGTCCGAGTCCAAGAAGTCCGATTCCAAGACGTCTGGGTCGAGCACGTCGACGACCAGCTCCAACTCCTGAACACCGCCGGCGTGCCGACGCCGACCGCCGGTAGCCTCGTCGCACCGACTCCCCCCGATCGTTCCGTCGATCCGAGGAGATCTCGATGCACGTCGTTGCCGCCACCCGGCTCGTCCTCGCCCGCCGACCCTGGCTCTACTGGGCCATCGTCACCGTCCTGGCCGCCGGCGTGGCCGTTGCAGTCCACCAGCAGTCATCGGCGCTCGATGCAGCCCGCGATGACTGGCGCACGACTCGAACGGTCCTCGTGGCCGAGCGGGCACTCCACCCCGGCGACACGATCGCGACTCGCCGCGTCGACCTGCCCGTCGCGGCGTTGCCGCCGGGTGCCCTCGAGGAGCTCCCCGACCGAGCGGCACTGTCTCAACGCATCGGCATCGGAGAGGTGCTGACCGACGTCGACATCACCACCCGACCGGGTCCCGCCGCGCGCGCCGACCCCGGCACGGTGGTCCTCGCGGTGCCCGATCCGTTGAGCCGGGCCTCCTTCGTCGGACTGCGGGTGCTCGTGGCCGCCGAGGGACAGGTCCTGTCGTCGACGGCCACCATCGTCGACGTCGACGACGGTGTCAGCTTCGTCGCCGTCCCCGAAGCCGACGCCGCGTCCGTCGCAGCCGCGACCCAGGCCGGGTCGACCACGCTGCTCTACGTGCCGTGAGACCCGTGGGCCCGGGTGCGGCCGTCACCGATGCCACGTCGACCCGCGGATGCGGTCAGTCCCGGACCGACGGGATGATCCGCGCCGTCCACGGGCGGGGCTCGTCCCAGTGGTGGCCGACGACGGAACCCTGCGAGAGGGCAGCGAGGAAGTCGTCGCGTCCGTCGAAGTCGGGCATCTCGACGTAGGCGGCTCCGAGCGCGTCGGGGACGTGCGCGTCGCTGCCCGCACCGCCCAGGATCCCGAACTCGCCGGCGAACTCCGAGGCTCGTCGGTTCAGACTGGCGAGCGACGTCTTGGCGTTGAGCACTTCGATCGCGTCGACGAGCTCTCGCTCGGCGAGTTCACGCAGTGCCGGCTCGGTCAGGTTGCGCCGCATCGGATCGAACGGATGCGGAACGTAGACCAACCCGCCCTGCTCGCGGATCGCCTTCGCCGCATCGAGATGACCGAGGCCCATCGGGATCCGTTCGGTGAGGAACAGCCCGATGATCTCACCGGCGGCCGTGCGGAGTTCCTCGCCGACGATGATGCGGCAGTCGACCCGAGCTCGGAGTTCGCGCGGCGCCGGCGATCGCATTGTGGTCGGTGATGCAGACCACGTCGAGACCGCTGGACGTGATCGCCGCCGCGAACTCCTCGGGTGTGGTCGTCGAGTCACCGCTCCACATCGTGTGGGTGTGCAGGTCGACACGAACGCGACCGACACCGACCGCTGCGGCCAGGTGAGGGTGACGGGCGACCGCTTCGGCCGATGCGAGCGCCATCGTCGCCGTCCGTCAGGTCCCCGACATGGTGACGTCGCGGATGACGAGGCTCATGCCGGCAGCACGCATCGGCAACCACTCGATGTCGCCACCGATCTCGACGATGTCGAGCAGCATCCGTTGCAGCGTCGACGCGATCGTGATCTCGCGCACCGGCCCTCCGATCTCCCCGTTCGAGATGAGCAGCCCGGCCGCCCCCGTCGAGAAGTCCCCGCTGATGGGGTTCACGCCCGAGTGCAGACCCTGCATCTGCTGCACGAGGAGGCCGTCGTCGACGTCGGCGATGAGCTCGGCCTGCGACCGCGTGCCCGGCACGAGCGACAGCGCCAGGCAGCCGACGCCCGGGGTGCCGGCGAAGCCGCCGCGGGTGGCGTTGCCGGTCGACACCGTGCCTGCGCGACGAGCGGAGTAGGAGTTGTGCACGAACTGGCGCAGGACGCCGTTGTCGATGAGCACGTTGCGGCGGGCGGCGAGACCTTCGCCGTCGACGTCGGTGGCGGTGTACGCCTGCGGGTTGGTCGGGTCGTCGATCAGGGTCACCCCCGAGGCCGCCACCGTCTCGCCGAGTCGGTCACGGAACAGGGACCGGCCCTTGACGACCGCCTCGCCGTTGAGTGTCGAGGAGATCACACCGATGAACTGCGCGGTCACGTACGGATCGAGCACGACCGTCAGACGGCGGCTCGGCGGCTGCGTCGCCCCGAGCAGACGCGTCGCCCGGTCGACCGCTTCGCGCGCCGCCCGGTCGAGATCGAACTCGTCGGGCGAGCGACCCACGGAGAAACCGAACCCCGTCTGGGTCTCGGCGTCGTCGCCCTCGCCCTCGTCGGCGAGCGTCGAGACCGACACGTAGCAGCCGTTCTCCCGGCCCGACATCCGGATGCCGGTCGTGGAGGCGACCGCCGACTCGCCGTAGGCGTCGGCGTAGTTCGAGTCGTCGACGCGAACCCGCGGATCCGCGCCGGACGCCAGCTTCTCGAGTTGCTTGGCCAGGTCGATCTTGTCGTCCGTCGGGTACTCGGCCAGTTCGTCGTTCCACAGCGCCTGCGCCGTGATGGGCACCCCGTCCGGCTCGGCGAGCGCCGCCCACTCGTCGACCGTGCCGAACTGCACGTTGTCCCGGGCCTCTGCCAGCACCTCGGCGATGGCGTCGTGGTCGAGCGTCCCGGCGTACGCGAACCCGGTCCTGCCGTCGTGGATGACCCGGATGCCGATGCCTTCGCTCTGCGCAGAGACGAAGTGCTCGACATCGCCCTGGTAGACCCTGACCTCGGTTTCCCCGCCGCGCGCCACGAAGGCCTCGATCTGCTCGCCGGGTCTCGCCTGGGCGACGACCCGGTCGGCAACGGTGAGCAGCTCGCTCTCGAACGCGGTCACGCGGTGCCACCGACGGTCAGTGACTTCACCCGGAGCGTCGGTTGGCCGTCGCCGACCGGCACACCCTGGCCGTCCTTGCCGCACGTGCCCGGGCTGCCCATCGCGAAGTCGTTGCCGAGCATGTCGATGTCGGCGAGCACCTTCGGGCCGTTGCCGATGAGGTTGCCGTCACGCAACGGCTCGGTGATCTCGCCGTTCTCGATGAGGTACGCCTCGGTCATGCCGAACACGAAGTCCCCCGACGCCGTGTTGACGCTGCCGCCACCGAGCTTGGCGACGTACACCCCGTTCGGGGTCGACGAGACGATGTCGTCGGGATCGTCGGGACCGTCGAGGACGAAGGTGTTCGTCATCCGCACCATCGGCAGGTACTGGTAGCTCTGACGGCGACCGTTGCCGGACTGCGGCCGCTTGTCCTTCCTGGCCCGCAGGTAGTCCCACATGTAGTCGGTCAGGATGCCGTCCTCGATCAGGACGTTGCGCTGGGTGACGTGGCCCTCGTCGTCGAAGCCCAAGGTGCCCCACTCCCCCGGCATCGTGCCGTCGTCGACCAGCGTGACGAGCGGGGAGGCGACCAACTGGCCGACCTTGCCGGCGTAGACGCTGGCGCCCTTCTGGATGTGGTCGGCCTCGAGGCCGTGACCGCACGCTTCGTGGAACAGCACGCCGCCGGTGCCGTGTTTGATGACGACGGGCATCGCGCCCGACGGCGCCGGTCGGGCCCGCAGCTTGGTGATCGCCTGGCGGGCCGCCTCGCGGGCGAGCTCTTCCACGTCGACGGTGTCGAAGATCTCGAACCCGACGGTGTGCCCCATCGACTGGTAGCCGGTCTGCATGCCGGTGTCGCCGTCGGCGACGGCGCTGATCCGCACGAGCGTGCGCACGACCTCGTCGTCGGCGAGCACGCCGTCGGTGTTGGCCACCAGCACCCGTTTGGAGCTGTCGCCGTAGCCGGCCGACACCTGCACGATCTCCGGGCCGAAGGCACGGGCAGCTTCGTCCATGCGCTGCAGGAGTTCCACCTTCGCCAGCTTGGCCACCGAGTCGGGATCCTGCTCGATCGTGTTCGGGCGGTGCGGCGCCGAGCGGGTGAGTGCAACCGTGCGCACGCCACCGCCGCCACGACTGGCGGCAGCTGCGGCCGCCGCGGCCGCCGCGGCGAGGCCCGGCTCGGACAGGTCCGAGGTGTACGCGAACCCCGTGGTCTCCCCGGCGACGACCCGGATCCCCGCGCCACGGTCGCGGCCGCTGGTGACCTGCTCGACGCGTCCGTCATCGAGACCGGCCGACGTCGATCGCTTGTCCTCGGCGTACACCTCGGCGAAGTCGGCGCCGGTGCTCACGGCGCCGGCAAGTACTCGTTCCAGGACGTCGGTCTCGATCACCCGATCGATTCTACGGCGATGAGTCTCGGCGCGACCTGGGCGCGCCCGGACTCATCGCGTGACCGCGCGGTGAGACGCGTTCCCGTTAGCGTGTGGTCCGTGAATCTCGAAACGGGCATGCGCGGCGACGCCAAGCTGGTGGTCACCGAGGCTGATACCGCCCGGGCCCTCGGATCCGGCATCGTCGAGGTACTCGGCTCACCCCGACTGATCGCGCTGTGCGAAGAGGCGAGCTGCAATGCGATCCACAACGCCCTCGACGACGGCATGACCACGGTCGGGATGCGCGTGCAGTTCGATCATCTGCAACCCACGCCCGTGGGCGCCGAAGTGGTCGCCGAGGCCGTGCTCGAGAAGATCGAGGGCCGACGCCTGAAGTTCACGGTGTCGGCCTCCGACTCCGGCGGCCTCGTCGCTGCCGGCAAGATCACCCGGGTGCTGGTCGACGTCGATCGATTCATGGCCAAGTGCTGCGACAGCTGACGTACATCTGGTGCCTGGCACCGTGATGTACGTCAGGCGAGGTTGCTGGACCTCGGGTAGACGTCGCTCGGGTCGGTCACGACGTTGACGAGGTACGGGACACCACTGGCGAACGCCCGGTCGAGCGCCGGGCCGATCTCCGCTGGTGACGTGACCAGCTCGCCCCCACCGCCGAGCGACCGCACGACCTCGTCGTAGCGGCAGCCCGGCTGCAGGTCACAGGCCATGTCCCAGCCGTAGATCGCCTGCATCGGATGCTTCTCCAGGCCCCACATCCCGTTGTTGCCGACCACCATGACGACGGGCAGTGCGTGCCGGACCAGGGAGTCGACGTCCATCAGGCTGAAGCCGGCGGCGCCGTCGCCGAGCAGGAGCACCACCTGCGACGACGGCCGCACGACGCGAGCCGCGATGGCGTAACCGAGCCCGTTGCCCAGGCAGCCGTAGGGGCCGGTGTCGAGCCAGCCGCCCGGCTCGAACACCTCGATGAACTTGCCGGCATAGGAGGCGAAGTCACCGCCGTCACAGATGACCACCGCGTCGCGCTCGAGCCGGCGACGCAGCTCGCCGTAGATGCGGCTCGGCGCGATCGGATCGGCGTCGGCCTGCATCAGCTCGACTTCCGCCTGTGCGGCCACGGTTTCCGCGTCACGCAGCTCGGCGACCCAGCCGGCATGGTCCACCCGGTCGCCTCCGAACTCGGCGAGCCCCGCCAGGATCGTGCGGAAGTCACCGACCACGGTGTGCACGTCGACGTGCGCGGCACGCTGCGAGTCGGCATCGACCACATGGGCGACCGTGGCCGACCCGAATCGACCGAACCCGAGTCGGAAGTCGAGCGGCGTCCCGAGCACCACCACCAGGTCGGCTCGCTGCTTGAGCAGACCGCGTGTCCGCAGGAACGCGAGGTCGTGATCGGCCGGCAGCAGACCTCGGCCCATCCCGTTGAAGAAGCACGGCACGCCGAACGCCCGCGCCGCGGCGTCCAGTTCGTCCCAGGCGCCGTCCCAGTAGACGTCGGACCCGACGATGAACGCAGGCCGCTCCGCAGCGCCGATCATCCGGGCGAGTTCGTCCAGCGCTGCGGCGTCCACCGCAGGGCGTGCCGCGTCCACGACGTCGGGCACCTCGCCGGTCGACGGGCCGAACACGTCCAACGGGAAGTCGAGGAAGGTCGGACCCCGATGCGGCTCGATCGCCGACCGGGCCGCCTCGTGCACCATCCGGCCGGCCTGCTCAGGGTCGGTCACCGTCGCGGCGAGCTTGGTGATCGACTCCAGGATGGGGACGTGGTCGAGCTCCTGGAGCGACCCCGCACCCCAACGGCCCTGGGGTGCCCGGCCACCGAGGACGACCACCGGTGATCCGTTGAAGTACGCCGACGTCACCGCGGACACACCGTTGGTGATGCCCGGCCCTGCCGTGAGCGCGGCGAACCCGGGCCGCCGGGTGAGCTTGGCGTACGCCTCGGCGGCGAAGGTGGCCGACTGCTCGTGACGCGTGTCGACCACCCGCATCCCCTGGTTGCGAGCCGCGTCGTACAGTGGCCAGATGTGGCCGCCGTTGAGCGTGAACATCACGTCGGTGCCGTATGCCGAAAGGGCGGCAACCGCCTGCTCTCCGGCGTGTCCCTGGATCAGTGCCATGCCTGATGACCGTACTGCGCGGCTACCGTATCCCGGTGATGCAGGTCGCTGAAGAGGCCCCCGCGCCCGAGCGCCAGCACCGGGTCTTCTGGTGGAAGGAAGCCGTGATCGTCGCGGTCTTCTACGGCGTCTACTCCTGGACCCGCAACCTGTTCGGATCGAACAAGATCGCCGCCGACGGCATCCCCGAGCAGGCGTTCACGAACGCCGAACGGGTGATCCGCACCGAGCTCTGGCTGAACCTCTTCCACGAGCAGACCGTGCAGGCCTGGTTCCTGCCGTACGAGCGCTTCATCCAGTTCTGGAACGTCTACTACGGCACCGCCCACTTCGTCGTGACCGCCGGCGTCTTCGTGCTGCTGTACGTCAAGCGTGCCGACGTGTTCCCGCAGTGGCGCAACACCCTGGCGTTCATGACCGCATTGGCGATCATCGGATTCGCCTGGTTCCCGCTGATGCCGCCGCGCCTGCTCGACCAGCCGTGCCCCCGCGACGACCCCGCCAAGTACGGGGCCGAGTGCATCGAGAGCGACCTGCGCCCCGACGGAGGGTTCGGGTTCGTCGACACCCTGGCGGAGTACGGCGGGCCGTGGTCGTTCGAGTCCGACACCATGGCGTCGATCTCGAACCAGTACGCCGCGATGCCGAGCCTCCACATCGGCTGGTCGACCTGGTGCGCGATCGCCGTGTGGCCCTTGATCAGGCGACGCTGGATGAAGGCCCTGGTGCTGCTGTATCCACTGGTGACGCTGTTCTGCATCGTCGTGACCGGCAACCACTTCTGGCTGGACGGCGTCGGCGGCCTGATCGCGTTCGGCGTCGGAGCGCTGCTCGGCTGGGGCACCCATCGCTGGAACCAGAACCGCCTCGACCGACAGCACGCCGCTGCGCAGGTGAGCGGTTCGTCACAGTGCCACGCATGACCGCGTCCCGAGTCGTATCCTTGAGCTGACAATGAGTCAGATGCGTTTGAACCCCCTGAACGGACGGTGGGTGACCATCGTCGCCGAACGAGCCGAACGTCCGAACGACTTCGCGCCTCGGGACTACACCATCGAGACCGACCCCAGCCGACCGTGCCCCTTCTGCCCGGGCAACGAGGAAGCGACGCCGCCGGCAGTCGAAACCGTCGAAGCCGACGGTTCCTGGTCGATGCGAGTGATCCCCAATCGCTATCCGGCCTTCGACGGTGAGGAAGCATTCGCCGTCCACAATCTCGGACCGGTGTTCGTCATGGCCGAGGCCAGCGGGATCCACGAGGTCTTCGTGTACACCCCCGACCACGATGCGGGCTTGCACACACTCGACGACTCCCACGCCATGCAGTTGATGCGAGTGCTGCGCGATCGGTTCGCCGACCACGCGGCCACGCCCCAGGTTCGCTACACCCAGGCGATCGTCAACCACGGCTGGGAAGCAGGCGCCTCGATCGCCCATCCGCACGGCCAGATCCTCGGACTGCCCTTCGTCCCCGGCGAGATCCTCGACGAGGAGCGGGCCTTCGCCCGGTTCGCCGGGGGATGTCTGCTGTGCACGACCGTGGAGGCCGAACTCTCCGCCGACGAGCGCGTCGTGTTCGCCAACGACGACGTCGCCGTCATCGCCCCGTATCTGGAGCGGCGCTCCCTACGAGCTGTTGATCGTCCCCCGGCACCACGAACCGCACCTGCAGGATGCACCCGCCGACAGCCTGGCGGCAATGGGCATCGCCCTCCGCGATGCGATCGGACACCTCAACGCCGCACTCGGTGACGTCGCCTACAACCTCGGCTTCCACACCGCGCCCCACCAGCACACGGGCCAGTACCACTGGCACGCACACGTGTGGCCGAACCTGGTCACCCAGGCAGGGTTCGAGCGGGGCACCGGCGTCATGATCAACATCGTGCCGCCCGAGCAGGCATGTGACCTGTTGCGTTCGGTCGCCGCCTCCGCATGAGCGGACCGGCGGCCTGCGCCAGTGAGCGACGTCACCGTCTCGATCGACCTCGACGCGACGCCCGCCGAGGTCTGGCACTCGTGGAGCCCGTCGAGCGCCACGTCGACTGGATGGCCGACGCCGTGTCGATCAGGTTCGAGACCGACCAGACCCGTGGCGTCGGCACGTCGTTCCTGTGCGACACCAAGGTCGGGCCGATCCGGCTGACCGATCGGATGGAGATCACCGAATGGGTGCCGGCCGACGACGCCGGAGCGATCGGACGGATGGGAGTTCGACACACCGGCATCGTCACCGGCACCGGCGTCTTCACGATCGAACCGATCCCGGACTGGCGAACCGATCGCTGGGCCCGGATCGAACCCGACCCGGACTCGCTTCACGTGGTCCGAGCAGCTCGACTTCCCGTGGTACCTCGGCGGGCGGCTCGGCGAGATCGTGGGCGGCAGGCTGGTCCTCGGGCCGATCTGGCGCCGCAACCTGAAGGCGCTCCGGCGACCTCGTCGACGCTGCACGAGTCTGACGCGGGCCTGAGACGCGCCGGCTCGCGGGCGTCAGGAGGGCCGGGCGAACGGGCCGCGAACCAGATCATCGACATCGGACCGATGTCCAGCACGGCGGAGTGGTCGAGCGACTGCCAGGGTTCGTCGGTCCCCGTGACGACCCGGGCCTCGGCGCCGCGGTGACCGCTGCCCCACCAACCGGCATCGTCGGTGTCGATGATCACCTGCCAGGCCCCGCCCCACGGCAGGCCCACGCGATATCCCGGACGGGGCACCGGCGTGAAGTTGGCGATGCAGACGACCGCCGTGGCGCCGTCGACATCCCACCGGAGGAATGCGTACAGGCTGTGTGCGGCGTCGTCGGCATCCAACCACTGGAAGCCGCCCGGGTCGGTGTCCCGACGCCACAACGCCGGCCAGTCGTCGGCGGCGGCATTGAGCGCACCGATCAGGTCGAACACGCCGCGATGCGCGCGATGGTCGAGCAGGTGCCACGGCAGTTCGGACTCGTCGTTCCACTCCTGCCAGGGAGCGAGCTCGGCTCCCATGAACACCAGCGGCGACCCGGGGAGCGACCACTGCCAGGCGAACAGCGCCCGGAGCGCGGCAAATCGTTGCCAGTCGTCGCCGCCCATCTTCGTGAGCAGGCTGCCCTTGCCGTGGACGACCTCGTCGTGACTCAACGGGAGGATGAACCGCTCGTCGTACGCGTACAGCAACGCGAAGGTCATCTCGTGGTGGTGATGGCTGCGATGCACCGGGTCGAGGGCGAGGTAGTCGAGCGTGTCGTGCATCCACCCGAGGTTCCACTTGTAGGTGAAACCGAGCCCGCCGGCGGCCGTCGACGCGGTGACCCCTGGCCACGACGTCGACTCCTCGGCGATCATCAGGGCGTCGGGGAACTCATCGGCGACCACCGCATTCGTCTCACGCAGGAACGCCAGCGCCTCGAGATGCTCACGGCCTCCGTACTCGTTGCGGTCCCACTGGCCCGCAGCTCGCGAGTAGTCGAGGTAGAGCATCGACGCCACCGCATCGACCCGCAGACCGTCGACATGGAACTGGTCGAGCCAGTACGAGCGCGTTGGCGACCAGGAAGTTCCGGACCTGGTTGCGGCCGTAGTCGAAGACATAGGTGCCCCAGTCGGGGTGTTCACCGCGGCGAGGGTCCGGGTGTTCGTACACGGGCTCGCCGTCGAACCGACCGAGGCTCCATTCGTCGCGGGGGAAGTGCGCCGGCACCCAGTCGAGGATCACGCCGACGCCGCGCCCGTGCAGCACGTCGACGAAGCGACGGAACCCGTCGGGGTCGCCGAAACGGGCCGTCGGCGAGTAGTACCCCGACACCTGATACCCCCAGGATCCACCGAAGGGGTGCTCGGCGATCGGCATCAGCTCGACATGGGTGAAGCCGAGCCCGACGACATGGTCGCCGATCTGCTCGGCGAGTGCGTCCCAGGCGTTCACACCGCGTTTCCAACTCGCGAGATGCACTTCGTAGATCCGTAGCGGGCGTCGACCCGATCACCGCCGATCGGCGGCTCCGCATCCACTCGTCGTCCGACCACTCGAACGAGCCGCACGCCGGGATCACACTCGCATCGCTCGGCGGGAGTTCGCTCTGGCGGGCCATGGGGTCGGCCTTGTGCAGCGTCCGACCGTCCGCGGTCGTGATGACGAACTTGTACCGCTGGCCGCTGCAGCGCCGTCGGCGCCACCATCGACCAGATCCCGGTCGGGCCATCGGAGACCACCGGCGCCAGCGGTTCGGGGACCCAGCCGTTCCAGTCGCCGATCACGGCGACGCCGGCGGCGTTCGGAGCCCACACGCCGAAGCGGATCGACCGGGCCTGGCCCGCCTCGTCCACCAGCAGCGGCTGCGGACCGAGGAGTTCCCAGAGTCGGCGATGGGTGCCTTCACCGAAGAGGTGCAGGTCGAGCTCACCGATCGGTCGGGCGACGTTGGCCATCACCGACCAGGGTAGGGCTTCAGCGAGACTAGGGTGCGCGCTCGTGCGCGTCTTGATGCTCTCGTGGGAGTTCCCACCACGGGCGACCGGTGGGATGGCGGCGCAGGTGACCGGCCTGAGCGCCGCGCTGGCGACGGGCGGACACGACGTGGTCGTGCTCACGATTGCCGAGCGGCCGGCCGAACTGGAGGCGAAGCCACCGCCCGGCGTGCGCGTGTTGCGCACCCTCGTCGACCTCCCGTGGCTCCCGCCCGTGGAGACGGTGACCCGGGTCGCCTCGGCCAACCATGCCATCACCAAGCTCGGCTCCCGATTCGTGGGCGACCTCGCCGGTTGGGAACCCGATGTCGTGCACGGCCACGACTGGCAGCTCGGCTGGGCGGCCGACTCGCTCGCCAGTCGGTACGACGTCCCGTTCGTGCTGACCATGCACGGCACCGAACGGGTCCGCCACGGAGGCCAGCTGCCGCTCGGCCACCCGACCGACATCAACTCGATCGAATGGTGGCTGGCGTTCCAGGCCGACCGGATCATTGCACCGACCCGGTTCGTGGTGGAACAGCTCATCACCGGGTTCGAACTCGACCCGGACAACGTGATCCACATCCCCAACGGCATCGACCCGTCGCTGTGGCGACCCGAACGGGTCAGCGCGGCACCACGCCAGCCGCTCGTGCTGTCGTGGGGCAGGGTGCAGTACGAGAAGGGGTTCCAGGTCCTGGCTCGGTCGATGCACCTCGCTGCGAGGTCGGCTCCCCGACGTCCACGCCATCATCGCCGGCCGCGGCAGCTATCTGCCGGACCTCCAGACCCAGATCGACGTGGAAGGCGTCAGCGACATCGTCGACCTCCCCGGATACCTCCATGACGCCGACCTCCGCCGACTCGCCCACACCGCCGGCTGCGTGGTGATCCCGTCGCTGTACGAGCCGTTCGGCATCGTCGCGCTCGAAGCGCTGGCAGCCGGCACACCGCTGATCGTGGCCCGTACCGGCGGGCTCGCCGAACTCGTCGCCGGCACGCATGCCGGGATCACGTTCGAGCCGGGGAACCCCGACGACCTGGCCGACGCGATCGAGCAGGTGCTGACCAACCACGAACTGGCAACCATCCTGATCGCCAACGCCCGTGACCTCGTCGAGCGGAAGTACTCGTGGGATGCCATCGCCCGCGCCACGGTCGAGGTCTACAGCGACTTCGGACCGCCGTCGTCGGGGGCACGGTCCAGATGACGTCCGCGTGAACGCGACGCCGGTTCGGAACCGACGGCACGATCGACTCGGTAACGTCTCGTCCGATGCGCCCGGTTCACCAGTTCACCGTCACCAGCAGCATTCCCGAATCGCTCCGCGATCTCGAGGTGATCGCCGCCAATCTCCACTGGGCCTGGAATCGGCAGCTGGCGGCACTGTTCGACCAGCTCGACGGCTCCCCGACGGGACAGTCGTGGCGCGAGACCGACCAGCATCCGGTCGATCTCGTGCGCCGCACGTCACCGGCATGCTGGGAGGCGCTCGCCGCCGACGCCGGATACGTCGACCAGGTCGTGAACGCCCGGCGAGCGCCTCGACCACGGCGCTCACCGGTTCGAGCTGGTTCCAGCGACGCGACGACCAGCGAACACAGCCCGCTCGAGCTCGTCGCGTACTTCTCGCCGGAGTTCGGCATCACCGAGGCGCTGCCGCAGTACTCCGGCGGCCTCGGTGTGCTCGCCGGTGACCACCTGAAGGCGAGCTCCGACCTCGGTGTGCCGCTCGTCGGCGTCGGCCTGCTCTACGCCGAGGGGTACTTCCACCAGGAACTCGATGCCGACGGGTGGCAGGACGAACTCAACGAACGCATCGACCCCGAAGCGCTCGGTGTCCAGCCGACCGGCGTGCGAGGTGCACGTCGACCTCGCCGGGGTGGACGTCACGGTGCGGGTGTGGCGCGTCGACGTCGGTCGCATCCCGCTCTACCTGCTCGACACCAACGTCGCCGACAACCCGCCCGAGGCGATCGCGGTCACCGACCGGCTGTACGGCGGCGACGAGCAGCACCGCCTGCGTCAGGAGATCATCCTCGGCATCGGCGGCGTGCGGGCGCTGCGGGCGCTCGACATCCACCCGCAGGTCTTCCACACCAACGAGGGCCACGCCGGGTTCCTCGGTCTGGAACGGGTCCGGGAGTGGACCGACAACGGTCTGTCGTTCGACGAGGCGATCGAAGCGGTCCGGGCGGGCAGCCTGTTCACGACCCACACCCCGGTGCCGGCCGGCATCGACCGGTTCTCGCTGCGAGCTGTTCACGAGCCGTACTTCTCGACGTTCGCCGAGCAGTGCGGCGTCAGCATCGACGAACTGTTCGCGCTCGGCCAGGGCGACACGGGAGACCGACAAGTTCAACATGGCGGTGATGGGCCTGCGGCTCGCCGCTCGGTCCAACGGCGTGGCCCAGCTCCACGGCGACGTGTCACGGGAGATGTTCGGTTGGCTGTGGCCGGACCTGCCCACGACGGAGGTCCCGATCGGCCACGTCACCAACGGCGTCCACGCCCGCACGTGGGTGAGCGATCGTGTGGATGAACTGCTGGGACAGACTCATCGACGAGGAATGGCACCTGGCCGACGAGAACGACTGGGCGCGTGTCCAGGACATCGACCACGACGAGATCTGGGACGTCCGCAATCAGGGCCGGCGGGAACTCGTCGACATGGTCCGGCGGCTCACCGGCCACGACGTGCTCGACCCGGACGTGCTCACGATCGGGTTCGCCCGACGTTTCGCCACGTACAAGCGATCGACGCTGCTGCTGAGCCAGATGGACCGGCTCAAGGCACTCCTGCTCGACGCCGACCGGCCGGTGCAGTTCGTGTTCGCCGGCAAGGCCCACCCTGCCGACGAGCCCGGCAAGGCCATGATCCGCGAGATCGATCGACTGGCCCGCTACGCCGACGTCCATCACCGGTTCGTGTTCATCCCCGACTACGACATCGGGATCGCCCGCACGATGTACCACGGGTGCGACGTGTGGCTGAACACGCCGCGACGACCGATGGAGGCCTGCGGCACGAGCGGCATGAAGGCCGCACTGAACGGCGTGCTGAACTGCTCGATCCTCGACGGCTGGTGGGACGAGATGTCGGCGGACCGCAACGGCTTCGACATCCCGTCGTTCGAAGACGATCCCGACCTCGACCGTCGCGATCGCCGGGAGGCGTCCGCCACGTTCGACGTCATCGAGCACCAGATCGTCCCGTCGTTCTACGACCGCGACGACGACGGCGTGCCGCACGACTGGATCGATCGGATCATCACGAACTGGACGACGCTCGGCTGGAACGTCATCGCCGGCCGGATGGTCCGCGACTACGTCACCAAGTTGTACGAGCCGGCTGCCGTCAGCTCCGATGCGATCACCGCGGACGCCGCCGGCCCGGCGCGCGAGCTGGCCGAGTGGAAGGCGCGGGTCACCGAGGCGTGGCCCGGCGTGCGCATCACGCTCGATCCGGCCCAGTCCGGCGTCGAGCCCGGCGTTGCCGGGGCGGGCCGAGATGTGGTCGCCTACGTCGACGCCGGGTCGTTGTCGCTGAGCGAACTGATCGTGCAGGCGGTCCATGGCCCGGTCCACGCCGACGGGTCCTTCGACGAGGATCGTCTGGCCGTGATCCCCATGACGACGACGGCCGACGGACGTTCGCCGCGACGTTCACGCCCGATCGGGCCGGCCGGTGGGGCGTCACCGTGCGGGCGCTGCCCGACGCATCCACTGCTGACCGGGCCGTTCGACATCGGCCTCGTCGCGGTCGACTGATCGGGTCCGCCTGCCTGAGCGGTTGTGTGGAGGTCCGAATCGACCTCACCGTTGTCGGTTCGCTTCGTTAGCCTGCGGCCGTGACTGCATCTCCGGTGACGACCGACGAGGTCGATGCACGCGACGCCCCGTCGCCGAGGATGCTGTTCCTCGCGTTCGGTGGGCTCATGGCCAGCCTCGCCGCCGGGTACGGCGTGCTGTTCACGATCGTCGACGACTACCGCGACAAGTACGGCATCAGCGAGACGGCGATCGGCATCGTCATCGGCATCGGCTTCGTCGCCGGATTCCTGTCACAGGTCCTGATCGCGCCGCTCGCCGACCGCGGCCATGCCCGCAAGGTCGTGTTGTTCGGGGTCGCGATCAACGTGGTCGGTCTGCTGCTGATGGGGTTCAGCACCACGCTCACGCCGATCCTCATCGGACGGTTCATCTCCGGCATCGGCATCGGTGCCGCGATCCCGGCGGCCCGGCGGATCGTGATCCTGGCCGACCCGAACCATCTCGGCCAGAACCTCGGCCGGCTGCTCGCGGCCGACGTGTTCGGCTTCGCGATCGGCCCGGCACTGTCGGCGCTGCTCGTCGGTCCGTTCGGGATTCCGGCGCCGTTCGTCGTCGTGGCCGTCGGGACGCTGATCATGCTGCCGTTCGTCGCTCGCGTCAGTGTGACCGAGAGCGGTCCCAGCACCCACCGTCGCCTCGCCGTCGACCTGCTGAGGATCCGTCCGTTCGCCGGTGCCGTCGTGTTGGGCGCCGCGGTGTTCGTGATGATCGGCTCGTTCGACGCGCTGTGGGCGCTGGTGCACGCCGACCTCGGCACCACCAAGTGGGTGGCCAACATCGGGATCACGCTGTTCGCGCTCCCGCTTGATCGTGCTCGGACCGATCGGCGGCCGCTGGTCGCAGGTCCGCGGACCGTTCAAGGTCGCCGTGTTCGGGCTGATCGCCGGCGCATTCTTCATGTCGCTGTACGGCGTGATGCCGACCGGCGGCCTGATCTTCGCCGTCGCGATGCTCCACGCGGTCAGCGACGGATTCACGGTGTCGAGTACCGGCGTCGCCGTCGGCCTGACGGTGCCCGAGGATCGCCAGGCCGGCGCCCAGGGCGTGCTCGGCGGCGCCCAGGCGCTGGCAGCGGGCATCATGGCGGTCGTCACCGGGCTGCTGTACGACGAGTTCGGGCGAACCGCCGCCTACGCCGTGTGCGGCACGGTGATGGTGGTCCTCGTCGCGACCGGCGCCTGGCTCGCCCGGTCGGCCTGGTCGCTCACCCGGCCGCTCCACGTCGACCCGATCGACGACCCCGTCGGCCCCGGCCCGCACCCCACCCCCGTCCCCTCCACGAGCTGAAGAATGCCTGGTTCGTCGCGCTGAGCACGACAGACCAGGCAGTTTTTCGGGGGTGAGGGATGGGGGAGGCGGCTCATCTAGCCTGCGACGATGCGGTGGACGGTGCACGGCGAGCGGACGATGTACGACAGCGAATGGATGCGCCTCGCGCTCGTGGACGTCGAACTGCCGAGCGGTCCGCGGTTCGAGCACCATGTGCTGCGGATGCCGGCCGAAGCGGCCGGCGTCGTCGTCGACGATCCGCAGCGGGGGGTGCTGCTGCTGTGGCGGCATCGGTTCATCACCGACACGTGGGGTTGGGAGATTCCCGCCGGGCGAGTCGATGCCGGCGAGTCGGTCGATGAAGCGGCTGCCCGCGAGACGCTCGAGGAGTCGGGTTGGGAACCCGGCCCGTTGACGCCCTTGACCCGCTACTTCCCGAACAACGGCACCACCGACGCCGCCTTCAACGTCTTCCTCGCCACCTCCGCGACGCACGTCGGCGCGCCGAGCGACCCCGACGAAGCCGAACGGGTCGAATGGCTCCCGTGGTCCACCGTCCGCGCCGAGATCGAAGCCGGTCGGGTGCTCGACGGACTCTCCCTGACCGGCCTCCTCCACCGACTGGCGTTCTCCGGGTCGTGACCAACGATTCCTGACCGGACTTCTCCCCGGAATGGGTCCCGGATTTCGGGAGTCATTCCGCAGATGAAACCGTCCGGTGGGAGCGCGGTGTACCGTTCGACCATGACGCAGACCGGACGCTGCCAGTGCGGAAACATCACCTACGAGCTCACCGGTGACCTGATCGCCACGGCGGTCTGCCACTGTGACCACTGCCAACGTCAGAGTGGCGCCGCGTTCTCGGTGAACCTCATCGTGCACGAGAGTCAGATGGCGGTGTCCGGCGACCTCAGCACCTTCGAGGATCGTGGCGAGCACGGCGACGCCGTGTACGTGTACCGGCGATTCTGCGGTCAGTGCGGCAGCCCGATCTTCTCCGCCATGGTCGAGCCCGCCGGGATACTCGCCGTGAAGGCGGGCACGCTCGACGACAAGTCCGGCGTCACGCCCACCGTCGAGGTCTGGTGCGACCACAAGCAGCCGTGGGTCGAACTCCCGGGCATGGCCGCATCGCTCGCCCAGGAAACGCCCTGACCTCGACCTTCCGAGCGGCACGAGTCCCGGATTCCGGGACCGATTCCGCACGACGATGCAGGTGGTTCGGAGGCCGATGCGGTTCGGGGTCAGCGGCCGGTGAACGTGGCCTTGCCGGGGCCGTGCTCGAGGAAGCTGGCGACGCCGATCTGGGAGTCGTCGGTGCCGAACACGTCGACGAACGCGTCGCGCTCGACGGCCAGGCCGTCGGCGAGCGACGTGGACGAGCCCGTCGTCGATGACCCGCTTCGTGAGCGCCTGCGCCGCGAGCGGCACCGGCGGCGACCTCGGCGGCCAGCGCCAGCGCCCGCTCGTGGAGTTGGTCGTCGGCGCACGACCTCGTCGGCCAGGCCGATCCGCAGCGCCTCGTCGGCGCGGACCTGACGGCCGGTGAGGCACATCTCCTTGGCCCGGCTGGCGCCCGACGAGTGCGGGCCAGCCGCTGCGTCCCGCCGCCGCCGGGGATGATCCCGAGCAGGATCTCGGGCTGGCCGAACACGGCCTTGTCCGACGGCGATCCGGTAGTCGCAGGCCAGCGCCAGCTCGCAGCCACCGCCGAGGGCGTAGCCGCTCACGGCGGCGATCACGAACCGGGGGAGGGCGGCGATCGCATCGAGCGCGACGTGGAACGCCCGCCGTGATCGCCGCCGCCTCGTCCGGACCACCGAACTCGGAGATGTCGGCGCCGGCGGCGAAGATGCCGCTCGCCGCCGGTCACGACGACCGCGCCCGGGCAGGTCGGCCGTCAGCTCGGTCGACGGCAGCTCGGAGCTCGGCGAGCAGCGCCCGCGAGAGGGCGTTGACCTTGCCGTTGGCGAGCGTCAGGACGGCGACGCCGTCGTCTCGACGTTCGAGGGTGAGCAGCTCGTAGTCAGCCATGGATCGGCAGTCTCGCCGATCACCGGCGGGCTGACTCGATCCTCGCCCAGGGGGCTGCGGGACCGCGATCCTCAGCGATGCCGCCCATGCTCGCGAGCTCGATGGCTCGACAGCCAGCGGGCGCTCGGCGACCAGGTCCGAGCTCGAACAGCTCGCGGTCCTCGTCGTCGGCCACCTCGAGGCCGCGCGGCGACGGCGCGCTGCTCGCGGCCGCCTCGTCGACGTCGGCCGAGGCAGGCCAGTGCCCGCCGCCCTGGCCTCGTGGGCGTACCCGACGTCGAGTCGACGAGTCCACGGCTTCGGCGACCACGGCGGCACATCGATCGGCGTGATGCGAGCGCCAGGTCGACCCTGGCCGAGCACGGCGTGGCAGCGCCACAGCAGCCGACGACTCCCCGAGCACGTCGTTCTGTCGGCGTCACCGGCCCGTCGCCCGCTGCCAGTGGTCGATCACCGACGCATCACGGCCCGGGACAGCAACTCGTCCACCTCGCTCGGCGTGTACTCGCCGCGCCGTCGAGCAGCTCGCCACGACCGACCGGTCTGACGCGCGTCGATCCCCTGGCGCCGGTGCAGCGTCGCCCGTCGGTTCTACGAGCGCTCAGGCCGCTCAGCGGCATACGCCAGACCCGGTCAGGCGTCGACGGCGGCGAGCATCTCGTCGGCGGCCGTCCACGGGTCGGTGGACTGGCTCGACGACGGCGTCGGTCAGTTCGTCCCAGCGTTCGCCGGAGCAGATCTCACGGGCCCGCCGCCCGAGGCGCAGGGCGACGATCTCGCGCAGCTCCTCGCGCAGCCGGAAGCGTGCGCCGCTCCCGCGAGCTGGCCGGACGGTTTCGGCGTACTGCACGGTGGGCGAGCACGGCGTCCCACAGCGCGGCGACGCCCTCGCCCGTCGAGCCACGGTCGGCACGATCGGCGGGCGCCACGCGTCGTGGGGCAGGTCGGACAGGTCGAGCATCTGCATCAGGTCCCGCTCGGTCTCCTCGACGCCCTTGCGGTCGGCCTTGTTGATCACGAACACGTCGGCGATCTCCATCAGGCCCGGCCTTGTTCGCCTGCACGCTGTCACCCCAGCCGGGGTTGACGACGACGACGGTCGTGTCGGCCTTGCCGGCCACCTCGACCTCGACCTGACCGACGCCGACCGTCTCGACGAGGATCCAGCTGGCGCCCGATCGCGTCGAGCAGGCGGACCGCCTCCGGCGTGGCCAGCGACAGCCCGCCGAGATGGCCGCGGGTCGCCATCGACCGGATGAACACGCCCGGGTCGGTGGCGTGGTCCTGCATCCGCACCCGGTCGCCGAGGATGGCGCCACCGGTGAACGGCGACGACGGGTCGATCGCCAGCACCGCGAGCTCGATGTCCGTGCGCGCGCAGGTGGCCGATGAGCGCGCTCGTCAGCGTGCTCTTGCCGGCCCCGGGCGCGCCGGTGAGCCCGACCGTGTAGCCGTCGCCGCTCGCGGCGTACGGCGAGACGACCGACGCTCCGGGCGTCGTCGTCGCCTCGCTCGATCAGCGACAGCAGCCGGGCCGAGCGCGCTGCGGTCACCGGCGAGCGGCCGCCTCGAACAGCTCGGCCTGGCGAGCGCTTGCGGCCGGCGTCACGCACGGCGCTCTCGGCGACGTTCACCACTTCGGTGACGCCGTCGACGCGGTCGCGCATGATGCGCTCGATGCCGGCCTTCAGCGTCTGCGTCGACGCCGGGCAGCCCACACAGGCCCCGACCAGCTCGACCGACACGATCGCCGGTCACCTCGTCGACGTCGTGCAGGACGATGTCGCCGCCGTCGGCCTGGAGGGCCGGGCGGATCACTTCGATGGTGGCTTCGACCTGTTCACGCATGGCAACGACATTCAACCAGCGAACCCGTACGATCGGCATTCCGTGCCTGCAGTGTCCGCCGCTCCCCTCCTGCTCGCCCACCAGGGCGGGTGGGACGAGATCCTGCTGGTCGCCGGGCCGATCCTCGTCGATCGTCGGTCTGCTGGCGCTCGCCAAGCGCCGAGTCGACGCCGCGCACGACCCGCAGCGCCCGACCGGCCGACGCGCGCCGTTCGCCCGACGAGCGCCGTTCAGGACCCGGCAGCTGAATCCGCTCGATCGTGGCGCCGACCGCGGCGAGCCGACCGACGAGGTCGTCGTAGCCACGATCGATGTGATGCACGCCGGAGATCACGGTCTCGCCCTCGGCGGCCAGCCCGGCGACCACCATCGCCGCGCCGGCCCGGATGTCGTGGGCCCGCACCGGCGCGCCGGACAGCCGCGGCACGCCCCGGACCACGGCGTGGTGGCCGCTCGTGCGGACGTCGGCGCCCAGCCGCTGCAGCTCCTCGACGTACCGGAAACGACCGGGGTAGAGGTTCTCGGTGACGATGCCGACGCCGTCGGCGACCGCCAGCATCGTGATGATCAGCGGCTTGTAGTCGGTGGCGATGCCCGGGTACGGCAACGTGGCCACGTCGATCGACCGCAGCCGTTCCGGGGACACGACGCGCACGCGTGCCTCCGGTGCGACCGGTTCGATGAGTCGAGGCCCATGTCGGCGAAGCGCTCGAGCAGCATCGCCATGTGCCCGGGGCGGGCTCCCTCGATCGTCAGCTCGCCACCGGCGACGGCGACCGCCGCGATGTACGTGGCCGCCTGGATCCGGTCGGGGACGGTGCGATGGCGCACCGGCCGCAGGTCGCCGGGTTCGACTCCCTCGATCACGAGCGTCGACGTCCCGATCCCCGAGATGCTCGGCGCCCATCGCGACGAGGAACTCGCACAGGTCGGTGATCTCGGGCTCGCGGGCGGCGTTGTCGATGCGTGGTCGTGCCGTCGGCGAGCACGGCGGCCGTGAGGAGGTTCTCGGTCGCCCCGACGCTCGGGAAGTCGAACGTGATGTCGGCACCGTGCAGCCGATCGGCGAACGCCTCGAGGTACCCGTGGCTGAACTTGAACGTCGCCCCCATCGCCTCGAGTCCGGCGACGTGCATGTCGATCGGGCGTGCGCCGAAGTCGTCGCCACCCGGCAGCGAGAGCCGAACGTGACCGCAACGGGTGAGCAGCGGACCGAGCACGTTGATCGAGGCCCGGATCCGCTCGACCAGCTCGTACGGCGCGACCGGCACGAGTCGCCGGTGTTGGTCAGGTCGAGCCGGCCGGGCTCCGGCCGATCGATGTCGACAGCCGATCGCCGCCAGCAGGTCGCCCATGATCGTCACGTCGGCGATGTCGGGCACGTTGGTCAGCTCGAACGTGCCGTCGGTCAGCAGCGTCGTCGCCATCAGCTTGAGCACCGAGTTCTTGGCACCCGGCACGACCACGGTGCCCGACAGCGGACCGTTTCCCCGAACGAGGATCGCGTCGTCGGGCCGGGCGTCGGACGCACGAGGCGCGTCCGAGTGATCGGGCAGATTCATGGCCCACCAGTATGCTCCGGCCGTGGAGCCAGGCGGGCGCATCGTCAGCCGCCGCTGGCCCGACGACGCCGACGAACGCATCCCGACGCTGGCTCCCCGGGACGACGTCGTGCTCACCGAGTCGACGTCCCCGGCGAGTCCTGCGCCGTTGGCTCCAGACGGACCCGTGCGCGCCGAGTTCGCGCAGGCCGACGGCCCGTTCCGTCGTACTGCCGAACGGTGGAATCGGACAACGGCGAACTGCGTCGAGACGACGACGCTACGACGTGTCGATCCCGTGGTTCGCGCTGGCTGTTCCGGCTCGCCGGTCCGCCGGGTCCTCGCCCGGCAAGCGATCGTCGATCAGGCTGGTGGGCGCCACCGGACCGGCTCGACGCCGACCCAGCTGCTGGTGCTCGGTCTGCTCGCCGCGGCATCGATGAGCGCGGCGTTCGTCAACACGCTGTTCACCCAGACCGTCAACTTCGCCGCCGACGACTTCGGCGTCGACAACACCGGCGATCGGCATCGCCGGTGCGGTCGTTCGCGTCGGCATCGTGATCGCGCTCCCCGCCGCCGTGCTCGCCGATCGCATCGGTCGGCGCCGGGTGATCGTCGCCGTCGCCTGGCTGGCACCGCTGCTCTCGGTCCTCGGCGCCATCGCTCCGACGTTCGGGATCCTCGTCGTCACGCAGACCCTGGCTCGCCCGATGGGCATCGCCCTCGCGTTCCTGGTCGGCGTCGTCGCCGCCGAGGAGATGCCGCGCAACAGCCGCGCCTACGCGGTGAGCATCCTGGCGATGGCGGCCGGGTCTCGGCGCCGGGGTCGCCGTGATGGCACTCCGCCTCGCCGACCTCGGCCCGAGCGGCTGGCGACTCGTCTATCGTCCTCAGCGCCGTCTGGTGTGTCGTCGCGCTCGATCTCACCCGGCGACTCCCGGAGACGAGACGGTTCACCGCTGCCCACATCACGCGACCCAGCACGTGCCACCCAGCGCACTCGCCACTCAGCACCTCGGACCGCGCGATCACCGCGGATCAATCGCAGACGCCTGCTGCTGCTGTCGGTCGTGGCGTTCGCCGGCAACGTCTTCATCGCGCCGGCGAGCTTCTTCCAGAACCGCTACCTCACCGACGTCCAGGGGTTCTCGGGCGGGATGATCGGCTTCTTCTCGATCGCCGTCGGCACACCGGCCGAGCATCGGGCTCATCGTCGGTGGTCGCATCGCCGACACGAGCGGTCGACGTCAGCTGATCGCGGTCACCGTGCCGCTCGGCACCGCGGCCATCGTCGGCGCGTTCATGGTCAGCGGCGTCCCGCTCTGGATGCTGTCGCTCGTCGGCGGCCTGCTGTTCGAGCGCGGCCTATCCTGCGCTGGCGGTGTACCGGATCGAGCTGTTCCCCACCGGCAACCGCAGCCGGGCGACGGGCCTCGTCACGGCCGCCTCGCTGATCGGTGGCATTCTCGGCCTGCTCAGCATGGGTGCGCTGCTCGACGCCGACTGGTCGTACGGCCAGGTCCTCGCGCATGCTGGCGATCGGCCAGTTGATCGTGACCGTCCTCGTGGTGGTCGCCTACCCCGAGACGGCCCACCTCGAACTCGAACAGCTGAACCCCGAGGACGCCCCGATCGACCTGCACCACCCCGACCACCCACCGACGACCCACAGCGATGACGTGAGACTTGCGGCACGTTCGCTCATCGCCGCCGGACAGGTGTCAGGGTGCAGCGACGTCGCTGACGAACCGGGCGACCGAGGACGCGATCACGTCGTCGGCGCCCTTGAGGTCGTGGCGGCCACCCTCGATCCACACGTGCTCGACGGCGGCCGGGATCTCCGCGGTCCACTGCAGGAGTTCGTCGGGCGACCCGAACGGATCGCTCGTCCCCGAGATGAACAGGCACGGCACGGAGATCGACGGCGAGGTGATCGACCCGGAGTTCGTCCGGCTTGCCCGGCGGGTGCAGCGGGTAGCAGATCAGCACCAGGCCGGCGAGCCGGGCAACCGGCCCGACTCCGTCGACGTCGGCGGCCACCATGGTGGTCATGCGACCGCCCATCGAGCGGCCGCCCATCACGATCGCGCCACGCCGACGGCTGACTCCTGCGAGATCGTCGCGGATCGAGGCCATCAGCTTCGGGGCCCGGTCCGGCGCCCTGCGTCCCTCGCGCCGGTACGGGAAGTCGAGCCGCTCCACGGATGCAGCGCTGCCGAGTGATCGTTCGACGGCGACCAGACTGGCGTGGTCGCGATCCGAGCCCGCCCCGGGGTAGAGCAGCACGGTCGGCTTGGCCATCGGCGCCGCTCAGTCCTTCGCCGCGGTCAGCACCCGTCGGGCTTCGGCCAGGTCACTCATCGCCTTGGCGGCATCGACGCTGTCGCCGCCGTGATCGGGGTGCACGTCTCGCATGCGCTCGCGGAACCGGGCGGTGACGTCACGCTTCGACGGCGCCTTGTCACCCGGTTCGAACCCCAGAATGCTCATCGCCCACCCACGCGGATCAGCGAGCGCTTCGAGCGCGAGCGTCTGCGACCCGGCCAGATAGGCGATCAACGACGGGCCGATCGGGCCCCGCCAGCGGGCCGCCTTCTGGAGGACGGGCCCGATGCGTCGACGGTGTTCGGGAGCCAGGCGTTCCACGGCATAGATCGCGCCCAGCACCTGGGCCAGGTCGGTGCCCTGGGACCGGAAATCGAACGAGATGTCGTCACCGTTGCCGAGCAACTGATGATGGCTCTTCGCCAACCCGTGCCGATCGACCTGGAACCGATGCCGGAGCCGGGGCTGCACGATGCGCTCGCCGGCCTCGACTTCGCTGATGAGCCGGTGGACGTCGGGGACGAGCTCGTCATCGACGCCGTAGAGGTGCTCGGCGATGATCGCCCCCAGCAGGAGCCCACCGAAGCCGGGGGCCGGATCGACCGGAAGCACCATGTGCCCGAGCGCGACACGACGGGTGGGCACCGCGGGCCGGGTATGCCACACCTCGAGCTCGGCGAGCAGCATGACGTCGCTCAGACGAGTGGCCTGACCAGGGCGCGGAGTTCCTGCGCGGCGCCGATCATGTCGGTCTCGAACCACTCGTCGGTGCCGGTCTGCTGCGCATGATCGTCGATGAGTTCGACCAGGCGACCGACTCCGGCGACACCCGTCTGCCCACGTTCTCACGCCAATTCCGTACGGCGGGTGCTTGGGGTCCAGTTGCGGGAACAGGTCGAGCAGCGAGGTGCGAGCACCGGTGTCCAGCGGGTCCTTGGCGAGCTTGTCGGCAGCGACGAACATCGTGCTCAGTGCCCCCTCGGGCGGAGCGACCCCGCCGTCGGCTGGAGTCGCCACCCATCTCGCCGGTCTCGATCCGATCGAGCAGGACATCGACCGCAGATTCGGCATCCGCGGCGACGATGACCGTCGTGCCGTCCCAGCGGTGCGGGATCTCGGCATCGATCAGCGCGTCGGTGAGTGCCTTGCGGTCGGATTCGGACCACTCGTCGAGCCCGAACTCGGTGGATTCCTCGTCGTCCTGCAGGATGATCGGGAACGGGCCGAAGAGCTCCTCGAGGCGTTCGAACAGCGCGTCGACATCGTCCTCGACGGCCTCGGGGACCACCAGCTCGGAACCGTCCCAGTAGTGCGGGAACTCGGCGTCGGCCAGTGCCTCCGACAACTCGGCACGCTGGTCGAACGTCCACACCGTCAGGTCGTAGTGGACCTTGACGACGTCGGGATCGTTGGGATCGAAGTCGATGGGCTCGCCGGACGCAGCACTGTCTTCATGACGTTCGGCGCCGGAGTCGTTGTTCACGAAGGACACGCCCAAACGCTACCGGTCCGCGCAGGTCCGTCGAAGTCGGACCCCACATTGGCTTCGAGATCGCAGCGCGAGATCACACCTGGGCGCCGTCGGCGATCCGGTCCAGGAAGTGCTCGGTTCGTTCGTACTCGTCACGGACGTTGGCCGGGTCCCGGAACCCGTGCCCTTCGCCGGCGTACACGACGTAGTCGACCGTCCCGCCGCCCGCACGGATGCGATCCACCAGTGCGTTGCTCTGCGCGATCGGCACGACCTCGTCGACGGTGCCGTGGAACAGCAGCAGGGGGCCGGCGATCCGCCCGGCCCGATGGATCGGCGACAACTCCTCGAAGCGCCGAGGGGACCCGACGAGCGTGTCGGTGTAGTGCGCCTCGAATCGATGCGTGGCCTCCGACAACGCCGCGAGGTCGCTCACGGGATACGACGCGACGCCGCCGGCGACGAGCTGCGGGTGATCGGCCAGCACACCGAGCACCGTCAGTCCACCCGAGGAGCCACCGATCACGATCGTGGACTCGGGCGTCGCCCATCCCGCGCGGTGGGCGTGACCGATGAGCGCAGCCGTGTCGTCCACGTCGATGCGCCCCCAGCCGCCGTTGAGGGCCTGCTGGTAGGCCCGACCATGGCCCGTGCTCCCCCGAGGGTCGACGACGAGCACGTCCCAGCCCCGACTGCGCCAGTAGTCGATCCGCGGTCGGAAGTCGACCTGCCACTGGTCGGTCGGCCCACCGTGCACCCAGCACAGCAGCCCCTTCGCGGCGCCGTCCGGGCCGGCGGGGTACCGGCGGGCATGCAGCGTGATCTCGTCGTGGCCGACCTGGACGGCCTCCGGAGGCGGGAGTTCGACATCCGACCAGCCGATCACCCCGCCAGTGGCGACGCACCCGCACGCCGGTGTCGTGCGGACCTGCGTCGACGACCACGATCTCCGCCGGGGCGGTCGGTCCCGAGCGCACGGCACAGAGCCGATCGCCCACCGCGGAGAGCTGCCCGTACACACCCGTGAAGTCGGGCGTCAGCCACGCGACCTCGCCGCCTCGATCCACGCGGACCAGCGAGCCGAACCCGGCGACGTTGCGAGCGATGAAGCATCTCCCGGCGTCGTCGAACGCGTAGCTCCGTTGGCCCATCGACCAGGTGGGGCCGGCATGTTCAGCCCGTTCGCCGAGCACGACACGCTCGCCAACGTGCACGTTCAGCCAGCCGGTCCCGTCGTGGACACAGGTCGGTGAACCGTCGGGGGCGAATCGCGGTTGCTGGACCGCGCCGTCATCGGGCCGCCAGCAGGTGATCCGCACCTCGCCGAACGGACCATCCGGACCGAACCGCAGGTCGATCCGCTCGGACGCGTCCCACGGCATCGCCGGCGGAGACCATCCCTGCCAGGACACCGTCGAACCGTCGGGCGAGCACCACCGGATCGAAGCAGAACTCGTGTCGCCCGTCGTCGAGACGGCGGGACCGCCCGGTGTGCAGGTCGGTCAGCCAGATCTCGAGCTCGTCGACGACGTAGACGACGAATGGCCCCCGATCCGGGTCGACGGCAGGGGCCCGACATGCCCGTTCGTGCGAGGTCACGCGACGAAGTTCGATCCCGTCCACCAGCCACAGTTCACCGTCTCGCGCCACGTACACGATCCCCGTGGAGTTCGGCATCCAGGTGAAGCACCCGCCCCCGAGGCCGCGTCCCGGCGCGGGCTCCGGACCGAACGTCACCAACCGCTCGGGACCCCGACCCTCGGCATCGACGACCGAGATCGCCGTCCCGGCGCCCCAGCGATGGACGAACGCGACGGACGCACCGTCCGGGGACAGTCGGGGTTCGGTGAGGTCACGACCGGACAGGACGAGTTCGAGTGGGACCGGCACCAGCCCGACTGTACGGCCCGGCATCGGAAACTCGGTTGCATCGCCAGGCCCGGCTGTGCGCACTGTGGTCCTCACCAGCGAGACGACAGCCAGCGAGCCGACAGGAGGTGAACGATGAACACACAGCAACGAACGACCCGGCGAACACCGGTACGTGTGCTCACTGCATCGGCACCCCGTTCGCCGGCGCCGCTCGGCACCGCTGACTCCGGACCGATCCCGGACCAGCACCGCCGCGGCTGACCGCCGCGACGAGCGACCGCCGTCAACTCACGCGCCGGCGCGCCAGCGCACCGGACGGCGAGCGCCCCGCCGCATCACGTCGACCGATTCAGGTCGACCTCGACCGCACTCGACGTGCGGTCATCCACCCCACCCACCAACACAGAAAGGCACTGCTGTGCACGATTCCCAATCATTCCTACTGGCCGAAGTTCGCGCTCGCCACGCCCGACTGCGACGGGACGCGGAACACGCGCGTCACTTCCGCAATCTGCGCGGGGCCCACCGCTTCCGCTCGCGCCAGAAACGAACCTAGGACGAGCGCGGGGGTTCCGATCCATCGGGACCCCCGGCTCGCGAACGGATACGTTGGACGCATGACAACGACGTCACGCCAGCAGCCCGACCGCAACCTCGCCATGGAGCTCGTCCGAGCCACCGAATCTGCGTGTCTGGCAGCGGCCCGCTGGGTCGGCCGGGGCGACAAGAACGGCGCCGACCAGGCCGCCGTCGAGGCGATGCGTCTGTCGCTGTCGACGGTCTCGATGGATGGCATCGTGGTGATCGGCGAGGGCGAGAAGGACGAAGCCCCGATGCTGTTCAACGGCGAGCGGGTCGGCGACGGCGGCGCACCCGAGGTCGACGTGGCCGTCGATCCGATCGACGGCACGACCCTCACGGCCCAGGGCAAGACCAATGCGCTGTCGGTCATCGCGGTGTCCGACCGTGGGTCGATGCTCGATCCGGGGCCCTCGTTCTACATGGAGAAGATCGCCGTCGGTCCGTCCGCCGTCGGCTCGATCGACATCACGGCGACTGCGACCCAGAACCTGCGTTGGATCGCCAAGGCCAAGGGCGAAGAGGTCCGCGACCTGACGGTCGTGATCCTCGACCGGCCGCGACACGCAGATCTGATCGGCGAGATCCGGGCGAGCGGCGCTCGCATCCGACTGATCACCGACGGCGACGTCTACGGATCGGTGGCAGCCTGCTGGCCCGACGCCGGCGTCGACGCGTTGTTCGGCATCGGCGGCACCCCCGAAGCGGTGGTCTCCGCCGCAGCGATGAAGGCCATGGACGGCGAGATCCAGGCCCGGTTCGCGCCCCAGAGCGACGCCGAGCAGACAGCGATGATCGACGCCGGGTTCGACCTCGGGCGCGTCTTCGACCAGAACGACCTCATCCAGGGCGACAACTGCTTCTTCGCCGCGACCGGCCTGACCGACGGTGCGCTCCTGCGCGGCGTGCGGTTCGATTCCACCGGAGCCCGCACGCAGAGCCTCGTGATGCGGTCACGCAGTGGCACGGTCCGATTGATCGATGCCCACCATCGCTTCGCCAAGCTGCGCGAGTTCTCCGCGATCGACTACTAGAGGACCGTGCTGCGGGTCGTCAGATCGACTCCGACAGCGAGCTGATGGCGACGAGCACGAGACCCACCAACATCATCGACACGCCACACACGATCGGTGAGAAGCGGAGCCGAAAGCCGTAGAGGTACCCGGTGAGGAACAGGCCGACGACCAGCGACAACTCGGCGGCGAGCAAGGCGTCGTTCCAGTCGCTGAACAGCCAGAACGCCAACATGACCGGGATGAGCGCCACCATGTTCAGCAACACCGAGGCGACGACGTCGCGGAGGTTCACACCCTCGACGCGGACCTCCGCGGTCGGCCGCTGCTCCAGGGCCGCGATCGAGCGCGTCCGCCACCTCGTCGCTGACGTCGATCTCGAACTCCTCGAGCAGTCGCTCGCGGATCACGGCTCGCCGATCCTCGGCCTCCACACGGGCGATCTCGATGCGGGTGTACCGGAGCTCGGCATCCTCGTACAGGTCCTCGACCACGTTCATCACTCCACCGGCGAGTCCCGACGCGAGCGCCGCCACGATCGCCACCCCGACGAGCACGTTGCGGGGATCGCTGACATCATCGGAGTAGAAGCTGGTACCGACCAGAAGTGTCAGCACGACGGCGATGCCCGAGGTGAGCTCCGACAGGCGATCCGACGGATCGAGCCCGATGATCGGCGCCCGTCGCCGGCCCGGGGAGGCCTGATTCCGGAACCGAGTAGCGATGGGAGGAATCTATCGCGCGGCAGTCGTCGGCGAGGCTGCGCTAGCGGGTGATCGAGCCGCTCACCCAGCGGGTCAGCGAGCGCGGCATGATGTCGCTGAACGTGACCGCTGTCTTGTAGAGCACACCCGGCACGGAGATGGTCTTGTTCGACGCGACGTCGTTCAGCCCGGTCGCGGCGACCTGCTCGACCGTGGTCCAGGCAAGGCCGGGGACCTTCGACGCGAGGCCGGTGGTGTTGCTGTGATCCTGGAACTCGGTCCTCGTCAGGCCCGGACACAGGGCCGTCACGTGCACGCCGGCCGAGCTCACTTCGGCGTGCAGCGCCTCGGTCAGGCTCGTGACGTACGCCTTCGTCGCCGCGTACACACCGAGGCCGGGTGACGCCTGGAAGCTCGCCACGCTCGACACGTTCAGCAGGAACCCGCGTCCACGGGGCACCATCGCGACGAGCGCGGCGTGGCTCAGCATCGTCAGCGCCTTGACGTTGAGCTCGATCTCGGCCGCGAGCCGATCGACATCGAGTTCGTGGAACTGGCCGCTGGTGCCGAACCCGGCGTTGTTGACCACGAGGTCGATCGGATCGGACCTCGGACGAGATGCGCTCGACGGCGAGTGCCTGTCCCTCGACGGTCCCGAGGTCGGCCTCGAGCACCTCGAACCCGTCGTAGCGATCGGCGATCTCCCGGAGGCGGTCACCCCGCCGGGCGACGAGCACGGTCGGTACGCCGGCCTCCCCCAGCAGTCGGGCCATCTCGGCGCCGATCCCCGACGATGCCCCGGTGACGAGCGCAGAGGTGAACGGATAACTCGACATGCGCCGACCCTACCGCCGACGAACCGATGACGCCGCGACGGGTCAGACGCCGTACGACGGTGCTGCACCGTCGTAGCGGGTCAGGTGAAGCTGGTGCCGGTGGCGGCGAGGCGGGCCTGCGCCCGGTCGCGGCCGGCGGTCGCGACTTCGACCATCGTGGCGTCCATGTGCTGGTCGCGCAGCGTCTGGCGATGACGCTCGAGTGCCTCCTTGGCCCGCTCGACGTCGATGTCCTGGGCGAGTTCGGCCGTGTCGGACAGGATCGACACCTTGGTCGGGGTGCCACTGACCTCGACGAAGCCGCGGTGGATGGCGATGTCCTGCACGGTGCCGTCGGTCTGGAACACCCGGGTGTGGTTCTCGACCAGCGCTCCGAGGAAGGCGGCGTGGCCGGCCTGGAATGCGATCTCGCCGGCGCCGAGCGTCCGGGTGATGACCATGTCGGCCTCACCCGAGTAGAGCACCGCCTCCGGCGACACCACTTCGACGATCAACGGCTCGGCCATCGTCAGCTCTCCTGGAGCTTCTTGGCCTTGGCGAGGACCTGCTCGACACCGCCGACGTTCAGGAACGCCTGCTCGGGGACCTCGTCGAGCTCACCGTTGATGATCGACTCGAACGACTCGACCGTCTCCTCGACCGGCACGTACTCGCCGTTGAGGCCGGTGAAGACCTCGGCGACGTAGAACGGCTGCGACAGGAAGCGCTCGATCTTGCGGGCCCGGTTCACGATGAGGCGGTCCTCCTCGGACAGCTCGTCGAGACCGAGGATGGCGATGATGTCCTGCAGCTCCTTGTAGCGCTGCAGGGTCTCCTGCACGCGGCGGGCGATCGTGTAGTGGTGGTCACCGACGACTTCGGGCGACAGGATCGTCGAGGTCGAGGCGAGCGGGTCCACGGCCGGGTAGATGCCGAGTGCGGCAACCTGGCGGGACAGCTCGGTGGTGGCGTCGAGGTGCGTGAAGGTCGTGAACGGCGCCGGGTCGGTGTAGTCGTCGGCGGGCACGTACACGGCCTGCAGCGACGTGATCGAACGGCCCCGCGTCGAGGTGATGCGCTCCTGGAGCTGACCCATCTCGTCGGCGAGCGTCGGCTGGTAGCCCACGGCGGCGGGCATACGGCCGAGCAGCGTCGACACCTCGGAACCGGCCTGCACGAAGCGGAAGATGTTGTCGACGAACAGCAGCACGTCCTGGTTCTGGACGTCACGGAAGTACTCCGCCATGGTCAGCGCCGACAGGGCGACGCGCAGGCGCACGCCCGGCGGCTCGTCCATCTGGCCGAACACGAGGGCGGCCTTCTCGAACACGCCCGACTCCATCATCTCCAGACGGAGGTCGGTGCCCTCACGGGTGCGCTCGCCGACACCGGCGAACACCGACACACCACCGTGCTGGGAGGCGACACGGTTGATCATCTCGGTGATGAGCACGGTCTTGCCGACGCCGGCACCGCCGAACAGGCCGATCTTGCCACCGGCGACGTACGGCGTGAGCAGGTCGATGACCTTGATGCCCGTCTCGAACATGCGCGCCGACGGCTCGAGGGCGTCGAAGTCGGGGGCGTCACGGTGGATCTCCCAGCGCTCCATCTCGTCGAAGCCCTCGGGGGCTTCGTCGAGGGGCTGGCCCCACACGTTCCAGATGTGGCCGAGCACCTTGTCGCCGACCGGCACCGTGATGCCGTGGCCGAGGTTGCGCACCGGGGTGCCACGCACGAGGCCGTCGGTCGGCTTCAGGCAGACGGCGCGGATGCGTCCGTCGCCGAGCTGCTGGGCGACCTCGGCGAGCACCTTGATGGTCTCGCCCTCGAGCGTGATGTCGAACTCGACGGCCGTGTTCAGCTCGGGCAGCGCGCCGCGAGGGAACTCGACGTCGATGACGGGACCGGCGATGCCGACGATGCGGCCGTCCTTCAGGCCGGTTGCGGTGTCGTTGGTTGATTCGGTCATGGTCATGACTGTTGTTCTCCTGGTGTCGCTGTGCGCTCAGATGGTGGCGCCGGAGTCGGCCTGTTGAAGATGTTCGTAGACGGCGTCGCCGAGATCGAAGTAGGGGGTCTCGGCGTCGTCGGAGTCGAGGGCTTCGGCGCCGCTGACGATCTCCATGATCTCGGTGGTGATCGAGTCCTGACGGGCCCGGTTCATGATGCGGCTGAGCGACTTGATGAGTTCGTCCGCGTTGTCGGTCGCGGACTTCATCGCCCGTTGGCGGTAGGCGTGCTCGGACGCCGCCGCGTTGAGCAGGGCGGCGTAGACACGGGCCTCGATGTACCGCGGGAGCAGCGTGTCGAGGATCGTCGCCGGATCGGGCTCGAACTCGTAGTCGCCGCCGCCGTCGGTGCCGGCCTTGCCGTCGCCGCCGGCCACGGTGTCGGCGCTGAGCGGGACGAGCGGACGCAGCACGACTTCCTGGGTACCCGACGAGATGAAGCGGGTGTAGACGAGTTCGACCTTGTCGACCTCGCCGGACACGAACAGGTCGACGACGTATTCGCCGATCGCCCGGGCGTCCTCGTAGGAGGGCTGCGTCGAGAAGCCGTTGAACGGCTGGCCGAGCGTGTAGCCGCGGAACTTGAAGTAGCCCTCGGCCTTCCGGCCGACCGGGATGACGGTGTAGTCCTTGCCGGCGAGGACGTCGGCCTTGACCTCACCCTCGGCGGATCGCTGCACGCCGGAGTTGTAGCCGCCGCACAGCCCACGGTCGGCGGTGATGACGACGTAGCAGGTGTGCTTGATCTCGTTGCGCCCGGCGAGCAACGGCGAGTCGGACGACGCACCGCCGGCGGCGAGATCCTTGACGACCTCGGTGATCTGCTCGGAGTACGGCACGGCGGCGGCCACGCGAGCCTGGGCCTTGACGATGCGCGACGCAGCGATGAGCTCCATGGCGCGCGTGATCTTCTTCGTCGCCCGAATGCTGCGAATGCGTTCTCTGAGGATTCGCTCCTGACCACCTGCCATCTAGATCACTCCGTCGCGAGGGTCTTGTTGGACTGGGCGTCGCCGAGTTCGTCGACGTCGGTGTTGGTCGGATCGACGGCGTACTCGTTGGTCGACGGACGGTGAACGTCTCCTTGAAGGCCTCGATCACGTCGCCGAGCCCGTCGGGGACACCCGCTCGTCTTCAGCTCGGCGAGCAGGCCGCTGTGCGTGGTACGCATGTACTCGATCAGCTCCGTCTCGAAGCGCACCGACGTCGCCGACCGGCATGTCGTCGAGGTAGCCCTTCGTGCCGGCGAAGATCGACACGACCTGCTCCTCGACGGGCATCGGGCTGTTGAGCGGCTGCTTGAGCAGCTCGACCAGGCGGTAGCCGCGCTCGAGCTGCGACTTCGACACGGCGTCGAGTTCGGAACCGAACGTGGCGAACGCCTCGAGCTCGCGGAACTGGGCGAGGTCGCCCTTCAGCGTGCCGGCGACGGCCTTCATCGACTTGATCTGGGCGGCGCTGCCCACGCGGGACACCGAGATGCCCACGTCGACGGCCGGGCGGACACCGGACTTGAACAGGTTGTCCTGCAGGTACACCTGACCGTCGGTGATCGAGATCACGTTCGTCGGGATGAAGGCGACCACGTCGCCGGCCTTCGTCTCGATGATCGGCAGGGCGGTCAGCGAACCGCCGCCGTTCTCGTCGGACAGCTTGGCGGCCCGCTCGAGCAGACGGCTGTGGAGGTAGAACACGTCGCCGGGGTACGCCTCGCGGCCCGGCGGGCGGCGCAGCAGCAGCGACAGCTGACGGTAGGCCTCGGCCTGCTTGGAGAGGTCGTCGTACACCACGAGGGCGTGCTCGCCGTTGTCCATCCAGTGCTGACCGATGGCGCAGCCGGCGTACGGGGCGAGGTACTTGAACGGCGCCGGGTCGGAGGCCGAGGCGACCACGACGACGGTGTAGTCGAGCGCGCCGTTCTGGCGGAGCGTGTCGACGGTCTGGGCGACCGTCGAGCTCTTCTGGCCGATCGCGACGTAGATGCACTTCACGCCGAGACCCTTCTGGTTGAGGATCGTGTCGATGGCGATGGTGGTCTTGCCGGTCTTGCGGTCGCCGATGATCAGCTCACGCTGGCCACGACCGATCGGGGTCATGGCGTCGATCGACTTGATGCCGGTCTGCAGCGGCTCGCCCACGGGCTTGCGGCCCATGATGCCGGGCGCCTGGATCTCCATGCGGCGCAGTTGCGGTGCCGATGAGTTCGCCCTTGCCGTCGATCGGCTCGCCGAGGGCGTTGACGACGCGGCCGAGCATGCCGTCACCGACGGGCATCGACAGGATGCGGCCGGTGGCCTTGACGGTCTGGCCTTCTTCGATCTTGTCCACGTTGCCGAGCACGACGGCACCGATCGAGTGCTCGTCGAGGTTCAGCGCGAGGCCGACGGAGCCGTCCTCGAACTCGAGGAGTTCGTTCACGCCGGCGTCGGGCAGGCCGCTCACGCGGGCGATGCCGTCGCCGACGACGGCGACGCGGCCGACGGTGCGGGCCTCGACCGACGGCTCGAAACCGTCGAGGTTCTTCTTGAGCGCCGACGCGATGTCGGCGGCGGAAATGGTCAGCTCAGCCATGTTGGGCTGATCCTTTCGAGCGGGCTACAGCCGGCTCTTCAGCTGGTCGATGCGAGTGCGAACGGTGTCGTCGATGACGGTGTCACCGATGGTGGCGACGATCGCCGCCGATCACGGTCGGGTCGACGATGGTCTTGAGATTGAGCGACTTGCCGGTGGCGTTCTCGAGCGCCGCCTTCAGTCGGTCCTGCTGGTCGTCGGTCAGCGGCACGGCGGTGCGCACCTCGGCGAGGTCGAGCTGCTTGGCGCTCGACGCCCGCTGGACGAGGCTGTCGACGATCGCCGGCAGGTCTCGGCCGCGGCCCGAGCCGACGACCATCGACACGAGTTGCACCGTCGTGGTCGTCGCCTTGCCGTCGAGGAGGTCCTCGACGATCGCCTGACGCTTGTCGGCGGGAATGTGCTCGTCGGTCAGGGCGGTGCGCAGCGCGTCGCTCGACTCGTACGAGCGGGCGAAGCGGAACAGCTCGTCCTCGACCTCGTCGAGGGTGCCCTCGGCGCGGGCGATCTCGAACAGTGCCCGTGCGTAGCCTTCGATCAATGCGTCGCTCATGTGCCACTCCCGTGCTGGCTCCGACTCGTGCGATGAATCCCTCGATCAGCTCCTGTTGCGCGGCGTCGTCGAGCGTGTCGGCGACGATGCGGTCGACTGCGACGTCCGGAGTGGCGGGCGATCTCGCCACGCAGCTCGTCGCTGCTGCGTCCGGCGGCGGCACCGATGTCGGACTCGGCACGAGCTTCGAGCTCGGCCATCTCGACGTCGAGGCGGACCCGGCCGTCGGCGAGCAGCGCCTCGGCCTGGGCCTCGGCTTCGGCGTTCAGGCGGGCACGCTCGGCCTCGATGTCGCCCTTGGCCTCGCGGATCCGGACCGCTTCGGTCTCGGCGGCGACCTTGGCGGCCGCGGAGTCGTCGAGCTCCTGTCTGGATGCCGGCGGTGCGGTCGTTGAAGCTCTTCTTGATGATCGGTCCGGCGTACTTGTAGAGCAGCGTGAACACGATGATCGAGGCGATCGAGCCCGGGATGAGCTCCTTCCAGGGCGGGAAGGATCGGGTCGACCGTCGTGTAGCCCTTGTCGTCGAACGGGATCTCCTCGGCCGACGGGAAGAACCGACCGGCGGCGAGGGTGGCGGTGGTGTAGAGGCTCATGCCGACACCTCCTGGCCCATTGCGGCAGCGACGGCGTTGCGGACCACGTCGTCGGACGCCCGTCGTCCGGTGGCGAGCTCGCTCAGGTGGGCGGACACGTCGGCGACTGCGGACTCGACCTGGCCGCGGGCGGCCAGCTTGGCGGCTTCGACCTCGGCAGCAGCCGCGGCGCGCTTCTCGGCGATGCGGGCGTTCACCGCACCGAGCTTCTCGGCCCGCTCGGCCTCGAGCGTGGCTCGCGCCGCCTCGACCTGCTTCTGGGCTTCGGCACGTGCGGCCGCGACCTGGGCGTCGTAGTCGGCGACCTCGGCCCGAGCGGCCGCGGTCAGCTCCTCGGCCGTGTGACGGTCGCCCTCGATGCTGTCGTAGCGCGCCGTCATGCCGTCGCGCACCTTGCGGAACAGGAACAAGCGCAGGACGAGCGCGAGCACGACGAAGGCACCGAAGCCCCAGACGACTTCTTTCAGTTCGGGGAAGATCGGGTTGAGATCGCTCTCGGGACCCGCTGCTTCCTCGCCCTCTTCGGCGGTGACGAACGGGGCACCCATGAGGGTGACCTCGATCGTCGAACCGGAGGACGTCACGACGGCTGTCAGCACGTCATCTCCTTACGAATGTCGACACGATGGACCGGACGCTGGCCGCGATCAGGCGAACTTGAGCAGAATGAAGACCACGAAGCCGATGAGGGCGAGGGCTTCGGTGAAGGCGATGCCGAGGAACATCGTGGTGCGGACCATGCCGGCCGCCTCGGGCTGGCGGGCCATTGCCTCGACGGACTTGCCGACGAGGTAACCGATGCCGATACCGGGGCCGATGGCCGCGAGGCCGTAGGCGAAACCGGCGCCGGTGGCGGCGGCGATGCTCTTGGCGTCGTCGGCGATCGAGTCCGTCGGTCTGAGCGACCAGAGCGCTGAGTGCTTCCATGGGGTTCTTCTCCTGTTGTGCTTTCGGTAGAGGGGAGATCGGTTGATCGAGCTGATGGTGATGGTGATTGGCGGTGTTCGAGGCGGACGAGCGTCAGTGCTCTTCGGCGTGTCCGACCGTCGAGTTGTTGATGTACACGGCCGCGAGGATGGCGAAGATGTAGGCCTGCAGGAAGGCGACGAGGATCTCGAACGCCGTCAGGAAGATGAGCATGCCGAACGGCAGGATGCCCATCGGCACGAGGAAGACCTGGCTGGTCTCGGCCCGGAACAGCGCCGTGGTGAGCAAGCTGAACGTCACGAGCAGGATGTGGCCGGCGAGCATGTTGGCCATGAGTCGCACGGTGAGCGAGAACGGCGTCACGAGGATCGTCGAGATGAACTCGATGATGCCCACGAGCGGCTTCAGCGCCGTCGGCACTCCGGGGGGCCACAGCAGGTGGCCGAAGTAACCGAGACCCTGGTGCTTGATGCCGGTGCCGATGTAGATGACCCACACGAGCAAGGCCAGCGACAGCGGGATGGCGATACGGGCGGTCGCCGGCATCTGGATGATCGGGATGACGCCGGGGATGTTGCACAGGAAGATGAAGATGAACAGGCTCAGCAGGAACGGCGTCCACTTCAGGCCGGACTTGCCGAGCGTCTGCATGACGACGCTCTCCTCGATGAACTCGATCGTGACCTCGGCGAGGTTGCGCATGCCGGTCGGTGCGACCATCGGGTCGCGGCGAGAGGCGATGAGGAACAGCAGGATGCCGAGGAACGCCGCCACGACGGCGATGAGGGCGATCTTGTTGAACGTCGGGAAGATGTCCTGCCAACGAAGGAGTTCGTTGATCGGCGGAAACTCGAGTCCGAGCAGCACGTGGTATCCGTTTCAGTCGTGAGTGTGGGCGGTAGGGACTTCGGTGGTAGATCGAATTCAGGTCGGTCGATGTCAGTGGTTCGACGGTGGTCACTGGGGACCGGTCGGTTTGAGGCCGGGATACGCGAGCGACAGCGCGACGTACTTCATCTCCCAGAACAGCAGACCAAGGTGCGTGACGATGATGGTCGATCCGAGTGCCGGAAGTGAAATCCACGAGGCGTCCTTGACCAACCAGACGGCGAGAAAGATCAGGGCGAGTCGGATCAGGTACCCGAACAGCACCGCCGCCATCATCAGCCCGAGCGAGATCCGCGCGGCGCCGGCGATCAACGCCGCAGCCAGCGCGAAGTTGCAGAGCACGATCGCGATGCCGTACGCACTCGACCATGCACCGTTGACGCCCCAGATGACGGTGCACGCGAGGATCAGCGCCGGAGCGGCGAGCAGACCACGCTTGATCATGTCGTTCGACACGGCGACTTCGGGGGCGGGGCCCTCGAAGCGGGTGGTGAACGTGTCGGCGTTGCCGGGTCGGCGAACTCATGCGGCGTCCCGCCTGCGGCTGGTGGCGGCGCTCGCCGTCGAGGCCCGACGCTCGGCTTCGAGCTCGTCCATACGATCGTCGTAGCGGTACTTCAGTTTCGCGAACAGCCCGATCGCGCCGACCATGGTCATGATGATCATGAACACCGGTGTCGTGCCGACGATCCGGTCGAGGACGTAGCCGAGCCCGAGGAACAGCGCGATGATCACGGCGGCTTCGATGCCGAGACCGACGGAATCCTCGGTGTTGGCGACGCGGGGCTGCTTCGGAAGGAGCTTCATTGATCCAGGGTGGTTCGCTGCAGCCGTTCCGCGGAGTGCGTGAACGGCGGGCTTGTGAACTCGATCACAACCTAGTCGCCTCGACCATCCGTCGGCAACCTGGACACGGGACTTTGCTCGGGGAGTTCCTCCGGCTCGATGTCCGACGCCTCCGACGCAGCTTCCGCGTCCGCGGCGTTGTTCTCGCGGCGCCGCGCCCGGACGCTGGGGTGCAGCACCGTGTACAGCACGATGCCCGCCGCCAGGATCCCGAACGGGAGGTACGTCGGGTTGCGCCCGGTGAGCGTCGGGTACAGCACGAACGCCGACAGCAGGGCGGTCCAGCCCCACAGGATCACGACGCTGCGGCGGTGGCCGTGACCCAGGTTCATGAGTCGATGGTGCAGGTGACCCTTGTCGGCGGCGGCGAAGGACTTGCGACTCGAGACCCGTCGCACGATGGCGAAGGCCATGTCGAAGATCGGGACGCCGAGGATCAGCAGCGGGATCGCCAGCGGCGCGAGGAAGAAGTAGGTCTGCCCGATGAACTCCTGGCTGAACGAGTCGGCGCGCCCACCGACGACGCTCGTGGACACGGCGAGCAGCAGCCCGAGCAGGAGTGCCCCACCGTCGCCCATCATGATGCGCGCCGGGTTGAAGTTGTGCGGGAGGAATCCGACGCAGACGCCGACGGTGACGATCGCGAGCAGCGGTCCGACGTTCTTGACGTCGAGCAACCCGCTGTCGGTCAGTTCCTGGCTGTAGAGGAAGAAGGCGAACGCGGCGATGGCGACGATGCCGGCGGCGAGGCCGTCGAGGCCGTCGATCAGGTTGATCGCCTGCGTCATGCCGAGCAGCCACAGCACGGTGATCAGCGGCTGCAGGTCGTTCGACAGCAGGATCGGACCGTCGTAGAACGGGAGACGGAACGAGAACATCACCACACCGAACTGCACCAGGACCAGCCCGGCCAGGACCGTGCCCGCCACCTTCGCCGGGGCGGACAGCTCCCGGATGTCGTCGATGAAGCCGACGACGTAGATGATCGTGGCCGCGAGCACGACGCCGAGCGGTTCGGAGTTGCTCTCGAACAGCACGTCGAACGCGTCCACCTGCCAGGCGGTGAACATCGCCGCGAGGAAGCCGAGGTACAGCGCAAGTCCACCGACGTCGGGCAGTGGGGTCTGATGGACGGTGCGGTCGTTGGGGAGGTACACCCAGCCCTGTCGGCGGGCGAGCATCCCGACGAGCGGCGTGGTGGCGAACGTCACCAGCGCGGCCACGGCTCCGATCAGCAGAAAGGAACCGAGCCCGGGCACAGTCGGTCAGCTTAGGACCGCGGGTACGCGGGGAACCGTGCGCACAATTCCGCAACGTCCTTGCGGACGAGTTCCAGCTCGGCCGGGTCGTTGCGATGACGCAATGCCCTGGCGATGAACCCTGCGATCAGCGGCATCTCGGCCTCGGTCATCCCCTGGGTCGTCACCGAAGGTGTCCCGATGCGGACGCCGCTCGTCACGAACGGACTGCGCGGATCGTCGGGGATCGTGTTCTTGTTGAGCGTGATACCGGCCTCGTCGAGCTTGGCCTGCGCTTCCTTGCCGGTCAGTTCGGCATCGAAGGGTGTCAGGTCGACGACCATGAGGTGGTTGTCGGTGCCGCCCGACACGAGCCGGAACCCTTCCTGCACGAGCGCATCCGCGAGCGCCGACGCGTTCTTCACGACCTGGTGCGCGTACTCGGTGAAGCTCGGATCCATCGCCTCTCGGAACGCGACCGCCTTGCCGGCGATGACGTGCTCGAGCGGACCGCCCTGCCAACCCGGGAACACGGCCTTGTCGATGGCCTTGGCATGTTCCTCCTTGCAGAGGATGCAGCCACCGCGAGGGCCGCGCAGCGTCTTGTGGGTGGTGAAGGTGACCACGTCGGCGTAGGGCACCGGGTTCGGGTGGGCGCCGCCTGCGACCAACCCTGCGAGGTGGGCGATGTCGAACAGCAGCAGGGCGCCGACCTCGTCGGCGATGCTTCTTGAACGGTTCGGGGTCGAGCCGACGCGGGTAGGCCGTCGTGCCGGCGACGATCATCTTCGGCCGATGCTCGAGGGCCAAGGCGCGCACCTCGTCCATGTCGATGCGGTCCTCGGCGCCGGTGCCGTAGGAGACGAAGTGGTAGAGCAGGCCGCTCGCGTTGACCGGCGAACCGTGGGTGAGATGCCCGCCATGGTCGAGGCTGAGTCCGAGCACCGTGTCGCCTGGCTCCAGGAGCGCTTGGTACACGCACATGTTGGCGTTGGCGCCCGAGTGCGGCTGGACGTTGGCGTGGTCGGCACCGAAGAGTTCCTTCACCCGGTCGATGGCGAGCTGTTCGATGTCGTCGACGATCGCATTGCCGCCGTAGTACCGCTTGCCGGGGTATCCCTCGGAGTACTTGTTCGTGAGCACGGAACCGACGGCGGCCATCACGGCCGGGGAGGTGAAGTTCTCGCTGGCGATCAGCTGGATGCCGGTCGTCTGGCGCTCGACCTCACGCTCGATGAGGCCCATCACGGCGAGGTCGGGATCGGTGTCTGAGGGGAACGGCATCGGAGGTCCTTGGGAAGGGTTCGGGCGGGAAGGGTTCGGGCGGGAAGGGTTCGGGCGGGAGGGTTCGGTTCAGAACTGGGCTTCGAGTTCGCTGATCTGGTCGACGCGACGGGCATGACGTCCGCCCTCGAACTCGGTGGTCAGGAAGGTCTGGACGATCTCCTCGGCAAGGCCCTCCCCGACCACGCGAGCGCCGATCGACAGCACGTTGGCGTCGTTGTGCGGCGCGCGCCATGCGAGCCGTGTACAGGCAGTTGCACAGTGCCGCTCGAACGCCGCGCACCTTGTTGGCCGCGAGCTGCTCGCCCTGGCCGCTGCCGCCGAGCACGATGCCGACGTCGGCATCACCGTCACGCACGGTCCGGCCGACACCGGCACAGATCTCGGGGTAGTCGACGGAGTCCGTCGAGTGCGTTCCCTGGTCGTCGACGTCGAAACCCTGTGCTCGCAACATGGCGACGAGGTGCTGCTTGAGCTCGAATCCCGCGTGATCGGACCCGATCGCGATCCGCTGCCGTCGGTCCAGGCCCTGCTCCATCGCCCGCGAGTGTACGCACCTCACCCAGACCCCACTTGCCGTTTGCGGGAGGTTTTGGATGGACCACCCCATCAGAAAGCTCCCGCAAACGGAACGAACGGGGCGTGGCCGCCTAGGGTTCCCGGCCGTGAGTGACCATCACCAGACGCACTGGGCAACGAACTTCCGGGCGACCCGTTCCCCGACGACCCGACGAACGCACCCCGGTCATCATCGGGGTGGGGCAGTACGTGCACCGCGCCGAGACCCTGGCCGAGGGCCTCGAACCGGTCGCGCTGATGGAACGGGCGGTCCTCGCCGCTGCCGCCGACGCCGGGCTCGACGGACCGCCGCCGACCGACGCACTGCGGGTGGTGGGCCAGCTGTCCTGGCGGTACGGCAACACGCCTCGGTTCCTCGCCGAACGACTCGGCCTCGGGTCGTGCCGCCTCGACTACACCACGATGGGCGGCAACAGCCCGCAGTCACTCGTGAACGCGACCGCCGTCGACATCCAGGCGGGCGAGATCGACGTCGCAATCCTCGCCGGTGGCGAGGCGTCGCGCACGCGGATCCGGGCCCGCAAGGCCGGCGTCGAGCTGGACTGGCCGAAGGCCGAGCCGGGCGACGAACCCACGATCATCGGCGAGGACCTCGCGATGAACCTGGAGGTCGAGACGTCGCGGGGCATCTTCATGCCGGTGCAGATCTACCCGATGTTCGAGACCGCGATCCGTGCCGCTTCGGGGCGCACGGTCGACGAGCACCGCGATCACCTCGGGCGCCTGTGGTCCGAGTTGAGCCAGGTGGCCGCGCTGAACCCCTACGCGTGGAGCCGGGAGGCGCGAACCCCCGAGCAGGTGACGACCGTCAGCGAGAGCAACCGGATGATCGGGCTCCCCTACCCGAAGCTCATGAACTCCAACAACGACGTCGACATGAGCGCGGCAGTGATCATGTGCACGGTCGAAGCGGCCAGGCGCATGGGCGTGCCGGAGGATCGCTGGGTCTTCCCGCACGCCGGGACGGACTGCCACGAACACAACTACATCTCCAACCGTGACACCTTCACGCGGACCCCGGCGATCGAGATCGGTGGGCGACTGGCGCTCGAACTCGCCGGCGTGGACATCGACGACGTGTCGATCATCGACCTGTACTCGTGTTTTCCCGCAGCGTCACAACTCGGAGCGCAGTCGCTCGGCATCGACATGTTCGAGCGCCAGTGGTCACGCACCGGGGGGATGTCGTTCGCCGGCGGCCCCTGGAACAACTACGTCATGCACGCCATCGCAACGGTGGTCACCGACCTTCGCGAGCAGCCCGGCGAGTTCGGCCTGGTGTGGGGCAACGGCGGGTACGCGACCAAGCACGCGTTCGGCGTCTACTCGACCATGCCGACCTCCGCGTTCCGCCACGACAAGCCGCAAGCGCGCATCGACGCGCTCCCCCGTCGCGACGTGGCCGTCCCCGCCGATGCCGAGGGGTCGGCGACCATCGAGGCCTACACCGTCATGTTCTCGCGGGACTCCGCGCCCGAGCAGGCGATCGCCTCGTGTCTGCTCGCCGACGGCCGCCGCGCCTGGGGCACCTCGAACGACCCAGGCCTCACCGCGGCGATGTGCGTCGGCGAATGGGTCGGCGTCGCCGTCGAGCTCGACGTCGACGGCGCACTGCACGCCACCTGACCCCGCCCGAGCCACGCGGTGGCATGCTCGGTGGATGTCGGAACACGGTGCGATCGATGCGACCACGATGCGACCTCGGATCCTGCTCGACTGCGACCCCGGCCACGACGACGCGATGGCGATCGTCGCCGCCGCCCGTTACGCCGAACTGGTCGGCATCACGACGGTCGCCGGCAATGCCCCACTGGAGCGGACGACACGCAACGCCCTCGTGATGCGAGATCTTCTCGGGCTCGACGTCCCCGTGCACGCCGGGAGCGACCGCCCGCTCCTGTCGGCGCCGCACTACGGCACGTTCGTCCACGGTGAGAGCGGCCTCGACGGCGCCGACCTGCCCGAGCCGACGACCCCGCTCGACGGCCGCAATGCAGTGGCGTTCATCATCGAGTCCTGTCGGACCGTCGATGATCTGTGGCTCGTTCCCGTCGGACCCCTGACGAACATCGCACTCGCGTTGCGGACCGCCCCGGACATCGCGGAGCGGATCGCAGGGATCTCGCTGATGGGCGGAGGCACGTTCGGCAATCGCACCTCGACCGGCGAGTTCAACATCTGGGCCGATCCGGAGGCTGCCGCCGTCGTGTTCGGCTACGGCGGGCGGCTCGTGATGGCCGGACTCGACGTGACGCACCAGTTCCTGGCGACGCCGGATCGCGTGGAGCGCATCGGGGCGCTGCCGGGCACGTTGGCAGCGGTGCTCGCCGATCTGCTCAGGTTCTTCAGCGCCAACTATCTCGCCCGCCACGACGACGGAGCAATGGCAGGCGCCGCCGTGCACGACCCACTCGCCGTGCTGGCGTTGACCCACCCCGAGCTGTTCGTCAGCGAACACCGCCACGTGCGGATCGAGACCTGTGGTGAGTTCACGCGTGGCATGACCGTCATCGATCAACGCCGGATCGTCGAGCGGGCCGCCCCGAATTGTGAGGTGCTCACCCACGTCGAGGACGCGATCGCGTTCGATCTGTTGATCGAAGCGATCGCGTCCTTCAGCACGTGAACCGTGCAGGTCGACTCAGAGCCGTGACCCAGCGCCGTGACCCAGGGCTGTGACCCAGAGCTGTGACTCAGGGAAGCGATGTCTCGATCACGCCGAAGGGCTCGAAGTCGTAGATCGTGTTGTTGATCCGCAGACCGTCGACGGCACCGAAGAAGACGGAGTCCCGTCCCTTGCCCACGTTCACGGTGTAGATGGTCGCGTTCGGGTAGGCAGCCTTCACGGCGTCCAGGCTGCACGGAGTGGCCTGAACGCACGAGGTGACTCCCGACCCCGGGGTCAGGAACCAGGTGCCTGTCGTCGTGGTCGACCCCGAGGCGTCCAGATACCCACTCCACCGCGGAAGTGGCGAAGCCGGCAGTGCGACAGGATTCCAGACGAGGGTCGAGAACGTTGCCGCAGAACCCGAACCATCCGGATCGATCTCGATCTTGATGTTCGGCATGGCGGCTCCGTTCGCCGCGGTCGTGTACACCTGGAATCCAACTTGGTTCACGCCGGCAAGGGTCTGCCCGACGAAGTCGACTTCGTTGCCGAACTCGACCTTGTCGGCTCCGGAAGGCACGAGCAGCTGGAGGCTTCCCTGGCCGTACGGGACCGCCGGGGTGGTGCTGCCGCTGCCGGTGATGGGCGCGAAGGGACCACCGCGAAGCGAGGCGTTCGCCGGACCGATGCTGTTCCGCAACACCGTCCCCCATTCGGGATTCGAGTACGTCGCCGGCGTCGCGGGACCAGCAGGACCAGCAGGACCAGCAGGACCAGCAGGACCGGCGGGACCGCCGGAGGCCGAGCCGGGGCTGAACACCGCGAGCAGGTCGATCACGATGTCGGTGCTGCCGCTCCAGTTGAACACGGTGAACTGCCCGGTCGGCGACAGCGACGTGATCGTGCTGTTGGACGTCACTTGAACTCCTGCGACCGGGTTCAGCTGTGCGGACAGCGGCCGGGGAACATCGGACGGATACACCGTCAGGAAGGAGTTCGACGTCGCGCCCGACGACGCCAGATGGATCTCGATGGCCTGGGCATCGAGGGCGATGCCCGCACAGTTCCCACTGTTGCCCGTTGCGGTCACGGTCATCGTCTGTCCGGGCCCGAGCGGCGTCGACTTGGATCCCACCGTCGAACCCGGCCGGGTGTCGACCAGACGGCACGGTGCGATGGCGGTCAGTTCGTTGCCGCCCCCACTGGCCGCCCTCACGAGGCCGATGCCGGCCACGGATGCCACGAGTGCCGCCGCAACCGCAGCGGCACCGATTCGTTTCGAAGTCCCCTTGATCATGCCCTCACCTCTCGAAGTCTCTGGAGTGCCAGGATCGGCACCGTACGCGGTGGGTTCCCTGCCGTCACGGATACCGGGGCGACTGACGTACCTTGGCGGGATGCGTGCTGCGGTGATGAGGAACTGGGAGTTGCGGGTCGACGACATCGAGGTGCCGACCGCCGGGCCGGGGCAGGTGCTCACCAGGGTGCTGTCGTGCGGGATCTGCGGGAGCGATCTCCACATGCTCCGCCACGGTGAGGAGTCGCGCCGCCTGTCCGACGAACTCGCCCAGGAACAGACCGAGGAACCGTCACGCGACCCACTGGCGCACCGTGATGTTCGATCCGGCCGGCGACACGGTGATGGGACATGAGTTCTGCTGCGAGGTCGTCGAGCTCGGCCCGGGCGTCGAGAACCTGCAGGTGGGCGACGTGGTCGTCTCGATGCCGATGGCGTTCGATGCACGGGGGCTCCATCCGCTCGGATTCTCCAACCTGTACCCGGGTGGCTACGCCGAACACATGGTCCTGAACGAACTGTTGACCATCAAGGTTCCGAGTGGGCTCCCTCACCGCCTTGCAGCGATGACCGAGCCACTCGCCGTCGGCGTCCACGCCGTCGCGAAGTCGGGGATCGCCCCGGGGGATGCGGCGGTCGTGATCGGGCTCGGTCCGGTCGGGCTCGCCTGCATCGCGGCGATGAAGCTGCTCGGCATCGGGCCCATCGTCGGCGCCGACTACTCCCCTGCCCGCCGGAGCACTCGCGGAACACCTCGGATGCGACGAGGTCGTCGATCCGGCAGCCGAGCGAGCGATCGACGCCTGGCGACGCATCGACGGCTCCAAACCCCTCGTCGTGTTCGAGGCCGTGGGTGTGCCGGGCATGATCGAACAGACGATGCGGATGGCTCCGAAGGGCAGCCGGATCCTCATCGTGGGCGCCTGCATGCAGGAGGATCGCATCCACCCGATGCTCGGCATCGGCAAGGAGCTGACGCTGCAGTTCGTGTTGGCCTACGAGCCGACCGAGTTCGCCGCCGCCCTCGACGCCATCGCCGAGGACCGTGTCGACCTGACGCCGCTGCTCACCGGCGTGGTGACGATCGACGGCATCCCGCAGGCGTTCACCGACCTCGGCAATCCCGACGCCCACGCCAAGATCCTCGTCGAGCCGTAGGTCGGCAGCGCAACGTCGCCACCCCGTTGTGGGGCGACCGCCCCGCCGATTCCTACAGTGGAGGCGTGTCCGACTCCTTCCCCCGTCAGTACGCCCGCACCCAACGGCTGAGCCTCGGCGAACCCCGCAACGTCACGGTGTCACCCGATGGCCGTCGGGTGATCTTCCTCCGCAGCTCGAACGGCAGCGACCCGGTGAACGCACTCTGGGTGTTCGACACCGCCACCGGCGAGGAACGGCTCGTCGCCGACCCTCGTGAACTCCTCGCCGAGACGACCGGCGAAGACGACGACCTGCCCCCCGAGGAACGGGCACGACGCGAGCGCGCCCGCGAGGGAGCGGGCGGCATCACTTCCTACGCCACCGACGCGGCAGCGACCGTCGTCTGTTTCGCGCTCGCCGGTCGGCTGTTCGCCGGCGGCCTGCTCTCCGGTCAGGCCCGCGCGCTCGAGGTGGCCGGGCCGGTCTTCGATCCCCGGCCCGATCCGCTGGCCCGGCGCCTCGCGTACGTCAGCGGCGCCACGCTGTGCATCGGCGAGCTCGACGGATCGTCTCGGGTACTCGTCGGAGCGGGCGAGCCCGCCACGGTCAGCTGGGGCAGCGCCGACTTCATCGCCGCCGAGGAGATGGGGCGGTTCCGGGGATACTGGTGGAGCCCCGACGGGACCACGCTCGCAGCGTGCCGGGTCGACACTGCGGCGGTGAGCGAGTGGGTCATCGCCGACCCCGCCCATCCCGAACGGCCGGCGACCACCGTGCGGTACCCCGCGGCGGGGACCGCCAACGCGGACGTCACGTTGCACCTCGTGCGCCTCGATGGTTCCCGCACCGCCGTCGACTGGGACCGCGAGTTCTTTCCCTACCTGGCCGCTGTGGACTGGAGCGACAGCGGCCTGATCCTGCACGTCCAGTCACGCGATCAGCAGGGTTCGATGGTCCTGCGGGTCGACACGAGTGACGGCGCAACCCGCGGCGAGACCTCCGTGCTGTCCCACGACTACGACGACTCGTGGATCGAACTCGTGCCGGGCGTCCCAGCCCTGCTGGGCGACGGACGGCTCGTCACGACCGCCGACCGTGACGGCGCCCGCCGACTCCTCGTCGACGGCGAGCCGGTCACGCCCACCGACCTGCAGGTGCGCTCGGTTTCGGCGGCGACCGGTGACACCGTGGTCTTCTCGGCCAACCCGATCGAGGACGCCACCGTGCTCCACGTGTTCCGATGGGACGGCACCGACGTCGTCGCCCTGGTCGACAGCCCGGGTGTCCACTCCGTCGTGGTCGGCGGCGCGACCACCGTGCTCCGATCGGCGACACTCGACCAGGCCGGCTCGACCACGACCGTTCGGACCGAGCACGGACCCGACGACACCCAGGAGTTCTCCATCGACTCGCTGGCCGAATGGCCACTGGTGTCACCGAACGTCGAGATCCTGCACGTCGGCGAGCGACGCCTCGCCACCGCTGTCCTGCTCCCCCACGACCACGACGGCTCGCCGCTCCCCGTCCTGCTCGATCCCTACGGCGGCCCGCACACGCTGCGCGTCCTGCAGTCCACGAATGCGTTCCTGACCTCCCAGTGGTTCGCCGATCAGGGCTTCGCGGTCGTCATCACCGACGGTCGAGGCACGCCCGGGCGCGGCAGCGACTGGGAGCGGGCCGTCCACGGCGACCTCGCCACCGCCGTGCTCGACGACCAGGTCGATGCGCTCCAGGCGGTTGCCGAACAGGTCGCCGGACTCGACCTGGGCCGCGTGGCGATCCGCGGCTGGAGCTTCGGCGGCTACCTCGCGGCGCTGGCCGTGCTCCGGCGCCCCGACGTGTTCCACGCTGCCATCGCCGGGGCGCCGGTGACGGAATGGCGCCTGTACGACACGCACTACACCGAGCGGTACCTGGGTGATCCTGCCGATCGAGCCGACGCCTACGACGCCAGCTCCCTGCTCCCGATGGCGCCGGACCTGCAGCGTCCGCTGCTGCTGATCCACGGGCTGGCGGACGACAACGTGGTCGCAGCGCACACGCTCCAACTCTCGGCGGCGCTCCTCGCCGCGGGCCGCCCCCACGAGGTCCTGCCCCTGGTCGGCGTGACCCACATGACGCCCCAGGAGACGATCGCGGAGAACCTGCTGCTCCACCAGTTGGAGTTCCTCCGCCGCTCGCTCCCCCACCCCACCACCTGACGGCTGGTCCGGGACCGACCGGGATCGGAATCTCAGGGACGTCTCGCCACGGCGATCCGATCACGTCCGGCGAGGTCGCGCCGGATCTCGATGTCGACGTAGCCGTTGGCCGACAGGAGCGAGGCGACCGCCGCGCCCTGATCGGCGCCGATCTCCAGGATCAGCCATCCACCAGGACGGAGTCGATGCGGCGCATCGGCGACGACGATGCGGATGTCGTCGAGACCGTCGGGACCGGCGAACAGCGCGGCGTGCGGTTCCCAGTCGTTCACCACCGCATCGAGGTCGGGCGAACCGACCGCGACGTACGGCGGGTTCGACACGATCACGTCGCACTCGACGGCCTCCGGCAGCGCGTCCAGCCAGGATCCGTGGGCGGTGCGGACATTGACACCGGCCGGGCCGATCCCGGCGATGTTCGCCCGGGCGACGTCGAGTGCCTCTGCGCTCAGATCGGTGATCCACACCGTGGTCCCGTTCGCCGGGAGTTCGTGAGCGAGCGACAGCCCGATCGCGCCCGACCCGGTGCCGAGGTCGGCGACGACGCGGTTCGGGCCGACCGCCGATGCCTTCTCCAGCGCGACCCCGGCAACCAGCTCGGTCTCGGGGCGGGGGATGAGCACGCGCCGATCGACGGCGAGGGTGATCCGACGGAAACTCCACTCCCCCAGGACGTACTGGAGTGGCTCGCCCGCCCGGAGACGGCTGAGCATCGCGTCGAGGTGCGCCACCATCCGGACGGTCGCGGGTTCGTCGAGTCGGCCGAGGAACTCGTCACCGTCGACGGAGCCAGAGGCCACTTCACACAGCCAGCGCGCCTGTGCCCGATCGCCGACGGCCGCGGACGTCTCGGCCCACAACTCGCGCCAGCTGATCGTCCCGCCGGTCATCCGCGCCGGTCATGCTCGCCGCCGGTCATCTCGCCGCCGGTCATCTCGGTCAGTCGCCCTCGGCGAGGAGCCGCGCCCGCTCCTCGGCGGCCAACGCGTCGACGACGACCTGGAGATCGCCGGCGAGGATCGCGGCCAACCGGTAGACCGTGAAGCCGATGCGGTGATCGGTCACACGGTTCTCCTTGTAGTTGTACGTGCGGATCTTCTCGCTGCGTCCGCCACCGCCCACCTGCGACCGACGCTCGGCGGACAACTCCTCGGAGCGTTCTCGTTCGGCGAGTTCGAACAGGCGAGCCCGCAGGACGAGCATCGCCCGGGCCTTGTTCTGGAGCTGCGACCGTTCGTCCTGCATCGAGACCACCACCCCGGTCGGTCGATGGGTGATGCGGACGGCGGAGTCCGTGGTGTTGACGCTCTGGCCGCCGGGCCCACTGGCTCGGAAGACGTCGATGTCGAGGTCCCGGTCGTCGATCTGCACGTCGACCTCGTCGACCTCGGGCAGGACGGTCACCGTCGCGGACGACGTGTGGATGCGTCCCTGGCTCTCGGTGACCGGCACACGTTGCACGCGGTGCGGCCCACCTTCGAACTTGAGGTTGCGCCACGCCGTGGCCCCGCTGACCTCGAACGTGATGTCGTTGTACCCACCCATGTCGCTCACCGACGACGACAACGTGGTGACCTTCCAGCCGCTGGCCGTCGCGTACGCCAGATACATCTCGTAGAGGTCGCGGGCGAAGAGGTTGGCCTCCTCGCCGCCTTCGGCGCCACGGATCTCCATGATCACGTTCTTGCCGTCGTGGGGGTCGACGGGCAGCATCAACTCACGCAGCTCGTCCTCGATCGCGGCGACCTCGGCGCTGGCCGATTCCATCTCGGCGACGAGCATGTCGCGTTCGTCACCGGACGCTCCCGGCAGCATGTCGCGGGCAGCGTCGGCGTCGGCCTGCCGGGATTCGTGGCGCCGGAAGGCCTCGACCACGGGTCCGAGTTCGTTGTAGCGCATCGAGAGGCGACGGAGCTGGTCGGAATCCGACAACACGTCGGGGTCCGAGAGCTGCCGTTCGAGCGTCTCGTACTCGTCGACGACGTGGCGGAGGCGATCGAGCATGGCGAGTCGAGGCTACTGCTCGATCGGCGAGCGCCTCAGACCGTCCGGATCTCGACCGGGGTCGAGAGCAACCCGAGGAGATCGCGGGTGATCGGGACCAGATCGCGCTCGCGCAACACGACGATGATCGGGTCGGCGGTCATCGCCTGCACGTCGGCGACGAACCCGACGAGGTCGACGTCGACGCCGACCGAGCACACGATGGTGTGGCGGCGACCGTCCGCTGCGATGCCGACCGCGACGCACGGCACGGCGTCCTTCAGATTCGGACGTGGAAGTGGTGGCTGCGACGGCTCCACGCTCACCGCGCCGACGAGGCCCGGTTCCCGTTCGATCAGCCAGCGAAGGTACCGCTCCTGGCCGAGGCGATTCAGTGGATGCTGGGGCGCGTCCGAGGTCCGAACGGACGACACGGACTCCACGACCGTTGCGAGCGCCTCGATCGTGGGAATGTCGCCGTGCAGCAGACGGAACGCCTCGCGATCGTTCACCCCGACGCCGACCTCGAGTTGGACGCCGTCGAACCCGTCGACCGTGCCGAACCCGAGCGCCGCGAGATCGACATCGGACAACTCGACGAAGTTCCCGATCGTGGGCTGATCGACGACCCGGCACACCTCGAGCCCGCGAACCTCTCCGAACACGGCGCCGTGCTCGACGTTCGCAGCGGCACCGGCTGCTTCGATCACGGCGATCAGGGCGAGATGGGAATCAGGCGCCGGCTGCGGTGGTTCGAGCGGCTCGCTCACCGCCGCGAGCAACAGGCGATCCTGCGCGAACCACACGTTGACCGGGAACCCGAGGCGTTCGGCCCGTCGGGCGAGCAGACCGGTGTCGCGGTCCGCGATGAGCTCCAACGAGGTCGCACCGTGCCGAAGCGCCCACGCCAACGCACCGCCGAGCGAGCGGTCGGCGGGCCCGTCGATCAACACCCAAGCGGCCCCGTCGTGTACCAGCGCCGCCCCGCTCGGATAGATCTCGGCGTCGAGCGACGACGTCGAGACCGAGATGCTCCGCGACGAGTGCTCGCAACTTGATCCCGAGCAGCCGGCTTCGACGCTCAGCGGCCGGAGCGGGGCCATCGGTCATGACGTCGACGCTACCGAGGCCCCACCCACTCGGGAAACCGGGTCAGATGAAGTAGCCCGTCACGTCCGCAACGAGGTGGAGTGCGCCCGCATGGTTGTAGAACCGAGCAAAGCCGTCGGTGCCGACCATCGCAACGACGAGGTTGCCGATCGTCTCGCCGCTCGTCACGTTGAGACTCGACGGTCACCGGTCGGGCGACGCCGGCTCGGGTAGACGGTGACGAAGCTGCCCGAGGTCGCCCCGACGGCAGTGAGGGTCATGACGACCGCCCTGGCCGTTGCGGGAATCCCGTTCCGTCCGACGATCGGCACTGCGATCTCGGAGCCGCCCACCGACCGGACCCGGTCCGGGCTCCCAGGCCGATGCGGGTGTCGAGGAGTCGGCTCGGGGTCACCGCGCACGAGCCTCGACCCGCTCGGGCCGTAGCACCCGACCACGTCGCCGACCAGATCGAGGTCGCCGGAGCTGGAGTACACGCTGATCGAGCCGCCTGCACCGAGCTTGCACATCGTGAGGTTCGGGACGTCGCGCCCCGCCGTGTAGTTCAGTGTCGCAATGACCGGGCGGGCCTCGCCAGCGGGCCAGACGGTCACGAATCCATCGGTCTGCGGGGCGACCGAGCGTCAGATTGATCACGACCGCTGTCACTCCGGACGCCGGAACGCCCGCGTTCCCGAGTACCTTCAGGTCGAACTGGGATCCACTGCGCAACCGTGCTGCAGGAGCCCCGAGGCCGCTCCGGGTGTCCAAGCAGGCGACTCGGGACGAGCGGGGCAAAGCGGCTCGCGACCCCATCGCGGAAGTAGCCCATGACGTCGACGATGCAATCGACGGCTCCCGCATAGTTGTACATCAGGACCTTGCCGTCTGGCCCGACACCGACCGTCACGAGCGTCGAGACGACTCGCCCGGGAAGCGGTGTGACCGACGCCGCGAGCGGCAACTCGGATCCGCTGGGGAACAGACGCAGGTTGGTCTCCTGCGATGCGTTCACGGACGCCACGTTCAGCACGACGGCACGAACTCCGGTGTTCGGGAGGCCGCCGACCCCCGAGAGCTGTATCGCCATCGTCTCGCCCGGACCGAGGCGCCCGAGCCGACCTCCGGTGCCGTCGCGGGAGTCGAGCACCCGAGCCGGTGAGAGCGGCACGAAGTCGGCGACCGCCCACTCCCGAGATCCCCGAGCCGGGTGGAGGCGGCGGGAGCGGGGAGACGCCCGGCACTGCGGTACCGGTGCCGGGCCCGCTGGCGAACAGGGCGAGATCCTGGATGGTCCGGCCGCCGAGGATGGTCGACCCACCACCTCCGAGCCAGCCGTCGATGAGACTGCCGTAGTAGTCACGGAAGTCGACGTGGAACGGCATGCGGTCCCAGCGTCGAAGCCCGGCCAGCGAGGGGCGCTGGCCACGGAAGCCCCCACGGACGTTGGCGCCGAGCACGAAATGAGGCGCCGACGTGCCGTGATCGGTGCCGGCCCCATCGTTGCTCCAACTGGTTCGACCGAACTCCGAGAACGTCATGATCGTGACCCGTGTCGCCCACGCCGGCGAGAGCACTTCGAAGAAGCGACGGATCGCCGCGTTGAGCTCTCGCATCCGCACCGGGTGCATGTTCGGTTGACCGGCATGGCTGTCGAAGTCGCCGTAGCCGGCCGACAGGACGCGGAACCCGAGGTTCGCGTTGATCAACCGCGCCATCACCTCCATGTCGGCGACCAGCTCGGTCGACGACAGCTGATTGCTCGGCGGCACGATCGGCGTCAGTGTGCGCGCCACGTCGAGTTGGTCGACCATCGCCTGGCCGACCTTGCCGCGCCAGGTGGCCGGATCACCGCTGGCGAGTCGTCGCACGGCGTCGTAGATCTTGACGCTGCGGGCATCCGTGCTCCCACCGAAGCCGGGTTGTCCGGCGGCGACCGCGGTGCCCTGCTGTCGTTCGCCGATGAGGTGCAGGGGAACCGCCTGGCCGATCTCGGCCGCGGCGAACAGGTCCTTGCCGGTACCGATGCGACCGTCGAGCCACCGACCGATCCAGCCCGACGTCGGCAGGCCGGTCGGCCGCCCCGACATCCACTTGGCCATCGAGGAGAAGTGGCTCAGGTCGGGATCCGGATACCCGATGCCCTCGACGATCGCGAGTTGGCCCGCATCCCAGAATCGCTTGAGCTCGGTGAGCTCGGGGTGCAGTCCGGTGTTGGCGTCGAGGGGCAGCGTCTCGGCGCCGGAGAGGGCCAGGTCCCCGTGCTGCTGACGGTAGTTGCCGTCGTTGAACGAGACGACCGTGTTCAGACCGTCGTTGCCGCCGTGCATCCCGATCATGATCAAGATGCCGTCGTTCGACCCGATCGGACCCGCGGCCCACGCCGTCGGGTCCAGTCCCGGAAGGTCGAGGTTGAGCAACGAACCGCCGTGGCTGGCGATCACGCCGGCACCGACGCCCATCCCGACCAGTTGCAGGAACCGCCGCCGGTCGACCGCGAGCGGATCGCGCTCCTCGACGCTCAGGTGACGGAGTGCGTCGGCGGTGGAGATGTCGGGATCGAGCATGTCAGGCCACGTGCAGTTCCGGGGCGAGCATCATCAGCAGCAGTGCGTCGTTGCGTTCCCACACCGAGGCGCCGTTCGCGTAGCGGAGCAACTCCGCCTTCGTCGCCGCGGTGAGGCGGATCCCCATGGAGGCCTCCAGCAGGTCGATGAAGGCGGCATTCGACAGCGTCGGGAGACTTCCCGTGCGGGCAGTCACCTGGGCGTTGGTGAGGTCGCCGTATCGGAGATCGATCAACCCGGTGGGCCCGCTCCAGTACGTCCGGGTGGCGGCCCAGTTGAAGCTCTGCGCGGTTCTGGCCCGGCCCTCCATGGCACTCGCGTTGATCCAGTAGCCGTTCGGACGCCACCCGCTCACGTTCGGCGGGTACAGCAGACGCTGCCCCATGGCGTCCATCAACCAGGTCGGGGTTGCCGCCGCCGAGTTCATCCCGGTCGCGTGCAGGAGGGCAACGACGTACTCGACCGGCGTCCGAACGAGCCCGTTCTTCACGGAGTCGGCGTAGAAACCCTCGTGGGTGAGCATGGCTCGCACCCACGGAACGACGGCGAAGTCGTTCGACACCAGCGCCGTGCGCATCGCGGTGAGGACGGCGGCGGGTGGCATGCCTTCGGTGGCGAAACCGTTCCAGAGCTTCGTCGAGAGGAACTCGGCGGCCACCTCTCTCGTCGGTCGACCGCGGTTGGCGACGTTGTCGGCGGTCGCGGGCACGATGCCGTTGCCGAGCACGACGTCGATCGTCTCGAAGCCGTGGCCTCGTCGATCGGCCTCTGTGGTGTTGACCGTGTTGATCGTGCGCCCGAGGTAGGTCTTGGGGCGACCGTCGTGCCAGTCGTTGCGCCAGCGATAGGCGGTCAGTTCTTCGTTCCACTGGTCGGTGTGCCCGGTCCAGGCGAGCGTCGACGCCTCGACGTCGGCCTCGCTGTAGTTGCCGACACCGAGCAGGAACAACTCCATGAGCTCGCGGGCGAAGTTCTGGTTCGGCGAGGTCATCTTGTTCTGGTTGTTGTCGAGGTAGCGGATCATCGCCACCTGGGTCGACATGGTCGTCGCCAACGACCGGATGTTGCCGAGCCCTTCCCGACGCCACAGGTCGATCTGCTGCTGCATCAGCAGCGCCGAGTTGACCTTGCTCAGGTCACTGCAGAAATGACCGTGCCAGAACAACGCCATCCGCTCCTGGAACGGACGGGACGCACCACCGGCCATGCGGTCGAGCCAGAAGTGCGTGAGTTCCTCGCCGCGCTCCCAGTTCTCGGTCCTGGTGAACACGACGCTGGGCGGGTTCGAAGGGACTGCGAGCACGTTGTCGACGGCGTTCGCGATCGATCCGAGCGCGAGCAACTCGGCGACCCGCTCGTTGCGATCGACGAACTCGGTGCGACGCAGCAGGTGCCGAACGTTGGCTTCGTTGAGTGCGGGTTCGGGCATGCAGAGACCTCTCGGGGAGGTATCGGCCCGCGTCGAAGCGACCTTGAGCGGTTTTTCCCGACGGCACGATCGGTGCGTCGGTCAACGGTGCGGGGACGGTCAGTGGGCGCCCCGCGGACGGTCAGTCCTCGTCGGGAGTGACCGGGCGCGTTCTTGCGCTGGCCGTAGCGCTTGTTGAAGCGCTCCACGCGGCCACCGGAGTCGACGAGCTTCTGCTTGCCCGTGAAGAACGGGTGGCACTCGTTGCACAACTCGACCGTGAGGTCGCCGTCGACGGTCGACTTGGTCGTGAACGTGTTGCCGCACGAGCAGCGCACCGTGGTGTCGGTGTAGTTGGGGTGGATGTCGGTCTTCATGTCGAATCTCCTGCGGATGGCTGAGCGGGCGGGCACCGTGCCCCCGATCGTCATCCAGATCGGCCAACCACCCTATCGAGACCGGCGCCGAAATGAGATGCGGGGTCTGACCCCGCGTCTCATTTCACATGGACGGTTGCTTCGCGATCTCGGCGAGGAACTCGTCGTTGGTCCGGAACGTCTTGAGGCGGTCGATGAGCAACTCGAGACCGGCCGCCGCGCTGCCGTCCTGCGCGAGACCCGACAGCACACGGCGCAACTTCCACACCTGCTGCAGCTGCTTGCGGTCGAACAGCAACTCCTCGTGCCGGGTCGAGGATGCGTCCACGTCGATCGCCGGGTAGATCCGGCGCTCGGCGACCTTGCGGTCGAGTCGCAGCTCCATGTTGCCCGTGCCCTTGAACTCCTCGAAGATCGCCTCGTCCATCCGGCTGTTCGTGTCGACCAGGGCCGTGGCGAGGATCGTGAGCGATCCACCCTCTTCGACGTTGCGGGCCGAACCGAAGAACTTCTTCGGCGGGTACAACGCCCCGGCATCGATACCACCCGACAGGATCTTGCCGCTGGCGGGTGCCGCCAGGTTGTAGGCCCGGCTCAGGCGGGTGATGCCGTCGAGCATGATGACGACGTCACGGCCGTCTTCGACCATCCGACGGGCCTTGGCGATGGTCATCTCCGCGACGTGCGTGTGCTCGTCACTCGGACGGTCGAACGTCGAGGAGATGACCTCGCCCTTCACGCTTCGACGCATGTCGGTGACCTCTTCGGGCCGTTCGTCGATGAGGAGCACCATCAGGTGCACCTCGGGGTTGTTCAGCTCGATCGACTTGGCGATCGTCTTCATGATCGTCGTCTTGCCGGCCTTGGGCGGCGACACGATGATCCCACGCTGGCCCTTGCCGATCGGTGACACCAGATCGATGATGCGAGCCGTCATGTTGGCCGGATCGCTGGGGTCCTCCAGCGTCAGACGCTGATCGGGGAACAGTGCGGTCAGGCTCTCGAAGTGAGGCCGCTTCTTGGCGAGCTCGGGATCGGCGCCGTTGACGGTGTACACCTCGAGCAGGCCGGGGTTCTTCTCGTTGCGTCCGGCGGGACGGACCTTGCCGGTGAGGTGGTCGCCCTTGCGCAGGCCGTACTGGCGCGCCAGCTTCAACGGGATGTAGGCATCCTCCTTGGACGGCAGATAGCCGTTGACACGCAGGAAGCCGTAGCCCTCGTCGCGGATGTCGAGGTAGCCCGCGACGTCGACCGGTTCGCTGCTCTCGAAACCGAGGTCCTGCTCGATGAGCTCGACGTCTTCGCCCTGCGGCCCTTCTTGACCACCGCGGCCCTTGCGGCGGCGACGACGACGGCGGTTCCCGTCGGCGAGATCGTTGTTCCGGTTGCCGTCGTTGCGGTTGCCGGCCTGATCGTTGCGGTTGCCGTCGTTGCGGTTGCCGTCGCTGCGGTTGCCGCCCTGATCGTTGCGACCACGGGGCTGGCCGCCCGACGGCTGGCCGCCTGGTCTGCTGGCCACCGGTCTGCGGCCGACGCTGGTGCGCTGGCCGTTCTGGCGATCGCCGGATCGATCCGTCGAATCGTTCGAGGTCGAGTCGTTCGCCGTCGAGTCCGGCTCGGAATCGCCACTGCGGACCAGCTCGATCTCCCAGTCCGCCAGGGGCTCGCCGTCCGGCCCGAGCAGCACCGTGGGAACCTCCACGATGTCGGTCGGCGCCGATCCGGTGACGTCGGGGCGGTCGGAGACCGTCGCCGTGCCGCGTATCGCCGGTCTCGCGATCGCCGGATCTCGCGATCCGCTCGGTCTCGCGATCGGTGGTCTCACGATCGGTGGTCTCACGATCGATCCGGGCGTCCGCCCGACCGTTGGACACGCCGGGGTCCGAGGCCGGAGCGCTGCTCGGGCCCGATCCGGTCGTGTCGAGGATCTTGTCGATGATGTCGGACTTCTTCAGGCGGGCGTTCACCTTCACGCCGAGTGCCTTGGCCATCTCGAGAAGGGTGTCTTTGTCCTTCGATTCGAGCATGGACTGTTCGAGTGCCGCTGCGGCCACGAGGTGTTCCTCTCTTCTCGTCCGCCGGAAGGGTCGGATCGAGTGATAGAGCACCAGAGGAAGGGGGTGAGCCGGCGCATCCGCGCCCGTCAGTCGGTATCCCCTGGCAGAATTCGCACACGTCCGAGATCTCGGGGTGCGGCTCGGTCAATCCCGAGCGACCGTCACCATACCAGCGCCCTCCCACCGATCCACGCATCCCCCAACCCACCCCCACCCGAAATCTTGCCGGATTCGGTCGCCCAGCGTCCAGATTCCCGCGAGATTTCGGAGTCTGGTGGTCAGTGGGTGGTGAGCTGTTCGACGAGGGTTTGCACCGTTGCGAGATCGTTGGGGACGGTCTGGGTGCGTTCGGGGCGGTCGAACAGGTCGGCGAGGTGATCGGGCAGCGCCGGACGTGCCCCGGTGGCCCGTTCGACCGCGTCGGGGAACTTCGCCGGATGAGCCGTTGCGAGTGTCACCACCGGATGGTTGGACTCGTCGAGCGCCGACAGCATCGTGGCCGCCGCGGTCCCGGTCGCCGTGTGGGGGTCGAGCAGCATGCCGGTCTGGCGATGGATCCGGCCGATCTCGTGCCAGCGTTGCGTCATCGTCGAACGCGGCGGCGCGGAAGTGTCCCGTCACGAATCCGTCGCGCTGGTCCGGTTCGATCACGAGGTTGCCGGTCGAGCGGAAGCGCGTCAGCTGCTCGGCGGTCAGGCCTCCGTCCCGACTGTTCATCTCGAACAGCAGTCGTTCGAAGTTCGACGACACCTGGATGTCCATCGACGGGCTGAGCGTCGGCACGACGTCACGAGTCGACATGTCACCGTCGTTCACGAACCGGGCGAGGATGTCGTTGGTGTTGGACGCCACGATGAAGTCACGGATCGGCGCCCCCATCTCCCGAGCGATCCACCCCGCGAGCACGTTGCCGAAGTTGCCGGTCGGCACGCTGAACGTGACCGGGTCGGCGAAGGTCTCCGCGGCGGTGACGTAGTAGACGGTCTGCGCCATCACTCGCGCCCAGTTGATCGAGTTCACCGCCGACAGCTGGTTGCGCTCACGGAACGCGGCGTCGTTGAACATCGCCTTCACGAGGTCCTGGCAGTCGTCGAAGGTGCCCTCCACCGCAACGGCGTGGACGTTCGGCTGGTCGACGGTCGTCATCTGCCGACGTTGGACCTCGCTCGTGCGACCGAGGGGATAGAGGATGACGATGTCGACGTGCTCGCAGCCCGCGACCCCGTCGATCGCGGCGGAACCCGTGTCGCCACTCGTCGCCCCGACGATCGTCACCCGTTGACTGCGTCGGCCGAGCACGTGGTCGAACATCCGGCCCACCAGCTGCAACGCGACATCCTTGAACGCGAGCGTCGGGCCGTGGAACAGCTCCTGGACCCACTGGCGATGATCCAGCTGCACCAACGGCACGACCGCCGGGTGACGGAACGTCGCATAGGCGTCGGTGCACAGCTGGGTGAGCGTCAGCTCGTCGATGTCCGGCTGCACGAAGGGCAACATGACCTCGACGGCACGTTCGACGTAGGTGACTGCCGTACTCGGAGCGAGCGTCGGCCACGATTCCGGCACGTACAGCCCACCGTCGACCGCGAGACCGGCGAGCAGGACATCCGCGAACCCGAGCTCGGGAGCGCTGCCACGCGTCGAGACGTAGCGCACGGCCGTCAGTCGCCGATCACGCGGAGCAGCCCGCCGACGCTGCGGACCACCTCGAGGTCACGCAGCTCCCGAACGGTCGCCTGCACATCGGACTCCCGGGCCGCGTGGGTGATGAACACGAGTCGGGCGTCGGGCCCGTTGCCCTCCTGTTCCGCGACGCGGATGCTGACCCCGTGGGCGGCGAACACACCGGTCACGGCGTGCAGGACGCCGGGACGGTCGGCAACGTCGAGTCCGAGCAGGTACTCCGCCGAGGTTTCGTCGATGGCCCTCACGGTTGCGGGCTCCAGCACGCCGAGCGAGCCGTGGGTTCCCGCGCGCAGGTTGATCGCCGCATCGACGACGTCGCCGAACACCGCACTCGCCGTCGGGGCGCCGCCGGCGCCGCGTCCGTAGAACATCAGCGAATCGACGAATTCACCCTCGACGAACACCGCATTGAAGCTGTCGCGCACCGATGCGAGTGGATGCTGCAGCGGGACCATCGTCGGGTGCACCCGCACGCTGATCTCGCCCGAATCCGGGTCCCGCTCGACGATGCCGAGCAGCTTCACGACGTAGCCGAGACGGTGGGCGATCGCGATCTCCGCGCCGGTGATCCGACTGATTCCTTCGTGGTAGACGTCGCCGGCAACCACCTTGGCGCCGAACGCGACCGTGGCGATGATCGCTGCCTTGGCGCCGGCATCGAAGCCCTCGACGTCCGCGGTCGGGTCACGCTCGGCGAAACCGAGCCGCTGGGCCTCGGCGAGGGCGGTGGCGTAGTCCGCCTCTCCCCCACCGGCGACGGCGTCGGTCATCTTGGTGAGGATGAAGTTGGTGGTGCCGTTGATGATGCCCAGGACCCGCCGGATGGGCTCGCCGTGCAGGCTCTCGCGCAAGCGCCCGAACGATCGGGATGCCGCCGGCAACCGCCGCTTCGAAGAGCAGATCACGTTCGGCGGCGTCGGCGGCGGCGTAGAGCTCGGCGCCCACATTGGCGAGCAGCTCCTTGTTCGCGGTGACGACCGGCTTGCCGTTGGCCAGCGCTTGCAGGATGAGTTCCCTCGCCGGCTCGATCCCGCCGATGGCTTCGACGACGATGTCGATGTCCGGGTCGCTCACCACGCCGTGCGCGTCACGGGTCAGGACACCCTCGGCCAGATCCACGTCACGCGGTGCGGAGAGATTGCGGACGGCGACCCGCGTGACCTGCAGACGCAGACCGGTCCGACGCTCGACGAACGCCGACTGCGCCTCCACCAGTTGCACGAATGCGGCGCCCACGTTGCCGCAGCCCAGGACGCCGACTCTCACGATTCGCTGATTGCCCGTCAGTGGGTTGCTCGTCACGCTGATGGAGGCTACGGGATCGGTACCGTCACCCCCATGACGGTTTGCATGACGGTTTGCATGACGGTTGCAGGACGGTGCGCGAACACCTCACCACGCGCACCCCGAACGGATGAGGAATCGCTGCAGAGCGACCGTCATCCTGGGGGTGCTGGCGTTGGCCGGGTGTTCGACGGGCACGATCGACCGACAACACCACGACCAGACCGGCCGACACCACGTCGGACAACGTCTCCAGCGAGCCGACGATGCCCTCCACCCGACCGCGGAGACCTCCACCTCGCCGACGACCGCGGCGTCCACGGTCCCCGCGAACGTCTACGACTTCTCGGCGATTGCGCCGATCGTGCAGGGCTTCGTCGACGAACGTGGGCTCAACGGTGCCGGCCTGGTCGTCGTGGATCGCGACGACGGGATCGTCCACGAGGAGTACTGGGGCGAGTTCGGGCCGGATCGCGTCTCGTTGTTCGCCTCGTCGAGCAAGAGCATCGTCGCCGGCGTGCTCCTGCGTCTCGCCGACCAAGGCCTGCTCGACATGGACGCGCCGATCGCCGATGCGGTCGACTGGGGCGCCGGCAACCCGGCGATCACGCCCGCGCAGCTGTTGTCGAACAGTTCGGGCCTCGTCGGTCTCGGGCCCAACCCTGCGTACCTGCCGTACATCTGCCAGTTCCTGCCGCAGGGTGACCTGGCGACGCTGCGGGTCGTCGATCTTCACGACCCCCGACGACGACGCCGACATCGTCGCGCCGGACACCGAGTTCCGATACGGCGGGGGTCAGTGGCAGGTTGCCGGCGCCCTGGCCGAAGCGGTGTCGGGCAAGTCGTGGGCCGAGTTGATCGACGAGACCTATGTCGAGCCGTGTGGGGTGGCGTCACTCGGCTTCAACAACCACTGGACCCAGTTCGGTCCGATCGATTTCAGCTACCCGGAGGAGTTCGATGGCGACCTCTCGACGCTCGGTTCCGACCGACAACCCCAACATGGAGGGGGGCGGCTACTCGACCGCGAGGGACTACGCAGAAGCTGCTGCTGATGCAGCTGCGCGAGGGCCGCTGCGGGGACACCCAGGTGCTCAGCCCCGCTTCGATCCAACGACTGCACAGCGACCGCATCGACCGGGATCTACGGTCCGAACTCGGCGAGCTGCGACATCCCGGGCTATGCGCTGGGTTGGTACGTGGATCGCAGGCCGGGCGGCTACCTCACCGACCCGGGCGCATTCGGATCGAGACCGTGGCTGGACCTCGCGGATGGCTACGGCGTGTATCTGGTGATCGAAGCCGACGGCGGAACCGGCAGCGAACTCCAGCAACGCCTCGCCGGCCCGATCGAGCGAGGCCATGACCCGATCCGGCTGAGCGCGACCGCCGATCAGCCGCCTACTCGGGCGCGGAGATGTCGTGATAGCGGGCGACACCGGCGACGACGGCGTCGAAGTGCCGACGATCGAGAATCGATCCTTCGCGGCGGACCGCGTCCTCGTCGATCGACAGGAGCTGATCGACCTTGGCGAAGCTCGGCCGGCCGCTGCGGTCCCATGCTCCCGTCCCGACCGGGATCTCGTCGTCGCGATGATGCTGTTTCGAGGTGAGCGGCACCCCGGCAAGTGAGCGCCCGGTCCGACCGATGATCACGACGGGACGATCCTTTCCCTGCGACGGGTCGTCCTCGTACGGCACCCAGGTCCACACGACCTCGCCGGGATCCGGATCACCGTCGAGACGGGGCGTGTACTCGATCCGCACACCCGAGGTCACCGGCCGGGTTCGTGTCGCCGCGCCCTCGCCCGCCGGGCGGGCCTTCGGCGGCCCACCCTCGTCGGCTTGGCTCGGGAACCACCGAACAGCCGACGGATGCTGTCGAACAGAGATGCCACCGGCGCAGCGTAGGACAACCGTCAGCCGACGTCGGTGGCGAGGAGGTCGGCGTAGGTCTCGCGACGCACGACGAGCCGGGCGTCGCCGTCGCTGACGAACACCACCGGCGGGCGGGTGATCTTGTTGTAGTTCGACCCCATCGAGTGACCGTAGGCGCCGGTCACGGGTGTGGCGAGCAGGTCGCCGACCGCGAGATCCGACGGGGACCTGCGCCGAGAAGGCCAGCACGTCGCCCGACTCGCAGTGCTTGCCGACGAGCCGGACGGTCAGATCCCGCTCGGCGTCGAGCGCTCGGGGCAGGAACGACTCGTAGCCCGATCCGTAGAGCACGGGGCGCGGGTTGTCGCTCATGCCGCCGTCGACGGCGACGTAGGTACGAACGCCCGGAATCTCCTTGATCGTGCCGACGGTGTAGACGGTGACCGCTGCTGCCGCCACGATCGCCCGACCCGGCTCGACGCTCACCCTCGAACGCACGCCGAGCGCGGCGCACGCGTCGAGCAGGACGTTGCCCCACTGGGTGATCGTGGGCGCCTCCTCCGCCTCGACGTAGGCGACGCCGAGGCCCCCACCGAGGATCAACTCCGGCAGATCGAGGGGCACGGCGAAGTCCGCCATCACCTCGGCCGCCTTGGCGAACGACGACGCCTCGAACACGTTGGACCCGATGTGACAGTGCACGCCGACCAGCTCGACGGAGTCCGAGCGTCGGGCCCGATCGACGGCCACCAGCGCGTCGCCATTGGCGAGGTTGAAGCCGAACTTGGAATCGTCCTGGCCGGTGGCGATGAACTCGTGGGTGTGGGCCTCGACCCCCGGGGTGATGCGCAGGACGACCCGGGGCGTCGGGCCGACACCGGTGGCGGCGAGCACGTCGAGCCGATCGAGTTCGTCGAAGGAGTCCACGACGATGTACCGCACCTCGGCCTCGATGGCCTCGCGGAGTTCGTCGCCCGACTTGTTGTTGCCGTGCACGGTGCAGGCGCTCGCCGGGACGCCGGCGGCCAGCGCCACGTGGAGTTCCCCGCCCGTGGCGACGTCGAGCAGCAGGCCCTCGTCGTACGCGAGCCTTGCCATCGCCCGGCACAGGAACGCCTTGGTCGCGTAGATGACCCGCTCGTGTCCGAACGCGGCGACGGCTTCACGACACCTCGCTCGCAGATGGGCCTCGTCGTAGACGAACAGCGGCGTGCCGAACTGCTCGGCGAGTTCCTCCACCGAGCATCCGCCGATCGTGAGCATCCCGTCGTGCCCGATGGTCGCCGTGTCCGGCAACAACCGACGGGCGACCGCGGTCACATCTGCTCCGGGGCGTCGATGCCGAGCAGGCCGAGGGCGTGCTGCAAGGTGCGCGCGGTGAGGTCGGCGAGGGCGAGGCGACTGGACCGCACGGGCTCGTCGGCCTTCAGGACCGGGACAGTGCTCGTAGAACGACGTGAAGTCGGTGGCGAGCTCGTACACGTAGGTGCACAACTTGTGCGGGCTGTACGTCTCGAGTGTCGCGTCGATCGCGGTCGGATAGGCCAGCAGTCGCAGCGCCAGCGCCCGCTCCTGCGGCGTGCCGACCAGGATCGTCGCCGATCGTGCCGCCACCCGATCGACCTCGGCGCGCCGGAAGATCGAGCAGATGCGGGCGTGCGCGTACTGCAGGTACGGCCCGGTGTTGCCGTCGAAGGACAGCATGCGGTCCCAGTCGAACACGTAGTCCTTCACGCGATCCGTCGACAGCTCGGCGTACTTCAACGCGCCGATTCCGATCATGTGGCACCGTCTCGCCGCGCTGATCCGCAGTGAGGTCCGGGTTCTTGTCGTCGATCGGCCACCGCGGCGCGCTCGAGCGCTTCGTCGAGCAGTTCGACGAACTTCATCGGCTCACCCGAGCGGCTGCGCAGCCTCTTGCGGTCGGTCCCGAGCACGATGCCGAACGCCACGTGCACGGCCTCGCGAGGCGGTGCCAGCCAGCCCGCCATGCTCGGCGACGGCGAACACCATCTGGAAGTGCTGCTGCTGGCCGCGCGTCCACCACGTACAGGATCAGGTCGGCGCCGAGGCGCTCGACCCGGTCGATCACACAGGCGAGATCGCTCGTGGCGTAGTTGAAGCCGCCGGCGCCCTTCTGCACGATCAGCGGGCAGCGGGTCACCGTCGCGGTTGGTGAACCCGGGTGGGAACACCACGTCGGCCCCGTCGGATTCGGTCAGCAGACCGGCTGCCGCGAGGCGTTCGATCACCTCGGGCATGAGCGGCTGGTAGGTGCTCTCGCCGGCGAGGTCGTCGTCGGTCAGCTGCACGCCGAGCATCTCGTACACCGTGTTGAAGTGCTTGGTCGACAGCTCGACGAGCAGGGCCCAGAGGCGTTGCGTCTCGACGTCGCCGCCCTGGAGCAGCACCACCCGTTGGCGCGCCCGGTCCTGGAACTCGTCGGATGCGTCGAACTGCCGCTCGTGCTTCCTTGTAGAAGCCGTCGAGGTCACCCAGCGACAGGTGCTCGGCGGCGCGCTCCTCACCCAGGTCGACCAGGTGCTCGATGAGCATGCCGAACGGCGTGCCCCAGTCGCCGATGTGGTTCTCGCGGATGACGCGATGGCCGAGGAAGTCGAGCATGCGAACGAGGGCGTCGCCGATCACGCGTGGTGCGCAGATGACCGACGTGCATCTCCTTGGCGACGTTCGGCGCCGAGTAGTCGACGACCACCGTCTTGATCGTCGGTGGCGGCCGCGACGCCAAGCCGATCGTCGGCGGCGACCTCGGCGAGCTGCGCCGACGAGGAACTCGGCGGAGAACGTCACATTGACGAAGCCCGGTCCGGCGATCTCGAGTTCCGAGCGCCACGCCGGCGAGCACGCCGGAGTCGACGACCTGCTGCGCCAGGTCGCGCGGCGTGCCGCCGATTCGCTTGGCGAGAGGGAGCGCACCGTTGATCTGGGCATCGGCGCGATCGGACGGCCGCACCGTCGGGTCGGCAGGCGCGCCGCCGTTCAACCCGGCGAAGACCGGTTCGAGCAGGTCAGAGATCGTGGCGATGGGGTCCGACATGGTCTCCCCAGTCTGCCGGATCGCAGCGGTTCCCTCACAGGACGTTCATCCGGTGCCTGGCACCGGGTGTACGTCAGGCGGCGCGGATGGTGGGTGGGCCGGTGGTTTGGGTGGTGCCGTCGGGGTAGTCGGATGGTGAGTTGCCGGTTCGGGCCGAGCGTCGACGTCCCAGCCGTGAGTCGTGGATCTTGTGGTGGTGCCGGGAGCAGACCGGCAGGAGGTTGTCGAGGTCGGTGCAGCCGCCGTGGCGCCACCAGATGACGTGATGCAACTTGCAGTGGTCGTAGCGCACCCCGCAGCCCGGGATCGCACACGTCGCGTACAACCCACGCAACGCTCGTCGTTGCGCCCGGTTCGCCAACCGGGTGGAGCGGCCGAGGTTCAGGTTGCCGGGAGCGTGCAACACCACACCGTTACGCACCACGACGGTGTGGACGTCGGCGTCACCGGCGAGCTCGGCCAGGACCCGCCACGGGACCTCGACGGGGATCGAGAACTCCACCGACGGGCCGCGTCGCTGCGGGGGCGTCGGCGTCGACGACCACCACGTACTCGGGTCGTCCCGGCTTGGTGGCGGTGCCGCCGGTCAGGATCAGGTCAGCCAGCGCCAACGCCCGCAGATGATCCTGCTTCGCGCCGGGATCGGTCGGACAGGTGTCCGGGGTCGATGTCGCGAACAACGCTTCGAGCGACTCACGCAGCCGGGCGTCGAGCCGGACACCGGTGAGCGGATCGAAGCGGGCCTTGAGGTTCCACATGCCCTCGAGATCCACCCACGTCCGCAGACTCGTCGCCCGCCGTTGACGCTCCAGGATGTCCATGCCATCAGCGGCTTGCAGGCGGCGGGCCTCGTCACGCACCCGCCGAGCGAACTCCGCCTGCGACGCATGCTCCGCGACATCCACCAGCGCATCCACCCGATCCAACAGCTCCTCGCGCTGCGAAGGGTCCAAGGTCTTGCCGGCGCGGGTGATCGCATCCACATGACCCGCCGTCACCGCACCACGATCCAACGCTGCGGCGATCGCCGGGGTCGACTCCAACGTCGCCGCCCGCTCCATCACACTGGATGCCTGACCCAACGAACCCTTCGACGACTCCGCGATCGACTGCTCCGGGAACGACACCTCGCCGCCAACCCCCGGGCCAGATCCGCCTCCGACGCATCCAACCAGGCCCGCAACCCACGCAGCTCGACCAGCGCCGATTCCCACTCGACAGCGACCCGCAGCATCGTCCGCGCGCACGGCGCCGATGCGCCCCACCCGGTCGACAACTGCGGTGATCTCCATACCGACAATCCTGACGAAGGGGTGTCACAGAGTTCCCCCGAATCCGGGGCCTCCGAGATGTGACGTTCGTCACATACCCAGAAGTGGGCACCGTGGGTCGATGGGTCTCGACGGGGACATTCGCTCAACGACACCACCCTGATCGGTGTGAACGCGTATCCACGGTCCGCTCCCTGACGGGATTCTGATCGCCGAAGTGTGGTGCTCGAGCAGTGCCAGAATGACCGTGATGTCGGTTCCTCTCATTCGGTTCCGGCCCCTTGCCGAGAGCGACCTGCCGACCCTCGTGGAGTGGTTCGCCGAACCCGAGATCGCAAGGTGGTGGAACCAGCCCGCCGAGATCGACAGCGTCCGCGCGAAGTACCTCCCACGCATCGAGCAGCGCGAACCGACCCAGATGTGGATCGCCGAGATCGACGATCAAGACGGCGGACTCCTCCAGAGCTACCTGCACGTCGACTACACCGAACACGACGAATGTGTCGGTATCGCCGAGGCGGTCGGCATCGACTACCTCATTGCCGGTCCACATCGAGGCCGAGGCCAAGGCCGGCTCGTTCTTCGCGCCTTCGCCGACTGGACGCTCACCCGCTATCCCGACGCGTCGTGCTGCGTCGCAACGCCTGCCCAGGCGAACGAGGCGTCATGGCGTGCCCTTGAACACGCGGGCTTCCCACGGGTCGGCGAGTGCCAGCCACCCGACGAGCCCCTCGCGTACGTCTACGTTCGCGAACGCGACGGGCAATCGACCCCAAGCGGGATGTGATTGCCGTTCGGTCCGAGTCCTTCGCTGAACCGCCGCCGGCGACAACCTGCGCCGACGCGGCGATGGCTTGCGTGCCCTCGCGTACTCGGCCCTTCGCGTCGCAGGGTTGCACCTCGACACGGCTGCGGTGGTTGATCCGCTTGACCTTCCAGGTCTGCAGGGACGTGATGAACCCGATACTCCCGTCGCCTGCGTCGACCGGCCACACGGGAACTGATTTGGGTGTTCCATCTCGGGTGAAGGTCGTCACGGCGATGTACCGCTCGTCGGCCAGGAGGGCGGCTGATGGGCCGCTCCGTTGATGTGTTTCACGAGTCCAGCATGAGCCGCCGATGCGAGCTCGTCCATGGCCGCAGCTCCCGCAGTCCTGACGAATCGTCCGGCGTTGTCCGTCAGAGAACTGCCGTGGGGACGGCGAAGCGGAGTCGGACCCGTGACGAACACGACCAGACCCCGGTCGTCGACAACGACACCAGCGCCGACGTGAACCGGCTGGTCTCGGAGTGGTGCCGTGGTTCGTGCCGGCTACCGGCGCCAGAACAGTAGGTGCGTCACGCCGCTGGGGCTCGGCACGGACTCGAGGTGGAATCGGTCGAGCAGCTCTTCGGGGGAGGTCCAGAGTGGTTCCCCATGCCGATCTCGACCGGCGCAACGGCGACGTGCATGGTGTCGATGAGATCCGCCTCCAAGAACTGCCGAATGGTGGCAACGCCTCCCCCGAGCCGTATGTCCTTGCCATCAGCGGCGGCAGTGGCTCGCTGTAACGCCTCCGCCGGTGTCGCGTCGAGGAAGTGGAACGTGGTGTCGGCCAGCGTGAAGCTGGGTCGGGGATGGTGGGTGAGGACGAACACGGGGGTGTGGAAGGGCGGGGTGTCTCCCCACCAGCCCTGCCAGTCGAGGCTCTCCCACGGGCCACGCGTTCGGTTTCTATGGCGCATACGGATCGGGCGGCTTCGCCGATCCCAGCAGACGGTCGGCGTCGGGTTCACCGTTCAGCAGGCCAAGGCGAATTCCGCTGAGGCCGAAGCTTGCCCCGGGAATCCAGAAGGCGGTCGACCAGCGGCGATAGATCGCAAACCGGCCAGCGCCGACGACCAGCAGGACGACTTCATCCACACATGAGCATCGACCTTCACCGATCGGCTCGAGTGCAGCGCCCAGATCTGCGGCTCGGCGTGGTCGAGCTCGCCCACGTCGGAGCATCATCACAGATGTGCGAAGGCTCGATCCCGCACCGCGAACCGCAGGACTCCTCCGCGAGCCGAACTACCCGATCTGCGCTCCCCTCCGTCTCGTCGGTCGGGCCCGCCGGCACCGCGTACGTGAACATCGGGTGCTGGACTTGAGCATCGAACCTGGGTGGGTTGACAGGTTGAGCGTGATCACCCCGAGCGCTATCGGGTGCCTCGAGTTGCGGTCGAACCTTCGAGATATGCGGCGAGGTTCTCCAGCGACGAAGCCATTCCTGCTGCGTGATCCTCAGCGGAGATGCCGTCGGGTACGTGTTCTGCGATGAACTCGACACGCGTCGCACTGTCGGATGGGTGGACAGCCCATGTCATCACCATCGTGCCGGCAAACGCCGGATCGTCCGACACGAAGTCGACTTCCTGGACCACACGCTCGTCCTGCACGATTTCGACGTAGCGTGCCTCGACGATGTCGGTGTCGGCCGAGCTCTTGGCGCCGGAGTCCGGTGCGTGTTCGTAGGTGAGGATCAACCGGTAGGAGCCGCCAGGCCTGGGATCGAATCGTTCGAAATCGGCTGCCATCCCGTCGGGCGGGAGCCAGATCTCGAGCGCAGCGCGATCGACGAACGCGTCGAACGTGCGACCCAGCGGTGCGTCGATGACGAGCGAGGCACGGTCTGTTCGAGACACGGCCGAACTGTATGCGCTCGTTCAGGCACGGTTCGCTCGCCCTCCGTCGCCAGCTCGCGATTCCCGAGCGCTGCCAGTGATGTCTGCGGGCAGCCGGTGCGGCGACCGCGGCCCGCGTGGTCTCCGCCGGAAAAACGAGTCAGGTACCGATCTCGTCAGCCATCGATGTCGGGATGTCTCGGCGGGTGTGGAGAACTCGCCAGACATCGACGACGCCATCGCCGACGACGTAGAACACCAGATGGGGAAACGGGTCAGTGGGCGGACTCGAAGGCCGGGAATCTCGAGCTCAAAGGAGAACCGCAGGCTGCCCGATTGCGGTGATCGACCGATCTGGCCGACGGCCGGTTCTTGGCAGGCGGTCCGAGAACCTCGCGGCCTCGGTTCTCGATCTCGTGCCCGCTCACAACGAAGAGAGGGTGCTGCTCCCACGGGGACTCGAGGCACTCGGAACTCTGGCCACGTTCGGCGTGGGTTGTCACCGGTGCGGGCGCGTCCACGTGATCGTGTAGCGGAAGTAGGGAACTCGTTCGAACGCGGCTCCAGGTAGTGCCTCGATCGAAGCTTGCCGTGTCTCCGCGTAGGTCATGGCGGGCGGCCAGACCTGCGGTGCGGTCGTGTGCCACACGTCCTTGAAGAACGTGTGGCGACGGACAGCGATGCTGTCGACGGCATCTCGCGCCCAGTCGCCCGCCGAATGCCTTCTGGCGAGACCAACCGCAAGCAGCAAGCCGCCTGGACGGACGAACCGACTGAGTTGAACGAGCGCACTTCGTTGGTCGACGTGATGGAGTACCGCCACAGCGGTGACGACGTCGAACGAATCCTCCTCGATCTCACCGGCGAAGAGATCTCCGACGACGTAGTCGATGTCATCGCCCGCCTGTCGAGCCTGTTCGATGCTTGATGCATCGGTATCGAGCCCCACGACCGAGGGCACCCGCTTCCGCAGCCGCCGTGAGGTCTCTCCTTCGCCACAACCCACATCGAGGCCCCGCACCGCTCCGGTGGGAACGCGTTCGAGTAACCCCTCGAACGCGTGGAGGTTCGAGTTCCAGCGTTCGGCTGTCATCGCGCTCATTCTGGTTCTTGGGACGGTCAGATCGCTGCCGCTCGGGATCATCTCGTGTCGCGAACAGGCCGTGGGTGCTGTGGCGAGTTCCGGCGGCGCCACCGGGTTGCGGAGCGACGTGTGAGCGGGTGCGCTCGACCGCGCTCGGAGGCTGACGATGGCGTGTTCCGACGAACGCGCGAACTCCGCTGAGGTGGAGCGATCGGAGAGACCACTGCGACGGTGAGCTCGCGGGGATTCACGGCCCCACGAGTTGCCCTGCTGCGATTCGAGCTTGTGGACGGTCAAATCATCGATGTCGTTCCCGAAGACGAATCCGGGACGTTCGACCTCAAGTTCGGGATCATCAGTCAGCCCGTCCAACTCAGCGGCCCGATCGAAGACGTCAGGCGTCAGCGGTCCGACCGGACCACAGACCGAGGACGTGATCCGCGTAACCGCGTACGACGAAAGCGGCGACGACGCCCCTCGCTGCCGCATGAAACCCTTCATCCGATTCTCCTTCCAGAGAGATTGGCATCAGAGTGGCAACGAGTCCAGAAAACCAGGAGAGCCACTCCGAAGAGTGGCTCTGACCTGGTACTTCTCTTGGCAGCCCGTACGGGATTCGAACCCGTGCCGCCACCTTGAGAGGGTGGTGTCCTAGGCCACTAGACGAACGGGCCAAGTAGCGATCGGCAACGATATCAGCCGGCACCGTGAACCCACGCAGGAATCCACGCAATCGACCAGCGCCCGGGGCGAAAACGACGAACGCCGACCCTCGTTGTCCGCAGCGGCGGACGGGTCGGCGGTCGATCAGAGCTGGGGTGCAGGGACTCGAACCCCGAATGACAGTACCAGAAACTGCTGTGTTACCAATTACACCACACCCCACGGTGTGACGGTCGCCGACGAGTCGACGACCGGTGCGGCACGGGATTGTATCGGCCTCAATCCGTGAGGCCACTCAGACGATCGAACCCGATGATCCGCCCGACCGCGACCCCAGCGGCCTCGCCGAGTTCGCGCCGAACCTCGTTCGCCCCCGACACGACCGAGGACGGGGTGGGAGACACGAACGCCTCGAATCCGAGGGCGTCGGCGATCAATCGGCTCCGCAGCGCGTGGTAGGGGTCGGTCACGATCAGCACCGAGTCCACCGTCTCGCCGACGCTGTCGCTCACATTGCGGAGGGATTCGTACGTCGTCGTACCCTCACCTTCGAGCACGATCGCGTCGATCGGCACTCCCCGGTCGACGAGGTACGTCAACGACGCATCGGCCTCGGTGAACCGATCGCCCTCCTGCTTGCCACCCGTCACGATCACCATCGGGGCGAGCGCCTCGGGCCACAACTCGAGCGCGTGGTCGAGCCGGGCCGCCAACTGCGGCGAGGGTCGGCCGTCGTACTGGGCAGCGCCCATCACCACGATGGCGTCGACGGGCCGGGCCTGATCGGACCGTCCGGTGGACCACACCTGCCAGTACGAGAACACGCCGTAGAGAACCAGATGCGATCAGGACCACTCCGATGGCCTGCAGCGAGCCGGCGTACCGAGTCGACGCGGCGGGCGCGCCAGCGGCATGGCCGGGGTGGCATCCTGATCCGATTCCGCGGGTGGACGCATCGTCGGCTGGCGCTCGCGCCGTCGAGACGGGGACCTCACCGGTTCTCGCGTACTGCTCCCCCACCGGCCGATGGTCGTCGAGGGCCTGGATCAGCTCCCGGTCCTTGGCTCGCTGTTCATCCGAGGGGAGTTCGAACTCGCGATCCGTCACGATGGTCACGCCTGGACGGCGGCCTCGGCCGCTGGCTCGTTCTGCCGCCGCTGCGAGGCGGCGCAGCGTCTCGTGCGGCCCGAGCACCTCCATCGACTCGAACAACGGCGGGCCCACCGCCCTGGCGGTCACCGCGACCCGCACCGGCGCCTGGGCCTTGCCGAGCTTCAGTTCGTAGCGCTCCATGATCTCCTCGAGCGCGACCTTGAGCCCATCGGCGGTCCACGACTGCTCCGCGAGTTGACCGTAGGCCCCGATCACGTCGTTGAGGAGGGGCAGCGCCCACGGCGCGGCGAACGCCTTGCTCCACGAGTCGGCGTCGTAGTCGACGTCGGCACCGTCGGGCCAGAACAGGAAGTCGACCTTGTCGGGCACCTCGATCAAGCGTGGTCAGCCGCTCCTGGATGTACGGCGCGATCTCGGCGAAGCGATCGCGGTCCCAACCCTCCGGAAGCTCGGCGGACGCCCGCTCGACGAACTCCTCGATCGGCATCCTGCGGATGTAGTCACCGTTGAACGCCGCGAGCTTCTTCAGGTCGAAGAACGCCGGTGAATGTGTGACGTCCTCGAGACGGAACGCCGCCTCCATCTCCGCCCAGGTTGCGATCTCCGACCCCGACTCCTCGGCGCCGGGGGGTGTCCACCCGAGCGTCATGAGGTAGTTGACCATCGCGTCGGCCAGATAGCCCTCTTCGCGATACTGCTCGAGCGCCACCTTGTCGCGGCGCTTCGACAACTTCTTGCGCTGCTCGTTCACGAGCACCGGCACGTGCGCCCACCGGGGCGGCTCGTGACCGAGCGCGCGCCAGAGCATCTGTTGCTTCGGCGTGTTCGGCAGGTGCTCCTCGGCCCGCACGACATCGGTGATGGCCATCTCGATGTCGTCGACCACGTTGGCGAGCAGGAACATCGGAGTGCCGTTGCCGCGGAGCAGCACGAAGTCCTCGATGGTCGAGTTGTCGAACGAGACCCGGCCGCGAACCACGTCGTCGACAACCGTCGTTCCCTCGGGCACACGGAAGCGCAGGACCCGGCCCGGGCCCGGGCCCAGTCCGCGGTCTCGTGAGTACCCGTCGTATCCCGAGAGGCCGAGCTCCTTGGCTCGCGCCTGGATCTCCTCGCCGGTCAGGTCGCAGTAGTAGGCGTCGCCCTGCTCGAACAATCGGTTCGCGGCGGCGACGTGCGCGGCTGCGTAGTCGCTCTGGAAGTGCGGGCCCTCGAAGTGCTCGTCGTCGGCGGAGATCCCGATCCACGCCAACGCGTCGATGATCCCCTGGGTCCATTCCGGGCGGTTGCGAGCCTCGTCGGTGTCCTCGATCCGCAGCACGAAGGTCCCGCCGAGGCGGCGAGCCAGGGCCCAGTTGTGCAAGGCCGTGCGAGCTCCACCGACGTGGAACGAGCCGGTCGGCGACGGCGCGAAACGAAAGCGAGGGCCATCGGTCATGCAGCGTGGACGCTATCGGGCGGTGATGCCGTCGTCAGTCAGGGTCGGTCGCGGGCGCCGCCACGGCGGTCAACGTGAGGTTCCGCAACTGACGCAGCGCGACGGACAACGTGGTGAGATCGAGCATCTCGGCCCGTCGGATCTCGGTGTGCATCGCGAGGGCACGGCCGACGGCGCGCTCGTTCGCTTCGATCCACGCCGTCGGTGAGCCATCAGCGGTCCGGATGACGTTGCGGGTCAGGTCGGCGATCGCGGTCATCAGGTCATCGCGCACGACCGATCGCGCCTGCTGCTGCCATCGGTCCGACCGAGGCAGCGCCCCCACACCGTCCCAGAGCCAACCCACATCGAACGCGTCGAACACCGACCAGTACGTCGTGGCGGCATCAGCGACGTTGCAGGACTCCGAGTGGGCGATCTCGACGATGTCGAAGCCCGTGTGGAGCCAGGGCCAGCGCGCCGAGCGGGCCGCGAGGTCGAGCGGCACGCCGGCGAGCACCCGCGCGTCGCGGAGACGATCGACGGTGTCGAGCACGCGCCCGCCGACGACGTCCTCGAGCGACTCACCGAGGAAGGTCAGGCCCGCCGCGAACTCGTCCACCGCCGCGCCGATGTCGAGCGGTGGCCGGCGATGTCGCAGCAACCAGACGGTGCCGCGCTCGGTCATCCGCCGGGCATCGAGGAGCACGCCGATCTGGGTCTCCAGATCGATCGCACTTCCCAGTTCGTCGATCTCCCGCCAGATCTCGGTGAACCCGAAGATGTCACGAGACGCCACGAACGATCGCCCGACATCCGCCAGCGACGCGCCGGAGTCCTCCGTCATGCGGTGATCGAACGAGATGCCCGCGAGGTTCACCATGCTGTTGACGACGCTCGTGGCGACGATCTCCCGGCGCAGGCGATGAGATCGGATGGCGTCGGGGAACCGCTCACGGATGCGGGCGGGAAAGTACGCCATGAGATCGTCGACGAGCGCCGGATCGTCGGGGAGATCGGACGTCAGGATCTCGGCGACGTCGGCGTTCTTCGTGTACGCGATCATCACGGCGAACTCGGGCGCCGTCAGACCTCGCCCGGAACTCTGCCGCTCGGCGATCTGCTTGTCGGTCGGCAGGAACTCGATGTCGCGATCGAGGTACCCCTCGGCTTCGAGCGTGTCGAGGTAGCGGGCATGGACGTTGACCATCGCGAACGCCTGGATGCGAGCGATCATCAGCGCGAGTGTCTGGGCCCGGTTGTCGTCGAGCACGAGTTCACCGACCTCGGTGGTCATCTCGGCGAGCACCTCGTTGCGTTGGGCGCCGGTGAGCCGGCCGTCGCGCACGAGTTGGTCGAGGAGGATCTTGATGTTCACCTCGTGGTCGCTGCAATCGACGCCGGCCGAGTTGTCGATCGCGTCGGTGAAGATCAGCCCGCCCGCGAGCGCGTACTCGACCCGAGCCAGCTGCGTGAGGCCCAGATTGCCGCCCTCGCCGACGATCCGGGCTCGCAGCTCGGCGCCGTTGACCCGCACGGCGTCGTTGGCACGGTCGCCGACGTCGGCATGCGTTTCGCCGGCGGCCTTCACGTAGGTACCGATCCCGCCGTTCCAGAGCAGGTCGACCGGTGCCCGGAGGATCGCCGAGATCAGCTCATCGGGGCGCAGGTGCTGCACGGAGTCGTCGAGTCCGAGCACGGCCCGCACCTCGTCGCTGATCTCGATCGACTTGACCTGCCGGGAATGGACCCCACCTCCGTGCGAGATCAGCGCGGGGTCGTAGCTCGCCCAACTCGACCGGGGGAGCTCGAACAGCCGCCGCCGTTCGGCGTGCGCAACGGATGGGTCGGGATCGGGGTCGAGGAAGATGTGGCGGTGGTCGAAGGCCGCGACGATCCGCAACGTCGGCGACAGCAGCATGCCGTTGCCGAACACGTCGCCCGACATGTCCCCGATACCGACCACGGTGAGCTCGTCGACGTTCGGGTCCTTGCCGATCACCCGAGCATGACGTCGCACGCTCTCCCACGCTCCGCGGCGGTGATGCCCATGGCCTTGTGGTCGTAGCCGTTGCTTCCGCCCGACGCGAACGCATCGCCCAGCCAGAACCCGCGGCCGACGGCGATGTCGTTGGCGATGTCGCTGAACGTGGCGGTCCCCTTGTCGGCCGCCACGACCAGGTAGGGATCGAGACCGTCGTAGATGACGAGATCGGGCGGGTGGATCACCGAGTCGCCGTCGACGTTGTCGGTCAGGTCGAGCAACGCCCGGACGAATCGTTCGTAGCGATCGACGCCTTCGGCGCGAACGGCGTCCCGGTCGGCCGGGTCCGCGGTCGAACCCTTGATGACGAAGCCGCCCTTGGCCCCGGTCGGAACGATCACGGCGTTCTTCACCATCTGGGCCTTGACCAGACCCAGCACTTCCGTGCGGAAGTCCTCCGGCCGATCGCTCCACCGCAGACCCCCACGGGCGATCCGTCCCCCGCGCAGGTGGACTCCCTCGACCTTGGGCGAACACACGAAGATCTCGAACTCGGGCCGCGGTTCGGGCAGGAAACCGATGTCGTGGGGTCGCAACTTGACCGACACCTCCTCGTGGCCGCAGAACGCCGTCGTCCGCACGGTGGCATCGATCAAGGTGAGCAACGCCCGGCAGATCCGATCGTCGTCGAGCGACGGCACCGCATCGAGCAGCTGGAGCAGCGTCGAACGCACCGACGCGACGAGCGCCACCCGGGCGGTGTCCTCGATCGGCAGGCGAGGGTCGAACTTCGCGTCGAAGAGGTGGGCGAGCGCCCGGGCGATCTCGGGGTGCCGCACGACGGCCTGGGTCACGTACCCCGAACTGAACGCGAAGGCAGCCTGACGGAGATATCGCGTGTAGGTGCGCAGCACGGCGACCTGACGGCGGTCCAGACCGGCGCCGAGCACCAGCCGGTTCAGTCCGTCCGGCTCGATCGTGCCGTTCATCAGACCGATGAAGGATTCCTGCATCTCGGCGTGCTGACCGTCCGACAGCGCGCCGTCGTCGCCATCTGCACGCCGACGTCGTCGAGATAGACGGTGGCGTGCTCGTTCTCGAACACCGACGGTTGTTCGTCGACGGGCACGAGACCGAGGTGTTCGAGGTTGGGGACGAGTTCGGCGATCGTCGTCGGACGGTCCTTCAGGAACACGCGGAACCGCCAGAGCCCGTCGTCCGAGCGATCGAGGAGACCCGGCGATCGAGCAGAGTGGCGATGTCACCTCGACCGGACAGCATCGACTCGACGAGGACGAGATCGGCGACGGCGTCGGGCGGGCGGACGCGGGCCTGGTAATCGACCGGGACGATGGATCCGACGTTCGACCACACCCGCAGACCCTCGACCTCCCCGAGCCGCGTCGACCAGGGCTTCGCGGGCCCGCTCGGCCCAGGTCCGCGACGTCTCGTCGATCGCCGTCACGAGATCGGAGTGGTCGGCCGACGGATCGGCCCGAACGGTCATCGAGATGCGCGCCAGCGAACTGGTGCCGACGAGTGTCTCGACATCACGGACCTCGCCGCCGTAGTGAACCGACACCAGCGTCGCCACCAGCTCCGACAGTGCGGCGGTGAAGCGGGATCGGGGGACGTACACGAGCACCGTGGTCCAGGGGCCGACCGGCTCGGTGATGTCGAACACGCGGACGAGGCGACGTTCCTGCAGACCGACGATCGCCGTCACGAGCTCCGTGAGCTCGTCGACGCCGACCTCGAACAGCACATCTCGCGGCAGGGTCTCGATGACGTTCCTGACGGCTCGACCGGTATGACTCTGCACCGATGCACCGAGGGCGCTGATGACCGCGTCGGCGCGCCGGCCGATGACCGGGATGGCGAACACGCTCTCGCGATACGCAGAGCTGCCGAGCAGCCCGACGAACCGGAGCTCCTGATCGGTCCCCGACGGTCGCACTGCGATCGACGTCATCCGTGTGGGCCGGTGGATGGACGCAACCGCGTCGGTCCGCCCGATCGAGTAGCTCGCTGCGCCGTCGTAGACCGGCGGATCGACCTGGTTCGGATCGAGGCGACCGGCCCGATACTCGCCGAGCACGCTCGTCGGGTTGGAGCACGAGTCCCGACGCGGTTCTGGTGTAGGTGGCGGCACCGAGGAACACGAAGTTCTCCTCGGCGAGCCATTCCAGCAGGTCGTCGCCGGCGGCCACCTCGCGCAACCGCTGCTGCATCGCCGCGAAGTCGTGCACGACCCCCTGCACGTCCTCGATCGCCGAGCACACATCGGCCTCGAGGCGCCTCCCGCGACTCGGGCGGACACCGGTCGAGTTCGATCAGCGTCCACGCCTCGACGACGCCGCCCGAATCTGCGACCTCGACGAGCACGCCCTCGTCCCGGCGAACGTGCAACATCGGATGGACGAGGAGGTGAATGCCCAACTCGTGGCGGTCGAGCACCATTCGGACGGTGTCGACCAGGAACGGGACGTCGTCGGTGACGAACAGCAGGATCGAACGTTCCGAACGCCAACCCTCACGCTCGAGATCGGGCGACAGCACCTTGACCAGCGTCTCGCCGGGGCGTCGGACCCGACCGAGGTGCAGGTGCGCCAACGCGGCGAGATACGCCTCGTTGAGTCGGTGACCGTCGGCATCCTCATCGGGGACCTCACGGAAGTACTGCCCGATGAAGTCCCGCAACAGCACATCGTCCGGGCGACGCTCGAGGGCCAGCGCCCGCAGTCTGTCGATGATGTCGGCCACGTCGTTGTGAGCGCTCATGAGTCGGACTCCGTTCCGGATACGTCTGACCCCTTCAACGTAGCCGCGTGCACGACGGCCTCCCCCGGTCAACCAGCGCTAGCGTTGTCGGAGATGACGCGCCAGGAACTCCACGGCGGCCACCGAGCGGTCTCGGGCGGCTTGGCCCGAGCGGCGGTCTTCGGCATCAACGACGGCCTGGTGTCCAACGTCTCGTTGATCCTCGGCTTCGCAGGGTCGGGCGTGGACTCCTCCGTCGTGCGGCTGGCGGGTCTCGCGGGCGCGATCGCCGGCGGCATCTCGATGGCGGCGGGCGAGTGGATCAGCATCTCGGCGCAGAACGAACTCGTCGAACGCGAGGTGGCGGTCGAGCGCCGCGAGTTGGCCCGCAACACCGACGCCGAGACCGCCGAGCTGGCCTCGATGTACGAGGGTCACGGGATCTCTCCGCAGACCGCTCGCGCCGCGGCCGAGGACGTGATGAAGTCGCCCGAGAAGGCGCTGCGGGTGCACACCCGCGAAGAGATGGGCGTCGATCCGCTCGACCTGCCACCGGCGCTCAAGGCAGCGGTGATCTCGTTCTTCTGCTTCATGTTCGGTGCGTTGCTCCCGGTGATCCCGTGGTTCACCGGGGCCAGCGGATTCGCACCGGCGGCGGTGTCGGTGGCCATCGGTGTGGTCGCGGCCGGTTTCGTCGGTGCCGCGATCGGACGATTCGCCGAGCGTTCCATCCCGAAGTCGATCGCCCGCCAGGTCCTCATCGTCCTCGTCGCCTGCGCCGTCACCTACAGCATCGGCGAGCTCGTCGGCGTGAACGTGTGACCAGCCGAACGGAGCACCACCCATGAACCAACGCAACGTCCTCGGAACCGAACTGCAGCCGTGCTCGTACGACCCGATGACCGGCTACTACCGCACCGGCTGCTGCGAGAACCGGGGCGACGACCCCGGCATGCACACCGTGTGCTGCCGCGTCACGGCTGGAGTTCCTCGAGTTCTCCAAGGCACAGGGCAACGACCTGTCCACCCCGATGCCCCAGTACGGCTTCGCCGGCCTGCAGCCGGGCGACCAGTGGTGTGTGTGCGCCGACCGGTGGAAGGAGGCGTTCGACGCCGGGAGCGCCTGCGGCGTGATCCTCGAGTCCACCCACATGTCGACCCTCGAGTACATCGACCTCGCCGACCTCCAGGCCCACGCCGTCACCGCCTGATCAGCCGCCCGGCTGACGGCGGCATCGGCCTGGCCGGCGCGGACGAAGGCGATGATCTCGTTGACCTGAGCGTCGCGCAGTGCGCCGTTGGCCGGCATGTCGCCGAACTGCCACCGGGTCTGTTCGACGCCGTTGCGGATGGCGTTTCGCATCGCGGCGTCGCTCAGCTCGCTCGACGTACGGGATCGAGGAGCGAGGGGCCACGCGACGTCCCCTGCAGCGCGTCGCCGTGACACACCGCGGAGTTCGCGGCGTAGGGGCGCGCCCCTCGAATCCCGGCCGATTCCGAGGCGTCGCGCCCACACGCCGCCAACGTGGCCATCACGATCGTGATGGCACAACCGGTCCACCGCCGCATCGAACTCCGGCTCAGATCGGCAGGTCGCCGGTGGCGGCCCGGGTGCTTCCCGAGTCGGTGTAGGCGGCGATCGTGCGCTGGGCGATGCGCATCTGGTGCACCTCGTCGGCGCCGTCGGCGAAGCGGGCCCAGCGGGCGTGCTGGTACATGTGGGCGAGCGGCGTGTCGGTGGAGTAGCCGAGCGCGCCGTGCACCTGGATCGACCGGTCGATCACCCGGCCCAGCATGTTGGCGACGAAGTGCTTCGCCATCGACACCTCGGCCTTGAAGTCCTCCTTGCGGTCGATCTTGTAGGCGGCGTGCAGCACCATCAGCTTCGCCTGGTACAGCTCCATCGTCGAGTCGGCGATCATCCACTGGATGCCCTGCTTCTCGGCGAGCAGCGAGCCGTGGGCGAAGCGGTTCAGGGAGCGGTCGACCATCATGTCGAGCGCCGTCTCGGCCTGGGCGATCCAGCGCATGCAGTGGGCGAGGCGGGCCGGGCCGAGCCGGTACTGGCCGAGCAGGTGACCCTGCCCCCGACCGCCGAGCATCTGGTCGTCGTGCACCCGCAGGTCCTCGATGACGATCTCGGAGTGGCCGGTGCCGCCGTGCATCGTCTCGACCTCGCGGACGTCGTTCCAGCCCTCGCTGGGGCAGGTCGACGATGAACGCCGTGTTGGCGGCCTGGGGCAGGTCGGGGTCGTCCTCGGTGCGGCACGACCAGGATCGCGAACTGCGCCCGCCGGGCACCGGAGATGAACCACTTGTGGCCGTTGATCACCCACTCGTCGCCGTCCGGGTAGGCCGTGGTCTGGATGAGCGTCGGGTCGGAACCCGCGACCTCGGGCTCGGTCATCGCGAAGCAGCGATGCGGACGTGCCCTCGCACAGCGGCCGCAGGTACTTCTCCTTCTGCGCGTCGGTGCCCCAGTGCAGCAGCGTGTGCATGTTGCCCTCGTCGGGAGCCTGGCAGTTGAAGACCCACGGCCCGTAGTAGCGACTTCGCCGCCTCGGCCTGCACCATCGCCAGCTCGACGTGGCCGAGGCCCATGCCGCCCCACTCCTCGGGCATGTGCGGCAGCCAGATCCCTTCGGCGAACGGCAGCCTTGCGCATGCCGATCAACGCGGCGATGCGCTCGCCGCCCTCCAGGCCGGGCTCGCCGACACCGCCTTCGATCCGGCGCTCCTCGGGCTTGATCACGTCGTTCACGAAGGTCCGCACGCGCAGGCGGATCGCTTCGAGTTCGGGCGAGAGGGAGAAGTCGATGGCCATCGCGACACGATGTCAGGTGCATGCTCCGAATCCGGAACCGTGGGGTACCTTGCGCATGTGAGCTTCCGAATCCCGACGGTGTTCGCGGCCGGCGCACTGGCGATCGCCGCGGCGGCCTGCGCGAACGGTGGCGCGGACACCTCCAGCGTTGCCGCCGTCGACGCCGACCCGGTGGCCACCGAGAGCTCCGGCCCGGCCACGACCGACTCCGCCACGCAGCACCGACCAGCACCACCACGACCAGCACGACCACGACCACAGCACGACCACGACGAGCACCACCAGCACGACCACGACGACACTCCCACCGCCGCCGGGAGTGCTCGGTCTGAACGAGGAGGTGGTCGGGCTCGGCTACTCCGTCGAGGGCCGACCCATCTTCGCCGAACGGTACGGCACTCCTGGTGGCCGCCGGGTGTTGGTGATCGGGGTCATCCACGGCGACGAGGACGACGGGCTGGCGATCGTCGACGAACTGCGCGCGACGAACCGTTCCCGATGGCGTCGAGTTGTGGATCGTCGAGTCCATGAATCCCGACGGCGTCGCCAACCAGGATCGCCACAACGCCAACCAGGTCGACCTCAACCGGAACTTCCCGTACAAGTGGGGACCGATCGGGGTACCCGGCGACGGCCAGTACGCCGGAACCGGACCGGCGAGCGAACCGGAGACGCAGGCGATGATCAACTTCATGCAGCAACTGCAGCCCGACATCACGTTGTGGTACCACCAGGACCTGTTCGTGGTGAACCCGGCCCAGGGCCGTGACGGGTCGGATCCGCGCCCGCTACGCCGAGCTCACCGGGCTCCCGATGGGCGAGATCACCGGCGGCACCTACACCGGCATCGCCGCGACCTGGGCGCGCAACGAGTTCCGACCGAACGACGGCGTCGCGTTCATCGTCGAGCTCGGGCCGACGCTGTCACCGCAGGAGGCCACCGTCCACGCCGATGCCGTCCTGACCATCGCCGCCGAGGGCTGACGACCGTGCCGGACGCCTGGTCGAGAACGTCGGGGTTCGTCCGGAGGTGGTGGACGCTCGACAACCGACACGAACGGGTGACCTCCGACGTCGGACCCATCGATCCCGCGTTGGTCCCCATGCTGCGCCAGCTCGGGATCGCCCTGCTCGACGGCGGCGAGGCGACCAACGACGTCGAGGACAAGCTCTACGAGATCGCCCGCGCGTACAGCACCAACCCGATCCGCATCGTGGTACTGCCGACCGTGTTGATCCTGCAGATCGAAGGCGAGTCCGGCACGGCCACCGAGCTCGACGAGTCCGCCGGCCGACCGATGCGCCTCGATCAGTTCAGCGCCGTGTCCAAACTGGTCGACGAGGCCCGCACCGGCGAACCCCTGCCGGCCGACGTGATCGAGCGGCTGCACGCCATCCTCGTCGGTCATCCCCGCTTCCGCGGGTGGAGCCGCGTCGTCGGTCACGCCGTCCTCACCCTCGGGTTCGGCCTGGCGCTCAACCCGAGCGCATCGGCGCTCCCCGCCTACGTGATCCTCGGCGCCATGGTCGGGGTGCTGCTCCTCGTCGGTCAGCGGTTCGCGACGCTCAGCACCGCCATGCCGGTGATCGCTGCGTTCATGGTGACCGTGATCACCGCGTCGTTCCTGGCCGAGGCGCTCGGGGCCGAACCGATCACGAGTCATCACTCCACCCCTCGTGAGTTTCCTGCCCGGCATGACCCTGACGATCGCCGCTGCGGAACTGACGAACCGCCAGATCATCGCCGGGTCCAGCCGACTCGTGTACGGAGGGGCGCAACTGATGCTGCTCGTGTTCGGCGTGGTGATGGGGCTGGCGGTCGTGGGCAACCTGGTCGACCCGACCTTCGAGGCCGACCAGCTCGGATGGTGGGCTCCGTGGCTCGCCGTGTTCGTGATCACGGTCGGGTTCGTGCTGTTCCAGAGCGCCCCGTCGGGCAGCTTCGTGTGGATCCTGCTCATGTTGCTGATCACCACGGTCGCCCAGCGAGTCGGCAGCAACTGGCTGACACCCGCACTGTCCGGCTTCGTCGGGGCGCTGGTGATCGTGCCGGTGTCGCGGGCGCTCGCCCGGATCCCGGCGGCGCCGCCCGCCACGATGCTCGCCTTCCCGGCGTTCCTGCTCCTCGTCCCCGGTGCGCTGGGCTTCATCGGACTCAACCAGGCCGTCACCGGGGCGGCCCAGAGCGTGGAGACGCTCGTCCAGACCGGGTCTGTCGTTCTTCGCGATCGCGATCGGCATGGTGTTCGGCGCCGGCATCACCCGCGACATCGCTGCGGCCCGCACCACCTGGCGCGAAACCGCCTGACACGCGATCAGAGCGGATCTGGTCCCGGATTCCGGGACGTATTCCGTCGAGATTGCCCCTCGATGCGAGCACGATGACGTTCAGCAGCTCGGCGTGGCCGCCGCACCAGCGGTCGAGCCACCGATCGGCGGCTGCGTGGCTGGTCGAGCCAGGAACGAACGGTGATGTGGGCGAGTGCCGGCGACTCCAGTCGCCGAGCCGTAACGCTGCCGATGACTTCGCGTGCTGTGTCCACGGACCAGCGAATGACGTTTTCCGTTCGGCGATCCCACGCCGGCAGATTGCGCCACGACTCCCGATTGCCATTCCACAGACTCGGTACGACCGATCGACCCGCGTCGTACGGTTCGTCGGGTCACCTGGGACATGACCGTGCGTCGCGGGAGATCCAGCCACACCACCGTGTCGGCTCGCTGCCACTACCGGTCCGTCGACAACCACCGACCCGGTAGTTCGCCGTCGATCACCCAGGCATCGCGTCGACGTGATCTCCTCGATCACGCGTGCGGAACACGTCGGGATCGATCGGACGTCCAGTCAGGCAGGTGATGGATGCGCGTCGAGTTCGACGTACGGGACGTCGAGCACTCGGGCGATACGTTGGGCGAGGCGGGACTTGCCCGATCCGGAGTTCCCGACCACCGACACCCGTTTCACGCTCGCGGCACTGCCTTCTGGAGACGCACGATGCTGAAGTCCCACGGTCCGGACATCGCGAGATCGCGCAGCGGCCACAGGTTGGGAACCGCCCGCAGCTCGATGCCGGCCGACACGTGACGGCCGATGAGATCGTCGAATCGCTCGACGTCGAGTGGCTCGACCACCGCGTGGCTGACCCATTGTCCGGAGGCCTCCGCCCACGGACGGAACGGCGACGGATCGAAGCGGTAGCGATACAGCACGGTCGACGCAAGGATCGGCATCCACCCGAGCTCGATCACATGCACCCTCGCAGCGACCGTGCAGAACGCTTCTCGGAAACGCTCGCGCTCGGTCTCGTTCCGTGGCCACGCCGTGACCCGCGGGCAGTCACGTGGGAACCAGTAGAGCGGCGAGTGCTCAGCGTCGATCGCCCAGACCGCGGGCTGCTGGCCCGGATTCGTGGCCGGCACATGCGGGACGAAACGGTCGATCGAGGGATCATGACTGAAGTGGAAGAGATCCCCAGCGTCCGTCTCGCGTCGGTCGGGTCCGGCCGGCTTCATCGGCACCGGGCGGACGCGGCCCCGCCCCGCTCGTGGAACCGATGCTCGACGAAGAGGTAGTGCCATTCGCCGATCGGGCCGTCGTCCACGAGCACATAGACCCCACCGTCGACTTCGATCTCGAGCGGTGGCGGATACGTCGTGGCGCGACCGATGGACGGGCCGCCTTCGCACCACAGCAGCATTCGGTCCCCCGGGTCCACACCCACCAGGCTCCCAGACCGACCGCCAAGGGTCAACGGCCCGAGGTGTCGTCTCGACGGACGGCTGATGGACGATCTCGAGGCGTCACGTCGATCAGAGCGGATCCTGTCCCGGATTCCGGGACGTCTCGCGCTCTGATCGTGCAGGGGCAGTCAGCGGCGCTGGAGCACGACGGCTTCGTCCGGTCCGAGGTCGGGGTCGAGGTCGGGGTCGACGGTGCGACGACCCGACGTCGACAACAACACGGCCGAACCTGCGAGGTCCGACGGCCACGGCGCCGGTTCGTCGGACAGGTTGACGAGCACGGTGAGCGTCTCGGCCGCGGACCGTCGATCGAAACGAAGGACCGGGCCGTCCGCCGGCGCGAGGTCCATGACACCGCTAGCGCAGTGCGTCATGGCGCATGACGGAGTTCGAGGAGGTCGCGATACAGACGGTGCATCGACCCTGCGTCGTCGACCTGCGTCGATGCCGAGTGGGTGCCGGCGTTGGCGGGGAACGGGAGCCACGGGCGCGACCGGCCATCCATGGCCGGTCTCGTCGTCGCCGTCGGAGGTCCACGGGATCGGTGCCCGGCACCCGTCACGACCGTCGGGGTCCACGACCCGCTCGGGTGGCACGACGCCGTCCTCGAGACCGAGCTCCTCGCCGGCGTACAGGAACGGAGTCCCGCGTGTGGTGAGTGACAGCACGGCAGCAGCTCGAGCGCGGGCCTCGGTGCCGTAGCGGGTCCGATGTCGCTGCCGGTCGTGGTTCGACAGCACCCAGGTCGGCCACCCCGGCTCGGCGAAGTCGGCCTGCATCTTGGCGATCGCTTCGTGCATCGGTCCGATCTCCCACGGCGTGTGGATCGCCCGGAAGTCGAACGAGAGGTGCAGCTCCTCCCCCGACTCGGCGTCACCGAGGTAGGAGGCGCTCTCTCCTTCGCGCAGCAGGTACACCTCGCCGACCATCATCGGCTCGTGGTCGTAGCTGTCGAGCAGGGAGCGGATGCGTCGCAGGAGCTCGTGGCCGAACGGACGGTCGACGGCGAGGAGCGGGTACCTCCAGAGCGGGGTCGGGCAGGTCGTCGACATCGGTCCCCTTGCCGATGAGATTCACGACGTCGGAGCGGAAGCCGTCGACACCACGGTCGAGCCAGTGCCGGAGCGTGCCGTGCATGGCGGCCTCGACGTCGGGGTTGGCCCAGTTCAGGTCCGGCTGCTCGGCGAGGAACAGGTGCAGGTACGACTGGTCGGTCGTGTCGTCGTGGGTCCACGCCGACACCTGCTTGAACATCGAGTTCCAGTTGTTCGGCGGCGAGCCGTCCGACCGACGGTCCTTCCACACGTACCAGTCCCGCTTCGGGTTGTCGCGGCGACGAGCGCGACTCGACGAACCACGGGTGCAGGTCCGAGGTGTGGTTGGGCACCCAGTCGAGGATCAGGCGCATGCCCCGGTCGTGGAGCCCGGCGATCAACGCGTCGAGGTCGGCATCGGTGCCGAAGACCGGGTCGATCGCGCAGTAGTCGGCGACGTCGTAGCCGAAGTCCCGCATCGGCGACACGAAGATGGGTGACAGCCACAGCGCATCGACGCCGAGGGCGGCGAGGTAGTCGAGCTTGCCGACGATGCCCTGCAGATCACCGACCCCGTCGCCGTTGGAGTCGGCGAACGACCGGGGATAGATCTGGTAGAAGACCGCGTCGCGCCACCACGGGACCTTGCTCATGCGACACCGCGCCACGACAGGGTGCCGCTCACGCGACACCCACGAGCGGGTTGAGCGCACTGGCGGCGAGCTGACCGGGCTCGAGGTTCTGCAGCCAGATCAGCCGGTCGAGCTGCTGGCCCTGGTTCGCCGGCTCGGTCACGCGGGCTCCATCGGCGAACCAGATCACGGTCATCACCTCACGATCCACGTCGGTTCGATTCGAGTTGGCGCGGTGCAGCGTCCAGCCGAGGTGGAAGCTGGCGTCGCCGGCGCGCATGGCTCCGGTGGATCGGCGTTCGATGCCGGTGCCATTGTGGGTTGGGTCTCGGCGAGGTATCGGTCGTAGTACGCATCGGACTCGCCGGAGATCGCCTCGTCGCCGATCGGGCCACCGTGCGTGCCGAGGGCGAACTCCAGGTCACCCATCGCGGGATCGATGTCGTGGAGCGGCAGCCACATCGTGATCGTGCGATCCGTGTCGAGCGGCCAGTACCACTGGTCCTGGTGCCAGGGGGTGTGGCCACCGCCGGCGACCTTGTAGAGCGCCTGGTCGTGGTACACGCGGACGGCGTCGACGCCGAGCAGCGCCGCCGCGGTCCGAGCGAGTCGCGGATGCAGCGTCAGTTCGGCCATCGCCGCGTCGGCCTGCCAGAGGTTCATGTACTGGTCGAACGCCGCCTGATACACCTCGTTGCCGGGTGGCAGCTGCACCTTGTAGGCCTTCGGCAGGGCTGCGTTCACGAGTTCGCGGAACCGGGCGACCTCGGCCGGAGTGAGCAATCCCCGCACGATCACCTGCCCGTCGCGCTCCAGACCGGCACGCTCCTCCGTCAGATCCCGGGTCAGATCCTCCTCGCGCATCCCCCGATTCTGCCCCACCCCATCCCCCACCCCCGAAAAATCGCGGAATCCGGACGCCTGGCGACCGTTCCGCGCCATTTTTCGGGGGGGTTGGGGTGGTGGGTCAGAGGAAGGTGGCGAAGACGTCGAGGGGTTCGCGGTCGGTGACCAAGGCGTTGATCGGGGCGTCGGGGTCGGCGTGGCCGATGGCGACACCGCAGAAGATCCGCTGCTCCTCGGGCGCGCCGACGAACTCGCTCACCGCCTGCTCGTACACGGCCCATGCCTCCTGCGGGCAGGTGTCCAGTCCGGCCTCCTGGGCGAGCAGCATGAACGTCTGCAGGAACATCCCGAGATCGGACCACTGCGGCGGACCCATGCTGCGATCGATGAAGCAGAAGATCGCCGCGGGCGCGCCGAAGAAGTCCATGTTCTTGGCGAACTGGCCGAGCCGACCGGCCTTGTCCTCACGCCCGATGCCGAGCGTCGCGTACATGTCCTCACCGATCTTGTAGCGAGACGACCGGTACGGCTCGGCGAGCGGTGACGGATAGATGTCGTAGGCGGGCGCCTCGATGGGGCGCGTGGTCAGGAACTCACGGAACCGGGCCATCGACTCGCCGTTGACGACGTAGATCCTCCAGGGCTGGACGTTGCCGCCCGACGGCGCCCGCGATGCCGTGGTGAGGAGCTTCGCGATCGTGTCGTTGGAGACGGGATCGGGCAGGAACGCCCGAACGGACTTGCGGGCGAGGACGGCGTCGGTCACGTTCATCGCTGCAGTCTCGCGGTTCGCTCGCCGGATCCGCGAGCCCGAGTCCGTTCAATCATTGGACATTCTCTCGTGGTTCTGGCAACGTGGTGCGATGAGCGAGATCGCAGCGAGGCCGACGGAGATCTCCCGTGAGGCGTGGATCACGCTCGCGGTCTCGTCGCTGGCGGTGCTCGCCGTCTTCCTCGACACCACGGTGCTCTTCGTGGCCTTCCCCGACATCGTCAGCAGCTTCGAGACGGTCGCGCCGACACAGCTGTCCTGGGTGCTCAACGGCTACACCATCGTGTTCGCGGCGCTGCTCATCCCCGCCGGCAAGTTCGCCGACCGCACCGGCCACAAGCGGACCTTCATCGGCGGTTCGGTCGTGTTCACCATCGGCTCACTGCTGTGTGCACTCGCGCCGTCGGCCAACCTGCTGATCGCCTTCCGGATCGTCCAGGCGGTCGGCGCCGCCGCACTGCTCCCCGCGTCGCTCGCGCTGGTGCTGCGAGCGTTCCCGGCGAGCAAGGTTCCGCTCGCCGTCGCCATCTGGGGATCGACCGGCGCCCTGGCCGGCGCGCTCGGCCCGACCCTCGGCGCGATCCTCGTGGACGTGGGGAGCTGGCACTGGGTCTTCCTGATCAACATCCCGATCGGACTGTTCACGATCGTCGTCGGCCGACGGGTGCTCGACGAGTCCAACGATCCGGACGCCGTGGTTCCCGCTCCGCTCGGCGTCGTGCTCATCGGCGCCGCAGCCGCGCTCATCTCCCTCGGCGTGGTCCAGAGCGACACATGGGGATGGTCGGACCCGCGCACGATCGCCGCGCTCACCGCCGGATCGGTGATCCTGGCGCTGTTCGTCGTCCAGCAGCGCCGCACCCCGGCTCCGGTCCTCGACCTCGAACTGTTCAAGATCCGGAACTTCGCGTGGGGCAACTCGGCCACGCTCGCGTTCTCGATGGCCTTCACCGCGATGTTCTTCTCGTCGATCCTGTTCCTCACCCAGGTGTGGAACTACTCGACCATCACCGCCGGCTTGGCCGTCGCCCCCGGGCCACTGATCGTCGCAGTGCTCGCTCCGGTGATGGGCACGCTGGCCGGGCGAATCGGGCAGCGACCGATGCTGATCACCGGCGGCCTGCTGTTCGCTGCCGGAGGCGCGTGGCGCCTCGTCATGCTCGGGGACCAAGCCGACTACCTCGTCGACTACCTCCCCTCGATGATCTTCACCGGGCTCGGCGTCGCACTGTGCCTCCCACAACTGTCGAGCGTCGTGGCCCAGTCGCTCCCACCGAACCGGTTCGGCGTCGGCGGCGGCGTGAACCAGGCGATCCGTCAGTTCGCCGGAACGCTCGGCGTCGCACTCACCATCGCCTTCGTCGCGTCGTCCACCACGCTCGACAGCGCGCTGTCGAACTTCGACAAGGTCTGGTGGTTGCTCATCCTCGGTGGCACGGCGACCTCGGGACTGTCGCTCGCCCTGCGCACACGACGTCCCGCACCGGCTCGCGTCGCCGCCGCACTCTCGAGCGAGGCCGCCTGATGCGTCGATCGTCGTGGTCCGACGTCGACTGCTCGATCGCTCAGACGCTCGACGTCGTCGGCGATCCGTGGACGCTGTTGGTCGTACGGGACGCCTTCTTCGGGCTGCGGCGGTTCGAGGACTTCCGGCGCAGCCTCGGCATCCCCCGCGCCACCCTGTCCGCCCGCCTCGCGACGCTCGTCGACCACGGCGTCATGGTCACGCCGGGAGTACTCGGACCAACCCGTCCGCCATCGAGTACGTGCTCACCGCCAAGGGACGCGCGCTCGGCCCGATCCTGGTGGCGATGCTGCAGTGGGGCGACGAGTGGTCGGCCCCCGACGGACCGCCCGTGACGCTCGTCGACGCCGATTCGGGCGAGTCGCTCACGCCGGTCTACGTCGACGAACGTACCGGTCGACCGCTCCACGATCTGCGCATCGAGCGGCGCCGTCGAACGTGACGACCCGCTCGAGGCCCGACGATCTACGGTTGGTCATGGCCACGATCAGGGAACTCGCGGAGGAGCACTGGCAGGGGCGGGGCGAACTCGTCCACACGCACCATCCGGTCCAGCCGGTCCACGTCCACCACGACGACGGCACGTTCTCCACCGCCAGCGAGGAGATCGAGGACGGGCTGCTCACGCTCAAGTCGATCGCCTCGGTCAATGCGCTCGACACCGGCGACGGCCTCGTGATGCTCGACACCGGCGGCGCCTTCGATCGGCGCACCGTGCACGAGACCGTCCGCGCCTGGCGACCGACCGCTCCGCTGGCGGCCGCCGTCTACTCCCACCACCACATCGACCACGTCCTCGGCACCGCACTGTTCGACGCCGAGGCAGCCGCCAACGGTTGGGAGCGACCGGTCGTGTACGCCCACGAGGAGGTTCCCGCCCACTTCCGGCGCTACGAGCAGCACCGGCGGCTGGAACACGGCGATCAACCGGCGCCAGTTCGCGATCGACGTCCCCCAGTTCTCGTGGCCGAGCGAGTACCGCGACCCGGACGTCACCTACGCCAAACAGCTCACCTTCACCCGCGGTGACCTCACCTTCGAACTGCACCACGCCCGCGGCGAGACCGACGACGCCACCTGGACCTACGTCCCCGAACGCAAGGTGCTGCACCCGGGCGACCTGTTCATCTGGGCCGTGCCGAACGCCGGCAACCCGCAGAAGGTGCAGCGGTACCTGTCGCGACTGGGCGACGGCACTGCGCGAGATGGCCGCCCTGCGACCCGAGATCATGCTGTCGGGTCACGGCCTGCCGATCTTCGGCGCCGACCGCATCGTCGCGGCGCTGACCGACACGGCCGAACTGCTCGACTCGATCGAGTCGCAGACGCTGGCGATCATGAACCAGGGCCGGAACCTCGACACCTGCCTCCACGAGGTCACGATCCCCGCGCACCTGCTCGACAAGCCGTACCTGCAGCCGGTCTACGACCACCCGCAGTTCCTCGTCCGCAACGTGTGGCGGCGCTACGGCGGCTGGTACGACGGCGAGCCCGACAACCTGCTCCCCGCACCCCGCGCCCAGCAGGCATCGGAGTGGGTCGAACTGGCGGGCGGGGTCGACAACGTGCTCGCCAGGGCCGAGCAACTCCTCGCGGAGGGCGATGCACGGCTGGCGTGCCACCTCGTGGAGTTCGCTGCGCTGGCCGCGCCGGACGACGCCGAGGTCTGGGCGGTACGGGCTGCGGCCTATCGCGCCCACGCCGCCCAGCACACCTCCTCGATGGCCCGGAACCTGCTCGGCCACGCCGCCCTGGCGAGCGACCAGGGAAAGCGGGATCTCGCCGGCGACTACTGAACCGGCGCTACCAGTCGGTGGCGATGTACTGGGTTTCGCAGAACTCGTAGATGCCCTCGCTCGCGCCTTCACGGCCGAGACCGGACTGCTTCATCCCGCCGAACGGCGCGGCCGGATCCGAGACCGCACCGCGGTTGAGGCCGATCATTCCCGCCTGGATCCGTTCACTGACGGCGAGACCCCGGCGGAGATCACGCGTGAACACGTAACCCGTGAGCCCCATCTCGGTGTCGTTGGCGTCGGCGATCATCTGCTCGGTGTCGTCGAACGTGATGACGGGGGCCACCGGACCGAAGATCTCGTGACGCGTGATGTCGTCACCGGAGCGGACATTGCCGAGCACGGTCGGTGTGTAGAAGTGCCCCGGACCGTCGACGGACCCGCCCCCGGTCGCGATCGTCGCGCCGTGGTCAGCGGCCGCGGTGACCAGTTCGTTGATCGACTCGACCGCCTTGGCGTTGATCATCGGACCACACGTGACGCCGTCGTCGAATCCACTGCCGAGACGGATCTCCGACATCGCGATCGCGAACCGCCTCGTGAACTCGTCGGCGATCGCCTCGTGGACGAAGAAGCGGTTCGCCGCGGTGCACGTCTCGGCCGAGTGGCGCATCTTCGCGACCATCGCGCCCTGCACGGCGGCGTCGATGTCCGCATCGTCGAACACGATGAAGGGCGCGTTGCCGCCGAGCTCCATCACCGTCTTCAGCACGCGATCCGCCGCTCGTTTGAGCAGGACGATGCCGACCTCGGTGGAGCCGGTGAAGGACACCATGCGCGTCGCGGGGTGGTCGACCGCGGCATCGAACCAGGCACCGGAGGACATCGTGGGCACGATGTTCACGACGCCGGCGGGCAGACCGGCCTCGTGCAGCAGCTCGCCGATCCGCAGGGCCGTGAGCGGGGTCTCGCGCGGCGGCTTGATCACCGCAGCGTTGCCGGCAGCCAGCGCCGGAGCGAGCTTGCGGGTGATCATCGCCGCGGGGAAGTTCCACGGCGTCACGATCACCACGACACCGACCGGTGGGTGATGCACGACGATCCGGTTCGTGCCGCCCGGAGCCATGCCGAGCGAACCGTGGATCCGAACCGCCTCCTCGGCGTTCCAGCGGAAGAACTCCGCGGCGTACACGACCTCACCGCGGGCGTCGGCGAGCGGCTTGCCGTGCTCCAGCGTGATCAGGCGGGCGAGTTCGTCGGTGTGCTCGATCATCAGCTGCCACGTACGCCGCAGGATCTCACCGCGCTCACGAGGTGCCGTGGCGGCCCAGGCCCCCTGTGCGTCGGCGGCAGCCTGGCACGCGGCAGTGGCGTCGCCGGTCGTGCCTGCCGCCACCGAAGCGACCGTTTCCTCGGTCGCCGGGTTCTCGACGTCGAAGCGCTCCGACGCCTCGCCGTCGCGCCACTCACCGTTGATCAACAACTGGGTCTGCATGTCCCCATCATGCCCAGTTTCGGGCATCTCGCCTCTCAGGCGACGTCGTAGCCGGCCTCGTCGATCGCCGCACGAATCGAGGCGTCGTCACCGCCCTGCACCCGGACCGACTTCGACTCGACGTCGACGACCACGTCGGACACGCCGGCGACCGTTGCGACCTCGGCCTCGATGGCGTGCTTGCAGTGGTCACAGCTGATACCGGGCACCGTGTAGGTGCGGACGTCGACGATGTCGGTCATGAGATGGTCTCCGTGGTGAGTGTGGGCATGTGGGAACGGGAACGGAACGGATGGACGAGTCGGCGCGACCGCTCGCTCGATAGCCGTCGAAGCGACGCAGCCGCAGGCTGTTCGACACGACGAAGAGCGACGACAGGCCCATCGCGCCGGCTGCGATCATGGGGTTGAGGAACCCGAATGCGGCGAGCGGAATCGCCGCGGCGTTGTAGGCGAACGCCCAGAACAGGTTGCCCTTGATCGTCGACAGCGTGCGTCGCGACAGGGCGACGGCGTCGGCGGCGGCGCGGAGATCGCCGGACACGATCGTGAGATCGGATGCCTCGATGGCCACGTCGGTGCCGGTGCCGAGGGCGATGCCGAGATCGGCCTGCGCGAGCGCCGGAGCATCGTTGATGCCGTCGCCGACCATCGCCACGCGTCGTCCCTCCGCCTGCAGCCGCACGATCTCGGCCGCCTTGCCCTCGGGCAGTACCTCGGCGATCACGTGATCGACACCGATTGCGTCACCCACCGAACGCGCGGTGCGCCAGTTGTCGCCGGTCAGGAGCGTCACCGTGAGGCCGAGATCGTGGAACGCCGCGATGGCTTCGGCCGATGTCGATTTGACGGTGTCGGCCACCACGAGCACGGCCTCGGCGGTCGCGCCCCGGCCGACGAACACCGTCGTGCGACCTTCCGCCTCGGCCGACGCTGCGGCTTGGGCGACGCCGGTGGGCACCGTGTCGAACAGCTGCCGGCGACCGACCCGGACCTCCTGGCCGTCCACGAGGGCGCTCACACCGACGCCGGGTCGGTTGAGGAAACCGTCGACCGTCGGGGAACCGGCCATCGAGGAACGGCCATCCGGCCGGCAGCGGCGATCGTCTGGGCGATCGGATGCTCCGATCTCGCCTCGACGGCGGCGGCGAGTGCCAGCAGCTCGTCGCCGTCGCCGTCGGGAGCCACCACATCGACCAGGGCCATCTTCCCCTCGGTCACCGTGCCGGTCTTGTCGAGCACGATCGTGTCGATCCGGCGGGTGTCCTCGAGCACCTCGCCGCCCTTGATGATCACGCCGAGCTGGGCCGCTCTGCCGGTGCCGACCATGATCCCGAGCGGGGTGGCGAGGCCGAGCGCGCAGGGGCAGGCGATGATGAGCACCGACACCGCTGCCGTGAACGCCTCGTCGGCATCGCCCGTGATCGCCAACCAGGCGAGGAGGGTGATCACGGCGATCCCGATGGCGACCGGCACGAACACCGCGGCCACACGGTCGGCGAGTCGCTGGACGTCGGCGCGGCTCCCCTGCGCCTCGTCGACGAGTCGGATGATCTGCGCCAACGCCGTGTCGGAACCGACCCGGGTCGCCTCGACGACGAGTGAACCATTGGCGTTCACCGTGGCGCCGATCACCTCGTCACCGGGACCGACCTCGACCGGCACCGGTTCGCCGGTGACCATCGACGTGTCGACCGCCGACCGACCGTCGACGATGACGCCATCGGTGGCGATCTTCTCGCCGGGTCGGACCACGAAGCGCATCCCGGGCACCAGCGCATCGACCGACAGCTCCGTGCCGTCCTCGAGGCGTGCTGTCCGCACACCCAGATCGGCCAGCGCGCGAATGGCGTCACCGGAGCGCCGCTTCGCCCTGATCTCGAGCCACTTGCCGATCAGGATCAGCGCGATGATCACCGCACCGGTCTCGTAGTAGATGTGCGGACCACCGGAGCTCATCGACTCCATGCCGGGCATCGAGCCGCCACCGGTCATCGAGGTCGGCTCGTCACCGATGTTGCCGATCAGGACCACGGTCGAGTACGTCCAGGCCGCCAGCGTGCCCATCGAGACGAGCGTGTCCATCGTGGTGGTGCCGTGACGCAGGTTCATCCACGCTGCTCGGTGGAAGCCCCAGCCGCACCAGAACACGATCGGCGTGGCCAGTACGGCCACCACCCATTCCCAGCCGTCGAACTGCAGCGCCGAGATCATCGACAGCGCGACGACGGGCACGCCCAGCACGATGGCCACGGTCCATCGCCGCCGAAGGTCGGCTTCACGTGCTCGCTCGGCTCCGTCGTGATCGCCGGTGAGCGGCGCCGAGTAGCCGAGTCGTTCGATGGCGTCGCGGATCTCGGCGTCGTCGACCGACTCGTCGTGCATGACCGTGGCGCGACCGTTGGCGAAGTTGACCCGTGCCTCCTCGACGCCGTCGAGTTTGGTGAGCGTTCGCTGGATCCGGTTCGCGCACGCTGCACACGTCATGCCTTCGACGGCGATGTCCGAGCGCGTCCGAACCGGGCTCATGACCGACCTCCCGCGACGACGCGACGGTCCGCGGGTCGGATCGAGCGGTGACGACCTGACATCGGTGGGGATCGGTGCATTCGGCCGGATCGAGAGATCGCGCCCGCTCGGCGAGCCTGCACCAACTCCGCTCTGGCGATGCGCAGCCGCGCCATCTGGTCGTCGATGTCGTCGATGTGGCGCTCGAGCAGTGCCAGCGTGTGCTCACAGCTGCTGGCACCGGCGTCCTTGAGCTCCAGCACCGACCTGATCTCGGTGAGTGACAGCCCTGCACACTGCGCATCGGTCACGAACTGGAGTCGTTGCACCGCGTCGTCGCCGTACTGTCGATAGCCCGACGGGGACCGTTCGGGTTCGGCCAGCAGGCCGATCGACTCGTAGTACCGGATCGTCTTGGTCGTCAGCCCACACCGGGAGGCAAGGGTGCCGATACGCATGCTCGAAGCATACCAAACATTCCAGCCAACTGGAAGGTCAGACGGTTCGCTGACCGGCGGACCGCGACCGGCCGAGTGGTCAGTAGACCTGCGGAACGAAGTTCAGCTGATCCAGCGGCGGGCGGGCATACCGATCGTCGAGCTGCACCGGTGGGAGCTTGACCTTCGGATAGCGAATCCGCTCGTAGGGCACCAGTGACAGCAGATGACTCATGGTGTTCAGACGCGCCCGCCGCTTGTCGTCGCCGTCCACCTCCCACCAGATCGCCTCGGGAATCGAGGTGTGCTCGATCATGATGTCCTTGGCTCGCGAGTACTCGTTCCAGCGGGCCTGGGACAGCGCATCGACGTCGGAGAACTTCCACCGCTTCGCCGGATCCTTCAGGCGATCCTCGAACCGCTGGGTCTGCACCTCGTTCGACACCGAGAACCAGTACTTCACGACCTGGATCCCCGAACGGACGAGCATCCGCTCGAACTCCGGAACCGAGCGCATGAAGTCCCAGTACTCGGCGTCGGTGCAGAAGCCCAGCACGTGTTCGACACCGGCGCGGTTGTACCAGGACCGGTCGAACACGACCATCTCACCGGCCGATGGAAGGTGCGCCACGTACCGTTGGAAGTACCACTGGCTGCTCTCCCGCTCGGTCGGCTTGGGCAACGCCACCACCCGACAGGCACGGGGATTCAACGGCGCGGTCAACCGGCTGATCGTGCCGCCTTTGCCGGCGGCATCTCGTCCTTCGAAGATGACCACCAGGCGATGGCCCCCGTGGCGGATCCACTCGAGCATCTGCACCAGTTCGAGTTGCAGCCGCTCGAGCTCGCGTTCGTAGTCCTCTCGAGTGAGCTTGTTGGTGTCCGACATCGTCCACCGACTGTAACGACCGCTCCCGCGACGCCGTTCAGCCGCAGTGTCCGAGTGAGCAGCGGTCCGCAGGGGACATGCTGAGCGACGGGGCTCCGACGTTCGCGAACGTCGGGCGGTAGACGGTCGAGGCGATCCCGTCCCAGCGATTGTGGGACAGGCCGTACATCAGCAGACCGACATCCGGCGAGGGGATCCAACTCGCGAAGTACGTGTTGCAGTCGACCGGGCACTTGGGCACCGCGGCGATCTCCCCGACGATCCGGAACGGTCCGGTCGGCCGGTCGGACTGCTCGATCAGGATGCGGTCACCCCACCAATCGTCGACCTTGGTGATCGCCATCCAGTTGTTGTTGCTGAGCACGATCTGGCTGGCGTTCACCATGCGGCCTTCGGTGCCGATGACCGGGACGGCCGCTGACGGATCCGGCTGCCATCCGCGGCCGCTCCAGTAGGACGGCGTCGCGAACACCTGTCCCTTCGGAACTCGACCGACGGTCACCCGATTGCTGCACGACCGATCATGTGCGTAGTAGAAGATGTACAGGTCGAACCCGAACTGGCGATGGCACTGCGCGTAGAGGTACGTCCACCGGCTGTCGGACTCGATGGAGAAGCCGTACAGCGCGGCGCCGGGGTTCCCCGGCGACCCGGTGACCTCGACCTCCAGCGTGTCGATGTCGATGCCGGCGACGACGGTCGATACCGGTTCGACCCGTGTGAGGTAGCCCGGGCCTCGCTCGATCATCTCGGCGAGGAACACATAGACCCGGCCGTCGGCGCCCATCTCCGCGCCGAGGGGCCAGTACCAGTGGGAGAACTTCGTCGTGCTCGAGCCGAACAGCCACGGCTGTGGATCGGCCGCCGAGCCGCCCATCAGCACCGTGAAGCACGTCCCCTCCTGGATCATCCCGATGTTGTGAACGAGCGTCGACGATCCGTCGGGGAGGCGGACCTCCGCGTCCTGGAAGGTCCAGAGCACCTTGCCGTTCGCAAGTGGCGTCGCCCGCTGGTAGTCGGCGCCGACCACTCCGCCGGGCTCGGCGGCAAACAGCTCGGACAATTGTTCTGCCGACGCCCGAGCCAGACACACACCTCCGGGGACGAAGGTGGATGCCGCCTCGACGCTCGGTGGGTCCGTTCCACCGCGGAACCAGAGCGACGAGGCGACCAGGAGCACGGCACCGACGATCACCACTCGCATGGTGGACGTCACGGGAGCTCGGCGTCGTTCCTCGCCACTCCGCGAGCTTCTCACACGGCGCTGCCGATTGGTACCGGCTGTTCGACGTCAGAGTCGCCGGATGTCGGGGTTGAACGAACGTGGTCCACGCCTCGGGACCGAGACACCCACCGTGTACAGCAATCGGATGATGCGCTGGCGGTGACCGGACCACGGGGCGAGGTGGCCGCACATGATCTCGTCGCCGCCGCCGTCGGGATCGAGCCGTCGGGCATCGCCGGTGAACGCGTAGTTGACCATCGTGGGCAGGCCGTAGTCGCGCAGCACGACCGTGTCAGGGTCGCCGTGGCTGGCGATGATCACCGAGGTCGCGGTCCACGCTCCGAGGCCGGGCAGTGCCGACAGTCGGGTCAGTGCATCGGCTGGACGCATGCGTGGCTGCCTCCTCCAATCGATTCGGCGCGTCGGGCCGCCGACAGGATGGCGTCGGCGCGGCGCCGCTCGACGTTGAACCGATGGAGGTCGACGTACGACTTGCTCGCGACGACCTCCGCGGTGGGAGGCAGACGCAGATCGCAGGGGCCCGGCGCGGGCTCACCCCAGCCGTACACGATGCGCGACCAGCTCCTGAGCGCCTCCTCGGTGGTCACCCGCTGGCCGAGCACGACCAGGAGCAGTTCCTGCCAGATCACGCCGACCGCTGCGAGGCGCAGGCCCGGATGACGTCGCCACCACTCGTTGATCACGGGATGCAGGCCGGGATCGAACCCCGTCAGGTCGTCGTGGAGGCCGACCCAGTGGGGCAACCGGTCGAGCAACCACTCCGCGCCGTCGCCCCAGGCCTGCGCCGTCGTCGTCCCCGTCGCGTCCCACGTCACGCGCATCGTGCCCGCACCGGCCGGTGTGAGCACCGCCTTCGCGAAGCTGTTCGCCGTCCATCGGCTGGTCGGATCGCGGGAGTAGGTCCCGATCGTGGCCATCGTGGCCCGCAGATCGATCCCATCCGTCGCCAGCGTTCGCCGGGCCTCCACGATCCGTCGGCCGGGTCCCGGCTCAGGCGCCGACGAGCACGCGCCAGTCGGCGGGGTACGCCGCATCGACCTGCGCCGGCGTCAACCGCAAGGTGGTCTCGGGAACCATGTCGGCGACGACGCGAGCCTCGCTGTAGTGGTGCGTCACGAGACGCAGGCCCTCGAACAGCGGGCGTCGGAGTTCGACGAGGTCGGTCGGAGGGTTCGGGTCGAAGTAGCCCCAGATCGTGAACGCGATGGTGAGGTCGTGCACGACCGGCGCCCGCGAGAACAGCGAGGCCCGACCCAGCGCCACCCCGAGACAGCCCTGGATCACGTCGTCGGGATGCTCGCCGGCCGCGAGCTGCAGCTTCGGGCGCAGCTGGCTGGCGATCCGCAGTGCGAAGCCCTGATCGGGGCCCTGCGCGCCGAGCTGGGGGCCGCCGGGTTGGAATCCGGTGATCTCGCCGGGTCGGTCCGGCGTCCAGGCATCGGGGACGTGGTCGGGAGACCGGTACGAACGCGAGTGGTCGGTCGGTGGGACCGGGTTGAATCGGGGGGCGGCCATCGCTGTCTTTCTAGCAGCCGACCGCGCTCGACCCTCGGTGGTGCGACCCGATCAGCTCGCCGGCACCGACTCAACTCACCGGCCCGGCGGCACGGCGGAGCGAACGGTGGAGCAGGCCGTAGACCAGGCTGTCCTCGAGCGCCCGCCAGGACGCCTCGATGATGTTGGGGCTGACACCGATCGTCGTCCAGTCCCGCTCGCCGTCGGTGGCCGACAGCAGGACGCGGGTCGTGGATCCGGTCGCGCTGGCACCGTCGAGGATGCGGACCTTGTAGTCGGTGAGATGGATGTCGGCGAGTTCGGGCAGCACCGTGCCGACCGCCTTGCGCAACGCGACGTCGATGGCGTTCACCGGCCCGTTGCCTTCGGCGACCCACACGCGGCGTTCGGCGTCGTCGCCGCTGCCGACCCACACCTTGACGGTGGCCTCGGTGGTGAACTCGCCGTCGCGAAGCTCGTCCGTGATCACCCGCATCGACTCGACGCGGAAGAACTCGGGCACCTGCCCGGCCGCACGGCGCATGAGCAGTTCGAGCGACGCGTCGGCCGCCTCGAAGTGGTAGCCCTCGTGCTCGAGTCGCTTGAGGTCGTCGACGACCTCGTTGATCGCTGCGCCGTCGAGTTCGATCCCGATCTCGTCGGCCTTCATCTGGATCGTGGCGCGGCCGGCCATCTCCGACACGACGAAGCGGGTGCCGTTGCCGACCAGTTCGGGGTTGACGTGCTCGTAGGCATCCTTGGCACGCACGATCGCCGAGACGTGCAGGCCGGCCTTGTGCGCGAACGCCGAGGAGCCGACGTAGGGAGCCTGCGGATTGACGGCCCGGTTGAGGGTCTCGGCGACGTGATGGCTCACCGCCGTCAGCCGTTCGATCCGACCTTCCGGAAGGCACTGGTAGCCGAGCTTGAGTTGCAGGTTCGGGATCACGGTCGTGAGGTTCGTGTTGCCGGTCCGCTCGCCGAGGCCGTTGAGCGTGCCCTGCACGTGTCCGGCGCCGGCCTCGACCGCCGCCATCGAGTTGGCCACGGCGCACCCGGTGTCGTCGTGGCAGTGGATGCCGATGATCGCGTCGTCGCCCACGTGGGCCTTGATGTCGGAGACGATGCGACCCACCTCGCTCGGCAGGGTGCCGCCGTTGGTGTCGCACAGCACGAGGTGCGAGGCGCCGTTGACGACGGCGGCCTCGATCGCCCGCAGCGAGAACTCGGGGTTCGCCTTGTACCCGTCGAAGAAGTGCTCGAGGTCCACGAGCACCATGCGACCTTCACCGCGCAGGTACCGCACCGAGTCGGCGATCATCGCCGCACCTTCGTCGAGGGTCGTCTGGAGCGCTTCGACGACCTGGTACTCGGAGCTCTTCGCGACGATGCAGACCGCCGACGTCCCGGCTTCGATCAGGTTGCGCAGGGTGGCGTCGTCGTCGACCTTGCCGCGGGGACGACGGGTGGAGCCGAACGCGACCAGCGTCGACGTCGTGAGCTGCAGTTCGGTTCGGGCCCGCTCGAAGAACTCGATGTCCTTCGGGTTGGCTCCGGGCCAGCCGCCCTCGATGAAGTGCACGCCGAGCAGGTCGAGTTGTTCGGCGATCCGGAGCTTGTCGTCGACCGTCGCGGAGACGCCCTCGACCTGGAGGCCGTCGCGGAGCGTCGTGTCGAACACCTCGACGTGTCGCCGGGTGCCGGGCTGCCCGTTGCCGTCGTGCTGGCTGCTGTCGCTCATGGAAGTGCTCCCGAGAAATGAAAGAGCCGCCCGGAGGGCGGCTTGACGAACACGTGGGGGTCCACGTGTTCTAGGAAATGATGATGATGGCGGCGAGTTCGTGACGCATCAGCGCCCATTGAACCCTGCTCACGGACGGATATCAACTCCTGCCGGGTTCAGGTGCCGAGCGTCGGCGACGTGCGGCCGACGCGGGGGGCGCGCGAATGGCGACCCTGTGCATGTCGCTGTGCACGAACAGTGGGCAACGGGTGGACGACACGCAGAACCTGGGGGTAACGAGGAAAGTTTCGGGGATAACCCTGTGAATTTGAAAATACCTCTTGACCAGGGGTTTTGCGCGGTATTTACTGATGCTCGTTCCGGAGAGCGCACGCCGACCGGAGCGGTGAGGAGGGGGCTTCGGCCCAGCCCACACCGCTCACGAGGCGAGAGCGGAGTCGGAGCACGGACAGTGTTCACGGCCACCTCGGACCGGGTCACGGAAGGCCCTCGGGTCGGCCGGGACGACGACGAGTCGGCGAACGTCACGGGAGACCGGGGCGGGCGTCGGGTCAGACCGGGCCCACGGGCACCTTCGGGTGGTCGAGGGAGACGGAGACCTGCTGAAGGGTTCGACGCAACGGGGCAACCCGGAGTGGAGGGCGCTTCGGCGAGGCGATCGGGTTCGCACCAGCTCTCGGGCTGGGGCGGGCAACGGAGCCGTGGTGAGGAGCCGAAGGAACTGGGGCCACCCCAACTGGACTCAGCGAGGTCGGTTCCGATTGGCACCAGGACCGAGGGCTCGGGCAACCGGGTCAGCGTGAAGCGGTGCCTCGGGGTCGAGGCCGGGCAACCGGTGTCGAGTCCGAAAAGCGGCATCGCCCGCCGCGCCGCAAGGCGAGACGGGCGATGTGAACAGGTCGAGTCGAAGGCTAACGCCCGACGTTCGACCAGTGGTGGACCTGTCCACGAGTCGCCCCGAAGGGTGCGCCGGCGAAAGCCAGCCACCCGACGGGGCGCTTTCGTTTTTCCCACCCTCCGCCCCTCCCGACACCTCCCGAAAAATGCCGGAATCCGGACGCAGAGCGTCCGGATTCCGCGAAGTTTCGGGTTTCGCGGGCTCGGAGGCTGCGAACGTCAGCGGAGGGCGGCGGTGAGGCGGACGACGTGGTCGAGGTCCTCACGGGCGAGCTCGACGGAGGGCCCGGGGAAGAACGTCACGTCGTCGGCGCCGGCATCGGCGAGCGCCTCGGCATGGCGGACCGCATCGTCGAACGAGCCGATCGCGCCGAACTCGATCCACCAGTCGGCCGGCATGTCGGCGATGCCGTCGAGCCCACGGGCGGCGTGCCGTTCGAGGATCTCGTCGATGTGCGGATGCGCGAGTGGTGCCGGATTGGTGCCGTCGAGGAGCCCGGCGACGAACGGCGCCATGACCCGACGCGCGGTGCGGGCGTCGTCGTCGATCGCCACTGCGGTGAAGACCGATACCCGGAACGGATCGGGACGACCGGCATGCTCGATCGACTGCGCCACGTACGTCGGGCCCGCTGCCTCGGCGAGCACCAAGCCGTCGGCGACACGTCCCGCGAGCTCCAGTGACTTCGGGCCACGGACGCCGGCGAGCACCGGCGGCGGATCGGACGGCGGCGCGTCGAGCGTCACCTCGCGCATCGAGAACTCACTCCCGGCGAACGTGACCGTCTCGCCGTGGAGCAGTCGACGAACGATGGTGATCGCTTCCTCCAGGGTCGTGAGCGGCGATCGGGTCCGCGCACCCATCTGGTCCATCCATTCCTGGACGCCGTGACCGATCCCTGCGAGCAGCCGGCCCGGCGCCAGGTTGGACAGGGTCGCCAACTCCATCGCGGTCACGGCCGGGTTCCGCGCCACCGCGGGCAGGATTCCGATGCCCGACGGTCAAGCGTTCGGTACGGGCCAGCGCCGTCGCAGCCAGGCTGATGCCGGCGGTGTAGAAGCAGTCCTCGATCACCCACAGCTGGTCGACCCCGCCGTCCTCGAGTCGCTCGGCGACCTCGACCACGAACGGCGCCGGCAACGACCGGTCGAAACACATCCCCACATTCATCCCCATGCCTCCCAACGGTACGCGCTCCGGTCGACACATCCCGAAAATCCCGGATCCGGACGCTGAGCGTCCGGATTCCGCAATTTTCGGGATTTCGGGTTGGGGGGCGGTCAGTGGACGAGCTCGCACCAGTCCTTGTAACGAGGGTCCTGCACG
>CAVZTM010000025.1:0-40629 GCA_963778175.1 Ilumatobacteraceae bacterium
CGACTACACCTGCGAGGGCCGCGATCTCGTCGGGTTGCTCGTGCTGCCCGACGGGGACGGGTCCCGCTCCGGGGGTGCTCGTCGCACACGAGGGTCCCGGCCAGTCCGACCACGAGCGCGGGGTCGCTCGACGGCTCGCCGGCCTCGGCTACGTCGCGTTCGCACTCGATTATCACGGTGGCGGCGAAGCGATCGCGGATCGCTCGGAGATGTTCGAGCGGCTCGGCGTGCTGATGGCCGACAACCGCCTCACCCGCAGCGATCGCCGAGGCGTCGCTCGCGCAGCTGCTCGCGGAGCCTCGCGTGGACCCGGCGCGGGTCGCCGCGATCGGGTACTGCTTCGGCGGCACGATGTCGCTCGAGCTCGGCCGTTCCGGCGCTGAGCTCGCCGCGATCGTCGGCTTCCACGCCGGACTCGCCACGGATCGGCCCGAGGATGCCGGCAACATCCGGTGTCCGGTGCTCGTGTGCATCGGAGCCGACGATCCGATCATCCCCGCCGAGCAACGCGCCGCCTTCGAAGCCGAGATGAGGGCCGGTGGCGTCGACTGGCAGATGCACGTCTACGGCGGGGTGCAGCACACCTTCACCAACCCCGCGGCGACCGGTGCCGGCATCCCCGGGATCGCCTACGACGAGGCCGCCGACCGTCGGTCGTGGAACGCGATGCTCGGCCTGTTCGCCGAGACCATCGACGCGCCGAGCTCGGTAGCGACCGTGGGCGGCAGACGGCCATCCACGGTGCGGTAGCGTCGGCGTGGTGGCTCCACCGTTCGGCGTGACGTTGGCGGGCAGGTCGTACGCCTTCGCCGACCTGCGCACCCTGCTGGCCACGGCGTCACCGCGACGGTCCGGTGACGAACTCGCCGGGATCGCGGCGCAGTCGCAGGAGGAGCGGGTGGCCGCCCAGCTGTGCCTGGCCGAGGTGCGCGCTCACGGCGTTCCTCGACGAGCCGATCATCCCGTGGGAGATCGACGACGTCAGCCGGCTGATCCACGACCAGCACGACGCCGAGGCGTTCGCGCCGGTGCGCTCGATGTCCGTCGGCGAGTTCCGTGAGTGGCTGCTGTCCTACGACACCACGACCGACGATCTCGTGCGCGGTCGCGTGGGGCCTCACGCCGGAGATGGTCGCGGCGGTCAGCAAGGTCATGGGCAACCAGGATCTCGTCCTCGTCGCGAGCAAGTGCTCGAAGGTCACGGCGTTCCGCTCGACGATCGGTCTCCCGGGCCGGCTGTCGGTGCGTCTCCAACCGAACCACCCCGCCGACGACCCGCTCGGGATCCTGGCCTCGATCGTCGACGGGCTCTCGTTCGGATGCGGCGACGCCGTCATCGGCATCAACCCCGCGCTCGACTCCCCGCAGCACTGCCGGCGCCTGCTGGAGATCCTCGACGAGGTGATCACCCGCTTCGCGATCCCCACGCAGTCGTGTGTGCTCACCCACGTGACCACGACGCTGCGGTGCATCGAGGAGGGCGCGCCGGTGGATCTCGTGTTCCAGTCGATCGCCGGCACCGAAGCGACGAACCGATCGTTCGGCGTCACCCTCGACCTGCTCGCCGAGGCACGTGAGGCGGCGATGTCGTTGCAGCGCGGCACCGTCGGGTTCGCAGGTGATGTACTTCGAGACCGGCCAGGGCTCGTGTCTGTCGGCCGGCGGCGCATCACGGCGTCGACCAGCAGACGCTGGAGGCTCGCGCCTACGCCGTGGCGCGCCAGTTCGATCCGTTGCTCGTCAACACCGTCGTCGGGTTCATCGGCCCCGAGTACCTGCTCGACGGCAAGCAGGTGATCCGGGCCGGTCTCGAGGATCACTTCAGCGGCAAGCTGCTCGGCCTGCCGATGGGGTGCGACGTCTGCTACACGAACCACATGGACGCCGACCAGGACGACATGGACGTGCTGCTGACGCTCCTCGGCACGGCCGGCTGCAACTTCATCATGGGCGTGCCCGGCGCCGACGACGTGATGCTCGGCTACCAGTCGACGTCGTTCCACGACGCCCAGTACGTCCGCCAACTCCTCGGGCTGCGACCCGCCCCGGAGTTCGAGCACTGGCTGTCGCACATGGGCGTCACCGACGACCTCGGTCGACTGCGCACGGCGAACGACGTGCCGGCGCTGCTGTCAGCGCTGGAGCACGCGGAGCACGGGACAGGCCGCGATGACTCCCGACGACGTGGGACGCGATCCGAGCGGTCACTCCCGCGCGGGTCGCGCTCGGCCGCGCTGGTGGGAGCATGCCGACCGCCGCGCACCTGCGGTTCCGGGCCGACCAGGCCCGCGCCCGTGACGCCGTCGCTCACGACTTCGACGCCGCGGACTCGCCGGCGGCGCTGACGGCGGCGGGACATCGAGCCGTTGCGTTGTCTTCGGCAGCGACGTCCCGCGAGGAGTACATCCGCCGACCCGACCTCGGTCGGATGCTGTCCGAGCCGTCGCGTACCTCGTTGCTGGACGCTCGCCGCCGAACCGTGCGACCTGGCGATCGTGCTGTGCGACGGGCTGTCACCGCGTGCCGTCGAGCGGCACGGACCGGCGCTGGTCGACGCGATCACGTCGAGCGAACGACTCTCGGAGTGGTCGCTCGGACCCGATCGTCGTCGTGTCCAACGGCCGGGTCGCGGTCGGCGACGACGTCGGATCGATCCTGCGGTGCGCGGTTCGTCGTGGTGCTGATCGGCGAACGACCGGGCCTGTCGGTGCCCGAGAGCGTCGGCGCGTATCTCACGTTCGAACCGGCGCCGGGTCGGACCGACGCCCAGCGCAACTGCGTGTCGAACATCCACGACCAGGGCCTCTCGATCGACGACGCCGCTCGACGCATCGTGGGCCTCGCCGTTCGAGCGTCGATGCTCGGCCTCACCGGCGTCGGCCTCAACGACGACGACCCGACCGCCGTGATCGATCCCGACGCTCGCCGCGCCGTGCCGATGCGTGAACAGCTGGCGCCTCTGATCGCGCAGTTGTTCACGAGAACGGTCGGGGGAGCGGGCTGGACGCGACGCACTAGGTTGCGGGCATGAGCGAACGCATGCCCGCCCTGTCACTCGCTGCGGTACCCGGGCGGCGGGCCCAGACGATCGAGTTGGCGGCGGAGATCGAGCGACGGGGGTTCTCGGGGATCTACTGCCCGAGCTTCGGCGACGCGATGGGGCTGTGCCTGTCGATCGCGCACGCCACGACCACCATCGAGTTCGGCACGTCGATCCAACCGATCTACCTCCAGCACCCCGTCGCGCTCGCCACCTCGGCGAGCTATCTGCACGAGGTCGCCGAGGGGCGGTTCCGGCTCGGCGTCGGTGTCACCCACGGCCCGGTCGTCAGCCGCCTCGGCGTCGAGACCGGCAAGCCGCTGAGCGACATGCGTGAGTACGTCGACACGATGCGGGCCGCCGGCGAGTCGATGGGCGGCCTGCCGCCGGTCGTGCTCGCCACGCTGCGCGACAAGATGGTGGAGCTGTCCGTCGAGGTCGGCGACGGGGCGGTCTGGGCGAATGCGTCGAGGAGCCGGATGGCGCACTCGCTGTCACTCGTGCCCGGCGATCGCCTCGCCGGCGGATTCTGGATCGGCAACATGATCCCCACGGTGATCGACGACGACATCGACGCCGCTCGGGCGCGGAACCGCAAGACCCTGCAGGGCTACGTGGCGCTGCCGAACTACCGCAACTACTGGATCGAAGCCGGCTACGAGGCCGAGATGGACGGCCGTGCAGGCGGCGCTCGACGGCCCGCGACTCCGACGCCGTCCTCGCAGCGATGAGCGACCGCTGGCTCGACGACTGCACGCTGTCGGGCCCCGTCGGACGGGTTCGTGAGGGCGTCGAGGCGTGGTTCGACGCCGGCGTCGCCGTCGCCGATCATCGTCCCGTCGTCGACCTCGGGCGGCCAGGCCAAGGCGTTCACCGAAGTCTTCGACGCGTTCGCCTGATCGGTGGACGCGACGCTCGAGCTGCTCTGGATTCCGCTCGGCGCAGGAGCGGTCGTGGTGAGGGTCAACGGTTGGGTCTTCGAACGGTTGTCGGCACTGGTCGCCCGTCGGCCCGCCTGCGACCTGTATCACTCGGCGCTCGCTGGTGCATCTGCCCGAGGGTCGCTACGTCATCGAGGTCGCGCCTCGTCCCGACTGGGACCGCGAGCCGCGAGGCGTGGTCGCAGACGGCGCCGTCGGACATCGCTGTCTCGGTCGCTTCCGACTGTTCCGCTACGAGGTTCGCCGCTGGCTCGACGGTGTCCTGCCCGACGAGGGCTTCGCCGTGTCGCGCATCCGGATCGATCTCGATCTCGATCAGGCCCGCCGTGTGATCGACCTGCTCCCGTCGGTGCCGACACCGGTGTGGGGTCTCGACGAACTCGACGCGGGTGAGATGTGGAACTCGAACTCGGTGGTCTCCTGGGTGCTGTGCCGGGCGGGGATCGACCTCGCCCCGTTCGCCATGCCGGCGGGCGGTCGCGCCCCCGGATGGGATGCCGGCATCGTGGTCGCCGACAGGGAGTCGATCGGGTCAGCCCCCGAGCGCTGACGCGATGGCATCGACGCCGTCGGCGAGGGCGGTCCGCTGCTCGTCGTCCAGGATCGCGAACCACGCTGCCATGAGTTCGTCGGTGCGGGTGTCGGCTGCCCGGAGCGCCGCCCGGTCGGCGTCGGCTGCGACCGGTGTCTCCTCGTAGCCGAACATCGCGACGTCGCCCGGTCGGCGGATGGCGTGGGCGGTCCCCGGGTGCAGGCCGGACGCAACGATCGCGAGGAGGTGAATGCTGCCGCGCAGCTCGCGCAGCGTCACCACGTTGCGGTACGCGCGAGCCGGTGCGTCGTCGGGCAGCGGCTCGGCCGCGATGCCGACGAACAGCGCGAGTGCGGAGCCGTCGACGTGGTCGATGATCGCCTCGGCGGCGTCGTTGAACGCATCGAGGCCTTCGACGTCGGCGAGCTTGGCACGACCGAACTCGTCGGCGGCGGCGAGGTAGGCCCTGGCCGCGGCTCGGGGCTCGGTGATCGCACAGCCCTCGGTCCACAGCCGTTCGACGATCGAGGGGTGGAAGTACCCGAACGCCGACGCCACGACTGCCGGCTCGACGTCACCGAGTACGCCGCCACGACCCATGCAGTAGAAGTGGAACGCATCGAGCCCGAGCGACTCACCGACAGCCAGCGTCGCTCCGTCGAAGTAGAAGGCGGCGCCGGCGGCGTTGATCGGCGGAGAGGTGCGGGTCGACGAGTTCGAGTGCATCCATGGTGGCGGTTCTAGCCGGTCGGCGCCTCGGGCCGCTGATCGAAGCGCGCGGCGTTCGGCTTCGGCCCGGCGCGGAGTTGCATCCCGAATGCCGCCGAGTGGGACCGCCACGGCAAGGAGGAACGCGATGTTGAACGCGGCGTGGCTGTGCTGGCCGACAGCGATCGACATCGCCGGTGTCGACCAAGAACCACATCGACCATCGACACGCGTGACGGTCCACCACGCCCAGGGTTCCCGACGTCGCAGCGGCACCGTTGCGATACCGGCGAGCGCCACCATCCAACCGACGATGACGGCGCCGAGCACCCGGAACACGAACGCCACGTAGTCGAGTTCGCCCCGATTGAGGTCGCCGGCCTGGTCGAGCCCGAACCCGAGTGGCCCGAACAGGTTGCGGCTCACCTGTTCGGCGGCGATCACCATCGTGATGCCGTAGAAACCCACGAACGCGATGACCCCGAGCAGCAGCAGATCCCAGCCGTCCCTGCGCTGTGAGTCATCGGGTTGTTGGTCGTCATCCACATCGCCAGGCTAATTGTAGCGAATACTACATTCAACGCTGAACGGTCGGCCAGGCCACGCCCTCGAGTGTCGCGCCGAGCGCGCGCATCCGATCGACGAACTGCTCGCGGTGACCATCGGTGGCCGCGGCGGCCAGCGCGGTGAACAGCCCGTGCCGCGCGGCGACCAGGAAGCCGTCGTCGTCCAGTCGGCCGACACTCCACAGGTTCATCGCTCCCACGTACGACAGGTAGATCTGTCGACCGAGCCCGCCGGCGTCGACGTCGGCGCGGATGATGCCCAGATGCTGGGCCTGACGCATCGCTGCCACCTGGAACTCCGATGGGTCGACGAGATCCGGGCGGGTGCTCGATCCGCGAGGCGCGAGCCGAATGATCTGCCGGAACGCCGCCGAGTCGGCGACGAACGCCTCGACGGTCTGGTCGACGACGAGCTGCGGCCGCACGCGATCGGGTCGGTCGGATCGAGCTCGAGCCAGGGACTCGGCGAGCTCGGCGAGGATCCGAGACACCACGGCACGGACGACGTCGTCGCGGGTACCGATGAGGTTGTACACCGTCGCGGGCGCGACGCCGGCGAGGGCGGCGATCTCCTCGGTCGTCACCACTTCGGCGGGCCGCTGACCGAACAGCGTGACAGTGGCGTCGAGAATGGCGTCGCGACGCTTGGCCTTGTTGAGATCGCGAAGTCCGGCCATCCGAGGAGTCTGGCGCATGGTGGGCGCCCGACCGAAGACACCGTGGTGACATCGCGAGGCTTGACATCCCGAGAAAAATAGAGTGGACTCCAAATATGCGCCACGACGAGCAGGTCCGCCTGATCAAGCAACTCTGTGCCCACCTCGACGCCGGGACCAACGTCGACGCCGGTGGGCTGATGCGACTGCCGACCACGGACTACATCGATCCGGTCCTCGCCGAGCAGGAGTGGCAGGAGTGGTTCAACGGCATGCCGCAGTGCCTCGGTCTGTCACGTGACCTGCCGGAGCCGGGGTCGTTCCTCACCAACAACGACCTCGGCATCCCGATCCTCGCGACACGTGATCAGGACGGCACGTTCCGAGCGTTCGTGAACTCGTGCCGGCACCGCGGAGCGATCGTCGAGACCGACGACCGTGGCACCAAGCGCCGGTTCGCCTGCCCGTTCCACGCCTGGACCTACGACAGCGGTGGCGCACTCGTCGGTCTCCCGAAAGCCGGATCACTTCGGCGAGGTCGACACCGAGTGCCTCGGCCTGCGCCCGCTGGCCGCCGAGGAGCGCCACGGTCTGCTGTTCGTGCACCCCGATCCGAACGGGACGATCGATCTCGATCACCTGCTCGGCGAGTGGTTCAACGACGAGTTCCCCACCTGGAACTTCGACACGGTCGAACCGCTGACTCGGGACGCGTACGACACCGCGTGCAACTGGAAGCTCGCCATGGACACCTTCGGCGAGACGTACCACTTCCCGGTGCTGCACCGAGACACGCTGTCCAACGGCTTCCACGGGAACGTGCAGTGCTACGACGAGGAGGGTCACCTCCATCGCATGATCCTGTGCAAGCGCAACATCGACGAGATGCGCCTGCTGCCGGAGGACCAGTGGGACATCACCGTTGCCGGTCTCCCGGTCTACTGGATCTTCCCGAACGTGATCCTGATGCCGTTCGATGCCGGCGTGTTCCTGGTTCGTACGTATCCCGATCGCAGCGACCCCGGTCGTCATCTGAGCCGCATCGACTTCTACGTCAAGCCCGGTCTGGACAGCGGGGACCCCGCCGTCACGGAGTTCATCTCGAACATCGCCCACAACTTCGCCAACATCATCCGCGACGAGGACTACGTGATGGGTGCGTCGCAGCAGTCCGCAGCGAACGGCCGGCTCGCTGGAGTACGTGATCTTCGGTCGCAACGAACCGACGCTCCACCACTATCACAACACCTACCGGGTGATGCGGGGCGAGGAACCGCTCGCGTTGCTCGACGAAACGGCAGTCACGCTCGCCGGATGACTCGGTTTCCGATCCGGTGACTCCGGGCGCCGATCCGTCAGGACCGCCGGCCTGCGACACTGCCTCGCCTCGACCTGAGGTACGGTCACAGCGGGGCGACGACGAGCAGGGGAGCGTGTCATGGACGATGTCGAGGGAGCCAGGGCCTTCCGGGTCGCAGGGAGCGCGTACGACTCGTTCATGGGGCGCTACTCGGGGCCGCTGGCGCTGCGCTTCGCCGACGCGGTCGGTGTCACCCGCGGGCAGATGGCGCTCGACGTCGGGTGCGGCCCTGGCGCGCTGACCGGCGTGCTCGTCGATCGCCTCGGCGCCGACGCGGTGTCGGCCTGCGATCCGTCGGAACCGTTCGTCGCGGAGTGCCGTGCCCGATTTCCCGACGTGGTCGTGCGGACGCGGCCGGGCAGAGGCCCTCCCGTTCGACGACGATGCGTTCGATCTCGCGCTCGCGCAGTTGGTCGTGCACTTCGTGTCGGATCCCGACCAGGCGGCGTCGGAGCTCTGTCGGGTGGTTCGTCCCGGCGGGTTGGTCGGCGCGTGCGTCTGGGACCTCGACGACGGCATGGAGATGCTGCGCCGGTTCTGGGAGGCCGTGGCCGCCGCGGATGCGGCCGCCGCTGGTGACGGCGGTGCCGTGGCATTCGGTGGCCCGGGAGAACTCGTCGAGTTGTTCACCAGGGCGGGACTGTCGGAGGTCACCGAGACGACGCTTCGTGTGACGTCGACGTACGAGGACTTCGACGAGTTGTGGTCCGGGTTCCTCGCCGGTGTCGGTCCGGCCGGGACCTACTGCGTGTCGCTCTCCGATGATCTGCGTTCGCAGGTGAAGCAGGAGATGTTCGAACGGCTCGGATCCCCGACCGGTGCCGTCACGCTCGGTGGTGTCGCCCGGTGTGCCATCGGCCGAGTCTCGGGATGATGCAACGGGGCGCTCGTCACGCCCCGAACATCGGTGACTCGTAGACCATCGCCGCGACCTCGTTGCCCTCGGTGTCGAGGAAACCGACGAGCGTGCCGACGGTCGGGATCTCGATCTCGTGGTGGACGACGGTGCCTCCGTTCGCGGCGACTCGCTCTCGGATCGTGGCGAGGTCGTCCACCGCAATGGTGCAGGTGAAGCCGCGAGTCCCGCTGCCCGAGAGCGGGGCGTCGCGACCGTGGAGGGCACCGTGGATGCCCGGACGGTCGTCGCTGCCCGTGATCACGTTGTAGAACCCGGGCGGTCCCCACGCTTCGAATCGCCAGCCGAACACGGCCTCGTAGAAGCGGCGGGCGCGTTCGACGTCATCGGCGTGGATGGCGAAGTGGACGATGTTGTTCGGCATGCGGCGAGCATAAGCATCCGGTTCGATGTCAGACTTTCGACTGAATGACAGTTCATGTCGAGAACACGACACACCAACCGCGATGGATCGTGCGGACCTTGGCACTGGGGTACGCGGACGGCACCCGCCTCGACTGGCATCGCCACGAGTGGCATCAGCTCGTCTATGCGACCAGGGGCGTGCTGCGCGTGGACACCCGCACCGGCGCCTGGATCGTGCCACCTGAGCGCGGGGTGTGGCTTCCGGCGAACGTGGAGCATCGGTTGACGGCACGAGGTCGGGTCCAGTTGCGCACGATCTACGTGGCGCCGCACCTGCGCTCGGCCGCCCGACCCCTTGGGGTCGTCGACGTCAGCCCGCTCCTGCGCGAACTGATCCTCCACGTCGTGCAGCGGGGGATGCTCGACGCCAGGTCGGCGTCGGATGATCGACTCGCTCGCCTCCTGCTGGAACAGCTCCGAGCAGTCGACGTCGCCCCGCTCGATCTGCGGATGCCGACCGATCCGGTCGCGTCGCAGGTGGCCGCGCTGCTGCGGGCTGAACCGGGAGCCGACCTCGAGGCGATCTGCCGTCAGGTCGGTGCCGGCCGCCGGACGATCGAGCGCCGATTCCGGGAGCAGACTGCGACGAGCCTCGGACGCTGGCGCCAACGCCTGCAACTCGTCTGCGCCATCGAGTTGATGGCCGAGGGGCGATCGGTGAGCGAGGCCGCCGCGACCGTCGGGTACTCGACGACGAGCGCCTTCATCACGGCGTTCCGACGCCAACTGGGCACGACGCCGGGTCGCTACTTCGCCACCAACCGTTTGCGGGAGATTTCGGATGGCCCGTCCCATCCGTTTCCTCCCGCAAACGCCTGAGCGAGAGCGGTCAGGCGAAGCCCTGTACCGGTTGGGGGGTGTAGGGGGCCTCGAGACGGCGGGCCTCGTCGTCGGTGAGCGTGAGGTCGAGCGACGCCAGCGCATCATCGAGATGCTGCGGCTTGGTGACCCCGACGATCGGTGCGGTGACGGCCGGATGCCGTGACACCCAGGCAAGGGCGACCTGAGCCCGCGAGACGCCGCGCTCGGCGGCGATCGCCGCCACCTCCACGGCGATCTGGGGGTCGGCCGTGCCGTAGAGCGTCTTGCCGAACTCGTCGGTCTCCTGCCGGGCCGTCGTCGACTCGGGGTCGCGGGTGAGTGCGCCACGGGCGAGCGGGCTCCACGGGATCACGCCGACGCCCTGGTCCTCGCAGAGCGGCAGCATCTCGCGCTCCTCCTCGCGGTACAGCAGGTTGTAGTGGTTCTGCATGGTGGCGAACTTCGTCCACCCGTTGCGCTCGGCGACCTGCTGGGCCTTGGCGAACTGCCACGCCCACATCGACGACGCTCCGATGTGGAGGGCCTTGCCCGCTTTCACGACGTCGTGCAGCGCCTCCATCGTCTCCTCGATCGGTGTGCGCGGGTCCCACCGGTGGATCTGGTACAGATCGACGTAGTCGGTGCCGAGCCGAGTGAGGCTGGCGTCGATCTCGAACATGATCTCCTTGCGGGACAGGCCACGGCCGTTCGGCCCGGGTCGCATCACGCCGTGCACCTTGGTTGCCAGCACGATCTCCTCGCGGCGGGCGAAGTCGGCCAGGGCTCGCCCGACGATCTCCTCGCTCGTGCCGTCGGAGTACACGTTGGCGGTGTCGAAGAAGTTGATGCCCGCCTCGATCGCCCGCTGGATGAACGGCCGGCTGGTCTCCTCGTCGAGCGACCAGGGATGGGCGCCTCGATCGGAGACGCCGTAGCTCATGCAGCCGAGGCAGATGGGGGACACGTCGAGACCGGTGCGGCCGAGTTTGCGGTACTTCACCTGCGGGACTCTACGACGAACCCTGCGGGGCCGGTACCCTGATCGGCCGCCGGGAGCCGTCCGGTCATCACCACCGAGGAGACACCGTGACCGTGCCGACGTCGGGGGCGAGCGCCCCCACCACCATTCATGCCGCTGTGTCGGGGCCGATCGTGATGATCGGATTCGGATCGATCGGGCGCGGCACGCTTGCCGCTCATCGACCGTCACCTCGACTTCGACCGCACCCGCGCCGTCGTCGTCGAACCCGACGACCGCGACCGGGGGATCGTCGAGGAGTACGGCTTCGAGTTCATCCAGACCGCCGTCACGGTCGACAACTACCGCGATCTGCTCACACCGCTCCTGACCGAAGGCGACGGGCAGGGCTTCTGCGTGAACCTGTCGGTCGACACGTCGTCGGTCGACATCATGCGCCTGTGCCGCGAGCTCGGCGTGCTGTACATCGACACGGTCGTCGAGCCGTGGCCCGGCTTCTACTACGACAAGGACACCGACAACGCCACACGGACCAACCACGCGCTGCGCTCGACCGTGATCGCCGAACGTGAGCAGTCGCCGGGCGGAACGACGGCGATCTCGTGCTGTGGCGCGAATCCCGGGATGGTGTCGTGGTTCGTGAAGGAGGCGCTGGTCAACCTCGCCGCCGATCTCGGCGTCGACGCTGCCGAGCCGGCCGTCGGGGACAGCGCCGGATGGGCCGAGTACATGCACACGATCGGGGTCCGCGGCATCCACATCGCCGAACGCGACACGCAGCGGACTCGTCTGCCCAAGCCGATCGACACGTTCTGGAACACGTGGTCCGTCGACGGGTTCATCTCCGAAGGGCTCCAGCCGGCCGAGCTCGGCTGGGGCACGCACGAGAACTGGATGCCCGACAATGCCCGCACGTTCGACGACCCGTCGGCGCCGGGCATCTTCCTCGAGCAGCCGGGGGCCGAGACACGGGTGCGCACCTGGTGCCCGTCGCACGGTGAGCAGTACGGCTTCCTGGTGACCCACAACGAGGCGCTGTCGATCCCCGACTTCTTCACGGTGCGCGCCGCCGACGGCTCGGCGGAGTTCCGGCCCGACGTGCCACTACGCGTACCACCCGTGCAACGACGCCGTCCTCTCGTTCCACGAGCTGTTCGGCGCCGCCGGTCGCTGGCCGTCCGAGCAGCACGTGCTCGACGAGGACGAGATCGTCGACGGGCGCGACGAACTCGGCATGTTGTTGTACGGCCACGCGCGCAACGCCTACTGGTTCGGGTCGCAGCTGACGATCGAAGAGGCGCGAGCGCTGGCACCGCATCAGAATGCAACCGGACTGCAGGTCACCTCGGCCGTGCTCGCCGGCATGGTGTGGGCGCTGGAGAACCCGGAGGCCGGCATCGTCGAGACCGACGACATGGACCACCGCCGGTGTCTCGAGATCCAACGTCCGTACCTCGGCACGGTCGCCGGCTACTACACCGACTGGACGCCGCTCACGAACCGACCGGGTCTGTTCGACGAGGACATCGACCCCGACGATCCCTGGCAGTTCCGCAACGTCCTCGTCCACTGAGCGTACACATGGTGCCAGGCACCATGTGTACGGCTCAGTCGTCGCCGACGTGGTCGGCGGCGATGCTGCGGGCGGTGGTGAGGCTGCGGGGATGGCCGGTCACGGCTTCGAGGAAGTCGGCGCGGTCGATGACCAACAGCTCGACGTCGGTCACGGCGGTGACGGTCGAGGTGCGCGGGAACGTCACGAAGCAGGGCGATCTCACCGAAGGATCGACCCGGATCGAGCCGGTTGACGATCTCGCCGTCTTTCACCACGGTGCATTCGCCGCCGACGATCACGTAGTAGTGGTCGCCCTCGTCGCCCTGGACGACGATCGCCGTGTCGGCCGGTACGTGCGGCGGGTCGGACGGTGCGGCCGAGTCGCTCCATCGTCGGTGCCGGCAGCGCAGCGAACACCGGATCGGCGACGAGCGCGTCGATGATGGCGTCGTCGACCGCCACGGGGCCCGCGCCCGTACTGCGCAGACGCCAGACCCCGACTCCGACGAGCCCGAGCACCACGAGGCCCAGAGCGACGAACGACTCGGTCACGGTGAGTCGACTGACCATGATCGTGACCAGGAGTCCGCCGATCGCGATGGCAGCCATCTGGCATCCCTCGACGATGCCGAACACCCGCGAGAGCACGTCGGTCGGCGACTGCCGTTGGATGGTGACCGTCGCCGCCAGCAGCAGGAACGTCTCGCCGGCGCCGAGCACTGCGAACAGCAGCAGCGCCGTGCCGAGACCGGCTGCTGCGGCCATGAGCACGAGTGCAGCACTCGCCAGTGCGGCGCTCAGCAGGAAGGCCCGACCGACCCGTGTGCTGCGGACGAACCTGGCGACGACAACCGCACCGATCATCCCGCCGAGTCCGTACGCGGCAGCGAGCAGTCCCGCCTGACCACCGCCACCGTCGAGTCGCTCGTCGGCGAACGTCACGAACAGCACGTCGGCGATGCCGTTCACGAGACCGGCCACGGCGATCATGCCGACCAGCACACGAACGCGGGACTCCCTCCTCAGCGTGGCGAACCCCGCGAACATGCGCTCGGTGAGATCGCCGAGATCGGGCGTCTCGTCCGGCACCTCGTCGACCACCGGTGTCGCCAGCACCGCGAGGCAACCGAGTCCGGTGATCACTGCGCAGGTGGCGAACACCCCGGTGGGTGATCCGGCGACCATCACGGCACCCGCGAGGAGCGGACCGAGGAACACGCCGGTCTGCTGGATCATGCCGGCCACGACGTTGGCGGCGATCAGGTCGTTGGGTGTGTGGGTGAGCGTCGGGAGCAGACAGCCCATCACCGGTCGGGTGAACGAGATGGCCGCAGCGGCCAGCAGCGCTCGCGGTGTACACGAGCAACCAGTTGCCCGACAACATCGCAAGGGCGACGACGACCATTGCCGCCGACTGCACGGCATACCCGCCGGCGAGCGCACGCTGCGGCCGGAACCGGTCGCCCGCGTACGAGGCGAACGGTGTGACCAGGACTGCGGGGATGAGCTGGAGGAACGCAACGAGCCCGACCTCCTGGGGTCCGCCGCGCTGCAGCGCGTAGAACAGCACGGCCAGCCAGGTGGCGTGCTCGCTGATGGAGAACCCGGTGTACGCCAGCAGGACCCGTCGGAGCTCACGGGTCCGACCGACGCGGAGGATGATCGCCAAACCGCCGTCGTTCATGCGAGGAACCACGCCACGGCGAAGGGGATCGAGTTGGTGGCGATGTGGGCGAACACCGGAGCGATCAGGTGCCCGGATCGGTGGCGGAGCCAGACGAACCCGAGCCCGGCGACGAACGTCGCCACGAACGTGCCGACGATCGGTTCCCCAGCGACCGAGGTCGCCGAACGCGACGTCGTCGTAGCTCCGCCACACCGGGAACAGATGCCACAGCCCGAACGCCGCCGCCCCCCACAGCGCAGCGGGCCTGATGTCGAACCGGCGCCGAAGCAGGCCGTGCAGGACACCGCGGAAGATGACCTCCTCGACGAGCACCGTGCCGAACGGGATCACCACCAGGACGCGCAACGACATCTCCGCGAACGACACGTCCACCCGCTCGTCCTCGAAGAACCCGGCGGTGCCGGGAACGAGGGCGGCGATCACCACGACGGCGGCGATCAGCCCTGCCGCCACCAGACCGAGGCGAACACCGGCGCGGAGGTGGTCGTGGGCCAACCCCAGCTCGTCTCGGGTCAGGCCGATCATCAGCCCGACGGCGAGGACCGCCACGGCGATCAGGATGTTCGCCACGAAGTGGGCATCGCCCGGGATCGCAGCGGAGCGTGCCACGTTGTACGCCGCGAGCCCGCCCAGCACCAGCACGAGGCCGGCGCGAACGGATCGGCTCGCGCCGACCATCGAGGTCAGTTGCCCGATGTCGCCGCCGCGGCCGCGGAGCGCTGGGCGGCGAGGAAGGCGTTGAGCTCCTCGGTGTCGGCGCCGGTCCAGCCGTCGGGCGGCACGACCTGGGCCCAGGCGCCCGGCCAGGCCAGGCGGTAGTCGTGACCGTGTCCTGCCGGCGCCCCGAATCCGGCCATCAGGTCGAACACTCCCTGCAGCCCGGTGACGATCGGGAACCACGGCCCACCCTCGGGGACGTCGGGTCCGCGCGGGTCGTCCATCCACGGCGGCGGTGACCAGAAATCGGAGAAGTTCCAGAAGGTCACCGGGATCGGAGCCGTGCTGGACGTACAGCAAGCGCGGTGCCTCCCACGACGGGTCCTGCTCCACCAGTTCGTCCACGCCGTTCGCGAATCGCACGATGGTGCCGCCGTCGTACACGGGCCTCCACACCGGCGATCCGTCGTCGCGGGCCGTCGGTGATCTGGCCCCAGACCTCGTTGTCGTTCGTCGGTCCGCCGAGCAGCGCGCCGTCGGCGCGAGCGGTGAGGTTGGCGATCGAGTTGTCGGCGGTCGAACCGGCGAAGGCCGCCTCGGCGCCGTAGGAGCCGAGGCTCAGGCCGTAGATGATCAGCTCGGGTCGGTCGTCCTCGGGGAGCTGCGCCCACGTCTCGTACACCGTGTCGAACAGGACGGCGCCCGCCTCGGTCGAGGCGTCGTCGGCGAGCAGCGTCGCGATCCAACTCGGCAGGAACGAGTACTGGATGGCGACCATCGCCGTGTTGCCACCGTGCAGCACCTCGAGCGCCTCGGCCGGCGTCGGGATCGATCCACCCGGTGCCGGTGACGGTCACCACCGCCAGGACGTCACGGTCGAACGCTCCGGTCCGTTCGAGTTCGGCGACGGCGAGATCGGCTCGGTCCTGCACGTCGTCGGCGCTCTTGATCCCGGCGTAGACGCGGATCGGCTCGACGACCTCGACGTCGTTGCCGATCGACTCCTGGAACTCGCTGATCGTGCCGGTCGGCGTCGCGGTGGCCACGAAGGTGCGACCCTGCAGCCCGAGCGTGTCCCACTCGGCGAGTGAGTCGGGACTGCCCGACACGTTCGGGGAGTCCGGTTGCTCGATGCCGTCCGCGGTGCCCTTGTCGACGGCGCCGAACGAGTCGTTCGCCCAGTCCCTGAACCCGTCGGCCACGACGTCGTTGACGAGGAACGCACTGATGAGCAACACGGCGCCGGCGGTTGCGGCCACGGCGAACTGGGGCGACAACGCCCGACTGAGGAGCCGATACAGGTGCACGACGCCGCGCCCGATCAGCGCGCCCGATCACCACGAAGACGATGAACACGACGGTCCGCGACGAGGAGCATCGGGATGCCGGTGGCGACACCCAGGTCGTCCATGCCGAGCAGGTGCCGCTGGTCGTTCTGCCAGCGCACCCACATCCACAGCCCACCGACGACCACGGCGAGTCCGACGACCACACCGAGCACGATCCACGCGGTCCGACGAGCGGACGCGGACGACCGTCACGCCGCGACGGGCGAGGACCAGGCCGACGAGCCACCCGAGCAGCGTGAAGACGGCGTACCCGATCGCTGCGCTCAGCCCACTGATCGCGCCCTGGTTGAAGAACGTACGAGGCATCAGCGTCGGCCAGAACGACGCCCACAGGAAGATGACGGCGCCGACGGTTCCCGCGAATCTGGGCGACCGATGATGGTGTGCCGGCGCGCGACCGGTTCGGCCTGCTGGGCCGTGTGCTCGCCGGTCGCGTCGTCGGTCCGCTCGTCGGTTGCGTCCTCCGGCGTTGCTTCGCGTGCTGCCATGGCGTGACACTACGACGGCCGGCCGGGTCGTATGGGATGATGCGTCGGTGATCAAGCGAGTGGGCAAGAACCTCGCCGTGCTGACCGGCAGACGTTCCCGAGCCGAGTCGGCAACTCGAACGCGACGGGTACACGGTGCTCCGCGGTGTGCTGACGCCGGACGAGATCGCCGGGCTGATCGAGGAGATCGAGCACGCCTTCGCCACCCGCGATCCCGAGCGGGGCCGGTCCGATCGGGACGAGTTCCGCTACGAGATGCTCAACCACGGCCCGCTCGCGCAGGCAGCCGTCGGCAACCCACAGATCCTCGCGACCATCGAACCGCTGCTCGGTGACGACTGCCACGTGATCGCCAACACCGCGTGGTGGAACCCGCCGGAGTTCGGCGGCGGTCCGTGGCACTGTGACGCCGGCCCGCACGTGCCTCGACCCGAGGGCATCGAGTGGGACGAGCGGATCCCGTACCCGGTGTTCGCGATCGGTGCCCATCTGCTGTTGAAGGACTGCACGGTCGCCGACGGCCCGACCGCCGTGGTACCGGGCAGCCACCGATCCGGGCGACTCGCGCCGCTGTCGCAGATCGGCGACCCGGACCTCACCTACGACGGGCGCCCACCGGTGCTGCTCGAAGGGGCGGCGGGTGACGTCGCGCTGTTCGTGTCCGACGTCTGGCATCGCGGTACGCCGGCCGAGGGAGGCAGCGGGCGACTGTTCCTGCAGGTCCACTACGGCCGCCGCGACATCGCCCAACGGATCCGCACGACCGATGTGGCGAACCAACTGTCGCCCGAAGCGATCGAGCGGGCGGTGACCCGCCGCGAGCGCGACCTCGTCGGGCTGCACGAGCCCTACTTCTACGACGGCTGAAGCCGACACGTCGGCCGGTTACGTTGGCGTGATGGACATCGGAATCTTCGGAGGCGTCGGCGGACGCAACGGCCTGGACGGAATCATCGCGGACGTGCGGGCGGCGGCGGACGCCGGCTTCGCCTCGTTCTGGATGCCGCAGTTGGTGCAGAACATCGAGGCGATGAACGTCATCGGCGCGGTCGCCCAGCACGTGCCGAACATCCGCTTCGGGACCTCCGTCGTCCCGACGTACCCACGCCACCCGATGGTGATGGCCGAGCAGGCGATGACGACGAGCTTGCTGACCGGCGGCAAGTTCACGCTGGGCATCGGCCTGTCGCACCAGCCGGTCGTCGAGATGATGTGGGGGCAGTCGTTCGACAAGCCGCTGCGTCACCTTCGCGAGTACCTCGACGTGCTGATGCCGCTGCTGGGTGGTGAGGCGGTGAGCTTCGTCGGCGAGACCCTGACGGCGCGTGGCAAGTTGGACATCGACGCCGTCGAGCCGCCGGTGTTGGTCGCCGCGCTCGGTCCGCAGATGCTGCGCCTGGCGGGCGCTCGCTGCGCCGGCACGATCACGTGGATGACCGGCGCGGCGACGCTGGCCTCGCTCACGGTGCCCACGATCAGCGAGGCCGCCGAGGCGGCCGGTCGACCTGCTCCCGAGATCGCCGCCGGTTTCCCCATCTGGGTCACCGACGATGTCGACGCCGCCCGCGAGAACGCCGCTCGGACCTTCATGATCTACGGGCAGTTGCCGTCGTACCGTGCGATGCTCGACCACGAGGGGCTCGCCGGCCCGGAGGATCTCGCCATCATCGGCGACGAGGCCACCTGCGCCGACCGGATGGACGAACTCGTCGCCGCCGGCGTCACCTTGTTCGCCGCCTCGGAGTTCGCCGACAACCCCGAGGGCCGCGCTCGAACCAGGGCGTTCCTCGCCGACCGGATCTGATGGAGCTGTCGCCGCGATCGCTGGGGTGGCTGCGCTACCTCCACCGCAAGGCGCACACGCCCGACGACTGGAGCCGAGCCGGGACGCCGCACCCGCACTGGGACAACCGGTCCGATCCACCGATGGCGAGTTGGCATCGGTTCGATCTCGTCGACTCGTCGTACGCGATGGGTCTCATGGCGCACCGCACGCCGGCGTGGACCGAGCCGTACGTGGCGATCCTCGACCAGCTCATCGAGCGGCACACCGGGTGGTGGTCGGCCGCCGACTGGCTCACGCAGTTCGGCCACGATCCCGACCGGGCGAACTACCCCGACGTCTACCGGCTGTTCATCCCGCCCGAGCTGTGGGGCGACTACGACGTGCCGGGCTGGACGGCGAACGGCATCGAACCGTGGGGCGTCCAGATGGATCCGGTCGCCGCCGACGGCATGTTGTTCTACAAGGGCTTCCTGCTCGTGCTGCTCGGCATCCGTTCGATGATCGATCCGGACGACCGCTGGAACCGTCCGTTCGAGATGATCCGCGACGGCGACAACACGTTCACGTGGACCCACAGCGAGATCGCCGATCACCTGAGCCGTCAGTGGATGGCGGCGCCCATCGGGTGTCATTGAGAGAACACCAAGGTCTGGCCGTTTTGACTGGCCGGGGCGGGCCTCGGTCTGAGGCTCCACGACAACCGACACGGAACGGACTTCCACCGGCAGGCGTTCGACCCGTGGTGGGCGTACGCCCGCGAGCACTACCTCGACCTCGCCGGTGACGTTCCGCCGCAGACGACGACGCTCTACTACGACCCGGTGCTCGACGTGCACCATCGGCTGCCGGTCTTCGCGGCGTTGACGACCTCGTTCTACGCGGCGCCCGCAGGTGCCCGACGACGCCCGGACGACTCTTCGACGCCGGTAGCGTCGATGCTGGGCTGGGGCAACCCGCTCGCCGTGCCGTTGTCGGCGAACCGTGGGGCAGGGTCCTCGCTGCTCCTCGCCCGTGAGTGGGGGCTGCGACGATCTCGCCGAACGGCTGGCGACCGCCATCGAGGCGTCGTACGAGCCGACCTGGGACACCGCTCTCGGTGAGTTCACCTGGGGGATGGGCCTGAACGAGCCGCACCCGCGCGGGCAGTTCAACGCCTTTCTGGCGGCGGCCGAGGCGGCCGGCCCCGGCCTGTGGACGCGGCTCTCGGCGGCACCGCTCGATCGGTGCCCGCAGATCGTCGACGTCGACTTCCCGGCGATGGCGTTCACTCGCGCCGAGTGGGTCGACGGCAACCTCCACCTCCGGCTGGCACCGCTGCGCGAGGACCGCAACGTGTTCACGAGCTTCCGGATCGTCGGCGCCGAACCTCGTCAGTGGGACGTCCACGGCCTCGACGGCGTCAGCCTCGACCTCACGACGAGCGGACTGACCGTGCGCGTCCCGATGGTCGCCGCCGACCTCCAACTCCTCCGCGGCAGCTACTGACCCGCGCCTGTCCTTCTCCGTTTGCGGGAGATTTCTGATGGCCCGTCCCATCCGAATGCTCCCGCAAACGTGAAGATGTGCGGACGTCAGGCGTGAGCGACGAGTGGTTCGCAGCCGGTGCCGGCGAGGAGGGCGTCGACCGCGGCGCGGTCGTCGTCGGTCAGTGCGGCGTACCGCTCGCGGAGCCACGCAAGGCACTTGCCCTGGTACGGGAACGGACCCTGGCGGTACTCCTGGCCGTCGATCTCGCACACCATCTCCTCGGCGCGTGACTGCAGCGCCTCGGCGTTGGCGATCATGAACGGCGCATAGGTCCGACCGATCTCGTGGAGCAGGGCGACGGTCGTCGCGGGGATCTCGTCGCGGCCGACCCATCCTTCGTCGCCGTCGCAGGTCCACCACGAGAGGTCGTCGACCATGTCGACCCACGTGACGACACGCGGCGCGCGGGCGATGGCGATCCGCGCCGACTCGGGGTCCCAGCCGACGAGTTGGCGGAGCTGGCCGAACACGCCGAAGTCGCCTCGCCCCGGGCGATCTCCGAGCAGGAACATCCGCTCCTGCAGGCTCTCGGTGAGCAGGTCGAGGAGCCGCAGGTACGAGTCCTCGAGGATCGGCCGGTTCTCCTCGGTCGAGCCCACCAGCGCCCGCCGGCCGATCTGGCGGTCGGCGATGAACCGCTGCGCCCGTTCCCAGTCGGCGTCGGCAACCTGCAGGTTGCGATCGAGCGGCAGCAGCTTGGCCGCTTTGTCGATGGCGTCGTCGTAGTACCAGCGGTAGTGGTACATCGCCTTGGTGACCCACTCGTCGCCGTAGTCCTCGATCAGGTAGTCGATGAACGCGACCACCGGATCGGTCGGCACGAGGCTGCGCTCGGTGAACATCGTCTCGAGCCGTTCGATCTGCGGGCTCGAGTCGATCATCGCCTCGGTGTAGTCGCCGTGCTCGTCCGGGAACGCGATGACCGGGATGAGCTGGACCGGCACCGGCGGCAGATGGTCGTCCTTCGACCCGCGCAGCACCCAGGTGAACGGAATGCGCCGATAGCGCAACACCGCCCGCATCTTCAACGAGTACGGCGAGCCGTACCCGCCGCCGAGCTGCAGTGGGTACCCGCCGCTCACGCCGCCACCGCCGACTCGTCGACACGGACGTTCGGCCCTTGCACCACGACGTCGTTCGGGCGCATCGTGGAACCAGACCACCGATCCTGATGCGGAGGAACGCCATGCATCTCACCCTCGACGACGAGCAGCGGGCGCTGTTGCGCGAGCTGCTCGATTCGGCGTACCGCGACCTGCGTTACGAGGTCGCCGACACCGACAACAGCCGGTTCAAGGACGAACTCCGTGAGCGGGAGGCCGAGGTCGGCGCGTTGCTCGATCTCGTCGGCGGGCCGCTGCCGGACCGCGACGACTGACGCTCGGTCGGTCGTCATTCGACGACCGACTCCCGCAGGCGGTCGATCGTCGGACGCACGATCATCGTGTAGGTGTCGGCGATCGCCTTCTCGCGGTGGTCCTTCTGGGCCACTCGACGCTCCGGGTCGGTCACGACGGCCATGAACGCCCGCTTGCTCGGGAACGCGTTGAAGCGGGCCTGATGCCAGACCCGCCCGTCGCCCACGATCGTGCCCTCCACGGCGAACCAGCCGGAGATCCGCACGCCGTGCTTGGAGGCCGAGACGGCCGCGGCGGACTGGTACGCCTGCATCTCGTCGGGGATGACGTGGGCAGCTTCGGCGTCCTCGAACCGGATGACGTGCAGCACCATCACGGGGCCGTCGTCATCGGTGGGGGGATGCGGCACATCGGCCCAGTCGACCTCGGCGATGCCCTCGGGTGCGACCGGGTACGGCATCGGCTGGCAACCCATCACGATGGTCTGCTCCATGCCGGCGTCCTTGTGCTCGTGCGACTTCTGGAACTCCGGGCGCGACTGCATCTCGATGAACGACCGGCGCGTCGGGTACTTGACGACACCGATGCGGTCCCAGATCGGTGCTGCTCCGAGGAGCTGCTGTTCGACGGTGCCGAAGAACACCGGCCGGGCGCCGATCGCCGCCAGCGAGTCCAGGGGGGCGTATTCGTCGTCGGCCTCCATCCCGCTGATGGTCGACTCGCGGCCGTCGGCGTACTGGGCGACCTCGCGGTACTTCATCAGGTTGACCATCCAGACCGGGCCGTCCTGGTCGGCGGGGGTGGTGGCCAAGCGCATGCCGTAGTCGCGATCGACCTGGCCGTAGCGGGGTGCGGTGGTGCTCATGGTGGTGCTCCTTCGGTTGGTTGTCGGATGGCGGCTTCGTTTGCGTGACGGTTCTGTTGGGACGGGCCAACAGAACCGTCACGCAAACGGGTCAGGGTGGTGGCGGTGGGACACGGTCGCGGGCGGCGGGCATCCAGTTCGGTCCGGCGGTGAGATCGATCCGCTCGACCAGTCGAGCGCCCACGGGCTCGATCAGATCGAGGAACTGGTTCGTGCGCTCCTCGCCGAGTGCCCGCCACGCCACCGAGGCCAGGCCGTCGAGGCGATCCTCCAACTCCTGGCGGTACGCGATGCCCGTCAGCGTTGACCGCGCCGTTCGTGGCGAGCCCGCGCTGTTCGAGCGTCGCGAACGCTGCGGCGAGGGCGGCGTCGTCGGCGCCGCGGCTGCGTGGCAACCAGTCGTCGGCGTAGAAGCGCCAGGCGCCGTCGAGGATGCCCGCCTCGATCTGGCCGATGTCCTCCGCGGTCTGGATCGCCCAGTGGGTGTCGCCGCGCCACTCCCGGATGCAGTTGACCGCCAGCCAGGCCGACAGGAGTGGATCGTCGGGTCGGGGTCGCTCGCGCAGCGTCGCGAAGAGGACCCGTCCCGCGACCGGCAGTGGTCAGCGGCGGCCCACAGCGGCTCGGCGAGGCTGCGCCAACTCGTCGCAGATCTCCGGGACGTACGCCTGGAGGCCCGGCGACCACACCTTCGTCGCGGGCGGCCGCAGCGGCCTCGAACGTGGTGTGGGCCCGGCAGTTGTCGAGGCACATCGAGATGAACGGCGGGCTGATCGAGTAGAACGCGGCGGCCACCGCGGCGTTGCCGGCCACGGCGAGCGACGCTGCGCGAGTCGCGATGTAGTAGCTGAACGGATCCGGTCCGAGCGCGGTGTACCGCTCGATCGCGACGGGATCCCAGTAGATCCAACCGATCAGGCGGTGCGACGCGAGCGCAGCCCGCCGCGTCAGCTCGATCCAGTCCGAGCTGTCCGCCGTCCCGTCCCGTTTGCGGGAGGATTCGGATGGGACGTCCCATCCGAACTGTCACGCAAACGGGGTTCGGGCGAGTCGGTCATCAGCCGATGACGTCGATGAGGAGTTGGGCCAGCTGGTCGGCGGCGTCCTCCTGGAAGAAGTGGTGGGCGTTGGTGGCGGTGATGTGCGGCTGACCCTGCGTGCCGGGAACCCGCTTGAGGAACGCGGCGTCACCTCCTGCGGTGACGGGGTCGCGGTCGCTGAAGCAGCACACGAACGGCTTGTCCCAGGCCTCGAGCACCTTCCACGCCTCGAGGTTCGCCTGCCGCTCGGGATCGTCCACGGTGGTCGGCACGAGCGAGGGGAAGATGCGGGCGCCCGGCCTTGTAGGTGTCGTCGGGGAACGGTGCGTCGTAGGCCGCCACTTCCTCGGCAGACAGTTCGGTCACCGTCGCGGCGTTGATCAGGAACCCGATGTCGAACGTCGCCGACGTCTGGGAGAACTTCTGCCAGGCCATGAAGGCATCACTCGGCTTGCCGTCGCCGGTGGGCAGACCGGTGTTGCCGACGACGATGCGGGCGAACCGGTCCGGGTTCGCGGTGACGACGCGCAGCCCGACGAGACCGCCCCAGTCCTGGCCGAAGAAGGTCGCGTCGGTGAGGTCGAGGTGGTCGATGAGGAGCGCCTGCATCCAGGCGACGTGGCGGGCGTAGGTGTAGTCGCTCATCTCCGTCGGCTTGTCGCTGCGACCGAAGCCGACGAGGTCGGGAGCGACCACGCGGTGCCCGGCGTCGACCAGGATCGGGATCATCTTGCGGTAGAGGTAGCTCCACGACGGCTCGCCGTGCATGAGCAGGATCGGTGCGGCATCGGCCGGGCCTTCGTCGAGGTAGTGGACCCGCAGCGTGCCGCCCGGCGATTCGGCATCACCGTCGGGGATCTCGGCGTAGTGGGGAGCGAACGGGTAGCCGGGGAGGTTCTCGAAGCGTTCGTCGGGCGTGCGCAGCGTCTTCATGGTCAGGCTCCTGTTACTTCGACTCGGTGGAGGTCGTCGCCGAGTTCGACGACGCCGGAGAAGTGCTCGGCGGCGAGGGCTTTCCAGTCGTCGCCGCTGCCGCCGGTCGGGATCGGCGGCACGTAGTGGGTGAGCACGAGCGTGCCGACGCCGGCGCGCGCTGCCGTCTGGGCGGCCTCCTCGGGCGAGGAGTGGTAGTCGAGGGTGTCCTTGATCCGCTGCATCGGCAGGTTGGCGATGATGTCCTTGCGGATGACCGTGTGGACCAGCGCGTCGGCGCCGTCGCACAGCGAGTCGAGCCCGGCGCACGGCACGGTGTCACCGGCGGCGACGACGCCGACCCCGTCGTGGTCGAAGCGGAACCCGACGCTCGGCTCGACGGGCTTGTGGTCGGTCTGGGCGCAGCGGATGACGACTGCGTCGGCAGATCGACCCGGCAGGTCGACCACACCATCGGTCACCTCGATGACGTCGATCTGCGGCGGACCCTCCAGGTCGTCGTGGTGGGCGATCCGGTAGCCCATGTCGGGTTCGAGCGACGCCAGGATGTGGTCGACGACGGCCTTGGTGCCGACCGGGCCGACGATGGTGAGCGGCGTCGGCACGAACGTCATCACCCACCGGGTGGTGATCACGTCGTTGAGGTCGGTGATGTGATCGCTGTGCAGGTGGGTGAGCAGCACGGCGGTCAGGTTCGGGGCCCCGAGGCCGGCCGCGGCGAGGCGCATCAGCACGCCACGGCCGGCGTCGACGAGGTAGTGCTCGTCGCCGGCGGAGATCAGCGTGGCGGGGCCGGCGCGGTCGGGGCTCGGCATCGGGCTGCCGGTGCCGAGGAGCGTGATGGCGATCACTGGCGGCTCATTTCCGCCGCTGCTTCGGCAGCTCGTGCTTCGAGGTCCTGTGGCGACAGGAGCTGGATGACGATCTCGTGCAACGTGCCGGTGAACGCGAACGGCGCCTCGTAGCGGTTCGACACCGCGGAGCCGTGGTCGTAGGCGATGCTCGGGCCGACCGACGACATCATCCGCATGAACAGCGGGAGGTCGGCCGAGCCGGCCGGTTCGCCGTCGACCTCGATCGACATGCTGCCCGCCATCCCGCCACCGCGGCGGAACTGGGCCACGAGCGTCGATGGGCCGGCAGGGATCTCGATGTCGGATTCGAGGATCGTGTGGTCGTCGAACGCGTTGTAGTCGACGACCAGCCGGTCGTTCTGCACGAAGATCGAGAGGCCCGAGTTCTCGGTGCCGGTGGCGAACAGCACGCCCTCGTCGCCGGCCGCTCGGGTGACCGTGGCAGTGAGGTCGAACGCACGGCCGCCGATCGCCGCCGATGCCTGGCCGGGCAGTGGCGACATCGGCGGTCGGTACACGTAGCGCCGGTCGACCGGATGGGGCGAGTTCGGCCGGAAGCGGGCGCCGAACAGCTCGAGGGTGCGATCGTCGAGGGGGAGCACGCCGTGACGTTCGGCCTCCTGCCACCACAGGTCGATCAGCTCGGCGAGCTTCGCCGGGCTCCTTGGCGGCGAGGTCGTTGCACTCCGACCAGTCGTCGGGGAGGTGGTAGAGCTCCCACGGCTCGGTGTCGTAGTCGGCGCCCTTGTCGTGCTTGCACACCGCCTTCCAGTCGCCGGCGACGAGGGCACGGCTGCCGGCCTTCTCGAAGTACTGCAGCGTGTTCGTCGCCGGCGCGTCTCGGTCGGTCGAGCAACCGACGCGAACGAGTGACCCGTGACCGGGAGCTGGTCGAGGCCCCGGTACGTGTCGGGCGGTGTCACCCCGATCAGTTCGTAGATCGTCGGCACGATGTCGGAGACGTTGACGAACTGACGCCGCTTCGAGCCGGCCTGGTCGGCGGGCACGACGCCTGGCGCGTGCACGATCAGCGGGACGTGCACACCGCCTTCGTGGGTGTTCTGCTTGTACCACTTGAACGGTGCGTTGCCGCACTGCGCCCAGCCCCACGGATAGTTCGTGTGGCTGTGCGGGCCGCCGATGTCGTCGATCCGCGCGATCGCCTCGTCGGGGGTCTCGAAGATGCCGTTGAAGAACTTCATCTCGTGCATCACACCGAACGGTCCGCCCTCCTGGGACGCCCCGTTGTCGGTGAGCACGAGCGAACACGGTGTTGTCGAGTTGGCCCATCGCGCGCAACCCGTCGACCAGGCGCCCGATCTGGTCGTCGGTGTGGTCGAGGAACGCGGCGAACGCCTCCTGGAGGCGGCAGGCGAGCCGCTGCTGGTTCTCGGGCAGGTCGTCCCACGCGTCGACGCCGGGGTTGCGCGGCGCGAGCTCGGTGCCGTCGGGGACGACGCCGATCGCGAGTTGGCGTTCGAACCAGCGCTCACGAACGACGTCCCAGCCCTCGTCGAACGCACCGCGGTACTTCTCCATGTAGCTGGCGGGCGCCTGGTGCGGCGCGTGGGTCGGCGCCGAACGGCACGTAGGCGAAGAACGGCCGGTCGGGCCGAACGCCCTTGCGAGTCGGAGATCATGGCGAGCAGCTGGTCGACGAGGTCCTCGGACAGGTGGTAGCCGTCCTCTGGGCCCGGCCGGCGGCTCGATCGGGTGGTTGTCGCAGACCAGCTCGGGGTGGAACTGGTCGGTCTCGCCCTCCATGAACCCGTAGAACCGGTCGAAGCCACGGGCGAGCGGCCACTGGTCGAACGGCCCGGCGGCCGAGCACTGCTCCATCGGCGCGAGGTGCCACTTGCCGACGCAGAACGTGGCGTAGCCCTCCTCGCGGAGTACCTCGGCGACGGTGGCGGCATGGTTGGTGATGTGGCCGAGCATGTGCGGGAAACCCGGTGCGGAAGTTCGACACCGATGCGCATGCCGACGGCGTGCTGCGATCGGCCGGTGAGCAGCGACGCGCGGGTCGGCGAGCACAGCGGGGTGACGTGGAAGTTGGTGAACTGCAGGCCGTCGGCCGCGAGCGCGTCGATGTTCGGCGTGTCGATGTCGGAGCCGTAGCAGCCGAACTGGGCGAACCCGGTGTCGTCGAGCAGCACGATCACGACGTTCGGTGCGTCGGCGACCGGGATGCGGTGGTTCGTCGAACCAGGCCTCGGAGTCGGCGAGCGTGCGCCCGATGGTTCCTTCGAATCGAGATGGGCGTGTCATCGTGTTCCTCTCCTCGTCACGTGGTTCGGCCCCGATCGGATCGTGGGTGATGAGGGCGTGCAGGGTGGTGGTCCACGCCCTGTTGATCTGCTTGCGGGTGCGGGCATGTGCCCGCGTCATCAGTTCGAACGCCTCGGGCGAGGTGATCGAGTCCACGACGGCGACCAGGTCGGCGGAATCCGACGGAGCGAGCTCGGTCGATCTCCGGGTCGAAGCACGCACGGAGCTGGCGGGTGAGTGCGGCGCGGCTCGATGCGATGTGTTCGCGCCAGGTGTCGTCCTCGAGCGCACGCATCCTGGCCATTGCCATGAGCGGGCCGGCCTGCTCGTACAGGTCGAGGCGGATGCGGACGAAGAACGCGATCCGTGAGTCGACGTCGCTCTGCGGCGGCGGGGTCGCGAGGAGCAGATGCGAGTACCGCTCGGCGAACAGTTGGTGGGCCTGCTGCTGGATGTCGGCGAGGCCGTCGAAGTTGCGGAAGATCGACGACACCGACACCCCTGCGCGTTCGGCGACGTCCTCGGCCGATGGCGGTCCCTTGCCCTCCAGGATGAGCTCGAACGCGGCGCTGACGATCGCTTCCCGGCTTCGTTGGCGGCGCGCATGTCGGCCGTCGGTCGGTTCGAGTGCCTCACCCCCCACGCCCGTCACCCTAAACTATTGAATGTCTGGATCGCAATAGTTAGGGTTCGCAGCGTGACCGCATTCGTTCGCACCGACGATTCCCACTTCGACGCCCTCGCCGACTGGCCGTACGAACCTCACTACCACCAGTGGAAGGACCTGCGCGTCCACTACGTCGACGAGGGTCCGGCCGACGGACCCGTCATGCTGCTGATGCACGGCATGCCGACCTGGGGCTACCTCTACCGGACGATGATCCCGCTGCTGGTCGACGCTGGCTACCGCTGCATCGCGCCGGACCATCTCGGCTTCGGCCGCAGCGACAAGCCGACCGATGCCAACTGGTACTCGATCGCCCGTCACACCGAGGTGCTCACGTCGCTGATCACCGCGCTCGACCTGCGCGACGTGACGCTCGTCTGCCAGGACTGGGGCGGCCCGATCGGACTCGCGCAGGCGGCCACCATGCCCGAGCGGTTCAGCCGACTGATCATCATGAACACCTGGCTGCACCATCCCGGCTACGAGTACACCGACGCGATCCGCAACTGGATGGCCGCCTGGCACGAGGGCGGCCTGTTCCATCGCGAGCGGCCGAACGTTGCGCTCGTGCTGCTGCTGTCGGCCCGAGTGGTGGATCCTCCCGTCGTCTTCGGAGCGCTGACCGGCGGCGGCGATCCCGAGCTCACCGGCGACGCGGCGGCGATGTACGAGGGGTTCGCCGCGCCGTTCCGTGGGCTGGCCGACGAGGCCTACAACGGGTTGCGGATGTTCCCGCTGTCGATCCCGGCCAACGACTACGACAGTGGCAACGGCGCCGCCCAGACGATGCACTACAACGCATTGCTCGGCTGGGACAAGCCGGTCCACTTCGTCTGGGGAGGCCTGGACGACGTGTTCACCGAGGCGTGGGGACGGACCTGGGCGGAGCGGATGGGAGCGAGCTTCGACCTCGTTCCCGAGGCGCACCACTTCCTCCAGAACACCCACGGCCCGACGATCGTCGACCATGTGTTGCGCCGCATCGCCGAGGAGCGGCCGGTGTGACCATGTCGGTGCGTACCCGTCGCGTGGCGGTGTTGTGCCTGTTCGTGCCGTTCGCACTCGTGCTCGGCGCGTGTGGTTCGGACTCGACCGACGACGTGGCGGGCACGATCGAGCCTGCTGAGTCGTCGACCATCGTGGTCCCATCGACGGAGACCTCGGTGCCGGACACGTCGGCACCCGGCACGCCCGCGCCGGACACGGCGGCACCGATGGTGTCGGCCGACGACATCCCGGTGGCCTTCACCCCTCCCGGCGGCTGGACCGAGATGCCGCCGCCCGTTCTGGCGGATTGCGCCGAGCCGCTCGTTGCGGACGCGGTGGACATGCGCGGCACCTGGGCGGTGGTGCAGGTCGAGAAGGATGGCGCGGACGATCCGACGCACGATGCCCTGGGAGAGGTCCAGCGCATCGAGCAGTGCGGCGATCGTGTGGTCATCACGGCGGGAGGGATCGTCCACGACATGCGCGCCGACGGCACCGAGGAGAACGGTGTCCGCGACGTCGCAGCCGCGGACAAGACCACGCCGATCGTCGTGGTTGCGACATTCGAAGATGGTGTCCACGTGCTACGTCCGGTTGGCGTACCTCTCGAGGTCAAGCGCCGAATCGACGGCGACCAGCTGGTCTGGGAGTACGTGGGTTTCACCGCACGACTCGACAAGGTGTGAACAGGGAGCTTCCATGAGGTATCCAAGATGACTGTCTCGGCTGATGACATCCCCGTTGCATTCACCCCTGACGGTGGGTGGACCGAGATGCCGGCACCCTTCCTCGACGCCTGCACCGAACCGATCGTCGACGGCGCGCCCGACATGCGTGGCACCTGGGTCGTGGTCAGCGTCGACGTGGCCGGCGTCGACGATCCCACGCACCGTGCGATCGGCTCGGTGCAGCGGATCGAGCAGTGCGGCGACCGGGTGATCGTGACGGCCGGTGGCATCGTGCACGACATGCGCTGCGACGGCACCGAGGAGCACGGCGTGCACGACGTCGCCGAGTTCGACAAGGCGACGCCGATCACCGTCGTCGCCACCTTCGAAGACGGCGTCCACGTGCTGCGCCCGGTCGGTGTGCCGATCGAGGTCACCCGCCGCATCGACGGTGACCACCTCGTGTGGCAGTACCTCGGCTTCACCGCCCGCCTCGACGCGCACCGAGTTCCCCTAACCCCGAACTCCACCCGAAAAATCTCGCGATCCGGTCGCTGAGCGTCCGGATTCCGCGAAGTTTCGGTGGGGGTTCGGTGGGGGTTCGGTGGGGTGGGTCAGGAGGTCATGCCGCCGAGGCCGACGAGGCCGCGGGCGAGTTCGATCTCGCCCATGTGGCGCAGACCGTGCTGGTACAGCCAGCACTCGAACCCGTCGAGGACGGTGATGCCCTGCGGGCCGGCGCAGCGGGCGCTGTAGGTGCTGGCGATCTGGGGCGGGTACGGCGGGGGGATGACCACCCGCTCGAAGTCGGCGGGGTCCATCGCGGCGATGTGCGCCTCGGTGCGATCGAAGACGGTGCGTTGGTACTCCTTGAACGCGTCGTAGTCACCGATGCGCTGGTCGATCATGTGCTCGACCGTCTCCTCCTTGCCGTGGGTGTTGATCGCCATCTGCACCCGGGCCTGCCACTCGTCGTTCCAGATCGGCGCCTCGCCGGTCAACAGCATGAAGCTGGCGTCCTGCATGTTCGTGTAGTGGAACAGCGAGAACGCGATGGGCAGGACGCCTTCGCGCTCGAAGTGGTTGACGTGTTCGAGGTCCATCGACTCGACCGCCTGGTAGTACAGCGAGTGCATCGTTTGCATCCGACGCAGCAGCGAGTCCTGGATGAGGGGAAGGTTGTCGTCGGCCATGCCCGGCAAGCTAGCCGCGCCCTCCAGTGGCTACGGTCGTCCTGACCACACGACGAAAGGCTCGCCATGAAGATCTCCACCACGATCGGGTTCAACGGCAACCCACAGCAACTCGCCGCCCAGGCCCGTGACCTCGAATCGGCCGGCGTCGACCTGATCTGGGGTGCCGAGATCTACGGCTACGACCTCGTGTCGACGCTCGGGTACCTCGCCGGGCAGACCTCGACGGTGCAGCTGATGACCGGCATCATCCCGCTCTACTCGCGCAGCCCGGCACTGATCGCTCAGACCGCCGCCACGCTCGCCGCGCTCTCCGGCGACCGGTTCGTGCTCGGCCTCGGCACATCGGGTCCGCAGGTGATCGAGGGCTGGCACGGGGTGCCGTTCGACAAACCACTCGCACGCACCCGCGACACGATCGAGATCTGCCGCAAGGTGTGGAGCGGCGACAAGGTCGAACACCACGGCGCCTCCTACGACCTGCCGCTCGCCGAGGGCGGTACCGGGCTCGGCAAGCCACTGCGCTACATGAACCGCCCGCCGGCCAAGGAGATCCCGATCGCGCTCGCCACGATCGGCCCGAAGAACGTCGAGCTGACCGCCGAGATCGCCGACATCTGGCAGACCATCCACTTCGTGCCCGATCGTTTCCAGCAGGTGTGGGGTGACGCGCTCGCCGCGGGCACCGCCAAGCGTGACCCGGCCAAGGCGCCGCTGGAGATCATCGCCGGCGGCACCGTGGCGCTCGGGTCCGGCCCGCACATCGCCGAAGCCCGTGAGGCGGCGCGGGGGTTGATCGGCTTCTACGTCGGCGGGATGGGTGCGAAGTCGAAGAACTTCTACAACGATCTGTTCGTCCGGTACGGCTGGGAGCAGGAGGCCGCCGAGATCCAGGACCTGTTCCTCTCGGGCAAGCGGGCCGAGGCGATCGCTGCCGTCCCCGACGAGTACATCGACCTGTCGTCGCTGATCGGTGACGAGGGCTACGTGCGTGAACGTCTCCAGGTGTTCAAGGACGTCGGCGTGACCTACCTGAACGTCACCCCCTACGGCCCCGAACCCCTCGAAACGATCGAGAAGATCAAGTCCTGGTCCGAGTGAGCGTGACACATGGTGTCTGACACCATGTGTCACGCTCGGGGCGTAACGCTCAACTCCGGGCGGGTGGGTGCCGATGGAGTCGCATGGCAACTGCCCGCGTGATGTCCGATCCGGATGTCGCTGAACACACCGAACTCGCGCCTGGCGTGATTCTCGTCAACCCGCACGGCGTGATCCGGATCCTGCGGTCGAGGACTGCGACCGACAACGGCTGGAACTGCTCGGACGGCGCCGCCATCGACGACGCCCTGGCGAACGATCGCCGAGAGTGGATGCCGTACACGCCCGAACAGCTTGCTGCCGACCTCCAGCTCGCCCGCGAGGTGAGCGAGATCAGCGGTCACCGGGCACTGAGTGGCGGCATCGCCACCTGGGATGCGTGCTCGGGTCGACCGTGCGTCCTTCCCAAGCTCGCCAAGCTCGTCCGCTGACGCCCCGGCAGGTCTCGGTCAGCCGGTCGTGACCGGCAGCCCGGTCGAGGTCGCCGCCGCTTCGAGTGATCCGAGGTCGGCGACGTCGTCGAACCCGTTCTGCGCCATCACGTCGGCGGCCAGCGCTGAGCGACGGCCGCTGCGGCAGTACACCGCATAGGACGCACTCGGGTCGAGATCGGCCAGGCCGGCCTCGAACTCGCCGCTCTCGACGTCGAGGTTGACGGCGCCTTCGAGGTGCCCCTCGGCGAACTCCTCGGGCGTGCGCACGTCGATGATGATCGTGTCGACCGGGCTCGTGACGCCCTCGCTGTCGGCTGCCGCCGGTGCTGTCGACTGCGCCTCGGCGACGACGGTTGCATCGCTGTCCGAGCCGCAGCCGACCGCCAGGAGCGAGCACGCCGCGAGGAGGCCGAGTGGGATTGCCGTGACGTGGCGCATGTGCCGCACGCATACCCTCTGGGGTACGCACGTCGGTACCGCGGCGAGCGGGCCATGTGGACCTCGCGACGAATCCGGAGCTCTCCTGAGGGCTGCTCTTGTCAGCCGGGCCCGCCACCTGCTTGACTCCGTGCATGAGCGATACAGACGATGCAGGCGAAATCGACGTGACGATCGAGACCGAGGTGATCGACGTCGATGGCGACGGTGTCGCCGACATGGTCATCGAGACCACGACCACGACGATCGACGTCGACGGTGACGGCGTTGCCGACATCGTCTCGGAGACCACGACGACGTATGTACGACGTCGATGGTGACGGCATCGTCGACGCGGTCGACGAGACCACCATCACGGCGATCGACGTCGATGGTGACGGAGTGGCCGACGCCGTCGAAGTGACGACGACGAGCGCCATCGATCTCGACGGCGACGGCGAGTTCGACGTGATCGAGTCGACCACCGTCACGGGTGTCGACGAGGACGGCGACGGCGAGTTCTCCGAGGACGAGATCGCCGTCGAAGAGGTCACCGCCGTGCGCGAAGACCTCGCCGAGAACCTCGACAACTGACCGCGAGGTTCGACTCGCGGAGGTCACCGGAGACCTGACCCGAAGAGGACCAACGACCCTGATCATTTGCTGACGCAAGGATCACGATGGTTGCAGTTCGTGAAGTTCACGAGTTCTGAGACCATCGAAAGGGGTCCACCATGCTCAAGAAGCCATTCGGCTTGCTGGGAATCTTCCTGATCATCGTCGGCATCGGCTACTTCGTCGGTGCCGGTGTCGCGTACAGCAAGGTACAGGGCGGGTACGAGTCGCTGCAGTCGTTCAGCGAGGTGCAGAACGTCCAGCTGACCTACGACGAGGACGGCCAGCTCACCGACCGAGGAACGGTCGAGGGAGCACAGGCGATCATGTCGCTGCTCGAGGACGACTGGGGTTTCCCGGTCGTGAGTGGCGGATCTCGACCCGGACGACCCACTGGTGAACAGCGCCACCGAGTACATGTACCAGATGGCGACGATCAGCTATCACACGCTCAACGGCACGCAACTCGTGACGCTGACCGAGGCCGATCTCACCGGTGAGGACGGCACCGTGGCAACCGAGTACACCTGCAACGGCGAGACCATCGCCGTGCCGGATCCGTTCCCGGCCGAGGGCGTCACGTGTGAGTTCGAGGTCGACGGTCGCTACTGGACCGGCTTCGACCGCAGCGATCCGGTGCAGGCCCAGGCGCGTGACATGGCCTGGAGCGGTACTGCTCATGCACTCGTCGCCGAACTCGGTGTCGGTGCGGCGACCCACAGCACGCTGCAGCTCGCCCTCGGCGTGGCTGCGCTCCTCGCCGGTCTCGGTGTGGTCTGCACCGTGTCGGGTGTCGTCTTCATCTGGGACACTCGAAAGAAGATGAAGGTCACGGCACCGGACACCGTCCCGGAGTCGTTGCTGGCCGACTCTCCCACCACGGTGGCAGAGAAGGTCTGATCCCTGAGACCCCACGGGGTCTCTCGACCGGTGGCCCCTCCACGGAGGGGCCACCGGCGCGTCCACCGCCATGATGCGGGAGATGTCGAGGGACGGTTACTCCGCAGCGCGAGGTGGCGTCTGCGTCCGCAGGAGCTTGCCGGTCGTGTTCCGGGGAAGCTCGTCGACGAACGTGACGTCACGGGGCACCTTGTGGCGGGCGAGTCGGGCGGCGACGAACGCCTTCACCCCGGCAGCGTCGACCGTTCCGCCCGGAGCGCGGACGACGAACGCCGACAGCCGTTGGCCGAACTCGTCGTCGGGCACACCGACCACGAGCGCGTCGACCACGTCGTCGTGTGACAGCAGCACCTCTTCGATCTCGAGTGGGAACACGTTCTCGCCGCCGCTCACGATCATGTCGTCGGCGCGTCCCGTCACGAAGAGCCGGCCGTCGGCGTCGAAGTGACCGACGTCGCCCGACGACATCAGGCCGCGGACCCGTTCCTTCGTGCCCCCGCCGGTGTACTCGGTGAACTGGGCGTCGCTGCCGACGACGATCAGTCCGGTCTCGCCGGTCGGCACACGCTCGCCGCGCTCGCCGACGATCTCGACGCTGGTCCCCGCGATGACCCGACCGGCGGTGCCGGGTGCCGCCCGCAGGTCCGCAGGTGTCGCGAGGGTGGCCTGGCCGACCTCGGTCGATCCGTACAGGTTGTAGAGGTGGTCGCCGAAGCGGTCCATCCACGCCGTTGCCACGGCGGCCGGGAGCGCGGAGCCACTGCAGGCCACGATCCGCAGCGACGACGTGTCGCGACCGTGGGTGTCGGCGGCGAGGATGCGTTGGAGCATCACCGGTACGACGGCGAGGACGTCGGCCCGCTCGGCCTCGATCGCGTCGAGTGTCGCCTCGACGGTGAAGCGGCGGACGAGCACCGCGGTCGACCCGGTGGCTGCGGCGATGGTGAGTTGGGCGAGCCCCCACGCGTGGAACAGCGGGGTCGGGATGACGGCGACGTCGCCCGCCTGGTACGGGATGCGATCGAGCACGCCGAGTGCGGATGACAGCCCCGCGGGCCGACCCGAACGGCGCGCTCCCTTCGGCGTGCCGGTCGTCCCCGAGGTCAACAGCACCGGCGAGATCGGACGGCTCGGCAGCAGTGGTCGCGTCGAGCTGACCGATCGCAGCTCGTCGAGCGAACGGTGGGCGCCGGGATCGCCGTCGGCGACGACGACGTGACCGCCGAAACCCGACGCCTCGACGACGTCCAGCAGATCGCTGTCGCACACGATCGCCCGGATCCCCTCACGCTGCAGCACCTCGCCGAGCTGCGGCGCGGCGAAGCCGGTGTTCAGGTAGACACAGGTGAGCCCGGCCTTCGCGGTGGCGATCGACACGGCGACGAAGTCACGATGGTTCGAGCACAGCACGCCGAGGTGATCGCCACCGTCCGAGGCCGAGTGACCGGAACCCGTGCGCCAGCTGCGACGAGTCGTGATCGAGTTCGCCGAACGTGATGGTGCCGCGATGGTCCACGACCGCCGCCCGATGCCGATGGCGGACGGCGGAGGCCGCGTACAGCGCGGCGAGCGTCGGACCCCATCGGGTCAGTGCGACCGTCGTCGCGGCGACCTGCGCCGGATCGAGCCAGCCCAATCGCCGGGCGAGACGGACGCTGTCGGAGACGTGCCACGCCCTCAGCCTTCCCGCCGGAGGCCCGGCGGGAAGAACTGATCGAGGTGAAATCGGCGAGAAGAGGTGCCGGCGTCAGCCGGCGACGCCGCTGCCGACCGAGTGGTCGTTCGCGTGCTGGTGCAGCGCCTGGGCCTCTTCGTGGGTGACGGGAGCGAGGTCGAAGGTGACCTTGTCGATCGTGCCGGTGAAGTGGTACGGCGCCTGATCCTCGTAGGCGAGGTCGACGACGAGGCCGTTGTCGCGGCCGATGTCCATGCCGGCGTACGACGAGAACGCGATCGGCACGGTGTGCGCCATCGTGCCCTCGCCGATCTGGGTGTCGTCGGCCCACAGCGTCACGTTGCCGCCCGATCCGGGCTTGAGCTCGTCGGCCTCGAACAGCATCTTGAGCGTGACCTTGCCCGTCGGGATCGGCGTGTCCGACACCTGCTTGTACTGCTCGACGCCGAGGAAGGAGTAGGTGTGGATGAGCTTGCCGTCGCCGTCGACCCACAGGGCGAAGCCGCCGATGAAGTCGGCGTTCGCGACGAGCACACCTTGTGCGCCGGACTCGGGCACCTCGACCTCGGCCTCGATGGCGTAGGACCGGCCGTAGATCCGCGGGATCATGCCGCGCTGGATGTTCTGGACGTCGCCGGCGAACGGGAACCGCGTCTGGGTCGGCATCGGCGGCAGGATGCCGTAGATCACCGACAGCCCGCCCATCAGCGGCAGCACCCGGTTGCGTTCCGCCTCGCTCCACCACAGCTCCTGCAGCTCGAGCACCTTGTCGGGGTGGTCGGCGGCGATGTCGTGGGCCTGCGAGAAGTCGGTCGTGAGGTCGTAGAGCTCCCAGCCGACGTCGCGGTCGGGGTCCCAGTCCGAGTCGGGCCCGAACGCGGCGAGCGTCGCCGGCGAGACGTCCCACGGGAGACGTTCGGGCCGCGAGGCCGCCCACCACCCGTCCTTGTACATCCCGCGGCTGCCGAACATCTCGAAGAACTGCTGCGTGTGCTGCTCCGGGGCGTCCTTGTCGTTGAACGAGTAGAGGAAGCTCGTGCCGTCCATCGGCTCCTGGGCGATGCCGTCGACGAAGTCCGGCTCGGGGATGCCCGCCGCCTGCAGGATGGTGGGGCCGACGTCGATGACGTGGGTGAACTGCGTGCGGACCTCGGAGTCGGGTGCGATGCTCGCCGGCCACGCGACGACCATCGGGTCCCGGGTGCCGCCGAGGTGGCTGGCGGTCTGCTTGCCGTACTTGAACGGGGTGTTGCAGGCGTGCGCCCAGGCGCCGGCGAAGTGCGGCGCCGAGTGGACGCCGCCGAGGCCTTCGATGCCGCCGTACTGCTCGATCAGCGCCAGCTGCTGGTCGGGATCGAGCACGAGCCCGTTGAGGAAGGTCAGCTCGTTGAACGACCCGGTGACGGTGCCCTCCATCGAGGCGCCGTTGTCACCCCAGATGTAGATGATGAGCGTGTTGTCGAGGTCGCCCATCTTCTCGATCTCGTCGATGAGGCGGCCGATGTTCCAGTCGGCGTTCTCCGAGTAGCCGGCGAACACCTCCATCTGGCGGGCGTAGAGCTTCTTCTCGTTGTCGGTCAGCGTGTCCCACGCCGGGAAGAAGTCGGGGCGCTCGGTGAGTTCGGTGTCCTGCGGGACCACGCCGAGTTCCTTCTGGCGGGCGAGCGTCCGCTCGCGCAGCGCGTCCCAACCGTCGTCGAACTTGCCCTTGTACTTGTCGGCCCAGTCGTTGGCGACGTGGTGCGGGGCGTGGCTGCAGCCCGTCGAATAGAACATCATCCACGGCTTGTGGGCGTCCTGCGCCCGCACCGCGTGGAGCCACTCGACGGCCTTGTCGGTGATGTCGTCGGGGAAGTAGTACTGCGAGCCGTCGTCGTTGGTCGGCACGCCGATGATCGAGTCGTCGAGCGTGATGATCGGGTCGTACTGGCCGGCGGCGCCGCTGAGGAAGCCCCACCAGTGGTCGAAGCCCCACGACTTGGGCCAGTGGTCGAACGGGCCCGCCGCGCCCTGGACGTTGTCGGGCGTGAGGTGCCACTTGCCGAACCCGCTCGTGACGTAGCCGTTCTCGCGCAGGATGCGCGGGAACGCCGGCGCACGACCGGGGCTTGTTGGCGCTGTAGCCGGGGAACGGGCCGGGGTACTCGGCGATCGAGCCGAAGCCGACCCGGTGCTGGTTGCGTCCGGTGAGGAGCGCGGCGCGAGTGGGCGAGCAGACGGCGGTGACGTGGAAGCGGTTGTAGGTGACGCCCATCTCGCCGACGCGGGTGAAGTTCGGCGTGGCGACGGGGCCGCCGAACGTGTCGGGCGTGCCGTAGCCGGCGTCGTCGATCAGGACGAGCAGCACGTTCGGCGCGCCGGCGGGCGCGGCCGGGCCGGGGATCATCGACCAGTCGGCGACCGAGTCCTTCATCGTGCGGCCGGCGACACCGCGAAGGTCTTGTCGGGGATCGGCAGACGCGAGCGGTCGGGGGTGAACTTGCCGGCGGCCTCGGCGAGCGCGGACTTCAGGTCGCGCGAGGCCGTCCATCTGGGCGACCGAATGCGCAGGGGTGCCCGACAGGGCCCGCTCGGCGACGAGTCGATCGTCGGGGTCGATGAAGGCGATGACCACGGCGGCGCCGGCGGGAAGCTTCTCGCCGAGGTTCTCCTCGAGGCCGGCGTCGACCTTCTTCTTGGTGAACTTCCCGACGATCCCACCGACGGCTCCGCCGACGACGACCGCGCCGAGCATCACCGGGTTGAACAGGCCGACGAGCACGCCGACACCGCCACCCCACTCGAGCCCCTTGCGGCCGAGGTTGTCGGCGGTGTGGGTGACCTTGACCTGACCGTCGGCGGCGTGTTCCACCAGGATGATGCCGTCGGACTTGACGGTCTTGTCGGCGACGGCAGCGGCCAGCTTGTCGAAGTCCTGCTGCGCCGCCTCGACCGACGGGTACGGGGCCATCAGCAGTTCGAACGAATCACTCATCGGGTGGTCTCCTTGATACGTGAGATAGGTCGGACCATCGTGCCATCCCCTGTGGCGGGCCTCCTCATCCCACCCGGGTGATATGCCGAGTCGACGTGCGATGAGCATGAGCGCAGCAGGTGCTCGCAGATCTCATCAGTCGGGGCCCTGCGATGAGCCATGAGCGCAGCAGGTGCTCGCAGATCTCATCGCAACGTCGTGCGGGCAGCGCGGGCCAGGACTCCGGGTCCGTCGGCGGTGCGCGATGATGACGGCATGACCGAACCCTCACCTCGCCGTCTCGAAGTCGATCGGGCGATCGCGGCCGAGCCCGCTGCCATCTTGCGACAACCAGGCAAAAGGTAGCTGTAATAAATAAACTAGATTTTGAAACAAGCCAATGGTCAGAACAATCCATGATAATACTATTAAAATACAGACAACTGAATTGGGTAAAAGAGTCGATAGGTCTAGCACACTATTTCTCCCTTTTCGGCGAGTAATTGCTGTGCCATCAGCGCGGCTATATCACTTTTTTTAGCGATACTACTCAATAGGGTTCTTCCTGTATTTTCTAAATTGTATAATGCTTCAGCTGCGCGATATCGCACCCACCACTCTTCATCATTTAATAAGGTCACTAAATCTGATGTGGCGCTATCTAATTTTAATGCACCCGCAGCATGCGCAGCTTGAACACGCACTAAATGATGAGGGTCTTTGAGTGCTTTAATAATCACATCACTTGCTTGTACATCACTCATTTTTGCCAATGCTGAGATAGCCCCTGCTCTGATTTCAGCATTAGGATCATTAGCTAATATTGATAATGGAAGTAAATTCGTTGATTGCGCTATATGCGTTAAGGCTAGCATTGCAGCTAACCTAATTTCTGTTGTAGCTTGGCTTTGTGCTAATTCAAGTAAAAATGGTATCGCGGGTTCACGAAATTTTTTTAATATCCAACCTAACATTTGCGTATTTCGTTGTTGAGAACGAATGAGAATGGGCAAAATAGTGGGTAAATAATGAATAGCAGAGCGCTCTGCCAAACCATGCAAAGCAATGAGTTGGATATTAATATCAGGATTTTTTTATATTTTGTAGAATTAATTCCAAACTTTCTGGATCACGAAAATGTGCCAAAATAGCAAGTGCTTGAATACGTTTTCCGCGTTTGCCTTTACGTAATACTTGTCGCAAATAAGGCAACATACCCCAGGCTTGTAATATTTGCACAATATACTTTTCGCTATGGCCACGCATCATTCGCAATAGATTTGCTGCGGCATCACAAATGATAGGCTCATCACCTTTTTTTCTGAAAAGTTGCAATGCTTTTTCCTCTGGCAAGGTGAGCGCATCACTCAAGGTTAAAAGAATTTGCGTAAGTTGTTGCCATTATCTATGTTGTCTACGATGAGTATGCAAACCATTTAGCATTTTACATTAATAAAAAAAACAACATGCATGAAATGAACAATACCAATAATAAGCTGGTACGCCAAACATAGTGTAACAACCATCCATTAAAAGCGATAAGTGAAACTGGCAAAATAGGCTCCTCTTATCCAAGAATTTTGACGGTCATCATGCGTATATTCTAAATGTAGCGTTAATGCTTGCGAAAGGTCGATCGCTAATCCTCCAAAAAATGTTTTTGTACGTACTGCAAGATTATCTTGAACTTCAGGGGCATCCACAAAACCTGCATTAAAAAGCCAACCCTTTTTAATTTGACCGTTAAG
>CAVZTM010000026.1:0-185393 GCA_963778175.1 Ilumatobacteraceae bacterium
CAACGCATCGGTTGGGCTCCGGCCCGCGAGGCGGTCAGAGCCGCCGTGCTGTCGACGATGACAAGCCCGTTTGCATCCGAGGATGCAAAGGCACGGTTCGAAGCGAAGGCGTTGAAGCTCGCCCGTGACGCAATGCGCTGGCGAGTTGGCAATGCGTACTACTCGTTCCTTCGTGAGTTGTACGTGGCGACGGTTCTCCGAGACGGCGGGATCGAGGTGCTCATGCATCCTCTCGCTGATGCGCTCTTCCGCGCCGACCTCTGGGTCAACGACACGGTGATCTCGCTCTTCGTCGGCAACACGCAGTTCCGAAGTCGAGGCGCCGGGAGAAAGCGATCAGCTTCTGCTCTGCTAGGCGATGCACAGCCCCCGTTTCACTTCGTTGACATCGAGCTTCCGGTCGCCAGCCATTTCGGAGTAGTCCACCTGCCGTCGGCAGCCAGTATCCGAGTCTGCGCCGATCGACTTGGGTCCTCACCATCGATGTAGGGCTTGGACCGAGGAGCCCGGAACGGCATCTACACCCAAGTGGCTGAAGGAATCTGGTGAATCCACACCACCAGCTGACCCGGCCCCCACGAAAACTGCCCGAATCACAACTCTGTGATTCCCCTCATCTATCCTGTCGAAGTATGTCGTCCGGAGAGCTCACGAGCATTGAGGTGTGCGCCGGCGCAGGCGGGCAGGCGATCGGGCTGCACCGTGCAGGATTCAAACATCGCGGACTCGTCGAGATCGACCCGCATGCCGCCGAAACGCTGAGAATGAACGGCAAGCGCACACGCTGGTGGCCCGCACGAGTAGTGCATGAAACCTCGCTCGTCGGATGGACACCCTCTGACGACATCGGCGACATCGACCTCGTCGCAGGCGGCGTTCCCTGCCCGCCGTTCTCTATCGCAGGCAAACAACTCGGCCGTGATGACGACCGCGACCTTTTCCCGTCGATCCTCGACCTGGTCGAGCACGTCCGGCCGTCCGCTGTCATGATCGAAAACGTTCGCGGACTGCTCGGCAAGAAATTCGACGGATACCGATCCGAGATCCTCGATCGCCTCCAACAGCTCGGCTACCTCGGCGAATGGGAACTGCTCGAAGCGCACGAGTTCGGCGTTCCTCAGCTACGTCCCCGTTCAATCCTTGTCGCCGCTCGATCCGACGTGTGGGACTACTTCAAGTGGCCGACCCCCGGGCAGGTTCGCACCCCAACGGTCGGCGAAGCACTCCTTCCGATGATGGCCGAAGGCGGATGGGAAGGAGCCGACCGGTGGGCTGCCCTCGCTGACCGGATAGCCCCCACGATCGTCGGCGGCAGCAAGAAGCATGGCGGTGCCGACCTCGGTCCCACCCGCGCCAAACAGCAGTGGCTCCTCAACCTCGGTGTCAATGCAAAGGTCCTCGCAGACGCGCCTCCGTCACCCGGCTTCACCGGCGAACCAAGACTCACAGTCGAAATGGCTGCCGTCGTGCAAGGCTTCCCAGCGAACTGGGAACTTGCGGGACGGAAGACCGCAAAGTACCGCCAGATCGGAAACGCCTTCCCGCCGCCAGTTGCTGCAGCGGTCGGACGCCAAATTGCGGCGGCAATCCGTGCCGAACGCGATGAGAACGTTTCGCTCGTCGCCTGAGACCTTTCACTCACCGAAGTACTTGGCGAGGTAGTCCTCGATGCCGTCTCTCGCTTCCGGCGAAAGCCGACGCCACCGGTAGTAGGCCTGCTCGTCGACTTCGAGTTCCCGGCGTCCCGCACGAATCCACTTCAACAGGTTCGCCTTTTCCGAGCGCTTCAAATTCTGCACCTGCGTCACCACCGACGCCGCGCTCACCTGCTCCAGCTGGTTGTCCCGGACCGCCGCATTGCAGCGCTCACATTCGGTGCGAAGGTTCGACTTGTCAGTGAGCAGCCCACCTTGACCCTTCGGGACAATGTGGCCAATCTGGAGACGTGCGACATGATTCGGATCGTCCGGATAGCTCTCGTTCGCAGCGACTCCACAGATCAGGCATCGGTGGTGGTCGCGTTCGAACACTTCACGGCGCACTCGTCCCGACACGTTGGCCGGCTTCACCAGAGTGCCGACAACGTCCAGGCGGTACATGCCACTCGCCAGGCCGTGGGCATCCTTGTTCGACGGAATGCTCCAGCCCATAGGGCGCAGGTCCCGCATCCGCCTGTCGATCTGTGCGTCAGCACGGGCAGCCCGAAGGTCCGCCATCTCGAACGTGCCACCAATACCTACCTCGTTGACGAGCCAATGCGCTACGAAGTCGACCCCGCTGAGCGCGTCAGCAGGAGAGTCAACTACTTCGAGCACGGCTGCATCCAAGCGTGTCCGATCGACGGGTGCGCCTCTGGTGACGGTCATGCACGGACACTGTTACGCGCCGACAGTCATCTGACCAACATCTCGGTTCGGCGCGTGCGGGGTCCACTCGGCGGCGTTGACGATCAGCGCGGGCCCATGCGGCAGCGATGCGCTGCCGAAACGGCCTGCACGACAGGCGGAGGGAACGCGTTGCCGACCTGCCGGTAGGCGGGCGTCTTCCCGCCGACGTTCAGGCATTCCCAGGGATGAGTCGATCGATCGACGACGCAACTTCAACGTCACGCTGTTCGGCTGCATGCTGATACCGCAGCGCCGCTCGGGGTGACGCGTGGCCCAGCCTCGCCATCGACTCGCGAATGCTGGCGCCGGCGCTGGCGGTGAGCGTTCCTGCGTGATGACGGAGATCGTGAAAAGTGCAATCGACGCCGGCATCGCGGCGTGCGTTGTTCCAAACGCGCCGCCACACCGTGATCGTCGGTGTCGTTCCGGTCCGCGAGTCGGCGAAGAGCAGGTCGTCGCCGGTCAGACCGAACTCAGCGAGGTGGCGCTCGACCTCCCTGCCGACCGCCGATGGAAGAGCGAGTCGCCTCGTTCCGGCGTCGGTCTTCGGAAGCTCGCGTCGGGGTACGCCCGCCACGAACACGATCGACGAGCCGACCGTGATCGTCCACCGTCCATCACGCTCGACGACATCGCTCACTCGCAAGGCCAAGCACTCGCCACGGCGCAGCCCGACGAGACTTGCCAGGAGCACCATCAGTCGGTAACGCGGTTTGATGGCGTCGGCGAGTGCGAGAACGTCGTCCATCGACAAGATCGGTCGTTCCGTGCTGTGCTCGACGGCGGCTCCCTTGAGGTTGCACGGATTCGACCGAAGTATTCGGTCGTCGACTGCGGCCTGGAGGATCTGACGGAGCAACCGGTACGCCTTGGCTGTTGTCACTCGACTCTGCGAACCAGCACCGATCTCGCCGTACCAACTGCGAATGCTCTCGGAATCGATCTGGCCGATCTGCCTCGTTCCGAGAGGCGGTTCGAGATACTGCCGGAACAGGTATCGGTACAGCTCCATCGTCTTGGGACGGAGATCTCCTCTCGAGTCGAGCCATGCCTTCCCGTATGCGCCGAACGCAATCTTGCCTCGATCGAGGTCGAGCGCATCACCTCGGTCGAGGTCGGTCTCCATGGTGGCGAGCCATCGTCCGGCACCGGCCTTCGTGTCGAACGTGCTCTGGGCCGACTGGATCTTGCCCGTCTGTGGGTGGGTGAAGCGCGCTTGCCACCGACCGGACGGGAGCTTGCGAACCGACCCGAAACCTCGCCGCTGTGCCATCTACGAGACCCTTCTTGCCCGCTGCTACTGGCACGATACTGGCACGCCGCGCCTCATCTTGCAACGAGAAAGCCCCCGGCAGCTCTGCTACCAGGGGCTTTAATGGTGGAGACGATGGGAATCGAACCCACGACCCCCTGCTTGCAAAGCAGGTGCTCTAGCCAACTGAGCTACGTCCCCGTGTTCGGGATTCCACGAATGGAACCCGACCACGATACCGGGCTGACGCACGACACGGCCGACCGATCTCACTCCGGCGAGCAGTGCACCCACTCGCGAGCGACGTCGAGCCCGACACTGCGGTAGAGCCCGAGCGCAGTGGCATTCTCGGCCTCGACATCGAGGGCCAGCGTCTCGGCACCGGCAGCCACCAGGCGGTGAAAGCTCTCGATCAGCAGTGACCGACCGAGACCCACTCCTCGGTCCGGTCTCCCGACCGCCAACTGACTCACCCAACCGACCCCGCCGGTGTACGTCCGGCACATGGCCACACCCGCAACCGGACCCGACCGTCGTCCCGGCGGGCGAGCACGACGAGGTTCGGCACGAACGACGCGTCGTGGAGCAACAGCGCCCGCCACTCGTCGAGCGGTCGATCGGTGTGACCGGCGACATCGGTCCACACCGAGTAGATCACGGCGTGAACTTCGGCATCGTCGATCCCTCGCCGGAACGGCGCCGCGGCGATTCCCTCCGGCCAGGTCGTCGATCCGAGGTCACCGATGTCCGCGCCTCGATGGAGTTCGAAGCTCGACCGCCTCGGATGCCATCCCAGCCCGTCGAGCAGCGGCCAGCCGGGTCCGGTCCTGCGAGGGCACCGAGATGACATCCGCACCGGCCGTGATCAACCATTCGACCAGGAGCTGACAGGCCTCCGCGGCTTCGACACACCCAGGATCGACCGCCAGGTTCGTCTGACCGTGACTCGAATGACAGCGCAAATCCGAGGATCGCTTCGCCACCGTCAGGTCGTCGCACCACCGCGACCCGCGAGCCGTTGTCGAGCGACTCGGCAGCGAGCCGAACACGATCCAGGTCCGCCCGGAGATCGTCGACGTCACCGTCGGGCCGACCCCACCACGCCATGTCCTGCGCGTCTGTATCGACGCCAGTGCACGGACATCGGCGTCGGAGGCGGGGCGGAGATCGACACCGGCGTTCACGCGGCAGATCGCACGGCAACGTGTCCGGTACGAGCCATCGGAGTTTGTCGGGCTCCCTACCATCACCCCATGTCGCGACTGCGCTTCGGTACGTTCCTCGCCCCCCACCATCCCACCGGTGAGCACCCGAGCCTCCAGTTCCAACGGGACATCGACTTCGCCGCCCATCTCGACCGGCTCGGGTTCGACGAGTTCTGGTGCGGTGAACACCATTCATCGGGCTGGGAGACGATCGCCTCCCCGGAGATGTTCCTCGCCGCGGCGGCACAGCGAACACACACGATCATGCTCGGCACCGGCGTCACCAGCCTGCCGTACCATCATCCGTTCAACGTCGCCCAGCGCATCGTCCAGCTCGACCACATGAGCCGGGGTCGGGCGATGTTCGGCTCCGGCCCCGGTGCGCTGCCGTCCGATGCCCGCACACTCGGGATCGATCCCATGGTCCAGCGGGATCGTCAGGACGAGGCACTGTCGGTCATCACGCGCCTGCTGCGCGGCGACGACCGTTTCAGCTACGAGTGCGACTGGTTCACGCTCCACGACGCGCGGCTGCAGCTGCTGCCCCTCCAGGAACACCTCCCCATGGTGACGGCGTCGTCGATCTCGCCGTCGGGGATGACATTGGCCGGCAAGTACGGGATGGGTGTGCTGTCGATCGCGTCGAACTCGACCGAGGGACTCCAGGCCCTGCCGACGCAGTGGGGATTCGCCGAGCAGTCGGCCGCCGAACACGGCCAGGTCGTCGACCGCAAGAACTGGCGGGTGCTGATGGCGTTCCACCTCGCCGAGAGCCGGGAGCAGGCCCGTCACGAGGCCGTCGACGGTCTCCACCGCTGGCACAACGAGTACAACGTCTGGACGCTGGGCCGACCGAACGCCACCCACGTCGACGACAAGTGGGAGCTGCTCGACCAGACGACCGGAGGCGCCGCCGCCGGTGCCGGCGCAGCGGTCGTGGGAACCCCCGACGATCTCGTCGCGGCGATCCGCCACCTCCAGGAGATCACCGGCGGCTTCGGGGTCGTCCTCGGTTTCGCTCACGACTGGGCGAACCGCGAGGCGACGCTGCGGTCGTGGGAACTCCTCGCCCGCTACGTCATCCCCGAGATCAACGGCTACACGGCGGGCCTCCGCGAGTCCCAGGAGTACCTGAACCGGCACCAGGCCGAGCTCATGGCCGGCGCCGGCCAGGCCGTGATCAGCAAGATCCTGGCTCACGAAGGCGCCGCCGCCGCACTGGCGACCACCATGGAGCAGGCGGCCCAGGCCGCAGCCGAGCCGGAGACGCAGTCCGAGTTCCGCCCCGGCGCGGGTCTTCCGACCGTCAGCGACTGATCAGTCGTCCTTCAGTGCCACGGCGTTCGGCGTGACGTTCATCTTCGGTTCGTACTCGGCGAGCTCGACGACGCGCCCCTGACCCCTGAAGGCGTCGCGCAACTGGGTCCGACACGTCTCGCACGGCCCGTAGAACTCGTCGACGACTTCGTCATGACAGCGGGGGCACGCGAACTCCATGATCGCCGACGCTAGTGGGCGTACCATCCGATCCATGCCGTCATCGCCGACCACCGACGACGCGTACCCCGACGACATCTCGTCCGACGACGCATTCGTCGAGATCGTCGACGACGCCACGGTGTGGCGTTTCGAGCGGGCCTTCCTCGAGTCGAACTGGACCTGTCTCTACGGAGCCGGATGCAAGGGCATCTTGGACCACCCCGCCGCGGAGCTGCTCTCAGGGCTGCTGCTCCCTCGGCGCCCACTTCGGCGACGGTGAACCCGGCCAGGCCGAAGCGATGAACGTCGACGCGTACGCAGCCATGCTCACGCCCGAAGGATTCCAGTTCCACGACGTCGCCCGCGGCCCCGCCGACGAGCGGACGGGCGCGAACGGCATCTTCGGCGACGCCGACCGCACGCACACCCGCGTCGTCGACGGTGCCTGCATCTTCCTCAACCGGCCGGGGTTCGCCGGCGGGGAAGGATGCGCGCTGCATCTCGCGGCCCTCGAGTTCGAGGAGTCACCCACCGAGTGGAAGCCCTCGGTCTGCTGGCAGCTACCGCTGCGCATCGACTGGGCGGAGATCGACGACGAGACCGAGTCGGCCACCGTGCGGCGCTGGACTCGTGGTGACTGGGGCGACCACGGCCGCACGATGGCGTGGTGCTGCACCGAACGCGCCGACGGCGGTGAAGCGTTCAGCGGTGACGAACGCGTCGTCGACTCGATGGCCGAGTCGCTCATCGCCCTCGCCGGCCACGAGGTCTACGTCGAACTCCGCCGCCGCCTCTGACCCCCACTCGACCGTCCCCCACCGAAAAATCCCTCGATCCGGTCGCTCAGCGACCGGATTCCGCGAAGTTTCGGGGTTTCGGAGGTGGGGTGGGTCAGATGATGTTGATGGCGTCGAGGACCGCGGCGACGGCGGGGTCGTCGATGTCGCCGGTGGTCGACGCACGCCAGTCGGAACGCTTCGTGCCCCACGACACGAAGTCGTGCACCGTCGAGCGCACCGTCGGCGCCGCCGGGTCCGACCCCTCGGTCACCGTCCAACCATCGGCGCCGGGCGCCAGCACGAAGCTGCCACCACCGGGACCGTCGAACACGAGATTGACCGTCTGCTGCGGTGCCGATGCCAGCGCCTCCGCGCACATCTGGGGCAGCCCGGCGAGCATCCACTCCCGCGTCGCCGTCGAGCGCGCCGTCATCGCGCGGGAGCGCCGCTGCCCGATCGACCGCCGCGCCGATGTCGAAGCGAAGATGGCAGTAGTGGTCGAACACGATCGCGTTGCCGAGCAGGTTCAACGGATGCGTGCCCAGATCGCTGAGGGGAACCTCCACGTCCGCCATCGGTGGTTCCTGCAGACCGGCCAGCGCCGCGACACCCTTGGGTGACCACTCCTCGTACGCCTCGAAGACCTGGTCGATCGTCCAGTCCCGACGAGCCTGCACGGGCACCTCGGCGGACGTCTCCGCCTTGCCGGAATCACCCATGTCGATCGACGTCGGATCCGCGATCTGCTGGAACACCGACGCCATGTGTTGCACGACGTCCTGCACCCGCCATCCGTCGCAGGCCGACGCGGTCTCCCACTCGGCCGGCGTCAGCGTGGCGATCAGTTCCGTCGCGAAACGTACCTCCTGCTCGAGGGCAGGAATCGCTGCAGCCGTCATCGTGTTCTCCTCGTCGTTGTCGGCGCTGAGGCCGGTCGTGACGCGAACCGTAGTGAGACGGTCTCGACCTACTTCGATCGGAGCATGCGCCCGGCGAGGGCTCCGGTGTGCTCGCCGTGATCCATGAACACGTAGCCGTTCACGAGCGTGTAGTCGTAGCCCGACGATCCCTGGATGTACCGACCCGCTTCGTTCGGGAAGTCGTGCACGTACTGCGGGTGCGGCAGGTGCAGGTTGTCGAAGTCGATCACGTTGACGTCGGCAAAGGCCCCGACCGCCAGCCGACCGCGGTCGCGGATGCCGAACAGGTCGGCCGTGTCCGACGTGAGGCGACGGATCGCTTCTTCGATGCTCCAACGCTGCCGTTCGCGAATCCAGTAGGTGAGGAAGAACGTCGGCTGGCTGGCGTCCATGATCTGACCGACGTGGGCACCGGCGTCGGCGAGACCGAGCGTGACGAGTGGATCGTCCAACATCTCCTCGACGGCCGCTGAGGTCCTGGTTCAGGAACGGCATGTTCGCAACGAGGGCGCCGTCGGTCTCCAGGATCAGTTCGATGAACGCCGCGGCCGGGCTCACTCCACGATCGATCGCGATCGCGGCCAGCGAGTTCGCCGGGTCGCAGTCGTACCGGGCCTCACCTTCCGGGAGGACGAAGAACTCGGTGAGGTCGATCGGTGACCCGTGCACGTCGGCTTCGTTGATCAGCGTCTGGCGGAACGTGGCGTCGCGAACCATCTGCAACTTGCGACCGTTCACCGCCGCCCGCAGTTCCTTCCACGAGGGGGCTCGGTCGAACGGCGTCCGCGTCTCGAGACCGAACAGGATCCCGACGCCGCGGGCGGTCGTCTGCGGGCGAACGTTCGCGCCGGCCGAGTTCTCCTGCTTCGACGAAGTCGATGACCCGCTCGTACAGATCGGGGCGGCGGGCGCTCTGGGTGAGCCCGAAGCTCACGGGTCGACCACTGCGGCGGCTGATCTCACCCAGCAGCGCGACCTCGGCGCGGGTGTTGTCGAGGTCGGCGTTGTCGCGCTCGCCCAGCCGCATCGCGCCCTCGAAGACGCCGGCGCCGTGATCACGCAGCACCTCGGCGAACGCGAGCAGCTCGTCGGCGGCGGCGTAGGTGCCGGGCACCGGGCGACCGTCGGGAACCTTGTGCAGGAACGTTCGGCTCGTCGACACGCCGAGCGCACCCGCGCTCATCGCTTCGTCGACGAGGCGGGCCATCGCTGCGATGTCCTCGCCGGTCGCCGGGGCGTCGTCGAGCCCGCGGTCACCCATCACGTAGGTCCGCACCGCGCAGTGGCCGACCAGACCACCGGCGTTCGGTCCCTTCGGCAGCCGGTCGATCGAGTCGTAGTACTCGCCGTACGTCTCCCAGTCCCACGGCAGCGACTCGAGGATCGCGTCGCGAGGGATGTCCTCGACGCTCTCCATCATCTCGGCGAGCGTCGCTCGATCATCGGGCCGGCACGGCGCGAACGTCACACCGCAGTTGCCCATGACCACGCTCGTGACCCCGTGCCAGCAACTCGAGGTGCCGATCGGATCCCAGGCGAGCTGGGCGTCGAGGTGCGTGTGGATGTCGACGAAGCCGGGGGTGACGAGCCGCCCTTCGGCGTCGATCTCCCGTGCGCCCTTCGCGTCGATGCCGCCGTCGTCCGAGATCGGTGATCTCGGCGATCCGGTCGCCCTTGATCGCCGACGTCCGCCCGCCGCGCCGGTGCACCCGTGCCATCCACGACGGTGCCATTGCGAATGATGATGTCGTGTTTCATGCCGCCTCTGGAGCGCTTGCCCAACTGCTCGGGTTCGAAGACCGCCATGGGTCTAGCGCGATCAGGTGAGCCATGTGTTCGTCGGCCGTGTTCCAGTTCCGTGTCACGACTCGTCACAATCACTGTCAGTTGTTCGCCGGCCGAATGAGCGTCTCGGCGCCGATGGGGACGAACCCGCAGCTCAGGAACGCCCGCAGCGATGCCGCGTTGCCCGGTGCCACCTGGGCCCACACGAGGTCACCGGCCTCGACCAACCCGAGCGCCTCGGTGATCAGGCGCCTGCCGTGACCGTGCCCCACGGCGTCGGGGAACACCTCGACCGACAGCTCCTGTCGATCGACGAGGCCCCTGCCGATCGTCACGACGCCCGTGGCATCGGCGTGGACGTGGACGCCGCGCCGATGCGCACGGGATCGGACGACCCTCGGGTGGTCGTCGAGTTCGGTCGACTCCGGCAGCGATCCCCCACCGGTGCCGCGCGCCACGAGCACCGCGTCGTGCGAACCGATCCACCCGTCCGGCCCGGCCAACCAGCGCACCACGTCCGGATGCGAGGCACCACCGAAACCGTCGGCGCCACGAGCCACCAGGTCGCTCCGATCGCGATCGGTCAGCACCACGCTGTGACCGGTGAACTCCACGACGGCGTGATGGTCGCCCGCCATCGGGGTGAACACCTCCACGCCTCCGTCGACCGGCGGAAACCGGCCATGGGCGGCGTCGACCAGCGCTTCGTACAGCGGGTGCATCGACGTCGAGATTACGGTCGGCGCGATGCGCGTCGACGTGATGACCCTGCCCAAGCCGCTGGCCGAGATGGGCGGCGCGGCCGAGCAGGCTCGACGGGCAGGGTTCGACGGGATGCTGTTCACCGAAGGCGGTCGTACCGCCTACCCCGCCGTCACGGCCGCCGCGCTCGCAGCGCCCGAGCTCGAGTTCTCGACCGGCGTCGCCGTGGCCTTCCCACGCAGTCCGATGATCACGGCGCAGGTGGCCTGGGAACTCCAGGAGCTCACCAACGGCCGGTTCCGGCTCGGGTTCGGCACGCAGGTGCGGACCCACGTCACCCGTCGCTACGGCGTCGAGTTCGAGCACCCCGGTCCGCGCCTTCGCGACTACGTGCTCGCCGTGAAGGCCTGCTTCGCCGGATTCCGCGGTGCGCCACTCGACCACCACGGCGAGTTCTACGACCTCGACTTCCTCAACCGCCAGTGGAGCCCCGGGCCCATCGAGGCCGCCGATCCGAGCGTCGACATCGCCGCCGTCAACCCGTGGATGCTGCAGATGGCCGGTGAGGTCGCCGACGGCGTCCACGTCCATCCGATCGGCGAACCCGGCTACCTCGCCCGCCACGTCCTGCCGGGCATCGCCGCCGGCGCTGCCGCGGCAGGACGCTCCCCCGAGGACGTGAGCGTGATCGTGCCGGTCACGACGATCGTCGGCGACGACGACGCCGAGATCGCAGCGAGTCGTGACATGGCCCGGACGTCACTGTCGTTCTACGGATCGACCCCGAACTACGCGTTCATCTGGGACGAGGCCGGCTTCGAGGGCACGACGGAACGCATCCGCGCCCGACAGAAGGCCGGCGACTTCGCCGGGATGGCCGCCGAGATCACCGACGACCACCTCGCCGTGTTCTGCACCGAGTCGTCCTGGGATCGGCTCGCCGATGCGCTGATCGCCACGTACGCCGGTGTGGTCGACCGGCTCGTGTTCTACAACCCGGTGTTCGACCGCCCCGACCGGTTCGAGCGGTACGGCGTGGTCGCCCGCCAGATCTCCGACCGCACCGCCGCCTGACATGACCCACGCCACCGCGATCCGTCGCGCCGTCCCCGACGACCTCGACACGCTGATCGAACTGCACCGCCAGTTCTGTGAACTCGACCGGCACCCGTTCACCGAACGACGGGTGCGCGCCGGGTTCGTCCCCCTCCTCGACGACGACGAGCACGGCGTGGTCTGGATCATCGACGAACCGGCGGCCTACGCGATCCTCACCTGGGGCTGGTCGATCGAGGCGGGCGGGCTCGAGGCGGTGCTCGACGAGATCTACGCCTCGCAACGCAACGCCGGGCGTGGGCGCCGCGCTCATCGAGCACGTCGTCGCCGACGCACGAGCACGAGGGATCGCGCGGATCTTCCTCGAAACCGAAGCACACAACGAACGCGGTCGGCGCCTGTACGCGCGACACGGATTCGTGGAGGACGACTCGATCTGGATGAGCCTCGAGTTCACCGACCTGTCATGACATGAGGTGGCAGACGTCACCTGGTGTCTGACACCGAGTATACGTCGTAGCTCAGGGTTCGCCGAGGACTCGGTCGAGGTAGGCGTTGCGGAAGGTGCCGGTCGGGTCGAGCTTGGAGCGCCACGCCGTGAACGTGTCCCACTCCGGGTACCGGTGCGCCAGCGTGTGCCGACTCTGGAAGTGCATCTTGCCCCAGTGCGGACGACCGGCGTAGTCGTTCATGATCTGCTCGACACCCTGGAAGTACGCCTCGTACGGCACGCCGATGTACTGGTGCACGGCGATCCAGCCCGAGTCGCGCCCGTTCGCCGTCGACAGCGGGATGTCGTCGGCCTGCGACGCTCTGACCTCGATCGGGAACATCGGCGGGAACGGGAGCCGAGACGTGAGGTCGACGATGCGGCCGATGGCGTCGGGCACCGCATCGAACGGGATGCCGTACTCCATCTCGACGAAGTGCACGTGGCGCGGGCTGCAGAACACCTTGTCGCTGCGGTCGACGAGATCCCGTTCGGACGCCGCCGACATCACGAGCTTGGCGACCTTGGGAGCCAGCGTCGGGAAAGCGACGACCGACACGACACACGGTGCCGAACGCGAGGTTCTCCCCGATCCACTTGTCGCGCACGTAGCCCGACCTTCGACTGCGGCTGCGCGGGCTCGTCGGTACGGGTGTTGCGCTTGACCTGGCAGCGCCGTGCGCCCGGCATCAAGTAGAACTCGACGTGATCGGTCGACCGCATCACGTTGCCGAAGTCGGCGATCACGTCGACCAGCGGTTCGATCGTCTCGACGGCCCGCAGGTTGAACGCCGGGACGCAGCGCAGCGTCACCTCGGTGACGATGCCGAGCGCACCGATCCCGACCCGGGCCACCCGCAGCAACTCCGGTTCGTGGTGTTCGTCGGCGCGCAGCATCGTCCCGTCCCCCGTGACGATCTCGAGGCCGACGATCGTCGTGGCCAGGTTGCCGAATCCCACACCCGTGCCGTGGGTGGCCGTCGACGTCGCGCCGGCGATCGACTGCACGTTGATGTCGCCGAGGTTCGGCAGCGCGAGACCCCGCCGGTCGAGTTCCTCGTTGAGATCACGCAGCCGGATGCCGGCCTGCACGGTGACGTCGTTGCCGTCCACCGACAGCACCTGGTTCATCGCGTCGAGCGACAGCAGGTGACCGTCGGTCATCGCCGCGTCGGTGAACGAGTGACCGCCACCGATCACCTTGACACGCTCGCCGGCAGCCGCGGCCGTGCGCACGATCGTGGCCACCTCGTCGGTGAACCGGGGCTCGTGCACGTGCGCCGGAAGGCATCGTTGATTACCGGCCCAGTTCTTCGTCGGAACTCCCATCGGGCCAGCGTAAACCCAAGCGACCAGCGGTGCGTCAGCGACCCTGCGACGACGCTGCGGCCAGTACCTCGACCGTCGGCTCCAGTTCGTCGAGGGTCGTGGTGTAGTGCACCGACAGTCGGAGCAGCGTTCGGCAAGCCCGCGTCGCTCGACGTCCCACCGCGACGAACCGGCCTCGGTGTACGTCGCGGCGATGTGGTGCGCGGCGAGGAGCTCCTGCAGCTGCTCCGACGGCACGGCCGGGGTCGCCGTCGTGACGATGCCCGACCGCACGACCCCCTCGTCGTACACGTCGAACCCGGCCTCGATCAGCATCGCCCGCAGTTGCTCGGCCCGCTCGGTGACGGTCACCTCGATGCGGTCCGATGCCCCACCCGAGCGCGTGGTCGACGGCCGCGCCGAGGCCGAGCCAGCCGGCCACGCTGTGCTCCCAGTACTCGAACCGCCGGGCGCCGGGCGCCCAGCTCGTACCGGTCGCCCGCGTCGAGCGGCGCCCCGTGATGATCGGGCTGTGACGGCTGGAGCCGATCGAGGATCGACGTGCGCACGTAGAGAAACCCGGTGCCGCGTGGACCGCGCAGGTACTTGCGGCCCGTCGCCGCCAACAGGTCGCAGCCGATCTCGTCGACGTCGAGGTGACGCTGGCCGACCGACTGACACGCGTCGAGCAGGAACGGCACACCGGCCGCCCGCGTCAGCGAGCCCGATCTCGGCGGCAGGGTTCACCAGCCCGCCGTTGGTCGGAATGTGGGTCAGCGACACGAGGGCCACGTCGTGTCGGGCCAGCCGATCGGCGACCGCGTCGACATCGACCTGGCCGTACCGGTCGCTCGGCACCCGGTCGATCCGTCACGCCTCGCCGTTCGGCGGCGACCAGGAACGCCACGATGTTCGCCCCGTACTCGTGGTCGTGGACGACGATCGTCTGACCCGGTGCCATCGGCACCGACCAGAACGCCGCGTTCCACGCCGCGGTGGCGTGCTCGGTCCGAGCGATCTCCGACGGCTGCGCGCCGATCAGTCGGGCGATCGAGTCGTAGACGGCCAGACGCCGATCGAGCGCCGCGCCCGCGGCCTCGTAGCCGCCGTGGATCGCCTCGGCCTCGAGGTGGCCGATCTGCGCGTCGAGGACCGACCTGGGGCGGCAACGACGAACCGGCGTGGTTGAGATGGATCGCCCCGTCGACGCACCCGGGCGTGACCGACCGGGCCCGGTCGATCTCCTCGGCGCTGCAGCGGTTCGATCGGCACGCCGCGACACGTAGCGGTCAGTCGAGCGCGTCGAGGAGTGCGTTCTCGACGACCTCGGTCAGCGCCGGATGGATGTAGAACACCTTGCGGGCGACCTCATCGGCCCGCTGGTCGAACTCCATCGCCTGGATGATCGGTTGGATGATCGACGACGCCTGCGGTCCGATGACGTGCGCCCCGATGATCAGACCGGACTCGATCGTCGACGAGCACCTTCGCGAAGCCGGTGTCGTCGACCATCGCCCAGCCGTACGCGGTGCCCGCGTAGTCACGCCGCCCGACACGGAACGATCGACCCTGCTTCACGGCCTCCTGCTCGGTGAGACCGACCGTGGCGACCTGCGGGTTGGAGAACACGGCGCTCGGCACGGCCTTGTAGCTCTGGTGACGGAGATCGTCGGGGTGGGCGATGTTCCAGAACGCCACCGCCGCCTCGGCGTTCGCGAGATGCTTGAGCTGATAGTTGTTCGACAGGTCGCCGATCGCCCAGATGCCCGGCACGTTGGTGGCCATCGTGTCGTCGACGGCAACGGTGCCGTGGTGGTGGCACACGATGCCGGCGGCGTCGACGTTCAGCAGGTCGCTGTTGGGTTCCCGGCCGGTCGCCACCAGCAGCTCGTCGACCACGACCTCGCCGGCGGCCGACACGATCCTGATGCCGTCGTCGACACGCTCGACCCGGGTCGGGACGTGACCGAGCATGAGGTCGACCCGCGTGGCGAACACCTCGGTGAATCGATCGGAGACGTCCTGATCGAACTCACGCAGCAGCATGTTCGATCGGTTGAACAGCGTCACCTTCGAGCCGAGCGCCGAGAAGACGTGGCCCATCTCGACGGCGATGAAGCCACCACCGATGATGCCCAGCCGCTTCGGCAGTTCGGGCAACCGCATGATCGAGTCGGAGGTGTGGAACCCGGTCTCCATGAGCCCGGCGATCGGCGGAACCACCGGCCGGGCCCCTGCGGCGAGCAGGATGTTCGGCGCGGTGATGCGTCGCCCCTCCACGTCGAGCACGTGGGTGTCGATGAACGCGGCGGTTCCCTCGATCAACGTGACGTCGGGATTGCCCTCGCCCGGTACTCACGTCCGCCGGCGGAGATCGGCGTCGATCCGGCCGAACACCCGGTCGCGGATTGCCGACCAGTCGGCACCGTTGAACTGGGTGTCGATGCCGAGCTTGTCCGACGACGACGCAGCGACGGCGACGTCGGCCGGGTAGCACGAACATCTTCGACGGGATGCAGCCACGGTTCAGGCAGGTGCCGCCGAACACGTCGCGCTCCACGATCGCGATCTTCCACCCGTCGAGGTAGTCGGGGATCGAGTTGCCCGATCCGCTCCCGACGATGATCAGGTCGAACACTTCGGTCGAGGACTCGTCGGTTACGTCGTTCACAGAAGGACTCCAACAGCCGCGCGCCCCGGTTTGTTCCCCCGAGCCGGTTCGGACATGACGTTGGCAATCGACGCCTCGATCGGGCAGGGTGGTGTCGTGTTCGAACGACGAACGGGTGACGGATTCATTCGGTGCAGCGACGGCCACGTCCGCTGGGGTGTCTTCGGCGCCGCCGGCGTCGTGTTCGTCGTCCGCGACACGCACGGCTCACCGCTCGTGATGCTGCAGAAGCGGTCGGCGATGGCCCACGAGGGCGGCAACTGGTCGTGCGCCGGCGGTGCGCTCGATCTCGGTGAGACGCCGTACGAGGGGGCACTGCGCGAAGCGGCCGAGGAGGTCGGCCATCCCCACAGCGTTCCCCGCCTGATCGGTGAGTACGTCTTCGAACCGGCCACCGACTGGAAGTACACGACCGTGGTCGTCGAGGTCGACGAACTGTTCGGTTCGTCGCTCAACTTCGAGACCGACGACGTCGACTGGTTCCCACCCGACCAGGTGGATCAACTCCCGCTCCATTTCGGGTTCGCTGCCGCCTGGCCACATCTCCGCGCCCTCATCGAAGCGCCGACTGAAAACCGCCGGACCGAGACGGTTCGATCCGTCGTACCATCGGCGGGATGGGAACGCGAACGGTCAACGGCACCTGTCACCACGACTGCCCGGACACCTGCGGATGGACGGTCACGGTCGATGATGCCGACGCGGTCCGATCACCCGTCGCCGTCAAGCTCCGCGGCAACCCCGACCATCCCGTACTCCGCCGGTGAACTGTGCCCGAAGGTCAACCGATTCATCGACCGCGTGTACGACCCCGATCGGGTCCTGCACCCGCTGCGACGCGTCGGGCCGAAGGGTTCCGGCGAGTTCGAGCAGATCACCTGGGACGAGGCGTTGACGGAGATCGCCGCCACGTTGCACCAGGTCATCGACGAGCACGGCGCCGAGGCCGTGCTGCCGTTCTCCGATGCCGGCAACCAGGGCCTGCTGGCCATGATGGGGCTCAATGCCCGCTTCTTCGCGCACATGGGCGCCTCGAAGCTGCTGCGAGCGATCTGCGGCCCGACCGTCGGCGCGGGTCTCCGGATGACCAACGGCAGCGGTCGGGGCATGGATGCGCTCGAGCTCGAACACTCCCAGCTCATCCTGCTGTGGGGCACCAACACCAAGCTCACGAATCGCCACCTGTGGCCGACCATCGAGACGGCTCGCAGTCGAGGAGCTCGGCTCGTCGTGATCGACCCGATCCGCACGTTGACGGCCGAGGCCATCGACGAGGCCCGCGGCGACCGGTTCATCCAGCCCCTTCCCGGCACGGACATCGCGATGATGTTGGCGATGATGCACGTCATCATCCGCGACGGCCTCACCAACGACGCCTGGATCGCCGAACACACACTCGGCTTCGACGAGCTCCGCTCGGCGGTCGCCGACTGGACGCCCGAACGGGCCGCAGCCGCGACCGGCGTGGATGCAACCGTGATCGAGCAGCTCGCGATCGACTACGCCACGATCCGACCGGCCGGCATCCGCTCGCTCATCGGCGCCGAGCACCACGAGAACGGGGCGATGTTCTTCCGGACCCTCGCCTGCCTGCCGGCGCTGACCGGCGCCTGGGCGGAGCGCGGCGGTGGGATCGCGAAGAGCGTCGGCTCCTACGGCGACGCGCTCGTCGACGGTCCCGCGCTGCTGCGACCCGACCTCGAACGCGCCGACGGTCGCAAGGAACCACGCACGCTCAACATGAGCCGTCTCGGCGAGATCCTCACCACACCGCATGCGGCGCAGCCGGACGGGCCGGGCGTGCATGCGCTCATCGTGTGGAACTGCAATCCGCTCGCGACCGTGCCTCGTGCCGAACTGATCCGTGAGGGCATGCGCCGTGACGATCTCTTCACCGTCGTCCACGAACAGTTCCTGACCGACACCGCCCAGTACGCCGACATCGTGCTGCCGGCGACCACCCAGATCGAGAGCGTCGACGTGGTCCTGCCGTGGGGGCATCTCTGGGCGGGCTGGAACGCCGCAGCCATCGACCCCGTCGGTGAGTCCTGCTCGAACACCGAGCTGTTCCGTCGGCTCGCCGCCGCCATGGGGTACACCGACCCGTGCCTCTTCGACGACGACGAAACGGTCCTGCGCGATGCCCTCCCCACCGTCGATCTCGACGAACTTCGCGCCATCGGATGGGTCCGGGTGCCCTATCCCGAAGACGGCCGACCGTTCGGTGACGGCGTGTTCGACACCGCAACGGGCCGCGTCGAGTTGGCCTCGGACCAGCTCGAACGAATGGGTCAGCCGCGAGTGCCGACGTTCGTGCCGCCGACCGAGGGCCCCTCCGGCGACGCCGACCTCGTCGCTCGCTATCCCCTCCAGCTGCTGACACCGAAGCATCACACCCGCTTCTTGAACTCGGGCTACTCGCACCTGCCGAAGCACGGCCCGGCCGAGGGGGGGCCGTTCATCGAACTCGACGCCGCCGACGCGCTCGCACGCGGTCTCGTCGACGGAGCGCTCGCACGCGTCTGGAACGACCGAGCATCGGTGGCAGTTCCGGTGAAGATCACCGAGCGACTCCGGCCGGGCGTCGTTGCGATTCCGTACGGATGGTGGAGACGCCATCATCCCGACGGCAAGGTCGCCAACAGTCTCACCAACGACACGCTCACCGAATGGGGTGGCGGCGTCGCCTACAGCGACACCCTCGTCCAGGTCGAAGCACTCCCGGGTTGAGGGATGGCGCCTGGTGCCAGACACCAGGTGCCAGACACCAGGTGTAACGCCGAGGGCAGAAGGGCGTCGGTAACCTTCGCCCATGGCTGGTGACCTGATCTACGCATTCCGGGTCATGCGCCTCCACCTCCTCGATGCCGGTGGCGCCCCGATCGGTCGGATCGAGGACATCGTGGCCATCCCCGGACGTTCCGGCACGGGTAAGGAACCTGCGGTTCCCCCCCGGATCGTCGGGTTCGTCGCGAACAGCCAGCGTCGCCGCATCTTCGTCAACGCCAATCGGCTCGCCGAGCTGAACAGCGACGGTGCCCGGCTGCGGAGCTGGGACGTCGATCTGAATCCGTTCAAGCCCCGCTCGGGCGAAGTGCTGATCGGCGCCGACCTCATCGATCGCCGCGTCGGCGACGAGACCGTCAGCGACGTGGCGCTGCGCAGCCAACACGACGGCCGTACCCCGTACTGGATCATCGACAAGGTTCGTCTGGCGCGCAAGAACTCGCTTCGGCGACGGCCGAGCTATCGACTCGTCGACTTCGACAAGGTCCCGGCGCTGTTCGACAGCCAGACCGAGATGCAGGCCGAGGCGGCCCGACTCCGCGACGTCCACCCCGCCGAGGTGGCCGCGATCGTGCGGGCACTGTCGATCGATCAGCGCCGTCAGCTCGCCGAGGCGATGGACGACCAACGTCTCGCCGACGTGCTCGAGGAGCTTCCCGAGGAGGAGCAGGTCCGCATCGTCGAACAGCTCGACCGCGATCGCCTCGTCGGGGTCTTCGACGAGATGGAGTACGACGACCTCGCCGACCTGTTGGGCGAGATGGCGCCCGCCGACCAGGAACGCATGCTCGGCGTGATGGACGTCGACGACGCCGATGTCGTTCGCCGCCTCCTGTCGTACGAGGAGGGGACGGCGGGTGGTCTGATGACGCCCGAAGTGATCATCCTCGGACCCGATGCGACCGTCGCCGAGGCCTTGGCACAGATCCGCGACCCGGACTGGGTGGTCAGCATCGCCGCGCAGGTCTTCGTCACGAACGCGCCGTTCAAGGCACCGACGGGAACGCTGATCGGCGTCGTCCACATGCAACGACTCCTGCGCGAGCCACCCCACATGGCCATCGGCCGGCTCGTGTCCGACGACCCCACCGTCGCCCCCGACAGCACGGACCGTGAAGTCGCCGAGATTCTCGCCAGTTACGACCTGCTCGCGGTCGCCGTCACCGACGAGGCCGGCCGCTTTCTCGGCGCGGTGACCGTCGACGACGTGATCGACCGCATGCTCGGCGACGGATGGCGCACGACGCAACGCCGGCGCCGGGGAGAGGTCGCGTCCGGCACCACGGCGGTCGAGTCATGAAGCGCCGCGAGGATCTCACCGCTCCGCGCGCCACCGGCCGCGTCGGGGTCTCCTACGACTCCGACGCCTTCGGCGCGTTCAGCGAGTCGATCGCCCGGTTCCTCGGTACGGCACGGTTCCTCGTCTGGCAGACCGTGGTCGTACTGGTGTGGATCCTGCTCAACACCGTTGCGACCGACAGTCTCCAGTTCGACCCGTGGGACCGCGGCCTCGTGCTGCTCACGCTGGTGCTGTCCCTCCAGGCCTCCTATGCCGCGCCGCTGATCCTCCTCGCCCAGAACCGCCAGGAGCAGCGCGACCAGGTCACCGCCGAGAACGACCGACAGGTTGCCGAACGCACGCAGGCCGACACCGAGTTCCTCGCCCGTGAGATCGCCAGTGTGCGACTCACGATGTCCGACATGGTGACCGGCGAGGCCTTCGACGACCGGCTCGAGCGGCTGACCGCCATGATCGAGCGGTTGAGTGACCGGGTGGAGCAACTCGCCGGCGATCGAGGCGGGCCGGTGGATCAGCCCGACAGCGGCACTGCGGTCACGGATTCGCGCTGATCCGCTGCTCGGAGGGCACCCCGGTGAACTCCTGGAGCCGCACCCCGGCCTGACCGATGTCGTGCAGGAGACCCAGCGTGTCCAACGAGGCATCCCCGGCGCGGCAGACGCCCGCCGGCACCCGACCGTTCAACACCTGGGCGACGAAGGCGATCGCGGTCGCCGCAGTCGCCGTGCCGACCAACTCGGCGACCCCGGCGATCAACGTCTCGCGACCGCCCGCGGCGTCGTTGCCACGCACTTCGACGCGGACCGCCCCGATCCCGCCCTCGCGGTGCGGCGGCGTGAGCATCGGCAGCCGCGCCGTCAGACGGTCGCGACGGTTCGCGGAGACCCGTGCACTCAACCGCAACGCCTCGGGAAAGGCGTCCCGCAACAGGATCGGTGAGGTCAGCTCAGCCCGGTAGCAGTCGTACGGGCCGACCGGCTCGGGAAAGTACGTCAGCTCGCGCCCCGAACCCGCCCGACGTTGGATCCACGTCCCGTCGACGAAGCCGACGGCCCGGCCACCCAGGGCGTCATGTTGGCTGCGGGCACACGCCGGACCCGCGGTGCCGTGGATCGCCACGTGGATCTCGTCGCACGAGGCGAGTTGATCGGCGAGCATGCGGGCCAGCAGCCCGGTGAGCCCGGAGGACATCCCTGCGCCGACAACGATCGGGACACCGTTGGAGCGGGCCAGATCGTCGAGGTCGAGCAGTGCCCGGACATCGTCGAGATCGTCACTCACCGACACGACCGCCGTACCGGCGTTCAAGAACGCCGCGGCTGCCGGGGCATGGGCCCCACCCTGGGCCAGAACTGCCACCTCGACGCCCGCTGGCACCTCGGCGTCGGCGGGCACCTCGCCGATCCGGCGCGGGTCGACCGCGACCAGCTCGAACCGGGGCACGACGGTCGGGAGTCGCCGCACGATGCGGTCCCCGACGACACCTCGACCGACGACGGCGATCCTGTTCATCAGCGTTCCGGGAGTTCGAGCGGCCGCCATCCACCGTGCTGCGGTGGTGTCCCGCCGGTGCCCCGAAGCCGGTACACGGTCGCAGTGATGACCATCATGAAGATGGCGAAGATCGCACGTCGAAGGAACTTCATCTCGATCGCAGCGTACGCGTGTCCGGCCGTGATCGTCAGCCAACACGAGCGGAACGTCTGGCGGTTCGAGTGCGCTCAGTCGCCACCGGTGCTGTGCGTCGCTGCCATCGCGTGCATGTCGTCAGCGAACGGACTCCACAGGAAGCACCGTGGAAGAGCTACTGCCAGCTGCCGGTCGCCGAGCACCTTGATCTGTTCGAGGCGGACGGCACGTTCCCAGGTGTCGAGCCCGTTGAACACGTCAGCGAGCGTCGGAGTCGTCGAGACGACCAGGAGGTCGGGTTCGAATCCGGGATGTTGCACGCAGACCGAAACGTCGCCGTGTTCGATGACGAGCCAGATCGACTGACGTACGGGCTCGGTGTGGTCGAACTGGACGACGAGCCGGCCGGGAGGCAGTTGCGTGCGGTCGACTCTGCGGTGCATCCACCAGGTCAGCGTGACCGGGTCGACGTCGTGGGGGCGGAGATCTTGGTAGAGCCAGTGCACCGCCCATCGTCCGAGCGCCATCACGACTTCCTCGAGGTCCTTGCCCGCGGGCGTCAACTGGTACTCGTAGCCTCGCCCGGTGCGCGACGGCCACGTGGTGATCACGCCCTTGCGCTCGAGGTGCTTGAGGCGCTGGACGAGCAGCGACCGCGAGATGCCCGGCAGGCCACGAACGATGTCGTTGAACCGCGTGTTGCCGAGGACCAGCTCGCGCACGATCAATGGCGTCCATCGGTCGGCGAAGACCTCGCTTCCCATCGAGACGGGACAGAACCTTCCGTAGTCCGGCATCGGACCATCGTCGCGCCGACACGCAGCTGCGGGAAGTCCAGATTCTGGACCGGCTGAGTCCACAGTTCGGACTATCCGCTCTCGGAGGATGTCGTCACGATGAACGGATGACAGCACTCCTCGACCACACCGTCACCGACCACTCCGAGTTCGTGGCCCTCGCCGCGTCCTGCGGCGCCCGAGCTCGACGAGAACGCCGGGCGCTACGACCGTGACGGCTCCTGGGCGCACGACTCGTTCGAACACGTGCGCCAGAGGGGCCTGCTCGCCCTCGGCGTGCCCGCCGAGCTCGGTGGACCCGGTGCGACCATCAGCGACCTCGCCGCGGTGCAACGAGAACTCGCCAAGCACTGCGGATCGACCGCGCTCGCGTCGAGCATGCACCAGCACGTGACGGCGTTCACGGCGTGGCGGTGGCGTCGCGGTTTGCCCGGCGCCGAAGCGACCCTGCGACGGATCAACGACGAGGGCATCGTGCTGGTCTCGACCGGCGGTGCGCGACTTCACCCATCCACGAGGCACGGCGGTTCGGGCTGACGGTGGGTACCGAGTGACCGGCCGCAAGGTCTTCGTCAGCCAATCGCCTGCGGGCACCGTCATGTCGACGATGTTCACCTACGACGACCCGGAGCGGGGCCTGCGGGTGTTGAACATGGCCGTGCCGCTCTCATCACCCGGTGTCCGGGTCGTCGAGACGTGGGACGCAATGGGGATGCGCGCGACGGCGAGCAATGACGTCGAGCTGAACGATGTCTTCGTCCCCGACGAGCGGGTACTGGCTGACCGCCCGCACGGGGTCGTGGACCCGCCGTTGCAGGTCATCTTGAGCATCGCCTTCCCGATCATCTGCTGCTGTCTATCTCGGCGTCGCCGAAGGTGCCCGTGATCATGTGCTGACCCTGTTGGACGGTCGTCACGATGACGTCATCGTGCAACGACAGGTCGGCCTGATGGACGCACGCCTCCGCGTCGCCGGATGGGCGCTCGACGGAGTCCTGCACGCCGTGGGCGATGACCCGCAACCCTCGATGTCGCTCGTTGCCGACGTCATGGCCGATGAAACGGGAGGTCGCACTGGCCGGAATCGAGGTGTGTGACCTCGCGATGGAACTCGCCGGCGGCGTGGCGTACTTCAAGGGGTCACCCATCGAGCGGGCCTACCGCGACATCAGGGCCTGCAAGTTCCACCCGTTCACGCCCGAAGCCACGTTGGTCCACGCTGGTCGCCTCGCACTGGGGCTCGACGCCTGACCACGACGGATTCCGTGAGGCCGGTCAGATCACCAGTAGTGGGAGCGACCGCCGACCTGACGCCCGGTCTGGCCGACGACCAGCAGCACGAGCCCGATGATGAGCACGATGACGCCGAGCGTCCACAGCAGCGGAATGGCCAGCACGAAACCGAGAAGGAGCAGGATGAGTCCGATGATGATCATGAACGGCGCTCTACCCGTCGATCGGGTGTTCCAAACCTGGATGACGACGTCACTGCACGACCGCGCGTGCCGGGCTGACGATCGCAGCGACCTGGAACGAGAACGAGGCGCCTCTCGGCGCCTCGTTGTCGCTACGGGTGTCGTGGTGGGGCTAACAAGAATCGAACTTGTGACCTCTGCCTTATCAGGGCAGCGCTCTAACCGACTGAGCTATAGCCCCGGCAAGTCGGAGAGGTTATCGGTCGCCGGCGAGCTTCACGCCGCCCGTCCACGGCGTCTTCGCCGAATCGTCGTCAGCGACCGAACGCACCGCTGTCGTCGATCGTCGCCTCACGGATGATCGGACCCGACTCGTCGTACATCACGACGGGAACCTCGGGCTCCGCTCGTCGCACGACGAAGCGGCGCATCGGCGACGTGCGCGTCTCGACGACTTCTTCTTCCAGCACCGTGAACCGCATACCGCCGACGAGATCGGTGATCAGGTTGAACATCGTGGCGAGCAGGACGGCCAGTCCGGTGAGACCGATGACCACGAACAGTCCACCGATCCAGGCACTGTGGTAGATCTGGCCACCGTTGAACTCGAACGACGACCAGCCGAACGACTCCATGAACCGTTCGACGTTGTCGACGGTGCCCGTGGCATACGCGACGTTCCACAGCAGCACGCCCGCGGTGAGCACGATCAGGTAGAGCACCAGGTTGGCGACGAACGCGATCTTGAACACGCTCCACGGGTCGACATGACGAACCACCCGGGTGACCCGGCGCACCCTCGGCTTGCGACCGAGCAACCGGGGCACCGTGACGGGGATGGGGTACGGGGCGGGGTCGTAGTCGGGTGATCGCCGCGGTCGACGGATTCCCGAGGACGTGTCGTCCTGTGGGGCGAGTTCCACGGTGGGACCGTCGATGTCCGCCCGGCGCAGTTCCTCCAGGACGTCGTCGGACACCTCGCCGGGATCGAGGGCGACGGGCGTGGTCACCGGCTCGGCGTCGACCGCGGGCTCGACTGGCTCGTCGTCCTCCGTGGCCAGGATGATCTCCGGCAACTCGTAGGGTTCGTCACCCGCTGCCCTGTCGTCGTCGACATCATCATCATCGACGTCGGTCTCGACGAACTCGCCGTCGACGTCAGCGTCGGCCTCATCGAGCTCGTCGTCGGGCTCCACCAGGTCGTCGATGGGCTCATCGAGCTCGTCGACATCACCGACGTCGATGACCACCACGTCATCGCCGAGCCGGTCATCGTCGTGCGGAGTCCCTCCATCAGGACCGTCATCGAACTCGGCATCGAATTCTGCATCGAGCGCGTCGACCCCCTCGTCGATGGCGCGCTCGGTCTTGCTCATCCGTGCCAGTGTACGCACGAGCCCGCGGAACGTCCGGTCAAGCGATGGCGGCGGCCGTCAGGGGTCGTTCGTGGCCCGAGCCGTGGCGGTCGCCTCACGCAGCCGAACCACCACGGTCACCTCGCCCGGAGCCGGACCTCGACTCCACGACACCACTTCTGCACCGGCACTCGCAACCAGGCCCTCGGCAACGACGCCGACCTGACTCGACCGACGCCAGTGCGGCCGCGTCGGCCACCGACTGCGCGCGGGCCTGATCGGTCACCCGAGCGCCGAGGGCGCTCAGGCCGGTCAGGGCCGCGACGAACAGCACCGCCGTGACGATCACCACCACGAGCGCGGCCTGACCGCGATCCTGGCCGTGATCCTGCCGTGATCATCGCCGGCTGCCGTGAACCATCTCGACGCGCATCGGCGCCTCCCATCGAACCGTCTCGTCGATCGGCGGACGCGACGTCCGCGAGCGGCACCGCAGTGCGAGGTGGTCAGGCGTCGTCGGCTGCGAGAATGGGGGCGACGGACCCGACGGCGTCACCGTCGTCGATGTTCATCACCTTGACGCCGGTGGCGTCTCGACCCTGCGAGGAGATCCCACGGACCTCCATCCGGATCGTCACGCCGTTGTTCGAGACCGCAACGATCTCGTCGTCGAGGCCGACCATGAACGCGGCGACCACGGCGCCCTTCCTGCCGGTGAGTTTGATGCCCCGCACACCCTGGCCGCCTCGGCCCTGCACGTTGAACTTGTCGAGTTGGGTGCGCTTGCCGTAGCCCGCTTCGGTCATGACCAGGATCGCCGTGTCGTCGCGAGCCACGTCCACCGACACGACCCGATCCTCCGACGACTTGAGCTTCATGCCTCGGACGCCGCCGGCGGTACGACCCATGGCCCTCACGTCGTTCTCGTCGAAGCGGATGGTCATGCCGCCGCGGCTCACCATGAAGATGTCGTCGCTGCCGCTGGTCTCGATCACCCGCACGAGTTCGTCGTCGTCACGCAGGTTGATGGCGATCAACCCATCACGACGACTCGAGTCGTAGGCGTCGAACGCGGTCTTCTTGACCGTGCCGTTCTTCGTGGCGAAGAACAGGAACCGTTCGCCGGCGAAGTCACGCGTGTCGATGATCGCCTGGATCTGCTCGTCGGCCTGCAGCGGGAGCAGGTTGACGATCGGCATCCCCTTGGCAGTGCGTTCACGCTCGGGGATCTCCAGCGCCCGCAGGCGATACACCTTGCCGCGATTGGAGAAGAACAACAGGTGCGCGTGGGCCGTCGTGAAGATCACGTGGCGAACGATGTCGTCCAGCTTCATCTTGCCGCCCGACACACCACGACCGCCACGACCCTGGGTCTTGAACGCGTCGGCGGAGACCGCCTTGACGTACTGGGCCTGCGTCATGACGATGACGAGTTCCTTGTCGTCGACGAGATCCTCGATCGACATCTCACCTTCGTCGTAGGTGAGTTCGCACACCCGAGGTGTGGCGAACTCCTCACGGATGGCGGAGATCTCGTCACGGATCACCGTGCTCAGACGCTCCGGTGAATCGAGGATCTCCTGCAGGTCGACGATGTTCGCCCGGACGTCGTCGAGTTCCGCCGCCAGGTCGATGCGTGACAGACGTGTGAGCTGGCGCAACTGCATGTCGAGGATGTCGTTCGCCTGCAGTTCACTGAACTCGTACGGTGCGGCCATCAACCCCTCGCGGGCCGCCGCAACGTCATCGCTGGCGCGGATGAGCGCGATGATCGCGTCGATGACGTCGAGGGCCTTGATGCGACCTTCGAGGATGTGCTCACGACGCTTGGCCTTGTCGAGCCGGAACTGCGACCGCCTCGTGATGACCTCACGCTGGTGCTTGACGTAGGCCACCAGGGCGTCGCGCAGGTTGATCTGACGAGGTACCCCGTCGACGAGCGCCACCATGTTGATCGAGAACGTCGACTGCAACTGGGTGAGCTTGAAGAGGTTGTTCTTCACCACGTTGGCGTTGGCGTCCCGCTTGAGCGTGATGATGAGGTTGGTCTTGCCACCCGACGATGCGTCGTTGACGTCGGCGATGCCGTCGAGGTCTCCCCCGTCGACGAGCTCCTGGATACGTGAGGCGATCGCCGAGCAGCTGGTCTGGTAGGGCAGTTCGGTGACGACGATCTCCATGCGCCCGGTCTTGGATTCCTCGATCGAGACCGTCGCTCGCATCTTCACCGATCCACGACCGGTCCGGTAGGCGTCGATGATGCCGGCCTTGCCCAGGATGCTGGCACCGGTCGGGAAGTCCGGGCCCTTGACGAACGTCATGAGATCGTCGGGCGTCGCCTCGGGGTTGTCGAGCAGGTGCACGACGGCGTCGATCACTTCACCGAGGTTGTGCGGCGGGATGTTCGTCGCCATGCCGACGGCGATTCCCTGACTGCCGTTGACGAGCAGGTTCGGGAACCGAGCGGGGAGTACCACCGGCTGCTCGGTCGAACCGTCGTAGTTCGGGATCATGTCGACGGTGTCCTCGTCGATGTCCGCCAACAACTGCATCGCCAACGGGTTCAGCCGGCACTCGGTGTAGCGCGAGGCCGCCGGACCGAAGTCGGGGCTGCCGTAGTTGCCGTGGAAGTCGATCAGTGGGTGGCGCAACGAGAACGGCTGGGCCATGCGGACCAACGCGTCGTAGATCGCACTGTCGCCGTGCGGGTGGAACCGCGCCATCGTGTCGCCGGTGACGCGAGCACACTTGACGTGGGCACGATCGGGCCGGAACCCCTGGTCCTCCATGTCCCAGATGATCCGGCGGTGCACCGGCTTGAGACCGTCGCGCACGTCCGGCAGGGCACGCGACATGATGACCGACATCGCGTACTCGAGGAAGGAGTTCTCCATCTCCTCGTGCAACGAGATGGGCTGGATGGGTTCGTTGGGAGGTGTGTCGTTGGTGTCAGTCATGCGGGGATTCGTTTCTCGGGCCGATCAGAAGTCGAGGTTGCGGACGTCGCGGGCATTGGTCGTGATGAACTCGCGGCGACTGGTCACGTCGTCGCCCATCAGGACCGAGGTGATCTCGTCGGCGAGCGCCGCTTCTTCGACCGTGACCTGGAGCAGGGTGCGGGTGCCGTCGAGCATCGTCGTGGTCCGCAACTCCTCCCAGTCCATTTCACCGAGGCCCTTGAGCCGGTTGAAGTTCTTCTTGTGGTTCGGGCGTTCCTCGAGGAACGCAGCTTTGGCCACGTCGTCTTTCAGGTACACCTTCTCCTTGCCGACCTCGGTCGAGTAGAGCGGTGGCTGGGCGATGTAGACGATACCCGGCCTCGACCATCTCGCGCATCTGGCGGAAGAAGAACGTGAGGAGCAGGGTGCGGATGTGGCTGCCGTCGACGTCGGCGTCGGCGAGCGCGATGACCTTGTGGTAGCGGCACTTCTCGACGTCGAACTCGTCGCCGACCCCGGCGCCGATCGCCGTGATCAGCGCCTGGATCTCGTTGTTCTTCAGCATCTTGTCGATACGGGCCCGCTCGACGTTCAGGATCTTGCCGCGAATCGGCAGGATCGCCTGGGTACGCGGGTCGCGGGCGTCCACGGCGGTACCGCCGGCGGAGTCGCCCTCCACGATGAACAACTCGGATTCGTCCGCGTTCTTCGACGAGCAGTCCTTCAACTTGTCGGGCATGCCGGCGCCGGACAACGCCGTCTTGCGGCGGATCGCGTTGCGGGCGTTCTTGGCCGCAACTCGCGCCTGGGCGGCGGCGAGGCCCTTCTTGACGACCTTGTTCGCCTCGGTCGGGTTCTCCTCGAGCCACTCGGCGAGCCGCTCGTTGGTCGCCTTCTGCACGAACGAACGCATCGGCACGTTGCCGAGCTTGGCCTTGGTCTGACCTTCGAACTGGGGCTCGCGAAGCTTCACCGAGACGATGGCCGTGATGCCCTCGCGGATGTCCTCGCCCGTGAGGTTCGGGTCCTTCTCCTTCAGGAGATTCTTCGCCCGCGCGTACTTGTTGATCACCGTGGTCAGCGCCGTCTTGAATCCCTCGACGTGCATGCCACCTTCGGTGGTCGAGATGCCGTTGGCGTAGCCGTGGATGCCTTCGTAGTAGCCGGTGTTCCACTGCATCGCGATGTCGAGCATCTGGTGGTCCACCTCGTCGTCGTCGTCGAACTGGCAGACCTTCGAGAACAACGGCTCCTTGGTGGCGTTCAGGTGCTTGACGAAGTCGACGATGCCACCCTTGTACTGGTACTCGACCTTCTGTTCGCGGCCTTCACGCTGATCTTCGAACGCGATCTCGAGACCGCGGTTCAGGAACGCCATGGTCTGCAGACGTTCGAGCACGGTGCGGGCGACGAACTCCACGCCCTCGGCGGCGAAGATCGTCGGGTCCGGCCAGAACGAGATCGTCGTGCCGGTCGTGCGGCCCCGCTTGGGGGTGTCACCGACGACGGTCATCTTGCCCTGCGGCGTCCCGCCCTTCGCGTACTCCTGGCGATGCCGTTTGCCGTCGCGGTCGACCTCGATGACGAGTCGCTCGGACAGTGCGTTGACGACCGACACACCCACACCGTGGAGGCCACCGGACACCTTGTAGCCGTCTCCACCGAACTTGCCACCGGCATGGAGCACGGTGAGCACCACCTCGGCGGCGCTCTTGCCCTTGTGTTCTCCCGACGTGAACGGATCGACCGGGATACCACGACCGTCGTCGTCGACCTGGCAACCGCCGTCGGCCAGCAGGGTGACCCCGATGCGGGTGCAGTGACCTGCCATGGCTTCGTCGACGGAGTTGTCGACGACTTCCCAGATCAGGTGATGGAGCCCCTGCAGACCGGTCGAGCCGATGTACATGCCCGGTCGTTTGCGGACCGGGTCGAGACCTTCGAGCACCTGGATGGCCTTGGCGTCGTAGGCCGCCGTCGTGACGGCGGACGCTCCCGGAGACCGCTTCTTCTTCGCCGCTGCCGTGTCGGTTCCGTTGGACTCGGGAACATCGGTCGTTGCTGCTTCGGTGTCGTTGGACACTCGTACCTCGATACTTGTGACTGTCTGGCGGAATGCCCTGGAAAACTGGGCAGGTTGTGGGGCGAACAGCGAGGTCAGCCGGCAATCGACGAGGGTGTCGAACCGGCGCTCACACTGTGTCGCGAGTGCTCCCCAGCCTACCAGCGGGGTGTCACGCTGACGGGGAACTCCCCCGCCGCGGCGGCCGTGCAACCCGTACCTCGACACGCTCGATCTGCACGCCCGCGACCTCGGCGAGTCGGGCGGTGATCGTGCCGCTCAGGAACTTGACCTGCGTGGCCCATGCCGGTTCGTCGGCCTCCACGATCAACACCCCTTCGTCGAGACGGACGGGTCGGACGTGTGCGGCGACCGCGGGGCCGACCGCTTCATCCCAGCGGCCGAAGACTCCCCCGATCTGGATCCGGTCCGTGCCGCGCAACGACTTCATGATGGAGTCGAGCGACCGGGAGATCGGAACGGGTTCGGGCACGACTCCAAGGTAGCGGTCAGCTCGGTTCGAGCTGACCGGAGACACGACCCGACACCACTCGCAACACGTGATCGGCACGAGCCGCCGGGGGCAACTCGCTGGCGGTCGTGATGATGACCTGCCCGGCGGGGAGATGACCGAGCAGCGACGTCGCCCGATGATCGTCCAACTCGGACAACACGTCGTCGAGCACGAGCACCGGCGCCGACCCGGTGCGTTCGGTGACCAGACGATGCCCGGCCAACCGCAGCGCCAAGGCGAGGGTGCGCTGTTCGCCCTGCGACGCATGGGTGCGACTCGGCAGGCCGTTGATGCTCATCTGCAGTTCGTCGCGATGCGGGCCGACGGTGCTCACACCCCGACGCACGTCGACCGAGCGGACGTCCGCCAGCGCCGCAGCGAGGCCGCCGGCTCGCCACGCCGGCTCGTACCGGAGATCCACCGGCGTCGGGATCCCGGCCAGCTGCTCGTAGGCCTCCTGCACCATGGGGACGAGCCGAGCAACGAGCGTCGCCCGTGCGTACCCGAACTGGTCGGCAATCTCGGCGAACTTGGCGTCCCAGACGTCCAGGGTGACACCGATCTCCTCGGTGAGGCGACCACCCGCCTGCTTCAACAGGCTGTTGCGCTGTCGGACGATCCGGTCGATCTCGAGTCGGATCGAGTCGTACTTCGTCGCCAACGCCACCAGCGTGTCGTCCAGGAATCGCCGTCGGTCTCCCGGGCTCCCCTTCACGAGGACGAGGTCGTCGGGGGAGAACACCGTGACTCTGACCGCACCGAGCAGATCGCGCACACGCGCCAGCTTCTGACGGTTCACCTGTACCCGGTTGCGTCCGACGGCCGACAGCTCGATCTCGATCAGGGTCTCACGCTGGTCGTCATGACGAACCGTCGCCCGGATGACCGCCGTCGCCGCGCCGGCCCGGATGAGGGCATCGGTCGGCGCCGACCGGAAGCTCGTGAGTGTCGCGAGAAAGGCGAGGGCCTCGGCGAGGTTGGTCTTGCCCTGACCGTTGTCGCCGATGACCAGCGTGGTCCCCGAGTGCAGCTCGAACGAGCCGGTCTCGTAGTTCCGGAAATCGATCAGCTCGAGATGTTCGACGATCATCCGGCCCGAACCGGGACTACGGCACGCGTACCGGCATCAGCAGGTACAGGTAGTCGTCGCGACCCACGCCGCGCAGCACCGCCGGCTTCATCGGATCCATGGTCGCCAGCGTCACGTCGTCGCTGTCGATGGCGTCGATTCCTGCCGACAGATAGTCCGGATTGAAGGCCACCGTCATCTCGACACCGTCGTAGCTCGCGTCGATCTCCTCGGCCGCGTTGCCGACGTCCTGGGTGATCGCTGTCAACTGCACGGTGTCACCGCCGAGCGTCAGGCGCACCGGCGTGGAGTCCTGCGCCAGGATCTTCACGCGTCGAATCGCCTCCAGCATCGCGGCCTTGCCGACCGTGAGCAGGTTCGGATAGCTGGACGGGAGCAGGTTGCGGTAGTTGGGGAACTCACCCTCGATGAGCCGAGTACTGAGCCTGGTGCCGGCGGCCTCGAAGGTCGCCTCGCGATCGCCGAGGCGCACGGTCAGCTCGTCGGTGTCACCCATGAGACGCTGCAGTTCGGTGAGTGCCCGGCCCGGGATCAGTACCTTCTGGCCGGAGGCGAGCACCGTCGTGTCGGGAAGATCGCGCACGGCCAGCCGGTAGGAGTCGGTGGCGACCATCCGCAGGCCGTCGTCCTCGGCTGCCAGGAGCACTCCGGTCAACACGGCTCGAGCGTCATCGGTCGAGGCGGCGCGGACCACTTGGCGCAACGCGTCGGCCATGACACCGGCCGGCAGCTGCACCGCCGACGCGGAGGGCTCGGACTGCGCCGGATAATCGTCGAGCGACAGTGGACGCACCGAGAACTGCGATCGACCGGCGCTGATCGAGAGTTCGTCGTCGTGCAGTTCGACCGACACCGCGCCGGCCGGCAGCGCCTTCACGATGTCACCGACGAGCCGCGCCGGCACGACCGCGGCACCATCGCGTTCGCCACCGACCTGCACGGTGAGACGAATGGTCAGTTCGAGGTCGGTACCGGTCACCGTCAGGCGGTCACCGTCGACCTCCATCCGCACACCGGCCAGGACGGGCAGGGTGCCGGTGCGGTTGGTGGCCGCACGCCCAGCAGCTCCGACGGCCTCGGCGAGCACATCACGTTCGCAACGAAACTTCACAGGGGGCACTTCTCCTCATGCAGGGATGTCTCAATGATCAATGTCAGTAGTAGGTGCTGTGGATTGGGGACAACCACGCGTTGCTGCAGCGTAGGACCGTTGTGGCCGTCCACACGGGATGGGCGGCTGATCCCCAGCTCCTGAGTTACACCGGTGTCGTACGGTGGACAAGCTCGAGCTGTCCACCGCGTCGGCCGTACTTGTCCGTGGTCGATCCCACCGACTGTCCCCAGCCTGGTCATGGGCCCGGTCACGGGCCGGTCACGGTCGTGCGGCGCTCATGCCTTGAGCTGCTGGAGCAGATCGGTGACCTGGTCGTAGATCTGCTTGCGTTCACTCATGAGGCGCTGGATCTTCTCGTTGGCGTGGATCACCGTGGTGTGGTCACGCCCGCCGAACAACCGGGCGATCGCCGGGTAGCTGAGGTCGGTGAGCTCCCGGAACACGTACATGGCGATCTGGCGTGCGGTCACGAGTGGACGTTGTCGACTCCGACCCTTCAGGTCCTCGACCGGGAATCTCAGGATGGCGGCGATGTCGGCGAGCAGTTCCTCGTCGGTGCGCGCCTTGGGCTTGCTGTCGTTGAGGAGGTCGGCGAGCTGGGTCTGGGCCAGATCCGTCGTGATGGGTACCTGATTCAAGCTGGCGTACGCGGTGACCCGGATCAGCGCACCTTCGAGCTCACGGATGTTCGTGGCGATGTTCGTGGCGATGAACTCGAGGGTCTCGTCGGGAACGAGCACGCGGTCGCGTTCGGACTTGTTGCGCAGAATCGCCAGGCGGGTCTCCATGTCCGGCGGCTGGATGTCGGTGATCAGGCCCCACTTGAATCGTCCGCGCAGTCGTTCCTCCAGCGTCGGGATGGCGTCGGGCATCCGGTCGGAGGAGATGACGACCTGCTTGTTGGCCCCGTGCAGGGAGTTGAACGTGTGGAAGAACTCCTCCTGCAGGCCTTCCTTGCCGGCGATGAACTGGATGTCGTCGATCAACAGCACGTCGATGTCCCGGTACCGGCGCCGCAGCGAGTTCGTCGTGTTCTGGCGAATGGCGTCGACGTACTCGTTCATGAACGTCTCGGTCGAGACGTACCGAACCTCGTGATGCTGGTAGTTGGAGTGGACGTAGTGTCCGATGGCGTGGAGCAGGTGGGTCTTGCCGAGCCCGGCGGATCCGTAGATGAACAGCGGGTTGTAGCTGCGCGCCGGTGTCTCGGCGACGCGGAGCGCGGCGGCCAGCGCGAACTGGTTCGATGCGCCCTTCACGAACGTCTCGAAGGTGTACCGAGGGTTCAGCCCGGCTTCGTCGAGCAGCAGCGATCGGGGGGTCTGGCCGGACGACGGTTGGCCAGATGACGGTTGGCCGGATGATCGGCGACCGGATCCACCCGAGTCGTATCCGACCTCGGGCTCGTCGGTCGGGCGTGGCTTCGGCGTCGGTGTGTTCCGCACTCGAGTCGGCGGCTTCGACATCGATCTCGACACGGCGCTGTCCTTCGTTGACATCCTGCAGGGCTTCGGTCACGAGGGGCAGATAGCGGGTCATGATCCGGTCGCGCACGTACGCACTCGGTGCCATCAGGCGCAAGGTGTCGGAGTCGGACTCCAACGGAACGACGTCCTGGAAGGTGGAGAACCAGACCGACTCGGCAAGTTGGGAGCGCAGCGACACCGTGACCTGGGTCCACACGTCTGTGCTCTCACTCACCTGGACATCTCCAAAAGATCGCCGACAACCGTCCACACGGTTGTCCACACGATGTGGACATGTACGAGACCTTGGACGGGCGAGTGAACCTAGCACGCATTGCAGCCGGGGAAAAACTGACGAGAACCCGTCAGTCGAGGTGACAACGTACCCGTTACGCTGGGGCGATACCACGAGATCGGGCCTGTGGGTAACTTACAGCGCTGTGGTTTGCCGGTGGTGGTTGGCGACGGTGTCCCCACGGCCGTAGCCTTGACCGGTCAGCCCGTGCGCCATTGGTGCGCCCGGTTCATGATTGTCGCCTCGAACCTGTCCGGAGATCGCCGTGAAGCGTACCTACCAGCCCAACAACCGCCGCCGAGCCCGCAAGCACGGATTCCGTGCGCGCATGAGCACCCGGGCCGGTCGGGCCGTGCTCAAGTCCCGTCGCGCCAAGGGCCGCGCCCGTCTGTCGGCTTGATCGGCCGGATCCAGCAGCGAGACGCCTTCGTCCGTCTTCGGCGAGAAGGCATCCGCCTGCGGATCGACCCGCTGTGGTGCTCCTTCGTCCCCGATTCCCGAGTGATTCCGCCCCGAGTGGGGTTCGCGATCGGTCGCGCCACCGGGTCGGCCGTCGAACGCAACCGATTACGCCGCCGCCTGCGGGCCGTGCTGCGTACCTGCGATGTCCCGCCCGGGCTGGTGCTGATCGGCGCCCAACCGCACGCATGCGAACGAACGTTCGGAGAGCTCGAGGCGAGCGTCCGGCAACTGACGGCGCTGATGAGCGCCCGATCACGACCGTCGACGTGACCTGGTCCCAACAGCGGGCGATGCGGATGATCGAGTGGTATCAGCGAGCCTTCGCCGGTCGCCCGTCGCCCTGTCGATTCTTTCCGACCTGCTCGTGTTACGCGCACGAGGCGTTCGAAGTGCACGGCACCGTCCGTGGGTTCTCCTTGACCGTTCGACGTCTGTTGCGCTGTCGCCCACTGGGTCCCTCGGGGTTCGATCCCGTGCCGGCACCGCCCTCGATCCAACCGCACCACGTCCGGAAGGACTCCTGAGCGATGTTTGAAATCCCCGCCGCGCTGCTCTCGTGGTTCTACGGCATCACGGGTGAGTACGTCAGCGCCATCGCACTGATCGCCGCGGTGGTCATGGCGATCACGACCCCGTTGACGCTCAAGAGCACCAAGGGAATGCTCGAGATGCAGCGTCTGGCTCCCGAGATGCGCAAGTTGCAGAACGAGTACCGCAACGACCGCACCAAGCTCAACGAAGAAATGATGAAGCTCTACCAGGAGCACAAGGTCAACCCGATGGCCTCGTGTCTCCCGCTGCTCGCGCAGGCACCGGTGTTCTACATCATGTTCCGGATCCTTCGCGGCCTCGTGTACGAGCCGCGAGGTGCCGCGCTCCCCGTCGCGCAGGCGGTCTGGGGCGCCTTCGATCGGCCGGAGGAGGTCGCCGATCCCGGCTTCATCCCGCGCTATCTGGCGCTGGATTCGGCGCTGTACGAATCGCTGTTCGGCCAGCACTCCATGATGGCACTCGGTCTGGATCTCTCGAAGTCCGCGGCCCAGGCCTTCGCCGACGGATTCGCCAACAGCTTCTGGTACATCGTGCTGGTCGTCGTGCTCGGCGCGCTGTACTTCGTGCAGCAGCGCATGGTGGCAGCTCGAGCATCCATCAGCCCCACCATGTCGCCGACGCAGCAGAAGCTGATGCAGTACCTGCCCGTCTTCTTCGCCATCTTCCAGGTGTTCTTCCTGGCTGCCCTCGTCATCTACTACATCTTCCAGACCCTGTTGCGCATCGCCCAGCAGGCCTACATCACGCGAACGTTCTACGGCCATGACGAATCACTCGGTCGACAGGCACAGCGGGCAGGTGAAGCGGCCCGCGAGGAAGCCAAGAAGAACGGCGACAGCGGCGGCGGTCTGTTCGGGCAGGCCAAGCGCGACCTGGCGGCCGCCAAGGGTGACGGCTCGTCGAAGAAGTCCGGTGGCGTGACCGACGCGACGTCCAAGGACGTCACCTCCGACCAAGGCACCGGCCAAAGAGGTCACCAGCAAACGGGTGACACCGCCGAAGAACCGGCCGACACCGTCCGCGAGCGCCAAGGGTCGGCCGACACCGACACGCCAAGAGGCGCAGGCGAGCAAGGCCAAGCCGCCGAAGTCGTCCAAGCCGGCGAAGCCTCCCAAGAAATCTTCCTGACCACCTCGTGGCAGGTTCAGCGGCGATGCCCGTGGCGTCGTCGAACAACTCAGAAAGTGAAGCATCAATGGAGTGGGTAGAAACCACCGGCAAGACGATCGAGGCGGCCCGAGAAGCGGCCCTCGATCAGTTGGGCGTTGCGGCGGACGAAGCGGAGTTCGACGTGATCGAGGAACCGCGACCCGGCCTGTTCGGCCGAGTCCGAGGCGAAGCCCGGCTCCGGGCCCGAGTACGCCCCGCCCAGGTCCGTCCGAAGCAGGAGCGTCGGCGGCGTGGCAAAGGCGAGTCCCCCGCACCCGCCTCGCCCGGTGACGACCCGATCAATGGCGCTGACGTGTCCGACGACGCGACGGACAGCGTCTCCGCCGGCGAACCACGTCCGGTCCACGTCCGGTTCGAAGTCCGGTTCCAACGACAAGCCCAAGCAGAGCCGACGGCCTGCTGCCACCCGCACACCCGATGAGGAGTCGAAGATGAGCAACGACGAGCGCCCAGAATCCACCGTGACCCCCGACGAAGTCGGAGCTGCTGCCGTCACGTTCATGGAGGGACTCACCGCGGCGTTCGGCGCCCAGGGTGACGTCGCGGTGGAGATCGACGGTCTCGAACTCGAGGTCAAGGTCACCGGCAGCGAACTCGGGCTCCTGGTCGGCCCGGGTGGTCGGACGCTCAATGCGGTGCAGGATCTCGCTCGCGTCGCCGCACAACGGCGCCTCGGTGATCACGAGACCAGATTGCGGATCGACGTGGCCGGCTATCGCGAACGTCGCGAAGCGGCGCTGGGTGCCTTTGCACGCGACATTGCCGAGCAGGTCCGAGCGTCGGGCACCGCCCGGTCGCTGGAGCCCATGACCTCGGCCGACCGCAAGGTCATCCACGATGTCCTCACCGACGAAGACGGAGTGTCCAGCCGATCCGTCGGTGAGGATCCGGATCGCCGCATCATCGTCGAGCCGGCCTGAACCCGCTGACGCTCGTCGGCATCCGGCGCGTCGGTGGTCCGGCATCCAGGATGCGACGACGGGTCACCGGAGCACCTGATGGCATCACTGGACGATCTTCACGACGCGTTGCGCGAGTCTCGACGATTGGGGTTTCTCGGTGCTCGACCCATCGATGAGGTCATCGAGCACGCCAGGAGCTTCGTTCGTGGGCTGGATGCCATCGGGTCCACGGGCTCGGTGGTCGACCTCGGCGCCGGCGGCGGTGTGCCGGGCCTGGTGATCGCGCATGATCGCGTCGACCTGCGGATCACGCTGCTCGATCGCCGAACGAAACGGACGGACTTCCTCGAGCGCATGGTGCGCCGGCTGGGATGGAGTGATCGGGTGTCCGTTGCCGCGATGGACGTGGACGAATTCACCGTGGACCGTCTGCACACCTTCGATGCGGCGGTGGCGCGCGGATTCGGACCACCGAACGAGACACTGGCGTGTGCCGTCCGGCTCGTCCGTCCCGGTGGGCGTATCGTGATCAGCGAACCTCCGGTCGGCGACCGTTGGGATGCCGAACTGCTCGCCCGACTGGGTGTCGTTCGCGTCCCGCACCCCGAGACGACGGTCGCCGTCTTCGTGCCCTCCTGATGTTTCACGTGAAACCGTGAAGCAGGATGGCGTGACGGGGGACTCCGATGTTCCACGTGAAACCTGCTCGGAAAGACTTGTATCCGTGGGGTGGGTGCGGCAGAGTGTTCGGACCGCGCCTCACGCGCCCGAGTCCTGAGGCTTTCCGCATACTGGAGTATCCGTGTCAGATTCTGACGCCCCGGCGTCCGACTCGCCCGTCCCGCCCGTCCCGCCCACGGTGACCACAGCAGTCGAACCGACCGCGCGCGAGCACCATCCGCTCCCGCGCATCATGGCGCTCGCCAATCAGAAGGGCGGTGTCGGCAAGACGACCACGACCATCAACCTGGGTGCGGCGTTGGCGGACATGGGGCTGCGCACCCTGATCATCGATCTCGATCCCCAAGGGAACGCGTCGACCGGTCTCGGCATCGAGAACCGAGGGCTGGAGCACTCCATGTACCACGTGCTCTTGCACGAGGAACCGCTGGAGAACGTCATCGAGCCCACGGATGTTCGCAACCTGTTCGTGGCGCCGGCATCACTCGACCTGGCGGGGGCGGAGATCGAACTCGTTCCGGTGTTCAGCCGGGAGCAGCGTCTGAAACGTGCGATCGATGCCGTCCTGAGTGACTACGACTACGTGCTGATCGACTGTCCACCGTCGCTGGGTCTGCTCACCGTGAACGGCCTCGCTGCTGCCAGCGAGGTGATGGTGCCGATCCAGTGTGAGTACTACGCCCTGGAAGGGCTGGGCCAACTCCTTCGGAATGTCGATCTGGTCAAGCGAAACCTCAACCCCACCCTCGATCTGAGTACGATCCTGTGCGTGATGTACGACGCACGAACCAAGCTGTCCGGCCAGGTCGTGAGCGAGGTTCGTGAGCATTTCGGCGACAAGGTGCTGAAGTCGGTGATCCCGCGATCGGTCCGATTGTCCGAAGCACCCTCGTTCGGTCAGCCGATCACGACCTTCGATCCGACGTCACGAGGAGCCATCGCGTATCGAGATGCGGCACGGGAGGTCCACGATGGCGCGCTCTAGTGGACTGGGCAAGGGGCTGAGCTCGATCATCCCGACGGCCGAGCGCCCGGACACCGACTCGTCGATGACCGCGGTCCTCGCGGACATCCCCGTGAGCGCGGTGTCGCCGAACCCCCACCAGCCTCGTGTGCACTTCGACGAGGAGAGCCTCGCGGAACTCACGGCGTCGATCGCCGAGATGGGCGTCCTCCAGCCGATCCTGATTCGTCCGCTGGGAGCGGAGACCTACGAGTTGATTGCCGGCGAGCGTCGGTGGCGGGCGGCACAACGAGCCGGCCTGACCACGATTCCGGCGGTGATCCGCACGACCGACGACGCGAGTTCGGTCGAGCAGGCCTTGGTGGAGAACCTGCATCGTCAGGATCTGACCGCCCTGGAAGAGGCCGCGGCGTATCAACAACTCATCGATGACTTCGGGCTGACCCACGATCAGGTGTCCACTCGGGTCGGCAAGAGCCGCTCTGCGATCACCAACAGTCTGCGACTGCTCGGCTTGCCGCCGGCCGTGCAACGACTGCTCGCGGACGGCCAACTGTCGGCGGGTCATGCTCGAGCGCTGCTCGGAACTCCCGATCGGGGCCGACAGGAGGCGTTGGCCCGAGAAGCCGCCGCCGGAGGCTGGTCGGTGCGCATGGTGGAAGACGCCGTCCGACGCGAGACCGCGGTCGACGACTCCCCGGTCGCGACCGAGCCCAGTGACACCGCATCCGGTTCGATCGATGGTGCCGGGCTCACGGCGGCCACCAAACTCAGACCGCCCGGTCTGCTCGAGCTGGAGAACCTGCTCGCTGAGCAACTCGACACCCGGGTCAGTGTCCAACTGACCGCCAAACGCGGTCGTGTCACCATCGAGTTCGCCGACCTGGAGGACCTCGAACGGATCTACCGGGTCATCACCGGCTGAACCGCCTGCCATCTGGCCGATACTCCCCGTGACGGTCTCATCCTCAGGACGCGCGTGAGACAGATGGGACTCTCGTCGAGGTTCAGGAACGACGGACAACATCGCCCGTTGGGACGCCGTTCACCGGTTGTTCACCCACGCAACGTGACCAATGACTCAAGGTGACCTTGAGACAAACCCACAGGCTGTGCTCAACGTTGTGGATAACCGATGATTCCGGTGCGCGCCGGTCGGTCGCGGTCAGTCGCGGTCAGTCGTCGGTCATCGGGGACGTCGACCAGGCCACGACGGCGGCCAGGATGGCGCCCGCGATGGCGTCGGTGGCATCCACGACCTCGCGGACCGGCCCGAGTGAGCACAGCACCGCCGGCATGCGGGTCTCCCGGAGGACCGGGAGCCGCATGCCGCGCAGCTCGGGGGAGACCGCCAGGACCGGTCGGAGTGCTTCGACGGTGTGCGATGCCAGGCCCGACCACCGATGGACTCGAACGTGGGTACGGCAAAATAGGAGATGGTCGATCGTCTGTCCGCAACGGCCTCGAATCCGATGTAGACGCCGGCTCCGAATCGATTGGCGGCGGCGGCATGGGCGCCGGCTTCGTACTCGTCGGTCGACATCACCGCGGCGCCGGCGACGCGCAGCTTGTGCGACACCGATCGACCGATCGAGCTCAACCCGCCGAACTGCCCGATCACGACCCGCAGCGTGCGCAGCGAGCTGTGGGTCGACTGCGAGGCGATCTCGCGTACGGCGGCCACTCCGGGTCCGCTGCCACTCTGTCGGCTGACGAGTTCGAGCATCTTGACGGTCTGGACACCGCACACGCCATCGTCGGTCAGTCCGGAGTTGCGCTGGAAGTCCTCGAGTGCCCGGACCGTCGCCGGGCCCATGATCCCGTCCGGCCGTCCACAGTCGAAGCCGAGGTGGTTCAGGTGCTCCTGCAGGGTCGCGACGTCGTCGCCGCGCTGATGGGGCGCGCTCAGCAGCAACAGCCGATCCCCGAGTGTCCATCCGGCCTCGACGAGGGCCAACCAGGTCGGTTCGTCGCAGACTCCGTCGGCATGCAGGCCCCGTCGTCGTTGGAATCGCTCGAGTGCGTCAGCGGTGGACGGCCCGAACCAGCCCGGCTCGTCGCCCGCCGGGGGGAAGCCGGCGATGCCGAGACGACGTTGGACGTCACGAACCGCCTCGCTGCGTTCGCCCGGTGTCAGCGGAAGGAGGCTCTTCAGGGTGTGGTCGCGATGAATTCGTCGAGCTCCTGGAGAAGGGCGCCCTTGCTCTTCGCGCCGATGAGGCGCTTGGAGACCTCACCACCGGAGAACACGAGCAACGTGGGGATGCTCATGACGTTGTACTTCATCGCGAGGTCCGGGTTGTCGTCGACGTTCAGCTTGGCGATGGTGAGGTGGTCGGCCTGCTCGGAGGCGATCTCTTCGAGAATGGGGGCGATCTGCTTGCAGGGACCGCACCATTCGGCCCAGAAGTCGACGATGACGGGCTTGTCGGAGCCGATCACGGTCTCGTCGAAGGTGTTGGTGGAGAGGTTCACGATGCCGTGTGCCATGAGGGGTCCTTTCGGGTCCGACACGATCGTAGATCGTGCTCGTACCGGTGAGTGCACGAAACGATGCAGGCAGGCCAACCCGTTGTGGGCGGGGAACATTCCCGGCGTGATCCCAGAGATGTTCCGGGCAGGTGTTCCGGGCCGTCGCGGCGGGAGCTTGCGTCAGTGATGGGCGTTGGCCTCGAGCCAGCGTTCGGCGTCGATGGCCGCCATGCACCCCGACCCGGCCGCAGTGATCGCCTGGCGGTACACGTCGTCTTGGACGTCGCCGCACGCGAAGACCCCTTCGATGTCGGTGTACGACGAATCGGGCCTGGTCACCAGGTATCCGGTGGCAGGGTCCATGTCGAGCTGGCCCACGAACAGGTCGGTGTTGGGACGGTGGCCGATCGCCACGAAGATCCCGGTCACGTCGAGCACCGACGTGGTGCCGTCGACCGTCGAGGTCACCTCGATGCCCGTGACGGACTCGTCGCCGAAGATCTCGGTGACCTGTGAGTTCCACAGGAACTCGATCTTCGGGTTGGCGAACGCGCGGTCCTGCATGATCTTGGACGCGCGGAGTTCGTCGCGTCGATGGATCAGGGTCACCTTGTCGGCGAACTTCGTGAGGAAGATCGCTTCCTCGATGGCCGAGTCGCCGCCGCCGACGACGGCGATGTCGTGACCTCGGAAGAAGAAGCCGTCGCAGGTGGCGCAGGTCGACAGGCCGTGGCCGATCAACCGGCGTTCGGACTCGAGGCCGAGCATCAGGGACTGGGCACCGGTACTGACGATCACCGCACGCGACTGGTACTCGGTGTCACGGATCCAGACTCGGAACGGCCGCTGTGAGAAGTCGACCCGGGTGACCTTGTCGGTGATGATCTCGGTGCCGAATCGAACGGCCTGCGCGCGCATGTTGGCCATGAGGTCCGGACCCATGACGCCGTCGGGGAACCCGGGGAAGTTCTCCACGTCGGTCGTCAACATGAGCTGCCCACCGGGTTGGTCACTCGTACTGGACGGTTCGCCTTCGATCAGCAGCGGGGCCAGGTTCGCACGGCCGGTGTAGATGGCAGCGGTGAGGCCGGCGGGGCCGGAACCGATGATGATGACGTCGCGAACGTCGGCCATGAGGACTCCTGTGTCGAGCAGATGCGGGGATTCGGCGCGGTGTGGCCGAGGATTTCAGTTGGCGGCGGTGTTGCGCTTCTTGAACAGCACCATACCCACCACGGACAACGCCCCACCCACGATGAAGTAGCTCAGGTACACCGCCTGTTCCCAGGTCACCGCGAGGTCGAGCAACGACTGGAGCCCACGCATGAGCATCACGAACGCGATCACGAGCGCAAACGTTCCGACGATGAGGGCGATCAGGCCGAACACGACCCCGCGGGCCAGGTAGATCACCTTGGTCGTCGTCTGCGAACGGACCTTGTCGATCAGGCTGACCAGGAGGTCAGTGGTCTCGGTGGCCCAGTTCGGATCGGTCAGCGGATTCGACGGCATTGCGGCGAGGTTAGCCCGTTCGTGCAGTCACGCACTCACGGCAGGGGGGCGCGGGCGACCTCACGGCAGTTCGCCCGGTACGCCAGTGCGAGATCCCGACTGATGTCGACGCCGACCACGACCTCGGTGCCCTGATAGAGCGCGGGCCCGACGACGTAGTCGACATCGAGACACAGGGGCAGCTCGGCGTCGAGGATCGTTGCCTGGGTCGCCGTCAACTGGTCGTCGATCGGGGCACTGGTCGCAGCCGGGACATCCGGCGACGTGGGAGCGTCGACGGCGTCGGAGGCGAAGATGCCGAGTTCCTCGGTCGTGCTCAACTCTTCGAGTTCGAGGTCGCCCGGTGGGGCAGGATCTGCGATGCCGGTGTCGACCGTGCCGTCGGTGGAACTGTCCGCGACATCGGCACTCTCGGCCGACGCGGTCTCCGGATCGGTCGCTGCCCGCTGGCTCCCGGCGGCTTCGCTCGGCTCGGCGAGTGCCGCCACGGGCGGATCGGTCGGAGTCGCTGCAGTCGCGGCGTCGAAGGATGCCTCGTCGGACGACTCGCTGCCGGTGAACGTCTGCAGTGCGATGCCCCCGGCGAACACGACCATGATCGCGGCGGCAGCGCCGAGCAGGAGGCGGTTCGACCGGCGACCTCGACGCTCACCGAGGGGGGTGGGTGTGCTGTCGGCAGCCGTCGCCATCACCGTGTCCCAGGCGTCGAGGGCGCTCGCCAGATGCTGTTCGCGCAGGGAGATCGACGACGGTTCGGTGTCGCCGAGCATGCTCCGAACGGAGCGGAGGCGTTCGACCTCTCCCAGGAGCTGCGGATCGGATTCGACCAGGGCGCGCTCGTCGGCGGTCACGTCACCGTCGAGATACGCGCTCGCAAGCAGAATGAGGTCGTCGTTCATGTCAGGTCAGTTGGACGTTCGGGCAGGTCGGTTCGGTTCCCGAGATCGCGCGATGACGGCGGTTCCAGCCGAAGTTCGGTGGCGAGCGCGGCGCGGCCGCGGGAGATCCGTGACTTGACGGTGCCGATCGGGATGTCGAGGATCTCGGCGATCTCGGCGTAGTCGAGGTTGGCCACGTCGCGCAGTACCACCGCCGCTCGTGACTCCTCGGGCAGGGTGGCCAGCGCGGCGTCGAGTACGAGTCGGTCCCCCAGCCCGTCGACCTCGCGGTTGGCGTCCGGATCGGCCAGATCGGGACGGTCACCGTCGGCGTCGACGAGCGCCAGGTTCGGGCGGCGGTTGCGCTTGCGGACCTCGTCGAGCGAGGCGTTCGTGGCGATGCGGTAGGCCCACGTACCGAACGACGATCGGCCGTCGAAGCGCGGGAGGTTGCGCACGATCTTGATCAAGGCCTCCTGGCAGGCGTCGTCGCCGTCGCGGCTGCTTCCGGCAATGCGTCGACACACGCCGTGGATGCGGTCGTAGTGCCGCCGCAGGAGCTGGTCGAGCGCGTTGCGGTCACCGCCCTGTGCGGCGGCCACCAATGCGGCATCGTCGAGGTGTGTGGAGATGGCTGCGAGCGTAACGAACGTGTCAGCCGGCCAGGGCGATCTCGCCGAGGCGCCCGCGGAAGGGGTTCGCATCGGTGCAGGTGCCGTCCACACCGAGTTCCTTGAGCATGATGAGCATGTGCCGCGCGGCCGTGGGAGGCACCGGCGAGGTGACGGTGCCGGTGTCGTTCGCGAACTGGGTCGGACCGAGTTCCTGACCCCATTCGGCGATCGTGGCCGGGATGGTCTCGGAGTCCGTCGCGAAGAACGCAACCTGGTACGGAGCGGTCAGGAGATCGACCTTGACGGCCTGCTGCATCGGGCCGTCGAAGCTCACCACGAGGCCGACCCCGCCCTTCCCGCCGAGGTACTTCGAGGAGTAGCACACGGTTCCCCACGAGGTGGCGCTGTTGCCATCGGCTCCTGCGAGTACGGCGTCCGCGTCGTTCTCGACCCCGTCACCGTCGGGGTCGTAGGCAGTGATCGTTGCGATCGCCGTGCCTGCTGCCGGAGCACCCACTGGTACCTCCGCGACGGGTGCGGTGTCCGTCGGAGCTGCCGCCACATCGACCGCGGCGTCGGTTGCGGGGTCGGCGGCGCCGAACTCGAGACTGGACCACAGCAGGATGCCGATGATCAGCGCAGCCACGAGCAGGATCGCGACGACGGTGAACGCCGGCTTCCATTCCTGGGTCATGCCCCGAGCAGGTTTGCCCCGCAGCTCGTTGCCCGCGGGTGGTGTCGGGTCGTGGTTGGCCGGGAGTGCGGAGAACGGGGTGACGGGGGTGACCGCCATCGTCGTGGTGTGACCGACCTCACCGGGGATCGAACCGGTCGATCGAGCGGGGATCGGTGACGTGCCGGTGGCCGTGGTGCCGGCCGGGTTGGTCGTGTTGGCGGACGCGTTGGCGGACGGTGTGGTCGCGCGGGCGCGGTCCGAGGCGCGACCGGCGACGTCGGAGGGGGCGCGGCGCAGGCGCCGGCCCCCGAACGGGGACACGGGCGAGCGCTCGTAGGGAGTGGGGTCGATCGGCGGCGGTCCCTCCTTGGCGGCGTCGCGGAGCGTGTCGACGAGCACCGCTCCCGACGCCGGGCGCTGCGCCGGGTTGCGGGCCAGGAGTTGGTGGATCACGACGACGAGCTTGGTCGGCAGGGTCGCACGGAGGCGGGTGAGGTCGGTCGGATCGCGCTGCAGCCGTGCCAGGGCCGTGTCCGCGTCGGTCTCGCCGAGGAACGGCACGCGACCGGCCAGGCACTCGTAGAGCACGAGGCCGAGTGAGTACAGGTCGGCGCGACCGTCGAGCTTCTTGCCGCGTACCTGCTCGGGTGACAGGTACTTGGCCGTCCCCATCATGATGTTGTCGCTCGTGAGGTCGGTCTCGGCGGATGACAGACCCTTCGCGATCCCGAAGTCGGTGAGCAACACGCGACCGTCGGAGGTCATCATGATGTTGCCGGGCTTGACGTCGCGGTGGACGAACCCGGCGGCGTGGGCATGGTCGAGCGCGGCGGCCACGCAGGTCCCGATGTGGCAGGTGAGCTCGGGGCTCAGCCGTTTCTGGGTGTCGAGGACCTGGCGCAGGCTCTTGCCCTCGACCAGCTGCATGACGACGGCCTGCCGACCGTCCTGCTCGAACACGTCGTGGACGGCGACGATGTTCGGATGGTTGAGGCTGGCGGCGGCGATCGCTTCGCGTCGGAATCGTTCGGCGACCACCTCGTCGGTGGCGAGTGACGGCTTGAGCCACTTCACCGCAACCTTGCGGTCGAGGGTGAGGTCGTGGGCGAGCCAGACCTCGGCCATCCCGCCCTGGGCCAACATCCGCATCAGCTCGTACCGCTGCGCGATGACAGTCGGGGTTGGAGGTGGAGCCGCGGCGGTCATGACTAGGGACGAACGCTAGTGGTGACGGGTCATCCGATCCGGTCAATCCGTTGCCGGTCTCGATCCGATCGAGGTGGGCTCAGGTCGAGGTGGGCTCAGGTCGAGGTGGGCTCAGGTCGTCGTGACCTGGAACGCCACGCCGATCGTGCCGCGTCCTCCGTGGGTACCGATGACCGGCCCGATCTCGCCGACGACGATGTCTCCGGGATAGTGCGGCCGGAGCAGGTCCACGAAGAGATCGACATCGCTGCAGTCGGCGTGCATCACCGCCAGGTTCTCGATGCCGCCGTCGTAGCTCGTGACCTTGTCGACGAGGAACGCCAGGGCCTTGGATCGTGTGCGTTGCTTGCCGCCCTGCTCGACCACGCCGCCGGTGACCTCGATGATCGGCTTGATCGACAACGCCGTCGCGAGCAGGGCCTTCGCGTTGCCGATCCGACCGCCCTTCTTGAGGTTGTCGAGCGTGTCCAGCGCTCCGAACACGCGGGTTCGTTCGACGAGATCGTTCGCGAGCCGTTCGACGTCGTCGACGCTCTCTCCGTCCCGGGCAGCGCGGGCGCAGGCGAGCGCGATCGTGCCGAGGCCCATGGAGATCGTGCGGCTGTCGACGACGCGGACGTCGAGATCGGTCGTCGGATCCGAGCTGATCGAGCGCGCGGCGAGCTGGGCGGACTGCATCGTCGCCGACAGCGCCGATGACAACGACACCACCAGCACGGCACTCGCTCCGTTCGCAGCTGCAGCTCGGTAGGCCATCTCGAACTGGCCCGGGGCGGGTGCCGCGGTCTCGGGCAGGGTCGGTGCGTTCACACACCGGCTCCAGAACTCGGCGGTCGAGAGCTGCTCGCGGTCGACGAATTCCTCGTCGCCGAACCGGATCGTCAGGGGAACGATGACGATGCCGAGCTCGTCGGCGAGATCGGCGGGAAGGTCGCACGAACTGTCGGTCACGATGACCAGGGACGATGCGATGTCGGCCGGAGAGCTGGCGGATGGAGAGCTGGCGGAGAGGTCGGTCACAGGGCGTCAGAGTTTACTTTGCGCCCCGTCGGATGGCGATCGCGTCCGTCGTCGATGATCGCCGCCCGGCGCCGGGCCCGCCAGTGCGCGAACCACCACGTCAGCAGCACCAGGAGGAATCCGGCGGTCAACACCTGACCCAGACCGGTGAAGCCGGTGACGCGCGACGTCAGGTTCACGGGATCTCCGAGCGGTTCACCTGCCGGGTGTGGTGACGGTCACGTCGATGGACGACGTTCCGTTGGAGCGGGCCTCCACCGGAATGATCAGGGTGGTCTCGTCGTTCGGCCGCAACGTCACGGTCTGGGATCCCTCGGGGAACTCGACCTTCGTGGACTCGAGACCGACGTTGACGGTCAGGGGCTCGTCGCTGGTGTTGCCGATGGCGAGGTCGATCGAGCCGGTGCGCCCGGTCAGGGTGAAGGTGAAGGGTTCGGGCAGGACGACCGACCCCTTGATCGCCTCCGCCTCGGCGAGCAGGTCGGCCGTGGCCGCTTCGACGTCGGCGTCGCTGTAGCCCGTGGAGATCAAGGCATCGAGTTCGTTGGTCCACGCAGCGGGCCGAGCGTCGTCGGCAGGCAGCATCGATGCCGCACTGGCCATCGCCAGCGTCGTCGCAGTCGATCACCTCGATTCGCCGGGTGAGTGAGGGACCTGCAACCTCGGGGAGTTCGACGACGAGCGGCTCACCGTCGGTCTCCTGGACGTCCGTCACGCCGATCAGGGACGAGGCGAGGGCGAACCGGACCGAGGGGGTGGTCGCGACCAGGGCCTCGAGACCCCCGAGGAGCCGTGCGTCCGGCGCCAGCAGGTCGGGGGTCGTGAGGATGCGGCTGCGTTCCGGCGCCCGGCCGGGTGGTTCGTCCGCATCGTCGGCGTTCTGTTCGAGCAGGATGCCGGCGACGGTCTCCACGGCCCACTCGGTCGGCGTCGCCCGCTCGAGGATGTCGTCGGCCGCCGAGGGCGTGAGTTCGACCGCGAGCGGATCCACGACGAGGATGGGCAGGGTCCCGCCATCGGGCAGTGCGGCTTCGACGAAGAGATCGGTCGCGGGCAGCGTCGTGCTCACCGTGTCGCGGTAGAGCTCCGACGGCATGATGACGTAGCGCACGCCGAGGTCACGCAATTGCTGGGCGCCGCCCGCGCTGAGGGGATCGCTCGTGATCCAGACGTCGCGCCCCGTCGGCGTCGTCGGGACGGCCTCGGTGAGGAGGTCCTCGCCGGCGATGACCAGCCGGGTGAAGGCATCGGGTCGGTTGGCGGCGACGGCCGAGGACACGTCGAGCGGGATGATCGGTAGGGCGACCAGCTCGTCGTTCTCCAACGAATCGCTGAGCCGTTGCGCCCCTTCCTCGGTGGCGGCCTCGTCGGCGACGAGCTGGGGCGGGACCTCCAAGGTCACGGGAACGTCGATGGTGGCGGCGAGGTCGATCGCCGCATCGAGGGCGGTTCTGGCGGCGACGATGTCGGCGGTGGGAGCCGCGGGGCCCGGTGACGGCGTGACCGTCACCACGGAGAGATCGACCGGCGGCGGCGTGTCGCTGTCGTCCAGCGGTCCGGGAAGTCGTTGGACGACGGTGCCCGCCGTTGCCAGGACGTTGCCGTCGGCGGGATCACCGAGGAGCAGCTGGACTCGCAGCGGGTAGAGACCGGGCTGGTCGAACTTCAATCGGTCCTGGACGCTGGCGAGGGTGTCCGTGCCGATGTCGAGCGTGAACTCGACCGAACCGTCGTCCGCGAGGGTCGCGCGCGAGCGGAGATCCGTGATGGCCACACCGTCGACGGCAGCACTGAATGCATCGGGGTCGACGTCGCTCCCGACCAGTTCGGCGAGGTCGTCGGGATCGGTGACCGGCCGGTAGTTGGTCACCAGGATCGTCAGTTCGACCGGTGGATCCGGCACGACCGCCGGCAGCGTGGTCGGCGTCCCTTCGATCACGGCTCCCGGCGCGGTGTCGGCCGGTGCGGTGTCGGCTGGCGCGGTGTCGCGGGTGGTGTCGGCCGGTGCGGTGTCCGGCGGTGCAGGGTCCGGGGCGAGCTCGAGCTGGTCGCCGGTGAGACCGGTGAGCCGGTAGCCGAGCCGGATCGTGCCGTCGGCCTCGATGGCGAACTGCTGAGCGAGGAGCTGCAGCTGCGCTCCGGTGCGCGGCAGGCGTCTGGGCCGGTGTGTCGGCCGCGCCGGTCGCAACGACGACGCTCAGCAGGGCAACGAGCACCGAGACCGCTGACGTCATGGCGCCCGAGCGGTGACGTTGGCGTGGTGCGCGCACGTTCATCGATCCTGCGACGGGTGATCGGACGCCTCCGACGGATCCAACGCGTGTTCGAGGATCAGGAGATCGTCGGTCTGGTCCCGGAAGCCGTTGGCTCGGTACAGCGCCAGGGCGGCGACGTTGTCGATGGCCGTGTTGACGAGCACGCGCTGTACGCCGCGCCTGCGCATCCAGCGCAACGCGTCGGTGAGGAGTTGCGCAGCGAGACCCCGGCGACGCGCGTCCGGGTGGACGGCGAGTCGCTGGACGTAGCCCCATCGACCGGCTCGACCGCAGATCGAGAAGGCCACCATCTCGCCGTCGATGTGGACGCAGCGAGCCCGGGCCTGCGGGGTCGCTGCAACGATGTCGCCGAGTGCGGACGCGGTGTTGGCCCACGGTGCCGCGAATGCCAGTTGGTCCACGGCCGCGGCGTCGTGCAGCATCGGTGATCGCAGTCGGCGGAGGCGGTGCGGCGGCGATGTCGTCCGACAGCGGCTGCCAGCGATGCAGGTCCAACTCCAAGAGCCGTAACGTGTCGATCGGCTGGAAACCGGCCGCCGTGAAGGCCGGCGTCGACGGTGCGAACAGGGCGCCGGTGCGCACCGAGCGGGCGCCGCGGGCCCGAGCCTGGGCAATCCACTCGGCGACGTGCTGGGCCGTGGGCTGCATGTGGTGGTCCAACAGGACGAGATGCGCAACATCGGGCTCGTGCGGCCAGACACCCAGTCGGGCTCGTACCGGGTGCTCGGCCGCGGCGGTGTTCACGGCCTCGAACGTACTCGGCGGAACGAACGCGTCGGTCTCACGACCGGCGATGCGTCCTAGCCTGGCACGGTGGTTCCCGAGCGTCTGACACCCGTGTTGAGTGAGCTGGCGCCCTTGGCGCTGCGGTTTCGCGAGGCCGGCCATCGTCTCTATCTGGTCGGTGGAACGGTTCGGGACCTGTTCGCCGCCCCCGACCGGACCGACTTCGATCTCGATCTCACCACCGATGCCCGACCGGCCGACATCAAACGGTGCGTCGAAGGCTGGGCCGACGCGGTCTGGAACCAGGGCGAGAAGTTCGGCACGATCGGGGCACAGCGAGTGCACCCCGACACCGGGCAGACGCGGGTCTTCGAGATCACGACGTTCCGAGCCGAGGCCTACACCGACGACTCCCGCAAGCCGCATGTCGTGTTCGCCGACGACATCGACGTGGACCTCTCACGCCGGGACTTCACGATCAACGCGATGGCGTTGGAGCTGTCCGGCGACGGCGACCTCCCGACGCTCATCGACCCGTTCGACGGCGCCGCTGATCTGGCCACGCGTACGCTGCGCACGCCGCTCGGGCCCGACGTCAGCTTCAGCGACGACCCGCTGCGGATGTTGCGGGCGGCACGCTTCATCGCCCGCTACCAACTGCAACCGACCGAGGATCTCGTCGCCGCCGTGGTCGACATGGCGCCACGTCTCGAGATCGTGTCCGCAGAGCGAATCCGCGACGAACTCGACAAACTGATGGTCGTCGATCACCCCGCAGCGGGCCTGTGGTTCCTCGTGGAGACCGGGTTGGCCGATCAGTTCCTGCCCGAACTGCCCGCCATGCGCCTGGAGCACGACCCGATCCACCGACACAAGGACGTGCTGTCCCATTCGATCGCCGTCGTCGAGAACGTCCGGCCACCGCACGAACATCCCGGCGTGATCGCCGGCGAACCGCCGACGTTCGATTTCCGTCTCACCCGTCTCGCCGCGTTGTTCCACGACGTCGGCAAACCGCGCACCCGCGGGTACCTCGAGGGCAAGGGAACGACCTTCCACCACCACGATGCCGTCGGCGCCCGGATGACCCGGAAACGGATGACGGCGCTGCGCTACTCGAACGACGACGTCGAGGCGGTGACGGAGCTCGTTGCGTTGCACCTCCGCTTCCACACGTACTCGATGGGCTGGTCGGACGCAGCCGTGCGACGGTACGTCCGCGACGCCGGCGACCTGTTGGCGGAACTGAACGTGCTGACTCGGTGCGACTGCACGACCCGCAACGAGAAGAAGGCGATACGCCTCGCGAAGCGGATGGACGAACTCGAGGCGCGCATCGCAGAACTCGAAGCCGCCGAGGAACTGGCGTCGTTGCGGCCCGAACTCGACGGCAACGCCGTGATGGCGCACCTCGGGCTGCAGCCGGGACGCGACGTGGGCGACGCGATGCGGTTCCTGCTGGACCTGCGTCTCGACGAGGGGCTCCTCGGCGATGACGTCGTCCGCGAGCGCCTCGACGCCTGGTGGTCCGAGCGCACCGGCACCGGCTGACCGGCACGCCCTGACCATCACGCCCTGACCAGCACGCCCTGACCATCACGCCCTGACCATCACTGCATCCGGGGTCGCAGTCGTCCTACCGTTGTGCGGTGAGTTCCCGGGCGGACGAGTCATCGCCGATCGAGCGGGCGTTCCGCGGTGGTTGGCTGATCGTTCCGATCGTCGCCCTCGCGATCGCACTGGTCGTGTTGGCGGCGTTACGCGCCGACAACGACCCCGGGCCGGAGAATGTCGCCGTCGTGACCGTCACCGCGGTGCTCGCGCTCGCGGCCGTGGTGGCCACGATCTGGGAGGCCCGCCGGATCCGGCGCCGGTTCCGTCGCACGATCGACGAGCTGGAGCGGACCCAGGCCGAGATCCGCCGACTCCTCGACGATCTCCCCGACGCCGTGATGGGGTTGAACGAGCGGGGGGTCATCGAGTCCGCCAACCAGCGCGCGGCGGTGTTGACCGGCCGCACGGTGGACGAACTGGTCGGCCGAGCGTTCCTCGAGATGATCGGCGACTCCGACCGTGAGGTGGTCACCGAGCGCTGGCACTTCGATGCACCGCGCGGACCGACCGTCGAGCCCATCGATGTGACCGGTCCGATCGGGAACCACGTGCTGTTCGAGTTGGTGGACGCCGACGGCGATGCCCATCTCGTCGAAGCGTCGTTGCACCGCCCGTCCGTGACCAACTGGGCGTGGCAGCGACGGGCGTGGCACTGGGGGACTGGTCGTGCTCCTTCGCGACGTGACGGACCGAGCTCGCAGCACCGTGTCGCTCGAGCAGGCCCGCCGGCGATTCCAGCAGGCATTCCACTCGGCACCGACCGGTATGGCGCTGGTCCGGCTCGACGACAGCCGCATCGTGGACGCGAACCAGGCGTTGGCCGACATGCTCGATCGACCGCTCGACTCTCTCATCGGTCTGGGAATCCGCGAGATCACCCATCCCGACGACCTGCGCGCCGCCGCTCCGCAACGAGCCCGGCTGGAACTCGGGATCGCCGACACGTATCTGCTCGAACAGCGGTACCTGCGCAGCGACGGTGAGTTCGTGTGGGCCCGCACCCGGGTGTCGGTCACCGAGGACGAAGGCGTCGCCCTGGCGATCACGCACATCGAGGACGTCACCGAGCAGCGGCTCGCCGCCCAGCGGCTCACCCACGCTGCCACGCACGACGATCTCACCGAACTCCCCAACCGGGCCGCGCTCGTCGAGCGTCTCGACGACCTGCTCGTCGGGGCGTCACCCGGCCAGGTGTCCGTGCTGTTCATCGACCTCGACAACTTCAAGATCGTCAACGACAGTCTGGGTCACGGCGTCGGTGACGAGCTCCTCCGCGAGATCGCTCGACGCCTCCGCGAGGTCACGCGTGACTCCGATCGCCTGGCGCGTTTCGGCGGGGACGAGTTCGTCGTGTTCGTCGACGGCGGCGTCGATCCTGCCGTCGTGGCCGAGCGTCTCCGACGGGCCGTGCAGCGACCGGTGACGATCGAGGGCCACGATCTGGTCATCACGGCCAGTATCGGATTCGCCCTCAACAGCGCGGTCGGTCTGACCGCGGACGAACTGCTGCGTGACGCCGATGCCGCCATGTACCGGGCCAAGGCCGGCGGACGCGATCGGGTCGAGGCATTCACCGAGGAGACCCGGCGGGCCTCGATGGCAGCGCTGCAGATCGCCTCGGAGTTGCGACGGGGGCTGGAGCGTGGCGAGGTGGTGCCGTACTTCCAGCCGATCGTCGACCTCGAAGGTGGCCAGGTGATCGGCTTCGAGGTGTTGGCGCGCTGGCTCCACCCCGATCGCGGACTGCTCGCGCCCGGGCAGTTCCTGCCGATGGCCGAAGAAGCGGGCCTGATGGTCGAACTGGGCGGACGTATCCTGCGGGACTCGCTCGCGCAGCTCGCGCACTGGCGCGCCGTCGGCCTTCGCTTCGCGGACTGTTCGCTGTCGGTCAACGTGGCGACACAGCAGTTGGTCGACGGCACCTTCCTCGACCTGGTGCACGACGCGCTCGGCGAGACGGGGATCGACGCCGACTCCCTGTGGCTGGAGATCACCGAGACCGCGTTGATGGCCGACACGGACGCGGCCGGCAAGGCGTTGCGCGATCTGCGCGGACTCGGTCTGCACCTGTCGGTCGACGACTTCGGTACGGGGTACTCGTCGTTGACGTATCTCAAGCGATTCCCGGTCGAGGGCATCAAGATCGACCGGTCCTTCGTCACGGGCCTCGGCCTGGAAGCCGACGACACGTCGATCGTCGAGGCGGTCGTTCGACTCGGCCACTCGCTGGGGTTGTCCGTCGTCGCCGAAGGTGTCGAGACACCGCTGCAGCTCAATCGACTGCGTGACCTCGGGTGTGACAAGGGTCAGGGGTACCTGTTCGGTCGTCCTCGCCCTGCCGGGATCACCGCCAGCGAGCGCGCCGACGCCTAGTCCGTGGTCGGTTCCACCGACTGTCAGGAACCTTCCTTGCGGGCGCGCAGTACGAGGGTCGCCGGGGCCGGATGGGATGCCGATGCCCCGAGTTCGTAGATCTGGTCGACGTGGAAGTTGGCGCGTGTCAGGGCCGTGAACCACGAACCGACCGTTCGGTCGACCGCGCCGTAGGGGTGTTCGGCGTCGACGCGCGAGTACGGGTGTGTCATCGACAGCACGAAGGGCATGCTCGGCTTGAGGATGCGGTGGACCTGGCGCAGGAGGCGACCGAGGTCGTCGACCTCGTCGAGTGTCTGGACGGCGAGCACCACCTCGCACGACCCCGACGCGATGTCGCCGAGGTCGGCGAGGTCGGTCTGGAGACACTGCACCGGGACCTCGGCGTCGGCGGCGCGTCGCCTCGTCTCGGCGACGAGATCGGCGTCGGTGTCGACGGCGATGGACTTGGCCCCGGCACGGGCGAACGCGACCGAGTTGTACCAGCGTGAGATCCCGAGTTCCACGGCCCGTCGACCGTCGCTGACATCCCCGCACAGGCGCAGTTCGTCATCGTTGGCGGCACCCGGCCCGAAGTTGATGTTGGCGACCACGTCACCAGTGTGGCCGCCGGCGACACGATCACGGGGGATCACGCGGCGCGGACGGACACCGACCGGGTAGTGTCCCGGGCCATGGCGTTCACCGTCGGCGCACTTCGTGGGTCCGATGGATCGCGCGGTCTCGTCGACCATCGTCTTGCTCGACGCATGCTGATCTCGCAGGTGAAGAAGGGCCGGGTGCCGATCGATCAGGTGTGTGACGCCCACCCCGAGTTGATCCGGGCGGCCCGCAACGTCGGCACCCAGACGTCGATGCGCTGCCCGATCTGTGAGGAAGCCGACCTCAAGTTGGTCACCTACGTGTTCGGTCCCCGATTGTCGGCCCAGGGTCGGTGCGTGTCGACGGCCAAGGAGATGCGTCAACTGAACGATCGCAGCGACGAACTCAACGCCTATGTCGTCGAGGCGTGCGTCGAGTGTCGATGGAACCATCTCCTGCGGGTGATTCCCGTGGGTGGTCGGCCGTAGTCGCCCGCATGGTGGTTGGCCGGTGGCTGTCGGCCCTCGCCGTCGTGGCGTCGGTGTCTGGTCGGATGCTCGGGCGACGACGCGTCGAGCAGTACCACCGCAGAGGCCCCGGGCGGCTCCGGCGTCGCGGGTCCCGACGGCACGACTGCCTCGCCCCAGGGCGTGCAGCCGGAGGGCTTCACGACCGTCACCGCTCGTCTCACCGAGGCGAACGGCGAGGTGTGCGAGGTGTGCGTGTGGTTGGCCGACACGCCGAGGAGCGCGGTCGTGGCCTGATGGGGGTGACGGATCTCGGCGACGCGGCCGGCATGGTCTTCGAGTTCGACGAACCGATCGTCGGATCGTTCTACATGTTCCAGACCCCGACACCGTTGTCGATCGCGTGGTTCGCTCCCGGTGGCGACCATGTCGGCTCGGCGGACATGGCACCGTGTCTCGACACGCGCCGCGGGAGAGTGCCCCCTGTACTCACCCGGCGCTCGAGTACGACCTCGCTCTCGAGGTGTTCGAGGGCGGCCTCGACGACCTCGGCGTGGGCCCGGGCGCCCGACTGGAACTGCTCGACGGCACCGAAGCCGAGCGATGCCCGTGCTCCGCCGGTCTCCGTCGCGGCGACAACTCCGTGACACCCTGCTGTCAGGATCGCTCGCATGCAGTTCCACCACGCGAGCGACATCGGCACCGATAAGGTGGTCCGGTCCATATTGGCCCTGCCCCACACCGGGGCTCCCGCCACAACGTCATCATCAGGCGATCGTGGGGGATCCGAAGGGAGGAAACACGCATGATGCGTGCATACGAATTGATGATCATCATCGACGGCGACGTCGATGACCCCAAAGCCCAAGCCTGGATGAAGACGGTGACCGACGGTGTCACCGCCGCCGGTGGCCAACTTCACGGCAAGATCGACTGGTGGGGCAAGCGCCAGTTCGCCTACCCGATCAACAAGAAGCCGTCCGGCTACTACATGGTCGTCGAGGCGGTTGCTCCGGCAGGCTCCCTCGACGAGCTCGAGCGCACGCTTCGCCTCGCGGACGACGTCGTCCGCCACAAGCTCATCCGTCTGCCCGAGGCCGAGGCCGAGCGCCGCGGCATGGCAGTGACCGCTGCCTGACCGGCAGCTGCCAGCAAAGGGGAATCACATGGCATCGGAAAACAGCGTCACGCTCGTCGGCAACGTCACCAAGGATCCTGAGCTCCGCTACACGACCGGTGGTCGCGGCGTCGCCAGCTTCGGCTTGGCGGTCAACCGTCGCTACCAGGTCAACGGCGAGTGGCAGGAACAGGTGTCGTTCTTCAACGTCGTCGCCTGGGGCGACCTCGGCGAGAACGCCGCGGCCAGCCTGAACAAGGGCAACCGCGTCATCGTCACCGGTCGTCTCGAGCAGCGCTCGTACGAAACCCGCGAGGGCGAGAAGCGCAGCGTCACCGAAGTGATCGCCGACGAACTCGGCCCGAGCCTGCGCTGGGCCCAGGCCCAGATCGAGCGCATCAGCCGCGACGCTGCCGACGGCGGCAGTGGCGGCGGCGGTGGCGGTGGCGGCGGCGCCAGCCGAGCCCCTGATCCCGTCTACGGCGACGAAGAGCCGTTCTGACCCCTCATCTCAAGATCTCGAAGGAACCATCATGGCAAGCAAGAAGAACAAGGCGCGTAGCGCCCGTGACCTGAATCCCCGCAAGTTCAAGAAGAAGACCAGCGTGCTGGTGATCGACAAGGTCGAGTACATCGACTACAAGGACGTCGATCTCCTCGCCCGCTTCATGAGCGACCGCGCCAAGATCCAGAACCGTCGCGTGGCCGGCAACACGCTGCAGCAGCAGCGTGAGGTCGCCAACGCCGTCAAGGTCGCACGCGAGATGGCGCTGCTCCCGTACGCCAAGCGCGTGGCCTCCACCCGCACCGGCGGCCGCGGCCGCGACGGTGGCCGCGAGGGCGGTCGCGATCGCGAGACGAGCCTGAGCGACAGCACCGACCTCGTGATGGACGACGTGCTGGTCGAAGAGCGGTCGAGCTCGACGGGTTCGACGCGAACGACGAGTCGATCGACGAGGAGGTCTGATCATGAAGGTCATCCTGCGTTCCGATCTCGACGGCCTCGGCAAGCGTGGCGACATCGTCGAGGTGGCCGACGGCCACGCCCGCAACTTCCTGTTCCCGAAGGGCCACGCCATCGTCGCCTCCGACGGTGCCGTCGATCAGGCCGGTCAGATGCGTCAGGCCCGCGATCAACGCGATGCGAGCGCCCGCGAGGCGGCGACCACCATCGCCAGCACGCTCGTGCCGAAGGTGATCACGGTCACGGCGAAGGCCGGCCCCGAAGGCAAGCTCTTCGGTTCGGTCACCGCCGGCGACGTCGTCACGCGGTGCGCGAGCAGACCGACATCGAGCTCGATCGTCGTCAGCTCGAGGTCGACGTCATCAAGACGGTCGGCCAGCACACGGTGACGGCGTCGCTGCACAGCGACGTGTCGTTCCCGATCACCATCGACGTCGTCGCCGCCGGCTGACGTCGCCCTGCCTGCCATCGCAGGCCCGCCACTGCAACTCCCGGTCACCTCGTGACGGCGCGCGTCTGTACACAGGGTTGTCCCCAGGCACCCATCCACAGTTCCGGGTGGTTGCCCACAGGCCGTCAACAGGCAAGACCCAGGGTTGTTCCCCTTCCCTCGCACAGGAAACCCCTGAGAGAGTGGGCTCCCCATGTCGCTCGATCGTGAATTCGTACCCAGCCGCACCGAACGGTCCGGCAACGCCACCAGTCGGAGCGGTCGGGTCCCTCCGCACAACCTGCAGGCCGAGGAGTCGGTGCTCGGCGCGCTGCTGCTGTCGCGCGACGCGATCGGCGTCGTCGGCGAGGCCGGGCCTGAAGGTCCGGGACTTCTACAGCCCCGCCCATCAGCACGTCTTCGACTCGATCCGGTCGATCTATTCGTCGTCGGGGCCGGTCGACGTGGTGACGGTGGCCGACGAGCTGCGTCGTCACGGTCTGCTCGACGAGATCGGCGGGATCGAGCGGCTGAACGATCTGCAGAACGCCACGCCGTCGGTGTCGGGCGCCGAGCACTACGCCCGCATCGTCATGGACACGGCGCTGCTGCGACGGCTGATCCACACCGCCGGGGAGATCACCGACCTCGCCTTCAGCGAACCCGACGACGTGACCAAGGCCGTCGACATGGCCGAGTCGAAGATGTTCGAGGTCGCCGAGGATCGGGTCGTCGACTCGACCCGGCAGATCCAGGAACTCCTGAACGAGGCGATGGATCAGCTCGAGGAGAACTACGAGCGCGGCGACACGATCACCGGGGCGGCGACCGGCTACGACGATCTCGACGAACTGCTGTCGGGTCTGCAGCCGAGCACGCTGAACATCGTCGGGGCGCGGCCGGCGATGGGAAAGACCAGTTTCGGCCTGGGCATGGCGACCCACATCGCGAAGCACACCGGCAAGCCGGTGCTGGTGTTCTCGCTGGAGATGGGCCACACGGAGCTGACCCAGCGCATCCTGGCCAGCGAGGCCAAGGTCGACTCGACGAAGCTGCGCACCGGCAAGCTGAGCGAGAGCGACTGGTCCAAGATCGGCCTCGCGGTCGGTCGTCTCGAGGTGCCGTTGTTCCTCGACGACAACCCGCAGGTCACGGTGATGGAGATCCGCGCCAAGGCCCGCCGCATCAAGGCCCAGCACGGCGGGCTGGCGTTGATCATGATCGACTACCTGCAGCTGATGAGCGGCAGCGGGAACTCCGAGAACCGTCAGCTCGAGGTCAGCGAGATCAGCCGGAACCTGAAGGTGCTCGCTCGTGAGCTCGAGGTGCCGATCGTGGCGCTGAGCCAGCTGAGCCGCAACCTCGAGTCCCGGTCGGACAAGCGGCCGATGCTCGCCGACCTCCGTGAGTCGGGCTCGCTGGAGCAGGACGCCGACGTCGTGATGTTCCTGTACCGCGACGAGGTCTACAACCCGGAGTCACCCGACAAGGGCTCGGCCGAGGTCATCGTGGCCAAGCACCGCTCGGGCCCGATCGGCACCAAGCGCCTGGTCTTCCTCGGCCAGTACACCCGGTTCGACAACGCCGCCCGCTCCATGTGACGTACATCTGGTGCCAGGCACCGACGTGAACGTCACCAGTGGCGCAGGTCGATCGGCCAGCGGTCGACGATGCTGTCGCCGGTCACCATCCAGAACTGTTCGTGGCGGGCGACGGTGGGGTCGACGTGGGCGGGCCAGATCCGGACGCGGTCACCGACCGACCAGTCACCGAGCTCGCGGGGCAGCAGCGTGATGTGTTCGTCGGAGCAGAAGAACACGTCGCCGTCGTCCCACGACGGGTTGCCGTGATCCATGCCGAACGCCTTGAGGCCGGCGTCGGCGATGATCCATCCCTTGGAGCTGACCGAGATCACGGTGGCCAGCACGCGAGAGCGCCTTGGCGAACGGGGACTCGAGTTCGTCGTACTGGGTGTCCATCAGCATGTAGGAACCCGCCTGGATCTCCGTGCACCACGTGTTCAGGTCGAACGTTCCCGTGCCGCCACCCGACACGATGTCGCCGCCGACGGCGTCGTGGGCCTGCAGCAGGATCGCCATCGCCGCTTCGACCTTCTCGCGCTTGGCGTCACGGTCGTGGATCATCATGAGGTGGCCCTCGTAGCCCATGACGCCGCGAACCTCGAGCCCGGCGGCGCGGGCGGCGTCGGCCAGCCGACCGGCATCGTCGACGTCGCAGCCGCAGCGGGGGAGTCCGACATCGACGTCGACGAGTACGGATCGCACACCGCCTCGGACCGCGGCGGCAAGCGTCTCGTCGGAGTCGATCGCCACGGTGATGTTCGCCTGGTCGGCGAGTGCCCCGAGCCGAGCGGTGTCGAGTGTCTCGTTGGCGAGCAGCAGGTCGTCGCCGAGTCCGGCAGCCGCAAGGCCCTCGATCTCCTTCGGGGTCGCGGCGCAGAGGCCGGTGTGCCCGTCGGCGTGGAGCCGGGCGGCCATGGCGGTGGACTTGAACGCCTTCACGTGGGGTCGCAGTCTGGTCCCCGGCAGCACGGCGTCCATCGCCGCGAGGTTCCGGTCGAACGTGGGCACATCGACCAGTAACGCCGGCGTGATCAGGTCGGCGGTCGAGGCAGGTTCAGCGGCAGACGTCACGGCCCCCATCTTGGTCGATGCCGACGGGCACTACCGTGGCCGTGTGCTCGACCTCGATTTCGTCCGTTCGAACTTTCCCGCGTTCTCCCGCCCTGTCAACGAGGGCCAGTCGTTCTTCGAGAACGCCGGGGGGTCGTTCGCCTGCCGTCAGACGATCGACGCGCTCACGACGTACTACACGGACCTGAAGGTCCAGCCCTACAGCGAGTTCGAGTCGTCGGCGCGTGGGGGAGCGGCGATGGACCGGTCGCGGGCACGGTGGGCCGAGGCGCTCGGGGTGCAACCACGCGAGGTGATCTTCGGGCCGTCGACGTCGGCGAACACCTACGTGCTCGCGCACGCCTTCGCCGAGGTGCTCGAACCCGGTCATGAGGTGATCGTCACCAACCAGGATCACGAGGCGAACACGGGAGCGATCCGTCGAGCTGCGGCCCGCGTCGGCTGCACGTTGAAGGAGTGGCGGACCGACCCCGACACCGGACTGCTGGACATCGCCCACTTCGAGGCGTTGCTGACCGAACGAACCGGGCTCGTGACGGTCCCGCATGCGTCGAACATCGTCGGCAAGGAGAACGACGTCGGCAGGATCACGGCACTCGCCCACGCGGTCGGTGCCAGGGTGATCGTCGACGGCGTGTCGTTCGCCCCGCACAGCCTGCCCGACGTCGCCGCACTCGGTGCGGACGTGTACCTGTTCAGTCTCTACAAGACCTACTCGGTGCATCAGGGTCTGATGGTCGTTCGCTCCGGCCTCTTGACCGAACTTCCGAACCAGAGCCACTTCTTCAACAACGAGGTGCCCGACAAGCGCTTGAACCCGGCCGGCCCCGACCACGCCCAGGTGGCGTCGGCGGGGGCCGTCCTCGAGTACGTCGAGGAACTCCATCGGCATCACGGCGGCGCGGCGACCGACGACCTCCGCACGAGCTGCGCGGCGGTGTCTGCGCTGTGGCGTGAGCACGAGGATTCGTTGACGCCGGTCCTGCTCGATGTGCTCGCCGATCGGGACGACGTCCGGCTCCTCGGACCGTCGACGGTCGATGGTGCCGACGGTCATCGGTGTCCCACCGTCGCGTTCAGTCCGCTCGCCATGGAACCCGCAGACGTTGCCCACGAACTCGTGCAGCGCGGGGTGCAGACGAGTTCGGGCCACTACTACGCGGCACGGGTCCTCGATGGCCTCGGTGTGGACCCCGATCGTGGTGTCGTGCGGTTGTCGTTCGTGCACTACACGTCGCCCGCCGATGTCGAGCGGGCCGTCGCCGCACTCGGCGACGTCCTCGGCTGACGGCGGCACGGCCGACAGCCGAGCGCAGCGTCGCGCGCGGGACCAAAGACCCTGGTGGGTCGTCAGGCCTGACGTAGATATTGGAACAACGTTCCAATCAAGAAGGCAGGTCCGAACATGACGGAGTTTCTCGCGCAGTACTCGATCCAGCGATGGATGGAGATGTGTCCGCAGGGGTATCTCGAGGACACGGTGTACGGCCACGAACCGAACGAGCAGGAGCCGGCGACGCTGCTCGACGACGACGACGAGCGCGAGGCGGCGATTCGCACCACCGTCGGCCTCGTCGTGGGGGAGCGGTGTGCGCTCGCGGCATCCTCCGGCCTCATCAACGCCGCCCCCGACTACCCGAGCAAGCGCTTCCTCGCCACGCAGACCCTCGACGAGGCACGCCACGTCGAGATCTTCACGCAGCGACTCTTCGACCTCGGGGTGAAGAAGGACGACCTCGAATCGACGATCGATCGCTACGCCAACCCCAACCTCGTCAAGTTCGCCGAGGTGCTCCTGGAGAAGGTGGACGCCGGCGACTTCCTGGCCGGCGTCGTCGGTCAGAACATCGTGCTCGAGGGCCTCGCCTTCACGGTGTTCGAGATGCTCGAGGCGGGCAACCGCGAGTTCAACCCGAAGTTCGCCCACACGCTGTCGGGCACGATCGCCGACGAACGACGTCACGTGGGTTTCGGCGAGAACCGGATCGGTTCGCTCATCGCCCAGCACCCGGAGAAGAAGCCGGAGATCGAGCGCATGCAGCAGGAGATGACCTACTACATGCTCGCCGTGTTCGCGGACTCGTTCCGTGGTGACGACAACACGCCCAAGGCCACGCCGACGCCCACCACGTCGGCCGAGTGGCACGGGACGAACCTGTCGACGGCGACGCCCGAGGAGATGGAGGCCGTCCTGGCGAACACGGTCCTCGGCGAGTTCAAGACCCGGCTGGCCCGGGTCGGCATCGAGTACCAGACCCCCCGCGTCCCCGTGTGATGACGGTCGTCGACGAGTTCGATCCGCACGCGCTCGCGGAGCAGGACTTCCTCGACGAGGTCCATTCGTTCCAGTTCTGGTTCGACTCCGTGGAGGGCTACCTGTCCGACCGCCCGTACGGCCGACAGACCACCACCGTCGAGGAGCCGCTCGACGACGCACGGCGCGAACGGCTGATCACGACCCTGTGCAACTACGCCGTCGGCGAGACTGCAGCACTCGAGGGTGCGGCGGGGCTCATCCAACTCGCGCCCGATCGGAACTCGAAGATCTTCATGGCCACCCAGGTCGTCGACGAGGCCCGTCATCTGGAGGTGTTCCTGCATCGCCTCGGCGAGCTCGGCGTCGATGACCCGGCCGCCGAGATCGAACGACGGGCGCAGCCGGCGCTGGTCGACTTCAAGGGTGCGCTGCTCGACCTGGTTGCCGACGGTGACTGGCAGGCGGCGGTGTTCGCGCAGAACGTCGATCCTGGAGACGATGGAGTACACGGTCTTCCGACTGCACGCTGCCGATGCGGACGCCGTGACGAAGGACGTGCTGGCCGGGGTCATCTCGGATGAACGGCGACACGCCGGGTTCGGCGAGAACGACCTCGGTCGGAGTCTCGCCGCGGATCCGTCGGGGCGGGCGCGCCTGCGGGCGATCCGCGCTCGGCTCGATCCGATGGTGCTGGGTGTGTTCGAAGCAGCGCTCGCCGATGTCGGAGCGCCGGCGGAGGCGAGTTCGCAGCTGGCGTCCGAGTACCTCCTGACCGTCGAACGGCTCGGACTCACGTGATGACCGACGTCGACGTGTCCGCACCCGAGATTGCAGCTGACGCCTCCCGTCGGCGATACGAACTGGAGGAGACGGGATTCAAGGAGGTCCCGAAGAAGTGGCGGAAGTTCTACCGCCACTGGGGAGGTCCGCTCGACGTGCTGGCGCCCAACGAGGTGGTGTGCCCGGTCTGCAAGGTCGTGATCCGGGCAACCCGTGAACTCCGACCCGGCGACAAGGTGTACTGCATGCCGTGCATGTCGCGGATGGTGGTGGTGGTCGGCGAGGACGGCCGGCTCGAGGCCGACGTGATCTTCTGACGACGTGGTGATGCACCTCCGGTTCTGACGCTGTCACGACCTACGCTGCGATCGTGAGCTGCGTCAGCTGCCCCCGTCGTCGGCGTCGTGATGGGTTCCGCGAGCGACTGGCCGACGATGTCGAAGGCCGTCGAGACGCTCGACGCGTTCGGCGTTCCGCACGAGGCCAAGGTGGTCAGTGCCCATCGCATGCCCGACGACATGTTCGACTACGCCGAGGCCGCCCGTGATCGAGGCCTTCGTGTGATCATCGCCGGCGCGGGCGGCGCGGCCCACCTCCCCGGCATGCTCGCCGCGAAGACCACGGTGCCGGTGCTGGGCGTCCCCGTGCCCTCGCGCCATCTCGGCGGGCAGGATTCGCTGTACTCGATCGTGCAGATGCCCGCCGGCGTTCCGGTCGCCACGTTCGCGATCGGGGAGTCCGGTGCGGTCAACGCAGCACTGTTCGCCGTCGCCGTCCTGGCCGCCGATGACGTGGAGTTGTTGCGGGCGCTGGACGACTACCGTGCGGCCCGTCGTGAGCAGGCGCAGACATCGGTCCTGCCGCCGACCGACTCGGCATGAACCGAGTTGCTGTGAACGACGAATCGACGTGACGGTGCATCCCATCACTCCACCGGCCACGATCGGGATCCTCGGCGGTGGTCAGCTCGGCCGGTACGCGGTCATGGCCGCCGCGACGATGGGGTACCGAACCATCGTGCTCGACCCCGATCCGTCGGCACCCGCGGGGGCCGTTGCGAACGAGCATCTCGTGGCGCCGTACGACGACCCGTCCGCGTTGCGTCGGTTGGCGTTCGACTGTGACGTCGTGACCACCGAGTTCGAGAATCCGCCGGCCGCAGCACTCGACGAGTTGGCCGCCACCGTGGCGGTGTTCCCATCGGCGGCCTCGGTCCGGATCGCTCAGGATCGGATCGCGGAGAAGGCATTCCTGGTCGACAACGGGTTCCCGGTGGGCGACTACGGCGTGCTCGCTGCCGTCGGATGACCCGACCGTCGACCCGTCGCTCGTCGACCGTGGCGCCATCATCAAGACGGCTCGGCTCGGCTACGACGGCAAGGGGCAACGCACCGTGAGCAGTGTGTCCGAGATGTATGCCGCGTGGGCCGAACTCGGCGGTGTCGACGCCGTGGTGGAGCGCCGGCTCGACCTCGAGACGGAGCTCAGCGTCGTCGTGGGACGCACCGCGGACGGTCGCGTCGAGGCCTGGCCGGTGGCCGAGAACCGTCACGTCGACGGGATCCTGGATCTCACGATCGTGCCCGCGTCGGTGTCTGCGAAGCTTGCTGATCGTGCCGTCGGTCTGGCGATGGCGATCGCCGACGCGCTCGACTACGTCGGCGTGCTGGCCGTCGAACTGTTCGTCGTGAACGGCGACCTCCTCGTCAACGAACTCGCTCCGCGGCCCCACAACAGCGGTCACTGGACGCTCGACGCGTGCGTCACCAGCCAGTTCGAGCAGCAGGTGCGCGCCGTGTGCGGGCTCGGACTCGGGAGTACGGCGATGACCGCGCCCGCCATCGCGATGGTCAACCTGCTCGGCGACCGGTGGGCGAACGGCGATCCGGACTGGTCGGTGGTGCTCGACGACCCGTCCGCCAAGCTGCACCTGTACGGCAAGTCGCAGGCGCGCCCGGGCCGCAAGATGGGTCACCTCACGGTGACGTCCGACGTCGCCTCGGCCGCCGCCGCCCGCGCGCTCGACCTCCGCGCCGCCGCCACCCGCTGACGCTCATCCTGCTCGTTTGCGGGAGCTTTCCGATGGGATGGCCCATCCGGAATACTCCCGCAAACGGGACGAGAGGGGCCGGGTCAGTCGGCGTGGGCGGGTTCGACGTCGAAGGTCTCGACGCGGCCGTCGGCGTGGCGGGCGAACCGACGGGGGGTGGGTCCGTGGTTCGGGTCGTCGCTGCCCCACGGCCAGCCACCGAACTGGGTGCGGCGGTAGTCCTCGAAGGCCTGCTGGATCTCGGCCTGGGTGTTCATGACGAACGGGCCGTACTGCGCCACCGGTTCACCGATCGGACGGCCCTGCAGGACCATGCACTCCACACCACCGTCGCCGGCGACCAGGTCGAGCGGACGTGACGGGTCGAGCACCGCACCGGTCCCGGCGTCGAGTCGCTCGCCGTCCACCGTCGAGCCATGATCCGGAGAACGCGTAGAGCAACCGGTGTGACTCGTCGTTCGTCGCGGCCGGCATCGTCCACCGAGCGCCCGGATCGAACCGGAGGTGCCAGATCGCCACGTCGGCCTCGGTCTTGGACGCCCATGAGTTCGGTGGGGGGCTGGGTGCAGTGGCCGAGGCCAGCGAGCCGGCGATCACCGTGATGTCGACGATCGCTCCGTCGTCGGACGGCTCGGCGATGATGGTCGGGGTGTCGTGGCTCCACAGCATGGTGAAGTACGGCTCGACCATCTTGTCGGCGGCGGGCAGGTTCAGCCAGATCTGGAACAACTCGAGCGGGTTCGGGCCGTCGGGGTCGAGGAGCGGGAACATCTCGCAGTGCACGATGCCGCGGCCGGCGGTCATCCACTGCGTGTCACCGCGACCGAAGCGGGCCGTCGCTCCGAGCGAGTCGCTGTGGTCGCAGAAGCCGGTGCGCACGTAGGTGACGGTCTCGAACCCGCGATGCGGATGCTGGGGAAAGCCGGGCACCTGGTCGAGCCGTGGTACATGTTCCACCCGTCGACGCCGGCGAAGTCCATCCCGATGTCGCGGCCGACGAGCGGGGCGTCGGGTCCGAGCCCCTCGGTGCCCTCGGGGTAGTCGTCGCGGTGGTGGGCGCAGAACAGGAACGGATCGATCGTCGGCCACTGCGTACCGAGCGGGAAGGTCTGGAGCAGCGCATCGGCCATCGCCGACATCGTACCGCCAGATTCATTGCGACCGCAATCGTCTCCGTCAAGCCCCCACCGAAACTTCGCGGAAAACGGTCGCCGAGCGTCCGGATCCCGACATTTTTCGGGTGGGGGGGAGGGTTCGGGTGAGGGGTAGGTTGCCGGCGTGTCCAGCGCTCGCGACGTGCTCCGGTACCCGGCGGTGCGGCGGTACCTGCTGTCGACGGCGCTGGCCGCGATCGGCCTCAACATCCTCGTCACGGTGTTGTTCAAGCAGGCCTTCGACATCTCGGGTGACACGCTGTCGATCGCCTTCATCGGGCTGGCGCAGTTCGTTCCGGCGGTGTTGCTGGTGCTGGTGAGCGGGTGGGTGGCGGATCGCTTCGACCGTCGCCGGGTCACCGCGCTCTTCCTGCTTCGCTCGCACGCTGTGCGCCGTCGGGTTCGTGGTCTACAGCGTGGCCGAACCCGGCACGCTCTGGCAGTTGTTCTTCCTCGCGTTCCTGTTCGGAGCGACCGATGCGATGATCGGGCCGTCGCGCCGCTCGATTGCCCCGCTCCTCGCGCCGCCCGAGCTGTTCCCGCAGGTGGTGGCGCTGTGGACGGCGACGTTCACCGCGAGCGCGATCGTCGGCCCGGTGATCGGCGGGTTCCTGTACTCGGTCGGCCCGGCGCAGGCCTATGCGGTCGCGGGGGCATTCGAGTTCGCGGCGATCATTCCGATCCTGTTGATCGTCTACGTCCGCGAGCCGGACCGGATCACGGACCGACCGACGTTGTCGTCTGCCTTGGAGGGGTTGTCGTTCGTACGTCGCACACCGGTCGTGCTCGGCACCATTTCCCTCGATCTGTTCGCCGTGCTCTTCGGTGGCGCGATCGCGCTGATCCCGGCGGTGGCCAGCGAGCGGCTCGGGGTCGGTGACATCGCGTACGGATGGCTCCGCGCCGCTCCCGGGATCGGCGCGGCGGTGATGGCGATGTGGCTCGCGGTACGACCGATCACGCGGCGGGTCGGCCCGACGCTCCTCGTCGTCGTCGGCATCTTCGGACTCGGCACGATGGTGTTCGGTCTGACGACGAACTATGCGGTCGCGTTCCTCGCGCTGGTCGTGATCTCGGCGGCGGACATGATCTCGATGTTCATCCGCGGCTCGATCGTGCCGCTGGTGACACCCGACGATCAGCTGGGCAGGGTGAGTGCCGTGGAGGGTGTGTTCATCGGGGCGTCGAACGAACTCGGTGCGTTCGAGAGTGGCGTCGCGGCACGGTTGTTCGGGGTGCCCCTCGCAATCGCCGGTGGCGGGTTCATCACGGTCGTGATCGCCGCGAGCTTCGCCGTCGTCTTCCCGTCACTCCGCAAGATCGACACGTTCGACGAACTCCGTCCGAACGCGGAGATCGCCGTTACTCCTGGTGTCTGACACCAGGAGTAACACGGGTGTAGAGGAGGTCGATGGGTGAGCGGCCGGCGTCGAGGCCACGTTGTTCGAACCGGGTGAGGGGCCGCCAGTCGGGACGGTCGATGACTCCGCCGACGAGCCGTTCCTCGGCGGCGCAGGTGGCCACCATGGATTCGGCGTAGTCGGCGATGTCGGTGGCCAGGTGCAGCGTGCCACCGATGCGCAGGCGATCGGTGAACGCAGCCACGACGTCGCCGCGGATCAGGCGTCGCTGGTGGTTGCGGCGCTTCGTCCACGGATCGGGGAAGTAGACGCGAATGCCCGACAGCGAGGCCGCAGGAACTCGATCGAGGAACGGGAGCAGGTCACCGTGGACCACTCGGATCTGATGCAGCCCCCGGTGCTCGATCGCGTCGAGCACGGTCACGACACCGGGCGTGTGGACCTCCACACCGATCACGTCGACGTCGGGCTCGGCCGCGGCCATCTCGATCGTCGACTCACCGTGGCCGAATCCGACGTCGAGGACGACGTCACCGTCCCGCCCGAACACGTCGGTCCAGTCGAGCAACGGTCCCTCGATGTCGAGGCCCCACGTCGTCGATCCACGTGTCGAACTCGGCCTGGCGTTTCGGCGACAGCGACCGCCGCCGCACCTTGAACGAGGCGGCGGGCCGCCGAACCGCTCGAGCATCGGGCTGCAACGGTTCGACCACGCCGTCGAAATTATCGGCAGGTGTTCGGTCGCTCCGCGGGCAGACTCGCTCGGTGACCGAGGCGGTGACCACGACGGATCAGGCCGATGACGATGCCCGGCGACGCGCGATCCGCCGTCAGGCGGCGTCCATCGTCGCCGCGGTGGCACCGTTCGGCATCGTGTTCGGCGCCGCCGCGTCCTCGGCCGGGTTGTCACTGCTGCAGGCCGTCGGGTTCTCTGCCTTCGTGTTCGGCGGGAGCTCGCAGTTCGCGGCGATCGAGATCCTGGGTGACGACGGTTCGATCGCGTCGGCCGCCATCGCCGGGCTGCTCCTCAACGTGCGTTCGCTGGCGTTCGGACTGATCATGGCCCCGGCGCTCGCAGGTCCGTGGTGGAAACGGGCCGGCATGTCGCAACTCATGATCGACGAGTCGACGGCCGTCGGGGCGTCCCAGGACACCTTGCGATGGCGGCGCTACGGCTTTCTCGTGGCCGGCATCGGGGTCTTCGTGGTCTGGAACCTCACCACGATCATCGGGTTCGCCGTGTTCTCGGATGCACAGGATCTCATCACCGACCTCGGACTGGACGCCGCGGGCCCGGCGGCCTTCCTCGCACTGCTCTGGCCGCGCCTGTCCTCGGCGCCACAACGTCGAACGGCGATCGCCGGCGCCCTGATCGCTCTGGTCCTGATCCCGTTCGTGCCACCGGGCGTGCCGATCGTGGCCTCGATGTTCGGCGTGGCGGCGGCCTTCGTCTGGCCGTCGCGCGCCGTCACCGTCGAAGGTGAGCACTCGTGAACGCGGCAACGGCGGTGCTCGTCATCATGACGATCGGCACGTTCGCCCTGAAGTCGGCCGGACCACTCCTGCTGGGCGAACGCTCCCTGCCCGCGCGGGTGCAGCAGGTGGTCGACCTCCTCCCGGCGGCGCTGCTCGCAGCACTGGCCATCGTGTCGACCGTCGGCGACGGCCAGGAGATCGTGATCGACGCGCGACTCGTCGGGCTGATCGTCGCCGGGCCTCGCACTCTGGCGCCGAGCGCCGTTCGTCGTCGTGATCCTGCTGGCGTCGGCGGCCACGGCGATCACCCGACTCGTCAGCTGACCGAGGCGCCCGTACTACGCTCGCGACATGGCCGCCAAGAAGACGATCGAACTCATGCCCGGCGAGAAGATGATCCTCTCGTCGAACCCGCACTGGTGGTACTTCTGGAAGGAGGTGGCGGCGTCGCTCGGGTCTGATCGGACTGCTGCTGCTGGTCGCTCGTCTTCGACGACGGCTTCATCAACGACACGATCAAGTTCATCGCCGGGATCGTGTTCCTCGTGATCATCGTGGCCACGATCTATGCCTACATCGGGTGGAAGACCACCCGTTTCGCGATCACGAATCAGCGGGTGGCCTACCAGAGTGGCATCATCCAGCGGCGCGGCGTGTCGATCCCGTTGAACCGGGTCAACAACGTCAACTTCACGCAGTCGTTCATCGCCCGGGCCCTGAACAACGGCATCGTCACGATCGAGTCCGCCGGCGAGACGGGGGACTCGGTGTTCGAGAACATCCCCGATCCCGAGCACGTTCGCGCGCTCATCTTCCAACAGGTCGAAGCCGACGAGCAGGCGGACTCCGATCGAGATGCCGCCGCGTTGGCCAAGGCGATGCAGGAACACATCCAGCCGCCCGGCGCCGGCGCCGGCTGCCGGACCGTCCGCTCAGGAGCGGCTCAAGGCGCTCGACGAACTCCGGGCGCAGGGCCTGGTCAACGACGTCGAGTTCGAGATCAAGCGCAAGCAGATCCTCGAAGAGCTGTAGCGCCTCGCGCCCACTGGTCGACGAAGGCGACGAACGACGACACGTCGTCGTCGGTGACCTCGATCGAGAGCGCGATGAAGCCGCGCCGGGCGATGAAGAAGCCGGCGTCGAGCGCGGCGAAGAACAACAGCTCCTTCCACGCGTCGTTCGAGCCGCGCAGGTCGTCGACCGACGTCACCGGCCCGGCCGTGCCGTGGATGTTCATGAGCGACCCGAACCCGGTCACGCTCATCGGCAGATCGTGCGCGCGGAACGCGGCGTCGAGCCCTTCGCGGAGCTGGTCCCCGCGGGCGTTCGTGGCGGCGAGAATCTCCGGCGTCAGCACCTCGGTGAGGGTCGCGATGCCGGCGGCCATCGAGACCACGTTGTTGTTGAACGTGCCCGCGTGGCCGAGTCGGCCTCCGGCGCTCGGATCGAAGGCGGCCATCAGTTCGCGACGTCCACCGAACGCGCCGAAGGAGAACCCTCCGGCGAGGTACTTGCCGAGCGTCGTGAGATCGGGGAGGACGCCGTGGACCGCTTGGGCGCCGCCGGGCGACAGCCGTGACGTCATCACCTCGTCGAAGATGAGCAGCGCTCCGGTGCGATCGCACTCACGTCGCAACGTTCGCAGGAAGTCCGGATCGGCCGGGATGCATCCGGCGGAACCCTGGAGCGGCTCGACGAGCACCGCGGCGAACTCGTGCTCGTCGAACAACCGCCGTGACGCCGTCGACGTCGTTGTAGGTCGCGGTCACCCACTCGTGGGGCACGTTGACCTCACGATGGCCGGCGAACGTGATGACGCCGCCGTGGTAGCCACCGTCGAACACGAGCACCTCGTGTCGTTGCGTGTGATGGAGCGCGAGCGCGAGTGCCATCAGGTTCGCCTCGGTGCCGGAGTTCGTGAACCGCACCTGCTCGATCGACGGGAATCTGGCGACGATCAGTTCGGCGAAGCGGACCTCGTCCGGGTGGACGGCGCCGAGCGTCCATCCGTTGTCGACGGCGGCGTGGACGGCGGCGCGCACCGGCCCGGGCGAGTGCCCGAGCAGTCCGGCGGTGTAGTTGCCGAGCAGATCGACGTACCGGTGACCGTCGACGTCGACCAGGTACCTGCCCTCGGCCGAGGCGACGCGGAACGGGAACGGATCGAAGTGCAGGACCGACCGGGTGTTGCCGCCCGGAAGGACGACGTCGGCTCGGGCCGCCAGCTCCGCGCTGCGCGGTCGGGCGGATGCATAGGCCGCTCGAGCAGCGATGACGGCATCGTCGAGCGCCGCCACGTTCATGCCCTCGTTCGGCGCTCGCCCCAGTGTCCCATCGCGCCGACGCGTTGGAAGCGTTCCGGGCGGTCGTCGGGACCGAGCACGTCGGTGGCCAACCAGAGTCGCTTGAGCCACCGCACCTGACCGTGCTCCGGGTCGTCGACGTACGACCGGCGACCGTGCAGTACGTGGTAGTTGTTGACGAACTGGATCTCGCCGGGTCGCAGCGCCATCTCCACCCGGTTGTCGGGGTCCTTCACCAGTGCGTCGTAGGCGTCCATCGCCTCGACCTGCTCGCCGGTCAGCCGCGGGGCGTCGGGGTGACGCTGCGAGGCCTGGATGAACGGCCGGATGTACCGGATGAACAACCGGTCGCCGGTCGGTCCGCGGTGGCGGGTGAACGCCGGGATCTCGTAGAACGGCCGGGCTCCGTCGCGCTGCTCGCCGCGGAAGTCGTAGGGGAGCGGCCGGTAGAGCACGGCAGCCAGATCGGGTCGGGTCCGCACCAGCGCATTGTGCGCGGCGAGCGCATTGGCGACCAGGCTCTCGCCGCCGCTCACGCCGGCGTCGATGCACAGCAGCCCGACGAGGTCGGAGCCGTCGCTGTGGAAGTCGAGCGGATGACCGCCGATCTCGTTGCCGCGCGCCGTCGGGTCGTCGGGTGCCTTGCCCTGGTCCTTCACGTCGCCGAGCAGGTGCCCCTTCGCGTTCTGTGGCCACGGCTCACCGAGGTGCATCCCGATGCCCCAGTAGATCCACGACGCGTCCTCCGCGCCGAGCCGCCCGACGTCGAGCGCGGCGATGCGGGCGAACCCCCGTCCGTTCACGAGTTCGTCGGCGAGTCCGGTCAGGCGGGGTGCGAGCGTCGGCAGCGGGAAGTCGTCGGCGGTCACGTCGAGCACGTCGTCGGTGATGCGACGGGCGTGCGCCAGCGCGGCGTCGAGCTCGGCGTGGTCGGCATCACTCAGCCGCAGCGTCCAGGCGTCGACGTCGTCGTACGTCGTCGGCGCGCCAGCTCGCGTGGGGCTCGAGCTCGACCACGTCGTCGGCGGTCGGCAGCGGTGACTCCTCGACGATGCTCATGCGTTCACGCCAGACGGAACGGGTCGGGCGCCACGGACGAGGCGTCCGGGGAGCGCTTCGGTGGCGATGCCGTCGTGGTAGGTCTCCTGGCCGGCCACGATCGTGTGGCGCCATCCCTCGGCCCGCTGCAGGAGGCGTCGACCGCTCGCCGGCAGGTCGTGGACGATGGTCGGCTTGTGGAGACGGAGGCGATCGAAGTCGACGACGTTGAGGTCGGCGCGGTACCCGGGCGCGACGACGCCGCGGTCGAGCAGGCCGACCGTGCGGGCCGTGTCGCGGCAGTGGCGTTGCACGAGGAACGGCAGGGGGATGCGGTCGTGGTCGCGGTCACGGCCCCAGTAGGACAGCAGCGTGGTCGGGAAGCTGCCGTCGCAGATCGTGCCGACGTGGGCACCGCCGTCACCCAGGCCGGGCACGGTGTGCGGGTGCACGAGCATCTCGTGGCACCCGTCGAGGTTGCCGTCGACGTAGTTGAGGAACGGGAGGTACAGCAGCCCGTGCCCGTCGTCGGCGAGCATCGCGTCGAGGGCGACCTCCTCGGGGGTGACGCCGCGCCGGCTCGCTTCCGCGAGCAGCGACGTGTCCAGCGCCGGCTCGTAGTCGGGCTCGTCGCCCATCTCGAACAGCAGGTCGAACCGCGAGATGAGGTTGCCGCCGAGCTTGTCCCGCGATCGTTCGGTCGCCTCGGCGAGCAGCCGCGACCCGGAACTCGGTGTCACGCAGTGCGGCGACCTTCTCGGCCAGCGGCCGTTCCGCGATCTCGCGGTACACGGGGTTGGTGACGAACGGGTTGAGGGTGCACTCGAGTCCGAGGATCAGCCCGACCGCCCGAGGGGCCACCTGGCCGGTCATGGTGAGGCCGTCGGCGTTGGCCTGCGAGATGCGATCGAGGAGCCCCCGGAAGGCGTCGGGGACCATCGGGTTCCGCGCGATCGAGATGGACATCGGTCGACCCGACGTTGCGACCATCTCGCGCAGCGTGGCGAACTCGGCGTCGGGGTCGAGGAAGTCGGAGACCACCTGCAGCACACCGGTTCCGGTCGCGCCGACTCCCTGGGCGATGCCGATCAGCTCGTCGGGCGCCGCGGTCAGCGTCGGGGTGTAGGCACCGGTCGACGTCTTGTGGTTGCGGGTGCGGCTGGTGCTGAAGCCGAGCGCGCCCGCCTCGATGGCTTCCCGGGCGAGTTCGGCCATCGCCGCGATGTCGTTCGGCGTGGCGTCTTCGTGGTTGGCGCCGCGCTCACCCATCACGTTCAGGCGCAGTGCGCCGTGGGGAACCTGCATCGCGACGTCGATGTCGTGGGGAAGTGACTCGACGGCGTCGAGGAACTCGCCGAACGAGTTCCAGTTCCACGCCAGACCTTCGTGCAGCGCGGCGCCGGGGATGTCCTCCACGCCTTCCATCAACTCGATCAGCTTGTCGTGGTCGGCGTCGTGGACGGGCGCGAACCCGACGCCGCAGTTGCCGGTCACGACGGTCGTCACGCCGTGCCACGACGACGGCTGGAGCCGGGTGTCCCAGGTGGCCTGGCCGTCGTAGTGCGAGTGGATGTCGACGATGCCCGGGATCACCAGCGCGCCGTCGGCGTCGATCTCGCGGACCGGCACTGCCCTCGACGGTGCCGACGTCGACGATCACGCCGTCGCGCACGGCGACGTCGGCGGTTCGTGCGTCGGTGCCGGTCCCGTCCACGAGGGACCCACCGCGGATGATCAGGTCGTACTCAGCCATGGCCCAGTCTCGCACCGTCGCCGCCGACGGGACGACCCGAACGTCGATCCCCCATTCGCGTGAACAGACGGCGGCGCTCTGTACGAGCGGGTGTGCACGCGTCCGGCGGGTCAGGTTGGCGCGTCAGGTGAGTTCGAGGCCGGCGAGGTCGCCGGCGGCGCGCCACTGCTCGAGCACCCTGATGAACGCGACCGACCCGGCGCCGTAGCTGCCGTCCTTCACGCTGCGATCGGCGGGCCTGCCCTCGTTGTTGTAGTAGCCCGGCGTGCACGACTCGAGGAACTGCCGGTTCATCTGCGACAGGTTCACGATCGTCTCCACCCACGCGGCCTCCGCGTCGGCGTCCGCTTCGATGACGGTGACCCCACGAGCCTGCGCCTCGGCGAGGATGTAGGCGAGGTGCTTGCTCTGCTCGTTGAGCATGTGCGGGAAGTTCACCGTGAAGCCCGACTGCGTGAGGCTGAAGATGAAGCAGTTCGGGAAGCCCCGGCTGTGCATCCCGTGGAGCGTCGACGCCCCGTCGTGCCACTTCTCCGTGAGCGTCATGCCGTCACGACCGTACAGCTCGTAGCCGGCGCGCCGGGTGTAGTCCGTGCCGACCTCGAACCCGGTGGCGTAGATCAGGCAGTCGACCTCGAACTCCTCCTCGACGAGCGACACCGTCGACTCCCGACGATCGACCACCACGCCGGTCGGGGTGATCCGCTTCACACCGCGACCTTCGGTGTCGATGAGGTGCACGTTCGGTCGGTTGAACGTGTCGAGGTAGTCGTCGTGGAAGCAGGGTCGCTTGCAGAACTGGCGATACCAGGGCTTGAGCGCCTCCGCCGTGTCGGGGTCGTTGACGATCGTCTCCACCCGGGAGCGGATCTGTTCCATCTTCTCGAAGTCGGCCAGCTCCATGGTCGCCATCAGTCCATCGGGCGTGAGGTCGGCGCCCTCACGCTGGATGCGGATCAGCAGGTTGCCGATGATGTCGGTCCAGCCGTCGTCGACGAGGTCTTCGGGTTCACGGGATCCCGGAGACGAGGTTGTTGAAGTTCTCCATGCGTCGCGTCCTGCCAACCCGGCTCCAGACTCGCCGCCCACTCGGGGTCGGTCGGCCGGTTGTTGCGAACGTCGATCGACGACGGGCGTGCGCTGGAAGACGAACAGCTCCTTGGCCGACGCGCCGAGGTGCGGGACGCACTGCACGGCGGTGGCACCCGTCCCGATGATGCCGACGCGCTTGTCGGCGAGGCCGGTGAGGCCACCGTCGGAATCGCCGCCGGTGTAGTCGTAGTCCCAGCGGCTGGTGTGGAACGTGTGACCCTCGAACGAGTCGATGCCGTCGATGCCGGGCAGCTTCGGCCGATGCAGCGGTCCGCTCGCCATGACGATGTAGCGGGCGTGCATCTCGTCGCCGCGGTTCGTGCGCACGGTCCACCGGCCGGTCGCGTCGTCCCAGCGCATCTCGGTGACCTCGGTCTGGAAGCAGGCGTTGCGATAGAGGTCGAAGTGGCGGCCGATGCGCCTGGCTGTGAGCGAGGATCTCGGCGGCCTGGGAGTACTTCTCCTTCGGGATGTAGCCGATCTCCTCGAGCAGCGGGAGGTACACGTACGACTCGACGTCGCAGGCGGCGCCCGGATAGCGGTTCCAGTACCACGTGCCGCCGAAGTCACCGCCCTTCTCGACCAGACGGATGTCGTCGATGCCGGCCTCCCGGAGCCGGGCTCCGGCGAGCAGACCGCCGAAGCCGCCGCCGATGATCAGCACCTCGACGTCGTCGTGCAGCGGGCCGCGTTCGAGCGGCGCCACGTACGGATCGTGGAGGTAGCGCTCGTACTCGCCGGTGATCTCGACGTACTGCTCGTTGCCGTCGGCGCGCAGACGCTTGTCGCGCTCCTCTCGGTACTTCTCACGGAGCGCATCAGGATCGAACGAGGTCGTGGTCACCTCGTCGTTGTAGCTGGCGCGCGTGGCGTGAGTCGATCCGGAGTCAGGTTGCCAGGCGAGCGAACTGTTCGATGTCACCGCGGTGACCGGCGACCACGACCAGATCGTGTTCACCGAGCACGGTGGCGCTCTCGGCGTAGGTGAAGGTCTCGCCCTCCGGCTTGATGCACACGACGGTGACCTTGTAGGTTGGCGCGGATGTCGGTGTCTCCGAGGCGCTTGCCGGCGAGGCCCTTCGGGACCACCATCTCGATCAGCACGAAGTCGTCGTCGAGGGCGAAGTACTCGATGAGTGCTCCCGTGACGAGTCGGGCCACTCGACTGCCCATCTCGGCTTCGGGGAAGACGACGTGGTGGGCACCCACTCGCTGCAGGATGCGGCCGTGCGAGTCGGTCAGGGCCTTGGCCCAGATGTTCGGCACACCGAGGTCGACGAGTGCGCCCGTGGTGAGCACACTGGACTCGACGTCGGCACCGATGGCGACGACAGCGGTGACGGCGTCGGCGACGCCGAGTTGGCGCAGGGTGCGTTCGTCGGTGGTGTCGGCCTGGGCGACGTGGGTGAGCACGCCGGCGTGCTGCTGGACGCGTTCCTCGTCGGCGTCGAGCCCGAGGACCTCGTGGCCCATCTCGACCAGTGTGGAGGCGAGCGCGGATCCGAATCGTCCGAGGCCGATGACGACGATCTCGCCGCGGTGTTCGACCTGCGGGACGAAGGCCGCCCAGCATCGTGTGAAGAATCTTGTCAGCCAATGATCGGTCGCTCCTCGGGATAACGGTACGCAGCGGTGCGCTCGCGCTAGTGCAAGGGCGGTGACGAAGGTGACCGGCCCGACGCGGCCGGCGAACATCACGAGGATCACCACGAACTGGGCCGCCTGGCCGAGCGTCGGCGTGATGCCGGTGGACAGTCCGACGGTGCCGAACGCAGAGGTCACCTCGAACAGCGCCGGGGTGAGGGTCAGGTCGTCCAATGCCCATGACCGACGAGCGTCGGACACGATCGACCAGGCCGATCGACAGCAACGCCACCGTCAGGGCCTGGCGGATGACGTTGGGAGGGATCCGTCGCCTGAACACGTTGACGTCGGTGCTGCCGCGGATCTCGGACCACAGGACGAAGGCGAGGACGGCGAAGGTCGTGACCTTGATGCCACCGGACGGTCGATGCCGGCCCGGCGCCGATGAACATCAAGATGGTGATCACCAGCAACGTCGACTCGTGCATGCCACCGATGTTGACCGTGTTGAACCCGGCGGTTCGCGGCGTCACCCCTTGGAACCATCCGGCCAGCAACTTGTCGAAGGTGTCGAGCGGGCCGAGCGTGGCCGGGTTCGCCCACTCGAAGACGGTGACGCACGACCACGCCGACCACGATCAGCGCCGCCGTGGTGAGCAGCGTGATCCGGGCGTGCAGCGACCACGGCGGTCGGCGGTTCGGCCCGGCAGCCTGCCGGAGCTGCCGGCGACGGCGGAGTTCGACGATGATCGGGAAGCCCGAGGCCGCCGATGATGAAGCCGGCGGAGATGGTGAACACGACGACCGGGTCGCCGACGAACTGCGTGAGACCGTCGGAGTACAGCGACAGGCCCGAGTTGTTGAACGCGGCGATCGAGTGGAACACCGCCGAGTACGCCGAACTCGATCGGCCCGTCCTCGTACCCGCCCTGCCAGAACCGCAGGAACAGGATGAACGCGACGACTCCTTCGACGATGAGGGTGATCTTCGCGATCGGCGACCAGGAGTTGCCTCAGGTCGCCGAGGTCGACGGCACCGATCTCGGCCTGGGCCAGCATTCGTTGGCGGAGCCCGACCCGGTTCGACACGACGATCACGAGCACCGATCCGATCGTCATGATGCCGAACCCGCCGATCTGCATGAGCAGCATGATGACGGTTTCGCCGAAGAGCGAGAAGTCGCCGACGTCGACGCTGGCCAGGCCGGTGACCGTGGCCGCCGAGGTGGCCATGAACAGTGCGTTGTCGAACCCGACGGTGCCGGGTCCATCGGCGGAGATCGGCAGCGTCAGCAGGATCGTGCCGATGCCGATCAGGGCCACGAACGCCGCGACGACCAGTCGGGCCGGATGGTTGATCGCCTCGATCAGGCCGCCTGGTGCCACCGGTGGATCATATGGCGACGAAGCTCGCACCGCCCGCGGCATCCTGTGAGGCATGTTCCTCGGAGAAGATCTCCTCGCGTGGCTCACGCTGGCCTTCGGCGGCGCCCTGTTCGTCGGCAATCTGCTGGCGATCGTCAAGCCGCCGGCGAAGCAGCTCGACGACGCGAACCTGGAGCGGGCGCCGGTACTCCGCAGCGCCGTCTTCGCCGGTATCGGCTTCGTGGCCGCCGTCTGGGCCCTGGCGTCCCTGGTGAGTGGTTGACACGCGGCAGGGCGATCCGGGCATGCCGCCCATATGGTGAGCCGTCGTGAGTGCCTTGACGATCGTTGCATTGGTGGCGGGACGTGATCTGCCTGGTGGTGGGCGCGGAGTTCCTGGTCAAGGGTGCTGCCGCCGTCGCCTCACGGCTCGGTGTCCAGCCGGTGGTCATCGGCTTGACCGTGGTCGCCTTCGGCACGAGTGCCCCCGAGTTCGCGGTGAGCGTCGGGTCGGGTCTGTCGGGCAACAGCGACGTGGCGCTCGGCAACGTCGTCGGCAGCAACATCGTCAACATCCTGTTGATCCTCGGTGCGTCGGCGATCGTCGGCGGTCTCGCCGTGTCCCAACGGATCGTCCGGATCGACGTCCCGCTGCTCGTCGGCGTCACGATCGTGGCGCTCCTGATGTCGCTGGACAACGAGATCGGTCGGATCGACGGCATCATCCTGTTCGCCGGCATCATCGTGTACACCTGGTGGTTGATCCGAGCGTCTCGACGAGAGACGGTCGAGGTGAACGAGGAGTACCAGTCGGCCGTCGAGTCGGTCGAGGGAGCAGCAGTCGAGCGGCCGTTGCTCGTGCAGATCGGCTACGTGATCGTCGGGTTGGTGGTGCTCGTGCTCGGTTCGCAGTTGCTCGTGAACTCGGCGACCGACATCGCCACCGAACTCGGCGTGAGCGAGCTGGTGATCGGTCTGACGGTCGTGGCCGTCGGCACGTCGCTGCCCGGAGTTCGCGACGTCGATGCTCGCGGCGTTCCGCGGCCAACGTGACATCGCCGTCGGCAACGTCGTCGGTTCGAACCTCTTCAACCTCATGTGCGTGCTCGGTGCGACCGGGATCGTCTCGTCGGACGGGGTTGCCGTCAGCGACAGCGCGTTGCGACTCGACTATCCCGGTGATGATCGCAGCGACGATCGTGCTGGTACCGATCTTCTGGAACGGGTTCGAGATCAAGCGGTGGGAGGGCTTCGTGCTCGTCGCGTTCTACCTCGTGTATGTCGCGTACCTGATCTTCGACTCCAACGACAGTGACGTCAACGACGTGCTCGGTCCGGCCGCGCTGATCGCTGCGCCGCTCGTGCTGATGACGTTCGCGGTGACCGGGTTCCAGGGCTGGCGCCGTCATCGAGAGCGTCTGGCGTCGATCTCGGCATGATCTCGCCGCGACGTGGACGCTGTCGGATCGCGTGGACGCTGCCGTGCGTCGCGGTCTGACAGATTGGATCCCATGAGTGGACCGCTGCGCCTGACGTTCCTGCAGTCGGCGAGCCGCGCCGACCAACTCCCCGAGTCACCGGCCGAGGTGGCGTTCGTGGGCCGATCGAACGTCGGGAAGTCGTCGCTGGTGAACGCACTCGCCAACCGCAAGCAGTTGGCTCGGGTGTCGAACACACCGGGCCGAACCCAGCTGATCAACATGTTCGAGGTCGAGAGCCAACGCCCGCAGCGCGGCACGATGGTCGACCTGCCGGGTTACGGATTCGCCAAGGCGGCCAAGAACGTGAAGCGTGACTGGCCCGAGATGATCGAGGGATATCTCCTCCAGCGCGGCGAACCTGTCGATGGTGTTCGTGCTCGTCGACGGTGCGATCGGCCCGACGACACTCGACGCGCAGATGCTCGACTGGCTCCGCTACCACGGCGTTCCCCACACGGTCGTGGCGACGAAGTTCGACAAGGTGAAGTCCTCGCAGCGAGCAACGAGGAAGAAGCAACTGGCGGCAGGCTGCCGGCTCGACCAGGGCGACATCGTCTGGGTGAGTGCGTCGAAGGGTGATGGCATCGACACCTTGCGTGCGCTCGTGCGGACCTGGGTCGGCTGAGTTCGTTAGCGTCCGCATCATGTCGCCCGCCGTGCCGCTCGTCGATCTGCCCGCCGTCTCGATCACCGGAACGGGCCTGTTCACCCCGCCGCACTCGATCAGCAACGCCGAGCTGGCCGCCTCGCTCACCGAGTCGGCGTTGAAGTGGAACGCCGAGCACGCCGAGGAGATCGCCGCCGGTGAACTCGCCGAGCGGCCGCTGCCCGACGAGGAGTTCATCGTGAAGGCCTCGGGCATCCGGTCGCGCTACGTGATGGAGAAGTCGGGCGTGCTCGACCCCGGCGCGGATGCGTCCCCGGCTGGAGACCCGCTGCGGAGGACCAGCTCGGCATCCAGGCCGAGATGTCGCTGCCCGCGATCCACGAGGCGCTCGCGCAGGCCGGCCGGTCGCCGTCGGAGGTCGATGCGGTGATCGTCGGCTGCTCCAACCTCCAGCGCGCCTATCCCGCGGTGGCGATCGAGATCCAGGACGCGCTCGGTGCGGCCGGTTGGGGCTACGACATGAACGTGGCCTGTTCGTCGGCGACGTTCTCGATCCAGGCCGCCGTCGATGCGCTCCGCAACGGCAGCGCCAACTGCGTCGTGGTGGTCAACCCGGAGATCACGTCGGGTCACAACAACTTCGAGCTGCGCGACTTCCACTTCATCTTCGGCGACGCGTGCACGGCGCTGGTGCTCGAACGTTCCGACGACGCGGTGGGCGCCGGGGCAGTGGGAGGTGCTCGGCACGAAGCTGGCGCACGAAGTTCTCGAACAACATCCGCAACGACTTCGGGTTCCTGAACTCCTCGCGAGGTCATCGAACGCGATGCCCACGAGCTGGTGTTCCGTCAGAACGGCCAGATGGTGTTCCGGGAGGTGTGTCCGATGGTCGCCGAGCACATCACGACCCACCTCGACGCGCTCGGTCTCGATGCCGCCGACGTCCGCCGGTTCTGGCTGCACCAGGCGAACCTCAAGATGAACCAGCTCATCGCCAAGGGCGTGCTCGGGCGGCTGCCGGACGACGACGAGGCACCGGTGATCCTCGACGAGTACGCCAACACCAGCTCGGCCGGTTCGGTGATCGCGTTCCACCTGCATCGCGACGATCTCGTCGCCGGCGACCTCGGGGTGATCTGTTCGTTCGGTGCCGGCTACTCCGTCGGCAGCGTCATCGTCCGCCGCCGCTGACGCGCCGCCCTCGTCGCGTTTGCGGGAGTTTCGGTGGGGACGGGCCATCCGAATTGCAACGCAAACGGGTGATCGGGCCGAAGGGCCGTGGAACACTGGGGACATGAGGTTCCGAGTCGGTGTGCAGCTCCAACCGCAGGCGACGTCGTACGTCGAGATCCGTGACGCGTGGCGCCGCGCCGAGGCGCTCGGCGTGGACTCCATCTGGCTGTGGGATCACTTCTTCCCGCTGTACGGCGACCCCGACGCGGACCACCTCGAGGGATGGACCCTGCTCACCGCGATGGCTGCGGACACCGATCGGGCGAAGCTCGGGATGCTCGTGACGTGCAACAGCTACCGCAATCCGGAGCTGCTCGCCGACATGGCGCGGACCACCGATCACGTCTCGGGTGGCCGGATGTATCTCGGTATCGGATCGGGGTGGTTCGAGCGTGACTACGTCGAGTACGGCTACGAGTTCGGTACGGCCCCGGGTCGCCTTCGCCAGCTCGCTGACGACCTCCCGCGGATACGGGCCCGCCTTGCGGCACTCCGTCCCGGGACCGATCGGCGACCTGCCGATCCTCATCGGTGGCTCCGGCGAGAAGGTGACGCTGAAGCTGACGGCCCAGTACGCCGATGCGTGGAACTCCTTCGGCCCGCCCGCCGCGTTCGCGCACAAGAACGCCGTCCTCGATCGGTGGTGCGCCGAGGTCGGGCGGGACCCTGCAGCGATCGAGCGGACCGTGGCGATCGAGCCCGATGACGTGGACGATCTCGACGCCTACCTCGAGGCCGGGGCGACCCATCTCATCGTGATGACGGGTCCCCCGTTCGATCTCGCTCCGCTCGAACGACTGCTGGCGCGCCGCTGACCCCGCCGTCCGTCTGCGCCCGCCCACCCCCATTTCTCGTTTGCGTGACAGTTCGGTTGGCCCGTTCCAGCAGAACACTCCCGCAAACAGACGGTGGGGGTGGGGATCCGGGGACGTTGTCAGCGCGGGGCGTTGATGCGGACGAAGTCGTCGATCACGGCGTCGGCGAAGCGCTGATCGAACCCGTCGGCCGCCATGAAGCGGGCGAAGAGGAAGCTGCCGAGCAGGCCGGCCATCGCCCGACCGACATCGAGGTCGCGACGCAGTTCGCCGTCGGCGATCGCCTTGGAGATGACGACGCGCGAAGACACCTTCGAACTGCGCGAGGAACTCGTTTCGGACCGCCACGACTTCGGGGTCGTGGAGTGCCCGTTCCATCATGTTGGCGATCATCGGCGCTCGTTGCTCGTCGATCAGATCGCTGACCAGGTGTCGGCACAGGATCTCCAGGTCGACCCGGAGCGAACCCGTGAGGTCGTCGACGTCGGGCTTCGCATGGCCGATCGAGTCGATCGTCGCTCGCAGGAGGTCTTCGCGGGTCGGCCAGTGGTTGTAGACCGTCGTGCGACTCACGTTCGCCGCCGACGCGACGGCGGCATGGGTGATCGCGCCGGGGCCGTCCTCCATGAGCAACTCGGCTGCCGCGGCGATCACGAGGGCACGCGTGCGTTCCACACGAGGGTCACACTGTTCGTGCTCGGTGCGGGGTCGTCGGGGTCATCGTTGTGTCGTCCCTGTGGACCGGGCGGTGTGCCATTCGGACACGTCGCCGGCAAATTCGTTTGCGATCGCAGATTCTAGTGGTCAGAATGTCCAATAATGAACACGATGTCCACTTCCCCCCCGGACGCTCCAGCTGCTCCCGCCCATTCCGTCCCGACCGAACCACCGGCGAAGCCCTCGATGTGGGCACGACTCGGTCGGTTCAGTTTCCGTCGCCGTCGCTACGTGCTCGGCGCGTGGATCGCGGTCCTCGTCGCGGTGTTCGCGCTCGTCGGCACGATCGGCGCATCGAGCGACAGCTCGTTCTCGATCCCCGACTCGGAGTCCAAGAGCGGCTTCGACACGCTCGACACGTACTTCGGCGGGCTCGGCTCGGGCCGCTCGGGCACCATCGTGTTCCGCGCCGACCAGGGCGTCGACGACCCCGAGGTGCAAGCGGCGATGACCGCACTGTTCGACGAGGTCGACCAGATCGAGGGCGTGACGCTCACCAGCCCGTACTCCCCGGAGGGCCAGGTGGCCGGGCAGATCGCGACCGAGGGCGAACTCGCCGGCCTCGTCGCCTACGCCCAGATCGATCTCGACCAGAACCTGTCGGAGACCCAGACCGGCGAGATCGGCGTGGAGATCGGCGACATGCTGCCGACCGACGTCGAGGGACTGCAGATCGAGATCGGCGGCCAGGCGCTCGGTGAGTTCGAGCCACCCGAATCCGAACTCATCGGCCTCGCCTTCGCCATCGTCGTGCTGATCCTCGCGTTCGGTTCGGTGCTCGCGATGGGTCTGCCGATCGGCGTGGCGCTGTTCGGCGTCGGGATCGGCGCCGGCATCATCACGCTGCTGTCGAACGTCATGTCGGTCCCCGACTTCGCCGTCACGCTCGGCGCCATGATCGGCCTCGGCGTCGGCATCGACTACGCCCTGTTCATCGTCACCCGCTACCGAGAGGGCCTGAAGACCGGCCAGACGCCCGAGGAGGCGACGGTCACCGCCCTCGACACGGCCGGACGTGCCGTCGTGTTCGCCGGGTTCACCGTCGTCATCTCGCTGCTGGGCATGTTCATCATGGGCCTGGCGTTCATCAACGGTCTGGCGACCGGCGCGGCCGTCACCGTGTTGGTCACGATGATCGCGTCGGTCACGCTGCTGCCGGCGTTCCTCGGCTTCGCCCAGCACAAGGTCGAGGTCACCCGCTGGCGGGGCATCCTCGCTGCCGGTTTCGTGGCCGTCGCGCTGCTCGGTGTCGGCCTCGGCATCCAGCCGCTGCTCGTCGGCGCTCCGATCGCCGTGATCATCCTGATCGCCTCGTTCGCAGTTCGCACCGCTGCGCAAGGAGCTTCCGCCACGCAAGGAGAAGCCGCTCCGCCAGACGCTGGCGTACCGGTGGAGCCGGTTCGTGCAGCATCGGCCCTGGTCGATCGCGATCCTCACGACGATCTTCCTGCTGCTGCTGTCGATCCCGGTGCTGGGCCTGCGCCTCGGGTTCAGCGACGAGAGCAACTTCGCCGAGAGCAGCACCACCCGCCAGGCGTACGACCTCACGAGCGCAGCCTTCGGACCCGGCGCCAACGGTCCGCTCATCCTCACCGCCGAGCTCGCGCAGCCGCAGGATCTGGCAGGTCATGGCCGAGCTCGCCGAGACGCTCGACGCAGACCGAGGGCGTCGCCGACGTGCTCGGCCCGATTCCCAACACGTTCGGTGACCCGGCGTCGGCCGAGGCCGCCATCATCCGCGTCACGCCCACGACGGGTCCGCAGGACGCGGCGACCGACGAACTCGTCAAGTCGTTGCGTTCCGACGTGGTCCCTTCCGTCACCGATGGGACCGACGTCGTCGTCAACGTGTCGGGAGCGGTCGCCGCGAACATCGACTTCAGCAGCTACCTCGCCGAGCGGCTCCCGATCTTCTTCATCGCCGTGCTGACGCTGTCGTTCCTGCTGCTGATGATGGTGTTCCGTTCGCTGCTCGTGCCGCTCAAGGCCGTCATCATGAACATGCTGTCGATCGGCGCCGCCTACGGCATCGTGGTCATGGTGTTCCAGTGGGGCTGGGGTGCCTCGCTGTTCGACACGGCGGGCGGACCGATCGAGCCGTTCCTGCCGATGATGATGTTCGCCATCGTGTTCGGCCTGTCGATGGACTACGAGGTCTTCCTGCTGTCACGGGTGAAGGAGGAGTACGACCGCACCGGCGACCCCGTCAACTCGGTCTCCGACGGCCTGGCGGCGACCGCCCGGGTGATCACCGCCGCGGCGGCGATCATGATCGTGGTGTTCGGCAGCTTCGTCCTCGAGGACAACCGGATCATCAAGATGTTCGGCCTCGGGCTGTCGTCGGCGGTCTTCCTCGACGCGACCCTCGTGCGCATGCTGCTCGTGCCGGCCACGATGGAGCTGCTCGGCGCCCGCAACTGGTGGCTGCCGAGGTGGCTCGACCGCATCCTGCCGACCCTCAACGTCGAGGGCGGCACGCACACCTCGGCGATCTCGCTCGCCCACGAAGAGGAAGCCCGCGAGAAGGAACTCGTCGACGCCTGACGTACACACGGTGCCAGGCACCGTGTGTACGTCACTCGTGACACGTGGTGTCAGACACCATGTGTCACGGTGCCGAAGCTCATCGAGCCGGTGCCTCCGCGGAGCGCTTCGATCGGGTCGCGGACGTCGTCGATGTAGCCGAGGGCGTAGGCGCCCGTGCGGTACCCCATCAGCCGGAGCAGCTCGTCGGGCAGCGTCGCGGCCATGTCGTGCGGCACCGACAGGTACTGGTTCTCCTCCTGGCGCAACCAGCCGACGTTGTAGGTGATGTTGAGCCCGAGTCGCGTCTCCTCGGAGCGGTTGGCGCCGCCACCGTGGTACACCTTGCCCGTGTAGAGCAGGCACGAGCCCTTGGTCATCTCGGCCGGCACGGTCTCGTCGACGGTGTGCTCGAAGCTGTCCGGCAGATGCTGGCTGCCCGGCATCAGCCGGGTCGCGCCGTTGGCCTCCGTGAAGTCGGTGAGCGCCCAGATGGTGTTGCACTGCACGTCGTAGTCGCTCGGGAACGCGAAGAAGTCGAACGCCCACTGGTCGCGATGGATCGACTGACCGGGCGAGTCGGGACCGATCGAGATCACCTGCGTGAGGTGCAGCTGGAAGCTCTGCGCTCGGTGCAGGAGGCGACCGGTGACGTCGAGGATCGTCGGATGCTGGATCAGTTGGTGACTCGACGGTGACCGGGCGATGAGGGCACCGGTGCGACGAGTGTTGCGGCCCGAGAAGTCGTCGCTGCCCGGCGGCGTGGCGTCGATGAACGGCGCCATCTCGGCGCTGACGCGGTCGATCAGGTCGACGTCGGCGAGGTCGTCGATGATCAGCGCGGCGTCGCGGTCGAGGATCGAGTGGATCTCATCGGCCGACGCGGTGGCAGGCAGGTGGGCGATGCTCATTCCCGAACGCTAATGGCGCCGCCCCGCCCTGGCACCCTGTCGCGCGGCCGGAGTGCAAGACTCGTGCGGAGTGGGCGCCATCATCGAGACGCGGGGACTCGTGATGCAGTTCCCCTCGACGCTGGCGCTCGATCGCCTCGACGTGACGATCCCGAGCGGGGTCACCGGGCTGGTCGGCGCGAACGGGGCCGGCAAGACCACACTCATCTCACTCGTGCTCGGTCTGCTCACACCGACGAGCCGGAAGCATCTCGGTGCTCGGTCTCGACCCGGACTCCAAGGGACCCGAGCTGCGGGCCCAGATCGGCTACGGCCCCGAACGCAACGTGTTCCCCGACGACCTCCGCGCCTACGACTACGTTCGCCACCTCGCCGAGGTGAAGGGGCTGCCCCGCGACGAGGCTCGCAGCCGTGCCAGCGACTCGCTCTATCTCGTCGGTCTCGGCGAGGAGCGCTTCCGGGCGCTCGGCACGATGTCGACGGGCCAGCGCCAGCGCGTCAAGCTCGCCCAGGCGATCGCCGCCGATCCGCGCCTGATCGTGCTCGACGAACCGACCGACGGACTCGACCCGGTGCAGCGCGACGAGATGCTCAACATCATCGTCCAGGTCAACCGCGACTTCGGCATCGACGTGATGCTGTCGTCGCACGTCCTGGAGGAGGTCGAACGCGTCTGCGACCACGTCGTCGCGCTCGCCGAGGGCCGCCTCGTGGCACAGGGGTCGATGGCCGAGCTCGCCGGCGTGTCCGGTGGCATCGAGGTCGAGTTGGTCGAACTCGACGACCGGCCGACATCCATCGATGACGTCGTCGCACTGCTCTGCGGCTGCCGGCGTCGGTGTCACCCGCTCGGGGCAGCACTCTCGATCGTCGGCCTGCCCGACGACGACCTGTTCGATCTGACGGCTCGTTGCGTGGCCCAGTCCGGAGCGCGCCTGCGTCGGCTCGGCCAGCGTCGCCGCTCGCTCGACGACATCTTCTCGATGGCCGAGGACCGCGGAGCGCCGGACGGAGCGCCGACGTGAACGGGCGTGGCGACGCTCAGATCGTCGACCGCGGATTCCAGCGGTACGAGGGTCGTCGCTCGGGCGTGCCGGTGCCATCCGCAGCGTGAGCTGGGAGAGCATCAAGGCCACCATGGGTCTCGGTCGACCGGCTCGCACGAAGATCTTCCCGGTCATCGCCGTGGTCATCGCCTACGTGCCGGCGATCGTGTTCGTCGGCATCGCCATCCTCATCCCGGGCGACATCCTCGATCCGGAGGAGGTCGCCGACTATCCCGGCTACTACGGGTTCATCATTCTGGCGATCGTGCTGTTCGCGGCGTTGGTCGCTCCCGAGGTCCTGGTGTCGGATCGACGCAACGGCATGCTGGCGATGTACCTGTCGACCCCGCTCGATCGACCCACCTACCTGACGGCCAAGGCGGTCGCCGTCGTCACCACGCTCAGCCTCGTCACGGTGGGCCCGCCGCTGCTGCTGCTGATCGGCTACACGGTCGAAGGCGTCGGACCCTCGGGGCCGGACGACTGGCTCGCCACACTCGGTCGCATCCTGCTGTCGGGCGCAGCGATCTCCGCTGCACTGGCCGCCGTCTCCATGGCGGCGTCGAGTCTGACCGATCGCCGCGCCTTCGCAGCGATCGGGATCGTGCTGCTCGTGCTGGCCTCCCCGATCCTCGCCGCCGCGCTCGTCGAGGGCGCCGACCTGTCGCCGTCGTGGCGTCTGATCGACATCTCGACGATGCCGTTCGAGCTGGTCTTCCGCATCTACGACCAGCCCGGCAACTTTCCGGAGCTCTCCACCTGGAGCGTGGCGCTCAGCAACCTCGTGTGGATCCTCGGTGGGGTTGGCGTCGTGTGGTGGCGCTACTCCAAGCTGGTGATCGCCCGATGAGTGACCTGCCTCCGCCGCCCCTCGGGCTGCCGGCTCCGACACCTGCGACGGCGGCGATGCCCGTGGCGCCGCCGCGGCAGACCGGAATGATCGCGGTGAACCAGGTGTCGAAGTTCTTCGGGTCGGTCGTGGCCGTGAGCGATGTGAGCTTCGGGATCGGCCCCGGGGTCACCGCCCTGCTCGGCCCGAACGGCGCCGGCAAGTCGACGCTGTTCCGGATGCTGTGCGGACTGACCCCGCCGTCTCGGGGATCGGTCGACGTGCTCGGCCGTGATCCTCGTCATGACCGGGACGTGCGTGGCCGGGTGTCGCTCGTGCCGCAGCAGGATGCGCTCTTCGACCATCTCAGCGCCTCGTCGTTCATCGAGTTCGCCGCCCGGACGCACGGCGTCGCCGACCCCGCACGAGCGGCCGCGGTGGCGCTCGCCCAGGTCGACCTCGCCGACGTCGGCGCCAAGCCGGTCGGGCAGTTCTCCAAGGGGATGCGTCAACGGGTCAAGGTCGCTGCCGCGCTCGTCAACGATCCCGAGGTGCTGATCCTCGATGAACCGCTCACGGGTCTCGATCCGGTGCAGCGTCGCCACATGATCTCGTTGTTCCACGCCCTCGGCGACGACGGCCGGTGCGTGCTCGTGTCGAGCCACGTGCTCGACGAGGTCGCGAAGCTCGGGTCGCGGGTGCTCGGTGATCGCCCAGGGCCGTCTCGTCGCGAGCGGCGACTACCGCGACCTGCGTGAGCTGATGGACGACCGCGCCCATCGGATCCGCATTGCCGCGTCCGATCCTCGGCGCCTCGCGACGGCGCTGGTCGAACGGGGCCTCGTCAGCGGCTTGTCCATCGACGACCGTGTCGGTGATGGTCGACACGCTCGACGTGGATGCGCTGGGACGTCAGCTTGCCGGACTGAGCGTCGAGCTGGGGGTACGCCTCACCGAGGTCAGCCCACTCGACGACGATCTCGAGTCGGTGTTCCGGTACCTGGTGGAGGGGCGATGACCGATCGTCGCCACCTTGCGTACCGGCAGTCGCTCCGTCGGCTCCGCCACCGCGGTCGGGTTGTCGTACCGCATCGTGCTGCGTCAGCTCACGAGTCGGGGTCGGATCATCGGGTTGAGCCTGCTGGCGCTGATCGCGCCCCTGTCGGCGTGGGCGTTGGGGAGGTCGGATCCGTCCCTGGACGATGCGGTGAACCTCGTGGCCAGTGTCGGCTTCGGTCTGGTACTGCCCGTCGTGGCCCTCGTCTTCGGCGGGGCGGCGCTGGGTGAACTCCGGGAGGACAAGACCCTGGTCTATCTGTGGCTGCGACCGATGGACCGGTGGCCGATCGTCGTCGGGGCAGCGGGCGCAGCCGCGACGATCGCGGCTCCCATCACGATGATCTCGATCGTGCTCGCCGCGGTGCTCACCGGCGCCGGTGACGGGATCGTGGTCGGGCACGCTCATCGCGGTCCGTGGTCGGCCTCGTCGCCTATGTGTGCGTGTTCGTCCTGTTCGGGGTCTGGCTCAAACGATTCATCGTGTGGGGTCTCGCCTACATCCTGATCTGGGAGGGCTTCATCGCGCAGGCCGGGCCGGGCGTCGCCCGCGTCGCCCTGCGCAAGTACACGAGGTCGATCCTCGTCGATCGCACCGGCGCCGACCTCGAGCTCGCGGACTTCTCCCTGGCGATGGGGGTGGTCGTCCCGCTGGTCGTGGCCGTCGGGGCACTCGCGATCGCGGCGTGGCGTCTGTCGAACCAGGACATCGACTGAGGCTCCGCACGATCCGTGCGCGGTCGGTCCCGGTAAGCGGAACGTCTCGCGCACCGATCGCATGTCGAACGAAGGGCCACCCGGGGCGACCGGTGGTGGAGATGTCGCTAGCGTCTGGCGCCGTGACTCGACCACTTCGCATCGGCCACCAACTCTCGGGACGGGTCCAGGGTTCACCGATCGACACCGCCCGCCGGGCCGAGGAACTCGGCTTCGACATCGTGCTGGCCTCCGATCACGTGGGTCCCGAATTGGCGCCGCTGCCGACACTGGCGGCCATCGCGAGCGCGACCACCACCATCCGCCTCGGGACGCTCGTGCTCAACAACGACATGCGCAATCCGGTGCAGCTCGCATGGGACGTCGCTTCGATCGACGTGCTGTCGGGCGGGCGTTTCGAGCTCGGTCTCGGCGCGGGGCACACGCCGCAGGAGTACACCGCGACCGGCATCGAACGCTCCGCCGCAGTGGTCCGTAAGCAGCGGCTCGCCGAGAGCGTCGAGATCATCCGGGCACTGCTCGACGGTGAGACGGTCGACCGCGATGGCGAGTACTTCCGGATCGAGCATGCCCGACACCGCATCGGCTGCCCAGGATCGGTTGCCCATCCTGGTCGGAGGGAACGGTGCCGCGCTGCTCGGTCACGCCGGAGCGCATGCCGACATCATCGGCCTGCAAGGTCTCGGCCGTACGCTCGCCGACGGCCACAACCACGCCGTCGACTGGCGCTCGGCACACCTCGACGCCCAGCTTGCCCAGGTACGTGCGGGCGCCGCCGAGCGGTTCGACGACCTGGAGTTCAACGCACTCGTGCAGGTCGTCCAGATCACGAACGATCGCGACGCGGCGCTGGCAAGGATCTGCGAACGCGTCGACGGCCTCACGATGGACGATGCGCAGGTCACCCCGTACCTGCTGGTGGGCACCGTCGACGAGATCGTGCTGCACATGCTGACCTGCAACGAACGGTGGGGGATCAACTACTTCGCCGTCCGTGAACTCGACGAGTTCGCCCCCGTCCTGAAGTCGCTCGACCGCTGACCGCATCCGAAAATGCGTGGAATCCGGTCGTCCAGCGACCGAATTCCGCGAAGTTTCGGTCAGGGGTGACTGGAGGGGCGGACCCTGATCAGGCGGCGGCGCGGGTCTTGCGCAGGATCGGGTCGGCGAGGCCGAGGGACTTGTCGGCGAGCCACATGACCCTGCCGGCCGCACCGGGCGTCGAGTTGTCGACCAGGTTGCCCATGACGGCGAGCGTGATGTTGGCGATCGCGTCGGTGCTGACCGACAACCGCAGGCCCGGCTTGCAGGATCCACGGGTGGCCGATCAGGAACGAGAAGCGACGTCCGGTCCGGAGGAACGCGTCGAAGCGCTCGCCGACGAGTTCGTCGTAGCGAGCCGGTGCGGTCGCCGGGTCGGCGAGGAACAGGTCGGCGGCGAGCATGCCCGACTCCAGGCCGTAGTCGATGCCCTCGCCGTTCATCGGGTTGACGAGCCCGGCGGCGTCGCCGATGGCCACCCAGCCGGGGCCGTGCCGACGCAGCGTCGACATCGGCAGCCGCCACGCCCGGGGTCGTTCCAGGTTCGGACCGAGATCCCAGTCGTCCTGCACGAGGCGGCGGTACGACTCGAGCAGCGTGTTGAGGTTGAGCTTCTTGAAGCCCTTCATGGTCGACAGCGCGCCGACGCCGATGTTGACCGTGCCGTCGCCGGCCGGGAACATCCAGCCGTAGCCGGGGATCGGCGTGCCGTGCTCGTCGCGCAGCGACAGGCACGCCTCGAGGTGGGCGTCGGCGTGGCGCGGCGTGGCGGCGTACGTGCGGATCGCCAGCCCGAACGGCTCGTCGGGCACGCGATCGGCCCCGAGCATCCGGGCGACGGCGCCCTGGGCGCCGGCAGCGACCACGGTGAGGTCGGCGTCGACGACGCGGTCACCGGCGACCGACGCCGACCACGCGTCCGTCGCTCGATCACGGGGAACGGCCTCGGTCTCGCACACGAGGTTCGGCACCGGCCTCGACGGCGGCGTCCATGAGCGCCGCGTCGAGCCGACGTCGGGGCCACACGGCGCCGTGGTTCGGGAACCGATCGGTGGTCGGCCAGTCGAGCTCGCGGACCTGCTTGCCGGCGATCATGCGCAGGCCCGTGGATGCGATGGGCGTCGTCGAGTGTCGATCTTCAGTTCGTTCAGCGCGCCGACCGCCCGCGGGGTCAGACCATCGCCACAGACCTTGTCGCGACCGTGGGCGCCCTTCTCGAACACCACGACCGTCGCGCCCGATCGGGCTGCCCGGATGGCCGCCGCCGCGCCGGCCGGGCCGGCGCCGATCACCGCGATGTCGACGCGTTCGGAACTCACGCGTACCACGCTGCCGGAACCCGTCGTGAAAAGCACCGTCGTGCCCCCGAAGTTGTGGCGATGACTGCGTGCCGGGGTGTCGGAGTTCGGTGCCGCGCGAACGATGATGAGGGTGATGGCCGAACCGGTTCCGGAACGACGCGGCGAGCACGCCGCCGATCTGCTCGCCATCTACGACGTCGCCGTCGATCAGGTGTACCGCTATCACCGGGCGCGCTGCGGTCATCGCCAACTCGCCGAGGATCTCACGGCGGAGACCTTCCTCGCTGCGGTCGGCCAGGTCCAACGAGACCGGGTCGACGAGGTGACCGTGGCCTGGCTGATCGGGATCGCCAGGCACAAGCTGGTCGATCACTGGCGCCGCCTCGATCGCCAACCCCGTCGCGTCGACGATCCGAGCGGCGATCTCGACCTGGATGTGGCGACCGATGAGTGGGCACCGCAGGTGCTGGAGCGCCAGCACGTGGACGCCGTGATGAGCCGGCTGGGGTCGCATCACCGTGAAGCACTCGTCCTGCGCTACTTCGACGGTCTCGCCGTCCCCGATGTCGCTGCGACGTTGGGTCGGACCGTTCACGCCACCGAGACCCTGCTGGTCCGCGCCCGTCGCCAGTTCCGTCTCCTCTACGAGCAGGCCGAAGGGAGCACGCCATGACCGGATCGGGTTTCGATCGTCTGGCCGAGTTGGGCGTCGCCGACGAGGCGATCGACGCTGCATGTCGCCGCCCGCCTCCGTCGACGCGTCGAGCGCGCCCTCGGTGTTCCTGCACAGCGGATCACGCTGCCCGAACGTCTCGGTTCCACCGCCCGCGCCCACCGCTCCGCCCGGCACCTGCCCGGCACCGCTCCCGAAAGGACCACCACCATGACCCAGGTGATCACCCCGTATCTCTGCGTTCGCGACGCTGCCGCCGCGCTCGACTGGTACCGCACGTACTTCGGTGCCGATGTCACCGGCATCATCGAGTGGGAGGGCAAGATCGGTCACGCCGAAGTCGACGTGTCCGGCGCGGTCTTCTACCTCAGTGACGAGGCACCGTCGCTCGGTGTCGTCGCTCCCGACGGCACGTCGGCATCCGTCAGCATCGTGCTGCAGGTCGCAGCGGTCGAGGAGTTCGTTGCTCGCGCCGAACAGGGCGGCGCGGTCGTGCAGCGCCCGATCGAGGAGTCACACGGCTCCCGCAGTGCGTGGCTGCTCGACCCGTTCGGTCATCGCTGGAACGTCGGCACGCCGATCTACACCCCCGAACAGATCGCCGCTCGTCGGGCGCCCTCGGAGCCGTACTACATGACCCTGACGTCACCGGACGTCGAGCGGGGAGCGGCCTTCTACGGCGCGGTGCTGGGGTGGGAGTTCTCGGAGCCGAACGACAGCGGCGGCCGACACGTGGTCAACACCGAGATGCCGATCGGGCTGCGGCCACCCGAGAATCCGTTCAGCACGACCGAGCCCGGCCAGATCGACATGTGGTTCACGGTCCGCGACTTCGACGACGCCGTGGAGCGGGTACGGGCGAGCGGTGGCACCGTGGTCTCGGTGACGGCCTACGACTCCGGCCGCGAGGCGATCTGCACCGACGACCAGGGCGTCACCTTCAAGCTCAGCGAACCCGCCCCCGGCTACGACCGCTGAGTGTTACTCATGGTGTCTGACACCATGAGTAACACTCAGTACTCGAGTTGCTTGCGCGAGGGACTCGACGGCGTCGATGAACTCCTCGACCATGTCGATCACGACCTGGCCGGCCGACTTCGGCTGGTTCATCGTGCCGACGATCTGACCGACGAAGTAGTTGGCGAGCTTCTCGGCTCCGGATCCCTTCGTGTAGGCCGCCCGGTTGATCCGCGCCTGCGCCTCGTTGGTGAGGATCGGCTGCAACGGCATGCCGAGCGGGTCCGGGGTGTCCTCGCGGTCCCACTCCTCGGTCCAGGCCGACTTCAGCATGCGGGCGTGCTTGCCGGTGAGCGAGCGCGACCGGATCGTGTCCGCCGACGTGGCGGCGAGGAACTTCTGCTTGACGACCGGATGGGTCTCGGCCTCGTCGGTGGTGAGCCAGACCGACCCGCACCACACGCCCTGGGCGCCGAGCGCCATCGCGGCGGCCATCTGGCGCCCCCGACCGATGCCACCGGCGCCGAGCACCGGGATGTCGACGGCGTCGACGATCTCGGGAATCAGCACCATCGAGCCGATCTCGCCGGTGTGGCCGCCGGCCTCGGAACCCTGGGCGATGATCAGGTCGACGCCGGCCGCCTGGTGTCGCTCCGCGTGCTGCGGCCGTCCGGCCAGGGCGCCGATCAGGCGACCCTCCTCCTTCACCCGGTCGATCAGGAACTGCGGCGGCGGACCGAGGGCGTTCGCGACGAACGCGGTCTTGTGCGCGAGCGCGATCTCCAGCTGCGGCCCGGCGGCGGCCGCGCTGAACGGCGCGTTGCCGCCGTGACCGGCCGTGGACCGACCGGTCGAGCGGGTCTCGTCGGGCGGGAGCTCGGGCACGTCGTAGCGGCGCGAGGATGTCGTCGACGAACGCCCGATGCGTGTCGGGGATCAGCGCCTTGATGTCGTCGAGCGTGTAGCCGCCGCCCTCGTCACCGGCGTACTTCGCCGGAACGATCAGGTCGACGCCGTACGGCCGGTCGCCGATCTCCTCCTCGATCCAGGCGAGGTCGATCTCGAGTTGCTCCGGCGAATGGGCGACGGCGCCGAGCACACCGAGCCCACCCGCCTTGGACACCGCGGCGACCACGTCGCGGCAGTGGCTGAAGGCGAAGATCGGGAACTCGATGCCGAGCATCTCGGTGGCAGCGGTCTTCATGGAGGTCTCCTGACACGACTCGTCGACGCACCGTTCGGTGCATGCCCATACTTGCCTGCTCATACTGGTCGGTGGCAGCCCGGAGCCACGAAGCCGTGGAACCCTCTATCCTGGGGCGGTCCGGCAGCCGCCGGGCCCACAACAGAAACATCAGGAAGTGATATCTCATGTCCGTGACTGACTCGACGTTGACGTCCGAGCTCGCGGCAAGGGCCAAGGAGATCACCGAGCGCGAGCTGGTGACCTACTCCGAGCGAACCCAGGGCTCCCAGCGAGCCACCGAACGAGCCCGCAAGGTGCTCCCCGCTGGAGTCCCCTCCAGCTTCCAGGCGTACGACCCGCACCCGATCGTGGTGAAGCACGCATCGGGTGCGCACATGGTCGATGTCGACGGCAACACCTACGTCGACTACGACATGGGCTTCGGCGCGCTCTTCGCCGGGCACATGCATCCCGCGGTGCGCCGCGCCGTCGAGGCCCAGCTCGACCACGGCACGCTGTACGTCACCCCGTGCGAACTCGACGCCGAGGTCGCCGAGCTGCTCGGCGAGCGCTACGGCTTCCCGATGTGGCGCCCGACGAACTCGGGGACCGAGGCCACCATGGACGCGATCCGTCTGGCCCGCGGCGTCACCAAGCGCGAGAAGCTCGTCAAGGTCGAAGGTGGCTACCACGGCCATCACGACGAGGTGATGATCTCCAACAAACCTCCGGTCGCAGCGGCGGGTCCTGCCGACGCGCCCTGGTCGGTGCCGCAGTCGGCGGGGATCACGCAGGGCACGATCGACGACGTCATCGTCATCCCGTACAACGACGCACCAGCACTGGAACGGGCGCTGGCGAGTCGGGAAGTGGCGTGCTTCATCGTGGAGCCGGTGATGGAGAACATCGGGATCTGCCTGCCGCAGCCCGGGTACCTCGAAGCGGTTCGGGAGATCTGCACGAAGTACGGCACGCTGCTGATCTTCGACGAGGTCAAGACCGGCCTCACCGCAGGCTGGGGCGGAGCGACGAAGAAGCTCGGCGTCACTCCCGACCTCGTGACGCTCGCCAAGTCGATCGGCGGCGGGTTCCCGGTGGGTGCGTTCGGTGGCAAGGCCGAGTACATGGGCCTCATCACCACCGGCGAGGTGCTGCACCTCGGCACCTACAACGGCAACCCGCTCGTGATGGCCGCCGCCAAGGCGACGCTGACGGAGGCGTGCACCGCCGAGGCGATCGACGCCGCGGTCGCGCTGAACCATCGCCTCGTGCTCGCCTGCCAGGCGATCATCGACGATGCCGGTCTGCCGGCGCACACGGTCGAGTTCGGCGCGAAGGGATGCATCACCTGGTCGGTCGAGCCGGTCAGGAACTACCGCGACTACAAGGCGACCGACTTCGATCTGGCCTTTGCGCAGTGGATGCACGGCATCAACCGAGGCATCCTGCTGCCGCCGGGCCTGGACGAGCAGTGGCTCATCTCGGTGATGCACACCGAGGCCGACGCCATGCGGTACGCCGACGTGTTCGGCGAGTTCGTCGACGAACTCACCACGCTGATCGAAACTGCGGATCGTGGCGCTGTTCTGCACCGACACGTTCCTCGACACACACGGTGACGAACTCGCTGCCGTAGCGCCCGACCTCGAGGTCGTGGCGTTACGGCGCGGCGAGGACGTCTCACCCGACGACGTCGACCGCATCACGATGGCGTTCTTCTCGAACGACGTCTGGCCGGAGCGAGCGGCGCCGTTCATGCGGGTCGCCCTCGACGCCGAGAACCTCCGGTGGTTCCACTCGATGTCGGCCGGTGTCGACAGCCCCGTGTTCTCCATGTTCCTCGATCGGGGCGTGCGCCTGACCACGTCGTCGGGGGCGAGCGCCCCCACGATCGCCGGCACGGTGCTGCTCTATCTGCTGGCGCTCAGCCGTGACATGCCGTCGTGGTTGCGCGCGCAGGCGGCACACGAATGGAGCGCGCACCGGTTCCGCGACCTGCCGGGCCGACGCCTGGTGGTCGTCGGGTACGGCCCGATCGGTCAGGAGGTCGTCAGGCTGGCGGGCGCCTTCGGGATGGACCCGGTGATCGTGCGCCGGGCGGCGCGGGGCGACGAACCGGTCCCGGTGCGTCCACTCGACGAACTCGTCGGCGCGGTCGCCGACGCCGATGCCGTGGTGGTGGCGCTGCCGTTGACCGACGAGACCCGCGGCATCGTGTCCTCGGACGTCATCGCAGCGATGCCGCCGCACGCTGTGTTCGTGAACGTCGGTCGTGGTGAACTCGTCGACCAGGCGGCACTGACCGATGCCCTTCGCACCGGGAGGTTGGCCGGTGCCGGGCTCGACGTGTTCACCACGGAGCCCCTGCCCACCGATGATCCGTTGTGGGATCTGCCGAACGTGATCATCAGCCCGCACAACTCCGCAACGAGCGATCACACGGCTGATCGCGTCGTCGAGATCTTCATCGACAACCTCGGGCGTTTCGTCCGTGGTGAGGAGCTGCGCAACGAAGTGTCGCGGAGCTGACCGTGTCAGGCGGCGACGGGTGTGGCGTGCTCGCGCATCTTGGCGATCGAGCGCTCGACTCGACGACGCACCGCCTGTGGGGTGACACCGAGTTCCTCGGCGATCACGGCGAACGTCACCGGCTCGTGACCGCGTAACCCGAACCGGGCGGCCACGGCGTACTGGCTGGTCGGGTCGAGATGGTCGAGGAGCCCGTCGATCTGTGCTCGCAGGAGGTTGCGCTCGGCCATCTCGTCGGGTCCCTCGGCATCGCTCGGCACCATGGTGCCGAGCGTGTCGGCGCCGTCCCCGATCGGGCGGTCCATGGACTCGAGTTGGCTGAGCATGTCGATCCGGGCGAGTTCGTCCGGTAGGCGCGGTCCTCCGACGGCCGCGCCGGCGGCGATCGCCGAGCGAAGCTCGCGGGTGCGGTTGCCGGGGATCCGGATCGTCGTCGCCGACGCTTCGAGGCCCCGTTGGATCGACTGACGGATCCACCAGGTCGCATAGGTCGAGAACTTGTACCCGCGCCGCCAGTCGAACTTCTCGACCGCCTTCTCGAGGCCGATCATGCCGTCTTGGACGATGTCCTCCCGATCGAGGTACACGGGCACGGTGAACTTGTTGGCGATGCTCTGGACCAGGCGAACGTTGGCTTCCATGAAGCGTTGGCGCGCCCTCTCCGCGTCGATCACCAGGCGCTCGTCGTCGTCGTGCGCGTTGCCCGCAGCGATGCGGACCGCAGCGGCCCGACCGTCCTCCATCACCTGGGCGAGCATCCGCTCGTCGGCAGCGGTGAGGAGCGCTCGGCGGTCGTTGCGGCGACGTCGGCTGACTTCGGGTCGGTCGATCACGTTCGTGGGCACACTCCCACCCTAAAGGACCTATTGAAAAAGGTCAATGTTGGTGGGTAAATAATTCAGCCTCTAGTGTGCTCGGGGGTGATCTGGTTCCTGCTGCTCCTCTACGTCGCCGGGTGCGTCTGCATCGTGGCGTTCGGGAACCGGCTCGGGCGGAACTCCCTCTGGGTCGCCGCCGTTCCGATGGCTGCGACGGCATGCTGGTCGGCGACCCGCCTGGGGTCGGATTCCGTGGTCACGGCCGGCTTCGACTGGGTGCCGGATCTCGACGTGTCGATCGTGCTCCGGGTGGACGCGCTGAGCGCGCTGCTGTCGCTGATGGTGGCGGGTATCGGCGCGCTCGTCTGTGTCTACGCCATCGGCTACTTCTCGCGCTCGGCAGCCGGCATGCCGCGGTTCGCGGCCACCCTGCTCGCGTTCTCGGGGGCGATGGTCGGCCTGGTGTGGGCAGACTCGGTGTGGACGCTGTTCGGTTTCTGGGAACTCACCTCGATCACGTCGTTCCTCCTCGTCGGCTTCAAGAACGTCGACCCGGTTGCCCGCACCGCAGCACGGCGAGCACTCGTGATCACGGCCGCCGGCGGACTTGCGCTGCTTGCCGGCTTCGTGCTCTTCGTCGATGCAGCCGGCACGGCCATCCTGAGTGACATCACCCCGATCACCGGGTCGACGGCCACCGCCGCCGCGGTCCTGATCCTGATCGCTGCGGCCACCAAGTCCGCCCAGGTGCCGTTCCACGTGTGGCTTCCCGGAGCGATGGCGGCGCCGACCCCTGTCAGCGCCTACCTCCATTCGGCCACCATGGTGAAGGCCGGCGTGATCCTCGTGGCCGTGATCGCGCCCGCCTTCCAGGACACCGGTGTGTGGAAACCGCTGGGTCTGACGTTCGGTCTGGTGACGATGCTCTGGGGCGCGATCGGCGCGTTGCGTCACGTCGATGCGAAGTTGATCCTCGCCTGGGGCACCGTGTCGCAGCTCGGTCTGTTGATCTCGTTGCTGGCGATCGGCACGCCCAAGGCGACATTCGCGGCACTGTCGCTCATGATCGCCCACGCCGTGTTCAAGGCGGCGTTGTTCATGGTGGTCGGCGAAGTGGACGTGCGCACCGGCACGCGCAACATCAACCAACTCTCCGGGCTCCGCCGCACGATGCCGCTGACGTTCGTGGTTGCGGTCGTCTCCGGCGCCTCGATGGCGGGGATTCCACCGCTTCTCGGATTCCCTGCGAAGGAGGCCGCGATCGAGGCCGTCCTCGGGCTGTCGGGCACGGAGCGACTGGTGGTCGGCGGGCTCGTCATCGGTGGCGCCGTGTTGACCGTCGCCTACACCACCCGGCTGCTGATCGGCATGTTCGGCAAGTCCGCCCCCATGCCCGACCGTGTCGTGTCGCCGTTGCGCCCGGCGATGTCGGCTCCTGAGGTCATCCTGGGTGTCGGTTCGGTCGCCGGCTTCATCGCCCTCGGGTGGGTGACCGACGTCGTGCGGTCCGCTGCGGTCATTGTGGCTCCGAAGGCGGAGGTGTATTCGCTCTTGCGCTGGCCTGGGCTCACGGATGCCTTCGTCACCTCGATGATCGTGGTGGTCGCCGGCCTGGTCGTGGGTGTCGTTCTCGCCCGCCGTCACGTGCTCGCTGGGCCCGCGGCCCGCGGTGCAGCGATCGTCGACGCACTCATCGATTCGATCGGCCGGGGCGCCCGACACGTCGCCGCCGCGGTCCAGCACGGCTCGCTGCCGTTGTACATCGCGACCACGGTGATCGTCGTGGCGGCGGCCTCGGCACCGTTCGTCGTGGACATCGACACGTCGTCGCTGTACTGGGCCAACAACTGGGTCGAGGGTGTCGTCGTGGTGATGATCGTCGCGGCAGCCATCGCATCGACCGTCGTCCGCTCGCGTCTCGGCGCCGCGCTCGTGCTCGGAGCCGTCGGCTTCAGCGTCTCGGGTCTGTTCGTGAACCTCGGAGCACCCGACCTGGTGCTCACCCAACTCCTCGTCGAGACGGTCGTCGTCGTCGGCTTCGTCGTCGGCCTCGGCCGCCTCGCGACGAAGTTCCCGAAGGCGACGCGACTCTGGCTGTCGGGTCGCATCGTGCTGTCGGTGCTCATCGGCACCGCGATCGCGGTCGGCCTTGCCGCGAGTGCCGCCCGTCCGAGCGGTGAACCGCCCGTGCTCGATCTGGCCAACTCTGCGGTCGAGGACGGTGGCGGCAACAACGTCGTCAACGTGATCCTCGTCGACACGCGCGGCCTCGACACCGTCGGTGAGGCGATCGTGTTGATGGTCGTCGCCGTCGGCATCCTGACGTTGACCACCAAGCGCCGGGCCCGACGGACGGGGGTCGACGCATGATCGCGCGCACGTCCCCGATCGTTCGGCTGTCGGTGCAGGCGGCCACTCCGATCGCGCTCCTGATCGCGGTCTACGTGCTGTTCGTCGGCCACAACGCCCCCGGCGGCGGGTTCGCGGCAGGGCTCATGCTCGGCGCGGTGATCGTGCTGCGCACCGTCGCCGGCATCCAGCAACCCAGGTACGCCTTCGTGATGCTGTCGGTCGGGGGGATGATCGTCGCCGGCGAGGCCTTTGCACCGATGCTGTGGGGCCAACCCCTGCTCGACCAGGTGACGGCGAGTTGGGACGTTCCCGTGCTGGGCAAGGTCAAGTTCAGCTCGGCACTCGTGTTCGACATCGGGGTCCTGCTGGTGGTGACCGGGCTGATCACGGCGCTGCTCGACGGCTTCGACGCCACGTCACTCGTCGACCGCGGGCTGCGCCCCGACCTCGAGCCCGACACCGAGCCCGACACCGAGCCCGACACCGGGGCCGACACCGGGCCCGGTGCGATCGACGTCGAGCCACGTTCCGACGGGGACCGACGTGCCGGCGGAGGGCAGCGGACGTGAGCGTCGCCATGATCGCTGCCGTCGCGGCGCTCGCCGCAACCGGGACGTTCCTCGTGACGTCGCGGTCGCTCAGCCGCATCGTCTTGGGCTTCGCGCTGCTCGGCCACGCCGCGGTGCTGGCACTGGTGACCTCGGGTGGTCGTGCCGGCGAACCACCGATCGTCGACGGTGTCGCGCAACCCGACACCGCCAACCCGCTGCCGCAGGCGCTGTCGCTCACCGCCATCGTGATCTCGTTCGGTCTGACCCTGTATCTCCTCGCACTCGCACGTCGCCAACAGATCCTCACCGGTGACGATCTCGTCGAGGACGACGTCGAGGACCGCCGGATCGCAGCGTTCGCCGAACAGCGCGCCGCCCGCACCGACGAGACCCGTGAACTCGAATCCCTCCACGAGGACGACACGAGTGCCGACCCACCGCTCGCCACCGAGCCCCGACCGCCGGTGGAACCATGACAGCAGTCGTCGGTCTCGCCGTGATCGTGCCGTTGTTCGCGTCGGCGCTCGTGCTCGCGGTCCGCAACCGGGCGGTGGTGCGCGACGTGTTGACCCTCGGCACCATGCTCGCTGTCACCGGGTTCGCCATGGCACTGCTCGTCGGTGTGGATCGCGACGGCACCGTCGTGCTGCGGGTGGGTGGTTGGGCGCCTGAGCTCGGCATCGTGCTCGTGGCCGACCTGTTCGCCGCGCTCATCCTGTTCGTCGCATCGCTGACGATCCTCGTCGTCGAACTCTTCGCGATCGGGCAGCGACGAACGGCGGCGGGCGCCGACCCGTCGGTCGTGTCGCCGATGCTGCTCGTGCTCACCGGCGGGGTGAGCCTTGCGATCCTCACCGGCGACCTGTTCACCCTGTTCGTCGCCTTCGAGCTGATCCTCGTGTCGAGCTACGTGCTGCTCACGCACCAGGGCCGCGAGGACCAGATCCGATCCGGGATGACCTATGTGGTCATCAACCTGTTCGCGTCGACGCTGTTCCTGTTCGGCGTGGCGATCATCTACTCGGCGACCGGCACCGTCAACATGGCCCTCCTCGCGGAACGGATTCCCGAGTTGCCGGAAGCGACCCAGGTCGGCATCGGGCTGTGGTTCCTGGTGGTGTTCGGCACGAAGGCAGCGATCTTCCCGCTGTTCTCCTGGCTGCCGGACAGCTACCCGACGGCGCCGACCACGATCACGGCGGTGTTCGCCGGCCTGCTCACCAAGATCGGTGTGTACGTGCTGATCCGGTTCTTCACGTTGATGGAGCTGGAGCAACTCGGGCCGCTGCTGCTGGTGGTGGCGGGACTGACGATGATCATCGGTGTGCTCGGAGCGCTTGCCCAGGACGACGTCAAACGGATCCTGTCGTTCCACGTCGTCAGCCAGATCGGCTACATGATCATGGGTCTCGGGTTCTTCACGGTGGCCGGTGTCGCCGGAGCGGTGCTGTTCCTGGTGCACCAGATCCCGGTGAAGACGGTGATGTTCCTCGCCGGTGGGTTGATCGAAGACAATCAGGGAACGTCGGCACTCAAGCGGGTCGGTGGGCTCGCCACGAGCAGGCCCGTCATCGCCGTGCTGTTCGCGCTGCCCGCGCTGAGCCTGGCGGGCATCCCCCCGTTCTCCGGGTTCATCGCCAAACTGGCACTCGTCGATGCCGGCATCGCCAACGGTTCCTACGCCATCGTCGCGGTCGCCCTCGTCGGGAGCATGCTGACCCTGCTGTCGATGACCAAGATCTGGATCGGCGCGTTCTGGGGTGAGGTGACGCCGGCGGCAGTCCCCGCATCCAGCCCCCGGTCGGTCAAGATCATGGAGTACTCGGCGGCGCTCGCCGTTGCCGTGACGATCGGGGTCGCGATCACGGCCGGCCCGCTGTGGCGGATGTGCGAGGAGATCGCCACGGATCTCCTCCTGCGCACGCCCTATGTGACGGCGGTGCTCTCATGACTCGAATCGCCGCCACCGCCCGAGAGCTGCTCTCCCCCCGGCGACTGTTGTCGCTGGCGATGCTGACCGTTGGGCTGGTGCGCACTGTGGGGTGCGGTCTCCGCGGCCAACGTCCTGGCCGGGCTGGTCGTCGGGACGGTGGTGATGGTCGCTTCGGGCGTGCAGCCGGGGCTCGGTCGAATCCGGATCCTGCCGTTGCTGCACTTCGTGTGGTTGGTGGCGGTCGACCTGGTGGTGGCGACGATCACGGTCGCGTGGGAGGTCATGACGCCGACCGACGACACCGACGAGGCGATCATCGCGGTCGACACCAACCTCGAGGCCCGATCGCACCTGTTGATGCTGGTCGTGGCGATCACCGTGACACCCGGGACCGCCGTGGTGGACACCGACGCGCGACACCGGGCGGCTGTACCTGCACCTCCTCCATGCGGAGAAGGCCGAGAGCACCGTGGCCCACGTGCAACGCATTGCGGAGTTGGCGTGCCGGGCGCTCCCGGTGCACGTGCCGCAGGTCGATCTCACGGAGGCGTCGTCGTGATCGCCGACATCGCCGTCGCGATCTTCCTGCTGAGCGGAGTGCTCGCCGGGATCCGACTGGTGTGGGGTCCGAGCCTGGCCGACCGGGTGATCTCGCTCGACGCGGCACTCGTCGCGCTGATGGGTGCGATCGGCGTGCGCGATCGCCGAGACCGGTGACACGCTGTACATCGGCATCCTGGTCGTGATCGCCATCGTGGCGTTCACGGCGACGGTCGTGCTGAGCCGATTCATCGAGACATCGGGTCGGCCGTGAACGTGCTCTCGGGCGTCTTCGTCCTGCTCGGAGCGTTCGTGGCGCTGCTCGCCGGGGTGGGTCTGCTCAGGTTCAAGACGCCGTACGCCCGATTCCATGCCGCGGGCAAGGCCAGTCCGGTGGCGTTCCTGCTCGTGTCCATCGGTGCCGCGCTCGAGGTCGGATGGCTCGGGGCCATCGAGCTGACGATCGTGGCCGTGGCGTTGCTGTTGACACTCCCGGCCAGCACGCACCTGCTGTTCCGTGCCACCCATCGCACCACCACGTCCGATCTGCGCATCGACGACCTGACCGACGCCGAACAGCAACTGCGTCGCTCGGCCGAAGGTCTCGGGGCTCCGGATCCAGACTCCGGTAACGATCACCGGCGGTAAGACCACGGTCAACATGTGTGTTCGAATGCATATGATGCAATGGTGACGCTGACCGAACCAAGACCCGACCTGCCGTCGTGGACCTTCCTCACCAATCATGCCCACGTGATGGTGGCGCTCAGTCGTGATGCCGATCTCCGACAGCGGGATCTGAGCTACGTCGTCGGGATCACTCCCGGCGCCGTGCAGCGAATCCTCGACGACCTCGAGCACGGTGGGTACCTTCGTCGCCAGAAGATCGGGCGCCGCAATCACTACGAGATCATCGACCGCACGCCGCTGCGGCACCCGCTCGAGGGCCACCACACCGTCGGGGACCTGCTCGAGATGCTCCACGACTGAGCGTCTCGGTTGATTCCACAGCTGTCCCGTCGAGCCGGTACGGTTCGTCTCCGTATGGACACCTCGACGGGACCTGCCTAAGTGCTGGTGTGGATCGCACTCTCGGGCATCGTCAGCACGCTGGTGGTGCTGCTGGTGGTCTGGTTCGTGCTGGTCGAGACGTCGATCGAGGTCGAGCCGGGGACGTTGGCGCTGCTGTTGAAGCGGGGTGCAGCGACGGAGCGCGCGCTCACCCCCGGCCGACACTTCATCCAGCCATGGCGCAAGGCGATGGTCGAGGTGTACCCGTCGCGCGAACTCGCGCTCGTTGCCGGTGGCCTGGCGTCGGGGGACGAACGCGTCGACACCGCGGAGGCGCCGTTGCGCCTGCACCTCGGTGACAGGACCTTCGCCACACTCAGCTACACGGTGCGCTGCCAGCTCGATCCGGCCCAACTCCGCGAGGTCCACGACCAGTTCGGACCCGAGGGCATCTGGTCGGCGCTCCGGGACACGACCCGAAGCTCGTTGATCGCCGAGGCGGGTGCTGACGAGGTGTCGGTGGACGACGCCTTCGGTGATCGATTCGCGGCACTGGAGAAGCGGTTCGAGACCGCCCTCGCCGCCGCGCTCGGCAGCATCGGGTTCGAACTCAAGATGTTCAACCTGCCGCGAGATCGATCTCGGCGAAACCGGCGAGATCATCCAGTCCACGCTGCGCGCCGACGCCGAACTCGAGCGTGAGCAGGCCATGGCAAGGGTCCGGCAGGCCCGGCTCGAGAACGACACCGCGATGGCCGAGCTGGCCGCCGGGATCGATGGCGACGTGCTCCTGCGCTACCGGCAGCTCGAGTCGTGGCGGGAGATCCTGCTGCGCTGGGACGGTGACCAGGCCATTCCCTCGGCGTTGTCGGGGCCACTCGTGGCCGCGAGCGAGGCCCAGATCGCCCATCGTGACGAACAGGCGCTGACCGAGGAAGCCACGTCGACGGACGAGTGGTCGTGAGCGGGTCTCCGTGGTCCGGGGAGTCACCCGACGGGCGACGTTCAGACGGGGCGAAGCACCCCATCATCGAGGTGGTGACGGTGGTGCTCCTCGCGATTGCCAGTGTCGGATCGGCATGGTCGGCGTTCCAGGTGTCGCAGTGGAACGGCAAGGAGACCGACGCGGCGCGGGCCTCTGCGGTGCTGCGGATCGAGTCGTCGCGCGAGTACGCACTGGCAACGCAGACCGTCGCCTACGACGCTGCCGCCGTGAGCCAGTACGCGCAATCGATCGCCGCGAAGAACGTCGAGTTGCAGACGTTCCTGCGCGAGACGATCGTGCGACCCGGGTTCCTCCCGATCATCGATCAGTGGAAGGGGCAGCTCGATGCGGGCGAGACGCCGACGAACCTGCTGCAGAACCAGGAGTACCTGGACGAGTTGTTCGCCGACTCGGCGGCGACCGACGCCAAGGCGATCGCTGCAACCGCCCGCAGCGAGGAGGCCGGCAACACCGCTGACGACTACATCCGCCTGACGCTGTTCTTCGCGACGGCACTGTTCTTCGCCGGCATCACCGCATCGTTCAAGAGTCGTTTCGCCCGACTGCTGCTGCTGACGGCGGCCACGCGTCACGCTCGTCATCGCCGGCGGCCTGCTCACCAGCTACCCCATCGCCTGATCCACCGGCCCACCAACCTCCGAAAAATGCGCGGATTCCGGACGCTCAGCGTCCGGAATCCGCGAAGTTTCGGTGGTTGGGGACTTTGGGCGGTCGTCACGACGAGCGGTGGGGAGCAGGATGGACGCATGAGCACCACGCCGCAGACGGCTTGCATCGATGGCAACGAAGCGACGGCGAAGGTGGCGTACGCCCTGTCGGAGGTCGTGGCCATCTATCCGATCACCCCTGCCTCGGCGATGGGCGAGCTGGCCGATGCGTGGTCGGCGGCGCACGTCACGAATCTCTGGGGGGCGATTCCCGAGGTGGTCGAGCTGCAGTCCGAAGCCGGTGCGGCGGGCACCCTGCACGGCGCGCTGCAGACCGGCGCGCTCGGCACCACCTTCACCGCCTCGCAGGGTCTGCTGCTCATGTTGCCCAACATGTTCAAGATCGCCGGGGAACTCACGCCGACGGTGATCCACGTCGCCGCCCGCGCCATCGCCACCCATGCGCTGTCGATCTTCGGTGACCACAGCGACGTCATGGCGGCACGAACGACCGGTTTCGCGATGCTGTGCGCGAGCTCGGTGCAGGAGGCGCACGACTTCGCCGCGGTGTCGCATGCGGCCACGCTGCGGACCCGCGTGCCGTTCCTGCACTTCTTCGACGGGTTCCGGACCTCGCACGAGATCAACCGCATCGACCTGCTCGACGACGCCGACCTCCGCAGCCTCGTTCGCGCTGACGACGTCGCCGCCCACAAGCTGCGACGGCTCCGCCCGACAGCGCCGGTGATGCGCGGAACGGCGCAGAACCCCGACGTGTTCTTCCAGGCCCGGGAGGCCTCCAACCCCTACCACGATGCCGTGCCCGCCGCGGTCGAGGAGGTCTTCGCCGAACTGGCGGCGCTGACCGGGCGGCGCTACGGGCTCGTCGACTACGAAGGGGCTCCCGATGCCGAACGCGTCATCGTGATGATGGGGTCGGGGTCCGGCGCCGTCGGTGAGACCGTCGCCCGGCTCGTCGATGACGGGGAGAAGGTCGGTCTCGTCACCGTTCGGCTGTTCCGTCCCTTCCCGATGGCCGCGCTGCTGGCCGCGCTGCCCGAGACCGTCCGCTCGATCGCCGTCCTGGACCGGACCAAGGAACCGGGTGCCGCCGGTGAGCCGCTGTTCCAGGACGTGGTGACGACGCTGGCCGAGTCGGACCGACCCGTCAGCCATGGCCAGCGGGGGGTGCGGGTGATCGGTGGCCGCTACGGGTTGGGTTCGAAGGAGTTCACGCCGGCGATGGCGAAGGCCGTGTTCGACGAGATCGATCGCGCGGACCCGAAGCGACGGTTCACGGTCGGCATCCGTGACGACGTCACCGGGCTGAGCCTCGAGGTCGATCCATCGTTCCGGGTCGCTCACACCGGGCGGTCCGCGGTGTTCTTCGCGCTCGGGAGTGACGGAACCGTCGGCGCCAACAAGGCGTCGGTCAAGATCATCGGCTCCGAGCCCGACCTGTACGCGCAGGGCTACTTCGTCTACGACTCCAAGAAGTCGGGGTCGATGACCGTGTCGCACCTCCGGTTCGGGCGCGATCCGATCCGCTCGACGTATCTGATCGAGGAGGCCGACCTGGTCGCGTGTCATCAGTTCGGACTGCTCGACCGATTCGACGTACTCGCTGACGCTCGCCCCGGTGGCACGTTCCTGCTCAACGCTCCCTACCCGGCCGACGAGGTCTGGGACCACCTCCCCGAGACGATCCAGCGACGGGTCGTCGAACAGGGTCTGCGGGTCTTCGCGATCGACGCCACCCGGATCGCACGTGAACTGAAGATGCCCGGTCGCATCAACACGATCATGCAGCCGTGCTTCTTCGCGCTGATCGAGGTCATGGATCAGGATCGTGCGATCGGCGCGATCAAGAAGTCGATCACCGATGCGTACGGACGCCGAGGCCAGCTCGTCGTCGAACGCAACGAGGCGGCTGTCGATCGCGCGCTCGCCGAACTGACAGAGGTGACGTCCCCGACACGCTCGGTGCCACCGAGTCGATCCAGACGGTGCTCGACCGGATCGAATCGGCTGGAGACGACGCGGCGTTCATCGACCGGGTGACGATGGCGATGATCGCCGGTGACGGCGACCTGTTGCCCGTGTCGGCCATGCCCGTCGACGGCACCTATCCGACCGGCACGACCCGCTACGAGAAGCGCAAGCTGGCGCTCTCGATCCCGGTGTGGGAGCCGGACCTCTGCATCGACTGCGGCAAGTGCGCCATCGTGTGCCCGCACGCGACCATTCGCATGAAGGCCTTCGAGCCCGCGGCGCTCGACGATGCCCCGGCCGGATTCCTGTCCAAGAGCTTCCGGTCCCGAGAACTCGACGGACATCTCCTCACGATCCAAGTGGCACCCGACGACTGCACCGGATGCGGCATCTGTGTCGAGGTGTGCCCGGCCAAGGACAAGACCCAGGTCCGTCGCAAGGCGATCAACATGGCTCCCGCCGAGGAGCACCGCGACGTCGAACGCGAGCGGTGGGACTTCTTCACGTCGATACCCGAGCTGGACCGCGCCGCGATCACCCACGACTCGGTGAAGAACTCCCAACTCCTGCAGCCACTGTTCGAGTTCTCCGGCGCCTGCTCGGGGTGTGGGGAGACGCCCTACCTCAAGCTGCTCACCCAACTGTTCGGCGATCGGCTCGTCGTGGCCAACGCCACGGGATGCTCGTCGATCTACGGCGGCAACCTGCCGACCACCCCGTGGGCGAAGGACGCCAACGGGCTCGGACCCGCCTGGTCGAACTCGCTGTTCGAGGACAACGCCGAGTTCGGCTACGGCATGCGGCTCGGCATCGAGCACCACCAGCGCGACGCCCGGCGGCTGCTCACCGAACTGTCCGGCGCCGTCGGCACCGAACTCGTCGACGCGTTGCTCGCCGACTCCTCGCCGACGGAGTCGGCGGTCGTCGAGCAGCGGGCACGGGTCGCAATCCTCCGTGAGCGGTTGGTCGATCTCCGCGACGGTGGTGACCCCGAGGTGGCCGAGATGGCGGCTCGACTCTCGACGATCGCCGACGAGTTGGTGCGTACCAGCACCTGGATCGTCGGTGGCGACGGGTGGGCGTACGACATCGGCTTCGGCGGGGTGGACCACGTGCTCGGCAGCGGCCGCAACGTGAACCTGCTCGTGCTCGACACCGAGGTGTACTCGAACACCGGCGGCCAGGCGTCCAAGGCGACCCCACTCGGAGCGGTCGCCAAGTTCGCCATGGCGGGCAAGCCCACCGGCAAGAAGGACCTCGCCGCGATCGCCCGTCGCTACGGCAACGTGTACGTCGCCCAGGTCGCCATCGGCGGCAGCGACATCCAGACGGTCAAGGCGTTCGCCGAAGCCGACGCCTGGGACGGTCCCTCGCTGATCATCGCCTACTCGACCTGCATCGCCCACGGCATCGACATGGAGACCTCGATGTCGCACCAGAAGGACGCGGTGAAGTCCGGCTACTGGCCGCTCTACCGCTACAAGCCGACGGTCGAGGAGCACGAGCACCCGTTCCAACTCGACTCGGCGGCGCCCAGCATCCCGCTCCGCGACTTTGCGTTGAAAGAAGCACGGTTCTCGATGCTCGCCCGATCCGATCCGGACCGTTCGCGTCAGCTGCTGGACCTCGCCCAGGAGGACATCGACGAGCGCTGGAGGTACTACGAGCAGCTCGCGGGACTGGAGCGCATGCTCCACCAGCCCCACGAACTCACTGCGGTCGGCGAACTCACCGATGACGAACCCACCGATGGCGAATCGAGCGACACGGAGGCCGAGGACCATGACTGACCTGCACACGACCTACCTCGGGCTGCCGCTGCGCTCGCCGCTCGTCGCGTCGGCCGGGCCGCTCACACGAACTCCCGATCTGCTCGCGGAGCTGGAGGCAGGCCGGCGCCGGCGCCGTGGTGCTGCCGTCGTTGTTCGAAGAACAGATCGAGCACGACACCGCCGAGATCGACCGTCTCTTCAGCGTCAACAGCGAGAGCTTCAACGAGGCGACGTCGTTCTTCCCCGACATCGGCGACGGCGACTCCGGCCTCGACGCGTACCTCGACCTGATCGAAGCCGCACGGCGCCGCGTCGACATCCCGGTGATCGCCAGTCTGAACGGCACGAACGTCGGTGGCTGGGTGAAGTACGCACAGCTGTTGGAGAGCGCGGGCGCGAGCGCGGTGGAGCTGAACCTCTACACGATTGCGGCCGATCCTGCGGTCGACGCGGCGACGCTCGAGGCCGAACACCTCGAACTCGTCGCCCTCGTCGTCGAAGAACTCGGAATCCCCGTCGCCGTGAAGGTCTCGCCCTACTACTCGTCGTTGGCGGCGTTCGCCGTCGGTGTGCAGCGAGCTGGCGCATCCGGCATCGTCATGTTCAACCGCTTCTATTCGCCCGATCTCGATCTCGAGACCCTCGAGGTCATGCCCCGCATCGCGCTCAGCACCCCCGACGAGTTGCGATTGCCGCTGCGGTGGGTGGGCATTCTTCGTGAGCACCTGACCATCTCGATGGCCGGCTCCACCGGTGTCCACTCCGGTTTCGACGCGGCCAAACTCATCCTTGCGGGAGCCGACGTCGCCATGTCCACCTCGGCCCTGCTGCACCACGGAACGAGCCATCTCGCGACGATGGAGGCACAGCTGCGCGACTGGATGGCCGAGCACGAGTACGAATCGGTCACCCAGATGCGCGGCGCCGTGGCGAGTCACGCAGCGATGGACCCGAGCGCCTACGAGCGGGCGAACTACATCGGCAACCTGGCCAGTTACACCAGTCGGTTCGTCGGCACCGGTGGCGTGCCACTGGCGGGTGGCTGATCAGCAGACGGCGCGGACGTACGGGTACGGGTTGACGGCGCGGCCGCCGCCGGGATGCACCTCGAAGTGCAGGTGGTTGGCGGTCGTGTTGCCGGTCGCACCGACGTAGCCGATCACCTCGCCCTGGGACACGCTGCGACTCGACCCCTCCCACGCGCTCAGGTGGGCGTAGAAGTAGCGGGTGCCGCTCGCGCCGTTGAGCCACACCGAGTTGCCGCCGAGGCGCGTCGTCTTGAACTGCACCGAGCCGGACTCGACGGCGACGAGCGGTGTGCCCGCCGGCGACATCATGTCGACGCCCTCGTGGCTGCGGCCGCCCGAGCGGGCCGCGCCCCAGGTGTCGCCGAACGCCCGTGGCCCGGCGACCGGACACACGATGCCGCTGCCGGCGTTCGACGGTGGCGGGTGTCTCGGGTGCGGGTGCCGGTTGCTCCGATGCGCCGCCGGACGAGCCGCCCGACGAGTTGCCCGCCGCTCGACGATCCGGCCGACGATCCTGCCGACGACCCTGACGGCTGCGGTGCCGCGACCGTCTGCAGCTGGGCCGCGGCAGTGCGGTTCGCTGCGGCGGCGGCCGCGGCGTCCTGCTCGGCGCGGATCTGTCGTTGGCGTTCCAGTTCGCGTTGGACCGCGACGTCGGCGAGGCGCTGCTTCTCGATCTCCCCGAGCTTCACGACCTCGGCTTCGGCGGCTTGCTTGAGCTGCTCGTAGTTCTCGCGGGCCTGAGCGGTGACTTCCTTCTGGCGTTCGAGGTCGGCGCGCTGTGCCTTCACCTCTTTCATCACGACGTCGAAGTCGTCCTGCTCCACCGAGGCGGCCCCACGGGCGACCGACGCCTGACGTTCTGCGGTGATGCCCGGCGTTGGCCTGGTCCAGATCGACCAGCAGTGGAATGGTGCTGCCGGAGTTGGCGAAGCTGCGCAACGCGTCGGCCTGCAGGCTGGACTGCATCGAGGCGGCCTCTGCTTCGACGGCGGCGAGCTGCTGCTCGGCCTCGGCGATCTCCACGTCGAGGGTGTCGAGGCGGGACTCCGCGTCGAATGCCGCCTGGGCGGCGGCGTTGGCGCGATCCCGGGCGGCCTGGATCTCCTTGGCGGCCCGCACCGCGGCGGGGTCCTGGGCGCTCGCCGCTCCCGAGACGACGATCGGCCCCACCAGGGCGAGCAGGATGACGGCCACGAGCGCGGCGAACCCACGTGCGTGCGGTGCGCGTCTCGTCGCCGACATGGTCGCAGAGCCTACCGCAATATGACGGTTACATGACGATTCGATGACGCTCGCAACGTCGGGGCCCGCGGCGGCCGATCGTCAGGGCGCCGTCGTGACGACGTCGTGCCCGTACGGGAACCAGCGCAGCTGCTCGAAGTCGGCGTTCGTCTCCGGATGTCCGCAGGCCGTCGGGGTCGAGGTCGCCGCCGTGTGGAACAGCTCGTGGGCATCGCGGAGGTGGCGCGCCAGGTCGATGGTCTGCGTCCGGCGCCGGTTCTCGAAACGCATCGTCGAGTCGTCGTAGGAGATCTCCTCGAGGCTCATCGCGGGACCGAGGGTGCCGAGGCGGTGGTGCCACAGGCCGCTGTCGGGCTCGAAGTCGTACACGCTCAGCAGCGATGCACCGTGCGATGCGACCAGCTGCACCGCTTCCACGATGTAGTCGAACGTCGACTCGTCGATGAAGTAGTTGAAGTTGACGCGAACCCAGCCCGGCTTGATGCCCTCGCAGCCACGGTTGATCTCACGCTGGAACTCGTGTGATCGGTCGAGGTCGATGCCGAGGAGGCGATGACCGTAGGGTCCGGCACACGAGCATCCGCCCCGTGACTGGATCCCGAACACGTCGTTGAGCAACGCCACCACGAAGTTGTGGTGGAGGTAGCGGTCCTCGTGGCGGATCACGAACGACACGATCGACAACCGGTCCGCCTCGTGGCTGCCGAGGATGTTGATGTTCGGGTGCTGCTCCCACGAGCGGATCGCACGACGGACGAACTCGGACTCGCGGGCCTCGATGACCTCCGCTCCGACGGCCTCTTTCAGCTGGAACACGAGTCCGGCGCGGATCGACTCGACGATCGCCGGTGTCCCGGCCTCCTCGCGGTGTTCGATCTCGAGGTGGTAGTCGTGCTCGACGGTGCTGACGTAGCGGACCGTGCCGCCACCGGGTACGTCGGGGACCCGATTGGCGAACAGCTCACGCCTCGCGACGAGGACGCCGGGCGTACCCGGCCCGCCGATGAGCTTGTGCGGTGAGATGAAGATGGCGTCGGAGTAGGCGAGGTTGCCGTCCGCGTTCGAACCCATGTCGATCGGGACGTACGGAGCCGCCGCCGCGTAGTCCCACAGTGACAGCGCTCCGTGTTCGTGCAGCAGTGTCGAGACCGCGACGGTGTCGGTGATGATTCCGGTGACGTTCGACGCGGCCGAGAACGAACCGATCAACGTCGACCGATCGGCGTGGCGGATCAGCTCGCGCTCGAGGTGGTCGAGGCTCACGTGCCCGTCGGCGTCCTCGTCGATGATCACGAGGTCGGCGATGGATTCCCGCCATGGCAACTCGTTGGAGTGGTGCTCGTAGGGGCCGATGAACACCACCGGCCGGTCGGCATCGGGGATGGACGCACTGAAGCCGTAGCGGTCGTCGAGCACCGACGGGATGCGCAGGCCCAGGACGCCGACCAGCTTGGCGATCGCGTGGGTCGCACCGCTGCCGCAGAACACGACGGCGTGCTCGTCGTGGTTCGCGCCGACGCACCTTGCGATGATGGCGCGTGCCTCCTCGCGCAGCCGTGTGGTCTGCAGCCCGGTGCCCGACGACTCGGTGTGTGTGTTGGCGTAGAGCGGCAGCACGACGGTGCGGATGTAGTCCTCGATGAACGTCAGCGATCGTCCCGAGGCGGTGTAGTCCGCATAGATGATGGGTCGCGGACCGTAGGGTCCGACGATCACGTCGTCGCGACCGATGACGGACTCGCGCACGTACGCGATCAGTGCCTCGGAATCGGTGCGGCGCTCCATCACACCAGTGAACCAGCCACACCGCCAACCAGCCACCGGACAGCCACACCGGACCAGCCGCACCGGCTACCCTGCGCCGCCAGATGCACACGTCGCGCGTCAACCCGACGACCGGGCTCACCGATGCCGAGGTCGCGAGCCGAGTCGCTGCCGGTCAGGTGAACGTCGTGCCGGCCCCGCCCGACCGGTCGTTCGGGCAGATCGTGGTCGCCAACACCTTCACGATGGTCAACGCGATCATCGTCACGCTGTTCGTGCTGGTGGTCATCTCCGGCAACCCCCAGGACGGCCTGTTCGTGGGTGTCGTCGTCGCGAACTCGGTGATCGGCGTCGTGCAGGAGACGCGGTCGCGCCGCGAACTCCACCGTCTCGAGGTGATCACCGAACCACGGGCGACCGTCGTGCGTTCCGGCACGTCGGTCGAGGTCGCGACCGAGGAGATCGTGCTCGACGACATCGTGGAACTCCGCCTCGGTGGTCAGGTGGCCGTCGACGGTGCGGTCGTGGAGTCGACGGGCCTGCGCCTCGACGAATCGATGCTGACGGGCGAGTCACTTCCGGTCGACAAGGCGGTCGGCGACGAGGTGCGATCGGGCAGCTTCGTCGTGGCCGGCAACGGCAGCATCACCGCCACGGGGATCGGTGCGGACAGCTACGCCAGCCGCCTCGCCGCCGAAGCGAAGCAGTTCGCACCGACGCAGTCGCAGCTCCGTCAGGGCATCGACCGGATCCTGCGCTGGCTCACCTGGGTGATCCCGGTGGCGACGGTGTTCCTGTTCGTCAACCTGCTGAACGCCGAGGAGGGATGGCAGGACGCACTGCTCGGCACCGTGGCGGCGGCGGTGGCAATGGTGCCAGACGGGCTCGTGCTGTTGACGAGCCTGGCGTTCATGGCGGGGGCGATCGCGCTCGCCCGACGGAATGCGCTCGTCAAGCAACTCTCGACGGTCGAGGTGCTGGCGCGTGTCGACGTGCTGTGTCTCGACAAGACCGGCACGATCACGACCGGCAAGATCCGGTTCGCAGCGCTGCATCCTGCCCCCGGCCGCTCCGACTCCGAGGCGACCACGGCCCTGGCGGCCCTCGCCGCCGCCGACCGGGCACCGAACGCCACGATGGCGGCGATCGCCGCCGAGATGGGAACCGAGACCACCTGGACGGTCGATCAGGTCGAGCCGTTCGACAGCGAACGCAAGTGGTCGGGCGGCGTCGTTCGTCGATCACGGATGGTTCTACCTCGGCGCCCCCGACTTCCTCCTTCGCCCCGACGACCCATCGCTCGAACTCGTCGAGACCCTGAGCGCAGCGGGTCAGCGGCTGTTGGCCGTCGTCACGTCCGAGCGCGGGCCGGTCGACGGCGGTCTGCCGCCCGACGCGACGACGTTGGCGATCGTCGAGCTCGAAGACGAGATCCGACCGGATGCGGCGGAGATCCTCGCCTACTTCGCCGAGCAGCAGGTGACGCTCAAGGTCATCTCGGGTGACAATCCGGACACCGTTGCCTCGATCGCCCGACGGGCGGGGCTCCCGGTCGCCGGCGAACCGGTCGACGCACGCGACCTGCCGGCGGACATCGACGAACTCGCCGACGCACTCGACCGGTCGACGGTGTTCGGGCGGGTGGCTCCCCAGCAGAAGCAGGCGATGGTGAACGCGCTGCAGTCACGGGGTCATGTCGTCGCGATGACCGGTGACGGTGTGAACGACGTCCTGGCACTCAAGGATGCCGACCTCGGCATCTCGATGGGTTCGGGGAGCGAGGCGACGAGAGCCGTCGCCGATCTCGTCCTCACCGACAACGCGTTCTCCAGCCTCCCCGTCGTGGTCGACGAGGGACGCAAGGTGATCAACAACGTCGAGCGGGTCTCGAAACTGTTCGTCACCAAGACCGCGTACGCCGTGCTGTTGACCTTCGTCGTCGGCATCCTCGACAGCCCGTTTCCGTTCATCCCGAGGCAGCTGACGTTGATCGGGACGTTCAGCATCGGGGTGCCGGGGTTCTTCCTGGCGCTGGCGCCGGAAGCCGATCTGATCCGCCCGGGGTTTCTGCGGCGGGTGCTGTGGTTCACCGTTCCGGCCGGGGTGGCGATCGGGTCGGCCACACTCGCCGCGTACGAGGCCTCGCTGGAGATCACCGATCTCCCGGTGGATCAGGCTCGCACGCTGGCCACCGTGACGCTGCTCGCGCTCGGCCTGGTCGTGCTGGCGGTCACGAGTCGACCGCTGCGTCCGTGGAAGGTCGGCCTGGTGGCGCTCATGGCGCTCAGCTACGTCGTGGTGTTCGTCGTGCCGTTCCTGCGGAACTTCTTCGAGCTGCAGCTGTTCTGGAGTTCGGCGTGGTGGTACGCGGCCGCGGCAGTGGTCGGCGCCGGCCTGGTGGTCATCGCGATTCCGCGACTCACCCGGACGAGGCTCGCCCGGTCACGACTCGCTCAGTAGCTGCCTTCGGCGTTGCGGTCGATGCCGAGGAGTTGGATCAGGTCCTCGTGGAGTTCCATCCACACGTCGTGGAACGATCCGCACATCACGCCGGTGTACATGCGGGTCTCGCCGCCGACTGCTCGTGCCGCTGAGGACGTGAGGCGATGGCGGTACGCCTCGAAGCGGGGAGCGGCCACGGCGAAGCCCTCGAGCACCGGCGTGCACCGGCGATTGAACTCGTCGAGTTCGGCCAGGCGTTCGGCGTCGTAGGCGGCGTCGCTGTGGTCGTTCGGTTCGCCGTCACGGAGTTGCCACATCGTGCACATCTCCTTCATCCGGTCGTTGAGCACGAGGAACTCGGTGTAGTGGACACGGAGCCCGTCGTGGGCGGCGGCGGCCTCGGGCAGGAGTGCTGCATGTCGAGCGGCGCCGTCGGCCGTGAGCTGCCAGAGGTCGCGTGCCTCGATGTGGCGGCACAGCCCCTCGCTCGCCCATCCGGTCAGCAGGGCGGTGACACGATCCAGCGCCACGGTCGAGAGTTCGGACACCGTGTCGGCGTTCGTGAAGCCCTTGATCTTGAGCGCGTGGAGGACCAGGAACTCTGCGTCGGCGTCGTCGACGTGGGGCATCGCCGGGCTCGTGAAGTCCTCGGTTGACGCCGGGCGGCATCGCCGCCTCGGCGGTCAGCCGGGTGAGGACGTCCTCGGGAACACGGTCGGCGTCGAGCAGGGCCTGCGCCGCTGCCAGCCGGGCGATGGTGACGCGGTACGGCGAGCAGCTGAGGTAGTCGATGCCGGCGTCGATGAGGAAGCGCACGGACGCGGGGTCACCCGCCTGTTCTCCGCAGATGCCGATCTTGAGGTCGCCCTTGACCGCTCGGGCGTCGTCGCATGTCATGCGGATCAGCCGGCCGACGCCGTCGGGGTCCAGTTGCTCGAACGGGTTGGACGGCAGGATCCCCGACGCGAGGTACGCCGGGAGCAGCCGTACCTCGACGTCGTCGCGGCTGAATGCGTACGTGAGTTGCGTGAGGTCGTTGGTGCCGAACGAGAAGAAGTCGGCATGCTCGCTCAGCGCCGCGGCGACGAGGGCCGCCCGTGGCGTCTCGATCATGGCGCCGATGCTCACCGCATCCATCGCCTCGATGCCGACATCGCTCAGCGCTTCCATCACCCAACCGCGCGCCATCTCCAGTTCGGCGGCACCCATCACCAACGGGATCATGATCTCGACGCGTGGGTCGCGACCGGCAGCGAGCGACGACGCCACGGCGCGGGCCAGCGCTCGCACCTGCATCTGGTACACGCCGGGCTTGACGACACCGAGGCGGACCCCACGTGTGCCGATCATCGGGTTCACCTCGCGCAGCCGCCGGACCGCCTCGAGCTCGGCGTGGCCCTGCTCGTCGAGTTCACCGGTCGCCTCGGCGACCACGAGCCGCTCGTACTCCGGCAGGAACTCGTGGAGGGGCGGGTCGAGCAGTCGAACGGTGACGGGGAGGCCGTCCATGGCGACGAGAATCGCCTCGAAGTCGGCTTGCTGCACCGTTTCGAGGACCTCCAGGGCGTCGCGTTCGCGGCTCGGGTCGTCGGACAGGATGAGCCGCCGCACCAGGGCCAGTCGATCCTCGGCGAGGAACATGTGCTCGGTGCGGCACAGTCCGATGCCGTCGGCGCCGAGGTGGCGGGCGTGCGCGGCGTCCTCGGCGGTGTCGGCGTTGGCGCGGATCCCGACTCGTCCGTCACGGACCTGGTCGGCCCAGGCCAGCAGGGTGTCGAGCTCGGCCGGCGCGGACCTCGTCGATGTCGTCGCTGCTCCGCTCCAGACATCGCCGGTCCGCCCGTCGATCGAGATCTCGGTGCCGGCGGCGACGAACACGCCGGCAATCGTGATGCCGTCGTCCACCACGGTGACGTCAGCGGCGCCGACGACCGCGGGGATGCCCCAGCCCCTTGCCACCACTGCGGCGTGGCTGGCGAGACCCCCGCGGGCGGTGAGGATTCCTCGCGCCGATTGCATGCCGAGCACGTCGTCGGGGGTCGTTTCGCTGCGCACGAGGATGACGTTCTCGCCGCGATCGCCGGCTTCGACCGCCGCTTCGGCGTCGATGACGATCCGCCCCGACGCGGCCCCGGGCGACGCCGGCAGGCCGGTGGTCAACAGTTCGCGTGCGGTGTCGTCATCGTCGAAGCGGGCGTGCAGGTACTGCGCGAGTGATGCCGCCGGGATGCGCCGGATGGCGTCGGCGATCGTGGTGTCGGAGAACGGGTCGAGCGCCTCGCGCACCGCGTCGACGATCAGCTGGTCGAGATTGTCGTTCACGAGCGGTTGAGCAACACGGGGATCGCACGCGGGCCCCGCACCTGGCCGTTCGCCCAGGTGGTCGGTGTGGAGGTGTCGAGCGTGTAGTGGGGGAAGGCACGGAGCCATTCCTGGAGGGCCACGACGACTTCGAGTCGGGCGAGGTTGGACCCGACGCATCGATGGATGCCGAGGCCGAACGCCACGTGGCGGTTGTTCGCACGATCGATGTCGAAGACCTCGGGGTGATCGAAGGCTGCGGGGTCGTGGTTGGCCGCTGGGAACGTCACGAGCATCTGGTCACCGGGATGCACGGGGCAGCCGCCGATCTCGGTCTCGCCGATCACCTTGCGGGCCATCGTCACGGGTGCGTAGTAGCGCAGGACCTCTTCGGTCCCGGTGTTCCACAGCAGGTCGTCGTTCTCCGCGGCGACGAGTCGCTCGACCTGATCCGGGTGCTGGGCGAAGTGCCAGAGTCCCGAGCCGATCGCGCTCCATGTCGTGTCGATGCCGGCGACGATCAAGCAGGCGGATGTAGCCGAGCTTGAGGTCCCAGTCGACGGGCTGGCCGTCGATCTCGGCGTTGGCGATGTACGTGAGCATGTCGTCCTGCGGTCGTTCGAGTCGTTCCCGCAACATCTGGTCGATGTAGGTGGTCATCTCGATCATCACCTGCATGCGGACGGCGTTGTCGCGCGGGGCGAGCTGGAAGTTCCGGTAGATCCAGTCGCGGAACAGGTCGGCGTCACCTTCGGGCAGGCCGGTGAGCTTGCAGATCCCGTGGACCGGTATGTGCTGGGCGTACTGGGCGGCCGCGTCGGCGGTGTCGTTGCCGTCGAGATCGGCGATGAGTGCTCGGCAGTACTCGCGTAGATCTGCTTCGAGCGGGGCGACGTTCTTCGGGCTGAAGGCCGGAAGGAGGAGTCGCCGGTGACCGTGGTGGTCGGGTGGGTCGGAGGTGATGGGTGGGGCCGGCGAGCGGGGCGCGTCGGGGCGGCCGACGTTGACCCAGATCGACGAGAAGTGCTCGGTGTCGTTCGCGACCGCCGCCACTGCCTCCATCGTGACGGGCATGAAGGCGCGTCCGTACCGCTCCGTGGTGGCGACCGGGCACTGTTCGCGCACCGAGTTCCAGATGTCGATCGCGTTCGATCCCCACTGCTCGTCGAGCCAGTCCCAGTCGGTCAACCAGTTCTCGACCGGTGGCATCTCCACCTGGTCAGCCCCGTATGCCATCGCTGTCCCCCTTCGTTCGGTCGGCCTCGGCCGACATCACGAAACTACTCGCGCGGCCGACCACCGAACGGTGCCGGTCCGCAGCGTGACGTCGTGGTGTTACACGTGGTGTCTGGCACCGGGTGTACGTCAGGCGGCGCGGATGGTGGGTGGTCCGGTGGTTTGGGTGGTGCCGTCGGGGTATCGGATGGTGAGTTGCCGGTTGGGGCCGAGGGTGATCTGCCATCCCGAGTCGTGGATGTTGTGGTGGTGTCGTGAGCAGACGGGCAGGAGGTTGTCGAGGTCGGTGCAGCCGCCGTGGCGCCACCAGATGACGTGATGCAACTTGCAGTGGTCGTAACGCACCCCGCAGCCCGGGATCGCACAGGTCGCATACAGGCCGCGCAGCGCCCGTCGTTGGGCCCGGTTGGCCAGGCGTGTGCAGCGGCCGAGGTCGAGGTTGCCGGGAGCGTGCAGCACGACCCCGTTACGCACCACCACGGCGTGGACGTCGGCGTGACCGGCGAGCTCGGCGAGCACCCGCCACGGGACCTCGACGGGGATCGAGAACTCCGCGCGCGGACCGTGGTGTCGGGGCGTCGGCGTCGACGACCACCACGTACTCGGGTCGCCCCGGCTTGGTGGCGGTGCCGCCGGTCAGGATCAGGTCGGCCAACGCCAACGCTCGCAGATGGTCCTGCTTGGCGCCGGGGTCGGTCGGACAGGTGTCGGGTGTCGACGTCGCGAACAGTGCTTCGAGTGTGTCGCGGAGGCGGGCGTCGAGTCGGACACCGGTGAGCGGATCGAACCGGGCCTTGAGGTTCCACATGCCCTCGAGGTCCACCCACGTCCGCAGACTCGTCGCCCGCCGCTGACGCTCCAAGACGTCCATGCCGTCAGCGGCTTGCAGGCGGCGGGCTTCGTCACGCACCCGCCGAGCGAACTCCGCCTGACTGGCATGCTCCGCCACGTCCACCAGCGCATCGACACGATCCAGCAGCTCGTCGCGCTGCGCCGGGTCGAGGGTCTTGCCGGCTCGGGTGATCGCATCCACATGACCCGCCGTGACCGCACCACGATCCAGCGCGGCGGCGATCGCCGGTGTCGACTCCAACGTCGCTGCCCGTTCCATCACCTGAGATGGCCTGACCCAACGAACCCTTCGACGACTCCGCGATCGACTGCTCCGGGAACGACACCACCGCCGCGAGCCGTCGGGCCAGGTCGGCCTCGGGACGCATCGACACCACGCCCGCAACCCGCGACACGCTCCACGAGACGCCGACTCCACGACTCGCGCCCGACCCGCAGCAGCGATCGGCGCGCACGGCGCCGATACGCCCCACCCGGTCGAGCAACTGCGGTGATCTCCATACCGACACATCGCTGACGAAGGGGTCTCACAGCAGTTCCCCCGATGATCCGGGACCTCGCCGAGATGTGACGTTCGACACATCTCGTGGCACTGGCCGGACGAGCAACCTGCAGCCGGTCCGACGACGGAGTAGGTGAGGTCGTTGTGGCAGGCTCCCGGCATGACGCACCCCCGACCTTTCCGATTCGGCGTGATGGCACAGAAGGCACGATCCGCCACCGAGTGGATCGAGACGGCTCGCAAGGTCGAGGACCTCGGGTACTCGTCGCTGCTGATGCCCGACCACTTCGGCAACCAGTTGTCGCCCGTTCCGGCGCTCGCCACCGCGGCAGCGGTGACGGACACGTTGCGGATCGGCACGCTCGTGTTCGCCAACGACTTCCGCCACCCTGCGGCGTTGGCGAAGGAGACCGCGACGCTCGACCTGCTCAGCGACGGTCGACTCGAGGTCGGCCTCGGTGCCGGGTGGATGACCGAGGACTACACGTGGACCGGGATCCCCAACGATCGAGCCGGCATCCGGATCGACCGGATGATCGAGAGCGTCGAGGTGTTGCGCGGCCTGTGGGGCGAGGGTGCGTTCTCGTTCGCCGGTGAGCACTACACGATCACCGAGATGAACGGCCTCCCGAAGCCGATCCAGCAGGGCGGCCCTCCGATCATCGTCGGTGGTGGCGGAAAGCGGGTCCTGTCGACCGCGGCGCGCCTGGCCGACATCGTCGGCGTCAACCCGAACGTCGGTGAGGGAAAGGTCGGCCCCGAGGCGACTGCGTCGATGTCGGCCGATGCCACCGAGCAGAAGCTCGGTTGGGTTCGAGACGCCGCCGGGGATCGGTTCGACGACATCGAGATCAGCATCCTGAAGTTCGTCACGATCGTCACCGACGACCGCGACACCGTCGCCGGCAAGGTCGCGGGGGCCATGGGCATGGATGCGCCACCCTGCTCGCCAGCCCGCACACGATCGTCGGCTCGGCCGAGCAGATCGTCGACGAACTGGTCGAGCAACGCGAGCGCTGGCAGGGCTCGTACGTCACCGTCCAGGCCGACGCGTACGAGGCGTTCGCGCCGGTCGTGGCCGCGCTGGCCGGGACCTGATCGTCGTGGCGTTCGACTTCACCGGCAGGACCGCGGTCGTCACCGGTGCGAGCCGGGGCATCGGCGAGGCGGTCGCCCGCCAACTCGACGCGTCCGGTGCCCGGGTCGCACTGGTGGCTCGCAGCGCCGACCGGCTCGCAGCCATCGCGAGCGAGATGGTCAACGAGCCGCTGGTGGTCGCGGCTGACCTGTCCGAGCACGACGCGGTCGAGCGCATCGCCGCCGCGGTGCTCGGCGAGTTCGGTGGCCTCGACGTGCTCGTGAACAACGCCGCCGTCGAGCGGAACGAGCCGGCCTCGAAGGTGACGGGCGAGGCGATCGACGAGACGCTGTTCGTGAACCTGCGCCAGGCGTTCATGCTGTGCTCGGCGTTCGCGAAGCCGTTGTTCGCGTCGCAGGGAGCGATCGTCAACGTCACGTCCACGGCGGCGACCGGCGCCGGCGGCACCCAGGGCGCCTACGCCGCGTCGAAGGGCGGGTTGAACACGCTGACGAAGAACCTGGCGAACGAGTGGGCGTCGAAGGGTGTGCGCGTGAACGCGGTCGCCCCCGGACTCGTCGACACCGAGATGTGGGGTCCGACGTTCGAGCGTCTCGGCGAGGAGGCGGTGCGCCGCACCTTCGTCAAGAGCGTGCCGCTCGGACGGTGGGGGACCGCCGACGAGATCGCCGACGTCGTGTGCTTCCTGGCGTCGAACCGTGCGACGTACGTGACCGGTCAGGTCATCCGCGTCGACGGCGGCATGACCAACCTGTAGCCATCGCCGACCCATCCACGCCCGCCTCGCAGCCCGCGTGCACCGGTGCCGTACAGTCGGCGCATGCCGGGTCCAGCCGTCGACGTCATCGCCCGCTTCGGCGCCGTGGAGGACGACCAGCGGTACACCCGACTCGTCGAGCTGTTCACCGACGACGCGATCTACTACGACCCGTTCCTCGGCGCGCAGCGTGGCAAGGCCGCGATCGGCGAGTTCATGGCCCACATGGAGAAGGTGGTGCCCGGTTCCGGCGCGAGATTCGACGCCTGGGAAACCGCCGGTGACACGACGTGCGGGTGGGCGCGCTGGCTGATGGTCGCCCCGAACGCACAGGGCGAGGAGATCGCCGTGCCGGGCCAGAGCCTGTATCGGCTGCGTGACGGCAAGGTCAGCTTCGTCGCGGATCACGTCGACTGCGGCGCCTACCGCCGGTTGCGCGGCGACGCGGCCAAGGTGCCCGATCACGCGTCGGCGCTCGGGCTGTCCGCGAGTCCCGACAACGTGGTCGGCAGCTCGCTGGCGTTGATCAACCGGTTCTGGGAGATCCAGAACGATCGTCGATACACCGAACTCGCCCCACTGTTCGCCGAGGACGCGGTCTTCACCGACATCCTGTACGGCGAGTTCCACGGTCGGGAGGAGATCGCCGGCTACTTCGCGCAGATGGAGGCCGAGATGCCCGCCATGGGTGTGAGCTTCGAACTCGTCGACGCGGCCGGCGACGACACGGTGGGCTGGAGCCAGTGGAACTGTCGGTTCCCGAACGGCGTGGTGCCGGGGTGGACGCTGCACACCTTCCGGGACGGGGCGTTCACCCTCGACGCCGACTACTTCGACACCAACGTCGCCCGGGCACTGCAGCCCGCGGACTGACCGGATCAGCGTGATCTCGGGGTGACGACCCCGTACCGGACCATCGAGTCGGCCATCGACACGGTCATCTCACGACGAGTTCGTCGTCGTCCTTCGGTGGTGTCCGAGGGATCGGGCTCGCGACGTGGAGGACGAAACGGCAACCGGTCGCGGCCTGCTCCCATCCGGCGTCGCGGTCAGATCGGCGGCGACGATCCGAAGTCGTCGTCGAGTCGGGCGCGGGCGACTTCGGACAGGTGGGGTGCGATGATCTGCGCCACCTCGGCGGTGCGGTCGGCCGATCGGGCGGTGCCACGAACGGCGTAGCCGGCGTCGAGGAGTTGGATGATGCAGTGCTGGGCGATGAAGCCGGTGGCGCCGGTGACGAGCACGGTGTCGGTCATGTCGTGTCCTTCGGAAACCTTGGAACGGTGGTCAGTCGAACCAGTTGAGGGTGGCGCGCATCGTGGCCTCGAACTGTTCGAAGTCGCCTTGCGCCCGGACGGCGGCGATGAGTTGGGCATCGTTACCGACGAGCGTGTGCAGTGGCGTCGCCGGGTCGGTGGCGGCGGCGATGATCGCGTCGGCGACGTCCTGCGGGTCGGCGGGGGCGTCGGCGCTGTCGAGCGCCGTCAGGGCCTCTCGGAAGCGGGCGTGGCGCTCGTAGTACTCGGAGTGCTCCCAGCCGTCGGGCTTCACGATGTTCGAGTGGAACTCGGTCTCGAACCGGCCCGGTTCGATCAGCGCGAACCGCAGCCCGAACGGCGCCATCTCGTAGTGCAGTGCCTCGGTCATCGCTTCGAGCGCGTGCTTCGACGCCGCGTACGCGCCGCCGTACGGCACCGCCACGACACCGGCGATGCTGGACACGTTGACGATCACGCCCGATCCCCGCTCGCGCCATGCGGGCAGTACGGCGCGCATCACCCGCATCGGGCCGCGCACGTTCGTGTCGAGCTGGCGGGCGAGCAGCTCGTCGTCGACGAGCTCCATCGCGGACTGCACCTCGAACCCGGCGTTGTTGACGACGACGTCGAGTTCCAGCGGGTCGCCGATCGGCGGCAGTGACCGATGCGGCGTCGGTGACGTCGAGTTGGCGGATCTCGATCGCGAGCCCGTCCGCTTCGGCCGCCGCGCGGAGTGCGTCGCCCTTGGCGGGGTTGCGCATCGTGGCGACGACGTCGTGGCCGGCGCGGGCGAACCCGATGGCGCTGAGCAGGCCGAAGCCGCTGTTCGACCCGGTGATGAGGACCTTCATGATGTGCTCCTTGTGGGTGTCGATGGTTCGGATGGCGGGGAGTGTCGGCAAGGAGGCCCCACGCCCCCTCGATGGTCTGGTCGGCGAGGTCGGCCGGCAGCTCGATCGAGCGTTCGCGTAGCGCTCGCACGACGCCGACGAGCCCGCCGTAGACCTGGGCGACGAGGAGGTCGGGGTTGCCGGGCCGCACGACCCCGGCGTGCTGCCAGCTGCCCACGAGCTCGCTCATCGAGCGGTCGAGGTCCTCGCCGATGCGTCGGCTGTCGGCCGACAGGTACGGCTGATGGTGGTGCGTCTCCAGGAAGGCGAACGCCGTCGGGTTCTCGATGACGAAGCCGCACAGCCGTCGCCAGATGCCGTCGAACGCATCGCTCGGTGCGTCGTCGGGGTCGAGCCCGTCGAGGATCGCTGCCGCGAGTGCCGACTTCCACCGTTGGTAGAGCGCGTTGACGACGCCTTCCTTGCCGGGGAAGTAGCGGTAGATGGTCCCCGCGGCGACTCCGGCCGAGTCGGCGAGCATCGGAACCGGTGTCGCGCCGTACGAGCGCGTCTCGAACAGCTCCAGCGCCGCATCCAGGATCATGTCGCTCTTCGCCACGGAATGAATATTCATTCATTCTGACCTCGATGTCAAGCGCCTTGACACCGAGCAGGCTTCGCACCTAATATACAACCATATGGTTGTAGATGATGCCGTGTTGCCGAGCGATCGGAAGCCCAGGGATCGGGAGCTCAGTGACCGTGAGGTGGACCGGATCTTTCGAGCGCTGGCCGATGCGACGCGACGCGACATCGTTCGGCGCACGCTCGGCGGCGAGGCCTCGGTCTCGGAGCTGGCGGGCGCCTACGACATGTCGTTCGCTGCCGTCCAGAAGCACGTCGCCGTCTTGGAGGGAGCAGGTCTCGTGACCAAACATCCGCATGGTCGCGAGCGGATGGTTCGCGGCAACCTTCACGCCATCCAGCGCGCCCAGGCGCTGCTCGAGCGGTACGAGCAGATCTGGCGTTCTCGCATCGACCGTCTCGACGAGCTGCTCGCCGACACCGACGAGTGAACCCGAAGCATCCAGGAGAAGGAAGACCCCATGCCCATCACCTCGGTCGAGAAGGATCTCGACGCACTCACCATGACCGTCGTCGCCGACTTCGCCGCCACGCGCGAGCGATTGTGGGAGGCGTACACCGACCCCCGCCAGATCGAGAAGTTCTGGGGTCCCGTCGAGTGGCCGGCCACGTTCACCCGCCACGACGTGTTCGTCGGCGGACGGTCCGCGTACTTCATGACCGGACCGGACGGCGAACGCTCCGCCGGCTTCTGGGAGTTCCTCGCCGTCGACGACGGCAAGTTCTTCGAGGTCCGCGACGGATTCGCCGACGACGACGGCCACGAGAACCCCGCCATGCCATCGATGCGGATGACCTTCTCCTTCGAAGACACCAACGACGGCTCACGCCTCGTCACCACGACCCATTTCGGCTCACTCGATCAACTCGAACAACTGCTCGACATGGGTATGGAAGAGGGCATGGCGTCGGCCATGGGCCAGATCGATCACGTGCTCGCCGACCTCGAGTCGTTTGCAGCCGGCCGCGGAACCGAACAGCAGATCCTGTCCGACACCCAGGTCCGCATCTCGCGCATCATTCGCGGCACCGTCGAGCAGGTGTGGCACGCCCACCACGACCCCGCGACTGCTGCAGCAGTGGCTGCTGGGGCCCGACGGGTGGACGATGCCCGTCTGCGAGACGACGACCGAGGTCGGCGGGGCCTACCGCTACGAGTGGGAACCCGAGGACGCGTCCGAGGAAGGCTCGCCCGGACGGTTCGGCTTCGAGGGCGAGTTGCTGGAGTTCGACCCACCGCACCGTGCGGTCACGACCGAGCGCATGATCGGGATGGAGGGTCCCGGCAACCGGAACGAGCTGACCCTCACGCCGTGTCGTGGCGGCACCCTGCTGAGCCTCGTCGTCACCTTCCCGAGCGCTGAGGTGCGCGACATGGTGCTCGACACCGGCATGGTCGACGGGATGGAGACCAGCTACGCCCGCCTCGAGGGCGTGCTCGCATGAGCCCGACCAACCGAGTGACCGCTCCGATTGTCGAACCCGGCAGCAAGGTCAAGGGCCCAGCTTCGTACTTCCCGTCGATCGAGACCACCTACGGCCGCCCGATGCAGGAGTGGCTCGATCTCGCGACATCGCAGTGGACGGCCGGTTCGTCGCACATGGAGATCGTGACGATGTTGAAGGACGAGCACGGCATGGGTCACGGCCACGCCAACGCCGTCGTCGCCTACGTCAAGGCCGAGCTCACCACCCCACCGGTGACGTGATCAGCCGCCAAGGCGTTCGCCACGAGCTTTCGCTCCGTCTCACGGATCGAAGACCGCTCCGCCGGCTCAGCGACGTCAGGCCTCTGTCACGTGGGTCCTGACGACCCAGCGGTGCTTGCCGATCTTGCGGTCTCGGCGGAACCCGGCACGCTCGAAGGTCGACAACGCGCCGTGATACAGGAAACCTGCCGGCACGTCGCCGGCAGGTTCCGGGTAGCCCTCGACCGTGCCACCGCCGAGCCCGGCGATCAGTTCGAGCGCCCCGGCGAGCGCTGCGCCCGCGACTCCTCGGCGGCGATGGCCCTTTCCGACGTAGCAGCAAGCGATCCGCCAGTCGGGCAACTCGTCGAGCTGCTTCTCGTACTCCTTGCGGTTCTTGATGCGGGGCACCTCCGCAGGCGGCCCGAACTGGCACCAGCCGACGCACTCGTCGCCGTCGAAGACGAGCGCAGCGTGCGCAGTCCCGCCCGGACGCGGTCGAGCTTCTGTTCCCGGTGTGGCTGCTCGGCGTCGAGGTGGGTGGTCTCCTCGGGATGGAAGCCCATGCACCAGCAGCCGCCGAAGATGCCGCCGTTGGCTTCCACCAACGCTGCGAACGCATCCCATGTCGACAGGTCGAGTGCCTTGATCGTGAAACCGTGCTTCTCCATCGCAACCTCGCTGGCTCGGGCACCGGAACACTCGCATGGGATCCTGCCGCCCGCAAGGCATTCTCAGATGCACGCACACCGACAGGGTGAGCTCGACCCGACGGCCAACGTCACCAAGGTGGAGCGGACGTCCGATCGCGAGGTCGTCGTCACGCGATCGTTCGACGCGCCCGCGCGCCTGGTGTTCGAGGCGTGGTCGACGCCCGAGCTGTTCACACGCTGGTGGGTGCCGAAGTCGATGGGCATGACCTTGCAGTCCTGTGAGATGGATGTGCGCACCGGCGGCCGATACCGCCTCGGATTCGGCGAGGGCATGGACTTTTTCGGCACGCTACCTCGAGGTGACACCGCCAACGCGGATCGTCTGGACGAACGAAGAAGGCGGCGACACCGGTTCGATCACGACGGTCACCCTGACGGAGACCGATGGCAAGACGCTGCTCGTCGTGAGCGAGCTCTATCCCTCGAAGGAAGCGCTCGACGCCGACGGTGGCGGCGCGACCGAGGCGCTGCACGAGACATTCGGGCAACTGGAGGAACTGCTCGTCGAGCTCGCCGGGCGTCATCGTGACGACCCGGCTACCTCGCCGATGAGGTCCAGGCGACCTCGACGGCCGCAGCCGGGTACGGCGTGGTGCGGTCTTCGCCGTGGAGGCGTTCGTAGAAACGGTTGATGATCGATGCGACGGGCGCGAATCGTTCGACCAGGGCCGCACCTTCATCGGGCACGACCGACGTAGCGGGCGCACCAGCAGCGATGGATCGGATGGATTCATCTCGCCGTTCCGCAGTCGGCGATGCCGCCGAGGTTCGTCACGACCCAGTTGAGCAACCGCGTGCGTCAGGTAGGCGACGTCGTGGGTCTTGTTGGTCTCGAGGAACTCGAGTTCAGTGGGCCCGAGGTCGAACGAAGCCGAACTGGCGAGGCCGAAATCGCTCAGGTAGATGTCGGCGTCGTCGGCGAGGACGTTTCCGAAGTGGGTGTCGAAGTGAAGGAGCCCGGAGGCGTTCATGAAGGTCGTTGCAGCCATGAGTTCGGCGTGCACCGTTCGAAGCGTCCCGGCCGACAGGTTGCCGGATGCTGCCGACGCGTCGAGATCATCGGAGAGGAGTCGCGGTACGTACTCGAAGAAGAGAGCGACAGCAGCGGAGGATTCGGCGATCGCCTCGGTGCGCCGACGAACCGCTGGCGATCCATGCCAGTGGGCAACCAGCGCCTCGACATCGCCCAGTTCATCGGGCAATGGGCCCTCGAACGCTGGGACAGGCAGCGCCCGCCAATGGTGGAGCATCGGGAACGATCCACAGGATCCCGATGCGACCCAGCTGGTGGTCATCACGTTCGCGGCCACTTCACGCCACACCCCGAACGATGGTGATCCAACGCCGTAGCTGCAGCCCATCGGCAGGTCGAACAGATTGGCGGTCGAACCCACATTGGCGGGAAGTCCTTCGAGGTCGGTCAACGGGACACGCTTGACGAACAGCGGGGTGTCATCGAGAACCACGAGCGACCGGGTGCCGCCGATGCCCGCGCCGAGGACTTCTCCGTCGAGCACGAGCTCGAGAACCTCTGCATCGGTCATCACCGCGAGCCGACTCCGCAGTTTCTCCGACCGATCGCGCCTGGCCTTCATCTCGCCATCGCTCATCGCAGGGGTCTCAGTTGGTCGGCATTCGATCGGTCTCGTAGGCCCACATCGCCAGCTCGACGCGGTTGCGGGCGCCGAGTTTGCTCATGAGGCTGGCGAGGTGGGTCTTCACGGTGCTGAGGCTGATGTGGAGGTCGTCGGCGATTTCGGCGTTGGTGCGGCCGCGGGCGACGGTGACGAGCACCTCCTCCTCCCGCTCGGTGAGCGGGTCGATCGGCTGCGCCGCCGCTGGTGGACGCGCCGAGTTCGGAGAATGCCGACAGCAGCCGGGCCGTGACGCTCGGAGCGATGAGCGCGTCGCCGGCGGCGGCGGAGCGCACCGCCTGAGCGAGGAGCTCGGGGCCGGCGTCCTTGAGGAGGAATCCGCGGGCTCCCGCCTTGAGCGCGCCGTGGACGTACTCGTCCATGTCGAACGTGGTGATGACGACGACGGCCAGTGGGTCGGCGACGTCCGGCCCCGCGAGTCGGCGGGTGACCTCGATGCCGTCGTACTCGGGCATCCGGATGTCGAAGAGGCACACGTCGGGGCGCAACCTGCGAGCGAGCTCGAGGGCGTCGCGTCCGTCGACTGCCTCGCCCACGACCTCGATGTCGGGCTGGGCGTCGAGGATCATGCGCAGTCCGGTGCGCACGATGTCCTGGTCGTCGGCGATCAGGACCCGGATGGTCATCTGGTCGCCGCTCGACGGGGCAATGTGGCCTCGACGGTCCAGCCGCCGCTGGCGCTCGGGCCGGCGTCGAAGGTGCCGCCGAGGAGCTTGGCCCGCTCGGCCATGCCGATGAGCCCGAACCCCGACGCGGAGGGTGTCGATGCGCCGCCGCCCTCTCCGTCGTCGACGACCGTCAGCCGGACGAGGTCCTCGCCGCCGTCGACACGCACCTGTACCTCCGACGCTCGTCGAGCGTGACGGAGGGCGTTGGTGACCGCTTCCTGTGCGAGGCGAAAGCAGGCGGCGTCGACCGACGGACGGAGTTCATCGACCTCGCCGGCCAAGGTCACCCTCACCCGGGGCCCCGATCCCTCGCCCAGACGCTCGAGCCGGCACAGGTCGCGCACGCCTTGCTGGGGCCGGAGATCGGCCTGATCGCCTCGGCGCAGGGAGCCGACCATCGATCGCATCTCCTCGAGGGCGCGGCTCGCCTCCTGCTCGATCACCCACAGCGCTTCGACCGCAGCCTCGGGTCGGGTGGCAGCAACGACCCGACCGGCCTGGGCCTGAACGGCGATGGCGGAGACGTGGTGGGCGACGGTGTCGTGGAGCTCGCGCGCCAGCTCCTCCCGCTCACGCGACCGCACACCGGCGATCTCCTCGGTTCGCAGCTCGCTCGCGTATCGAACCGCGAACCCGACGGCGCAGGCGAGCAGGAGCACGACGGCACCGCCGACGGTGTCGCCGACCGGATCGCCGGCAACGGCAGTGAGGATGACCGGGACCGACATGACGAGGAGACCGACGCCGACCTCGCGTCCCGAAGCCCAACGCGCGAGTGCATACGGCAGCAGGAGCAGGAAGAGCGCGGTGTTGAGCCCTTCCCACTCCACGCCTCGCACGAGCGACACCACTTCGACGGCACTCATCGTCCCGAACGCCAGAGCGACCACCAACAGCGGATGAACGCGGCGCCACGGCAACAGGCACGCGGCGCCAACGGTCACGACCAGCGAGACACCACTCCACACCAGTTGCTCCCTGGCAAACGTCTCGATCGTCGCTGCCGCCACCAAGACCGCCACGAGCAACCAGTCGCGCCGAGCCGGTCCGGGCGGATCTGCCGCCCGTGGTTCCGACCAGTACGGACGGCTCGTGTCCAAGACCACGGGGCAAGCGTACGGAATCCGAGCGTCGAGCGGATCGGCCGAAAGAACGATCCGCGGACCGGCCGATCGGACGGTGTGCAAGTGGCCGGATTCCTGATGTGCCGCCGGCGCAGGATCCGCAGGATGGGGGCACCAACGAACAGGAATGGACACCCACATCATGATCAACGTCTCAGGACTCACGAAGCACTACGGCGACCGCATCGCCGTCCACGAGATGAGCTTCGATGTCGCGGCCGGACGAGTCACCGGATTCGTCGGCCCGAACGGGGCCGGCAAGTCGACGACGATGCGGATGATGGTCGGGCTCACGCGTCCCGACCGCGGCGACGTCCGCTATCACGGCGTGCCGTACACGCGGCTCCTGCGGCCCGCACGCATCGTCGGCTCGGTGCTCGATGCACGCTGCATGCACCCCGGCCGGACCGCCAGGAACCATCTCCGGGCGACCGCAGCGCTCAGCGCGATCTCGGCGGATCGAGTCGACGAGGTCCTCCGCGAGGTCGGACTCGAGAGCGCGGCGGACCAACGTGCCGGCAGCTTCTCGCTCGGCATGCGCCAACGCCTCGCCCTCGCCGGCGCCCTGCTGGGAGAGCCCGAGGTGCTGTTGCTCGACGAACCGTCCAACGGCCTCGACCCCGATGGCATTCGCTGGTTGCGGAACTCCCTGAGCGCCTTCGCGGCACGGGGTGGCACGGTGTTCGTGTCGAGTCACCTGATCGGTGAACTCGAGATGTTCGCCGACGACCTGATCGTCGTCGGCGGCGGAAAGCTCCTCGCCGCTGAATCCGTTGCGAGCACGCTCGCCCGTGGGCGTTCGACCGTCGTCGTCCGGACACCCCAGGCGGCCGAGCTCGCCGGCCTCCTGCATCGCAGGGACATCGAGTTCGACATCTCCCACGACCGACTGTCGATTCACGGCGCGACCACGGCGACGGTGTCCCAGCTCGCCTTCGATCATCAGATTCGGGTCGTCGAGATCACCGAGACCTCACAGTCCCTCGAGGAGATCCTGCTCGAGATGACGAACTCCGTCACCGAGTTCGCCTCGGTCTGAACGTGCCGAGCGCAGTCTTGCCCACCGCATCCCGCCCACCACATCCCGCCGCCACGCCCCATGTCACTGCCACGACGAAGGAACCCATCTCCATGACCATCACCACTGCGTCGGCCTCGGTCGCGACACACGTCGCCCACCGTCGGAGTCCTCCAGCGATCTCGTCGTGACGACATCGCCTCGATCCCGACCGCACTGCACAGCGAATGGATCAAGGTGTCATCGCTTCGCTCGAACGTGACGATCTTCGCACTGACCCCTGTCATCGGCCTCGTGCTGTCGTGGATCATGGCCACCTTCGTCGAGGTCGATCCGGACACGGATCTCCCGTTCACGGTCGGTGAGACGTTCATCTTCTCGACCTGGCTCACCGCCGTCCTCGCGATGATCATCGGCACGCTGATGTTCACCTCCGAGGCGCAGCACGGAACCTTGGCGACCGCAGTTGCGGCGCAACCCGCCCGATGGGTGACCGTCGCGTCCAAGACGACCGTCGCGGCGAGCTTCGGACTGGCGATGGGGATCCTCGGGATGGTCGGTGGTCTCAGTGGAGTCCATCCTGGGCGGACTCCCGAAGGGCGACACGTCGGGGATGGCATCGACCGCGCTGTGGGGGCTCGTGCTCACCACGCTCGCTCCCGTATTGGGCCTCGGTGTCGGCATGATCCTGCGTCACAGTGCCGCTGCGGTCTCGATCCTGCTCGTCTGGCCGTTCGTGCTGGAGAACATCGCCCGCGCCCTCATTCCGGTGAGCACGGCCCGGTACATGCCCTTCAGCGCGGCGAACAACATGCTCGGCATCGCCTCGGCAACCGACACACCCGAGTCACTCGCTGCTGCCCTGACCCCGTTCCAGAATGCGGTGCTCTTCGGTGGCTACGCCTTCGCTCTCCTCGCGATCGGGACCACCCTCTTCTACCGACGCGACACGGACTGAGAACGCCGCGCCGGTTCACGACGCACGCCGCCGAGGGGAAACCCACGTTGAGCAGGGATTCACAGCCAGAACGCCTGGTCGTCGGTGGGATTGTCGACCGGCTACCAGGGGCAAATGCCGCAACTCAGTCAAGGTGCCTCACGAATCGCAGGGCACCATCCTGTATCTCTTCGGTACGTTCGAACGCGTGGCGCTCAACAAGCCTGATCGAGTTGTTGTTCGCTGGGTCGATGAATGCTTCGACGTGCGTGGCGCCGTTGGCGCGGACCCACGCCATTGCCGCCAAGGTTGCCTCCGTCATGAATCCTTGTCGCCAAAACAACGGGTTGAGGTGATACGCGTACTCGGCGCAGGTACCCAGCGAATTGAACCCTGTCGTCCCCATGAAGATGCCTGAGGAGCGCCCACAGTGCCCACCTGAATCCCCAACCGTCCGCGTGGGCTCGGATCCAGAAGTCGATGATGCGGTCACTGTCCGACGAGGTGTGAACCGGGGACGGGACGAGACGGCCCTCGTAGTCATGGACCGGCCCGGCATATCGGCACACCTCCAGGTCGGACCAGAGGAGGAACATTCCTTCGGAGTGGTCGAGCGATAGTGGCTCAAGTACGAGGCGTTCCGTTTCGAGATGCTCGGGCCCCATCTCGCAGAGTGTGCCACGAGGCCCAACGTCTGATGCCGGCGCATCCGGTCGGCGTGCCTGAAGATCGACTGCGAGCAGACCGACGACCAGAACGATGTCCGTCGGATGACGATGTCGTCGGGTGCACCGGTGACGAGTTGTCGCGTCAGTCTCGGTGGCCACGCGGACCGACCGTCTCGTTCAGATCCTGCTGTCGGCGCCGAAGGAACGATCGTTCCGATTCGTTGGTGCTGCACTCGAGAGCGCGGTCCAGTGCGGCGGCTGCGTCGTCGAGACGATCGAGTCGGGCCAACACGTCAGCTCGGGCGGTGTGGAAGTACACGTAGCCGTTGACGTCGCCGGTGAGGTCGTCCGCTCGGGGAATCGCATCGAGTGCGGTGAGTGCCGCGGCGGGTCCGTGTACGTGGTCGACGGCGATCGCTCGGTTCAGTGCGACCAGCGCGCTGGGCTGGCGCTGCAGGAGCACGTCGTAGAGGCGCAGGACCGCTGGCCAGTCGGTGGCCTCGAAGGTGGGTGCAGTGGCGTGCAGGGCGGCGATTGCCGCTTGGAACTGAAAGGGTCCACCGCGCTGGAACGAGTGTGCTCTCGCCAGTTCGGCGAGACCGCGAGCGATCATCGGTTGGTCCCACAGAGTCCGGTCCTGGTCGGCGAGCAGGATCGGGCTGCCATGGCGGTCGAGACGGCTGGATCGTCGGGCATCGGTCAGCAGCAGCAGCGCATGGAGTCCTGCGACTTCCGGATCGGTCGGCACGAGCTTGCTCAGGAGCTCGGCGAGCCAAATGGCCTCTTCGCAGAGATCTCCTCGGATGAGCGCCGTGTCCGTTGCGCTGGCGTGGCCCTCGGTGAAGATCGACGAGATCACCTCGCACACGGCACCGACGCGCTCGGCGAGCGTGTCCAGGTTCGGTGGATCGAAGGGAATTCGTGCGGCCCGGACCTTCGACTTGGCGCGGGTGAGTCGACGCGTCATCGTCTCTTCGGACACCAGAAAGGCACGGGCGATCTGTGGCGTCGAGAGCCCGGCGACGATCCGTAAGGTCAACGCGACCTGCGCCTCTGGGGCGAGCGCGGGGTGGCAGCATCCGACCAGGAGCGCGAGTTGATCGTCGAGGGCCTGCTCACCGTCGAGGTCGACGTGAGCCGACTCCGTGCTGTCGGAGATGACGGTTGCGACATCGGCGGCCAACACCGGGAGACGATCCTCGAATCGCCGCATTCTGCGGATCTGATCGATGGCCTTGCGTCGGCCGGTCGTGACCAACCAGGCACCCGGCCGCTCAGGGACCCCATCGGTGGGCCATCGTGTCGACGCCTCGATGAACGCGTCTTGTGCCGCGTCTTCCGCGATGGTGAGGTCGCCGACGTCGCGCATGAGCGTGGCCACCAGCCGTGGCCACTCAGCGCGAAAGACGTCGGCGACACCCATCAGATCCGTCAGCAGACCGAGCCGGTGGCTCGTCAGCCGTCGAACTCCATGACCGGTCGAACCTCGATCGTGCCGAAGTGAGAGTTCGGAATCCTGGCGGCCCAATCGAGCGCTTCGTCGAGGTCGGCGACGTCGATCACGTAGTAGCCGCCGATCACTTCCTTGGACTCGATGAACGGCCCGTCGGTCACGATGCGCTTGCCATCGCGAACCTGGACGGTGCTTGCGGTGTCGGCGCCCTGCAGCGCTTCACCGGCGACCATGGCGCCCGCCTCCGCGAGCGCCTGGCTGTAGGCAGCCCATTCGCCCATGTAGGGGCCGAACGCTTCGCTGTCGGGGGCTGGTTCGTCGGCGGGGTTGCTTGCGAGGAGGAGCATGTACTTCACGTCGTGACGTCCTTTGTGTCGATGATCATTGTTGATTGTCACAGACACGACGAACGGCCCAACGAGATCCGGACACATACGCCGAGAATCCGCCCCGAAATTCCGGGTCGCTGACCATCCAGATACTCGACATCGCCTGCGACGAGCTTCAAACCATCGGCTAACCGTCCGTGGCGCGGCGAGAGTCGCGGCGGTGCGACCAGCGTGTCATCCGGTCGCGCTGCGTCGCATGGCAAACGCGAGACAGCTAGCCACACACTTCCTTCCTTCCGCCAGGTGCACTGGCCGAATCCGCGATGCACGCAACGCTGATCGTTCCTGGTCTGAGATCGGAGCGATGCTCGGCGTGTCCAAGCAGGCCGCCCAGCGAAAGTACGCGGCCAGGATCTCGGTGTCGGCGTCCGCCGCATCGCCGGCTCCTGCGCAGGTGTGCGCCGTCGGCGCCTTGGTCAATCCATGCGCGCTCTGCAGCCCTTGGTCTCGTAGCTTGCGCGAATGCCCCCGCTACGCGAACAGTCGCTGGTTGGCCTCGAGTACCTGGAGGCTGTGACGAGACTCTTGCAGCGGGCTCGCAATGCGCACCCGACCGCAGGATTGTGGGAGGCCGCCGATCGTCAGTGGTCGTGGCACACTCCACGCTCGACTGACGACCTCCCGCAGTTGTTCTGGTTCGACGGTGACGGTCAGCCCGCTGCTGCTGTCATCACGACCTACTCTGAACATGGCGTTGGCTTCGACCCGATGTTCATGCCGGATGCGACACCCGGTCAGGTCGCTCACGTAGTCAGACGCGGGCTCGCTCACGCAGCCGACAACCGAATCGATCAGGTCGACCTCGAAGTCGATCGTGCTGACGATGTTCTCCGTGATGTGTTGCTCGATCACGGGTTCACGGTCAAGGAGAACGGAACGGTCGAGGCGTGGTTGTCCTCTGGGGCGCGGCCTGGGATCAGCCCCATCCACGAGGACTACCGGTTGTCGACCCGCGCCGACTCGACACGTCGTCCGCACCACATGACCAGCTCCCAACGCAACCACCCCGATACCGAAGAGCGCCTCCGACAGACTTCGCTCTATCGGCCGGACCTCGACCTCGTGGTGCACGATCAGCACGACAACGTGGCGGCGTACGGGCTGTTCTGGCACGACCCGGTGACGGCAACGGGTCTCGTTGAACCGATGCGCACGGAGGACGACCATCAGCGACGAGGCCTGGCTCGTCACGTGCTGACCGCCGGTGTCGCCCTGCTCGCCAGCGCCGGGGCACAACGGATCAAGATCGTCTACGACCCCGACAATCCGGCATCAGGTCATCTGTACCGCAGTGTTGGGTTCGAACCCCACCGGTACACCGACGTGCTCGCCGGCCCGACGACCTCATAGCGATCAAGAGCGCAGGGCACGAAGTGCGTGCTTGAGCAGCGCCAGAATGAGCGTGATGTCGGTTCCTCTCATTCGGTTCCGGCCCCTTGCCGAGAGCGACCTGCCAACCCTCGTGAAGTGGTTCGCGGAACCCGAGATCGCACGGTGGTGGAACCAGCCCGCCGAGATCGACAGCGTCCGCGCGAAGTACCCCCCACGCATCGAGCAGCACGAACCGACCCAGATGTGGATCGCCGAGATCAGCGGTGAAGACGGCGGACTTCTCCAGAGCTACCTGCCTGTCGACTACCCCGAACACGACGAATGTGTCGGTATCGCCGAGGCGGTCGGCATCGAAGCGTCATGGCGCGCCCTCGAACACGCGGGCTTCGCCCGGGTCGGCGAGTGTCAGCCACCCGACGAGCCCCGTGCGTACGTCTACGTTCGCGAACGTCGACGGCCAATCGATCACAAGCGGGATGTGATTGCAGTTCGGGTTCGAGTCCTTCGCTGAACGCTGCGACGAGACGCCCTACACCGCGTCGGCCTCGAGGCTCACACGCCCACGAGAGTGCGGCGTCACGCTTGGGCCGTTCCCGAGTGGTCCGGTTCTCTCGGAAGGCGTGATTCTGCGGCGGGTTATCGGGCGGCAGCCGGTTCGATGGCGGCAGCTCGTGACCTACTCATCAGTCGATGGATCCACGCTCGACGATCCACTGGGTTGGTTGACCGGTGACGGCTGATATGTGGTCGAAGTCTGCGTCGTAGTGCAGGACCGTGAGCGAGGTGGCCTCGGCGACTGCGGCGATGAGGAGATCGGGGACCCTGCGTCCCTTCAGTCCATCGGCGGCGAGTTGACGTTGGACCTGTTGAGCGCGATCGAAGTGATGCGCTTCGACGTCAATGCGCCGGAACGCTCCGAGCGCGACGACGAGGCGGTCCCACTCCTCGGCGTTCGCGCGCCGAGAAGCCGATCTCGAGGTCGGTCATGGACGTGCGTGCGAGTCCGGCTGCGTCGAGCTCTTCGATTCGCCGGAGGACGGATGGGGCGCGCACTCTGGTCAGAGCGCTCGTGTCGAGCAGGAACATCAGCGCCAGGCTGCGGAACGGTCGTCGAGGTCTGCGTCGGCGAGCACGGACAGCGCGGCTCGCGAGTTGAGTGCCGCGTTGACGAGCGGCGCTGCGCAGCGCCTCGTTGACGGTGTCTTTGATGGTGCGTGTGCCGAGTTGGGCGCGTGCAGCGTCGAGCGCATCGTCATCGACGTCGATCAATCGCTTGGTCATGCGGTGAAGTATATACCATCGAACCATTGGGATATACCTAGCGCCTGGGTTTCGCACCACTGCCCACGTTTCACCGTTCGTGATCCGGCGAGCGACGGCTCGTGACCAGGGTTTCGACGTAGAGCGGATGACGGGAATCGAACCCGCGTTCTCAGCTTGGGAAGCTGATGTTCTACCATTGAACTACATCCGCAAGAGGCTCCCAGGATAGCGGGAGCCGGTGATCGCCCGAGAACCGTCAGGCGCCGCGGGCGTCGATCGCGGCCTGGTCGTAGGGCTCGATCATGATGCACTCGCCCGGGCACTCCTCGGCGGCGTCGACGGCGAGATCGATGAGCGAATCGGGGATACGGGCGACGCCACGACCCGAATCCGGGCCGTGCCCGTCACCCTCGGCGCCGTCGAAGACGATCGTGGATCCGAAGTGGGAGGCCTCCTCCTTGACCACCCAGAGGCCGTCGTCGCGCGACACGAACACGTCAGGGCAGATCTCCGAACAGATGCCATCACCCGTGCACAGGTCCTGGTCGATCCACACCATCAATGCTGTTGCCATGAAACTGGGTCCCTTCGAGTCCGACGAACGTACCCCTGTGTGTCTACAGGGATTGCGGGCGGGTTCACTCCGATTCGCGTCCGTGGAGTTCAACCGCGGAGCCGGCGCATCGCTGCGGCCACGCTCGTGGTCACCGGCCCGGTCCGACGCGGTGAGTGCAACCTCCACGCCGGCGCGGTCGCCCTCCGGCCGGTTCTGGCTGAGCTTGCGCTTCGCCTCGATCGAGGAGATCTCCACCTCGACGCCCACGATCGCTCGGAGCTGTCCGTCGATGTAGCTCGCCGGTGCATCGGTCACCTGCCACGGCTCGGGCGGGCCTGACCGGGCCGACTCGTGACGGTCCGTCAGATCGGAGACGAGCGTGCGTACCCACTCCGGGTCGTCGTGGACCCGCACGGTGCCGTGCACGTGCACGAGCTCGTAGTTCCACGTCGGCACCACCCTGCCGTGCTCGTGCTTCGAGGGATACCACGACGGGCTCACGTAGCAATCGGCGAGCGGGAAGATCACGAGCGTCGATGCGCCGTCGATCGTCCGCCAATGCGGGTTCGCTCTGGCGACGTGCCCCCGCAGGCGCCCGCATCGACCCGGCGGAGCGATCCACGAGGAACGGCAGACTCGTCGAGGCGAACCCGTCGGGTCCGGTCGTCACGAGGTGACCGAAGGCGGCCTGATCGACCATGTCGAGCATCTCGTGGACATCCTCGACGTCGAACGCAGCCGGCCGGTACATGCCCACAAGGTACCGATGGGTCGTCATCACTAACGTGGCGGTTCGTGATCCTCTCCGACCGCACCCTTCGCGAACAACTGGCTGCCGGTCGGATCGTGATCGATCCGCTCGACGAATCGTTGATCCAGCCGTCGTCGATCGACGTGCGGATCTCGAACCTGTTCCGGGTCTTCCGCAACCACACCCGTGGCGTGATCGACGTGAAGCTCGACATGGTCGACCTCACCGAGCTCATCGAGATCCCGTCCGGCTCCGAGGAGCCGTTCATCCTGCATCCCGGTGAGTTCGTACTCGGCTCGACGCTCGAACGCATCGGCGTGCCCGACGACCTGGTCGGCCGCGTCGAGGGCAAGTCGTCGCTCGGTCGACTCGGCCTCCTGATCCACTCGACCGCCGGGTTCATCGACGCCGGCTTCGACGGGCACATCACCCTCGAACTCGCCAACGTCGCCAGCCTGCCGATCACGCTCTACCCGGGCATGAAGATCGGCCAGGTCAGTTTCATGCAGATGACCACCCCGGCCGAGCGGCCCTACGGCAGCGGCGCCACCGGCTCCAAGTACCAGGGCCAGCGTGGCCCGACCCCCAGCCGCTACTTCGAGAACTTCCGCCGCTGACCGCCGCCGACCGCCGCCGACCGCCTCCGCTCCACATCGTTTGCGGGAGATTTCCAATGGGGCGGGCCATCCGAATTCTCCCGCAAACGGAAAAGAGGGCGGGGTGGTTACTCGACGAAGCGGCGGACGCGGGCGCGCTTGCCGCGCATCGTGGTCGACTGCATCGTCTCGATGACGTGGTCGACCGAGGCTTCGGGTACCCCGACGACGGAGAATGTCTCGGAGATCCTGATCGGGCCGATGTCCCGACCGACCAGGCCCGTCTCGTTGGCGATCGCACCGACGAGGTCGCCAGGCCGCACCCCGGCCTTGCGGCCGAGGCTGACGTGGACGAACCCGGTCCCGGCGCCTCCCGCCCGCTGGCCCTTGTTGCCGCTGCGGTCGCGTTCTCCGGCGTTGCGGTTCTTGCCCTTGGCATCGAACTTCTTGCCCTTGCCGTCACCCTGCTTCGCGCCCTGGTGCCCGCCCCGGAGCTTGTCCGAGGCATCGGGGATCTCGAGCTCGTCGATGGTCGCCCCACGCGACTCGTGCACGAGCTTGATCGCGGCGAGCGCGATGTTGCGGTCGCTGTCCTCTCCCGACGAGTGCGTGCAGTACGACGTTGAAGTCCTCCAGGTCGACGGCGGTGAGCGCCTCGCGAACGGCCGTCACCGTCAGCTCGATCTGACGCGCCCGCAGGTCGGACACCGTCGGCACGGTGGCGATCTCGAACTTCTGCTTCGTCAGCCGCTCGATGTTCTCGAGGCCTCGACGCTCGCGTGGCTCGGCCAGCGTGATGGCGACACCCTCGCGCCCCGCCCGCCCGACGCGCCCGATGCGGTGGACGTAGCTCTCGGCCGCCGACGGCACGTCGTAGTTCACCACGTGGGTGAGCGTGTCGATGTCGAGACCGCGAGCGGCGACGTCGGTGGCCACCAGCAACTCGGCGGTCCCGTCACGCAGGCGACCCATCACCCGGTCTCGCTGCGTCTGGTCCATCCCGCCGTGCAGCGCCTCGGCGCGGTACCCGCGGGCGTTCATCGTCTCGGTGAGCTGGTCCACCTCGGTGCGGGTGCGGCAGAACACGAGCGCCGACTTCGGTGCCTCGATGTCGAGGATGCGCCCCAACGCGGAGGGCTTGTGGGCGCGCTGCACGACGTACACGGTCTGGCGCACGAGCGCCTTGGAGCCCGGGGCAGCGTCGGCTCGCCCGATCGTGATCCGCGCCGGATCCTTCTGGTAGCGCTTGGCGATCGAGGTGATCCGCGACGGCATCGTGGCCGAGAACAACACGGTCTGACGATCGTCGGGTGTGCTCTCCAGGATCGACTCGATGTCGTCGGTGAAGCCCATGTCGAGCATCTCGTCGGCTTCGTCGAGGATGACCGTCCGGATCGCGTCCAGTGCCAGCGACCCCCGTCCGATGTGGTCGAGCGCACGCCCGGGAGTGGCCACCACGACGTGGACGCCCCGATCGAGGGCTTGGAGCTGCCGCTGGATCGGCTGGCCGCCGAAGACCGGCACCACCTTCACCCCGAGCTCGCGGCCGTAGCGGAACATCGCCTCGCTGACCTGCACCGCCAGCTCGCTGGTCGGCACGAGCACGAGTACCTGCGGCTCGCGCCGACTCGGGTCGATCAGCTGCAGGGCCGGCAGCGCGAACGCCGCGGTCTTGCCGGTGCCCGTCGCGGCCTGACCGAGCAGGTCTCGTCCGGTCAGGAGCAGCGGGATCGTCTCGCGCTGGATCGGCGTCGGTTCCTCGTAGCCGAGGTCGTCGAGCGTGGCGAGCAGTTCGTCACGGAGTCCGAGCGACGCGAAGCCGTCGTCGGTCGTCTCGATCGCCATCGTTCATGGGGGTGGGTTCGTCGTCGTTCATCGCGTGCTCCTGCAGGGGGAATTGGACAACGATACGAACAGAGCGCGCCGTATCGAACAGAATGTTCCATGGCCTACATCGCCGACCGTGTCGCCCACGACGCCGACGCCCACATCATGGAGCCCCCGAACTGGCTCCGCGACCACGCCGATCCGTCGATTCGCGACCGCATCGAACGGCCCGGCTACGCCAACGAACTCGTCCAGACCGGTGACGCCGCTCGCTACGCCGAGCTGGGTTCCGACCAGGAACGCATCGACGCCGTGTTCGCCCGCCTCGCCGAACGGCACCGCACCGAGGAGTTCCTCGCGAACGAGGACGTCGACGTGATGAACCGCAAGAACTTCGCGGCCACCGGTTCGTTCCTCGCCGAGGACCGCCCCCGCGTGCTCGACTTCATCGGAGTCCGGAGCCAGCTGCTGTTCAACACCTTCCACAACAGCCGCCTGTACCAGTGGGAGCACCAACCCGATCTCGACCTCGCCTACGGCACGGCTCGGGCGCACAATCGCGGGATGATCGAGTTCTGCTCGGTCGACCCTCGACTCCTGCCCACGTGCTACGTGCCGCTCGTCGACTTCGACCGGGCGTCGGCGATGGCGACCGAGGCGATCGAGATGGGTGCGGCTGCGCTGCTCGTCGCCTCCGGTTGCCCGATGGGTCACTCGCCGTCGCACATCGCGCTCGACCCGGTGTGGCGCCAGGCCGAGGAGGCCGGGATCCCGGTGGTGTTCCACGTCGGCGGCACCGGCGACCTCATCGACCGTGCCTACTTCGACAACGGCCTGCCCATCCCCGCCGACTTCCACGGCGGCGAGGAGAACTTCCGCTCCGTCGACTACATGGCGATTCCGTTCCCCCCGATGCAGACGCTCGCCACCCTCATCTTCGACGGTGTGCTCGACCGGTTCCCGAACCTGCGCATCGGCGTGATCGAACAGGGCTGCAGCTGGGTGCCGAGCTGGATGAAGCAGATGGAGTCGGCGATGGACGCGTTCGGCCGTCACGAGGAACGCCTCCAGGAGCTGTCGTTGCGCCCGAGCGAGTTCGTCGAACGACAGGTGCGCGTCACGCCGTATCCGACCGAGGACATCGGATGGGTCACGGATCAGATCGGCCCGAACGTCCTGCTGTTCAACACCGACTACCCCCACGTCGAGGGTGGCCGTCGCCCGTTCGAGCGCTTCGAGGCGAGCCTCGGCGACCGCTCCGAGGACATCCGTCGACGCTTCTACGCCGACAACTTCGTCGACCTGATGGGCACCGCGGTCTCCGCACTCGCCTGAACCCCTCGACCAGCACCGAAGAATGTGCGGCATGTCGCGCTGTGCGCAACAACTGACGCATTTTTCGGCGTTTTGGGGGGTCAGTGCGGTGCGGCGCAGGAGTTCGAGTCGCCGCCGAACATCGGGGTCGTCGAGGGTCACCGAGGTGGGACGGTCGAGACGGCGACCCCAGATCTCGGGTACGACCCGGCCGGGCAGATTGTGCGGTCGGATCTCACCGAGGAGATCGTCGAGGTCGGCGATCACCAGGTACGCGTCGCTGTGGGCCGAGGCGGATCAACATCTCGTCGACGATGGCCTCCCAGGTATCGCTCACCTCGCGCTGGTGGGCGACCCCGAGCCTCGTCCGGTAGCCGTCGGTGTCGAGTTCCTCGACGGCCAGGGCGAGGGGCGCCATGTCGTGGGTACGGATACCCGCCACCGTGCGTGCGGGGATGTGTGGGAGCGGGTCGTCGTCGAGGTGGAACTGTTCTTCGTACATGCCGAGCATCTCCCAGCGATCGAATGCCTCCGACACCTCGACGGGAACCGTGCCGAGATCCTCGCCGACGATCGTGACACCCGCCGCCGCGGCCGACGCGGCGATCACGGCGAGGATCTCCTCGCGGGGGTAGTGGACGTAGGCGCCCTGGTGGGCGGGGAATCCCTCGGGCACCCACCACAGCCGTTCGACCGCCATGGCGTGGTCGATGCGCAGGATCGTCGGCATGTCGCCCGACCCGGGCGATCAGCTCGCGCCACAGGCGGTGACCGCTCGCGTGCATCGCGGCCGGAAGCGGTGGCGGGAACCCCCAGTCCTGGCCGTCACCGAAGAACGCATCCGGGGGTGCACCGACACTCATCCCACGGGCGAACATCGACGCGTCGGCCCACACCTCGTAGCCCGCAGGGTGCGAACCGATCGGAAGGTCGAGCGCGAGCGCCGCCGCGTCCGGGTCGGCTGCGATCGCCCGCAACTGCTGGTCGGCGAGGTACTGGGCGAGGATGTGCGATGCCTCGGTGCGCGGGTCGCCGGAGGAGTCACGATCGGCGAGGAACCGCGCGATAGTCGGCAACGTCGGGGTGCTCTGCAACGAACGTCGCAAGGTGTGCGCGTTGGTCCGCGTCGAGCCGCTGCGTCGCTTCGAGGAGTTGCTCGCGTCGGCGGGCGGCGAGCGTCCGCCAGTCGACCTGGCCGGTGAGCGTCGGCGTCGGCCGCCTCCGGCAGCCCTCGTCGTCGAGGAACACCTCGTTCCAGTGCAGCCGACTGATCGGCGAGTACGGGCTCGGATCGAACGGGTCGTCGAGGAACGTCGCATACAGCGGCAGCGTCGACACGACGTCGATGCCGGACGACTTCATCGCCCGCGCGAGGTGGTGGAGATGACGGAACGACGGCAGCGGGGCGTCGGCCTCCCACAGCGCGTAGGTCGGCACGAACAGCCCGGCCGTTCCGTCGAACTCGGCGCTGCGCGGCATGTTCGCCGGTGCCACGACCACGACGCAGGCGTCCGCGCCCCGATCGGTGTCGATCATCACCGTGTGGCAGCCGAACGGCAGATCGGCGGGAAGATCGATCAGGCTCCGGCCGTCGCCGTGACGGACATCGAGCAGTCGGTCGCCGATCGCGGCGCGCTCGACCCGGGCGGGCACGGTGATCGGCCGACTGGCATCCAGGTGGAGGGCCGGCGCGAGACGTGGCGTCGACCACACGGCGGCGCGGTCGGCCTCGAGCACGTCGATGATCCGCTCGAGGGTGACGTCGTCGGCGTGGTGCACGTCGTGGTGGACGTCGAACCAGCTCGTCTGCACGCCGAGCGCTCGCGCCCGAACCCGCAGTGGTGCATCAGGATCCGGCACGACCGCAGTCTCGCCGCTCATCGGTCGTTTGCGGGAGATTGTCGATGGCCCGCCCCATCCGAATTCTCCCGCAAACGCGTCAGACCGGGGGGTCAGTCGCCGGCGACGGGGGTGAGGGAGTCGTCGCCGCTCGCAGCGAGCGGGGCATCGAGGTGATGCATCGCGGCTTCGCCGGCCTGGATCGCTTCGAGCAGGTGGATCGAGATGTCGGCGACGCGGACCTGGTCCTCCTCGAAGCCGGCGCCCTTCACGCCGTCGTCGAGCATGATGTAGCAGAACGGGCAGGCCGTGGCGACCCGGCTGGCACCGGTCGAGATCGCCTCGGCGGCGCGCTCGTCGTTCACCTTCGTGCCGGTGTTCTCCTCCATCCACATGCGGGCGCCACCCGCACCGCAGCACATGCCCTTGGTGCCGTTGCGCGGCATCTCGACGACGTCGACGCCCTTGATCGACGCGACGACCTTGCGTGGCGCGAGGTAGACGTCGTTGTGGCGACCGAGGTAGCACGAGTCGTGGTAGGTGATGCGCTCTTCGAGCGTGGCCTGGCTCACGTCGAGCTGGCCCGACTCGATGAGTTCCTCCAGCAGCTGCGTGTGGTGGATCACCTCGTAGTTGCCACCGATCTGCGGGTACTCGTTCAGCAACGTGTTGAAGCAGTGCGGACACTGCGTGATGATCTTCTTCACGCCCATGCCGTTGAGCATCTCGACGTTCGGCTGGGCCAGCATCTGGAACAGGTACTCGTTGCCCGACCGCCGGGCGGAGTCGCCGGTGCACATCTCCGACGGACCGAGGATCGACACGTCGATGCCGGCGCGACGCAGCAGCTGCGCCATGGCCTGGGTGACCTTCTTGTTCTTGTCGTCGAACGACCCTGCGCAACCGACCCAGTAGAGGTACTCCGACTGCAGCGCCTCGCCCGGGTCGACGATCGTGACTCCATCGAGACCATCGGCCCAGTCGCCCCGCTCGCCCTGGTTCATGCCCCACGGGTTCTGCTGGTTCTCCATCGCGCGGTACGCGTTGCCGAGCTCGGCCGGGAAGTTCGACTCCATCAGCGACAGGTACCGTCGCATGTCGAAGATCTTGTCCGTGATCTCGATGTTCACCGGGCAGATCTCGTCGCACGCCTTGCAGGTCGTGCAGGCCCAGATCTCCTCGGGCGTGATGCGCTCGAACAGCGAGTTGGCCGTGATCGTGATGCCGGGGACGGTCCCGATCGGCGGGCTCACGACCGGCGTGCCCGTCGCCGCCATGACCTCGCCCGCCTTCAGCACGATCTCGCGGGGATCGAGCGGCTTGCCGGTCGCATGCGCAGGGCACACGCTCGTGCAACGACCGCACATCGTGCACGCATCGAGATCGAGCAACTGCTTCCAGGTGAAGTCCTCGATCGTGGAGGCGCCGAAGCTCTCGAGCTCGGTCTCCTCCAGGTTCGGCATCGGCCGCATCGCGCCCTTCGGGCGGTCCTTGTCCGCCAGGTACATGTTCAGCGGCGAGGTGAAGATGTGGCGCAGCATCGTGATCGGCAGGAGTGCCAGGAAGGCGATGAAGGTGATGACGTGGACGATCCACATCCACTGGTGCCACGTGTCGAGGGAGGACTGCGACCAGCCGTCGACGAGGGTGGCGAGCGGGTACCCGACGAACGCCCACTTCTCGTAGCTCGGCATGCCCTCCTGGGCGATGCGGAACATCTCGGCGCCGAACCCGGTGACACCGATCGCGAAGAACGTGCCGAGGATCGCCGCGTGCTCGGGCTTCGACTTGATCCGGATGCGGTAGGGGCGCTGCACGTACCGGCGCACGATCGCGAACACGATGCCGCCGAGGAACACCAGGCCGGCGAGATCGCCGACGAAGATGTACGCCTCGTAGGTCGTGCCGTGGAGGAACTTCAGCGACTCCGGCATCTGGTGGTCGATCTCGAGCACGGTCGTGACACCGAGCAGCACGAGGAACCCGAAGTAGATCATCGAGTGCATCAGCCCGGCACCGCTGTCGCGTAGCAGTGTCTGCATGTAGGCGCCGGCGCGGAATCCCTTGAGTCGCCGACCGATGTTCTTCGATGGTCGTGTGTCGCTGCGCCGGAGCGCCGCGTTCCCAGTTCTTCATCCGGTTGGAGAACATGAACGCACCCCAGATCACCATGACCGGGATGATCGTGTAGAACGCGATGACCAGCGCTCCGGGAATGTTGACGAACACCTTGCGGTGCACGGCGTTGTCGTTCTCCCAGCCGGTGATCTGCGGGAGCACGCCCGACACCATGATGAAGATGCCCATGGCGATACCGAGCACCAGTGCGAGCTGGTTCGGCCGGATCCGCTTGGGAGCCTTCGGCGACTGGTCGGCGGTCGTCTCGTCGTGTTCGACTGTGGTGCTCATGTCGGCCGCAACGCTAGACGTTCACGATGTGTCAGACACATCCTGAACGGGTCGTGTCAGCCGAAGTACGCGCGGTCCAGATCGCGAATGCGAGTGGCGAGCGTGGCGAGCAGCTTGTGCGAGATCGCCGGAACCGAGTCGAGCACACCCGTGAAGCGGCGCGAATCGATGACGAGCAGCGTGCAGTCGGTCTCGCACGTGGCGGTCGCCGTCCGCGGACCGTGATCGAGCAGCGACAACTCGCCGACGATCGCGCCCGGGCCGAGCGACGCGACCTTGCGGCCGTTGCGCTTCACCTCGACCTCACCCTCGACGACGATGAACGCCTCACGCCCGGTCTGACCCTGATCCACGATCAGCGTTCCCGCGGTCATGCGGATCTCGTCGCTGGCCTTGGCCACCTTCTCGAGCTCCTTGTTGCTGCACCCGCTGAAGAGCGGAACTTCGCGCAATGCGTCCAGATGATTCTGCTTGCTGGCCATGTGTCGGAACACTAGGCGTTTTCACCAGGTCCGAAACGCAGCGGACGGACCGGGTCGAGCGGCGGGGCCGAGGTGCCGACGTGATGCGTAGTCTTCCGGCGTGACCAGCTCGTACTCGTTCGACCGCTACCTGCGCTACACCGACCTCGTCGCGTGGATCCACCAGCTCGCCGAGTCGGCCCCCGATCTCGTCGCGGTCGAGTCGTACGGCCGGTCGTACGAGGGTCGCGATCTCCTGCTCGTCACCGTGACCGACACCTCGACCGGTCGCCACGACACCAAGCCCGCCCACTGGATCGATGCGAGCATCCACGCCGAGGAGCTCACGGCGACGGTCGCCGCGTGCCGCATCCTGCAGCGGCTCGTCGACGGCCATCGTTCCGGTGACGAGACCATCACGCGCGCGCTCCGCACCCGCACGTTCTACGTCGTGCCACGCGTCAATCCGGACGGCGCCGAGTGGGCGCTCGCGGATCGCCCCCGGTTCCGCCGCTCCAGTGTGCGGCCCTGGCCGTTCGAGGACGCGCATCGTTGGCCGGGCCTGCACGAAGAGGACATCGACGGTGATGGACGGATCCTCCAGATGCGCTTCCCCGATCCCGACGGCGCGTGGACGCCGCATCCCGACGACGCCCGCGTCCTCGTCCCGGTGCCACCGTCGGGGATGCCGGCCGGCAGCGTGCGCTTCCGGGTGCTCAGCGAAGGGATGATCGAGGACTACGACGGGTTCAGCGTGCCGTCACCGCCGGCGCCCGAGGGGCTCGATCTCAATCGGAACTTCCCGGCCGGCTGGGGCACCAAGGTGCGGGGCTCGGGCGACCACCCGCTGTCGGAGCCCGAGATCGATGCGCTGGTACGGGCGATCGTCGCGCGCCCGAACATCTGCGGCTTCAATGCGTTCCACACCAGTGGGGGTGTCCTGCTCCGGCCGTCGTCGACGATGCCCGACTCGAAGCTCCCGCCGCTCGACGTGTGGACGTGGACGCAGCTGGCGGCGATCGGCACCGAGCTGACCGGGTATCCGTCGCACTCCGTGTACGAGGACTTCACCTGGGACCATTCCCAGACCATGAGTGGCGCATCCGACGACTGGGCGTACGAGCACCTCGGCGTGTTCAGCTGGACCACGGAGTTCTGGGACATCGTCCACGCGGCAACGGGAGTGAAGCAGTCGACCCACTTCTGGTACACGGGTCCGACGGATGCCGAACGCCTCGCCGTGGCGCGCTGGCTCGACGGGCTGCCCGACGCGGGTCCGGCAACACGCGGGTTCGTCGACTGGTACCCGTTCGAGCACCCGCAGCTCGGGCCGGTCGAGTTGGGCGGCTGGAACCAGTTGCACTCGTGGACGAACCCACCGCTGCACCTGCTGTGCGACGAGGTCGATCGGCATGCCGACTTCGCCGTGGCGCAGGCCCTCGCTGCGCCACGGCTGGAGATCCGACACGTCGACGTGACCGCCGTGAGCGCGGACACCTGGCAGTTGACCGTCGGGATCGCGAACACGGGATGGTTGCCCACGACGGTGTCGGCGCAGGCGCGCAACCACGACATCGTTCGGCCGATCATCGCCGAGGTGCACGCATCCCCGGCGTCCGGCACGGGGATCTCCGTGCTCGACGGCCCGGTGCGGCGGACCCTCGGACAGCTCGCCGGCAGCTCCTCGGCCCGCTTCACCAAGGGCACCGACGGCACGCCTGATCGCACGACCTGTACCTGGCTGGTGCGGGCGGTACGGGGTACCGAAGTTCGTGTGGTGGCCCGACACGACCGGGCGGGGTCCGATGTCGTGAACGTCGTGCTCGACGCCAGCACTGCCGAGTCGCCCACGGCATGACCACCGACGCGTGGATTACGCTCGCGGTGCTCGTCGTGACGTTCACCGTGTTGGCGTTCGATCGCCTTCCCGCCGCCTCGGCGATGGGCGCAGCGGTCGGCGTGCTCCTGCTCGCCGGGGTGATCGATCAGGAGCAGGCGCTGTCGGGGCTGGCGTCGAGCGCGCCGGTGACGATTGCCGCCCTCTACGTCCTCGCCGGCGCAGCGACGGTGACGGGTGCCCTGTCACCCCTGATCGACCGTGTGCTCGGCGGGCGGTCGAGGAACGGACCGCACGCCAACGACCACCGTTCGAACGTGCGCCGACTCGGTCGACTCTCCTTCGTGACCGGTGCGATCTCGGCGGTACTGCCCAACACGCCGCTCGTCGCTCTCGCCGCTCCCCGCGTCGTCACGTGGTGTCGGCGCGCCGGGGTCTCGGCGTCGCCGTACCTCATGCCGTTGTCGTATGCCGCGGTGTTCGGTGGCGTGGTGACGGTGATCGGCACGTCGACGAACCTGGTGGTGTCGGATCTGCTCGTGTCGGACGGTGAACACGCCGCTCGGGGTGTTCGAGATCACGAGCGTGGGGCTTCCGGTGGCGGCGATCGGCATCGGGGTGATGGTGCTCACGGCACCGCGGCTGCTGCGTCGACCCGACGTGTCCGCCGACTGGATCTCCGCCGACGGCATTCCCGCCGATGCGATGCAGCCGTACACGATCGCTCTCGCTGTCGAGCCCGACGGTCCGCTCGTCGGCCAGACCGTGGACGCTGCCGGGCTTCGCCACCTGCGCGGTGTCTTCCTCGCCGGCGTCGAACGTTCCGGAACGATCGTCGCCGCTCGACCCGGCACGGTGCTCGGGGCGGGCGACATCTGCTACTTCGCCGGCGACGTCGTCGACGTCGTCGACGTGCTGGAGGTCCAGGGCCTCGTCAGCGCCGAGCACGCGCACCTCCTCGGCGCGGCCGACCGCCCCGACGCCGGGTTGTTCGAGGCGGTCGTGTCGGAACGATCGGAACTGGCCGGCAGCACCCTGCGCGACACCGGATTCAGGGCCCGCTACGACGCCGCGGTGCTCGCCATCCGCCGTCACGACGACGACCTCCCCGGCAAGCTCGGCACCGTCGTGCTCCGGCCCGGCGACGTGTTGCTCGTCCTCGCCAGCCCCGAGTTCGAACGGCAGTGGCGGGGCCACAGCGACTTCAGCGTGATCGCATCGTTGGACGCTGCGGCTCCTGCCCGCCGCCACCGGGCGTGGCCCGTGGTCGCGGCGATCGTCGGCATGGTCGCCGTGGTGGTGACGAACGTGCTCGACCTCATGGAGGCATCGCTGCTCGCCGCGGTGGCGCTCGTCGCGTTCAAGGTCATCAGCCCGAACGAGGCTCGTCGCTCGGTGAACCTCAACGTGGTGCTCACCATCGCGATGTCGATCAGTCTCGGCACGGCCGTGTCGGTCAGCGGGCTCGCCGCCGAGATGGCCACCGTGCTCGGCAACCTGGGCAACCCCTTCGGTGACACCGGCCGCATCGTGGCGGTCCTGGCAGCAACGATGATCCTGACCGAGTTGCTCTCGAACAACGCCGCCGCGCGCTGATGGTGCCGGTGGCGACCGCAACGGCGCTCGACGCCGGCCTCGATCCACGGACGTTTGCGATCGTCGTGCTGATCGGAGCGTCGTGCTCCTTCCTGTCACCGATCGGCTACCAGACGAACCTCATGGTGTACGGCCTGGGCGGCTACCGCTTCCGCGACTTCACGATCGTCGGTCTGCCGCTCACGCTGGTCACGCTGATCGTCACCCCGATCGTGGTCCAGCTCTTCCTCCCGATGTGATCCGCACGCCGGCGTTTGCGGGAGCTTTCCGGAGGGGCAGTGCAACCGAACTCTCCCGCAAACGTGATGGCGCGAAAGATTCCTGACGAAAGTGGTCGGGAATCAACGCACCGGTACGCTGTCGAGCCGAGCATCCCATGAGCGCCACCGTTTCTGCCTCCGCATCGGCCCTCGAATCCGAGGCCATCACCATCATCCGTGAGGTCGCGGCCGAGTTCGAACGGCCGGTGCTGCTGTTCTCCGGCGGCAAGGACTCCGTGGTGATGCTGCACCTCGCCCGCCGTGCGTTCGCACCGGGCCGCATCCCGTTCCCGATCATGCACGTCGACACCGGACACAACTTCGACGAGCTGATGGAGTTCCGTGACCGGACCGTCGAGGAGTTCGGCGTCGAGCTTGATCGTCGCCTCGGTCCAGGAGTCGATCGACGCCGGCCGTGTGCGAGACGTCAGCGGACCTCGATCCAGTCGCAACCAGCTGCAGACCGTCACGCTGCTCGACGCGATCGCCCAGCACGGATTCGATGCCGTGTTCGGTGGGGGTCGGCGTGACGAGGAGCGTGCCCGCGCCAAGGAGCGGATCTACAGCCATCGTGACGAGTTCGGACAGTGGGATCCGAAGAACCAACGTCCCGAGCTGTGGAGCCTCTACAACTCGCGCCACCACCGCGGCGAGCACCTCCGCATCTTCCCGCTGTCGAACTGGACCGAGCTCGACATCTGGGAGTTCATCCGCTCCCGTGAGGTGCCTCTTCCGTCGCTGTACTTCGCACACCGGCGTCAGGTGTTCAGCCGCGACTCGATGCTGATGGCCGTGAACGAACACGTCGAGATGCTCGACGGTGAGGAGCCGTTCGAGGCAACCGTGCGGTTCCGCACGATCGGCGACACGACGTGCACCGCTGCGGTCGAGTCCGCAGCGTTCACGATCGACGACATCGTCGCGGAGACCAGCGTCGCCCGGATCACCGAACGCGGCGCGACCCGTGCCGACGACCGTGTGTCCGAGGCCGGCATGGAAGACCGCAAGCGCAAGGGGTACTTCTGATGACCGGGACTTCTGATGGCTGGGCTTCTGATGCGTCGTCTCGAGCCGCTGCGCTTCGCCACCGTCGGCAGCGTCGACGACGGCAAGTCGACGCTCATCGGCCGACTCCTGCACGACTCGAAGTCGATCTTCGAGGACCAACTCGAACACGTCGAGGCCGTGAGCAAGAAGCGTGGCAACGACTACGTCGACCTCGCGCTGCTGACCGACGGCCTGCGCGCCGAGCGCGAGCAGGGCATCACGATCGACGTGGCGTATCGGTACTTCTCGACGCCGACGCCGCAGCTTCATCATCGCCGACTGCCCCGGCCACATCCAGTACACGCGCAACATGGTGACCGGCGCCTCGACGGTGGACCTCGCGACCGTGCTGATCGACGCCCGCCACGGCGTGGTCGAACAGACCCGCCGCCACAGCCTGCTGGTGTCGCTGCTCGGCGTGCCGCACCTCGTGATCGCGGTGAACAAGATGGACCTGGTCGACTACAGCCAGGACCGCTTCGACGAGATCCGCGAGCAGTTCACCGAGTTCGCCCAGAAACTCGAACTGCGCGACGTGACCTTCATCCCGATCTCGGCGTTCGTCGGCGACAACGTGGTCGACCGGTCGCCGCACATGGACTGGTACGAGGGTTCGACGTACCTCAACCACCTCGAATCGGTCTACGTGGCGAGCGACGACAACCTGATCGACGTGCGCTTCCCGGTGCAGTACGTCGTGCGGCCTCACACCACCGAGCACCAGGACTACCGCGGCTACGCCGGCGCTGCCCGCCGCCGGCACGCTCAAGCCCGGCGACGAGGTCGTCGTGCTGCCGTCCGGACTGTCCACGACGATCGCGGGGATCGACACGTACGACTCGCTGGTCGCCGGTGCTCGACACGCATCGACGACGCCCGGCCCGGCGACGCCGTGACCATCCGGTTGACCGACGACATCGACGTGTCGCGCGGCGACATGATCTGCCGCCCGAACAACCGGCCCGAGGTCGACCCAGGACCTCGAGGCGATGATCTGTTGGATGGACTCCGAGGCATCGCTGACCCCGCGCACGATCTACACGCTGAAGCACACGACCCGCACGGTGCGGGCGATGGTCACCGACCTGCGGTACCGGTTGGACATCAACACCATGCATCGCGACGAGTCGGCCACGACGCTGACGCTCAACGAGATCGGACGGGTGGTGATCCGTTCGACCGAGCCGGTGTTCGTCGACGACTACCGCCGCAACCGCGCACACCGGCAGCTTCATCCTCATCGACGAGTCGAGCAACCACACCGTCGCGGGCGGCATGGTCCGCCTCACGAACTCGTGACGGACGATGGCTCGTGACGAGCGGCCCGGACGGCGACGGCGTCGTGACCGGCGCCGGTGACGTCGTCTGGCACGACACGACGGTGTCGCCGTGCGGCTCGATGGGATCGGCATCGACTTCATGGCGTGACGGTCTGGTTCACCGGTCTGTCCGGTTCGGGGAAGTCGACGATCGCCAACGACGTCGCCGAGCGGCTGCTGGAGGCGGGGCGGCCCGCCTATCTGCTCGACGGCGACAACGTCCGTCACGGGCTGAACGCCGACCTCGGCTTCTCCGCCGGCGGATCGGACCGAGAACGTCCGTCGGATCGGTGAGGTCGCCCGGCTGATGGCCGACGCCGGCCTGGTCGTGCTCGTGCCCGGTGATCTCGCCGTACCGGGTCGATCGCGACCGGAGTCCGGGCGATGCATGACGCCGCCGGCCTCGAGTTCGTCGAGGTGTTCGTCGACACGCCGCTCGAGCTGTGCGAGCAACGCGACCCGAAGGGCCTGTACGCGAAGGCCCGGGCGGGCGAGCTGACCGGCATGACCGGCATCGACGACCCCGTACGAGGCGCCGGTCGATCCCGAACTCCGTCTCGTCTCCCGCCCCTCTGGGCGAGCAGGCGGCGGCGGTCGTCGCCCTCCTCCCACCCCCCGCCTGAACCCCAGCACCGTCCGAAAATCCGGAAAACGGTCGCTCAGCGTCCCGATTCCGCGAAGTTTCCGGCTGATGGCGGGTTGAGGGACCATGATGGGCAGGTGGACACCCAGCGACCTGACACCGAACTGATGGCTGCCGCGACCGAGGCGCATCTCCGGGCGTACTGCCCCTACTCGAACTACCGGGTCGGCGTCGCGATCCGCACCGGGACCGGTTCGGTCGTGGTCGGCTGCAACGTGGAGAACGCCGCCTATCCGCTCGGTTCGTGCGCAGAAGCAGGCGCCATCGCTGCGATGGTGGCCGGCGGTGAGCGATCGATCGTCGAGATCGTGGTGGTGACCGACGGCGAGACGCCCGGAACACCCTGTGGCGGCTGCCGTCAACGGATTCGTGAGTTCGCCGGCCCCGACGTCGTCGTGCACTCCGTCGGTGCGGGCGGAGCCGGCACCGTCGTGTCGATGACCGTCGCCGAACTCCTGCCGCACTCCTTCGGCCCGGAGTTCCTCGGCCCGGAGTTCCTCGGTCCGGAGTCCTCGGCCAGTGAGTCCAGTGAGCCGACTCGAGCCGAAAACTTGAGTCGAGCACACTCAAGAAAGTTCACTCGGATGTTGCGGTTGCCGGAATGGCTCCCTATGGTGGTGTCGTCCATCACGTTGCAAGGAGCACACCCCCATGGCCAAGGCAGTCGGCATCGACCTCGGAACCACCAACTCGGTGGTCGCAGTTCTCGAAGGCGGCGATCCCGTCGTCATCCCCAACTCCGAGGGCGCCCGCACGACGCCATCGGTGGTCGCGTTCTCGAAGTCCGGCGAGGTCCTCGTCGGCGAGGTCGCCAAGCGTCAGGCGATCACCAACCCCGATCGCACCTTCCGCTCGATCAAGCGTCACATGGGTCAGAGCTGGAAGTCCGAGGACATCGACGGCAAGAACTACACCCCGCAGGAGATCTCGGCGCGGACGCTCATGAAGCTCAAGCGGGACGCCGAGGCCTACCTCGGTGACACCGTCACCCAGGCCGTCATCACCGTCCCGGCGTACTTCGACGACGCTCAGCGCACCGCCACCAAGGAAGCGGGCACGATCGCCGGCCTCGAGGTGCTGCGAATCATCAACGAACCGACGGCGGCCGCACTCGCGTACGGTCTCGACAAGAGCTCGGAGGACGAGACGATTCTCGTGTTCGACCTCGGCGGCGGCACCTTCGACGTGTCCGTGCTCGAGATCGGCGACGGCGTGTTCGAGGTGAAGTCGACCCACGGCGACACGGTGCTCGGCGGCGACGACTGGGACCAGCGGATCATCGACTGGCTCGTCCAGCAGTTCAAGGCGGCCCACGGCGTCGACCTCGGCGCCGACCGTATGGCCGCCCAGCGACTCAAGGAAGCCGCCGAGAAGGCCAAGATCGAACTCAGCCAGGTCCAGCAGACCCAGATCAACCTGCCGTTCATCACCGCCACCGCGGACGGTCCCCTGCACCTCGACGAGTCGCTGTCGCGGTCGAAGTTCCAGGAGATGACCTCCGATCTCATCGAGCGCTGCCGGATCCCGTTCGAGCAGGCGCTCAAGGACGCCGGCGTGGCCAAGGGCGACCTGCACCACGTGATCCTCGTCGGCGGCTCCACCCGCATGCCGGCGGTCACCGATCTGGTCCAGAGCCTCACCGGCAAGGAGCCGAACAAGACGGTCAACCCCGACGAGGTCGTCGCCATCGGCGCCGCCGTGCAGGCGGGCGTGCTGCGCGGTGACGTGAAGGACGTGCTGCTGCTCGACGTCACCCCCCTGAGCCTCGGCATCGAGACCAAGGGCGGGGTCATGACCAAGCTCATCGAGCGGAACACCACGATCCCGACCAAGCGCACCGAGGTGTTCACCACCGCCGAGGACAGCCAGCCTTCCGTCGAGATCCACGTGATCCAGGGTGAGCGCGAGATGGCGAGCTACAACAAGACGCTCGGCAAGTTCCAGCTCGTCGACCTGCCGCCGGCTCCGCGAGGCATCCCGCAGATCGAGGTGACCTTCGACATCGATGCCAACGGCATCGTGCACGTGTCGGCCAAGGATCGGGCGACGAACAAGGAGCAGTCGATGACCATCACCGGTCAGTCGACGATCGACAAGAACGACATCGAGCAGATGATCAAGGACGCCGAGGCCCACGCCGAGGACGACCGCAAGCGTCGCGATGAAGCCGAGGTCCGCAACAACGCCGACTCGATCGTGTACCAGACCGAGAAGGTGCTGCGCGAGCAGGGCGACAAGGTGTCCGCCGACGAGCGTGAGGCAGTCGAGCAGCCACTGGCCGACCTGAAGAAGGCGATGGAGGGCAACGACACCGCGGCCATCAAGACGGCCACCGACGCCCTGATGACCGCCAGCCAGGCGTTCAGCCAGAAGCTCTACGAAGCCGCCGCCCGTGACTCCGGTGCCGACGGAACGTCGGCGTCCGGCCAGGAGAACGCCGGTGCCGGGTCGGTCAACGACGATGACATCGTCGATGCCGAGATCGTCGACGACGACGAGAAGGCCTGACCGGGCCATGGACGGCGACATGGTCGATCCGCCGGAGAAGGCGGACCAGGACCCCGCCGGCTCGTCGACCGGTCCCGCATCGGTCGACGAGCCGGCCGGCTCGACCTCCGACGAGGATGTCGAGCGTGCCAGTGAGATCGACGACATCACCGACTCGCTGCGTCGCCCCGACGGTGACGTCGACGGCGAGTTCGACGCGCTGGTCGCGGAACTCGACTATTCCGACGTCGATGTGCCGGTGTTGCTCGCCGAGCGCGCCGAGTACAAGGACCTCGCCCAGCGGGTGCAGGCCGACTTCGACAACTATCGCAAGCGTTCCGCAGCGCAGTCGCTCGCCGAGGCCGATCGGGCGTCGGGACGGCTGGCCGAGGCCCTGCTGCCCGTGCTCGATGCTGCCGAGGCGGCCTTCCTGCGACATCCGGACGAAGTCGGGCCGCTGCTCAACCAGATGCTCACCGAACTCAAGAAGCACGGTCTGGAGTCGCTCGATCTCGAGGGCAAGCCGTTCGATCCCGAGTTCGCCGAAGCCGTGGCACACGAGCCGGGCGGCGGTGGCGAGCCGATGGTGTCGGAGGTCCTGCGCAGCGGCTACACCTGGAAGGGCAAAGTGCTCCGCGCCGCGATGGTGCGGACCCGGGACTGAGTACAACCCCGGTTGTGGTCCGAGGGGAGGTGAGATCTGATGACGGCGCAACGTGACTGGTTCGAGAAGGACTACTACGCGACGCTCGGTGTCGAGTAGACGGCCACGGCCAAGGAGATCACCAAGGCCTACCGCAAGCTCGCCCGTGACCTGCACCCCGACAAGAACCCGGGCAATGCTGTCGCCGAGGAGAAGTTCAAAGACGTTGCCGCGGCCTACGACGTGCTCGGTGACGACGCCAAACGGGCCGAGTACGACGAGGTCCGTCGACTGGGACCCGCCGGTGGCATGGGCGGCCGAGGAGCCGGCGGCTTCACGTTCAACGTCGACGACATGGGTGGCGGCCTCGGTGACCTGTTCGGGAACATGTTCGGCCGCGGCGGACCCGGCCGCGGGCGGCCGGCATCAGGTGCCGGACCGCGCCGAGGAGCCGACATCACCGCCCAACTCACGGTGGACTTCAAAGACGCCGTGACCGGCATCACGACGACGCTGTTCCTCACGACCGACGCCCAGTGCTCGACCTGCAACGGTTCGGGCGCCAAGCCGGGGACGGCACCGATCGCCTGCTCGGCGTGCGGAGGTCGCGGCGTGGTCGACGACAACCAGGGCATGTTCTCGTTCTCGTCGCCCTGTCGGGTCTGCGGAGGTCAGGGCACTCGGATCGAGGATCCGTGTCCGACATGTCGTGGCTCCGGTGTGGAGAAGCGCCAACGCGAAGTGAAGACCCGAATCCCCGCCGGGGTCAAGGATGGCCAGACCATCCGGTTGAAGGGCCGCGGCGGCCCTGGCCGCAACGGCGGGCCCGCCGGCGATCTCCTCGTCGAGTTGAAGGTGATGCCGCACCCGCTCTTCGGACGCTCCGGCGACCATCTCACGGTGACCGTCCCCGTCACCTTCGCCGAGGCGGCCCTCGGCGGCGACATCGACGTGCCGACGCTCGACGGCGCGCGGGTCACCCTGCGTCTCAAGCCCGGTACGCAGTCGGGCAGTCGACATCGGGTGCCCGGCAAGGGCATCGTCACCCAACGAGGTGGTGGAGGGCACCACACCGGCGATCTCATCGTCACCGTGGCGGTGCAGGTGCCCTCCGAGCTGAGCGACGAGCAGCGGGTGGCGGTCGAGCAGCTCGCTGCGGCGACTACGGTGAACCCGAGGAGTTCATTGTCATGACCACACCCGATGCGAACGAACGGACACCCACCCGTGCGGTCTATGTCATCTCGGTGGCAGCGGAACTCGCCGGGATGCATCCCCAGACACTGCGGATCTACGAGCGCCGTGGGCTGGTGACGCCCGCACGAACCGAGGGCGGAAACCGCCGCTACAGCGATGCCGACATCGCGGTCCTCAGACGCATCTCGGAACTGACCGACGAGGGCATGAACCTCGAAGGGATCCGCCGGGTGATGCATCTCGAGATCGAGAATGCCCGGCTACGCGCCGAACTGGATCAGGTCCGTGTGCTGGCCAACCACGCGATCGCGGCCGCCGAGGATCGTCGATCCGGTGCGGACCTCGTGCCATTGCGCCAGGCCGTCGCGGTGTACGGCCAGCGCCCGTCGGTCAGCTACGACTGAGTTCGGCGGCGGGACCGTTCGCCTGGCCCGATCAGCGCCGGCCCGATCAGCGCCGGCGCGGCAGCAACCTGGCAACGAACCGCTTGACCGGCCCGATGGTCTCGGGCTCGGGCGTGTCCGGCAGGCTGGAGAGCCGCTCGACCGCCCACGGCCGCTCGATGTCACGTGCCGCCGAGACCGGTGGCAGGACCATGTCCACCGGTCGGAGGCGACCGGCCAGTCCCGCGGCGCCGAGCGCTGCGCCGAGCGCAACACACTGACGCTCCGGGGCGCGTAGGTCGTGTGGGGGGTAGGCGGGGTAGGGCGTGCCGGCAAGGTCGAGATCCGACGGATGCTGGTCATCGATGTCGGCCTCGACGAGGTTGCGGATCTCTGCGACGAGGTCGGCCGGTTCGTCGAACCCTTCGAACCACGTGTCGGCAACGGGCCGGAAACCCGACGACAGCGACGGCGGGCGTTGTCCGATCGAGTCGACGGCCGCGGCAGCCACCGGGTTCCGCCCCGACACGATCATCTCGAAGGACTCGTCGCGTGCCGCGTTCCGTCGCACGCGCGTGGCCCCGGTCGGAACGACTCGCGCGAGGGCCTGTGGGCTCGGTTCGACCGTCACGTCGGTGAATCCGGCTCGTTCGACCAACTCTTCCCATCGACGAACGAACGCTTCGTCCCAGTGGACCGCCAGCAACCATCGTCGCGGACCCTCGTCGATGAGCACGGTCGACGACAGCGAACGGTGCGCGGCAAGTTCCGATCGCTGGTGGTTGAGTTCGGCACCGGTGAGCCCCGTGACGTCGCGACGTTCCAGCGTGCTCCTCGGAGGGAACAATCCGACCCGTGTGGACGCCGACGGCTCGCCGAGTTCGATCCGTAAGCGCACCAACGCGTCCAACATGGTCCGGTCATCGTGTTGACTCTCGATGCCCACCTCGGCGGCCGCAACGAGGCGCCCAGGCTCCCCGGCTCCGAGTACGACCCCCCGAATCAGGCGCCCCGTGATCTCCAGACCGACCCCGTTGCCACGCGCGAGTTCGGCCGTGTTCACGGCGCGTCACCGATCAGGATGGTTTCGAGCGGGGAGCTGCGGTGGCCAACTGAACGAGTTCACCGCCGGGAAATCGCCGACATCGACCGACGCCGTCGAGCGACTGCGGATCCGCGATGTCGAAGGCCTTGAGCTCGGCGGTGTCACTCGACGAACCGACGAGGCACCGCACTCCGTCGTGCCACAACGGTCCGGCCGTCGACCGATCGCCGGCGTACACGACGAGGTCGAGGCCGGAGTCCTCGCCGCTCGCCGCGGCGAGCAACTCGTCGAACCGCTCCATCAGGGAACCCGACTCGCGACGAACCAGCGCGAGGTCGCCGACCACGACGACGAGTCGTGCGTCACCGGGGGATGCGAGTGCCTCGGCGACGACATCGAGGAGTGCCGCCACCTCCTGTGGACTGTCGGGCGCAGCGACGGCACGCACGTGTTCGACCGTCCGCAGGGCCGACCGACGACTCGCGGATGATTCGATCGCGGCCACCTGGACGTCAGCGGGCGCGAAACGATCGACGATGCCCGACAGTACGGTCGTGATGACGGCGTCGACCCCGGATCGCCGAGACCCGAACAGCACCAGCGGTCCGCTGCCCGGCTCCCACCACAGCGGTCGGGCCAGGGCGTCTCGAGCGTCGTCGATCAGCCCGATCGGTACGCCGTCGCCCTGGTGGGCGCGGAAGAGCTCTCGAGTGTCGAGCGAGGTGACCAGCGGCGCGGGGATGAGGACCGGCGGGTCGAGATCCATCGTGGCGGCAGCGTCGCAGAGCGCGTCCACGACGGCGTTCATGGCGGGATCGATGTCGGTCGACGATCGCCGCGCCGCTCGCGCGAGTCGACGCTCCAACGGGGTGAGTTGTCGCCCGATCACCGCCGGCCGCAGTTCGATCGCGTCGGCGGTCACGAGCCGGCGCGGCTCGTACGGTGAGAATGTCACGGTCGAATCGTCGTCCTCATCGGCCGCAGGCGTCGTGGCCAGTGTTGCTCGTCGGCCCGTCGTCGAGGTGGTGATGTCGATGGTGGTCGCAACCTGTGATTCGAGGACGTCCTTCATCGTGCTGTCGAACTGGTCGGCGGCGACGATCACGTGCAGGCCCCGAAGACGTGCGCTCGCCTCGAGCAGCGACCCGACGGCGTCCCCGTCGAGCAACGGGGCGGCCGCTGATCCGCTCGTCAGCGGCACCACGATCAGGAGGTGACTCGGACCGGTCGGGGCGCTGAGCAGCGCCTCGACACGAGCGAGCACACGGCGAACGTCGACCGGCCCCTCCGTCGGCACCGCGGCATGGGGCAGCCTGCCGATGGCCTGCAGCTGCGGAAAGAGTTCGGCGGTCACGGCCGACATCCACACCGCTCCTGGCGGTCGGATCGCGGCAAGGCCGATGGCGATGGTCGCGGCGCAGTCGACGGCGGCGTCGATCGTGGTGCCCGTGACCAGAATGTCTCCGATCTGGTCGAGGTCCAGCGTCACGAGCTGCTCGTCACGGACTCCGACCGCAACGGTGGTCGGACCGACCGACCTCCACCGTGTCCGGATCTCCTCGGTCGACACGTCGGTTCGAGGAGTCGAGCGAGGTCATCGTTCGGCCCGGTCGGCCGGTGGTGGGTCGGCCGGCAGCGGCTGCCGAACGAGGCGGCATCTCGATGTCGAGCAACGGCGCCAGGTGCTGGGCGGCGATGCGGGCGGTGTCCGTCTCGATCAGTGACGGCAGGAACTCCAGGGTGCCGGCGGCGCGATCCAGCACATCGAGATGCGCCGACCCGGCGTCCGATCCGCTGATGATCACCGCCGACTCCGACGGAGCGTCCCGTTCTCGCTCGCACAGTGCGAGGACCCGCAAGCCCTCCGGTGCCGCTGCCATCAGCTCGCGCAGCGGCGAACCCGGCACGGTCCACTGCGACGGGTCGTCGACGACGACCAGCGTCAGATGACCGGCATCCCAGGTCGTCTCGCCCAGGCGTGCGGCCCAGTCGGTGACATCTCGACGGTCCCGGTGGATCATCGGGTCGCCACCGAGCCGGATGTGCGGGAGCCACTTCGCCCACTCCCACACGGCGGTCTGATCAGGGCCCGGGATGATCGCGATGTCCAGGTCGGCCGGACCGTGCAGCGTCGCCAGCTCGACGATGATCGTGCGGGCCATCGCCGTGCGGAATCGATCGTTGCCGGTGACCGCCACGACCGGTGAGCCCGCCAGGTCCAGTGTCACCTCGGTCGGGCGGCTGTCGGTGGATCGCATCCCGATCGGTACGACGAATGCGCCGCGCCGGCCGCTGCGCTGCGCCCACAGCTCGGCCGTGGCGAGTGCAGCGTCGGTGACGGCGTCGATGACGGGGCGCCGGTTGGCGCGGGGGTGTCGGCGAGGTGATCGATGGAACGGAATCAGTCCGTCGTCGTCCGGCGCTTCGACCGATCGGGACGCCGGTACGGGTGAACCGTCGAGCAGGAACACGCGGTTCGCGGCGGTGAGGTACTGGTCGTCCCACGGGGTCGCCGACTGCACCGCAGCGGCGTCGAGCAGCAACGGTTGCAGGTCGGCCGGCGCCACCCGAGTCCTCGGCTCCGCCGCCCCCGGGGAGTCGGCCGCATCGACGGTGAGTTCGAACGCTGCGGTCGCGACCGGCGCTTCGAGGAGTTCATCGGCCGAGAGTCGACGTCCGGGACCGATTCGGTAGCGCCCCGGACCGAGTCGAACGCTGCGGCCGGAACCGCTGCCCGTGAGCTGGACGAGTGCGATCTCGCTCTCCGTGGCGGGTTCGGGTGGCACGGGTTCGGTCGTGACGACGCTGCCCATGGCGAGGCCCGCGCGGTCCAGCACCGTGGAACAACGGACCGGGTGACCGTCGACGTCGGCGAGCAACGGAACCGCCTGCCCGGTCACCATGACCAGGAGATCTGCGAGAGTCGCGTCGGGACCGTGCGCCACGATCGAGACGTCGGCGTCGCCGTGCGGGGTGTTCACGACGATGTCCATCGCCCGCAACACTACGGAACCCGGCCGCGTGGAACGCGGAAAGAAATCTGAACAAGTTCTTGAGTTTCGGCCGAGACACGCCGATGACGAACTGTGAGCTTCCGTCGTCCGCGTTCTCGTTGAGGTTCGAGTGACCCTGTCCACCGTGTCCTGGCGCCAAGCCGTCGCCGCTGTCGTGGCGACGGTCGTCGTGCTGTTCACGATCACCATCGTGGTGCGGTCCGATGGAATCCCGGCCGTGGACGCCGCGGCGGGACGTGCGACCGGATGGTTCGTCCACCAACCGACCGGCCGGGTGGTGCTGGTGGACGGCTACGACGGGCGTGCGCTCGCCAGTCTCGAATCGGACGCGCGGGGTACTGGATCTGACGGTGACCGACGGGGGATCGGGGGCCTTCCTGTTGAACGACGCGACGGCGGAGGCTCGTCCGATCGACTCTGCCGAGCTTCGACTCGGCACTCCCTTCGGTCTGTCGGCCCTCACGGCGGATGCCGCGATCGCTGCGGTCAGCCGGGCCGGTCTCGTGGTCGTCGATCCGGACGCCGACGAAGCGAACGTGGTGCCGCCCGAAGGTGAGCCGGTGACGATTGCTGCTGACGCCAACGCGACCAGTCAGATCGCCCCCGATGGCTCGATCTGGACCCTGGTCGACGGTGATCTCGTCCGGACGACGTCATCGGAGTCGCAACGGATTCGTGTCGGTGCACCGACCGCGACGTTGGCACTGGTCGGCAACGAGCCGTTCGTCGTGGATGCCGAGAACTCACGGGCCCGGTTCGGTCGAGGGTTCGTGGACGTCCCGTGCCGACCACGCTGGACGCCAGCGAGATCATCACCCAGGTCTCGGGTCCAGCGGCCGACTGCGGGTGGGTCGGCGCCGGTGATGATCTGTGGTGCGTGTCCGAGGGCGGCATCGACGAGTCCGTCACCATCACCGGTCTCGAGATCGACGGCTCGGACACACTGGCGATTGCCGGCGATGCCGCCGCCCTGGTTCGCAGGGGTCCGAGCTCCATCGTGCGCTTCGATTGGCGTGCCGGTCGGATCCTCGACGATCTGCCTGCGTCGGTGTCATCCGACGCGGCGCTGTCGGTCACGTCGACGGTCGACCTGATCTGGGTCGACGACATCGCGGGCGACTTCGTGTGGAGCATCACCCCGTGGGGTGCGCAGGCCATCGACAAGAACGGCGACGGCATCCTGATCCTCGACGAGGACGGTGACGTCGTCGACGCGGGCCAGGGCGGTCAGTCCACGGGCGAGGTCGCCGACACCGCTGCGAGTGAGGCCGTCGTCAGGGAACCCGATGACAACGGCATCGATGATCCACCGGTTGCCGTCGACGACTCGGTCACCGCACGGTCGGGCGCATCGGTTCCCATCGACGCGACCGCCAACGACTACGACCCCGACGGTGAGGCCATCGCGCTGTCGGCGGTCGGCGTGCCGGGTCACGGAACGGTCGACATCGGCACGGCGAGCACCCTGGTGTACACCCCGGATCCCAGCTATGTCGGAGTCGACGAGTTCGACTACACCATCGTCGACGGCGACGGCACGACGGCGACCGCGTCGGTCGTGGTCGAGTTGTTGCCACTCGGTTCGACCAACCGTGCCCCCCTCGGCGTGGAGGACGTCGTCGAGACCGGTCCCGGTGCCCCGATCATCGTCGACGTGCTCCTCAACGACGTCGATCCCGAACGCGACGCGCTGGCGCTCGGTGGCTTCTCACCGCCGCCGAACGACGGGGTGGCGTCGCTCGGTGAGGTCTCCGAGACCGTCGGACCGTCCGGGCTGCCCGCGCTGCGGTTCGTTCCGAGCGAAGGGTTCGAGGGAACTGCCGCGTTCACGTACCGACCCGTCGATGCACTCGGTGCCGTCGGTGATGACGTCGATGTCCGTGTCGAGGTGGCGCGTGACGGTGACGAGAACCGTCCTCCCGTGGCCCGGCCCGATGCGGTTCGACTCCGGCGTGACGTCACCACGAGACTCCCGGTGCTCGTCAACGACTCCGATCCCGATGGTGATCAACTCACGCTGTCCGTTGTCGAACCCCTGGTGGGAGGACTCGACGTCGAGGTGGAGGGTTCGCAGTTGGCGATCACGGCCCGGGCAGGCGCGCCTGCCCTCGCTCCGTTCCAGTACGAGATCGACGACGGTGCGGGCCATGTGGTCCGTGGCGCGGTGTTGGTCAGTGTGATCGACGAGCAGCAGGCCAATCTCCCTCCGGTGGTCACTGCCGACGTTGCCACGACCGTGGTCGGTCGGTCGATCATCGTGGACGTCACGAGCAACGACGTCGACCCCGATGGCGATCCGCTCACGATCACCTCGGTCACCCAGCCCGCGACGAACCGCGGACAAGCGGTCGTCTTCAGTCGCAACGAGATCCAGTTCTCCCCCGGTCCGAGTGTGGCCGAGGAGGACCAGGGGGCGGTGCGCCTGACCTACACGGTGGACGACGGCACACGGCCACGAGGTCGGCGGACAGCTGACCGTCACGGTGCTTCCCGACGAACTCTCCGCGCCACCGTTCGCGCGCGACGACTCCACGTTCACCTTCGTCGACGTGCCGGTGACCATCGACGTGCTGCGAAACGACGGTGACCCGTCGGGCGGCCGGCCGGAACTGTCGGGTCAGCCCGGTTGCCCGTCGGGCGGTGTTGCCACGGTGACGCCCGACATGCAGGTCCGATTCGATCCGCCGGCCGGGGCGTCCGGCGCCTTCCGCTGCACCTATGAGGTCACCAACGCCCGGGGACTCACGGCGTCGGCATCCATCATCGTGTCGGTCCGTGAGCCCGAGGTCACGAACCGCGCTCCCCGAGGCGGTCATCGACACCCTGACGGTCGAAGTCGGGACGGTCACGTCGATCGACGTCATCGCCAACGACCGGGACCCCGATGGCAACGACGCCGACCTGGAGTTGGTGTCGTCGACGGCGCCGACGCTGGGTACGGCCACTCGCACCGGCAACACGATCACGTTCACTGCCGGAACCGTCGTCGGGAACACGACGATCAACTACCAGGTCGCCGATGCCGAAGGGGAGGTGTCGCTCGGCCGGCTCCTCATTCGCATCACCGAACCCGGCAACCGCCCGCCGATTGCCATCAGTGACGCCCAGACGATCTTCGGACCGGCAACGCCGCAGCAGTTCAACGTGCTGGCCAACGACAGCGACCCCGACGAGACACGCGGTGGCCTGACGGTCGAGTCGGCCACGAGGGTTTCGGGCGATGCGACGGTGACCCTGGCCGGATCGATCGTGACGATCACGCCGGCACGCGACTACGTCGGACAGGTCGTCGCCACGTACACCATCAGTGACGGTGGTGGTCTGACTGCCACTGCCGGCATCGTGCTCACCGTGGAGGAGCCCCTGAACCGGGTGCCGGATGCACGCGACGACAACGTCGATGTGGACAGTGGCGGAACGGTGACCGCGGCGATCCTCTTCAACGACACCGACCCCGACGGTGATCCGCTCTCCGTCGTCCTCACGGGCGGGGCCGAGAGTGCGCTCGGTTCAGCGGTGCTGGGCAGCGATCGCTCGGTGACGTTCACGTCGGCGCCCGGTGCTGCCGGTACCGCCGTCATCTCCTACGAGGTGAGCGACGGGGAACTGACCGACAGCGCCGTGTTGCGAGTGACGGTGCGCCCGTGCGGCGAGTCCGCCCCGGTCGCGGGGAGCCCGTTCCTGCGCACCGGCTACCGGCAACCGATCGGTGTCGATCTCGCCGCGTACGCCGCGAACGGGACGGTCGTCGACGTCGTCGGCCCACCGGAGTACGTGAACGGGGTGTACACCCCGCCCGACGGTGAGAACGGCAATGTGACGATCCGCTACTCGGTGGTCAACAGCTGCCGGCTGCGGGAATCGGGTCAGGTCACCATCGATGTCAACGCCGACCCCGTCGTGTCACCGCAGACGCTCACGGTGGTCCGGGGCACGACGCTCGTCGTTCCGGTGGCCCAGCTCGCGTCGGATGACGAAGCGCTGGTGATCACCGGTTCCGCCGACAATCCGCCCTGGGTGACGACCGAAGCGGATCGACTCGTCGTCAGCCCGCCGGTCGGGGCGGCGCCGGGCAGCTACGACTTCACGACGACGGTGGCCGATCCCGGTGGGCTGACGTCCATCGTCCGGATCACGGTGGCGGTCGTCAACGATCCCCCGCTCGCTGTCGCCGACACCGTCGACGTGACCGGCGGCGGGTCTCGCACCGTCTCGCTCGTCGACAACGACACCGACAGCGACTCCGCCGGCCAGCTCGTCATCCAGAGCATCTCGACGACGACCCTGACGTTCACCAACGGGGTGACCGGCACGCTCACGGCCGATCCCGACGGGCGGTCCGTCACGATCGATCCGCTGGGCGGCGAGGGAACGGCCACGTTCACCTACACCGTGCGTGATGCCGACGGGGGCGTGTCTGCTCCGGCAACGGTGACGGTGAACGGACCGCCCGTCAATCTTGCACCGGTCGCCCGCGACCAGACGGTGGCGGTGAACGTCGGTGAGTCGCGAACCCTCGACCTCGATGTCGTCGACGGCAATGGCGATCCGATCACCATCGTCGACGTGAACGACCCGAGTCTGGTGGTGACGTCCGTGACCGGCGTGGTCATGAGCCTCCTCGTGCCGCTTCCGGGCACCTTCACGGTGTCGTATCGAGCGACCGATGGCGTGGCGTTCTCCGATCGTGGCGACCATCACCATCCAAGCCACCTGACGCCTGCGCCGACGCAGCGATCGGTGCGCGACCTGTTCCGGAATCCGGAACTCATCGCGCGACTGATCGTGCGTGAATCGTGCGAGAACGGGCGGTGTCGTCGGGGTCAGCCGGCGACGGGTGAGCGGGTGTCCGGACGCAGCGATCGCAGGCTGAGCCGCCAGCGCAGCCGCTGCCAGGGTGTGCGGATCGACTCCATGGCGGTCTCGACGGCCCCGAGGCACTTGGTGGCGTCCTCGGCCAGGAGATCCGGATGCTCCGGAGTGCCGTAGGTCGCAGCACTCGACAGCTTCGGCGAGCCGCTGGAGTTCACGTTGCGCGTCGGCGACCAACGGGATCCCGTCCGCTGCGATCTCGGCGTCGGTCGAGCAGCTGTCGATGTCGAGGCCGGCGTCGACGAGCGCATCGGTGGCGGAGGCCCACGCCCCCCTGATGCGATCGACGGGCATCGTGGCGGTCAGACGCCGTTTGCGTCGACGACGTTTGACACCGAGCACGACGAGGCTTCCGATGAGCACGGGGAGGAGCAGTACCGCAACGGTCACACCCCCGCGGATCGTCCACGTCGCGAGCGTCGAGAGCCCGGCCGCGGTGTCGTCATCGGTGGTGTCGTCACGCTCGGTGGTCTCGTTGGCCGGATCGGGGGGTGGAGCGATCGGCGGCTGCGGGCGCGGCCGGCGTCTGCGCGTCGGGCACCGGCGGCGGCGGTTCTCCGTCAGTTGCCTCGTTGTCGGGAACCGGGTCGAAGGCCAGCCAACGGCCGTCGGTCAACTGCACCTCGGGCCAGGTGTCGGCATCGTCCGATCGCAGCGTGACCGACGCCCCCGGCGCACCGATCGTGGTCGGGTCGGCGTTCGCGCGGTCGGCGACGAACCCGGTCGCCACCCGCGCTTCGATGCCGAGGGAACGCGCGAGCAGGACGAACGCCGTGACGAACTGCTCGGTGGTGCCGCGTCGTGTGTCACGCACGAACCGATCGATGAGGGCTTGCTGCAGACCGCCCCCTTGCACGTCGTTGTCGAGGACGAACTCGTTGCGCATCGTGGTTTCCAGCTGGGTGAGCTGGTCGATGAGGGTGCCGTCGCCGACGAGGCCTCCGGCGAGTTCGCCGAAGCTGGTTGCCGACTCGTCGATCAGCCGGGGCTGGATGCCGATCTCGATGGCGTCACCCGTCGTGGGCGCCGTGTTGGCCACCACCCCGATCTCGGTGCCCGGAGCCGGTGGCTCCGACCAACCGGACGACCGTTCGATCGACGTCGGTCTCGACGGGCGCATCCACGCTCACCGGCGCCCCGGGGAGCGGCACCAACGACAGGCTCTCGTCGAGGAAGCTCACGTCGGCGCGGACCACCGGGCCGGTGACCGGCCCGAGTGTCGTGCCGATCGGTCGCAGGGTCAGTCCCGGAGACCACCGACGACCATCGAACTCCTGCAGCGCTGCGGTGCGCCATCGAACCGGCAGCGCGTCGTCCTCGCTCGGTGTCACGACATGCAGGTCGATCGGGGGTTCGACGTTGCGAAGGGCGATCGTGGCCTGGATCGGGTCGATCAGGGGAAGGGTCTGTGAGGCCGCATCCTCGCGACGAGGGTCCGCACGCGCGGTCATCGACACCGGGATCGTCACGAGGGCAGCGATGCCGGCAGCGATGATCAACAGGCCGACGAGGCCTCGCTCGCCCCGCAGCAGGACCAGCCGATCGTGCAGCGTTCCGTCGTTGCGGATCAGGGCGAACAACGTCGACACGCCGGCGAGCAGCGCCAGCCACCACCACTGCGTTCCGAGTGGGGCACTGAGGGCGACAACACCCAGGTAGGTGAGCAGCAGCGGCAGCAGCGGTAGGAGGTGGAAGCGTCGTCGCGTGGCCAACTCCGCGCTCACCGCCATCGCAATGGCGATGACGGCCACGACCGCACCGATCAGCTCCGGCCGGGCCGGGCTCGGCCATTCGGTCGACAGGAGGCCCTGCACCCCGGAGGTGAACGCGTCGCCCAGATCCGCAGTGCCACCGTTGGCAGCGAGGATCGAACCCACGACGGTCACGGCGATCGCGACGATCGCCGCCGCCGCACGGATCGCCAGCCGATGTGCGACCACCAGGACCGCGGCGACGGCGGGAAGTATCGGCGCGGCAACCAGCGCCGGTTCGAACTGATCGAAGACCCCCTGTGCGGCTGCCCCGAGGATCATGTAGCCGAGCAGCAGGATCAGGATCCGCGCCCGCGCCAGGTCGACCTCGCCCGATCCCGGGCCGCTCGTCGGGCGGCCCGACGGGAGCTGCTCGTCGGTCATCCCCAGGTCCGCCATCGCTGAACGAACTCCTTGGCGTCGGACGCCGCGAGCACGACGCCGATGCCGCTCGTGGCGCCCTCGCCGACGCGCACGACCGACGTCCGTTCCGACGTGGCGAACGAACTCGACGGCCCGGTCGGACCGGTCACGAACACGACGGAGGTCTGATCGAACCCGCCGCTGAACAGGGTGGCAATGGGCAGCAGGTCCATCGCCTCGGACTGCTGGACCGGAGTGAGCAGGTCCAGGACGGCCGAGTCGGTGACGAGCGGTGTCGGTCGGCCCGCATGACCACGATCGGTGGTCCGCACCACGACGTCGAGCCCCGTACGGATCGCGTGGACGGCGAGTGTCGCGGCGACATCGACCGCTTCTTCGAAGTCGGCCGGCGTTCCCACCGTCGGCGAGGTGTCGACGACGATCGTGAACTCGGGTCGCCGGACCTCGACGTGTTCGCGCACCATCAGCGTTCCGGTGCGAGCGGTCGTCGGCCAGTGGATCATCCGCGGATCGTCCCCCGCGACGTACTCGCGCATGGAGACGAACCCGGACATCGGATCGGCGGTCGCTCGGCGCAGCACGGACTCGTTCTCGACGACCCTCACCGCACCCTGCGGCCCGACGAGGTCGTACACCTTGGGGTGCACGATGACGCTCGCCACCTGGGTGTCGCGGCGTCGTCCGACGGTCAACCAGAAGGGGTCGATGCGTTCGATCTCGAAGGGACCGACCGGGAACAGCCCGCGACGATGTGTCGGGATCTGCCCGTCGACGTCGATCTCCACGTGCGGCGCGACGGACGACACCGCCGTGCGCACCTCGACGTCGTCGCAGCGGTCGATGATCGTGGCACGACCCGAACGGAACGCCGTTGCGTTGCGCAGTCGATAGCTGACGAGGACGGGGTCACCGCGTGGCACACGGACGGCGACGATGCGGCGACTGACGGTCGCACGCAGCGGCCGCTGGGACACCCAGATCGCCATGAGCAGCAGGGCCGCGATGCCGAACCCGGCGACGAGTACCTCCTCGTAGTTCCACCACCAGCCTGCAGCGGCCAGGACCACTGCCGCCAGGACCGCACCGAGGCCCGACCTGGTGAGCATGCTCAGTGTTCTCGGTGGCGCGGCACGGGCACGTCGTCGATGATGTCCGCGAGGACGTTCTCGACGCGGACGCCTCGCAGTTCGGCTTCCGCCGTCAGTGCCATGCGGTGGGTGAACACCGGCGCGGCCACCGCTTTGATGTCATCGGGCGTCACGTAGTTTCGTTCGTCGGTGGCCGCGAATGCCCTGGCGACTCGCAGCACGGTCAGCGTGCCTCGGGTCGAGACACCGAGACGGAGGTCGGTATGCGTACGGGTCGCCTGGGCGATCTGCACGATGTAGTCGTGGATCGATCGGACGACTTCCACGCCGTCGATCTCGGTGATCGCCCGATCGAGTTCGTCGGGATCCGTGACCGGCTGCAGGTCGTCCTGCGAACGATGTCGGTGGAAGTCCTCCAGGATCGAGATCTCGGTCTCGGAGTCCGCATAGCCGAGTGTCAGGCGCATGGCGAACCGGTCCATCTGGACATCGGGGAGCGGGAAGGTGCCCTGGAAGTCACGCGGGTTCTGCGTGGCGATCACGAAGAACGGTCGAGGCACCAGCCGGCTGACACCGTCGGCGGTCACCTGGCGCTCCTCCATGACCTCGAGCAACGCGGACTGGGTCTTGGGGCTGCCGCGGTTGATCTCGTCGCCGATGAGCACGTTGGTGAACACCGGGCCCTCCCGGAACGTGAACTCGCTGGTTCGCTGGTCGAACACCATCACCCCGGTGATGTCGGTCGGGAGCAGGTCGGGGGTGAACTGGACCCTCTTCCAGGTTCCCGAGATCGAGTTGGCGATCGCCTTGGCGAGGCTCGTCTTGCCGGTGCCGGGGACGTCATCGAGGAGCAGATGACCCTCGGTCAACAGACAGCACAGGGCCAGACGGATCTCGTCGCGTTTGCCGCGAACCACCTGATCGATGTTGACGAGCAGTGCATCTGCGACCTTCGCCGCGTGAAGTGACATTGCTCCGCAGTGTACGTGGGGTGGGCCGGCTGCTCGGGACACCCCAGGTCGGGCGCGGCGCGGGGCGAGCGGTCAGTCCCACTCGATGCGCAGGTTCCCGATCGCGTCGCGAAGGATGACCGCGAGGTCACGGGAGCGGGGCAGTTCCGGTTCGATTCGTTCGATCGCATCGATCGTCGGTAGTGCCGTACCGGCGGGTGCTCGCAGGTACTCCGCCAGCGGGTCGGCTCGAGGTCGGTCGTCGACACGAGACGGTCGGTCGTCCGATGGTTCGTCGGTGACGAGCGTGAGGTGGCGACGCCGCCGCGGCGTCGGAGTGTCGGGGTCCGTCCGGTGCCGTTGCGGGCCCCGTCGTACGATTGCGCCACAGGTCGAGGAGTTCGGGTTCCAGCAGCAGTTCGTCGCTGAGGGTGAACATGGCGGCGACGACGTGCTTGCAGGCGTAGCCGTCCCAGTTGTCGTCGTCCGGGCAGGTACAGGCGGTGGTGATGTCGCGTCGCAGTGGCATCCCGTCGCCGGGTCGCACCTCGATCGAGGCGATGTACGGCGTCGACCGCGACCCCTGGATCTCGCACGTGACGACGCCGGGTTCGATGATGATGTCGAGCACGGAGCCGTCCTTGGCGTACTGCTTGCCACGGCGAAGCCTCGACGGGTCGCTCATCTCGGCGGCGAGCACCTTCATCATGGTCGCGGGCAGCCGACCCGGATGGTTCGCTCCGAAGGGCTTGCGGGGCCGGCTCATGGCTCGAACTCCCTCATGGTCGATCTCCCTCATGCGTCGATCTCGAGCGTCACGAGATCGCGCAGGTCCTCGGTCGACAGCTCCGAGAGCCACGCCTCCGACGTCCCGACGACCGCGTCGGCGAGCTTGCGCTTGTCGTCGATCACGACACCGATGCGTTCCTCGACCGTGCCCTCGCAGACGAGTTTGTGCACGACGACGGTCCGGTCCTGCCCGATGCGCCACGCCCGGTCGGTCGCCTGGTCCTCGACGGCGGGGTTCCACCAGCGGTCGTAGTGGATGACCTGGCTGGCGGCGGTGAGGTTGAGGCCGGTGCCGCCGGCCTTGAGCGAGATGAGCAGCAGCGGGGGGCCGCTGCCGTCCTGGAAGGCGTCGACCATGCGATCGCGGCCCGCTCTGGAGACGCCGCCGTGGAGAAACGGCGCGTCGATGTGGAACTGCTCGGTCACGTGGGTCCGCAGGAGTTCTCCCATCTCCCGGAACTGGGTGAACACGAGCGCCCGCTCGCCCTGGTCGAGCAGATCGGTGACGAGTTCGTCGAACCGGGTCAGCTTGCCGGATCGGCCGGCGAGCCGGGAGCCGTCACCGAGGGCGTGGGCCGGGTGGTTGCAGATCTGCTTCAGCCGCATCAGCGCGGCGAGCACCAGGCCGCGACGTCGCATGCCCTTGGCCAGCTCGGCGTCGGCGAGCAGTTGGTCCACGACCTGCTGGTAGAGGGTGGCCTGCTCACGGGTGAGCTTGGCGTAGGCGATCTGCTCGATCTTGTCGGGCAGATCGGGGAGCAGCCGCTTGTCGGCCTTCGTGCGCCGCAGGATGAACGGCTGGGTGATGCGTCGCAGCCGGGCAGCGGCTTCGGGGTCGCCGTGCCGTTCGATCGGGGTCCCGAACCGCTCGCGGAACTTCTGCTGGCCGCCGAGCAGGCCAGGGTTCACGGCGTCGAGGATCGACCACAGCTCACTGAGGCGATTCTCGACCGGGGTGCCGGTGAGGGCCAGCTTCTGGCCCGCTCGGAGCTGGCGGACGGCCCGTGCTGCCTTGGTGTTCGGGTTCTTGATCATCTGGGCTTCGTCCAGCACGACCGTCGACCAGTCGACGTTGCCGAGGTGCTCGAGGTCGCGCGGGAGCAGGCCGTAGGTGGTGATGATCAGTTGTCGCTCCGGGTCGGAGTCGAACAGGGTGTCGTCGGCGTGGAGGCCCTGGGCGCGCTGGCTGCCGTGGTGGATGCGGACGTCGAGCTTCGGTGTGAAGCGTGCGGACTCCTGACTCCAGTTGCGCACGACGCTGAGCGGACACACCACGAGGTGCGGGCCGGGCAGTTCCACGAGATGGGCGAGTGTGGTGGCGGTCTTGCCGAGGCCCATGTCATCGGCGAGGCACCCACCGAGGCCCAGCTTGGCGAGGAACTGCAGCCACGACAGTGCCCGTCGTTGGTAGTGGCGCAGCTCGCCGACGAACTCGACGGACTCGTGGGTCTCGTCGAGCCGTTCGTCGGGGAGGCCGGCGAGCAGCTCGCGGACCCAGTCGCCATGGTCGTCGGTCGACGTACGAACGGTGCCAGGCACGTCTCGTACGTTCGTCGCCAGCTCGTCGTCGTTCGCCAGGCGTAGCAGCTCGATCGGCGTGACGACGGCCTTGGTGGCCTGCAGGTCGGTGAGCTTGGCGCGTTTGCGGCGGAGTTCGTCGGCGTCGATGCGCACCCACCGGTGGCCGGTGTGCAGCAGCGTGGCGCCGACCTCCTCGGCGCGGGCGATCACGGCCTCGGAGATCTCCTCGTCATCGATCACCATCTTCCACTCGACGAGCGCCTCGGCGCCGAACTGCTTCTTGCGGTCGTCGGCGGGGGCGGGGGTGGCCTCACCGCTGATGCTCACCCGGGTGCGGATCAGTCGCTCCGGGCCGATCAGTTCGATACCCATCCGCTGCAGCTCGACCGGTGCGATGTCGAGGAAGTCCTCGGCGACGTCGAGTTCCAGTTCGACCTGGGTGGGCTCGTGTTCGAGCGCGAGTTCGACGAGGCCCGGGACCGTCTTGATCTGGTCGACGGTCGCGCCGATGAGCTCGCGCAGGAGGTCGAGGTGCTCGGTTCCCTTCGCCACCTCGAGCGCGGAGTCGTTCGCGTCCCACACGTCGTTGGCGGTACACCATCGGGCGCTGTCGCGGTCGTCGACGAGTTCCAGCCGCACGATCCACGGATCGAGCGCGTCGTCGGAGATGAGGAGGCGGAGTCGCGGAACGACCACCGGTTCACCGGCGAGCCGACGGCGGTGTCGGTCGAGTTCGTCACGGAGCTGGTGGACGGCGGTGTCGAACTCGACGGTGGCGCCGCGTACGACGTGGTCGGGTTTCGCCAGTGCGGCGAACATGGCGCGCAGCGCCTGCACCGAGGGAGTCCGCTGCCGTCCCAGGTCGGCCTTCCACCCGTACTGGTGCAGGAACGAACGGGCGATTCCGTCGACGAGTTGTCCGTAGATCGTCGGTGCATCTGCGCTGGAACCGGCGGTGCAGATCCGAGGCATGCAGCGGGCGAGTGCTTCGATGGTCGACTCGATCTCGCTGTCGTGTGACGGGGAGCCAGCGGGCGACGGTGAACGGGCCTTCGTCGACGATCGCAGGCACGAGGCGTCCTGCCGAGACGGTCAGCCGGGCCAACTCGGCGATGCGCGCGAACCACGCCAACGAGTCGGAGAGGTACGGCTCGGCGGGGAGTTCCGACAACCACACTGCGGTGCCCATTGCATCCAGTTGGACCGACGAGGCGTAGAGCGTCGGGAGTTCGTCGAAGGTGATGCTGAGACGGCCGACGACGCCGTACGAGGTGGGGCTGTCGTGCCAGCCGGTGCGACGCCCGTCGTCCCCCAGGACGCGAAAGCCGCTGTACAGCCACGCCATCGGGGCGGTGTCGATGCCGTTCCACCCCCAGACGTGCAGCGCCCCGCTGCGCCACGTGCCCTGCGCCACGTGGGCGGGACGGTGACGCGACATCGTGGCCATTTCATCGACCCTACCGAGGAGGTGTCACGCAGTGACCCGTTCCTCGTCGTGCACGTTCATCTGGTGCCTGGGGGTCGGCGGATGGCGTGCCAGGTGCTGTGTCGGGGTGGCTGATTCGGTATCGGGCGACGGCGTCAACCGAGCTGCGACACCGGGCGCATCTGCATCGACACCCGGATGCCGTATGGCGTGTCCTGCTGGCCGACTTCGACGAAGCCGAGTCGTTCGTGGAATCGCAGTGATCCTTCGTTCGGCGGGTCGACGTTCACCTCGAGTGCGAGGCGGTCGACGTCGTCGAGTTCGGCCATCGCGCGATCGACCTGCGCGTAGAGCAGGGTGCCGAGCCCCTGTCCACGGTGGGAGGCAGCGACGGCGACCCGGTCGAGGTACATGAAGTCGTCGTAGCGCTCCGTGAACCAGCGATAGTTGACCGAGTCGTAGGACGAGCTCGAGCCCAGGACGAGGCAGAACCCAGCGATGGTGTCGCCGACCTCGACGGCGAGGGCGATCGGCTCTCGTCGACGATGAAGCGCATCCGCTCGGCATCGACCGAGCCCACTTCTGGCGTGTTCGCCTCGTTGATCGCCAGGATGTGGTCGAGGTCGCCGGGCTCGATCGGGCGGATCAGGGGTGCACTCACGGAGTGTCACGGTAACGCCTCGCGTGGTTTCGGCGGTCGACGAGCACCGCTGGACAGGGTGGTCGTGACCACTCGTAGGCTGTTGGGATGCTGTTCCGCAAGAACGCTCAGATGGTTGCGCCGTCGGAGGCCCTGACCGGCAGGACCGACCAGACCATGCCGGTGCCCGAGGCGCACTTCGTCAACGGCCATCCGCTCGTGGGCCCCTGGCCCGACGGGATGCGAACGGCGTCGTTCGCCATGGGCTGCTTCTGGGGGGTGGAGCGCAAGTTCTGGCAACTCGACGGCGTGTATTCGACGTTCGTCGGGTACGCCGGCGGCTACACCCCGAACCCGACCTACGAGGAAGTCTGTTCCGGCCGCACGGGTCACACCGAGGCCGTGGTCGTCGTGTACGACCCCGGCGTGATCACGTACGAGCGTCTCCTGCAGACCTTCTGGGAGGAGCACGATCCGACGCAGGGAATGCGTCAGGGCAACGACGTCGGCACCCAGTACCGCAGTGCGATCTTCCTCACCGACGAGTCCCAACGATCCATCGTTGAGACTTCCCGAGGCGATGTTCCAGGACCGCCTGACCGCTGCCGGCTACGGGGAGATCACGAGCCAGGTCGTGCCGGTCGACCTCGACACGAGCTTCTTCTACGCCGAGCCGTACCACCAGCAGTACCTCGCCAAGAACCCCAACGGCTACTGCGGTGTCGGCGGCACCGGCGTCACCTGCCCCATCGGTCTCCCCACCTGACCCGCCCACCAACCTCCGAAAAATCCCGCAGAATCGGTCGCTGAGCGTCCGGATTCCGCGAAGTTTCGGGTTGGGCGAGGTGGGGTGGTGTGGCGGTGCGGGTCAGGTCCAGCCGGTGCAGCGGATCGAGTCGCCGTCGGCGTCGAGGGGGCGGCCTGACCATCGCAGTTCGCCCGGCGTCGCCGACAGTCGCGCGATGAGGCCCTGCATGGGGGTGCCGTCGACCAGCAGCGATCGACTCCCGTGCGGCGTAGTGCGGATCGACGGCGATGTCGGCCATGTCGAGGACCGGGCCGATGGCGGCCTCGGCGGCGGTGAACGCGTCGAGGACCTCGGTCTGCGTGCGCTGCGAACACCACGACGTCATGATCTCCTCGAGTTCGAGGCGATGCGCGCGTGCGGCCCTCGAAGGTGTCGAACCGGGTGTCGTCGCCGACCCCGAGCACGGTCATCACACGCGCCGCCACGGAGTCGCTGCTGGTCGAGACCGCGATCCACCGGCCGTCGCTGCACCGGTACGTCCCTCTCGGCACCGTGTAGGGCAGTCCGGCGCCGAGCCGCGGCTGCTGTTCACCCGTGAGGCCGTACAGCGACACGAGGGGACCCATCATCTGGAACATGGTCTCCAGGAGGTTCGCGTCCACCACCTGCCCGACCCCGGAGTGCAGTGCCACCATCGTGGCGAACGCGGCGGCGAGCCCGGTCACCTCGTCGGTGAGGGCGATCGGCGGGAGCAGTGGCTGGCCGTCGGGTTCGCCGCTGAGCGGCGGCGAGCCCTGACATCGCCTCGGCGATCGTGGCGAATCCGGGACGTGACGCGTACGGGCCGGTCTGCCCGAACCCGCTGACCCTCGTCATCACGAGCGTCGGGTTGCGCGCCAGCAACACGTCCGGCCCGAGTCCGAGCCGCTCCATGGTGCCCGGACGGGAGTTCTCGATCAGCACGTGCGCGTCGTCGATCAGACCGAGCAGCACCGATCGGTCGGTGTCGTCCTTCACGTCGAGTACGACCGTGCGCTTGTTGCGGTTGACGAGCTTCCACCACAGACCCTCGCCGTCACGGGGGTCACGCCAGGCCATGTTGCGCAGGCTGTCGCCACCCGGCCGCTCGACCTTGATCACGTCAGCCCCGAAGTCGGCGAGGTAGCGGCCGCAGTTCGGCCCGGCCAGCACCGTCGACATGTCGATGACGCGCAGCCCCGCCAACGCCGCCAGTCGAGCCGGTTTTCGGGGTCGGGTCCGGAAGGACGGGGCCGGGGCTCACGGGGTCCACCGTGCGAGCAGGTCGCAGGCTTCGATCATGTCGGCGCCGGTTCCGGCGTAGGAGAAGCGGACGTACTCGTGGCCGCGGGCGAGGTCGAAGTCGATGCCGGACGTCGCGGCGACACCGGCCTCGTGGCAGCCAGCGTCGGGTCAGCTCCAGCGAGTCGATGCCGAGCGCTGTGGTCAGGTGCGGCACGTGGGCGTAGACGTAGAACGCACCGTCGGCCGGCGCGATGTCGGTGATTCCGGCAGCTGCGAGCCCGTCGATCAGCAACCCACGGTTCTCCCGGTAGCGAGCGACGTGGCCGTCGAGTTCCTCGGTCGCGTCGAGCGCCGCGAGGGCAGCCACCTGCGACACGTGCGGCGCGCAGATGTACAGGTTCTGCTGCAGCCGTTCGACGGTGTCGACGACGGCGTCGGGCACGACGAGCCAGCCGACCCGCCAGCCGGTCATCGACCAGTACTTCGAGAAGCTGTTGACCAGCAGCGCGTCGGGGTGGACGTCGAGGATCGACTCGGTCGCCGGGCCGATGCCGCGGTAGATCTCGTCGGCGATCACGGTGATCCCACGCCGCACGGCAGAACGTGGTGACGTCGGCCACCGCCTCGTCCGTGAGGATCGTGCCGGTCGGATTGGACGGTGAGGCCAGTACCAGCCCTGCGAGGTCGCCGGCCCGCTCGAGATGGGCGGCGGTCGGCGCCCATCGGGTCTCGGGTCCCACCGGAATCGGCACGGGCGTCATGCCCAGCGCCAGCAGGGCATTGCGATAGCAGGGATAGCCGGGCTCCAGCACCCCGACCCGGTCGCCGACGTCGAACATCGTGAGGAACGCCAGCGTGAATCCGGCCGATGCCCCGGCGACGACGATCACACGCTCGTGGCCGACGGCCTCGTATCGATCGGCGATGCGTCGTCGCAGCGCGTGCAGCCCACCGGCGTTGGTGTAGCCGAGCGGCTCGTCGAGATGGGCTCGAACCGCCTCCCGGGCGAGCACCGGCAGCGGGGTGGACGGTTGGCCCACCTCGAGGTGCACGATCCGTCGCCCCGTCGGCCTCGAGCGCGCCCGCCTCCCGGCTCATCGCCATCGCGTGGAACGGTGGCACGGCAGCAGCACGCACAGCGGCTTCGATCACGTCCTCGATTGTCGCACTCCGGACCCCGACGACCCAGCCGCCGCGAGTTCGTCAAGATCTCTTGACTTTGCAGTCCCCTGACGCGCGGCTCGGACGACGCTGACGGTGGTCGCCCTACCGTCGTCAGTGGCCTCAAGACGAGGCGGTATCCGACCGATGAGGAACCGTATGGGTGTCGACTGACATCCGAACAGCCGACGGGAACGTCACTCGACCCACCCGAGCCCGAAGTGGCGGTCGACCGCGGCAACACCTTCCTGGAGATCCTGATCTCCGTCGCGCTCATGGGCACGATCGTGGTGGCCCTGTTGCTCGTCCATGCAGACCTCGATCACGCTGTCGCGGATCAGCAACGACCAGGCGAAGGTCGAGTCGGTGCTCGGAAGTGCCGCCGATCGGGTCGCCAACTTCGCGTACAGCCCGTGTCCCGGCGCCGAACGGCGCCGAGTACCTCGACATCGCCCGCGCCGCCGCCCCGGCTGTCGGGTGGACCGGTGCCGTGGTGACGATCGACGAGGTCAGCTACTGGCATCCGGCCACGCCGACCGATCCGCAGCAGTGGAAGATCGACGAACTGCCTCAGCCCGACCGAGTGCCTCCCGTCGGTCAGCATGACCGACCAGCGGACGCTGCAGAAGGTCCGGATCCGGGTCACGTCCCCCGGCGGCGATTACAGCCGCACGATCGACGTGGTGAAGGCGAACTTCCGCCCCGACGAGATCCGTGACCAGACGTGATCGACCCAACGAACGAGAACGAGATGACCATGCACACCACCACGCTTCGCCGGCGCCGACGAGATGCCGGTTTCACGCTTCCCGAGCTGCTCATCAGTGTGATGCTGATGGGCATCATCGCCACCACCATGGCTGGCGCGTTCACCGTGGTGCTGCGCCAGCAGAAGCCGACGGTCGCACGCATCGCCGAGTCGAAGGACATCACCTTCGTGCAGACGTGGGTGCCGCTCGACGTCGCCTCGGCCGTCGCCTCCTCGGATCCGGCGATTCCGACGATCATCACCGACCCGGCGTACGACCCGACGTTGGCGAAGGCGCTTCCGGGAACGAACGTCTTGACCGTCCAGCGAGCCGAGATCGTCAACGGCGTCGAAGTCAGGTACCACGTTGCGTATCGGTATGTGCGCGTCGGCGACGAGTACCAGCTGCGACGCTACGAGATCCGTTTCGCCGGCACCGGGTCAGAGGTCGTCAAGCAGGTCGGCGTGGCCCATGAGCTTCCCGCGCCCCCGCCCGGTTGGCGGGAGAAGGTGGACCCACCGACGCATGCCGTGGAGATCAACTCCCGCAACCAGGTGATCCTGCGCCCGATCGGCGACGACATCGAGGTCAAGTTCAAGAGCGGCAACAGTTTCAGCACCGGTGGAGCGCCTCTCTCGCGCGGGCTCAGTCTGCCGGGCGACCTCTCCGGCGACGATCCCGATCCCAAGGCACCGCCCAGCCGGTGTGGGTCCAGCATCGGCATCGTGTTCGACACCTCCGGCTCGGTCCCGCAGAGTGGTGGCGGCGAGCAGGCCAAGCGTGCGGCGGCCTCGTTCATCGACGCCTTCAAGGGGACACCGTCGCAGCTCGCGTCGTACGGGTTCGACAATCGGGCGTACCGCATGTTCCCGGCCACCGGTTCGGCCCCGTATGCCTCGCTGTTGAACGATCAGAGTGCCGACGTCGCTGCAGCACGCAAGCGGTTCATGGACCTCGACAACCGTGACAACAACTGGAACCAGTCGCTCCCGGACTCACCCACCGTCGACGGCATCCACTGGGACCAGACGGGGACGGGGACGAACTGGGAGGACGCCCTGTACCTGCCGTTCCACACCGACACCGGAGCGGTTCGCAACGACACCCCCGAACTCGTGGTCCTGATCACGGATGGTCAGCCCAACAAGAGCCGCCCGGGGTCGTCCACCAACCACGTGGCCAACGCCACGGCCATGGCCGTGAAGGGTCGTGGGACAGGTGCCCGCATCGTCGGAGTCATCGTCGGCAACGAGGCTCGAGCCGCCAACTGGAACAACTTCGGCCTTCCCACGATGACCGCGAAGAGTGGTGGTCCGAAGAACCTCGCCGACGTCGTCGGCGGGCTCGTCTGGGACGGGTCGGCGACGAAGAACGCGACGACCGGAGAGGTCGTCGTCGTCCCCGGCAACGCCAAGGCAGCCGACTTGTTCTACACCACGAACTTCGACACCCTCGGTGGCGTGCTCCGCTCGATCATGATCGCGGAGTGCGGCGGCACGGTCACGATCCAGAAGAAGCTGAGCGTCGACGGGACGTTGACGAACCTCACCGATGTCCCCTCCAACACCGTGTGGAAGTACAGCGCGGTCGGAACTCGTGATCTCGATCGGTCCCAGACCGCGTCGATCACGTTCGACTTCCCGCTCGGGAGCAACGGCCAGGCAGGCAGTCGACATCTCCGAATCCGGCAACGGCGAGCGCTACGAGTTCCTCGGTGCCACGTGCCGGAGTGAGGGCATCGACTACCCCATCAACTCGGTGGATCTCGACACCCAGTCGATCTCCCTCGATGTGGTCGCCGACCAGGCGATCTCGTGCACGATGATCTCGAAGGCGAAGTGAACCCCATGACGCACACTCCGCAACTCCGGCTTGCATCGAGCCCGACAGGCCGAGAGCGAGACAGCGGGGCGATCCTCACGTTCGTGCTGGCCTTCACAGTGATGGCCGGTCTGGCCGTCGTGGCCATTCTCAGCTTCGCGGGAGTCGTGTTCAGGAACCGACCGCCGCTCGACATCCGCAATGCGACCGCCGAGACCGCCGAGTCGGCGATCCGTATGGCGGTGACGTTCCAACGGGACGCCGGCCCACAGGGTTGTTTCAACGGTGGTGGCGTTTCGCAACTGGCCAGCGCCGCCGAGTTCAACGACATGCAGGTGGAGTTCACCTGCACCGAACTCCCTGGCATCGACAACTACGCCGAGTCCGGCCGCAGTCGCTACGGACTCATCACGACCTCGAACTCCACGGTGGGCACGGAGTCGGGTGTGCGCGGGCGCTCGACTGCCGGGTATCCGATCAAGGAGATCTCCGGCGACGTCTATCTCAATGGCGGTGACCTGACCACCAACCTCGCTGACATCGGTATCCGCGCGCTCTCGGAGCAATACGGC
>CAVZTM010000027.1:0-31068 GCA_963778175.1 Ilumatobacteraceae bacterium
TTATTCCGCAATTTTAGACGTAATATCCCCGCATGCATCGATGGCTCGGCCTGCTCGCACTCGCGCCACTCGCATCGTTTGCCGCGGTGATTGCGGTCAACGAGCCGTGGGTGCGCCCGGCAGCCGCGGGCGGATCCACGGATGTTTTACTACTCGCCGTATCCGAGACCGCTACGCTCATCGACGTGCGCACGCCTGTCGCCCCAAGCGTCATGCTGGCGCAAGGCACGCAACGGCGTCCACCCCCGTTTGCGCTCCAGCTCGCCGCGCAACGGCCGCTTTCTGATGGGCGAGCGCACCACGCGCATCGTGCTCGGCCGCGTTCAACGAACGCTCAAGCGTGGTGATCGCGTTCCACTCACGCTCGCGCCGCGGTATGCCGACGGAACGACGCAGGACGTCGAGGTGGATGCCGAGGTGCGCCGTGCTCACCGTCCGACGACCATCGCGCGCAACGTCACTGACGCGACGCGCGCACCGCCACGCGGTACGCCACGAGGCCGCCGACCGCGAGCGCGAGCAGCGCGTACGGCGAGTACACGCGCGCCGGGTCCGCAAGGAACACCACGGTGAGGGCAAACGGCGCCACGGCCTTGAGCACGAATTGCGGCAGTGCGAGACGGCCGAGCAGCGCGCCGTATTCGCGATGCCCGAAAAGCTCCGCCGGCATCGTGCCGCGCACGATCGTCATGATGCCGTTCGCCCAACCGTACGGAATGACGAATGCGAGCGCGATGATCTCGATGATCGCCCGGGTCAACGCCTCGACCGACTCGCGTTGCTGGTCCGTCATGTCGCCGAACCGTGAGGAGAACCGGGCGATCTCCGAGGCCCGAATGCGCTCAGCCGCCTCGTGCATCGATGCAACGAGCGGAGCGGCTTGGCGAGCGGTCGAGTCGACGAGAAAGTTCTCGACTTCTTCGTTGACGATCATGCGGACCCGTTCGGCCTCACCCGCACGATGCGACAACCCGCGGTCGGCCCAGTCACGCAGGTCGTCGAGGTTGGACAACGAGACGCCCTGCAGTTCGGCCACCGCAGGGTCCACGTTGCGAGGTACGCCGATGTCCACGATGTGCAGCGCACGCGTCGACCCGCCTCGCGCATCGGCGACGATCGACCTGGTCAGCAGGGCCTGGTCGGCACCCGTACCGGCGACGATCACATCAGCGGCGGCGATCGCCTCGGACAACCGATCCATACCGACGGCAACACCCATCACCCGGTCGGCCAACACGCTGCCGCGCTCGATCGACCTGTTCGCGACGAGAATTTCCGCGCCACCGGCGCGGTGCAGTGCCACGGCGACGCCCTCACCCATCGACCCGGCACCGACGACCAGCACCCGCTTGCCGTCGAGGTCGCCGATCAGGTCCGTGATCATCTCGACGGCGGCATGGCTGATCGAGGCGGTACCGCGGGCGATCCCGGTCTCGCTCCGGGCACGTTTGCCGGTCGAGATGGCACGACGGAACAGTTGGTTCAGGGTCGAGCGGGCAGCACCTTCGCCCTGCGCGACTTCCCACGCGGTGCGTACCTGACCCAGGATCTCGCTCTCGCCGAGCACGGCGGAGTCGAGTCCGGCGGCCACCTCGAACAGGTGCGTGATCGCCGACGAGTCGTGCTGACTGTAGAGGTGCGGTGTCAGCTCCTCGATCGTGAGATCACCGAGTTCGCAGAGCAGATCTCGGACGTCGCCGTACGCGCCGTGGAAGAGCTCCGCGACCACGTACACCTCGGTGCGATTGCAGGTGGAGAGGACGACCGCTTCGCGGACGTTGTCCCGTCGGGCGAGGCCGGCAACTGCCTTGCCGAGGTGCTCCGGGGCGATGGTGACGCGTTCGAGCAGCTGCAACGGCCCACTGCGGTGGTTCACCCCGACGACGAGAATCGACATGCGGCTACAACCCTAGGCCGTCGCGCCCCGTCGGCGCTCGCCGGGAACGGCATGCAATGCCGAGGCGGCTGCGGCCGAGGCCCGGCGCTGTTCGTAGTAGCTGAGGATCTGCAGCTCGACCGCGAGGTCCACCTTGCGGACGCTCACCCCCGAGGGCACGCTGACCAGCGTCGGCGCGAAGTTCAGCAGGCTGGTGACCCCCGCAGCAACGAGCGCATCGGCGGCTTCCTGTGCGGCCGGGCCGGGTGTGGCGATGACCCCGATGGAGATGCCTCGCGACTGCACGACCTGGGCGACCTCGTCGAGGTGACGAACCCGCACGCCACCGACCACGGAGCCGACCTTGGCCGGATCGACGTCGACGATGCCACCCACCGGGAAGCCTCGATCACCGAAGCCGCCGTAGCCGGCCAACGCCTGACCGAGGTTGCCGGCACCCACGATCACGACGGGCCAGTCATGGGTGAGACCGAGTTCGCGACGGATCTGGTAGACGAGGAACTCGACGTCGTAGCCGACACCACGGGTGCCGTAGCTGCCGAGATAGCTCAGGTCCTTGCGGACCTTCGCGGCGTTCAGGCCCGCGAACTCGGCAAGTTCGTCGGACGAGATGCTCGTCACCCCGACGTCGAAGCGTTCCGAGAGGATGCGCAGGTACACGGGGAGCCGCGCAACGGTCGCCTCAGGGATGCGACGCCGGGTTCGGTCTCCTGCCATGAGCACCCCACGTTAGGGTGCTCGTGCACGGTTTCACAAAGTCGTCCCTCGAATCTGACAGGGATCTCAGATCGACGAGGCGCCGACGCGAAGCGCATCGTCGAGGCTCCGGCGCACCAACTTGCCCGTCGCGTTGCGCGGGAGTGCGTCGACGAAGATGATCTTGGTCGGGCACTTGTAGCGGGCGAGATGATCGAGCGAATGCTCGATGAGCGCGTCCTCGTCGACGTCCGCGTCCGGTGGAGTCACCACATAGGCCTTGACCGCTTCGCCGGTGTGCGGATGCGGCACCCCCACGACTGCTGCTTCGAGCACGAGCGGATGCAGCAGCAGCATCTCCTCCACCTCCGCCGGGTACACGTTGAACCCCGACACGATGATGAGGTCCTTGGACCGGTCGACGAGGTAGAGATACCCGTCGTCGTCGGTCGTCGCCATGTCGCCCGTGCGCAGCCAGCCGTCGTCGGTGAACACGGCCGCGGTGGCCTCCGGATCCTCGTAGTAGCCCGGGAAGATGTTGGCGCCCTTCACCCAGATCTCGCCGACGTCCCCCACGAGGGCATCGCCGTCCGCGTTGACCAGGCGAATCTCGACGCCCGAGAGCTTGCGGCCGACCGATCCGAACCGGACGGGGGAGCCGGTCGAGGTGGTCACGATCGGGGAGGCCTCGGTGAGCCCGTACCCCTCCCGGATCTCGACGCCGAAGCGGTCCCGCATGGCTTCGGCCACGGTGACCGACAGCCGCGAGGCGCCCGACAGACGCGAGCCGCACGGTCGCGAAGGCATCGGGTGAGAGTTCGTCGAAGTGTGCGAATGCCGCCCACAGCGCCGGTGCACCCGGAATGACGGTCACACCGCGATCCTGGATCGACTGCACCGCGGTGGAGGGATCGAAGCGCTGAACGAGCAGCAGGGTGGCGCCGACGCGCAGGCCGAGACCGATCACGACGTTGAGACCGAAGATGTGGAACAGCGGCAGGACCCCGTAGATGACGTCGTCGGCGTCGATGTGGCCGTCCGCCGACAGGCTCTGATCGAGGTTGGCCATGAGGTTCCCGTGGGTGAGCATGGCGGCGCGAGGGGCGCCCGCGGTCCCGCTCGTGAACATCAGCACGGCAAGGTGCGATCCATCGACGTCGACCGGTGGCAGCGGGCCTTCGGTGGCGAGATCATCGAAGCTGACCGTGCCGGGGTCGTCGGTGGCCTCGGTCGAGACGACGGTCGCGACCGTCGACGACGGCCCGATCGACGCCCGCCCAGTTGGCGGCGCTGACCTTGTCGACGATGACCACCTTGGCGCCGACCGTGACGAGTTCGGACTCGAGTTCCGGCGCCGGGCTCGTCGGATTGAGCGGGACCGCGACGGCGCCGAGACCCAGCGTCGCGAGATAGGCGATGACGAACTGGGGGGAGTTGCCGAGCAGCAGCGCCACGCGGTCGCCGTCGCCGACACCCACCGAGGCGAGTCCGCCACGGAACCTGGCCACCTGGTCGCGTAGTTCTCCGTAGGTGGTGACCTTCCCACCGAAGATGAGCGCGGTCGAGTCGTCGGCGTGATCGTCGATGATGTGCGCGAGATTCACATGTCCCCCTGCTGACGCGGGCGAGTACAGCGCCCGATGCGCCCTCGATCGTAGTCCGTGCAGCGCACCGGTGCCTCTCCGCCACCGTTCCCTCGGGATGCCGGCGAGCGAGCAACGATCAGAGGCGAGCGAGGGAGATGGTGGCCGCGATCAGGATGGCCGCCAACAACAGCCCGAGCGTCAACGTGGTGGCGGGGCGCATGGGCGAAGGCTACCGGTTGTCACCGGCCGGCTCCGGTCGTCGGACGCAACGTGACCCGCTGTGCAGGTGCCACAGCATCGGCGACAGGGAGCAAGGTGACCTGATCACCCGCGGCAACACCGAGTTCGTCGGCCGCCGAGCGCTGATCCATCGCCAGGGCGAGGAGGCCGGATGCGTCCAGCACCAGACCGACGGCTCCGGCGCCGACGTCGGCGAACGATGGCGCCCGCACGACGCTGCGGACCGCGCCGGCGGTGGGATCGGTCGGGCTCGCGCACCGCACCTCGATGCGCGGTCCGAACGTGGTGGGAAGATCGTCCGGGCCGACGTTGAGTTGTGCGTTGCCGAACCGGTCGACCCACAGCACCTGGGCAATCACCTTGCTGTCGTCGGCTTGGGGCAGTGCCACCACCCCCGGCAGGAGCAGATCGGCATCGACTTCGTCACCGAGATCGGTGAGTTCGCCACCGTTGCACAACATCGCGACTGCCGGCGCGAAGATGTCGCGGCCGGCGAAGGTGGCACCCGGCGCCGGGAGCCGGTACTCGGGGTTGGTGAGTTCGACGGCCCGCTCGGCACCACCCGCCAGCGCCACGGCAGGGGCGAGGAGGCCGTTGTCCGGCCCGACGAGGATTCCCTCGCCACCGGCGACCTCGACCGCGATGGCTCGCCGCGCCGTTCCCACGCCGGGGTCGACGACGGCCAGCACCACGCCCGAGGCGACGTACCCGATGCTGCGTGCGAGGGCGAGCGAACCTGCTCGCACGTCGAACGCCGGCACCCCGTGGGTCAGGTCGATGACCCGTGCATGTGGCGCGAGGTCACGAATCACCGAATGGACGACGCCGACGAACTCGTCGGTGGTGCCGTAGTCGGACAGGAACGAGACCGTCTCGTAGCGGCGACCCATGCGATGGAACCTATCGGCAGGAACGGCGGCGCAGGAACAGCGCCGACGAACCGGGCCCGGACGCGACAAGGGCCGGTGCCAACCCCCCGATGGCACCAGCCCTGTCGGCGCTGACCGCCGTTTCCGGCGGACGCGTCTCCACGCCCACACCATAGGCCATCGCGAGCCGATGTGAAAAGGGGCACACCGAAAAACAGGCGTGCAATTCGGGAACCGGAGATCCGACGTGGATCAGCCGAGCTCGCGGCTGCGCGCTGTCGCGGCCCGAACCGCGGCACCGAACGCACCGCTCACCTCGAGTTCGTCGAGCACGGCGATGCCCGCCGCGGTCGTCCCACCGGGCGAGGTCACGCGTCGGCGGAGCTCGGCTGGATCCCCCTCCTGGAGGAGCAGCGTCGCCGATCCGAGCAGGAGTTGGCGCACCACCCGGTCGGCGACGTCGTGCGACATCCCCTCGGCCACCGCTGCCTCGACGAGCGCTTCGGCGACGAAGAACACGTAGGCGGGCCCGGACCCTGCCAGCCCGGTGAACAGGTCGAGATCGGACTCCTCCACTCGCTCGACGGTTCCCACCGCGGTCAGGATCGACTCCGCCCAGGCGACGTCGATGTCCGTCGCCGCCCGACCGGGTGCGATCGCTGACGCGCCGAGCCGCACGAGGGCCGGTGTGTTCGGCATGGCGCGAATGACGGCCACACCCGAACCGGCGGCCGCCTCGATCGTCGCCAGCCGCACACCGGCCGCGATCGACAGCAATCGGGTTGCGCCCGCTGCAACGGCGGCAGCGGCAGCGGCGGGGATGTCGGCGGGCTTCACGGCAAGCAACGCCGCGCCGGCCGGCGGCACCTCGGCCATCACCGCGACCCCGGGGAACAACTCGGCGAGCTCGGTCGCGGCGACTCTCGACCACTTCGACCACGACGACGCGCGCCGGGGTCCACGGCACCCGAGGCCAGCAGCCCGCCGATCAACGCTGCACCCATGTTGCCGCCGCCGATGACCGCCAACTCGAAGGGATGGATCTCGGTCTGGACGTCGCGGCTCACCGGGATCACGTTACCGATGGAAGGTGGTCAGGTCGACGGTGGTCCGGGTGGGCGAGAAGAGACCGACTCCCTCGAGGACGCCCACCCGGACACCGCCGAGTGGGTGATCGTCGGGACGTTCGGGAACGCCTACGACGCGAAGCGACTTCGGAAGCCGATGCGGAGCAACGCCTGGAAGCATTGCTCGACGTCCGCGTACAACGTGCCGAGGGCTCGGTCGAGTTCCGCGAAGCTGACCTGCCCCACCGGCATCTCACCGCGGAGGAAGATCGCATCTTCGACGCCGATCGAGAAGTGCGCCCCCACGAGCCGGTCGTTGCGTCGAAGCAGATGCTCGTACAGCTCGGCCTCGTTCTCCTCGGGCGCGGGCATCACGTAGGTCTCGTAACGGAGTGTGCGCTGGCCGAGCGTGAACCAGACCGTGGTGAACTCCTTGTCGTCGCCGCGCATGCGGACGTACCACCGCAACTGTTCGGCGTCACGATCGATGGCGACGATGCGGTCGTTCGCGGTCGCCATGGCGGCGAGCCACTCGTCGAGACGCCGCTCGAGCGCCGCCAACTCGCGCGAGTCGAAGGCGTCGGTCACTGGCAGGTCACCAGTTCGCGGACGGTCAGGTCGCTGTAGAGACGACGAAGGCGTGCCGCGGCGAAGCTCCACGTGTACCAGCGGGCCCGCTCGACCGCCGCTGCGCCCATCCGTGCCCGCAGCGCGCTGTCGCCGAGGATCTCGGCAACGGCGCGGGCGTAGTCGGTCGGATTGCGGCCGTCGATCAGGCGGCCGGTCCGGCCGTCGTCGATCAAGCTGAGCAGACCGCCCACCGCGCTGGCAACGACCGGAATCCCACAGGCCGCCGCTTCCAACGCAACGAGCCCGAAGCTCTCGCTCCGACTGGGCGCGAGCACGACGTCGGCTGCCCGGTAGTAGGTGGACAGGATGTGGTGGGGTTGGGGTTCCACGAAGCGGACTCGATCGTGCAGGCCGAGCTCATCGGTGAGCGCATGGGCCCGCCGTGTCTCGCTGTCGCCGTCCGCGCCACTGGCACCGCCGACGATCGCGAGGACAGCACGGGGATCACCGAGTTCGTGCAGCGCTCGGATGGCCACATCGGGGCCCTTCAGCGGCTGGATGCGACCGACGAACAGCAACAGCGGACGATCGAGTTCGAAGCCCAGCGCGCGACGAGCGCCGGCCTGATCTCCCGGCGCGAAGAACGCATGCTCGACGCCGGGAGCGATGATCTCCAGGCGGCCGCGAGGGTTTCCGTAGTGGAGACGGAACTGATCCTCCTCCTCGACGCAGCTCACGCAGATCGCATCGGCGCACTTGACGATCTCGGCCTCGGCCCGGTCGCGCTCCATCGACTCGGGATCACCACCGGCCGCCTTCACCCGAGCGAGTGTGTGGAAGGTGGACACGAACGGCACGTCGAGCTCGTGCTTCAACTCGTGCCCGACGACACCGCTCAGCCAGTAGTTGCCGTGGATCACGTCGGGCTGCCCGTTGCGGGCGAACCAGTCGAGCACGCCGCGTCGGAACTCGTCGGTGACGTCGGCCAGGGCCTCCTTGGGAAGATGATGCGGACCTGCCTCGATGTGCACCACACGGTGTCCGGGTTCCACGATCACCTCGGCGGGCAACCCGTCGCGATCGGCCCGCGTGAACGTCGTGCACTCGACCCCACCCTGCGCCAACGCCGAGACCAGTTCGCGCACGTAGACATTCATGCCGCCACTGTCACCGGAACCTGGCTGGAGGAGCGGCGACGTGTGGAGGGAGAGAACTGCGGCGCGCTGCACGAGAGGGCAAACGCTAACCGGGGTCGAGTTCTTCCCGCCTACGCAGCCCCATCTCGGCAGTACGGAGGTCGGTCCGACCTGCCGACCCGTGGACGAGGTGTCGTCACTCCTCCTCGGCGAGCAGACTGTCGACGTCGGCTTCGCCGTCGCGGTAGCGGCGCACCAGCTCAGCGCTCAGTGCATCGAGCCGTTCGAAGCGCTCCCGACGATCCGACGACACCTTCGTCTCGAACGCATCGATCGAGGCGACGAGGTCCGCGAGTTGCGCATCGTCGAGTTCGGCGAGGTGGCCGAGCCCTCCTTCGGCGCAGAGCTCGTCCAGTTCGACGGCCAGCGGATGGTCACTGAGGTCCTCGGTGGGGCGAGGTGGACGCGCCGGTCCGCCGGTCAGGTGCTGCGACAGCACCCCGCGCAGGTCGTCGGTCGGCTCCGCCTGGGGGCCGGACCCCACCGAGCGCCGCTCGGCCTCGGCCCGCACGAGATCGAGTCGGGCCTGTGCCACGCGTCGGGCGTACGACACCGCATCATCCTCCAGCTGCATCTGTTGGCGGAGTGAGCGGAGCTCGTCGAGTGACAACTGAGCGGGGTCGGGCATGTCGGTGATCGTCACGTGCTTCCTCCGGACACGGGCGGCAGGATCGCCACCTCGTCTGATGGTACGAGCGGAGCATCGGCACCCACGTCCTCGCCGTTGACCCAGACTCGACAGGTCGGCAACACCGCGCTGAACCGCGGCCCGTACTTGCGCTCGGCGGCGGCGAGCACGTCGCGAACCGTCGTGCCGTCGAAGTCGTCGGTGCCGGTTCCCGCGGCCTCGCGTGCCGAGGCAAACAGACGCATCGTGGGCACGTCGGCCATTCTACAAGTGCGACGAGCCGCAATCGGGGTTCCACCCGGACCGCCTCGGGCGCCGTCGGTCACGCGGGGACACCACTGGGGAGCACCCCCGCAATCACTCCGATGGCGGCGACGGTCAACGTCGCTCCGAGTGCGAGTCGCCTCGTGGACGCTTCCTCGAGGCGTCTCGTCGCGCCGTAGTAGCCGAGGTCGGGCTGCGGCAGGGCGCGCAACGCCACGAACCCCCAGCCGACGAGCCACATCGCTGCCGCCATGGCGACGACTCGTTCGTCGTGGGGCATGGCGCCGAGCCCATGGGTCCATCGGTCGCTCAGCCCTCGCAACGACACGACCAGATTGAGCGCCACGATCGTTGCCAGCGTCGCCGTCCAGCGGATCGGCAGCCCGGTCCGCGATCGGCCGTCACCGAAGCCGGCACCGACCGATGCCATCGACCACCGCAACCGGGTTCCCGGCCGAATCAGGCCATCGGACAGCAGGTAGTGCGCGACCGTGAGGAGGAGCTGCGAGGCGAGCAGAACGGCCCACGCCCGGATCGGGGGATTGTCGAACGGGAACCGGCCCGAGAAGAGCACGATCACGACCATGCCGACCGTCAGCATCCTGCGCATCCCTTCGAGCGCGACGACCGACCACGCCAGTTCGGCCAGCGAGGGACGCTCGTCCGACTCACGATCGCGACAGCCACCTCAGGCCGTGGCGCGCCCAGGCGACTTCACCGGTGTCGTCGTCGGTGACCGCGGACCGGCGGACTCCTCCGGTCTGGTCGAGGCCGATCGCCGCCGCGAACGTCTCGGGCAGACGATGCGTCGCGTCGACGTGCGGCCCGCCGCTGCGAACTCGACGGCGACCGCATCGGCGGATTCCACAGCGCCGCGGAGATGATCAGCGCCGCCGCGAACGCCAGCACTTCGAGGACCAGGACGACCATGCCGACGAGCCCGTGGAACGGGGTCACCACGCGCCAGACGAGCCACGCGAACCAGAGCAGCATGGCCGCGACCGCACACAGTCGCCCGCTCCACCTCACTGCTGCCGCCACCGTGCCGACCCTCTCCTGTCTCGTCGTCGACACCTGTATCGGCTGTCCTGCGGAGCCACTTGAGGGCGCGGTAGCCTGCCGCTCCTGTGGGAACCGAAAAACGACAACGCCAGAAGGCGAACCGGGCACTGAAGCAACAGCAGGTGGAGCAGGCGGCGTCGCGTCGCAAGATGACTCGTCGCATCGCCATCGGCGTCGCCGCCGTCGCCGGCGTGTTCCTGGTCGCATGGATCGCCAGCAACTTCGTCGCGGACGACGAGCCGACACCCACGCCGCCGGTGACGCTGCCTGACGTGACGCTGCCCGACGTGACGCTGCCCGATGTGACGCTGCCCGACGTTTCCGTTCCCGCCGCCGACACGACCGCCACCACCGGAGGCTGAGATGGGGCGACGACACACTGTGCTGATGGCAGTGTTCGCCGTCGCGGCGATCGCTGCCGGCTGCGGAAGTGACGACACGTCGAGCGGCGTGACCGCACCTGCCGAGAGCGGCGGCGTGACCACGCCCTCCGAGGGCGGCACCTCGGCCGGTTGCCCACCGGTCGAGGGAACCGGTGCGCAGCAGCAACAGTTCACGTCCGCTCCCCCGATGTGTCTGGAGGACGGCGCCACCTACGAGGCGATCGTCACCACCAACAAGGGCGAGTTCACGATCGCACTCGACCCGGAACTCGCCCCTCAGGCTGCGAACAACTTCGTGTTCCTCGCCCGCAACCAGTACTTCGACGACACCATCTGCCATCGGATCATCCCGAACTTCGTCGTGCAGTGTGGTGACCCCACCGGGACCGGTACGGGTGGGCCCGGCTACACCATCGTCGACGAACCACCGCCGGCGGGCCAGTACCAGATCGGGTCGATCGCGATGGCGAAGACCCCTGCACCGGACAGCGCCGGCAGTCAGTTCTTCATCATCACCGGGGAGGACGGCGCGGCGCTGCCGCCGGAGTACGCGCTGTTCGGCCAGGTCACCGCGGGATTCGAGACCGCGGTGGCGGCGATGGCGGCGGCGGGCACACCGGGCGACGGGGTCCCGTCGGAGCCCATCGAGATCACCTCGATCCGTATCGTCCAGACCTGAGCGGCGGGCCGATCGGCGGGACGGATCCCAGGTCGGGATCCCAGGTCGGGATCCCGGCGATCAGGGCACTTTGGTGGGGTTACCGCCCGGTAGGTATCGTTCGTCGATGGCACACATTCGCACCGTCGGCGTCATCGGATCAGGGATCATGGGGTCGGGGCTCGCCGAAGTCGCCGCTCGCGCCGAGTTCGACGTCGTCGTCCGCTCACGCACGCAGGCCGGTGCCGACGCCGTGCTCCACAGCATCGACGCCGGGCTCACCAAGCAGGTCGCGAAGGAGCGACTCACCGACGAGGAACGTCAGGCGATCATCGGTCGCATCACCGTGACCGACGACGTCCACCGCCTCGCCGACTGCGACCTGGTGATCGAGAGTGTCGTCGAGGACATGGAGGTCAAGCGGGAGCTGTTCGAGAAGCTCGACCGCATCGTGAAGCCGGAGGCGATCATCGCCACGAACACCTCGACGCTGGCCGTCGTCGAGTTGGCCATGGTCACCGAGCGCCCCGCCCAGGTCTGCGGTATCCACTTCTTCAACCCGGCACCGATGATGAAGCTCGTCGAGGTGATCCGCCCCCTGACGGCGTCCGACGAGACGATCGAGGCAGCCATGGGTTTCGCGACGGCCTGCGGCAAGGACGCAGTGCTCGTTCAGGACCGTGCCGGGTTCATCGTCAACGCGCTGCTGTTCCCGTACCTCAACAACGCGATCCGGATGTGGGAGCAGGGCACGGCATCGATGGACGACATCGACACGGCGATGATGGGCGGCTGCAACTTCCCGATGGGTCCGTTCGCCCTGCTCGATCTCGTCGGGCTCGACACGTCGCTCGCGATCCTCGACGCGCTGTACGCCGAGTTCCGTGATCCGAACTACGCCGCTGCGCCCGCTCTTCGTCGCATGGTCGCCGCCGGCCAGCTCGGCCGCAAGACCAAACAAGGCTTCCGCACCTACTGAGTACCCCTCGCGATGAGTCTGGCCGCGGACAGGTCGCGCCGAAACTCATCGCGTCGGGGTGGGGGCAGAATGGGGTGGTGGACGACGGACGGGTTCCCATCGAGCCGAGTCCGTCGCGGTTCGTGATGCCCGACCCGATGGAGATCGCGCCGGGCGAGGACCTCGTCGCGGTCGGCGCCGATCTCGAGCCCGGGACGCTGCTCGCGGCGTACCGAGCCGGGCTGTTCCCGATGCCGGTCGACCCGTACCGGCGACGCTCCAAGATGGCGTGGTTCTCACCGGACCCGAGGGGCATCATCCCGCTCGACGGGCTGCACGTGAGCCGATCACTCCGCAGGAGCATGCGACGCTTCGAGATCCGCTCGAACACGCGGTTCGCCGACGTGGTTCGAGCGTGCGGCGATCCCGATCGACCGGGCCGCTGGATCACCAAGGCGATCGTCGACGCGTACACCGAGCTGTTCGACCTCGGGTGGGGCCATTCGGTCGAGGTGTACCTCGACGACGAGTTGGTCGGCGGCCTGTACGGACTGCGCATCGAGCGGTTCTTCGCCGGGGAGGCGATGTTCCACACGGCGACCGACGCATCGAAGGCTGCGCTGGTCGCGCTCGTCGACTGGCTCAACCAGACCGGCGCCGAACTCCTCGACGTCCAGTGGGTCACCGATCACCTGGCGACGCTCGGCGCCGTGGCCGTCCCTCGCCGCGACTACCTCGACCGGCTCCGGGACGCGACTCGGGTCCCGGCCTAGAAATTCCAGGAGCGGGAAAAATGCCAGGAGCGGGTGGTCCGCCACCACCCGCTCCGAGAGCATCGCCGGCCGAATCCGCCATTCGGCCGGCGGGGTTCCCGCCAAAGGGAAACCTCAATGGATCCGAACCGTCGTCAGGGGGGAGAGAGACGATTCGTTCCGTTTTCCGTCCCGTTCGGGGACGGTTGTTTCTTCGGACGGATGGTGAGCTGACTTGAGTACTTCTTCGCCCAGGCACAACACTGCGGGGATGACGCGCACGAAAGACCGCCCGTGGATGATGCGGACCTACTCGGGCCACTCGAGCGCCGAGGCGTCCAACGAGCTGTACCGGACCAACCTCTCCAAGGGACAGACGGGGTTGTCCATCGCGTTCGACCTGCCGACACAGACCGGCTACGACCCCGACTCGCCGATGTCGAAGGGCGAGGTCGGCAAGGTCGGCGTGCCCGTCGCCCACCTCGGTCACATGCGTGCTCTGCTCGACCAGATCCCGCCGGGTCAGATGAACACGTCGATGACGATCAACGCCACGGCGGCGTGGTTGCTCGCCCTCTACGTCGCGAACGCCGCCGAGCAGGGAGTCGACGCGAGCGAACTGCGCGGCACCACCCAGAACGACATCGTCAAGGAGTACCTCTCGCGCGGCACCTACATCTTCCCCCCGGAGCCGTCGCGGCGGCTGATCGTCGACATGGTGGCGTGGTGCGCACAGCACGCTCCGCTGTGGAACCCGATGAACGTGTGCTCGTACCACCTGCAGGAGGCCGGGGCCACACCCGAGCAGGAGATCGCCTACTCGATGGCGACCGCGATCGGAGTCCTCGACGCCGTGCGCGACTCGGGCCAGGTGTCGCCCGAGCAGTTCAGCCAGGTGTTCGGGTCGATCTCGTTCTTCGTGAACGCCGGCATTCGCTTCGTCGAGGAGGTCTGCAAGCTCCGGGCGATGACCGACATGTGGGAGCAGATCGGCCGCGAGCGCTACGGCGTCACCGACGACAAGGCGCTGCGTTTCCGCTACGGCGTGCAGGTCAACTCACTCGGCCTGACCGAGGCGCAACCCGAGAACAACGTGCAGCGCATCGTGCTGGAGATGCTCGCGGTCACCCTGTCGAAGCGGGCACGGGCGAGGTCGGTGCAGCTGCCGGCCTGGAACGAGGCGCTGGGCCTCCCGCGCCCGTGGGACCAGCAGTGGTCGTTGCGCATGCAGCAGGTGCTGGCGTTCGAGACCGACCTCTTGGAGTACGACGACATCTTCGACGGGTCGACGGTGATCGAAGGACGCACCGACGAGCTGCGAGCGGCGGCGCAGGCGGAGCTCGACGACGTGCTCGAGATGGGCGGCGCGTTCGAGGCGGTCGAGACGTTGAAGTCACGGCTCGTGACGTCGATGGCGGCACGCACGCGACGCATCGAGTCGGGCGAGCAGATCGTGGTCGGCGTGAACGACTTCGTCGAAGCCGCCGGACTCACCGCTCGGCGGTGACGGCGCGATCCTCATCGTCGACCCGGCGATCGAACGCCGGTTGGTCGCCGACCTCGCCGAGTGGCGGTCGGCACGCGATCAGGCCGCGGTCGATGCCGCACTCGACGAACTCCGACGCGCCGCGGTCGACGGTGACAACCTGATGCCGCCGTCGATCGAGTTGGCGAAGGCGGGCGGCACCACCGGCGAGTGGGGCGACGTGATGCGGTCGGTGTTCGGCGAGTACCGCGCGCCGACCGGCGTCAGCGGTGCGACCGGGTCGGCCGCCGGGCTCGGCGAGGTCGTCGAGTTCGTCAAGTCGATGGCGGGCGGACCGCCGAAGTTCCTCGTGGCGAAGCCGGGTCTCGACGGCCACTCCAACGGCGCCGAACAGATCGCCGTGGCGGCGCGCGATTCCGGCATGGAGGTCGTCTATTCCGGCATCCGTTCGACGCCGGAGCAGATCGCGGCGTCGGCGCGCGACGAGGACCCCGACGTGATCGGGTTGTCGATCCTGTCCGGCTCGCACCTCGACCTCGTGCCCGACGTGCTCGATCACCTGAAGGCGATGGGCGTGGAAGCGCCCGTGGTCGTGGGCGGCATCATCCCCGAGGAGGACCGACCGCGACTCGCCGCCATGGGTATCGCCGCGGTGTACACGCCCGAAGGACTTCCAACTCGCGAAGATCATGCGCGACGTGGCCGACCTCGCCGTCGCCCACCGCGCCACCTGATCGAGGAGGATCTCGACGTGGACGTCGCCGCGGAGAACGCCGACGAGGTCGCCGCTGCAGGTCATCGGTCGGCTCCGGTCGGCGTTCGAGGCCGAGGCCGACGCGGAATGGGCCGTCGGTGCCGCCGCCTACATGCGCAACCAGTTCCCGTTCCTCGGGGTGCGGACCCCGGCTCGACGCCGACTCGGGAAGGAGGCACTCGCCGATCTCCCGACGCTGTCCCCGTCGCATCTGACCGAGTCGCAGCTGGCGGCCATCGGCCAGAGCGCTCTGGCAGCAACCGGAGCGTGAGTTCCAGTACGCCGGCTGTGACCTGCTGTCGAAGCACGTCGGGGTGACGGGCCCTGGGTTCATCGACGTCGTGCACGAACTCGTCGTGACCAAGGCGTGGTGGGACACGGTCGACGCGCTCGCGGCCCACACCGTCGGGCCCCTCGTTCGCCGTCATCCGGAACTCACGGCGGTGATGGACGACTGGGTGCGATCCGACGACATCTGGGTGGCGCGCACGGCGATCCTCCACCAACTCACCTACCGGGACGACACCGACGGCGACCGGCTGTTCGCGTACTGCCGACTGCGGGCCGGTGACTCGGAGTTCTTCATCCGCAAGGCGATCGGGTGGGCGCTGCGCACGTACGCGGCGCACGAACCCGATCGCGTTGCAGCCTTCGTGCGGGACACCCCGTCGCTGTCACCGCTGTCGATTCGCGAGGCGACCAAGGGCGTCGAACGGGCGCGACGTCGGGCCGCCAACTAACGTCGCCGACGCGAGCCGGGGCCTCGCACCGTCGACACCAGAGGGAAGAGGGGACACGGAGGGGGACAGCGTGAGTGACAGCACGACGCGTCGAGTCGGACGCACGATGGTCGAGTCCGACCCGTTCTGGCCGCAGGATCCGACACCGCCGGCCGGCACACCCAACGTGGTCTACTGCGTGTTCGACGACCTCGGGTTCTCGGACTTCGGTTGCTACGGCTCGGAGATCTCCACCCCAACATCGATCGTCTGGCGGCGGGAGGTCTGCGGTACACGAACTTCCACACGACGTCGCTGTGCTCGCCGACGCGGGCCGCGCTGCTGACCGGTCGCAACCACCACGCCGTGGGCATGGGGTCGCTCGCCAACTACGACCTCGGGTTCGACGGCTACCGGGGCTCGATCTCCCGCTCGGCGGCGCTCCTCCCCGAGGTGCTGCGCGAGGCGGGCTGGAACAGCTTCGCGGTCGGCAAGTGGCACCTCACCCCGATGCACCACACCGGCCCGGCGGGCCCGTTCCACCAGTGGCCGACGCCAGCGCGGGTTCGACCGGTTCTACGGGTTCATGGACGGCGCGATGAACCACTGGGAGCCGTTCCTCACCGAGGACAACCATCACATCGCCGACTCCCGACGTCGACGGCTACCACCTCACGACCGACCTGATGGATCGCGCGATCCGGCTGGTGACCGACCAGCGATCGGTGGCGCCCGAGCGAGCCGTTCTTCCTGTACCTGGCGTTCGGGGCCGGCCACTCACCGCACCACGTGCCCCACGACGAGATCGACGCCTACGTGCCGGTGTTCGAGAAGGGATGGGACGCGACACGTGCGGCACGCCTCGCGCGGCAGAAGGACATGGGTCTCGTTCCCCCCGACACCGAACTGCCGCCCCGCAACCCCGGGGTTCCGGTCTGGGACGAACTGTCCGAAGGTGAGCAACGCCTCTTCGTGCGGTTCCAGGCGGCGTTCGCGGCGATGGTGACGCACACCGACCGAGAGATCGGCCGACTGATCGACACGCTCGAGACCGTGGGCGCGTTGACCAACACGATCTTCGTCCTGATGAGCGACAACGGCGCCTCGCAGGAGGGCAGCCAGGCCGGCACCCTGCACCAGGGCCGCTACTTCGAGCGGGCGCCGATGACCCTCGAGCAGTCGATCGAACTCGTCGACGAGATCGGCGAGACGCAGTGGTTCAACAACTACCCGCTCGGTTGGGCGATGGCCGGCAACACGCCGTGCAAGTACTACAAGCAGAACACCCACGGCGGCGGCATCCGTGATCCCCTCGTGATCCACTGGCCCGACGGGCTACCGGCAGACTCGGCGGGCACGATCCGCCACCAGTTCCACCACGTCAGCGACCTCACACCGACCGTGCTCGAACTCGTCGGCCTGGAGCTCCCCGATGCGGTCAACGGTGTGGAGCAGATGCCGCTGCACGGCACGCCGCTGACCTACACGTTCACGGAACCGACCGCGCCGACCCGCAAGGCCGTGCAGTACTTCGAGATGCTCGGCCACCGCGGGATCGTCGCCGACGGGTGGAAGGCCGTCACGGTGCACGACCCGCGTGAACGCCTCGACGACGACCGCTGGGAGCTGTACCACCTCGACGAGGACTTCGCGGAACTCCACGATCTCGCCGACACCCACCCGGACATCTTGAGCGCACTGGTCGAGCGGTGGTGGCAGGAGGCCGAGGCGAACAACGTGCTGCCGGTCGACGAACGCGCCGGCGGCGGCACGCGACCGCGGCGACCGGTACGCACCGAGTGGACGCTGTGGCCCGGGCTCGAACGGGTGCCGTCGGACGCGGCACCCCTGCTGCGCAACACCAGCCACACGATCACGGCGCACGTCACCGTGCCCGACGGCGGGTGCGAGGGCGCGCTGTTCGCCGACGGCGACCGCTGGGGCGGCTACTCGATGTTCGTCCAGGACGGTCGACCGTGCTTCCACTACCACTTCCCGCTGGAACGCCACGAGGTCCGTGGGCGCCGACGCGCTCACGCCCGGCGACCACACGATCACGTGGACGCTCGATCGGGTCGACCGGACCGCCGGCGTCGGCGTGCTGTCGGTCGACGGCGAGGTGGTCGGCACGATCGAGATCCCGCGGATCCTGCGGGGCTGGATGCCGTTCAGCGGGATGAACGTCGGGTGCGACAACGGTGCGCCCGTCGGCACGACCTACGAGTCACCGTTCCGATTCACCGGCACGCTCCACCACGTCGACATCCGACTGCGCGGCGACGAGCCTCGGCCCGATCCAGCTGTGGAACACCGCGCCGAGATGGGCAAGCAGTAGTCACGTCCCGGGTCCGACCCGCGGTGTGACCGTCAGACGGTGGCGGGCTGGCGCTGCTCGCGGGCGATCCACGAGTCGAGTGCCGGGCTCGACTCGAAGCTGGTGATCAGCGCGTAGCGAGGGGCGGTGCCGTTGTGCACGACGACGTGCCACAGCCGCTGGGTGTCGACCACGAAGCGGGCGCCACGGTGCAGCGGGACACGCATCTCCGTCGACGGGTCGGGCAGGCCGTCGGGCCCGTTGTCCATCAGCAGCATGTAGCTGTCGGGGTTGTCGGTGAGTTCGATCCACGACCGCACGACCCATCCCTCGTCGTCGGGGTTGAAGCGGTTGTTGTCGTCGCGGTGGATCGAGCGCATCGCGGTCTCGCGGTCCTGCGGTTCGAGCTTGATGATGCGGACCCGACCGAAGTTGGCGCCGACGTCGTCGACGTAGTTGCGGATCGTCGGGGCGATCTCCGCGTTGGAGGTCCACAGCGCGTCCTTGTCGGTCTTGCCCTTGTCCCAGAATCCGCGGCAGTCGAGTTCGCCGTCGGCCGAGGCGAGCGGGGCGAAGTTGGTGTCGCCTCCGGACTTCCAGTCCATGTACTCGAGCGACAGGAACTCGGACTCGGGGATCTCGTACGGGAGGTCGCGGAGGGCGACGAACCCGGTGTCGTCGAGCACCTCGAGGCGCTGGTGGGGGGTGTCGAGGGGGATCGCGACGCTCCAGTGGTCGAGCGTTGGCCAGAAGCTCATGTCGTCGAGTCTACGAAACGTTGCCGCGATGACCAGGGCACTTCGACCCGTGTCACGGGGCGGTCGTCGCCACCTGCGGGAGTTCGGCGATGACGACGACGCCGGCGGGGATCTCCAGCGTCTGGCCGGCCTGGATCGCGTCCGGGCTGACCAGGGCGTTGAGCTTCACGATCGACTCGACGGTGACTTCGAACGCCGCGGCGATCTTGCCGAGCGTGTCACCGTCTTTCACGGTGTAGAAGCGCTGACCGGGCGGGATGGTCGTGGAGGTGGTCGTCGTCGTGGCGATCGTCGTGCGGATCGGCGGGAGGCGCTCCTGGGCGGCGGGGTCCGTGGTCCCGCACGCTGCGGTTCCTGCCGCACATGCGGCCACGAGCATCACGACGCCGACGGTGCTCGATCGATCCATGGGCAGCGATGCTACGCGGGACGCAATGCCACCGGCACACGCCCGGCGACGTACCCTCGAACAGGTGACGACGAACACCCCCTCGACCGAGCACCCGTACCCCGGCGCCGAGCACCCCGCCCGCCAGTACACCGTGGACTCCAACGGGCTCGGGATCGCCGTCCACGAGTGGGGCGACGAAGCCGCCCCGGCGCTCGTGCTGGTCCACGGCGGCTTCGACTTCGGGCGCACCTACGACGTGTTCGCGCCGAAGCTCGCCGCGGGCGGATGGCGGGTCGTGGCCTGGGACCAGCGCGGGCATGGCGACAGCGAGCATCCCGAGTTGTACTCGTGGGACGCCGACATGCGCGACGCGCTCGACGGTGTTCGACCACGTGAGCCCCGGACGGCCGATGCCGGTCATCGGCCACTCCAAGGGTGGCGCGCTGATGACCCAGCTGGCCGATGCCCAGCCGTTCCGGTTCACCCATCTGGTGAACATGGACGGGATCCCGTACAACCGGCGGATCCCCGACGTCGCCGAACACGAGCGGACGAAGATGGTGGCGACGGAGATCGCCGGGTGGCTCGAGCACCGTCGCTCGACGGCGACCGCGCAACGCAAGCCGGGCACGATCGACGAACTCGCCACCCGCCGCGGCCGCATGAATCCACGGCTGGACTTCGACTGGTTGCGGCGTCTCGTCACGGTCGGCGGCTTCGAGTCCGCCGACGGTTGGCGCTGGAAGATCGATCCGTCGATGCGGTTCGGCGGGTTCGGACCGTGGCGTCCCGAGTGGACCCTGATGCGCCTGCCCGGCCTGCCGATGCCCTTCCTCGGGATTCTCGGCCGCGAGATGGAGGAGATGGGCTGGGGCACGCCGCCGGAGAAGGTGCTGCCGTACCTGCCGAGCGACGGTCGGTGCGAGATCCTCGACGACGTCGGCCACTTCGTGCACATCGAGCAACCCGATCTCGTGAGCGCCATGGTCCTCGACTTCATCGGAGCGCCGGCGTGAACGAGATCACGATGCTGCGCCACGGCAAGGTCGAACTCGCGCTGCACCACCTCCGGGCGCGACCATCGTGGGTGGCCGACCGCTGCTGATCCTGCACGGCCTCGGCGAGGCGTCGCCGCACACCGTCCCGACGTGGGCCGACATCTGGCCGGGCCCGATCGCGGCACTGGACTTCACCGGGCACGGCGCATCGACATTCCTCGTGGCGGGGGCTACACGGCCGAGCTGCTGCTCGGCGATGCCGACGCCGCGTTGGCGGCGCTGACGGACGGCGATCCGACGAGCACGATCACGGTGGTCGGTCGGGGACTGGGGGCCTACATCGCACTCCAACTCGCCGGCGCCAGGGCCGCGCAGGTGCACGGCGCCGTCCTCGTCGACGGTCCCGGTCTGGCCGGTGGGCCGACCGGGCCGACGTCGCAGAGCTTCTTCTCGCTGCCGTCGAGCACCGCGACGCCGGATCCCTATGCGCTGGTCGAGTTGGGTCGGGACCTGCGGCCGCCGGACTACGCCGCACTGTTCGTGCGCCTGGCGTTGGCCGGATCGACGCTCGAGGAGCCGATCGCGGTGTCGAGCGTGTTCCGGCCGGAGTGGCTGGAGGCCGTCGTCAAGGAGCACGGCGTGCTCGACATCCCCCTCGCCGAAGCCCTCACCCTCTACGCCACCACCTGAACCCACCGCGCCACCCTCCCGCCTGCGATGAGCGATGAGCGCACCTGTCGCGCTCATCGCTCACCACAAGGTGGCTGACGGCGGTATGGTCGCGATGTGTCGGTTGTCGAGTTCGTGCTGATCGCCCTGGCTGCGTTCGTGATCATGGAGCCCGTCACCGCGGCGACGCACCGGTGGGTGATGCACGGCATCGGCGAGTGGTTCCACCGCAGCCACCATCGACCCGGCCGCAAACCCCGCTGGGAGCGCAACGACTGGTTCCCCGTGTTCTTCGCTGCCATCGTGCTGTTCGGGTTGTGGCTCGGCTTCAACCGTGACGGCTTCGCCGCTCTCGTCCCCGTGGCGATCGGCGTCACCCTGTACGGCGCCACGTACGCCCTGGTCCACGACGGGTACATCCACCGCCGGCTCGATCCGTTCGGCGACCGTGGCAATGCCCTGCTCGACCATCTCGCGGCGTCGCATCGGATCCACCACCTCTACAACGGTGCGCCCTACGGGATGCTCGCACCGGTCGTTCCGGCGGAGCTTCGGGCGAAGGCGGCCCGCACCGAGCGTGACCCGTTTGCCGACCCGCAGGTCGACCCCCAGCGGCGACCTGCGAACCGGCTGGTGGATTGCGCTAGGCCCGCTGCTAGATTCATTTCGCTCTCAACGAGACAAGGCCATTGCCTTCAGGCCCCCATCGTCTAGTGGCCTAGGACACCACCCTTTCAAGGTGGCGGCACGGGTTCGAATCCCGTTGGGGGTGCGACGCGAGAGCGTCAGAAGTACATCGAATACATATCTGGTCCCGTGGTGAAGTCTGGAGTTCACGCCGGCCTGTCAAGCCGGAGGTCGCGGGTTCAAGTCCCGTCGGGACCGCAACAGGGGCCACTCGTCATCGCAAGGTGGCGAGTGGCTTTTCTGTGAACACGGTCGAGCCGCAGGGCTCGCCAGCAACACGGTCGAGTAGCTCAGTTGGCAGAGCACACGCCTGAAAAGCGTGGGGTCACCGGATCGACGCCGGTCTCGACCACCGTCAATCGACACCATCAGTGCGCGAGCAGTTCCGGATTCCGGAACGCACGGCGCACTGATCGTGCGGATTCGGGGCTGAGGCCCAGCCTCCAGCGATCAGGCGAGGCGGCGACGTCGGCTGAGGCGGACGAGCCCCAGACCGGCTGCCAGTGCCAACAGACCGGTGAGGAGCGCCGGCGCGCCGATCGCCAGACCCGTCGCGGGTAACGTCGATGGCGGCGGCACCACGGTCGGCGGCGGAAGGATCGGGGTCGGTGGGATGCCCGAGCCATCATCCACCGTGACCGTCGCGGTGGCCGTGTCGGTCACGTCACAGGGCGCGGCGCTGCGATTCGAGACCTGGGTCGCACCGCAGAGGCGAGCGGCTCCCGGATCGGTCGGTGTACCGGTGACCGTGACCGTGTTGACCGTCGTGACGCTGATGACCGTCGTGCACGTGAAGATCCAGGTCTCGTCGGCGGAATCCTCGAAGATGCTGGTGGGCGTGTCCAGGAGGTCGTCGAGGTCCTCGTCGCCCGAGACATAGGTCACCGGGGCGCACTTGTCGTCGGTGATCCGAGTCTTCACGTCGGCAAGCGGCACGTCGCCGGTGTTGCGAACGGTGTAGCTGTAGGTCACGGCGCCCGTCTGGAACACCTCGGTCGGATTCGCGGTCTTCGTCACCTCGATGCCGGGTTGAACACGGCGACATACGCAGCCGACGCGTCGAACACCCGAGTCGGCAGGCCGAGGCCCACCCCGGCCGTACCTCCCACGATGGCCAGGTTCGTGGTGTTGGCAGACACCGTGGCCGTGCACACGTACTGCCACGTCTCGGTGTCACGGGGCAGCAGACCGTCCCCGTTGACGTCTCCCGACACATAGGTCGGGGTGGCACAGCTGGGCAGCGCAGGAAGCGACACGTCGACCAACTCGATCTGCGCCAGCACGTCGTCGGCCGCGAGGGTGCTCTCGCCGACATTGGTGACCGCGAAGTCGTAGGTCACCGCAGTGCCTGCCGGCACCAATGTCTCGCGTGCGGTCTTGACGAGGTTGATCGCCGGATCGAACACACGGACCGTCGCAGTGGCCCTCGCCAGGTAGAGGTTGCCGAGTGGCCCGACACCGTAGAACTCGGCGTTGTTGACGACCGGTCCGGGTGGGTTGATCGTCGAGGTGCATCGGAACTCCCACGTCTCCGGAGCCGTCACCCCACCTTCGATGAGCCCGTCACCATCGGTGTCACCGCCGCGGTAGGTGATGTCGGCACACTTGTCGTCGAGGAGTGCAACCGGATTCAGCGTGGTGTCGCCGGTGTTGCGGACCAGGTAGCGGTATGTGACGTCGGTGTCCGGTCGGACGACGAGATCGTCCGAACACGTCAACGTCCCTGCTGGATCGCCCGTGCACGGCGTCTTCGTGAGACTGGCGATCGGCGAGATGATCAGGACCGGGGCACTCACCGGACCGGCCGCGACCGGGAACGTGGCGCTCCCGAGGAACGCCGTTCCGCTCGCCCTGGCGACGTTGGTGACCACCGCCGGCACGTTCGCCGTACCCGGCCCTCCGTCGGCGTCGTCGGCCTTCGTGAGCCGACACGACGCAGTCGTACTCCCACACCTCGCCGGGATCGAGGACGCCCGCGTTGGCCAGGTCACCGACGTTGGGGCCGCTCGGTGGAACCGGGGTCGGTGTACACACCGTGGACCCCGTGCTCGAAGGGAACGTGTCCGTGACGCTCACGTCGCGGATCGGCACGTTGCCGTCGTTGCGCACTGTGAACACGTACGCAGCCGGAGTGATCAGCCGGACGTCCGGGCCGGCGATCGGTCGGGGCGGAACACCCGGTGAGCCCGGCAGGCCGTAGTCGTCGAGTACGACGGGACGCACGGCCACCTTCGTCAGGGTCATGACCGGATTGACGACCTCGACGACGACCTGCGCGCGCGGCCGCGTCAGGCTGCGCCACCGCCGACGGGTGCCGCCGTCACGACCGCGGTGTTGACGACCGGCGACACGAACCCCGACAGCGTCGTGGTGCACCTGTACCTCCAGGTCTCCGCGGTGTCGACCGATGACGGGGTCGAGGATCTGGTTGTCGTTGACGTCGCCGCTCACGTAGACGACCGACGAGCACGTGCCAGTCGGGCCGAGGGTGTCGACGACCCACCCGTCGCGGGGGTTGGCCGGTGCAGGCGGCGGCGCGTCCGTACGCACCAGCCCGACGTTTCCCGGGTTGGTGATCGTGTAGGTGTACTCGACCGCGGTGTTCGGGAACACGACCGATTTGTCGACCGCCTTCGTGAGGACCAGATTCGTGTCGACGACGTTGACGGCCGCGTCGGCGCGGTCGGTGACGACCGGACCCACCGGACCGCTTCCCCCGGCGGGTTGGGGATCGGGAAGCCGGGCGTTGCCGTGACCTCCGCCGTGTTGAGGATGGGATCGGTCGTCGTTGCGGTGAGCGTCGCCGTGCAACGGAACTCCTGTGAGGCTTCCGGGCGCCAGCGAGATCGGTGCGGATGCACCGAACGGGGTCACCGGCGTGCAGTCACTCGGGCCCAGTGTGTCGACGACCGTGACGTTGGCTCAGCGGCATGTTGCCGGTGTTCGTCGCGAGATACGAGTAGGTCACCGGGGTCGCGGAGCCGAGGTTCACCTGCGTCACACTGGCCGACTTCGTCAGGGAGATCGCCGGTGAGAACACCGTGACGGTCGCGGACGCAGTATCGGACACGGCGCGCCCCGGTCGGGTCGGTGGCACCGACGCGGGCGTTGTTCGTGACCGTCACCGGGTTCGGCCCGGGGCTGGCCGTGAACACGCGATCGCAGGTGTACGTCCAGCGCTCGGCGGGGTCGAGGATCCCGTCGCCACCGGTGTCGCCGGTGAGGTAGACGGGGGTGCACGTGTCGTCGGTGAGTTCCACGGTGGACAGCGAGGCGTTCCCCGTGTTCGTCACGGTGAACGTCGACGTCACCTTGCTGCCGGGATCACCGAGGCCGCCGCGGACCTGTACCGGGGACATCCACTTTCACGAGATCGATCGCCGGGATGTAGACGAAGCTGTTGTAGATGTTGCACGTGATGATCTGTTGCGGATCGACATCGAGCGTGAACGTCGGGCCGGCCCAGCCCGCTGAAGTCTCCCTGGGCCGACTCCTCGGTCCCGTCGTCGTTCTTGAGGGTGCACTTCCAGTCGTTGTTCGCTCCGGGACGCCCCGCCGTGAACCCGGACTGCAGCGTCTCCGCGACCTCGGCGGACGTGAGGTTGTCCTCCGGGTTCGGTTCCCACTGGAAGTTCGCAAGACCCGTGCCGTCGGTTCGACACGTGCGAGGTGCCTGATCGTTCGCCGAGCCGGTGGGGAGTGGTGGACTTCCCGGCGGCGTGCCGGCGAAACAGTTCAGACGCTGGTTGGCATCGGTGTCGGGCAGGATCCACTCGTACGTCCCGCCCGCGGCGACGTCGGGCGTCACCGTGATGTCCCAACCAGGGGCCGGGTCGTAGCTCGAGCTGGCGGACGACTGCGCCAGCTTACGGATCGACAACGACGGCGAGCAGAGCTCGCTCACGACGCTGCGCAGGAACTGGGCCAGCTTGTCGAAGTCGTTGACGAGCGCCACGTCGATCTGATTGATGCTCGTGATCGACCCGATGTCACCGTCGCGAACCGACCGAGCGGGCCGGAGATCTGGGTCAGTCGAGTCGACGGCTCTGCGCGTTGTTCAGTGGCAGCACCGACGCCGACGGCGAGCATCCGCTGGCCGGCATTCTTGATGCGGTTCGCCTCCTCGACCGCGCGATCGATGGTCGTCGCCGTGCGCGCTGCCCCGCTCTCGGTGTTGAACGCCACGTTCGGGGCCGGGAACGGGTCGCCGGGCTGGCCGAAGTCGTAGGCAGTCGGGTCGCCGTCGGTGATGTACACGACCAGCTCGACCGGCTGGGTCTGGGACTCGGCGGCCTGGTCAGACTCTGGTCCCAGTTCGTGTACTGGTCGTTGCTGGAGCTGTTGTTCTGTTGGAAGTTGCCGGCCGATCCGTGATCGGGCCGCTCCCGTCATACCGGTAGAAGTTGACTCCGCTCGGCCGCGGCGGCTTGGGGTTGTAGTAGGCGTTCAGCGCGTTCCGGAACGACCCGCCGGGCGCCAGCGATCCCGCGGTGACCTCCTGCTGCGCCGCGAGCTGTGCCGACACGGTGCCGAACTGCAGGACCCGCGCCGTGGATCCGGTGTCCGCGAGGGCATCGAGGAACGCCGTGCCGGCATCGCGCACGTCGTCGACGGCATTCGACGAGCTGATGGAGCCGGATGCGTCGAGGACGAGGACGACGTTGGTGCCGCAGGAGTCCTCGATCGGTGGATTGGTGGCCGGCGCCTCGCCCAGGGCCCCGACCAGGATCGGACCGCCGGCAGCTGCCGGCGCTGCACCGGTCGACCACACCAACGCCGCTGCGAACAGGAGTCCGCCGGCCGCGAGGGGCCACACCTGGAACGCCTTCCTCATCGCCTGACCACTACTTCCTCAGGTTACCCAACCTGCTCAGGCCGGTCGCAAACCGGCGCGTCGTCACTGCTGCCAGTAGGTGCCCGTTGCGACGAGGGTCGCGGTGAGCACGCTCGGGACGTCGGTGAAGATACCGTCCGCGCCGAACTCGAGGGCCGTGCGTATGGACCGCTCGTCGTTCAACGTCCAGACATGCACGGCGAGGTTGCGTCGATGGGCGGCATCCACCAGGCGGCGATCTGCCACTCGTAGCCGCCGAAGAAGCGGAACGCGCTTCACGATCGCGACCTGATCCAGTCGTAGCGGTACCTGCAGCGCAACATGTCCGGTTCCGAGCGGCGGCGAACGCAACACCCGGGAGAGAAGCCAGAACCCGAGATTCGTCGGCCACGCCGGTGCGGTGTCGAGACCTGGCGCAGACGCGCTTCACGACCTCGACGGTGCGCCGGGAAAACGCCGTCACGATCACGGGGCGGTCGCCTGGTTCGTCCGCCAGGGTACGAGCTGCCAACTCGGCAGCCTTCGGAGCTTTCACCTCGACGGTGAGCGGGACGCCCGGGAACGCGGTCAGCACCTCGCCGACCGTTACGAGATCCGGCTGCACAGCAGCGAAGGTCCTCGAGATCCGACTCCGCGATCCGGACCGTCCTCCCGTCCACTTCGAGCACCGGATCGTGGTGCAACACGAGATGCCCGTCGCTGGTCACATGGAGATCGAACTCGAGTGCGGCGGACCCGTTGCGCAGGGCCCGGGTCATCGCCTCGATCGTGTTCGGCGGCCCTTCGGCAGCACCACCTTGGTGCGCGAGCCCGATGACCCGACGTTGCAGCCACGCATTCGCGCTCGCCATGACACATAGTCCCACACCCGACGCCGACCTGAAACCGCTCGTTGATACTCGATCAGTGCGCGAGCAGTTCCGGAATCCGGAACGTGATGGCGCTCTGATCGTGCGTGGGTCGGGTGTCAGCCGCCACCGAGGGTCGCCAGTGCTGCGTCGACCGTGGCCCGGTCGATGCCGCACGCTTCCGATGCCACATACACCGGCTCGATCGCGTCGGGGTTGCCACCCAACACACCGGCGGTGTCGAGGTTCGCCAGGCCGAGCTGCTCGTCGAGCGTCTGGATCGCGCAGTTCGCCTGGTTGCCGGGGACCCCCTGCGTGGCCAGGAGATCGAACAGTGTCCCGGCGAGCGAGTCCGTCGGTCGTTCGCTCGGGAAGTCGTCCAGGTTCACCGACGGACCCTCTGGCACCGTGTCGCCGGGCACCGTTGTGGGCGGCACGGTGGTCGGCGGTGTCGTGGTCGTCGTGGTCGGCAACGGGGTGCCGATGTACTCCACGGTGCTCGCCGTTCCGGTGCTCGTGTCCGCGGTCGCGTACACGACCGCACCGGCAGCGGCGAAGCCGACGACGCCGATCACGGCACCGACGGTCTGCGGTCCGGGGAACGGCGCCGCCAGACGCATGGAATCGAGCGGGCCGGCGGAGGGCTGTTGGGTGCCGAGCCAGCCCCGCCGGTCCGCCCAGATCGACACCGGCGGGATCACGACGAGCGCTGCCAGCACGGCGATCGCAACGTTGAGCGTCACGAGGATGCCGAAATCTCGCAGCAGCGGCAGGGCCGATCCGATCAGCACCGCGAAGCCGCAGATCGTCGCGACCGCGGACGTGAAGAACGCCCGACCGGTTCGTCTCGCGGCGTGCTCGGCAGCCACGCCGGGATCGAGACCGCGCTGTCGTTCCTCGAGGTACCGCCCGAGGATCAGCACGGAGAACTCGGCACAGGTCGCGATCACGAGCGGACCGCTGACCGTCGTCAGCGGGCTCGGCCGCACCTCGAGCAGCCCGACGATCAGCGACGACACGCCGACTGCCGAGCAGCACCGGCACCGAGCGCCGAGCGGCTCGCGTGAGGCTGCGGCACCGGAGCACGAGGAACAACGCCGCGAGGCTGAGTGCGAGATACGTGAGGTTGGCACGGTTGGCCGACAGGTTCTCGAGCAGTCCGATCCCCACCGTTGCCAGGCCGGCGGGTGTCGCTCGCGCCGGGTCCTGCCCTCGGGGAGATCCACGAGCAAGCACGCTGTCGGCGGGCAGGTCGAGGGCAAGTGGATCCGCGCGACTGCAGGTCGGCCTCGGGTTCCTCGCGACGAGGACCGCTGGTTTCCTCGAGGCTCGCCGGCGCCAGGCGCAGATTGAGCTGGGCGCCGGTCGGATCGTCCGGCGACGCAGCAGCGCCTCTGGATATCCTCGGGCATCTGCTCCACCGATGCCGCCACGTCGGCCGAGGTCGGCGAGATCGGAGTGGCACCGCTCGATCTTGATGATCTTGCCCATCGTTGACGATGCTCGACGCCCTGTTGCTGCAGCGCCTAACCGTGCTACTGCTCGCAGAGAGGCTCATCGCCGTGGGAGCCGGCGGGTTAGGTCGCGAGCCTGGACGACGGACCCACTGGCCCTTTACGCGGAATAGCCCGGCGGCTTCGCCGCCACTGCGTTGGGGTGGCCGGACCATAACCGGGAGGCAGGCTCCGGGCCAGCAACACGGCGCGTACAGCACCTCCAGCCACTTGCCGCCTTCCCGGAATCGCTGTCCTCCAGGGTCCTGCCTTGGGAGCTTGCCAGGCGCCCTGCTGGGTCACGGTTAGCGCCAGCCGCGGAGCCCCCACCTGTTCGCGGCCCAGGCTCCCTCAGTCCGAGCCGAATGGTCCCGCCGTGGGCCGCCGGCCGCTTCCTGCATCGAGCGGACGGAGTTCCCCACGTCACGTGCCAGCCTGCCACCCAAACCCAGCGCGAGTACCGGCGCCGTCTGCTGTTTCGCGACCCAAACCCCCTCAGCACCTGGCAAGCGGCACTCTCGTGGCCGCTCCGCGTGCTCCCTGCGTCCAGAGGCTTCAGTTCCTCCAGTTGCCGCGGCTCATTGCTGGCGGTTTCCACTTCTGCGGCTTACCGATAGCGCCTGCGAATCCCTCAGCTGCATCCAGCGGCACCGGCCGACCAGGCCTGGGAGCCGGCTGACTCCATGGGTGTGCCGGCAAAGGCGCGCTCAACATATCCCTGAACTCGGTGGATCCTCTGATGCTCGACCGGAGTTGCGCCTGCGGAACCTCCGCCTCTTTGAACCCAACAGATCGGCGCACAGGCTGGTTGACGTGGCGCGCGACGATCTGGAACTCGCGGCGTGCCTGGAGCAGCTCGCCCAGACGGCGGCGTCTCGGCGGCAAGCTTTGCTTCTGCCGCTGTCAGTTTCCGCCCTTCTTGGCAGCGGCGGCTTCTCCCGCTCCTTCAGGCCTTGTGAGGCAATCAGCCGCTGCAGGTAGGAATCATTGTTGAGCCAGTAGAACAATAGACAGTATACGCACTGCAAAACTCCCCATGGAAGCTCCGCAGGAGACTCAGCCGTTTGCCGCAGTGCGAGCACCAGCCATCTGAAGGAGTGCGCGCCCCTCACACCATTTATCGGACATCTGGAAGTGAATGGTTATAAGTAAAAGGACCTAGACCCTATTCGAAAGACCTGGAGTTAGGGGCTTGACCAGAGAGAGAGAGGAGGGAGGGAGGGAGAGAGAGAGAGAGAGAGAGAGAGAGAAGGGAGGGAGAGAAGGAAGGAGGGAAAGAGAGAGAGAGAGAAAGGAGGGAGGAAGAAAGAGAGAGAGAGAGAGAGCTGCCCCTACATAGGGAAACGCCCGGTGCGCGTCTCCCGCCGGATCCTGTCTTCCCTAGACTCACCCACGACCCGGCCCTCGGGCAAGGGCAGCCAGCCGTCCTCGGGAACAAGCATCGATTCCAGAAGCCCGTCGTACTCGTCCAGATAGTGCCGCCATCCAAGTCTCCAGGATGCGCAAATTCGGAATCACCGCACCGCGAAATGGGCGCTCGCCCAGTGCAGCGCCGGGCCCCCCGCAGGTATGCAGCGCCACGGGCAAATGATCCAGTCGGCCAGCGCCGCGATCTCGCCGTCATCCCGCCGCACCACGCCAGATCGGGCATCACGATGCTGGCCGCGCCGGTCCAGCGATTCCCGATACTGCCAGTGCGTCATCTGCCGTTCGCTGAGACACAGCGGCAACCGTGTTGAGTCCGCCAGCCGCTTGTACTCGCCCGCGTTGTCCTGAGGCAGCATCTCCTCCAGCCACATCGGCCGCAGCGGCTCCAGCGCTCGCGCCAATGTCATCGCGCAGGGCAGGTTCCAGTAACCGTGGAACTCCATCGCGACATCCATCGCGTCGCCCAGACTTGCCCTGGTGCCCGATCGCCTCCAGCCCCACCAACCTCGCCGCATTTGAGCTGCCGTGATCCACTGCCCGCCGGTCTCCTTGGCGATCAGGTCGAACAGCAGATCTTGCGTCGCCCGCACACCAGAATCCATCAGCGAAGCCGCCAATTCCACTCGTTGGTCAGGAGATCGAACCGGTCGTAGCAAGTGTTGTAAATTCGGATTCGCTACCGGCACGGGCCGCCCAGCAGGCTGTCGATCGGCACTCCCACAGCTGGCCGGCAATGTCCCGCCGCGCCAGATCCACCGCGCTCATCGCGCGCATCTCCGCTCCGCCCAGCCGCTGTAGCTGACTTCCAGGATGGCGACCAGCCACAGTTTCTCGATCGCCAGCGGATCCTGCCAAGCAATCGT
>CAVZTM010000028.1:0-22517 GCA_963778175.1 Ilumatobacteraceae bacterium
GCGGGGTAACCGAGGCCACCCCATGGCGGCCAGCGGGGCAGCCGGCGGGGTAGCCGGTGAGCTCGAGCCGATCGATTCAGGCGACCGCTGCGTTCATCACGCGGGCCGGATCGGCGAGCAGCGGACCGAAGGCCAGTTCGGCGGCGCCGACCGTGACCGCTTGCGGACCGAGGGCGGCCCCCACCACCAGCACCTCACCGGCCGACCCCCATGTACCGCCGGGCGGCCAGTTCGGCGTCGAGCCGCTCCCGCATGACGGGCAGGATCCTCGCTGAACAACCCGCCGAGCACGACGGTGTCGGGGTCGAACACGTTGATCAGGCCGGTGATCCCGTCGCCAGCCACGGCGCCTCGGCGATCGCCGCCGGTGCCCGGCGTCGCCGAGGCGGCGCGGGCGAGCAGTTCCTCGACGGCGCGCCCGCCACCGTCCTCGTCGAGCCCCGCCCGTGGAGGAGCGCCGTTCGCCGACCTCGGTCTCCCAGCACCCGACGGCGCCGCAGGTACAACGCCGGCCAGCCGGGTTCACCGGGAAATGTCCCACCTCGCCGGCGAATCCGGAGTGACCGGTCACGGGCCGACCCGCGACGACGAAGCCGCCACCGACGCCGACCTCGCCGGTCACGAACAGCATGTGGTCCGATCCGACGCCGGCACCGAATCGCGACTCGGCAAGCGCACCGAGGTCGGCGTCGTTGCCGACACGGCTCGGTACACCGAGTCCGAGCGCCTTCGTGAGCATCGAGGCGATCGGTGTGTCGGTCCAACCGAGGTTCGGAGCGGCCACGACGACGTTGTCGATGTCGCGGATGAGGCCCGGCACCGAGACGCCGCACCGAGGATCCGGCGCTCGAGGCCACCGCCGAGATGCACCCGGCGCTGTTCCAGGCGTCGCACGAGGCCGGCGACGTCGCTCACCGTCTCGGCCACGGCGACCCGCGCTCGGGGCGCGCGAGGCGCATCGAGCTGACGATCGTGCCGTCGAGGGCGACGATCGCGACGCCGATCTCGTCGACGAAGATCTCGATCGCGAGCGCACCGACGTGACGGTCGTCGACGCGGACGATCGGCGACGGTCGGCCGGGGCTGCCGTCGGATTCGGGTGCCGCCTCGATCACCAGGCCGCAGCGACTCGAGTTCGCCGACGAGGCCGGCGATCGCGCTGCGCGTCAGGCCCGTGCGGCCACCAGTTGAGACCGACGAGACGGGCCGTGGCGGCGAAGATGATCGAGGACGATCGTGAGATTTGCCCGCCGAACATGGGGCGCTCGGACCGCGACGACCATGGCCTTGCACTGTAGACGAGGTTTGTCATAGTTGTCAACAAATCCGCCGGAGGGGATGCCGGCGCGTGCTCGCCGACCTCACCAGTCAATTCACAGGACCGCGACCCACCATGAGCACTCCGTTCTTCCCCGACGTCGACGCCATTCGCTACGAAGGCCTCGAATCGGACAATCCCCTCTCCTTCCGTTGGTACGACGCCGACCGCGTCGTCGCAGGTCGCACGATGGCCGAACACCTGCGTTTCGCCGTGTCGTACTGGCACTCGTTCAACTGGGACGGCTTCGACATCTTCGGGGCCGGCACGCTCGACCGCCCGTGGCTGCCGACGATCGATCCGACGCTCGATCCGATGGTCGCCGCGAAGACGAAGATGGAGGCTGCGTTCGAGTTCGTGTCGAAGCTCGGCGTGCCGTTCTACTGCTTCCACGACCGCGACATCGCGCCCGAAGGCGCCACGTTCGCCGAGTCGTGCCGCAACCTCGACGAGATGGTCGACCTCGCCGGCGAGCACCAGGAACGCACCGGTGTCGGGCTGCTGTGGGGCACGGCGAACATGTTCTCGAACCCGCGGTTCCAGGCTGGCGCGGCCACGAATCCCGATCCGGAGCTGTTCGCCTTCGCCGGCGCCCAGGTCGCCCACTGCATGGAGGCGACCCACCGGCTCGGCGGCGCGAACTACGTGCTGTGGGGCGGCCGCGAGGGATACGAGACCCTGCTCAACACCGACATGCCACGCGAGATCGACCAGCTCGGCCGGTTCTTCAACATGGTCGTCGAGCACAAGCACGCCATCGGCTTCGAGGGCACGATCCTCATCGAACCGAAGCCGTTCGAGCCGACCAAGCACCAGTACGACTACGACGTCGCGACCGTGCACTCGTTCCTGTCCCGGTACGGGCTCGAGAACGAGGTCAAGGTCAACATCGAGGTCAACCACGCCACGCTGTCGGGCCACGACTTCCACCACGAGGTCGCGACGGCGTTCGCCAACGGCATCTTCGGTTCGATCGACGCCAACGCCGGCGACGACCGGCTCGGCTGGGACCTCGACCGCTTCCCGGTGTCGGTCGAGCAGATGACGCTCGGCATGCTCGAGATCCTGCGCGGCGGCGGCTTCACGACCGGCGGACTCAACTTCGACTCGAAGCTGCGCCGCCAGTCGATCGATCGCAACGATCTGTTCCACGCCCACATCGGCGGCATCGACACGATGGCGCATGCACTCGTGGTCGCCGCCGACATCCTCGAGGACGGTTCGCTCGACCGCCGCCGCGAGCGACCGCTACGCCGGCTGGGCCGGCGAACTCGGCCAGTCGATCACCGACGGCAAGCACACCCTGGCAGTCGCTCCACGACGCGCCCTCGCCGACGACCCGCAGATCGTTCGCGCCAGCGGCCAGCAGGAGCAACTCGAGAACCTCGTCGCGAGCCACATCGACCGCGCCCGCTGACCGCAACGCCGGGGTCAGGCACCGAGCGTTGCGCAACGTCGGGGTCAGGCACCGAGCGTTGCGTCGAGGCCGGTCCAAGGCGACACCGCCGGCGTCTCAGGTCCGCATACGCCGGATCAGCCGCAGCACTCACCCGGCCGCGTCGGGCGATCGAGCGGACGCTGGACTGGCTGGCGAGCCCGAAGCGTCGCCTGCGAGCTCGCTCGTGAGCTGGCAACTCGCAGTTCCACGCACAGGCTGACGGCCAGCGAGCGGGCCGTGTTCACGCACCGCGCGATGGCCGTTGGAGCGCGTCGATCGGCACGCCGCAGCAGTGTCTGCGGCCACCGCTTCGACCTCACGGCAGGTGGGCCGACTCGACCACGGCGTTCCGGCGGCACGATCGCTCGGCAGGTCGGTCCACTCGACGAACCGATGGAACCGCGCGCGACGTCGCTCCCGAACGGCTCCATCAGTTGTCCGGTCCGCAGCCAACCTGGACCTCGGCGCCGACCGATGGCCCAGGCTCGACCATCGATAGGCCGCCAGGCCGTCGGATGTCAACGCCAGCGGGTTGCGATGGACGTACCGCCCGACCGTCATCAGCTGTTCGTCGGACTCGACGAGTACCGATCGGAACCGCCCGCGGAAGACGGGACCGTCGCGTTCGTAGCGATGTTGAACCACTGGGCGTATCGAAACTGGATCGACTGCATCACCTCGGACAGCTGCGGCGATCGGGCAGTACAGCACCAGGTGGAAATGGTTCGTCATGAGGCAGTACGCATGGATCTCGACGCCACACGATGACGCCGAGTCCCCGAGCAACCACTCGAACCGCTCGTAGTCGGCGTCGCGAATGAAGACGTCCTGGCGATCGGCACCACGATTCATGACGTGATGCCATGTCTCAGGCACGTTGAGCCGAGGGGAACGAGGCACAGCTGAACGTGGGCGGCGTCCGACACAGAGCGGAAAGGTGCCGAACGGCGGTGCCTGACCCCGAGCGTTGCGATGGGAATGAGCGCAACGCTGGTGCCTGACCCCGGCGTTGCGGTGGATTTCTCCTATGGCGGTAGGGATAATTTCGGCGGGGCGTAGAATTCGTGACCGAGGTGACCGACACCGCTGTTTCGGGTCGACGGGCTGCACGTGCGGCCGGCCGCGAGCGAGCTGAGCCAGCCGCACGAGATCCTGAAGGGTCTCGACCTCACGGTGAACCCGGTGAGGTGCATGCGATCATGGGCCCGAACGGCTCGGGCAAGTCGACCCTCGGCAGCACACTCATGGGTTCTCCCGAGTACGAGGTCACCGCCGGCACGATCGAGTTCCTCGGCGACGACGTCACCGAGTGGCCGGTCGACGAGCGGGCCAAGGCCGGCATGTTCCTCGCCTTCCAGTACCCCCAGGAGATCGCCGGCGTCTCGGTCATCCAGTTCCTCCGCCAGGCGCAGTCCGCCCGCAAGGGCATCGATCTCTCGGTGCTCGAACTCCGCCTCGCCACGATGGACTGGATGAAGCGTCTCGGCATGGACTCGTCGTTCGTCGACCGCTACCTCAACGAAGGATTCTCCGGCGGCGAGAAGAAGCGCAACGAGATCATGCAGATGGCGATCCTCGAACCGGAGCTCGCGATCCTCGACGAGACCGATTCCGGCCTCGACATCGACGCGCTGCGCATCGTCGCCCAGGGCATCCGTGAGGTCCGCGCCGACCGCCCGTCGATGGGCGTCGTGCTCATCACCCACTACCAGCGCCTGCTCGACGAGGTCACCCCCGACCACATCCACATCCTCGTCGACGGTCGGATCGTCGCGTCGGGTGGGATGGAGCTGGCCGAGCAACTCGAACGCGACGGCTACGACGCGTTCAAGGCGGCGCAGGTGGTCGCGCCGAGTCGACCGGCGGAGCCTGAACGCAGCCATGGCTCTCGACGTCCAGGCCGTCCGCAAGGAGTTCCCGATCCTGTCGCGCGAGATCGACGGTTCACCGCTCGTGTACCTCGACTCGGGCAACACGTCGCAGAAGCCTCGCCGGTCGTCATCGACGCGATGACCGACTTCCTCGAGCAGTCGTACGCCCCGATCAACCGCAGCTCCTACCGGCTCGCCGGTGAAGCGACCGAGGCCTACGAAGGCGGCCGGAGCGCCGTCGCCCGCTTCATCAACGCCCCGTCGGCCGACGAGGTGGTGTTCACGAAGAACGCCACCGAATCGCTGAACCTCGTGACGAACACGTGGGGCGGCGCCAACCTCGCCGCAGGCGACGTGGTCGTGCTCACCCAGATGGAACACCACGCGAACATCGTCCCGTGGCAGATGCTCGCGCGCCGAACTCGGCATCGACATCCGCTGGATCCCGCTCACCGCCGACGGCGAACTCGACCTCAGCGACGTCGACCGACCTGCTCGACGGCGCGAAGGCCCTGTCGTTCACGGCGATGAGCAACGTGCTCGGCACGATCACGCCGGTCGAGAAGCTGTGCCGGCATGGCGCACGACGCCGGCGCGCTGGCGATCGTCGACGCCTGCCAGTACGTGCCGCACAACCCCACCGACGTGCAGGCATGGGACGCCGATTTCGTCGCGTTCTCCAGCCACAAGATGTGCGGGCCGTCCGGCATCGGGATGCTGTGGGGACGCATGGCGCTGCTCGACGAGATCCCGCCGTTCCTCGGCGGCGGCAACATGATCGACACCGTCACGTTCGACGGGTTCACCACCGCGCCGGTGCCGGCGAAGTTCGAGGCCGGCACGCCGCCGATCACCGAGGCGGTCGGCCTGCGGTGCCGCGGTCGAGTTCCTCGAGGAGCTCGGCATGCACGACGTGCGCCAGCACGAGATGGACGTCACCCGCTACGCGCTCGACACGCTGAACGAACGTTTCGGTGACGACATCACGATCTACGGACCCGACAACGTCGAGCGTCGCGGCGGCGTGATCAGCTTCGCGTTCCGCGACCTCCACCCGCACGACGTGAGCCAGGTGCTCGACGAACGCAACGTCTGCGTCCGCGCCGGACACCACTGCGCGAAGCCGCTGATGAAGACGCTCGGCGTCAACGCCACCACCCGGGCCAGCCTGTACCTCTACAACGACACCGACGACGTCGACGCGCTGGCCGACGCTCTCGACGGTGCGACGGATATCTTCGGATTCTGATGCCTGGCCTCGAAGACCTCTACCGCGAGATCATCCTCGACCACTACCGCACGCCGCGGAACCGTGGCGAGCTCGAAACGCCCCCGGCGATCGAGTCGAACGGCCACAACCCGCTGTGCGGCGACGAGATCACGCGTGTACCTGCTGCTCGAGTCGACGGCGAGCGGCGACGACGCACGATCGTCAGCCGACATCAAGATCGGCGGCCAGGGCTGCTCGATCTCGCAGTCGTCGGCATCGATGATGAGCCAGGCGGTGAAGGGCAAGTCGGTCGGCGAGGCCAAGGCGCTCATCCGACGCTTCAAGACGATGATGTCGATCGAAGGCTACGAACGCAACCCGGCGACGCCGACATCGCACTCGGCGACCTCGAAGCACTCCAGGGCGTCGTCAAGTTCCCGGTGCGCATCAAGTGCGCCGTGCTCGGCTGGAACACCCTCGCCGACGCCCTCGACCACGCCGACGACTGATCGCTCGTCGCGGTCTCCGCCGTAGCGAGTTCCCCGCGATCAGGCCTTCTTGAGGTCCGTGACCAGACCCTCGCTCGCCTCGACCAGCTGGTGCGGCTCGATGCCGAACACGTCGTGCCAGGTGCCGGCCGCCGCCCACACCTCGTCGTACTGCAGCAGGTCGGGGTCGATGAAGATGCGCAGATGCGTGGTGTGACCGAACGGCGGCACCCCACCGATCGGAAAGCCGGTGGCGCTGCGCACGACGTCGGCGTCGACGCGCGCGCACGTCGCCCCGCCGGCCGCGGCGGCGAGCTTGGCTTCGTCGAGTTGGTTGGCCCCGCTCACGTAGGCGAGCACCACCTCACCGTCGACGGCGAAGATCAGGCTCTTGACGATCTGGCCGACATCGCACCCGATCGCCTTCGCCGCGTCGAGCGCGGTCTTGGTTCCTTCCGGGAACCGCACCGGCACGACATGCACGCCGAGGGCCGCTCCCGCGTCGACCACGCGGACCACGTTGCGGTGCAACTGATCGTCCTCGAACTCACTCATGTGTGACGACCGTAGCGGGGCCGTCTCGAGTCGGCCTCGACTCCGCACGGCGCGACGTCGACGAACGCCCGACCGATCTCAGAGGGCGAACAGGTCGTCGAGGGTGCTCGACGGTTCCTCGGGTTCGGCCGCTGCGAAGGCGGCGTAGCCGTCGGTCTCCAGCTGGGCGGCGAGCTCCGGGCCGCCACTCTCGACGATGCGACCGTTGGCGAGGATGTGCACGTGGTCGGGCTTGAGCTCGTGGAGCAACCGGTTGTAGTGCGTGATCGCCAGCACGCCGAGCGGTTCGTTGCCGGCGTTCGGTTCGTTGCTCATCGCTTCGACCCGCCGAGCGCAGTCACGCAGTGCGTCGATGTCGAGCCCGGAGTCGAGCTCGTCGAGGATGGCGATCTTCGGCGCCAGCACGGCGAGCTGGAGGGTCTCGTTGCGCTTCTTCTCGCCGCCGGACAGGTCGACGTTGAGCGCCCGGTGCAGGAACCGCTCGTCGAAACCGATCCGGGCCGCCTCGTCACGCAGCAGTTGATCGAGATCGTCGATCGATCGCCCCCGGGTTGCGAGCGCTTCGGTCAGCACGTCGTCGAGCATCACGCCGGGCACTTCGGTCGGATACTGCATCACGAGGTGCAGGCCGGCGGCGGCCCGCTCCCATGCGGCGAGTGCCAACACGTCGATGCCGTCGAGCGTCACCGTGCCGTCGAGGACGGTGTAGCCGGGCTTGCCCATCACGACGCCCGAGAGCGTGCTCTTGCCGGCGCCGTTGGGGCCCATCACGGCGTGGACCTCCCCTGAGCTGACGGTGAGGTCGATGCCCTTGAGGATCTCCTTGTCACCGACGGCGGCACGTAGACCGCGGATCTCGAGCGTGCTCATGCCGACTCCTCACTCTTGGCGCTGACCACGATCTGGCCGTCGACGACCGCTGCGTCGTACACGGCGACGGGCTGCGTGGCCGGCAGGGTGCTCGGCTCGCCGGTTTCGAGGTGGAACGCACTGCCGTGCTTCGGGCACTCGAGCTCACGCTCCTCGCACCAGACGTCCCCGTCGGACAGCGACACGTTGGCGTGGCTGCACACATCGCCGATGGCGTACACGTCGTCGCCGATGCGCACCACGGCGACGGCGACGCCGTCGACCATGAATCGCCGCGCGGAACCGTCGGGCAGTTCGTCGAATGCGCACACACTGGTGGGGTTCACGCCGGGCACCGCCTCACGGGAGACGGCCGAGCCGAGGTCGAGCTTGTTCGACACCCGCACCCGAAGATCATCGGCCAGGCGGCCAGCCGGCAACTGGGAGATGACCTCTTCGAAGAATCCGAGCACGACGAGGCGCTCGGCCACCTCGGGACGCACGCCGCGGCTCTCGAGGTAGAAGCGCTGGTCCTCGTCGATCGGTCCGACCGTGGAGGCGTGGCTGCACTTGACGTCGTTGGTCTCGATGTCGAGGTTCGGGACGCTCTCGGCCCAGGCACCTTCGGACAGCGTGAGGTTCCGGTTGGTCTGGAACGCGGTGGAACCGTTGGCGTGCTTGCGGATCCTGATCAGCCCGGTGTACACGGAGGCGGCGTGGTCCTGCACGGCTCCCTTGAACAGCAGGTCGCTGCTCGTGTTCGGTGCGTCGTGATCCTGGATCGTTCGGAAGTCGTGCATCTGGGTGCCGCCGGCGAAGTACAACGCCACCTGCTTGGTGCTGCCGCCCTTGCCGGACAGCCGTGCTTCGGTGCGGGCGCGGACGTACTCGCCGCCGAGTGTGACCGTCGCCAGCAGCGTCGAGGAATCGCGGTCACCGACCGACTGCTGGTTGCCGATCTGCCAGGTGTTCACCCCGACCTCGTTGACAGCGAGGTACTTCACCCGAGCAGCCTGCGCGGTCCGAACCTGGAGTACGGGAACCACGAGCGCCCGGTCGGCGTCGGTTCCATCGGCCGCGATGAAGTGCTCCACGACGGTGACTTCGCTGTCGGCGCCGGCGTCGATGATCAGCCGAGGGAAGACGGCGGTGCCGTCACCGGAGATGTGGTGGGTGACGACGATGGGCTCGACGACCACCTTGCCCGCCGGGACACGGATCACCACGGGCGACATGAAGGCCCGGTTCAGGTCGGCGAAGACGTCGGGGGTCTCCCCGGCGAACAGTTCGGGTTCGGTGTCGACGATCAGCGACGCGGCGTCACCGGCCGCATCGACCTCGGTGACACACGCGCTCGGCACGAAGGTGTCGAGGTCGAGTTGGTCGATCCGGCTGTATCGCCAGATCTCCTCGGATGGAGTGGGCATCGGGGCGGCGGCGAACCTCTCGGCGGCGGCCAGGCGCATGTCCTGCCAGCTCCCACCGAGTTCGCGTACCGCGTCAGGGGTGAACGCAGACACGGCCGAAAGTCTACCGCCCAGCCCGATCGAATTCTCCTACGCGCGTAGTGGTAATTCGAACCGCCCGCCAGGTCACCGAAAGTCACGCGATCTGGTCGCTGTGCGACCGAATTCCGCGATGTTTCGGCTGGGGCGTGGTGACTCGTCAGCGTTTGCGGCCGAAGAGGCGCTTGAAGACGTTGGGCTTGGCAGCCTGTTCGGCTTCGACCTCGGCGCGGATGGTGCTGCCCGCGGCGTTCAGGATCTCCTCGGCCTCGTCGAGCACGGCCGCCGCCGACCCGTCGTCGAGCCCGGCCGGCTCCGGAGGGGTCGGCGGCACGACCAGCGAGCCGTGCGTCCAGGCCACGTCGGCGAGACGACGCTCGTAGCCCGAGCAGTTCTCCGGGCAACGCCACGGCGCATCCGGAGCGAGATCGAGGTTGCATTTCCGAACCGTGTCGCCGTTCGGATACGAACGACTCTCGAAGTTCTTGCACTCGATCTTCATCGGCATGACGCAATCCTAGATGTCAGGTGGTTCGGTGCCTCAGTGGGGACTACCCGACCGAGCCCTCCATCTGGATCTCGATCAGACGCGACCACTCGACCGCGTACTCCATCGGCAGGGTCTTGGTGATCGGCTCGATGAAGCCGTTGACGATCATGCCCATCGCCTGCTCCTCGGACAGCCCGCGACTCATCAGGTAGAAGAGCTGCTCGTCGGCGATCTTCGACACGGTGGCCTCGTGGCCGATCTGGGCATCGCGCTCGCCGACTTCCATGTACGGCAGCGTCTTGGACACCGAGTGCTCGTCGAGAATGAGCGCGTCACACTCCACGTGGCTCTTCGCGCCGGTCGCACCCTCGTCGATTCGGACGAGCCCGCGGTAGGTCGTGATGCCCGCCGTCCTTGGAGATCGACTTGGAGACGATCTTCGACGACGTGTTGGGGGCCGCGTGCACCATCTTGGCGCCGGCGTCCTGGTGCTGGCCGGCGCCGGCGTAGGCGACCGACAGCACCTCACCGGTCGCGCCCTCGCCGACCAGATAGACCGCCGGGTACTTCATCGTCAGCTTCGAGCCGATGTTGCCGTCGATCCACTCCATGTGGCCGTGGGCCTCGACCCGGGCCCGCTTCGTGACCAGGTTGTAGACGTTGGGCGACCAGTTCTGGATCGTCGTGTAGGTGACCCGGGCATGCGGCTTCACGACGATCTCGACGACCGCGGAGTGCAGCGAATCGCTCGTGTACACCGGCGCCGAACAGCCTTCGATGTAGTGGACCTGCGAGCCCTCGTCGGCGATGATCAGGGTGCGCTCGAACTGGCCGGCGTTCTCCGAGTTGATCCGGAAGTAGGCCTGCAGCGGCATCGAGACCTCGACGCCCGGCGGGACGTAGATGAACGAGCCACCCGACCACACCGCCGTGTTCAGCGCGGCGAACTTGTTGTCCCCCGGCGGGATGACGGTGCCGAAGTACTCCTTCACCAGGTGCGGGTACTCGCGCAGCGCCGTGTCCATGTCGCAGAACAGGATCCCCTGCTCCTCGAGATCCTCGCGGTTCTTGTGGTAGACGACCTCGGATTCGTACTGGGCGGTCACGCCCGCCAGGTACTGCCGTTCGGCTTCGGGGATGCCGAGCTTCTCGTAGGTCCGCATCATCTCTTCGGGGAGGTCGTCCCAGTCGTCGACCTGCTCACCGGCGGGACGCAGGTAGTAGTAGATGTCCTGGAAGTCGATGTCGGGCATGTTGACGGCGAACCACTCGGCCATCGGCTTGCGCTCGAACAGGCGCAGTGACCGCTGACGCATCTGCGTCATCCAGTTCGGCTCGCCCTTCCACCACGAGATCTGATCGACGACCGCCGGGTTGATGCCCTTCTCCGGCGTGAACGCGTACTCGACGCCCTCGTCGCTCCAGCCGAGGCTGTACTTGCTGAGATCGAGATCGAAGCTGGTCATCGGAATGCCTCCTGAGAACTGACGTGCCTGAGAACTGGCGGAAGTCGGCGTGAAGACTCGCGAACGGAATTTACACTACCGCCATAGTAACAATTCGAGCTGTCGATGCGCAGATCAGGCGATGCAGCGATCGGCGATGCAGCAGATCAGGCGATGCAGCAGATCAGGCGGCGGCGTCGTCGGCCAGATCGACCAGGTCGACAGTGTCGTCGATCGACGCAACGGTCGGCATCTCGACCTCGATGAAGATGCATTCACCCGGGCAGAGCTCGGCGGCATGGATCACGTCACCGACGTGACGGTCCGACACCCAGGCGAGGCTCCCCGAGCCCCCTGGATCGTTGAGCACTTCGCCGTTCTCCGCCACGTACGCGATGCCGTCCTCGAGCTGCACGAACACATCGGGACAATGGTCGACGCACAGGCCGTCGCCGGTGCACAGGTCCTGGTCGATCCACACGCGCATGAGTACCGAACGGTACCGCTGGCTGTCTACATTGACTCGACCGTGATCGAAGATAGTGCGCCCCCATCCATCAACTCCTCGGCCATCAACTCCTCGGCCACAACTCCTCGGCCCCCCGGGCCCCGCGCCGACCGCACACCTGGTCGCGCCCGACCGGCGACGTCGAGGATCCGTATGCGTGGATGCGAGACGTCACCGACCCCGAGTTGTTGAGCTACCTCGAGGCCGAGAACGCGGCCGCCGAACGGTTCTTCGAGCCGCACACCGAGATCATCGAGACGGTGTTCGGTGAGATCCGATCGCGGGTCCAGGAGACCGATCTGTCGACGCCGGTCCGTTTCGGACCCTGGTGGTACGTGACGTCGACGACCGAAGGGCAGAGCTATCCGGTCCACCACCGCGGACCGAGCCGCGAGGAAGCCACCGAGACCACCCTGCTCGACGAGAACGTCGAGGCCGCCGGTCACGACTACTTCGACCTCGGCGCGTTCGACGTGTCGATGGATCACCGCTTCGCTGCGTGGTCGATGGACACCGCCGGCGACGAGCGGTACACGCTGCGAATCCGCGACCTCACCACCGGCGAGGATCTCGCGGATCAGCTCGACGAGATCGCGAACGCAGGGGTTGCGTGGTCGCGCGACGGCACCTGGATCTTCTACGTGACCCCCGACGCCCAGGAGCGTCCGTCGACCGTCTGGCGGCACCGGATCGGAACGCCGCAGGCCGACGACGTGTGCGTGTTCGACGAAACCGACGAGCGGTTCTTCGTGGGGGTCGGTTCGACCCGTTCGGAGGCCTGGATCGTGGTGCACTCGGCGAGCCGGACGAGCGCCGAGGTGCTGCTCGTGTCGACCGATCGACCCACCGAGGAAGCGGCGGTCGTGCAGCCACGCCGCGACGACGTCGAGTACGGCATCGACCACTGGGGCGACTCGTTCGTCATGCACACCAACGACGACGCCATGGACTTCCGGCTCCTGATCGCCGCCGAGGACGCCGACCTCGCGGAACCGACGAGCTGGCGCGAACTGGTCCCACACGAGCCGGGCCGACGGATCCTGGGCGTGGATGCCTTCGCGGGCCACCTCGTGATCCACGAGTGGTCCGAGGCGCAACCGCAACTGCGCATCCTGTTCCGCGACGGCAGTGAGCGCGTGCTCGACCTCGGCGCCGAGCCCCACGACGTCGAGCCCGCCTCGAACCCGGAGTGGAACAGCGATGTGCTGCGGTTCGCAACACAATCGCTGACCACGCCGACCACGCTCTACGACGAGGACGTCCGGTCCGGGGAGCGCACCCTGCTCCGTCGGATGCCCACCCCGAACGTCGACCTCGACGCCTACCGCTCCGAACGTGTGTGGGTCACGTCCGCCGACGGCACGAAGATCCCGCTCGACATCGTCCGGCATGTCGACACACCCGATCGACGCAACGGCGCCGGGGGTGCTGTACGGCTACGGCGCGTACGAGTACTCGCTGCCCCCGTGGTTCTCGGTGGCCCGCCTGTCGCTGCTCGACCGTGGGTTCGTCTGGGCCCTCGCCACCCGCGCGGAGGTGGCGAACTCGGCCGGCAGTGGTACCTCGACGGAAAGCTCCTCGCCAAGCAGAACTCCTTCGGCGACACGATCGCGTGCGGCGAGTACCTCGTCGACACAGGCTGCGTTGCCGCGGACCGGCTGGCGATCCGAGGCGGCTCGGCCGGTGGATTGCTCGTGGGCGCCTGCATGACGCAGCGCCCGGACCTGTTCTGCAGCGTCGTCGCCGAGGTGCCCTTCGTCGATGTCGTCAACACGATGAGTGACCCGACGCTTCCGCTCACCGTGACCGAGTGGGAGGAGTGGGGCGACCCTCGCGTCGAGCCGTTCGCCAGTTGCATCCTGGCCTACTCCCCCTACGACAACACGGTGCCCGCCGACTACCCGGCGGTGTACGCAACGGCCGGGCTGAACGACCCGCGGGTGAGCGTGCACGAGCCGGCCAAGTGGACCGCGCGGCTGCGCGATGTGACGACGGGATCGGCACCGATCGTGCTGCGCACCGAACTCGGAGCCGGCCACGGCGGACTCACGGGCCGCTACGACGCCTGGCGTGACGAGGCCCGCACGATCGCCTTCATCCTCGCCACCACCTGACCGTCACGCCCAAATCGTTACCGTGGTGTCAGACACCAGGTGTAACGGGCGGGATCAGCTGGCGACGATGACGACGAGTGCGAGGGCGATCAGGACGCCGTTGCGCACGAGGTGACCCGGCCCGAGTGGCTTGGCGGACCACGCACCGAAACACGCACACGGCGGATGTCGGCCCTGGGCGAGACGGCGGGCGATCAGCCCGGTGAAGACCAGCAACGTCACCAGCGCCACGACGCCTGCGGGGACCGGCGCCAACTGGACGATCAGGATCGCCCCCAACCCGATCTCGAACCACGGAACCACGGGGATCACGAACGACGGCGCCCCGAGGCCGCGAGCCTGATCGGGCCAGGCCGGGCCCGCCGCCAACTTGGAACCACCGGCGACCACGAACGCGAGACCCAGGAGGACCGAGGCGACGACGGCGAGCGACGACAACGCTTCAGACGGCGACGGTGGTGCGCTCGCGGGCCGCGAACGCCTCGACGCCGGACTTCGCCGCGCACTCGATCGCCGCGCCGAGGATCCGGTCGAGGTCGTCGTCGTCGTGCGCGGGGTCGTGGTGGAACAGCGCCAGGCGCTTCACCCTGCACGTCGAGGCCAACCACACGGCGTACTCCGGGGTGCAGTGGCCCCAGTCGCGCTTGGTCTCGAACTCCTCGGGCGTGTACTGCGCGTCGTGGATCAACAGATCAGCGTCAGCACAGAGGTCGAGCACACCTGGCCACGCCGAGAACGAGCCGTCCGCAGGCATCTGATGGTCGCTCATGTACACGACCGACCGTCCGTTCCACTCGACTCGGTAGCCGACGGTGTGACCGACGTGCGGGATCAGACGCGTCATCACCTTGGCATCACCGATGGTGAACTCGTCGTCGCCGATCTCGTGGAGGTCGACCATGCCGGGGAACATCGAGAAGTGGATCGGGAACAGCGGCGGCTTGATCGTGTCGGCGAACACGTCCGCGACCGTGATGTCGCCCGGCTGCACCGGGGCGTAGATCGTGACGTGAGCCCCCGGCCGCAGGAAGGGCTTGAAGAACGGCAGACCCTGGATGTGGTCCCAGTGAAGGTGACTGAGCAGGCAGGTCCCACGGAACGGTTCGTCGACGGGCTGGGTCTGACCGAAGTACCGCAGGCCCGTGCCGAGGTCGAACAACACCGGATCCTGACCGGGAATCGACAGCGAGACGCACGAGGTGTTGCCGCCGTAGCGGGCGATCTCCTCGCCGTGGCAGGGCGTCGAACCACGGACACCGTGAAAGGTGACCGTCATGCCGCCCGCGTCAGCAACTGAGTCCGATGAACCCCCGATGGACGCACGATAGATCGTCCGGCGACCCTGCGCGCAAACTCAGACGAAGTGACCTGTGTCGCACCTGGCAGTGGCTTGCTACGTTCGAGCCATGTCACAGGTCCCCGGGTCACAGATCTCTGGTCGTCCCCCACTCCCCGACGGGATCGTCGTCGTCGTCAAGGAGGAGTGCGCCACCTGCCACTCCGTCGGTTCGGTCCTCGTACAACTCGCCGACGTCGTCGAGTTGACGGTCTACAGCCAGGACGACCCGAACTTCCCGACTGACGTCGCGTCGGTGCACGACGACGACCTGGCGGTCAGCTGGCACCACGAGATCGAGACCGTCCCCACCGTCATCCGAGTCCTCGACGGCGTGGAGGTCGAGCGCACGGTCGGCTGGCATCGAGAGGAGTGGGAGCGCGTCACCGGCGTCGAGGGCCTGGGGCCCGACCTGCCCGCGATGCGGCCGGGGTGCGGATCGATGAGCGTGGACCCCGATCTCGTGGACGCACTCAACGTGCGCTTCGGCGCCTCGGCGCTCTCCTCGCGTCGCATCGACGTCGCCGACGCCGAGGACGAGATGGAGATGATGTTCACACGTGGGTGGTCCGATGGCCTCCCCGTCGTGCCGCCGACCGAGGAGCGGGTGATGCGGATGCTGACCGGTACGACGCGTGCGCCGGCCGACATCGTCGCCACCGTGCCGCCCGACCTCGTCGACGTGACCGTCGAGAAGGTCGCCATCGCCGCCGTGATGGCGGGATGCAAACCCGAGTACCTCCCGTGGGTGCTGACCGCCGTCGAAGCGGCCTGCACCAACGAATTCAACATGCACGGCATCCTTGCGACGACGATGCCGGTCGGGCCGGTCGTCGTGTGCAGCGGTCCGGGCACCCGGGCGATCGGGATGAACTCCGGTGGCAACGCGCTCGGCCAGGGCAACCGGGCGAACTCGACGATCGGGCGAGCACTCCAGCTCGTCGTGCGCAACGTGGGCGGCGGACGGCCCGGCGAGGTCGACCGGGCCACGCACGGAAGCCCCGGCAAGATCGGTTTCTGTTTCGCCGAGAACGACATCGACTCGCCCTATGGCACGCTCGCCGGCGAGCACGGGATCGAGCCCGGCGTCGATGCGCTGACGCTCTTCGCCGGCGAGGGGACCCGCTGCGTCGTCGATCAGCTCTCCCGCGACCCCGAATCACTCGCCCGGTCGATGGCGGTGAACCTGCAGGCACTCCACCACCCCAAGCTCGTCCTCGGCTTCGACGCCATCTTGGTGATGGGGCCGGAACACGCACGGGTCTTCGCCGAGGCCGGCTGGGGGCGCGACGAGATCGTCGCAGGGATCTCGGCGCACCTCGACCGGCCCGGCTCCGAGATCGTCCGAGGCGCCGGCGGCATGGCCGAGGGCCTGCCCGAAGGATTTGCCGATGCGCCGTCGGTGCCGAAGTTCCGCCCCGGCGGGCTGATGCTGACCTATGCCGGTGGCGGCGCCGGCCTGTTCTCCGAGATCATCGGCGGGTGGGCGAACGGCGAGATCGGCTCGGCGCCCGTCACCCGCGCCGTGACATACTGAACTTCATGGGCACCACGATCCTCGACCCGACCGGCGAACGCAGTGTCGCCGAACGCGAACGCCTGGCACGGCCGGCGTCATTGTCCGGGTTGACGGTCGGACTCCTGGACATCTCCAAGCCGCGCGGCAACGTGTTCCTCGACCGTATCGAGGAGCGGCTCGTCGAGATCGGTGCGCACGTCAAGCGCTACCGCAAGCCGACGTTCACCAAGCCCGCGCCGGTCGACCTCCGCCACCAGATCTCCGTCGAGTGCCAGGTCGTCATCGAGGCCCTGGCCGATTGAGGCAGTTGTACGTCGTGCAGTGTGCACGACATCAGCGATCTGGAGCTGCGAGGCATCCCCGCGATGTTCGTCGCCTCCGATGAGTTCGTCGACGCGGCCGTCGCCCAGTCGACCTCGCTCGGCTTCCCGTCGGTGGCCCGTGTGTTCACTCCCCACCCGATCCAGGACCGCACCGACGACGAGATGATCGCCTACGCCGACACGACCTTCGACGCCATCGTGGCCGCTGTCACGAGCCTGATCGATCCCCACCGCGCGGCGAGGGAAGCGCCAGCGACGAGCCGCAGTCGGGCCGACCCGACGATCCCCACCACCCGACCGCGGTGAGGCCCGACAAGGGTTACAGCGCGGCGATGGCGGCGGCGGTGGCCAGCACGCGGCGCGCGTTGTCGACGTGGAGGTTCTCGATCATGCGGCCGTCCACGGTCACGACACCACGACCGTCGGCCACGGCCTCGTCGAAGGCGGCGATCACTCGACCGGCGTACTCGATGTCGGCCTCCGAGGGCGCCCACATGGCGTTGGCCGGGCCGACCTGGTTCGGATGGATGAGGGTCTTGCCGTCGAAGCCCATCTCCATTCCCTGGCGGCACTCCGCCTCGAATCCGTCGGCATTCTGGACGTCGTTGTAGACACCGTCGAGGATGACCTTGCCGGCCTCCCGGGCGGCGAGCAGCGCCGTCGCCAGGTGGGGTACGAGCGGATGACGGCCGGGCACGATCGGCGACCGCAGTTCCTTGGCGAGGTCGTTGGTGCCCATGACCAGCACCGCGACACGGGGGTGGGCGGCGATGGACCGGACGTTGAACATCGCCGTCGGCGTCTCGATCATCGGCCAGATCCGCACCGATGCCGGCGCTCCGGCAGCGTCGAGCGCCGCCGACACCGCCTCCACGGCGTCGACGGAGTCGACCTTCGGGATGACGACCGCCGCCGGACCGGCCGGGCCCGCCGCCGCGAGGTCATCGGCGCCCCACTGCGTGTCGAGCCCGTTGCATCGGATCGTGAGTTCCCGGTTGCCGTAGAGCCCGGATTGCACGGCTGCGACGGCCTTGGCGCGAGCGTCGGGCTTGGCGTCCGGAGCGACAGCGTCCTCGAGATCGAAGATGATCGCGTCGGCCGGGATCGTCTGGGCCTTTTCGAGGGCACGTTCGTTCGCGGCCGGCATGTAGAGCACCGAGCGGCGTGGGCGCATCGATTCGTCGTTCATGATCGCTCCTGGATCAACGAGCGATGAGTCTCGGCGCGACCCGTGCGCGTCGGAACTCATCGCGGGGTGGCTTGGGGTCAGAATCCGTACATCGCGGCGAGTTCGGGGTCACGTTCGGACAATGCGTGGGCGAGTTCGACGACCACCCGGCACTGCTTGACCGACGCGTCGTCTTCCATCTTGCCGTCGAGCATGATCGCGCCGGTCCCGTCGCCCATCGCCTCGATGACCCGCTGGGCGTGGGCGACATCGGCCGGATCGGGGCTGAACACCTTCTTGGCGATGGCGATCTGGACAGGGTGCAGGCTCCACGCTCCGACACAGCCGAGCAGATAGGCGTTGCGGAACTGGTCCTCGCAGGCCACGGTGTCCTTGATGTCGCCGAACGGCCCGTAGAACGGCAGGATCCCGTGCGTCACACACGCGTCCACCATTCGGGCGATCGTGTAGTGCCACAGGTCCTGCTGGTACGTCGTGCGGGGCGCCTCGATGTCGTCGGCCCCCTCGGCGTCCTTCGGGGGGTCGGCACGCACCAGATAGCCCGGGTGCCCGCCGCCGACGCGGGTGGTCTTCATCCGTCGGTTCGCCGCCAGGTCGGCCGGTCCGAGTGACAGACCCTGCATGCGCGGCGATGCACCGCAGATCTCCTCGACGTTGGCGACGCCGCGTGCGGTCTCCAAGATGGCGTGCACGAGCAGCGGCTTGGTGAGCCCGGCCTTGGCTTCGAGTTGGGCGAGCAGCCGATCGACGTAGTGGATGTCCTCGGGCCCCTCGACCTTCGGGATCATGATCACGTCGAGTTGCTCGCCCGCTTCGAGCACTGCGGCGGTCAGGTCGTCGAGGCCCCATGGCGAGTCGAGACTGTTCGCCCGCGTCCAGAACTGGGTCTCGCCGAAGTCGACGTTCCGGGCGACCTCGATGAGCCCGGCGCGCGCCGCCTCCTTCTGGTCGGCGGGGACGCCGTCTTCGAGGTTGCCGAGCAGGATGTCGACGGTCGGTGCGATCTCGGGCACCTTGGCGCGCATCTTGTCGTTGGACGGCGGGAAGAAGTGGATCATCCGGCTGGGCCGGAAGGGGATCTCGCGGACGGGCTCGGGGGCACCGACCGCGAGTGGACGGAAGAAGTCTCTCGCTGGACGCACGACCCAACCGTAGATGCGCCGCGTCGATCCCCTCCAATCCTCGTCGACGTAGCGGCGTGTTCCTGCGTGGTGTCTGACACCACGAGTAACGCCGGGGAGCGAGGACGGTCGTCGGCGTCGATGGCGATCAGGCCGTCGGCGACGAGGCCGGCCACGATCCGCGGGTCGAACGCATCGGCCGGGGCCGGCCCGTCGTGGACTGCCCGCAGGATGGCGCCGCGGGCCTGGCGGTCGCTGCCCTCGAACTTCGCCTGACGGCCGCTCACCCCGGCCGACCCGATCGCCGGATCGGGAACCGCGAATCCACCGAGCCGCCAGCGACACGCCGATCGGACAGGACAGCCGTCGCACTTCGGAATCGGCCGGCACACCGTGGCGCCGAGTTCCATGAACACCTGGTTCCAGACCCACCCGTGCCCGGCCGGAACCAGCGCATCCGCAGCCGCTTGGGCCCGCTTGGCTGTCAGACGTTCACCATCCGGCACGCGCGAGCACCCGCGCGATGTTCGTGTCGACGACGGCCACGTCGTGTTCGAAGGCGAACGCGAGCACGGCCCGTGCCGTGTACGGACCCACACCGGGCAGTGCGAGGAGTGCGTCGAGATCGTCGGGAAGTCGCCCGTCGTGTCGTTCGACGACCAGCAGTGCCGCATCACGCAGGTTGCGGGCCCGACGGGGATAGCCGAGGCCCTGCCACAGCCGGAGCACGTCGGCCAGGGTCGCCCGTGCACATGCCGCAGCGGTCGGGAACGACTCGAGGAACTCGATCCACTTCGGTACGACGCGGTCGGCCTGCGTCTGTTGCAGCATCACTTCGGCGACCAGGATCCGCCACGGATCACGCTCGCGACGCCAGGGGAGATCACGCAGATCGGCCGCGCCCCAGGCCAGGACGGCCCCGGGGTCGATCACGTCGACGAGCGCGCCGGGCCGACGGTCACTCGGTCCAGGGTCACCCGGCCCAGGGTCACTCGGCCCAGACGTCGGTGCCGTCGTACGGACGCTTGCGGTCCGGGGCGAACTCACGCTTCCAGATCAGGACCTTGCGGGTGAAGTAGCACACTTCCTTGCCATCCTGGTTGAAGCCCTTCGTCTCGACCTTCACGATCCCGCGGTCGGGCTTCGACGAGGACTCCTTCACCTCGAGCACCCGGGTCTCGGCATGGATCGTGTCGCCGTGGAACGTCGGGAACTTGTGCTGCAACGTCTCGACCTCGAGGTTGGCGATCGCGGCACCACTGACGTCGGGCACGCTCATGCCGAGCACCAGGCTGTAGACGAGGTTGCCGACCACCACATTGCGTCCCTGCACGGATTCCGCTGCGAACCAGTCATTCGTGTGCAGCGGGTGATGGTTCATCGTGATCATGCAGAACAGGTGGTCGTCGTACTCGGTGATCGTCTTGCCGGGCCAGTGCCGCAGGATGTCACCGGGCGTGAAGTCCTCGAGGTACCGACCGAATGGGCGCTCATGCACTGTCATGGTGCTGACGGTACCGCTGCGCCGGCCGGCAGACGAAAGCGTCAGGTGGTCTCGTCGGAACCGGGACGCTCGACCGGGTCTGGTGCGGCGTCCGGGTCACCATCGGGACCCGACGCCTGGTTCACGGACGCCTGGTTCACGGCCGCCTCGCTCGCCTCGACCTCCAGAAGGGTCCGCAGCGCCGGATCATCCTCCTCGGCGACGGGGCGCCTGGCACCGAAGCGCAGCGCGAACTCCAGGCGGGTCTCGCCCTTCTCCGATTCGGCACGAGCCAGGTCACGCAGACCCACCAGCCGGTCGCGTCGCTCGATCTTCCACGGCCCGACTCGCAGGGAGGCGTACGCCGCGGCGCCGAGGGCAATCGGCATCAGGTACTGCGCCGACCGGTACGTGGCAATCGATGCCGCGGCAACGCGCCGCGGGATGCCGAAACCGACGAGCGTGGTGAGGTAGGTGGCTTCGACGACTCCGAGACCGCCCGGCAGGATCGGGATTGCCGCGAGCAGGTTGGCCAAGCCGAATGCAACCAGCAGCGCGTCGATGCTCAACGAGCCACCGAACGCCTCGACGAAGACCCACAGCGACGCTGCGTCGAGCAACCAGTTCGCCGTCGCCCAGAACACCACCCGCCACAACAGCGCCCGATCTCCCGCCAGTTCCTCCAACCGTTCACCGACCTGTCGGAGCACCGATGAGAACTTGTCCTCGTCGAGACGACACCGGCGAGCGATCCATCGCACCAACCGTTCCGCCCGGCCAGAGCCGTCCATCACCCCCACGACCAACCCCGCGGCAATCCCGAGGATGACGATGCCCGCCACGGCCGCCAAGCCGTATGCAGGGTTCACACCTCTGAACGGCACCGACATGACGAGGCCGATCCAGAAGATGACGTTCAACACCACCGCCGATCCGATCCCTGCGGTGGCAAGAGCGAACCCGGCATCGGGTCCGCTCACGCCCGACAATGTCAGCAGCCGGTATCCCAGCGCCGAACTCGCGGCGTTCCCGCCGGGCACGATGTTCGACAGCGCCTTGGTGCTGAGCTGGATCCGGAAGATCCGCGGGATCGACAGCACTCGGCCGGCCGTGCCGAGTGTCGCCCGGGTCAGCAGCGAGTAGCACAGCAGCGCCATCAACTGCAGCACGAAACCGAGCGCGAGGAGGCCGGGGTTGACGTCACGGGCGGTCTCGATCGCCTGGCGGAAGCCGCTGAGCACCGGCGGCAACAGGAACACGCCGAGCACGATGAACAGCAGCGCCTTGATCGTGATCCGGATCGGTCGCAGCCGAGACCGCGGTGTGGTCCGTCCCGAACGAGGCGGGGAGTTCACCACCGGTGGTAGGACGCCGCGATCCATCTCGTGCGTCGTGTCGTAGACACTGCCCGGCCGCGCCGGGGTCGGTCCCAATTCGTTCCGCTCAGCCACGAGTCAACTCCACCGTGCGGAATCCCGCATCGATCAGAGGACGTCGATCATCGCGCGCGAACGGGCCCGGAGCTGGGGTGACGCCTGCCGACGGCGTCTTTCCCAGATGCACCAGCACGAGGTCACGGTCGGGCACGACGACGATGTACTGACCCTCGTGACCGTGACACACGAGCGACCCCGGGATCTCCGGCCACATCCACCAGTGACGCCCGTACACGCAGCCGTTCTCCGGATCGAGCGCCGAGAACCCACGAGCGTGATCCGACCAGCCCTCCGGGAGGATGCGCTGACCATCGGCGGT
>CAVZTM010000029.1:0-47588 GCA_963778175.1 Ilumatobacteraceae bacterium
AGGTCGTCGCGCTGGACCACGCGACCCTGACCCTCGGCAGCGACGAGATGGTCGCGCTCGTCGGGCCGTCCGGCTCCGGCAAGACCACCCTCTGCTCGATCGCCGGCGGCATCCTGTCGGCCACCGAAGGCCACATCGTCGTCGGCGGCGAGGACATCTCCGGCCACACCGCCAAGGAGCTCACGAAGTTCCGCCAGAGCAAGGTCGGATTCGTCTTCCAGTCGGTCAACCTCGTGCCCTTCCTGAACGCCCGCGAGAACCTGCTCGTGGTCGACGAACTGGGCAAGCGCACCGGTGCCCCGGCTCGCGCTCGCGCCGACCAGCTGCTCGAGGAACTCGGTCTCGCCGACCGTGCGAAGAACCTGCCGTCGCAGCTGTCGGGCGGCCAGCGTCAGCGCGTGGCGATCGGCCGGGCCCTGATGAACGACCCGGCGCTCGTGCTCTTCGACGAGCCGACCTCGGCGCTCGACACCAAGCTCGGCGAGCAGGTGATGGAGTTGATCCGCAACGAGATGAAGTCCCGCGGCACCGCAGCGATCGTGGTGACCCACGACGAGCGCATCACCCACTACTGCGACCGCAGCGTCCACATCATCGACGGCCGCCTCGACGCCTGAGCGCCGCTCCTCGCTCCCCAGCGCCAATGCGTGAACAAATGGCGGCCCGAATGGCACCATTTGTTCACGCGTTCGCCGGACGCAGATAGGTTCGAGCGCATGTCGACCAGCGAGTTCGAAGGGCGCATCGGAACCACGATCAAGGACTCGACGCCGTGGTGGCCGACGCCGCCGACGCCACCGCAGCGCACCAACGTCCTGCTGGTGGTGCTCGACGACGTCGGGTTCGCCGACTTCGGTTGCTACGGCTCCGAGATCGCCACGCCGACCATCGATCGGCTCGCCGCCGAGGGGCTCCGCTACACCGGGTTCCACACGACCGCGATGTGCTCGACGACGCGGGCGGCACTGCTGACGGGCCGCAACCACCACTCGGTCGGGATGGGGTGCCTCGCCAACTTCGACAGCGGGTTCCCTGGCTACCGCGGCAAGATCGCCGCCGACGTCCCGACCCTCGCCGAGCTGCTGCGCCCCCACGGCTACCGCAACTACCTCGTCGGCAAGTGGCACGTCACCCGACTCACCGAGACCGGGCCGACCGGGCCGTTCGACGGGTGGCCGCTCGGGCGCGGCTTCGACCGCTACTACGGGTTCCTCGACGCCGAGACCGACCAGTACTCCCCCGAGCTGGTGCGCGACAACACCCACGTCACCGCCCCCGGCGACCACTCGACCGGCTATCACCTCACGTCGGACCTGATCGACGAGGCGATCGGCTACCTCGCCGGCCACGAGGCGGCGATCCCCGACAACCCGTGGTTCCTGATGGTTGCGCCCGGCGCCTGCCACGCGCCCCACCAGGCCCCGCGCGAACTCATCGACCACTACGCCGACGTGTTCGCCAAGGGCTGGGACCGGACCCGCGAGGATCGTCTCGCCCGCCAGATCGAACTCGGCATCGTGCCGCCCGGCACGGAGCTCCCGCCGCGCAACCTCGGGGTCCGCGGCTGGGACGAACACGACGCCGACGAGCAGCGGCTCTTCGCCCGGCTCGCCGGCGCCTACGGCGCGATGCTCCACCACTTCGACGAGCACCTCGGCCGGCTCATCGAGTTCCTCGAAGCGACCGGCGCGCTCGACGACACGATCGTGATGGTGCTGTCCGACAACGGCGCCAGCCAGGAGGGCGGGCCGCTCGGGTTCGTCAACGCGATGGGTCCGTTCAACATGGTCGCCGAGCCGATGGCGGACAAGCTGGCGCGCCTCGACGACATCGGCGGGCCCGACACGCACTCCAACTTCCCGCACGGCTGGGCGATGGCTGCCAACACCCCGCTCAAGCGCTACAAGCAGAACACCCACGGCGGCGGCATCCGTGATCCCCTGGTCGTGCGGGCGCCGGGCCGGGTGCCCGATGCCGGTGGCCTGCGCCACCAGTTCTGTCACGCGTCCGACCTCGCGCCCACCGTCCTGCAGTTGCTGGACCTCGACGTCGACCCGGCGATGGAAGGCGTGAGCTTCGGCGCCACGATCGACGACGCCGACGCCGCGACCGGCAAGACCACGCAGTACTTCGAGATGTTCGGTCACCGCGGCATCTGGCACGAGGGCTACAAGGCGGTCGCGTTCCACATGCCGACGTCGTCGTTCGACGACGACGTGTGGGAGCTGTACGACCTCACCACCGACTTCAACGAGAACGTCGACCTCGCCGCCGAACAGCCCGAGCGACTGGCCGACCTGCAGCGGCGCTGGTGGATCGAGGCCGAGGCCAACCAGGTGCTCCCGCTCGACGACCGGTTCGGGGAACGCTTCGCCGAGAACGCCGCCCGGTTCCACGCCGGGCGCACCCACTACACGTTCTGGGCCGGCATGGGCCACGTGCCCACCGACGTCGCCCCCGACCTGCGCAGCCGCAGCTACACGATCACGGCCCACGTCGAACTCTCCGACGATCACGCGAACGGTGTGCTGCTCGCCCACGGCGACGCCACGAGCGGCTACTCGCTGTTCCTGCGCGACGGCTACCTCGTGCACGACCTCAACATCGGAGGCACCCACCAGCTGGTCACCTCCGACCGGCGGGTCGGGCCGGGCGCCCACACGCTCGGGTTCCGGATGGTCCGCTCGCCGGGCAGCGGGCCGTTCCCGCACGGCGTGGGCACGCTGCTGATCGACGGCGAGCCGGCCGGGTCGATGGAGACCGACCAGATCTTCTGGCTGATGATCTCGTTCTCCGGCCTCGACATCGGCCTCGACCGCGGCACCACCGTTGCCGACTACGACCTGACCGGACGCTTCGTCGGGCCGTACGCGTTCACCGGCACGATTGATCAAGGTGACCGTCGATCTCGACACCGATCAGGACGTCGACCACGACGCCGCCGGCGAGACCCAGGTGGGTCGCGAATGAGCCCGGCGATCGAGACGCGGGACCTGCGCAAGACCTTCGGCGACAACCACGCGGTCGCCGGGATCGACCTCGACGTCGGCTACGGCGAGATCTACGGGTTCCTCGGCCCGAACGGCGCCGGCAAGTCCACGACCGTCAAGATGCTCTGCACGCTGATCGCGCCGACGTCCGGAACGGCGACCGTCGCCGGCCTCGACGTGATGACGCAGGCCTCGGACATCCGGCTGCGGATCGGGGTGGCGCTGCAGGACTCCTCGATCGACGGCAAGCAGACCGGGCGGGAGATGCTGCAGTTGCAGGGCCGGCTGTACGGCTTGAGCAAGACCGACATCGCGGCGCGGATGGACGACGTGATCGGCCTCGTCGACATCGGCACGGCGATCGACGACCGCGTCGATTCGTACTCGGGCGGCATGAAGCGACGGCTCGATCTCGCCATGTCGCTGATCCACCGCCCACAGATCCTGTTCCTCGACGAACCGACGACCGGTCTCGATCCGGCGAGCCGCTCGGCGGTCTGGGCGGAGGTACGCCGACTCAACGAACAGTTCGGCATGACGATCTTCCTGACGACGCAGTACCTCGAGGAGGCCGACGAACTCGCCGACCGCGTGGGGATCATCTCCGACGGACTGATCAAGGCCGAGGGGTCGCCGACCGACCTCAAGCGTGGGATCGGCGCCGACCTCATCGTGGCCGAGGTGGCCGGCGACACGGAGACTGCCGCCGATGCACTCCGCGCCATCGACGGCATCGACGAGGTCCAGATCCACGGCCGCGAACTCGAGATCGCGACGACCGACGGCGCCGGGCTCATCGCCCAGGTCGCGGTCGCCCTCGACGGCTGCGGCGTGCCGGTGCGCTCACTGACGCTGCGCACACCGACCCTCGACGACGTGTTCCTCCACGTCACCGGATCCCACTTCGCCGCCGACAGCGACCACCGGCACGACCACGGGCACGACCACCACAGGAGGCCGATTCATGAGCACTGCGACCGAGACGAGCGCAACCGAGCAGGCCTACGTGCCGCTCGCCCGGCGGGCATCGGCGTGGCACGACTTCGTCACGATCGCCCACCGCGCGATCCGCGGCATGTTCCGCGAACCGGAGTTCTTCATCCCCGCCCTGATCACGCCGGTGTTCTTCTTCGTGGTCCAGGTGGGTGCGTTGCAGGACTTCGCCGAGGGCAGCGGAACCGTCGTGGACTTCAAGGCGTTCCAGCTGCCGGTGGCGATCATCTTCGCCGTCACCGGGGTGTCCCGGGCGAGCGCCATCGTGACCGACATCCAGAGCGGCTACTTCGATCGGCTGCTGCTCACCCCGGTGCGGCGCCAGATGCTGCTGCTCGGGTTGATGGCCGCGGACTTCCTGGCGGTGATCCTGCTCACGATCCCCGTGTTGCTGCTCGGCCTGGTGCTCGGCGTGACCTTCGAGACGGGAATCCTGGGCATGATCGTGTTCCTGCTCTACGGCGCGATGTGGGGTCTGGCGTTCGCCGGGTTCCCCTACGCGATCGCCCTCAAGACCGGGAACCCGGCGGCGGTCAACGCCAGCTTCATCCTGTTCTTCCCGTTCGCGTTCCTCACCACGAGCTTCCTGCCCCAAGAAGCCCTCACCGGCTGGCTGTCGACCGTGGCGACGTACAACCCGGTCACCTACGTGCTGGACGGATTGCGCAGCGTCGTGAGCACCGGTTGGGAGATGGACCGGCTGATGCAGGGCTTCGCCGCATCGATCGGGCTGATGGTGATCTCGTTCGGCCTTGCCAGCCTCGCCCTGGCCGGCCGAATCAAACGAGGGTAGATTTATTGAGTCATATGTTGTCAACTTTGGTGATGTTGATTAGTCTGCTTTCTGCAAGTTGATCACTCATCTTCCACCAGGAGGCACCACCAATGCTCTTGCAGAACTCCCCCTTCCGTGAACTCGATGCCCTGTTCAACCAGCGTTCCGCAGGTCGTTCCGCCTGGGCGACCGGTCGGCCGATGCCGATGGACGCCTACCGCCGTGGCGACAACGTGTGGGTCCATCTCGACCTGCCGGGCGTCGCCGCCGACACGATCGACATCTCCGTCGAGCGCAACGTCCTCACCGTCGCTGCCGAGCGCAGCTACCAGCGCGAGGAAGGCGACCGCGTCTACGTCGGCGAGCGCCACGAAGGCACCTTCCGTCGTCAGGTGACCCTCGGCGAGGGTCTCGACGCCGACGGCATCGAGGCCGACTACACCGACGGCGTGCTGACGCTGCGGATCCCCGTGGTCCCCCAGGCCCAGCCGCGCAAGATCACCGTCGGCACCGGCCAACTCGCCGTCGACACCACCGCCGTCGACACGACGCGACCGACGCCGGCTGATCCGCCCACCCCGACCTCCCCCACCGTTTGCGTTGCGGTTTCGATGGCCCTGCCCATCGAGACTGCAACGCAAACGTGTTCTCGGCGGTGAACGTGGGTCGGCAAGACTCGCCGGGTGTCCGATGATCGCGCTGCAGCTCGAGCCGGGTCGGCTGGGCGGGAACTACTTCAAGCTGTTCTGGGCGAGCACGATCTCGAACCTCGGCGACGGCATCGGCATCATCGCCTACCCGTGGCTGGCCTCGGCGATCACCCGCAATCCGCTGCTGATCGCTCTCGTCATCGTCGTCCAACGACTCCCCTGGCTCATCTTCAGCCTCCCGGCGGGAGTGATCACCGACCGCTACGACCGTCAGCGCCTGATGGTCACCTCCAACACGATCCGCACGGTCGTGACGGTCGGGATCGCGCTGATCGTGCTCGCCCAGCAGGGCGACCTGCCGGCGCCCGATGCGGTGAACGACGCGGCGACGGTCATCACGACCGACACCCTGCTGTACGTCCTCATCCTCGTGGCCACGCTGCTGCTCGGCGTCGCCGAGGTGCTCTACGACAACTCGGCGCAGACGTTCATGCCGTCGATCGTCCACGCCGACAACCTCGAGAAGGCCAACGGACGCATGTGGAGCGCCGAGATGGTCGCCAACACCTTCGCCGGCCCGCCGCTCGCCGGACTCCTGATCGCCGTCTCGTTCGCCCTGCCGTTCTTCGCCGACGCCGCGACGTTTGCCGTGTCGGCGATTCTGATCGCGTTCATCCATCCGTCCACGCGCCGACCGCCGGTCGCGGCGAAGCCGCAGGAGCGGCCCTCGTGGACGGTCGAGCTCCGCGAGGGATTCCGGTGGCTCTGGAGCCACGACCTCCTGCGGACGCTCGCCCTCGTGCTGGGCACGTTGAACCTGCTCGACACGATGGCGACGGCGACGTTCGTGCTGTTCGGCCAGGAGGTGCTCGACACGTCGGCCACCCAGTTCGCCATCCTCGGCACGGGCGGCGCCGTCGGCGGGGTGCTCGGCGGATGGACCGCGTCGAACGTGGTCAGGCGCATCGGCATCGGACCGTCGCTCGCCCTGACGCTCGTCGGTGGCGGCACCTGCTCGATCGTCATCGGGCTGATGAGTTCGTGGCCCCCGGTGTGGCTGTTCACCGCGGTGATGGTGTTCGTCGGCACGCTGTGGAACGTGATCACGGTGAGCTTCCGGCAGTCGGTGATCCCCGACCAACTGCTCGGACGGGTCAACAGCGTCTACCGCTTCTTCGCGTGGGGCATGATGCCGATCGGCGCCGCGCTCGGCGGGCTGATCGTGGTCGTCGTCGACACCTTCGCCTCCCGTGAGGTCGCCCTGCGCGTGCCGTGGCTCGTCACCGGCGTGTGCACCCTGGCGCTGTTCGCCGATCGCCGGCCCGCGGCTGACATCGGCAAAGTTCGCCGCTGCCCGAGCGGCCGCGCTCAACTGAACGCCATGCAGATCGACGACGCACTCGACTTCATCCGCGACAAGCGCAACGGCATCCTGATCGCGCTGAAGTCCGACGGGCGTCCCCAGTCGTCGAACATCTCGTACGCAGTCGGCGCCGACGATGTGATCCGGATCTCCGTGACCGACGGCCGCGCCAAGACGGCGAACCTGCGGCGTGATCCTCGGGCCTCGCTGCACGTCAACCGCGACGACTTCTGGGCCTACGTCGTCATCGAGGCCGACGTCACGCTGACGCCGGTCGCGCAGTCACCCGACGACGACACGGTCGACCAGTTGGTCGAGTACTACCGCACGATCGTCGGCGAGCACGACGACTGGGGCGAGTACCGCCAGGCGATGGTCGACGACGGTCGCCTGCTGCTCGAGCTCCACCCCACCCACGCCTACGGCATGCTCAACCGCTGAAATGAGACGTGGGGTCTGACCCCGCGTCTCATTTCAGGCGTTCTTGGGGAGGTCGGCGAAGGGGACGACCTTGTCCTGGTTCGGCTCCTTGGGGAGTCCGAGGACGCGCTCGCCGATGATGTTCTTCTGGATCTGATCGGTGCCGCCGTAGATCGGCGGAGCCTGCGCGAACAACGCCATCTCGGTGACGAAGCCGAGGAACGGGTTGCCGGTGGCCTCGTCGAGCACCTTGCGGCTCGCCGAGTCGTAGGCGTGCAGCGTCCCCGACGCCCCGACGATGCGCAGACCCAGATCACGCTGCAGGCGCACCATCTCACTCATCGAGAGCTTGGCGATGTTGCCCATCCCGGCGATCTCCTGGCCCTTCTCCTTGGCCGCCTTCACCCGCAGGTTGTTCATCCGGCCGAGCTGGCTGAAGGTGTAGAGGCGCACGAGGTCCTGGCGGATCGTCGGCTCCTTCGCGACACCGGCACCCTGGGCCAGGCTGATCATCATCTTCGAGGTGTCGCGGAACGCGGCGCCACCGCCGGCAGCCGGCGCGCCCGGCGCCCGCACGTAGTCGCCGGCACGCGTCTCGAGTTGGCCGCCGACCGTGCCGGGAATCGCCGCGCTGGCCGAGCTGCTGCCGCCACCGGACCCGAGGCCGGCACGCTCGTGGGCGAGGGTCGTGTTGGCCACGGCCCAGCCGTTGTTGAGCCCGCCGATCATCGCGTCGGCCGGCACTCGGGCATCGGACAGGAAGACCTCGTTGAACAGCGCGCGGCCGGTCAGCTCGCGGAGCGGTCGCACGTCGACGCCGGGCTGGTGCATGTCGATGGCGAAGTAGGTGATGCCCTGATGCTTGGGGACGTCGGAGTTGGTGCGGGCGATCAGCATGCCGAGATCCGCGATGTGGCCGCCGGAGGTCCAGACCTTCTGGCCGTTGACGATGTACTCGTCGCCGTCGAGCATCGCCTTGGCCTGGAGACCGGCGAGATCGGAGCCGGCGCCGGGCTCGCTGAACAGCTGGCACCACGCCCGCTGGCCGGTGACGATGTCGCGCACGTACCGCTCGATCTGCTCGGGCGTTCCGTGCGTGGCGATCGTCGGTGCCGCGAGCAGCAGGCCGAGCCCGCCCGGTGCCCCGAGCGCGCCGTGCTCGGCGATCGCGTTCTGCACGATGACGGCGTCGCCACGGGACAGGCCACGGCCGTAGGCGTTGGTCGGCAGGGTCGGCGCGGACCAACCGGCCAGACCGAGTCGCTCCCACCATGCGGCGACGGTGAGATCCGGATCCCAGTTCTCCTCGAGCCAGGTGCGGATCTCGTCGACGAGGTCGCTGGTGTCGTTCTCACGTTCGATCGTGTCACTCATCGCCTCCAGCATCGCCGATCCCGCCCGACTGCAGCGCATCGAGGCCGCCGCTCCGACGAGGGGGTTGCATTCCTCACGATGTATCGCTACAGTAGCGATACATCGTTACAGATAGAGATACCCACAGGAGCACCACCGAATGAACGATCCCACCCATGACATCCGCCAGGATCCGACCCGCACCGGCCGACGTGGCCGACGAGGAGCCCACATGCACCACCACTTCCACGACCACATCCAGTTCGCCGAACACGGCCGAGGTGGCGGACGCCACCGGGCCCGTCGCGGCGCCGTCCCGATCGCCATCTTCACGCTGCTCGAGGAGCGGCCGATGCACGGCTACGAGATCATCACCGAACTCGAGACCCGCAGCGACGGTCGCTGGCGCCCGAGCGCCGGGTCGATCTACCCGACGCTCGACAAGCTCGAGGCCCGCGGTGCCATCACGTCGACCGAGGTCGACGGCAAGCGCCAGTTCGCACTGACCGACCGCGGCCGCCAGATGCTCGCCGACATCCGATCCGTCCAGGACAGCGACGCGCCGGCGCCCTGGAACCACTCCGGCACGGGCGGTCGCGGCGACCTTCGGCGGCTCACGTCCGAACTCGCCGGCCAGATCCGCCAGATCGCCCGGTTCGGCACGAACGAGCAGCGCGAAGCTGCGACCGGCGTCCTCGAGGACACCAAGCGCCGCCTCTACGCCATCCTCGCCACCCCACCGGAAACGCCCGACGCCGACACCCCCATCCGAGTGACCCCTCCACTCCCCCTCTCCACGTTTGCGGGAGTTTTCTGATGGCCCACCCCATCCGAAATCTCCCGCAAACGGAAGAAGGAGGGTGGTAGAACTTCAAGGATGGTTGAAGTCAGGACACTCAGCGTCGGCGAGGTGGCGGAACGGGCCGGAGTCGCCACGTCGGCACTGCGCTTCTACGAGGCGAACGGGCTGATCTCCAGCGACCGCACCGACGCCGGCCACCGGCGGTATCACGCCGACGTGTTGCGCCGGGTCGGGTTCATCCGGGTCGCCCAGCGGGTCGGCCTGCGCCTCGAGGACATCAAGGTCGCGCTCGACTCGCTCCCCGACGGCCGCACGCCGACCCGCAAGGACTGGGCGAAGCTGGCGGCGTCGTGGCAACCGATGCTCGACGAACGCATCGCACTGCTCGAAGCGATGAAGGACAAGCTCGACGGCTGCATCGGCTGCGGCTGCCTGAGCCTCGACACCTGCGCGCTGTACAACCCCGCCGACATCGCCGCCGACCGCGGCACCGGCCCCCGCTACCTCCTCGGCGACCCGCCCGCCACCTGACCGCCCCACCCCCCTCAGCCCGTTTGCGGGAGATTCCGGATGGGGCGGGCCATCAGAAAGCTCCCGCAAACGTGGAGTGGTGGTGGGGATCAGCGGCGCATCGGGAGGGTGGTGCGCCACTCGCCGTCGAGGGCGTGGAGCGCGGCGGCGACGGCGGGGGCGGTCGGCACCAGACCGATCTCGCCGACACCCTTGATCCCGAACGGCGAGCGGGGCTGGGGCACCTCGACCAGCTGCACCTCGATCTCGGGGACGTCCTTGGCGCGCAGGATGCCGAGCGAGCGCAGCGTCATGTTCGTCGGGAAGCCCGTCTCCGGGTCGGTCGGGAACTCCTCGGTCAGGGCGTAGCCGAGACCCATGTGGACGCTGCCTTCGACCTGACCTTCGACGAGGGTGGGGTTCACCGCCTTGCCCACGTCGTGGACGGCGACGACCTTGTCGATGTCGCCGGTCTCCCGGTCGACGATCACCATCTGTGCCGCGTAACTGAACACCGCGTGGATCATCGGGTTCGTGACGGTCGGGTCGCCGAGCTTCTGCGTCCAGTCGACGACGTACTCCCCCTCGTAGTCGACACCGATCTCGCAGCCACCGGCCATCGCCGCGGCGCAGGCGTCGCTCACCGAGCCGGCCACCATCAGCGTGCCGCGTGATCCCGTCGTCTGACCGAAGCCGAGTTCGCGCGTGGTGTCGACGATCACGTCGATGCGCTCCGGGTCGACGCCGAGTTCCTGCGCGGCGACCTGCAGCGCCACGGTGTGCACGCCCTGGCCCATCTCGGTCCATCCGTGGCGCACCTCGATGCGGCCCGGCGCGTCACCGACCGGCGCGAGGAAGCGCACGACCGCCTTGGACACCTCGCGGAACCCGTTGCCGAGCCCCGAGTTCTTCAAGCCCAGCCCGAGCCCGACCGCCCGGCCCGACGCGATCGCCTCGTCGTAGGACGCCTTGATCTGATCGAGGCACGCCTCGGCCCCACCGGCGCCGTCGTCCATGATCTGGCCGGGGCCCCACTCGTCGCCGGGTCGGATGACGTTGCGCTTGCGCATCTCCCAGCCGGAGATCCCGACCTGCTCGGCGAGCCGGTCGAGCACACCCTCGGTGGCGAACTGCGCCTGGTTCGCGCCGAACCCGCGGAACGCCCCGCACACCAGGTTGTTCGTGCGCACGGCGACGGTCTCGATGTCGAGCGCCTGCCAGCGGTACGGACCGCAGGCGTGGCCGGCCGCCCGCTCCAGCACCTTCATCCCGACACTCGCGTAGGCACCGGAGTCGCCGATCCCGCGCACCTTCAGCGCCGTGAGTCGACCGTCGGCGTCGCACCCGGCCCAGAACTCGAGCTCGATCGGATGGCGCTTGGCGTGCATCCGCAGGCTCTCCTCGCGCGACAGCGTGCACTTCACCGGACGCCCGAGGAGCCACGCCGCCAGCGCCGTCTGCGCCTGGTTGCTCATGTCCTCCTTGCCGCCGAAGGCGCCACCGTTCGACACCAGCTCGACGGTCACCCGGCTCGGATCGAGCGCCAGCACCCGGGCGATGTCGTCGCGGTCGTCCCACACACCCTGACCGCCGGAGTAGACGTACAGCGTCCGCTCGTCCCCGTCGCCGGTCGGGATCGCCACGGTCGACTCGGGCTCGAGGAAGGCATGTTCGATGCGTTGCGTCCGGAACGTCTCGTGCACCCGGTGGGCGCTGGCGGCGTAGGCCTCCTCGAAGTCGGCGCCGCGCTGGTAGGCGCTCGTCGACAGCACGTTGGAGTCGGTGCCCCACACCGACAGCGGCGCGTCGGGCGCGAGCGCGGCACGCGGATCGGTGTTCGGTACGTGGACGTCGTAGGTGACCTCGACGAGTTCCGCGGCGGCACGGGCGTGGTCGCGGGTGTCGGCCACGACGACGGCGAGGACGTCGCCGGCGTACGACGTGGTGCCCCCGACCGGGATCATCACGGGCCAGTCCTTGTAGATGATCCCGACGCGCAACTCGCCGGGGAGGTCGTCGGCGGTGAGGACCGCCTCGACGCCGGGGGCCGCGAGCGCCGCGGCGACGTCGATGGCGACGATGTCGGCGCGGGCGTGGTCGGTGAGGTGCAGCGCGGCGTGCAGCATGCCGGGTACGCGGATGTCGTCGACGTAGCCGCGGTCGCCGAGCGTGAGCGGTGCCGCCTCGTACTTGGCGCCCGCTCCCCCGACCTCCGAGGCGAGCGACGGCTCGCACACGACACCCTGCGCGACCGCCTCGATCGCGTCGAGGATCTTGACGTACCCGGTGCAGCGACACAGGTGCGCGCCGAGGTGCGGCGCCATGCCCTCCCGGGTGAGCGACGAGCCCTTCTTGTCGATCTGCGCCTTGGCCCGCATCACGATGCCGGGGATGCAGAACCCGCACTGCAGCCCGCCGCACGCGGCGAACGCGTTCGCGAACGTGTCGCGCTCGGCCTGGTCGATTCCCTCCAGCGTGACGACCGAGGTGCCCTCGACCTTGGCCATGTCGCACTGGCAGGCCACGATCGCCTTGCCGTCGACGAACACCGTGCAGCACCCGCACTGACCCGACGGCGAGCAGCCGTCCTTCGGCGAGGTGATGTCGAGTTCCTCGCGGAGCGCAGCGAGGAGGTGGGGATGCGATCGCCGCACCGACACCGGCGTGCCGTTCACCTCGAACGACACCCGGTCGTCCAGCAGGTCGGGTGCGGGCGCGTCGGCGAGTTCGGTCACGCTTGACAGTTTGTCAAAGCCGGACACTCGGCGAAAGCCGCCGACGGTGAACGCCGCGTGACAACCTCACGTTCACGTGGTGCCTGGCACGGAGTCGACACGGGTGCCTGCACCAGTGAGGCGGGTTCAGCCGCAGTGGGGGCAGCGGACCGAGAGCGCGAAGTGGCCGAGCGACAGACGCAGGCCGTACCCGTGGTCGAGGCGTTCCGCGAGCGCGTCGAGTTCCTCCGCCGGGATGTCGGTGACGGCGCCGCACCCTTCGCACACCGCAGCGATCGTGCGGGCACCCGCCCATCGGTACGCCGCCGGGCCGTGGCCGAGGTGGACGTGTTCGATCACGCCGACCTCCTCGAAGTGCGCAGAGCGATCGGTACACGGTGGCGAGGTCGATGTCGTCGTGTCGCTCGGCGAGTTCCTCCGCGGTGATGCGACCACCGTGGTCGTACAGATCGGCGAGCAACACCCGGCGCGCCGTGGTGACGCGGCCGCCGCCCTGACGCACCCGCTCCACCGCCTCGTCGAACGCGAGCGTCGACTCGTGCATCGACGGCGGCGGAGTGGTCACCACCGAATCGTACGCGCCACCCGCAGCACAACACGGGTCTGACCCGTGTGGTCACTCAGGGCAGTTCGAAGCGGGTCCAGCTGCCGCCGACCTGCACGAGCGCGACGTTGCCGTTGGTCACGACGCCGGTCGGGCCATCGTTGCCGCGGCGTCGTCGAGGTCGGTGGCGACGACCTGCTCACCGTCATTCGATGCGAGCAGCCACAGGTCGGCGAGGTACTCCGCACCTTCCGGACCCATCCGCGTCCGGGCCGGCGGCATCGACGATCGAGCGCCGACCCCGGCGCCCACTGGCGGAGAACCCGACCAAGAACGCTCTCGGGCAGATCGGGCACGTCGAGCAGCCTGCGGCGATCCTCCGGTCTCGTCGAGGCGGTAGACGTCGACGGGGCCATCCGGGCTGGTCGACATCACGATCACGCCGCCGTCGACGGCGAAGCGCACCCGAGACGTACCCGTTCGGATTCGGCAGCGGGCTCGCCGTCCAGGTCAGACCGTCGGGCGAGAACAGCGTCTCGTCGGTCCACTGCAGGAACCCGGCCGGCGTGGCGAGCATCTGACCCGAGCCGTCGGTGAGATCGGATTGCGTCGGCTCGCCGTCCCACGTCGCCGCCCAGGTCTGCGGCCGGTACTCGTTGTCGGTGACGTAGGGGACGACGTCGGCCGGGACACCGAGTTCCTCCCAGGTGAACGTCAGCGTCTCGGTGGAGTTCGACGTGGCGTCGGCCGCGTAGTCGATCCTGATCCCGGCGTCGTCGGCGCTCGACACCGAACCCCCCGTCGCTCGACTCGAGCTTCGCCCGCACGTCGTCGGGCACCAGTTGCAGGACGTCCACGTCGACCGAGTCGAACACGGTGATCGCCCAGCCCGAGTCGTTGGCGACCAGGCCCTGGCCGTTCACGCGTCGTTGGATGCCGGCCGGCAACTCGACGGGCAGCGCCGGTGGCACGACCTCCTGCGTCGTCCAGTTCACGAGATCGGTGGTCGTCGCCACCGTGACGACCGACCCGCCCGGATCCTCGGGGGTCTGCGGCTCGTTGAACAGCACGGCCAACCGATCGCCCGCCGTGGCCAGCCCGTCGAAGTAGGTCGCGCCGGCCGGCAGGGTCATCTCGATCGTTTCCCAGCGCGTCGCCGTCGGTCGTGAACCGGGCGTCGACGGTCGGGGGGTCGGTGTTCGGTTCGCCGTAGATCGCGGCCGACGCCTCGGGGTTGGCGCTGATGATCGCGGACACCTCGTCGAGCAGACCCGCTTCGGACAGCATCGTGGTCGCCTCGTCGATGGTCGCCGGGAGATCCCCGGCGAACAGATCGATCACCTCCTGCGGGAACAGCGCGGCGATCTCCGGCGGAAGCTCGGCGGGGAGCAACTGCGGTGGGAACACGACCGACCCGGCGACGAACCCGTCGCGCCACGGGAAGGCGAACGCCGTCTCGGTCGGCGCGTCCACGGCGACACCGGGCACCCGTGGCGGCTCGACCACCGGAACGGTCGACGTCGGAGTCGGACGCGGCGGAATCGGTCGGCGCGGTGTCCGCGACCTCATCGGTCGGGACGGTCGGGTCGGCGCTCACGAGCATGTCCGGATCGTCGGACTGACCGAGCGCCGCGAACGCGACGGCCCCGCCGACGACGAGCGCGACGACGCCGAGCCCGGCGGCGACGCGGGTGCGCATCCGTCGTCGATGGACGATGCCGTGGACGTCGGTGCGGGCATCGTCGGGGTTGCCGACGTCGATCGACGCCGCGGCGTCGTTCAAGCCGGAGCGGATGTCGTCAGGATCGGCCATGGTGGTCCTCCATCAGTGCAGCGAGTTGGGTGAGGGCCCGGCTGAGCCGGCTCTTCACGGTGCCGGGCGCGATGTCGAGTGCGGCGGCGAGCTGTGCCTCGGACCAGTCGAGGTAGAACTTGCCGACCACGACGGTGCGATGGTCGATCGAGAGTTGCCGGAGCGCGTCGATCAACGCCGCGTCACGGGGGGTCACGCTGGGCGCCGGACCGTCGACGATCAGCCCGACCCGCTCCCGGCGGGACCTGCGCCGTCGCGACCGCGCCCAGTTGAGCCCGACCCGGTACACCCAGCCGGCCGGGTTCTCGTAGGTCGACACCGTCGACCAGCGCTGGAGCGCACGGGCGAAGCCCTCGGCGGCGGCGTCACGGCCGAACTCGACGTCGCCGAGCGTCAGCGACAGCGCGCGCACCATCTCCGCGTGATGGCGGACGAAGAACCCGTCGAAGTCGACGGGCACCAGATCGGTTCGCTCCACACTCGCGATCGTCACACACCCAAACGCACGAGCAGGCGATTCGGTTCCCTCAGGCCAGTGATGGCAGGTCGGATGGTCAGGTGGCGGCGATCGGGCCGTACAGCTCGGGGCGGCGGTACGTGGCGAAGTCGAACAGGGTGCCGGTGTACTGCTTGCACCAGTCGAGGTCGCACTCGGCCACGATCAGCTCGTCGTCGTTCGTCTCGGCCTTGGCGAGCAGCTCACCCGACGGCGCGAAGATCGACGACTCGGCGAGCGAATCGACGCCCTCCTCGACGCCACCCTTGGCGACGCCGACCACGAACGTGCCGTTCTGGTAGGCGCCCGCCGACATGACGAGGCCGTTGTGGAAGCCCTGCAGCGGGTCCTGGCTCGGGTCGGGCGCGTAGTGCAGCGGCGTGTTGTAGCCGCACAGGATCAGCTCGACGCCCTGCAGGCCCATCAGCCGGTACGACTCGGGCCAGCGCCGGTCGTTGCAGATCATCATCCCGACCCGGCCCTCGAAGGCGTCCCACACACCGAACCCGTCGGGCGACGGCTCGAAGTAGTAGCGCTCCGCGTGCTGGAACGGCCGATCGGGCTCGTTCGTCGCATGGCCGGGGATGTGCACCTTCTTGAACGTGCCGACGATCGAACCGTCACGCTCGACCAACGTCTGCACGTTCCAGCGGTGCTGCGATCCGTCCGGCCCGTCCTCCAGCAGCGCGTAGCCGAGGCAGAAGCCGACCTCGAGCCGCCGCGCCTCGTCGAACAGCGGCTGGGTCGCCTCGTTCGGCATCGACCGTTCGTAGAAGTGGTCGGTCGTGGTGATGTCGTCGACGAACCACCGCGGGAAGAACGTCGTCAACGCCAGCTCCGGATACACGACGAGGTCGCAGCCCTGGCTGGCAGCCTCCTGGAGCAGCACGATCATCCGCTCGACGACCGAGGCGCGGTCGTCGGCGAGTTGGACGGGTCCGAGTTGCGCGCCGGCCACGGTGACGATGCGAGTCATGCAGGCATTCTGGCAGCGACCTGCACGAGCCGGTGCCCCCGCCCGTCGATCAACCACGCGAGCCCAGGTCGGGCGGGGACGATCGTGCGCCGCGGCAGGGTGACGCCGAGCAGTTCGCCGTCCACCTCACCCGGCGCCGTCATGATCAGCCCGCACCGACTTCGCGTCACCTCGCGCACCCAATGGCCGTAGGCGACCCGGACCGCTTCGAGCCGAGCGGCGGCGGCGATCGTCACCCCCGGGCGGCGGCCGGCGACGATCGCGGCGAGTTCACCGTCGGGATCGTCCACCTGGTCGGCGTCGTCGACCACCACGAGGATCGGCGGGGCGTCGGGGTCCTCCGAGCGCTCGACGGGTCGCTCCACGACGACTCCGCTCGGGTGGAGCACCCGCCACGCCGCGACGATCTGTCGCAGGGCGGTCGACTTGCCGGTGCGGGCGGCGCCCCCGATGAAGATGTGGTCGCCGTCGGGCACGTGCAGCGCCGCGGGTTCGAGGTCGTCGGCGCCGAGCCCGACGAGTAGCCCGCCGCCGGGTCGGTCGCCCCGGCTCGGCCGCCGCGTTGCCATGCCGCCTGCGAGCTGATCGGCTCGACGATCTCGGGGAGGACCTCGATCGGCGCCAGGCCGACGCCCGCCGGCACGAACGGCCAGACCGGCGAGCGGATCCGGATCGTGCACGACCTGCGCGGCGAGGCCGGACCCGACCAGACCGAGCCGGCCCGGGATGTCCGGCGGCGGTGACGCTCGGAGCCCCGCCGCACGGGCGACCGCGGGGTCGTCGACGTGGAACACCCAGCGTTCGGCGTTGGTCGCCGTCAGCGCGACCGCCGAGGTTCCGTCGGTCGTCGCGCAGCACACCACGCCGACCGCCGGCCCCTCCGTGAACACCCGATCGATCGCCGGCGCGGCGTTGCGCACCGGTCCGAGGCCGTCGATCAGCACGAGGATCGGGGGTGTCCGGCCACCGCGCAGTGCCCGCTCGTCGATCGTGCCGGTGAGGCGGCGCACCAGCCGGTCGAGCCGTTCGGTCTCGCCGACCCTCACGACACCGCCACACGCTGCGAGCCCAGCGAGCGGATCGAGTGCGGGCTCCCCCCGTCCGTCGACGACGTACAGCTGCGCCTCACGGTCGACGCGCAGGCACGCAGCCGCGACGGTCACGGCCGTCGTCGTCGTTCCGGAGCCCAGTCCACCGATCAGCAGGAGGTTGCCGGTCCGGTGGTCCCACCGCAGGGGTCGCCGGGCCTGAGCGCCCGGATCGTCCACCAGCCCGACGACTGCGGGGTCGGGACACTCGGCACGGGTGAGCACGGCCGGCAGCGGATCGAGCCACGGGCGGTGCGGGTCGTCGAGGCCGGTGGCCGCCTCGCAGATCGCGTCGACCAGCGCAGTCAGCTCGTCGGGGCCGTCCGACGTCACGGTCGAGCGGTCGGTCGAGCGCTGGCCGCGCCACTCGACCACGAGCCGCCCGGGGCCCCGGCGGGACGGGCCGGCGGTGGAGGCCGTCTGGAACACGACGAGGTCGTCGGGCCCGAGGCGCAGCATCGCGCGGCCCGGCGTGTCACGCGGGAAGCCGGCGGGCCGGTCGTCGCCGACGACGTCGAGCGCGTCGCCGCGATCCTGCAGCCGCAGCGCCAGTCGCAGATTCGTGTTGGCCCGGATGTCGTCGGTCACCACGCCCGCCGGACGCTGGGTCGCCAGCAGCAGGTGGATGCCGAGGCTGCGACCCCGCTGTGCGATGCCGACGAGCGCAGGCAGGAAGTCGGGCAGCTCCTTCGCGAGCGCGGCGAACTCGTCGATGATGACGACCAGCCGGGCCAACGGATCGACCGCGTTGCGGCGGTACGAGGTGAGATCGTCGGCGTGGGCGGCCCGCAGCAGTCGTTCGCGGCGACGGATCTCGGCGTCGAGACTCACGAGGACACGTTCGGCGAGGCCCGCGCTCGAGGTCGGTGACGACGCCGACGACGTGAGGGAGCCGATCGCAGGTGTCGAACGTGGCGCCCCCCTTGAAGTCGACGAGCACGAAGTTCAGGTGCACGGGGCTGACCTCGGCCGCCATCGCGACCACGAGCGTGCGCAGGAGTTCGCTCTTGCCCGATCCGGTCGTCCCGGCGATCAGGCCGTGCGGACCGTCGCGCACCAGATCGACGTCGACGGTTCCGTCCCCCGACCAGCCGATCGTCGCCACCGGCGCCGGGTCGGGCCCCGCGGCCTCCCACCGGCGTGCGATCGCCTGCGGGTCGGGTCGTCCCTCGACCAACAGTTCCGACAGCGGGATCGAGGACGGGACCGCCACGAACCCGCCGTCGTGGTCCTCCGGGTCGATGAGCGACGACAGACGGCGCGCCGCCTGTTCCGCGGTCGACAGTGAGACGCCGGCGAGGTGGACGCCGCCGTCGCCGAGCGTCGATCGACTCCGCCAGTGCCCGAGCCCGGTGGGTCCCACCTCGAGCACATCCGAGCAGATCGCCGGGACGCTCTCGTCGAATGGCGTGACGACGACCGCGGCGGCAGCGGTCGAGTCGATGAACCTGCGCAGCGGACCGGTTCGTGCGGCCAGCGCTGCCGGGTTGTCGGTCACCACGACGATCGCGTGGTCGCAGGTCGCCGTTCCGGTGTCGTGGAGCGTGTGGGGCAGCCAGGTCGTCCACTCCCAGTCGCCGGGTCGGTTCGTCTCGATCACGAGCCGCCAGTCGGCGGGGCCGTACCAGGTCGCGAGTTGCACGATGATCGAGCGCGCCAGCGCCATGGCAGCCGTCGAGATCACCGTGGAGCGCAATGACGTCGCCGGACGCCAGGGTGAGCGGCACGGGAACGTCCGTGAGTCGCTCGGCTCGATCGACGGCGACGAGCAGGTCCGGTGGCAGCGTCCGCCGATCGTCGGCGCTGATCAGCGCGGCCCGTCGCCAGGTCCCGCGTCCGAGGGTCACCCGCAGCGGCTGGTGCCCGACCACTCGCCGTTCCCAGATCCGACGTTCGTCGACACCCAGGGCCTCGTCGACGCCCGGGTGATCGGCTCGATGGATCCGGGTGTCGTCGCCGTGACCGACATCGAGGTCGGCACGAGAACGCCGCGAGCTCGGCCGATGAAGTGCCGCTGCTCGCCGCCGACGTCGGCGAGCACTCCAGGCGCCGACGACCCACGTCGAGACCGACGCCGATGGCGCCGAGCAACGCGAACGCGGCGAACAGCGGCTGGCCCAGCACGACCGCCATCAGGCCGGCGCCGGCGGCGGCAACTGCGGCACCGACGAGCCCGGTGAACGGCGGGGCTCGGTGTTCGGTGGGAGCGGCGGGACTGGCGGCCACCAGCGGCGATCGGGCTTCGGGTCGGGCAGGACCACGTCGCACGACCCGTCGCCACGGGTCGGACTCCGACGGGACGATGCTGCCGAGGGTCCGGCCCGGTCGTCCCCGCCACCGCCTCCGCGCCGGTGACTCCCCGCCGACGACTCCCCCACGCCACGGAACACGATGCGGCTGGCGCCGAGGTGGAGTGACCGACCGGGTTCGATCGACTGGTCGACGGCGCACAGCTCGCCGTCGAGCCGGGCGGGGACACGTCCGGTGAGTTGGGTGAACGTGATCGCGGCGCCGGTCGTGTCGAGGATCCCGTGGTGGAGTTCGACCGTCGGATCCTCGATGACGAGGTCGCACGACGGAGACCGCCCGACCAGGTGCCGGCCCGCGGTGAGCGCTCGCCAGGCCCGACAACCCGGACCGCCGATCACCGCCACCTCTCGGCCGGCCGCGCCGGCAACCGGTCCCGACGATGGCAGGCGGTGCCGTCGTGATCGCCGCACCGACGCGCAGCCCACTCGCCTGCAGCGGCCGGTCCGCCGCGACGTGCGACCCCGTCGATCCACAGCCCGGGCGTGGATCGAGGCCGAGTGCGTCGACGAGCTCGCCGATGGTGTCGGTCGCTGCATGCGGACGCACGACGGCGCGTCGATCGTCGATGGTCAGGTCGCACGGCGGGATCACACCGTGCAGTGGGCGCCGAGTCGAGACGGAACGGAAAACCATCCGCTGAGCTGGGGCTGTGAGTCGCCGACCGACGTCTGTGAGACCAGCGGTGAGGGGTGTTCGTCAGGGTGCCCGCCATGACCAACACCACCTGACCAACACCAGCTACACCATCTCCACCTTCTCCACCGGCACCTTCTCCGGCCGGCTCGATGCCGAGTGGAACCATCTCCGGACCGCCCGCGCCAGCCTGGCCAGGGCCCGAACCTGGGCCGTGGTGACGGGCGAGCTGACGGATCTCGGCCAGATCATCGACGCCACCCAGCAGGGTGCGTCGCCCGCCGGTTCCGACGACGCGACCCTGTTGCGCCTCGTCGAGTTGGCACGCCACGACGAGCTGGCCGGCCGGTTGCTGATCCAACGTCTCCTTCCGGGCCTGATCAGCCGGTCGCTCGCCTACCGCGACGTGTACCCGGACCTCGACGTGGTCGAACTCGTCGTGGCCGGGGCCTGGCTCGCCGTGCACTCGTTCGACACCGACCGTCGCCGCCGACAGGTTGCCGCGTCGTTGATCTCCGACGCCGTGTTCCAGACGTTCCGCAAGCCGTTGCGCCGCAAGTCCACGAACGACGAGCTCCGGTCGCCCCATCGATTCAACTGGATGGTGGACGAAGATCCCCGGGTCAGCGCGTTCGAGGAACTGGCCGCAGGTGGTCCACGATGCTCGGCAGGCCGGTGTGGCGAGCGAGGACCTCGATCTCATCCGTCAGCTCGTTCGGACCGGCTCACCGCAGCTCGTCGCACAACAGCGCAACGTCACCGCCCGGACCATCCGCAACCACCGCGCCCGCGCCATCGACCACATCCGAGCCGCGCTCGACCCCGCCGCGTGATGTCGCCGGTCGCAGCCGTACGAATGGTGCCTGACACCAGGTGTACGTCAGGGGCGCTGGGTGAAGTGGGGGTGGCGCTTCTCGAGGAACGCGTTGAAGCCTTCCTGGGCGTCGTCGATCATCGCCGCGCTCGCCATCGCCTCGATCGCGTACTCGTACGCCTCGGGCTGGTCGAGGCCGGCCTGGGCGTAGAAGCTGCGCTTGCCGAGCGACTTCGACAGCGCACTGCCGCGGGTGGCCCGCCCGATCAGGTCGGCGACGGCGGCGTCGAGTTCGTCGTCGGGCACCGCCCGGTTGATCAGACCCCAGTCGGCGGCCGTCGCCGCGTCGATCGTGTCGCCGGTGAGCGCCATCTCCATCGCCCGCTTCCGACCGATGTTGCGGCTCACGGCGACGAGCGGCGTGTGGCAGAACAGCCCACCCTTGCCGCCGGGGATCGCGAACCCGGCCGACTCCGCGGCGATCGCCAGATCGCACGTTGCGACGAGCTGGCAACCGGCCGCCGTCGCGAGCGCGTGCACGCGGGCGATCACCGGCTGCGGGATCGCCTGCACCGTGTCCATCAGGTAGGTGCACACCTCGAACAGTCGCTCCGCGTCCTCGAGGCTGGCGCCGGCCATGTCGCCGAAGTTGTGCCCGGCGGAGAACACCGGCCCGTTGGCGGCCAGGATCACGCCGAGCGCATCGGTCGCACCGACCTCCTGGAACGTCTCGGTGAGCTCGATCATCACGTCGAGCGCCAGCGCGTTGCGTTTCTCGGGCCGGTTGAGGGTGATCGTGGTGATGTCGCCGGCGCGGTCGACCAGCAGGTGGGCGTACGTCATGATGGGAGTCTCGCGCCTGGCGCGTCGTAGGGTCGCAGCCCGGAGGCAGAGACGATGAAGTTCGGAATCATGTTCGCCAACACGGGCCACGGCTCGTCACCCGAGGGCGCCACCGCGGTCGCCGAGGCCGCCGAGGCCGGCGGGTTCGAGGCCATCTGGACCGTCGAGCACGTCGTCGTGCCGTCGGGCTACGAGTCGAAGTACCCGTACGACCCGAGCGGCAAGATGGCGGGCGGGGCGGAGGAGTTCGATCTCCCCGATCCGCTCATCTGGCTCACGTGGGTGGCCGCCAAGACCAGTCGCATCAAGTTGGCGACCGGCATCCTGATCGTGCCGCAGCGCAATCCGGTGATCACCGCGAAGGAGCTGGCGACGCTCGACCATCTGTCCGGTGGCCGCATGGTGCTCGGGGTCGGTGCCGGATGGCTCGCCGAGGAGTTCGCCGCGCTCGGCGTCCCGTTCGACGATCGCGGCCGACGACTCGACGAGTACATCGCCGTCATGCGGGCGCTGTGGTCCGGCGGCAAGACGACGTTCGACGGGGAGTTCTTCTCCTTCGAGAACTGCATCAGCCTGCCGAGGCCCGTGAACGGCACGATCCCGGTGATCGTCGGCGGCCACAGCAAGGCCGCTGCCCGACGTGCCGGGCGACTCGGCGACGGCTTCTTCCCGGGCAGCGCCTCGATCGCCGAGATCCGCGAGCTGGTCGAGCTGGTGCGCCAGACCGCAGTGGATCACGGTCGCGATCCCGATGCGATCGAGATGATCGCCGGCGCCGGAGCACCTCCCGGACCGAAGCTCGACGAGCGCATCGAGCAACTCGCTGCGGCGGGCGTGACCCACGCGATCGTGCCGACCTTCCGCCCCGATCAACTCGCGGAGATCGGCCGAACGCTCAACGCCACCTACGGCTGACCAGCCCCTCGGGGGGCAGACTCCAACTCCGAGGGTACGGTTGCTCGATGACCACCGGTACGTATCCCGCCCAGCAGGAGCGCGCGGCGCTCTGTGACCTGTTCACCGCACGTGGGTCCCGACGCACCGACGCTCTGTGGCGAGTGGACCACGCGTGATCTCGCGGCGCATCTCGTGGTGCGAGAGCATCGACCGGACGCGGCGGTCGGCATCGTGATCTCCAAGGCCGCCGGCCACACCGAGAAGGTGCAGGCCGGTGTCGCGTCGGGCACGAAGTGGCCGGACCTGATCGAGATGGTCCGCACCGGCCCGCCCTGGTGGTCGCCGACGAGCATCGCCGCGATCGACAAGGCGACCAACACGGTCGAGTTCTTCGTGCACCACGAGGATGTCCGCCGGGCCGGTGGGATCTGGGAACCTCGGGAACTCGACGCCGATCTGTCCGAGGCCCTGAACTCGACGGCGGCGAAGATGGCCAAGCGCCTGGTGAAGTCGTCGCCGGTCGGCATCGTGCTGGACACCGGTGACGGTCGCGAGCCGATCGTCGCCAAGCAAGGCCGAGCCGTCGGTGACGGTGACGGGTGGGATCGGCGAACTGGTCATGTTCGTCTTCGGTCGCCAGGCGCACAGTCAGGTGTCGCTGTCCGGCGACGAGACGTCGATCGAGACGGTCCAGCACGCCACGTTCGGCATCTGACCGACATGGCGACGCGTGAGCTGCGCGGCGCAGTCGTCGCCGTCGTCGGCGCGACCGGTGGGTTGGGGCGGGAGATCTCGACGGTGCTGACCGAACGCGGCGCGACCGTGGTTCGGGTGGGGCGGAACCAGGTCGCCGACCTGCAGATCGACCTGCGGGACAACACCGCCGGCGACGAACTCGTCGCGTACTGCGCGGACCGGTTCGGGCGACTCGACGGCGTGATCGTGGCGGCGGGGATCGTGGCGTTCGGTGATCTGGTCGACACCGACGACGTCGTGATCGAGGAGCTGTTCCTCACGAACACGCTCGGCCCGATGTGGTTGGCCAAACGCGTCGCCGCACCGCTCGGGGACTCCCAGGGATTCTTCGTGAACGTCTCGGGTGTCGTCGCCGACACGCCGATGCCGGGCATGGCTGCCTACTCGGCGTCGAAGGCGGGCGTCGCCGCCGCGATGGAGGCCGTACGACGGGAACTCCGACGGTCGAAGGTGCACGTGATCGATGTGCGGCCGCCGCACACCGAGACCGGACTCGCCGACCATCCACTCGCGGGGACCGCTCCCAGGATGCCCGAGGGGTTGACGCCACGGGCGGTCGCAGAACGGATCGTGGTCGCCGTCGAACGGGGCGAGTCCGTGGTCACCGCCGACCAGTTCTGAACTGACCCCTGGAAACCGGCTCGCCACCGGTGGCAACATGGTGGGGCAACGTTGGACCGATCCCGGGGAGGGGAACGTGACGACACTTCAACACCGGGCGACGGGGACCGCCACAGCGACGGACCGGACGGTTGCGGAGTACCTGCAGCCGATCGTCCATCAGATCTTCGGCGGGCCGCCTCCCGTGGAGATCAGCTTCTGGGACGGCAGCCACGTCGGCGCCGGCGGTCCCGGCCGCATCATCGTGCGTGGCCCGGATGCGCTTCGCCGGCTCATCTGGGCACCGGGTGAACTCGGCCTCGCCCGAGCCTTCGTCGCCGGTGATCTCGACGCCACCGGCGACCTCGCCGACATGCTGCGCGTCACCACGGCGGCACTGAGCGCCGGGGGCATTCGTGCCGTCGCGGCGGTACCGGCGGCGATCTCGGCGGCGAAGGCGCTCGGCCTGGTGTCCGGGGCGCCGCCCGCCCCGCCGGAGGAGATCGTCCCGCACGGGGTCCGGCACTCGATCCGTCGCGACAAGCAGGCGGTCAGCCATCACTACGACGTCGGCAACGCCTTCTACGAGATGGTCCTCGGCCCGTCGATGACCTACTCCTGCGCCCGCTTCGTCGACGCCTCGACGACGCTCGAGGAGGCGCAGGCCGCCAAGCAGGAGCTGATCTGCCGCAAACTCGGCCTGGACGACGAGCCGTTCCGACAGGCGAGCCGGGGGCCGCGACCACGGTTGCTGGACGTCGGATGCGGGTGGGGGTCGATGGCGATCCACGCCGCGACGCATCACGACGTCGACGTGGTCGGTGTGACGATCAGCGACGAGCAGGCCGCGTACGCACGCCGTCGGGTCGCCGATCTGGGGCTCGGTGATCGGGTGGAGATCCGCATCCAGGACTACCGCACCCTTCGTGACGGACCGTTCGACGCGATCTCGTCGATCGGCATGGCCGAGCACGTCGGTCACAAGCGGATGCGGACGTACTTCGAGACGCTCCACGGGCTGCTCCGGCCCGGAGGTCGGCTGCTGAACCACGCCATCTCCTCGGTCGGCGGGGCGCGGATGGCCGAACGGGGCTTCATCCACCGGTACGTGTTCCCCGACGGCGAGCTGCTCGACGTGGGCGTCACCGCGTTGGAGATGGAGCAGGCCGGTTTCGAGGTCCGCGACGTCGAGAACCTGCGCGAGCACTACGCGACGACGCTGCGTCACTGGGTCGCCAACCTCGAACGGAACTGGACCGACGCCGTCGGGCTCGTCGGCGAGGGCCGGGCGAGGGTGTGGCGGCTCTACATGTCCGGCTCGATCAACGGCTTCGAGGAGGGCCGCATCCAGCTGCACCAGACGCTCGGGGTGCGCGCCCATCCGGACGGCCGCAGCGAGATGCCGCCGACGCGCCGCTACTGGGACTGACCGAGCAACGACCGAGGCGTCCGCTTCCTCGTCGTCGCGCGGTCGCCGACCGACGCTCGGCAGGTTCGCCGTGAAGGCGAGCGAGCCGAGCGCGAGGAGCGCCGCAGCGAACAGCCCGGTCTTGAGCGCCTGGAGCTGCGCGTCGCCGTAGTCCTCGACGATCGCGACGACTTCGTCGTCGGCCAGCCCGGCATCGGTGGCTGCCTGCTCGACGGAGTCGGCCGACACGAAGTCGATGCCGTCCTCGACGGCGACGACCACCTGCTGTTCGATCGTGTCGTCGAGGCGATCGTCGGCCTGGACGTTCGACACGAAGCCGCTGGCGAGCCCGGCGAGGACGACACCACCGATCAGTGCGACACCGATCGACGACCCGAGCTGCTGGCCGGTGAACTGCAGGCCGCCGGCTTCGCCACGGCCCGGACGCGTCGACCGACGACTGGACGACGTTGCCGAGCTGCGACGCGATGAGCCCCATCCCGAGGCCGAGCACGCCCATGGCGAACGCGAACGACGACTCGTCGAGGTCGGGTTGCATGGTGGCGAGGAGCAGGAGGCTGGCGAGCCCGGTGAGCGACAGGCCGGTCCGCACGATGCCACGGACCGAGAAGCGGGTCGACAGTCGGGAGCCGACGGCCGACGCCGCGAACATCATGATCGACACCGGGCAGCATCTTCACGCCGGTCTCGAGCGCATCGAGTCCGAGCACCAGCTGCAGGTAGAGCGGGATCGTGAAGAAGATCGCCCATCAGGATGAGGTTCTGGGAGAACAGACCGACGAGGCCGGCGCGCAGGCTCGGGATGGAGAGCAGGTCGAGGTGGACGAGTGGGTCCTTCCCGATCTGTTCGCGGTGGCGCTGCCAGCGGACGAAGCCCCACAGGACCACCGCGCCGAACGCCATGAGGAACAACGTCGGAGAGAACCCGAACGGCTCGACGGGCGCAGTCCTTGGGCGTGACCCATCCCCAGGTGCCGGCGCGGAGCAGGGCGAGCACGACGGCGCCGAGACCCAGCGCCGTCGAGGACGGCGCCGACGACGTCCAGTTTCGGCTTGTGGTCCGCTGCGCAGCGCGTCCGTCACGAACGGGGTCATCACGAGGATCCCGATGACGATGACGACCTCGCCGACGAACACGACCCGCCAGCTGAGTTCGGTCGTCGCCCAGCCGCCGACGATCGGGCCGATGGCGATGCCGGCGCCGGCGACCCCGCCGATGATCGCGTAGGCGATCTTGCGGCTCGGGCCCTCGTAGTTGCCGGCGATCAGTGCGGCCATCGCCGGGAGCACGAGGGCGGCCCCGATGCCTTCGAGCACGGCCCAGCCGAGGGCGAGCACGGCCGACGGTCGGCGCCGCGGCGGTGAGCGCCGAACCGCAGGCGTAGATGACGAGACCGATGACGAACGTGCGGCGCCGCCCGAGGATGTCGCCGATCTTGCCGCCGGTGAGCATGAACATCGCCATCACGAGGCTGTAGAACGTGATGACCGCCTGGATCGTCGTGACCGTGGTGTCGAAGTCCTCGACGAGCTGGCTGATGGCGACGTTCATCACCGACTGGTCGAGGACCATGATGAACTGCGCACCGGCGAGTGCGACGAGCGGCAGCCAGCGCTTCACGCAGCGACCGTAGCCCTGCAGGGTCCGTGGTGCCCGCAACTAGATTCCGCGGCATGGCGCGCATCATCCTGGTCCACGGGGCCTTCAACGAGCTGTGGGGTCCGAACGAGCTGAAGTCACGCTGGCTGCCGGCGGTGCGTGACGGCCTGTGGCATCACGGGGTGAGCGTCGACGACGACGATGTCGAGGTGTGCTTCTACGGCGACCTGTTCCGCCGGATGCCCGGGACCGAGGAGGATCAGCGGATCGAGCAGTCGAGGGCCGGGATCGCCGAGTCGTTGTCGGCCCTGGCCGAGGGCGGTCTCGACACGCTGAGTCAGGCGGCGGGGGACGCTGCCTTCGACCGCACCGTCGACATGGTGACGATCATGGCGACCGACCCCGATCTGCGGACCAAGCTGCGGGCGCGGCTCGAGCCGTTGATCGACGACGGCACCCGCGTGATCGTCGCCCATTCGCTCGGCACGGTGCTGACCTACATGGGACTGTGCCACCACCCCGACTGGCCGCCGCTCACGTTCGTGACGCTCGGTTCACCGTTGGCGTCGCCGATGGTGACCGGCATGCTCGATCCGGCGCCCGTCGACGGCACGGGTGAGTGGCCGCGCCCGGTGGAGCGGTGGGTCAACGTCCGCGCCCTCGGCGACCAGGCAGCCGCCGTGCCGGTCGCCGATCTCTTCGGTGAGCGGGTGGAGGAGTTCCTGATCGACAACGGCCACCGCGCCCACGCGCCCGAGCCGTACCTCAACTCGACCGTGACGGGCGCTGCGATCGCCGCCGCGATCGCCCGGTGACCCGGCGTGGTGCCTCCCCAGGGGCTCGAACCCTGAACCAATGGATTAAAAGTCCACTGCTCTACCATTGAGCTAGAGAGGCGGGACCGGCCATCGTAGGGCCCGGCGAGCGGACGCGCCGACTCCGGAGGCACAGCCTGATCATCGGCGGTGCACGATTCGTGCCGCCTGCGTCCCGGATTCCGGGACGGATCGCGCACGGATCGTCCGGTCGCTGCGGCGCGCAGGACGTCGGCGACGACCGGGGCTACGGTCCCGTTCGTGGATTCGGATCCGTATCGGTTCGAGGCGGCGTTGTGGGAGCACCAGGGTTCTGCGGCGTGGTTCTTCCTGAGCCTGCCCGAGGAGGTCGCCGACGACATCGACGAACGGTTCGGGCATCTGGAAGCAGGGTTCGGCTCACTGCGCGTCGAGGTGACGATCGGGTCGACGACGTGGCGCACGTCGGTCTTCCCGGACACCAAGCGTGGGACGTACGTACTGCCCGTCAAGAAGCAGGTGCGCACGGCCGAAGGCCTGGGCGATGGGTCGGTTGTGCGGTCGAGCTCACGGTCGTCGCCGGCGAGTGACAGCGCTTCGGCCACTTCGGCACGGACGTGACGGGTGGCTACTCCGCGCATCGAGCGGTGACCGCCTGGCAAGATCGCGACATGGCCGATCTGGAGACGTTCCCCGAGGACTGGGACCGGGCGCTCGCCGTCGTCGCCCATCCCGACGACATGGAGTACGGCGCCGCTGCGGCGGTCGCCCGGTGGACGCAGCAGGGCAAACATGTCGCCTACGTGCTCGTGTCCGACGGCGAGGCGGGGATCTCGACGATGCCGCCGGACGAGGTCGGTCCTCTGCGCCGCGAGGAACAGCTCGCCAGCTGCCGCGTCGTCGGTGTCGACGACGTCGAGTTCCTCGGGTGGCCCGACGGCTCGATCGTCGAGGGGCTGGAGCTGCGTGCGGACCTCGCAGCGGCGATCCGACGCCACCGGCCCGAGGTGGTGCTGTCGATCAACTTCCGCGAGAGCTGGGGCGGGCCGAGCTGGAACCACGCCGACCATCGTGCGGTCGGCCGGTCGCTGCTCGACGCCGTGCGCGACGCGGCGAACCCGTGGGTGTTCGACGATCGGGGCGAGGCGTGGGACGGCGTGCGCTTCGTGGCCTTCAGCGGCAGCCCGCAACCGACCCACGGCGTCGACACGACCGACACCTTCGACGTCGGGGTCGCCTCACTCGCCGCGCACCGCCTGTACCTGGATCATCTCGGCGGCGACATGGCATCACCCGACGAGTTCCTGCGCGGCGCCGCGCACCGCCGCCGGCGAACGCATGGGCACGCCGCTCGCCGCCACGTTCGAGCTCATCGGCTGAGCGGGCTGCCGACGACTCGTCACGGACCACTGACCGGCGGAGCTCAGAAGTCGAAGAGCTCCGACAGCGGGTTCTTCTTTTTCTTCTGCTTGTAGGCACCCGCCGAGGTGAGCGAGTTCGACCAAGCCCGCTCGCCGATGGTGGCGGTCCGAGGAGGACGACACCTCCGACGCTCTCGGCGCCGGCTCGGCGGCGGCGATTGGTGGTCAGTCGTCGAGGGCGCCGAGCCGACCCTCTCGCAGATGGTGGACGAAATCGGCGGGATCGAAGGCCTCGGGATCGAACGGAGCACCGAGCCAGTCGGTGAGGTCCCGGTGTTCGGGATGGGTCGGGTCGGCGAGCGCTTCGAGAGAGGTGTTCGTACCCCCACGGACCGCCGCAGTCCTCGGGTGGGCATGCTCGACGTCCGCCGATGCAAGCAGGCACCGTCGTGCCGGTCTCGGCGGGAAGGACCTTCTCGACGGTGACCCGGTGGCTCCAGCCGTCGCCGAAGTCGTACAGGTAGCCGAACGTCGAGCCGGCGGTCACGACCGTGTCGAGGCGGATGCGCCGCTCGTTGACGGTCGGCGGCCCCCAGTCGTCGTCGGGGTCCGGATCGCCGTAGCGCGTCGCCGTCGATCTCGAACTCGTGGAGGTGAGAGTTCCACCTGCGCCGGGAGGCCGGCATCCGCGGACACGCGCTCGCCCAGATGCCGAATTCGCTCACCGGACGACTGCGTCGGCGCGATGGTCGTCGCTCATGGCCGCCAACTCCGACGAGATCGTCACGTCACGCGGTGCGCGAGCAGGACCGTCGCGACGCGGCGAGAGCGTCCGGAGCAACCTGACGAGGTGCCTCGTACGAGCGCCACGCTGGGCTTCGAACGGAGTCTGCGCCGGGCGGCGCACAGAGTTGCCGCCGGTGACAGCGGGCGGCGCAGGTCCTCGGGCGCGAGACTGAGGCATGGCCTCACTCTCCGACGACCGAGTTCGCAGCTTCGTCCTGCACGGCACCCGTACCGGCAAGATCGCGTGGGTCGCTGTCCGACGGAGCTCCACACGTCGTACCGATCTGGTTCGTGCTCGACGGTGACGACGTCGTGTTCAACACCGGCGCCGACACCGGCAAGGGGAAATCGCTGGCACGTGAAGGTCGGGCGTCGCTCGTGGTCGACGACGACACGCCGCCGTTCTCGTTCGTCAAGATCGACGGCACGATCACGCTGCACGACGACCTCGACGAGGTGCGACGATTCGCGACGGCCATCGGCGGGCGTTACATGGGCGCCGACCGCGCCGAGGAGTTCGGCCGACGCAACGGCGTACCGGGCGAACTCCTCGTCCGCCTCCACCCGACCAAGGTCACCGCCGCGTTCGACATCGCGCTGACCCTCATCGGTCGCGCAGGGACGGCACCAGCTCACGCGTCACCCGTGAACTGGCGTAACGAGGCGGGACGGCCATCGCGCACCGATCGTGCGAGCCCGGAGGTCAAGACACCTGGACTCGCCGCGGATCAACTCGCCAGGCCGAGGAGCGGCGCCATGACGGCGGGCCCGGACCAGCGGTCCGTCGTGCCGGATACCCCCGGCGAGGCGCTTGGCCGCGAGGACTAGTGTCATGGCAACCGCTAGCAGTGAGTTGGAGCACGTCGATGGACGAGGGGCTGCCGTCGGGAACAGTCACCTTCCTGTTCACCGACATCGAGGGGAGCACCGGGATCGTGCGCGAGCTGGGCGAGCGCTACAGCGATCTGCTCGACCACCATCACCGGCTCCTGCGTGACGTGTGGCGCCGGCACCACGGCGCCGAGGTCGGAACCGAAGGAGATGCGTTCTTCGTCGCGTTCGCCGGCGCGTCGGACGCTGTCGCCGCGACGCTCGACGCACAGCGGGCGCTGGCCGGGGCCGAGTGGCCGACCGAACACCCGATCAAGGTGCGAATGGGTCTGCACGCCGGCTACGCCCGCCCCGTCGAGGGCGACTACCGCGCGCTGGCCGTGCACCAGGCCGCCCGGGTCGTGAACGCGGCGAACGGCGGTCAGGTCTTCGCCACGGCGGAGGTGTTGGCGCTCTGCGACGACACGCCATCCGACCTCGTCGTGGAGGACCTCGGGCGGTACCGGGTGCGCGACTTCGACGAGCCCATCACGCTGTATCGCCTGACCGCGGCGGATCTCGACGGCGACACACGGGCGCCGCGGGTCCGGCCGGCCGACAGCCACAATCTGGTCCGTCCCGTCACGTCGATGGTCAACCGGGTCACCGAGCAGGCCGAACTCCCGGAGCTGGTGCGACCGGGCGCGCTCGTCACGATCCTCGGGCCGGGTGGCGCCGGCAAGACGAGGCTGTCGATCGAGGTGGGACTCCGAGTGGTCGACGAGTGGCCCGACGGCGTGTGGTTCGTCGACATCGCCCCGCTCACGGAGGGCGAGGTGGTGCCGATGGCGATCGCTGCGGCCGTCAACACGCCGTCGGTGCGGGGCAACGACGCGCTCGCCGACGTCGTCGCCCACCTCAGCGATCGCTCGGCGCTCCTCGTGCTCGACAACTGCGAGCATCTCGTCGGGCCGATCGCCCGCCTCGTCAGCGAGCTGCGGGAGCGGTGCCCCGGCCTCGGGGTGCTGGCGACGAGCCGGGTCCCGCTCGGTCTGATCGGCGAACGGCTCTACCGACTCGACCCGCTCGGCGCCGACGACGTCGAGTCCGATGCGGTGCGGCTGTTCCTGGAGCGCAGCGGCCTCGGTGACGACGTCGACCTGGCCGACGTGATGGCGCTGTGCCGGGCGATCGACGGCCTGCCGCTCGCCATCGAGCTCGCCGCCACCCGATCGCACGTCCTCACACCGGCCGAGATGACCGAACGGATGCGGAGCGCCGTCGCCGTCGTCGCGACCCGCGATCCCACCGTGCCCGAACGCCAGCGCAGCCTGGATCGCCTGCTCGACTGGAGTCTCGATCTCCTGAGTCCCGACGAACTCCGGGTCCTGTCACGCCTCGCCGTGCTCGCCGGCGGGTTCGACCTGTCGCTGGCCGAGGCCGTCGCCGCCGACGACTCGGTGCGCGTGGCGCAGGTGCCCGAGTTGGTCTGGTCGCTCATCGACTGGTCGCTCGTGGTTCGGGAAACCGCCGCCGGCAGTTCCCGGTTCTCGTTGCTGTCGACCGTGCGGTCGTACGTCCTGGAGCGGGCGGATCCCGGCGACACCTCGGCCACCCGTCTCCGGCTCGCGGAGGTGCTGTTGGATCGTCTGGGCCCCCACCGATCGTCGTCGCGGGAGTGGTGCTCGCAGCTCGACGTCGATCTCGAGAACGTACGGGCGGTCGTGTCCGACCCCGGCGTCCCCGATCCGGTCGCGCGTTCCTTGGCGTGGTCCATCGGTCAGTACCACGACATGAGCGGGACGTACCGCTCCGGGATCGAGGAGATCGCCCGCTGCGCAACGCAACGCCCGGACCTCGGTCCGGATCTCGTCGCCCTCATGACGCTCCAGGCGGATCTCCATCTCCGCATCGGGGAGGTGGCCGAGGCCGCACGCATCGTCGACCTCGCCGCTGCGGTCGCGGAGGAGGTCGGCACACCGGAGTGGGACGACATGTGCGTGATGCGGACCAAGGGTGAGGTGGCGCTGCGCTCGGACGACCCTGCCGGCGCCGCGCGTCTCGCCGAGGAGGCGCTGCGGATCGGCTCGGCGACACCTCGGGGCGAGGCACGGATGTGGAACCTGGCGGCACTCGCCAACTACGCGATGGGCGATTCCGAGGCGGCGGCGAACGCGCTCGATCACGGGCTCGCGGCGGAGGAGGCCGCAGGGCTCGACGCGTTCCTGGTGAACACCCACGGCAACTACGCCGAGATGTTGCTGCAGACTGGGCGACACGGCCGGCGCGGCCAGGCACCAGCTGGCGGCGCTCGAACTCGGCCGTTCGACCGGGCAGGCGCACCCCGTTGCGTTCTCGTTCATGGTGGCCGCGCGTTTCGCGCTCGAGGACGGTGCGGCTGCCGACGGGGTCAGATTGCAGTCCGCTGCCGACGAGATCATCGCCCGTGAGGGCTACTCGCTCTACGACGCCGACGAGCAGCAGCGGGTGGCGTTCCTCGAGGCCGCCCGTGAGGTGCTCGGGGCGGCCGACTACGAACGGGCTCGAGCGGAGGGTGCGGCGTCTCCGGTCGACCGACTCGCCGATCAGACCGAGGCGATCCTGCGGCGCCGGGCGGCGTCGTCATCGACAACAGGAGGGTGACCATGACCATCGACGACTCCGACATTCCCCGTCCGTCGTACCGCAGCCGGATCGCGATCCTGCCGGGCGATCCGCCGATCGCGTACCGGCCCGGTCGGCTGCTCGTCGACGAGGAGTCGCTCGAGTCGCTCGATCGCGCAGGAACTGGACGCCGATCACTACGACGTGGAGCCGGTGTTCGTCGCGACCGACGACGACGGGGAGCTGATCGCTGACCCGCCGCCGTTCGGCCAGTGGTACCGGATCAGCGGGGTCGAGAATGCGCCCGCGACGGTCGGGCACCTCGTGGCGTCGGGGCGCATCGCCGAACTCGACGTCGTGTACTTCGCGAACGACGCCGACTGCTGTGGCTGCCCGCCGCATCCGGCACTGGCCGCCGAGATCGCCGCCGAGGGATGGGGTGCGAACCCGTGGCGGGCCCATCCCTGGCGGGCGAACCCGTGGCGGGCGCACTCGTGGAGCGCGAACCCGTGGCGGGCGCACGCGGAGGAGTTGAACGTCGTCGCGACCGGCCGACCGCCGACGAGCTCGGTGATGCCGGCGCCGTCCCGCACGCTGCCGCAGCGGCCGGCGCACCCCACCAACGTGGTGATCGGCGTGCTCGACAGCGGGCTGGCCGGAGGTGCGGACAACGCCGACGGCTATCGGCCGGCACTGCTGGGGATGGACCCCGTGTCCATGCAGCGCATCTCGGGCGAGTCCGACGTGCCGTCGCAGTCGATGGGCACGCGGCCCGCCGACAACTATCTCGATCCGGTCGCCGGGCACGGCACGTTCATCGCCGGGATCATCGAGCAGCTCACGCCGGGCTGTGAGATCCAGGTGCGGCGCGTCTTCGAGCCCGAGGGAGACGTCGGCACGTTCGACCTCGCGTTCCAGCTGTGGTCGATGATGGAGACCGTCAAGCCCCACATCGTCAACCTGTCGTTCGGTGGGACCGGGCGGGGCCTCCTGTTCGAGCTGCTGATCGACTACTACCACGACGTGCACGGCGTGGTGTTCGTGGCCGCGGCGGGCAACGAGGGATCCTGCGTCGAGCAGTACCCGGCGGCGCTGCCGTCGGTGGTCGGGGTCGCGGGGTTGGGTCCGACCGGGCCGGCCGAGTGGTCGAACTACGGTCCGTGGGTCGACGCGTGTGCGCCGGGCACCGACATCGTCAGTTCGTTCTTCGCCAGGTTCGACGGGGACCTGCCCCGCATCAACGGCATCGACTCCGACGACTTCGACCAGTGGGCGACGTGGAGCGGCACCTCGTTCTCCGCGCCCGTCGTGGTCGCTGCGCTGGCGCGTGAGATGGTGACCACCAACTGCTCCGCCGCCGACGCGGTGGAACGGGTGGTGCGTGCCCCGCACCTCGCCCGCATCCCCAACATGGGCACGATCGTCAACTACTGACGCCTGCACTCAGATTGCCGGGCCACGCCACTGCGGACCGGATGCGGGGGCCGAGCGGACTGCACGCCGCCCCAGCGGCGAGCGATGATGCGATCTCGCTCGTCGTCGTTGTCGATGCGTTCGGTGCTGACGGGGGAACCAGGATCGCGACGGCAGCGGATGGTACGGGACCCGGGCGGTACGACAGTGGATCACATCTGCCCGGCCCCCGGACTCGACGCCACTTGAGATTGCCGGCGCCTTCACTGCACTCGCATCACCTCGGGCGGTGCTCGGTCCCCATGCCGGCCGTGATGAACAGGCCGGTGGCCTCGCCGCCGATGTCGGCGGTGTGCCACGTGCCCGGCGGGTTGATGGCGTACTCGCCCGCCCGCAACGTGACCGTGGCCGTCGAGCCGTCGGCGTGCTCCTGGTGCAACGTCATCGTCCCCGCCGTGCACAGCACCACCTCGGCACCGGCCGGGTGCATCTCCCACATGTCCCACGGCTCGGTGAACGTGTACATCGACACCAGCCGACCCTCCACCCCGTCGGCTGCGTCGTGGCGTTGGCCGTAGCCGGCGTACCACTCCATGGCGCCGGTGAACTCCGGTTCGACGACCGCCGTCGCGCCGAGACCGAGATGGATCGGGTGGAGCTCGAGTGAAGGTGCATCGCTCATACCTCCACCATCGCACGCGACGCCTGAACTCCGACACCCCGTGATCCGGACACCCGGACTCAGGGGACGCTGGCGAGCGCGGTGATGCCGACCACGATCGTGTCGATGCCGACTTCGAAGGCAGCACGAAGTGTCGCCAGATCGTCGGCGTCCTTGCGGTCGGTCGACCCGACACTCAGCGCGGCCCCGTGGACGGCGTCGACGACGATGAAGGCGTTGGGCTCGACCAGGTCGGCTCGCAGCCCGCTGTCGGCGATCGCCGCGACGAGCGGTTCGGTCGAGGGCAGTCCACCGACGGCGATCTCGGGATCGGCGAGACCGGCGAGCGTCAGCTCCCGATGGTTCGACGACCAACTCCCAGTAGTTCGTCGCCCACTGCCGCACACGGGTGTCCCACGACGCCGCCGGATCGGGCGGGATCATCGCGCCGATCGTGCGGGCGGTGACGAGCGCCAGCAACTGACGCTTGTCGGCGACGTGGTGGTACACGGCCATCGGATCGACGTCGAGCTCGGCACCGAGCTTGCGCATCGACAGCCCGCCGAGCCCATCGCGTTCGACGATGCGGCACGCAGCGTCGACGATCCGCTCGACGCTCAGCGGGTTCGATCGGGGTGAGGTTGAAGCAGACATTTCTACACCGTAGAGTATCTGGTCTACACCGTAGAACGAAGGAGACGCACATGCACGAACGTCCCGACGACCTGGACGAGCTGCAGGCGGTCCTCGACCGCAGCTTCGAGGCCGCCGGAGCGCACCTGCGCGACATCGCCACCCCCGATCGGCGACTCGACGCCGCCCGACTCGCCGAGCAACTCACCGGCATGCGGCTGCTCGTGCTCGCCACGTCCGACCCGCGACGGTCGCCCGATCAACGGCCCCGTCGACGGCATCTTCCACCGCGGCCGGTTCCACTTCGGATCGTCACCGCGAGTCGCTGCGCTTCCGCCACCTGCGCGAGCGGCCGGCGGTCAGCGCCACCCACCTCCCCGACGAGTCGTTCGCCGTCACCGTGCACGGCGACGCCGAACTGATCGACGTCCATGCGCCCGAACACGCGGAGTTCAAGCAGACCCTGCTCGACATCTACGTCCCGCGCTACGGCGAGGAGTGGGCCGCGATGCTCGACGGCGGCGCCGAGTACGCACGGATCAACCCCCGCCGGATGTTCACCTTCTGGATGCCGGACATCTGATCCGGAGACGACGCGGTATCGACGCGTCGTGGCCGCAGGGCACGCCCTCAGTCGCCGCCGGAGGCCTCCGTCGCGAACGACACGAACACGCTCGTGCCGTCGGTGTCGACGCCGGTCATCGCGCAGACCCACGTCCTCCATCTCCTCGGCGGGGTAGTCGGTGCGCCACTGCAACTCCCCGTCCGCCGTCGAGCGGACCTGGAGGTTGGACCACAGGGTGTACACCCGACCGTCGACGGCGTAGAACGGCCACAGTCCCTCCCGGTACGGATCACCCTCCTGGGACCACCGCACATCGCCGGTGTCGACCTCGTAGGCCACCAACCGGGAGGCCTCGTGTTCGAAGGCGAACACGGCGCCGTCGTCGATCGCCCAGACGTCGTCGTAGGCCCAGACCCCGGGTTGTGACCACAAGGTGCCGTCGGCCGAGGTGGCCCGGACCGCCGTCGTCCTGGCCACCGATGACGGTGATGTCGCCCACCTCCACCCGCGCCGGCTGACCGGTGTACGGCTGGCCCTCGACCGTGCCTCGTGCCGGAGGTGGCGGCGGCGCATCGTCGATCGGCTCGCCGGTCGCCGCATCGAGCGCGGTCACGTTCGACGGGACGCCTTGGCTGTAGGTGGCGACGTAGACGACACCGTCGGCCACCGGGAGCAGACTCCAATAGCCGATCTCGTCGGTGCACGACACCCACTCGACGCCGCCGCCGTCGAACTCGTACGCCACGACCTGCGGGGCCGAACCCTCGGGACACATCGAACTCGGCAACGGGTCGTCGGAGGAACCGCACGCCGACAGCAACGCAGCGAACACGAGCGACACGACCGCGAGCCAACGTCGACCGATCCGACTTCCACCATCACCGGCTTCCATCGCGCCTCCCGTTGTCACGGAGCCTCTACCACCGAGCGAACCACCCGGCCCATCCGCCGTCAACGGGCCGGAGGTCCCGATCGCCTTGTCTTGCGTGCGCAGCATGCCGGTCCGTGCGCAGAGGCGCGGCCCGCCCATCGTCGGCCCGGAGCCGGCTCAGATCACGCCGGCGTAGGCGGACAGGCAGAGCTGGCCGCCGAGGTGCGCGTACAGCACCCGTGACCCGGCAGGGATCTCACCGGATTCGATCATTCCGATCAGACCGGCCATCGACTTGCCCTCGTAGACCGGGTCGGTGATCATCCCTTCGAGTCGGGCGCAGGTACGGATCGCGTCGATGGTCTGCTCATCGGGAATGCCGTAGATGCCGGCGTGGTAGCCGTCGACGATGGTGATCTCGTCGGGACGCAGGTCTCGATCGACGCCGATCTTGGCGGCGGTGTCGCGGGCGATGCGGGTCACCTGGTCGATGGTCTTGTCGAGCGTTGCCGACGCGTCGATGCCGATGAGGCGGCGATCGGGACGGTCCTCGAGGGCGAACCCGGCGATCATGCCGGCGTGGGTGGAACCGGTGACCGTGCAGACGATCACGTGATCGAAGAACAGGTCCTGCTCGGCCTCCTGGGCGGCGACCTCGCGCGCCCAGTTGGCGAACCCGAGCCCGCCGAGAGGGTGGTCCGAGGCACCCGCCGGGATCGGGTACGGCGTGCCGCCGGACTCGACGACCGAGTCGAGCGCCCGCTGCCACGAATCACGGATGCCGATGTCGAAGCCGGCCGGGTCGAGACGAACGTCGCCGCCCATCATTCGCGAGAGCTGGATGTTGCCGACGCGGTCGTAGACGACGTCGGGCCAGTCGACCCAGTGCTCCTGCACGGTGACGGCCTTCAAACCGAGGTGGGCGGCGACGCCGGTGACGGCTCGGGTGTGGTTCGACTGCACCCCGCCGATCGACACGAGCGTGTCGCACCCCAGCGCCAGCGCCTCGGGGATCAGGTACTCGAGCTTGCGGACCTTGTTGCCACCGAACGCGATGCCCGAGTTGCAGTCCTCGCGCTTGGCCCAGATCTCGACCCTGCCGCCGAGGTGTGCGCTCAATCGTGGCAGCGGGTGGATCGGCGACGGACCGAAGGTGAGCGGGTGTCGTGGGAAGTCATCGAGCGACGGCATGGACGGAGCGTACGGCGGGCGGTCAGCGGCGCACGGACGGTCGACCAGCGAGTCGGTCGCAGCCGACGTCGGGTGACACACTGCTGTGTCGATGCGCGCCTGGCAGTTCACGAACACCCACGAGCCGCTGGTGCTCGCCGACGTTCCCGTGCCGGTCGCCGGGCCGGGGCAGGTCGTGCTCGACGTGGTGTCGGCCGGGCTGTGCCATTCCGACGTCGGGGTGCTCGAGGACGAGGGGTGGCTGCCGGCCCTCCCCCGTCGACCGGTCACGATGGGCCACGAGGTCGCCGGAGTCGTCGCCGAGGTGGGTGAAGGCGTCACCGGTTGGTCGCTCGGGGCTCGCGTCGGGGTGTGCCCGATGACCAGGGCCGGAGCGCCTGGCTACGGGTACGACGGCGGTTTCGCCGACAAGATCCTGGTCGACCAGATCACGCTCGTGCCGATACCCGACAACGTGCCGTTCGCGCTCGGGGCCGCCGGCACCGACGCAGGAATGACCTCACACCACGCGGTCATGACCAAGGGCCGCGTGGTGCCAGGAACCAAGCTCGGGATCATCGGGCTCGGCGGTCTCGGACAGATCGGTGCGCGTGTCGGCGTGCTGGCCGGCGCGGAGGTCTACGTGGCCGAGCTCAACGAGGAGGTGTGGGATCTCGCCGACGAACTCGGCGTCACCGGCATCGCCCGATCGATCCGCGACTTCGCGGACAAGCAGCTCGACGTGATCGTCGACTTCGCCGGATTCGGCACCACCACCGCCGAGGCCATCGAGACGGTGCGCTTCGCAGGCCGTGTGGTGCAGGTCGGCATGGGCAAGCTCGAGGCGACGATCTCGACGAGGGACCTCATCTTGAAAGAGTGCGAGCTCGTCGGTTCCAGGGGTGGGACCAGCGATGACGTCGTCGGCGTGTACGAGCTCTTCGCCAGCGGACAGCTGGCGCCGCACTACACCGAGATCGGCTTCGACGACATCCCCGACGGCCTGGATCGCCTCGCCCGCGGCCTCGTGAAGGGCCGGCTCGTCGCGCGCATCAACGACGCCCACTGACGGCATCGCTGACCAACACAGTCCGTGGATCTTAGCGGCCTGCGTCCCGGAATCCGCAACGGGTCACGTACTGATCGAGAACGGGACGATCGCGTTCAGCCCGAGTCGCCGTACGAGAACGACACGACGATGTTGCCCCGCTCGTCGCGGAGGAACACGGTGTCGCCGCTGTTGTTCCACACTGCGCTACCCGACACACACCAGTGGCGATCGGTGTCGTCGTCGTCGCCGCAACCGCTGAACAGGGTGACGCTCGAGCCGGGCTCGAGGCGCAGATCGGTGAACCGGTAGCGGTTCGACGCCGACTCGTCGGCAACCTCCCATCCGTCGAGGTCCACCGGATCGACGCCGACGTTCGCGAACCTGTACCCACTCGCCGTTGAGGTTCTGGCCGTCGTCACCCGGTGCGTCGGCGTTGACGTCGACCTCGATCTCCACACCGCCGCGTCGCTCGCACCGCACGCATCCGACGCCCACAGACCACGGCCCGTCTGCGCCTCGCGCTGCAGATCGGCGTACACGTCGGCCCGGGCGTCGTCGGGCGGATACCGGCGGGCGATGGCGAACCCGCCGGCCACCAGCTCGGCGCCGACGTCGACGCCCTCGGTCGTCTCGACGTACCGCAGCGCCCGCCCGAATTGATCGACGTCGGAGCGGTCCTCGACCAGGACCAGCTCCTCCCCCGCCACCAGCCCGGCGAGCGCCTCGGTGGCCTCCTGGCCGAAGCATTCGCCCGACTCGGGCGTGTTGATCCCGATCAGCGCGCACGGGCATCTCGCCGCCCGGACCGGACACCTCCAACGTGTCGCCGTCGACCACCCGGACGCTTCGCCACGACCCGACCCCACCATCGGGCGCCGCACCCGTCGACGGGGTCGCGACCAGCGGACGGCTCGCCACCGTCGGGCCCGCACCCGGCCATCCACGCGACCCCGACCACCACGACCACCGCAGCGCAACACCTCACGCGCCCGAAGCGCACCACGGTCACACCCAGCCGACGGCGAGCAGGTCGGCGACGTGGTCGACCGCAGCGGCCGGATCGAGGTCGGTGAACGCCCGAGTCGCATCACCGAGGCCGGCACGTTCGACGATCCCCTTCTCGTTCAACGCCCACTCGCCCGCCGCCGCGAGACGAGCCTGCGCAACGGCGAGCACCGCCTGCGCGAGGTTCGCCGTCGACGCGACCACGTCGCCACGCCGGAGCTGCACGCGGGCGTAGTGCACAGCACCGCCGGCGAGCCGGTTCCACAGGGCCGGCGCCGTCTCCCGCAGCGCATCGGGGAACACCGGCCGCGGCAACTCGCCCGCCAGCACCTCGTTCACCGCGAGCTCACCGGCCAGCACGTACGTCGCGATCCCGGCGACGTAGCCGACCTCACGCTCGATCTCGAACCGGCCCGCTTCGGCCTCGGACGTCCACCGCTCCACCTCGTCGAGGTCGCGGTAGATCAGATCGACCCGCTCGCCCTCGACCTCCAACCACGCGCCGCCGTTGACGATCCGCCCCCACTCGCCCGGCTCGAACACCCGGCCGTCCCACCCCAGCGAACGGATCGCGTCGGTGTCGATCCCGCCTCGGTAGTACAGCCCGAAGTCCCAGTCCGACCCCTCGGTCGCAGTCCCCGTCGCCCGCGACCCGCCCAACGTCACCGCCACGACGCCGGGAATCCGCTCGAGGTCCGCAACGAGGTGCCGCACCCCGACATCCTGCCAGCCGATCGCTCGCGGGCGACGACGTCCGCGGCCTCGCCTCCCTGCGATTCGTGCCGCCTGCGTCCCGGACACCGGAACGGCTCGCGCACGGATCGTGCGGGGGGCGCACTCAAGTCGGCTGCGGATCACGCCGATGGTTCGTATGCACGTACGTCGCAGGCAGCGACGCACCAATCGAACGGCGGAAGGAACATCATGGATCGCAAGAAGAAGGTCGTCATCGGGATCGTCACGGTGATCACACTCGGCACCGGCGCAGCAGCCGCTCTGTGGTCGGCCAACGGCACCGGCTCGGGTACGGCCCGATCGGTGACCGCCCAGGCCATCACCGTGAACGCGGCGACGGGTGCTGCCGACCTGTACCCGGGATTCAACGGCGGCGACGTCCACTTCACGCTGGACAACCCGAACCCCTATCCCGTGACGTTCGACGCGATGACAGCCGGGGCAGTCTCCTCGAGCAACCCGGGCTGCCCGGCGACGAATGTCACGGTGATCGGAGCGACCGGACTCAGTCTCCCCGTCGGAGCAGGCGCGACGAACGTCGCCGCGTCGATTCCGAACGTCGTCACGATGGCCGGGACCGCTCCGGACGCATGTCAGGGAGTGTCGTTCACCATCGCCCTGACCCTGACGGGCAGTCCAGCCCTGACGACCCCATGTCGGCACGAACGGCGGTGGTCGCGGTCCTCGCGGCCGCCGCATTCGTCGTGCTGCCGACCCACCAGACATTCGCGGCCTTCTCCGCAGTCGGCGTCAGGAACCGGGCTGACGACCTCGGCGTCGATCCCGCCGTCCGCAGCACCCACCGCCGTGGTCAGCGGCCGTGATGTCACGGTGTCGTGGCCGACCACCACCCTGTCGTCGGGAACGCCGGCAGAGGCCTACACGGTTCGACGCTACGACACCTCGAACGCCGCGCAGACCGTGCTCGCCGACTGCATCGCGCCGATCGCGACCAGCTGTGTCGAGCACAACGTGCCCGCCGGAACCTGGGTGTACACGGTCCAGGCGCGGACAGCATCGTGGACCGGCGCGGAGAGCTCGGCGAGTGCCGCCGTCACCGTCGCAGCCTCGACCTTCGTGCTCGACTCCACGGCCCCGATCACGTCGGTGCCGGCCACCGTCACCGGCACGATCGGCAACTACCTCCTCGGCGAATCCGTCACGTACCACCTCGACTCGCCGACCGGGCCGGCTACTGACCGGATCACCGTCGGTGGTCACGAGCACCACCTCGATGGCGGTCAGCGTCACGCTGCCGGTCGGCACGACCGACGCGCCGCACAGCGTGTTCGTGGTCGGCTCCGGCGGATCAGTTGCGTCCGCGGCGGTCGACATCGTCATACCCCCGGTCCTGCAGTCGATGGCGATGCGCGACGTCGACGCCAACGGCAAGGTCGACACGGTCACGGTCGTGTTCGACGACACGCTCGCCCCGTACACCGCCGGCGTCGCGCCGTGGACGCTGACCAACGTGCCCTCGGGCGGAAGCCTCTCCGCCGTGACGGTGAGCGGGAACACCGCGACACTGTCGATCGCCGAGGGTCCGGGCGCGGGGAACACCGCTGTCGGCGCGTTCACGGTCGCCCTCGCCGCCAACTCGGCTGGTATCCGCGACCTCAACAACCACACGTCGTCGTTCGCGGCCACCGCCCCGACCGACCTCGCCGCCCCCGCCGCTCTCGCACTCGCCATGCAGGACACCAACGCGAACGGCAAGGTCGACCGGGTCGCGATGACGTTCAGCGAGGCCCTGGCCCCCTACTCGGCCCCGAGCAGTGTCTGGAGCCTGGCGAACGTCCCGAGCGGTGGCACCCTCGGAACCGTGACGGTGACGTCGCCCACGGTCACCCTCGCGATCACCGAAGGACCCGGGGCCACCGACACCGCCGTGGGCGCCTTCACCGTCACCCTGGCATCGAATGCAACCGGCGTGCGCGACGCCGCCGGCAACCTCTCGTCGTTCACGAAGACCCCCGCCGACGGCGCCCGGCCGATCCGCCGCTCCCAGGAGATGTTCGACGACAACCGCAACGGCAAGATCGACCGCGTGCTCGTCGTGTTCAGCGAAGCCCTCGCGCCATTCTCCGCTCCCACCTCGTTCTCGTTGACGTCGCCACCATCGGGGGCGACCCTCAACTCCGTCGGAGTCAGCGGTGCACAGGCGACCCTCGCGCTCGACGAGGGCACGGGTGCAGCGACGACGGCCGTCGGATCGTTCCGCGTCACGCTGACCGCCAACCCGGCCGGAATCCGCGACGCGAGCGGCAACCTCGCGAGTTACGCGGCGACGGCGCCGACCGACCGCGCCGCTCCCGCGCTCGTCACACTGAGCCTGCTGGACAACAACGGCAACGGCAAGGTCGACCGGGTCACCGCGCTGTTCAGCGAGACGCTGCAGGCCTACACCGCCGGAACCGCTCCCTGGACGCTCGCCAACGTCCCCTCGGGCGGGACCCTGGCGAGCGCGGCCCGCGCCGGCGCGACGATCACCCTGACACTGACCGAGGGAGCTGGTGCGGCCAACACGTCCGTCGGCGCCATGACCGTCGCCATGGCGGCCAATGCCGCCGGAGCCCGCGACGCGATCGGCAACCTCGGCAGCTTCACCGCGACCACACCGCTCGACCGGGCCAAGCCCGCCGCCGTGACGATCACCGACACGAACGGGTCGACCGACGGTCGAGTCCAGCCCGGTGACACCGTGGTGATCACGTTCAGCGAACCGCTCGCGCCCGCATCGGTGCCCGCTTCGACGACGGTCACCCTGACCGACCCGACCGGCAACGGCAACGACACCCTCACGATGGTCGGAGTGAGCAACGGAGCTCGCAGCGCTGGGGTCCAACAACTACATCACCCTCGACACCGGGGTCGCCTCGTTCGCGAACTCTGCAGTGGCGCTGAGCAACTCGGATCGGACCGTCACCGTGACCGTCGGCCCCACCTGTGCCGGAACCGGGTGCGGTGCACTCGGCCAGCAGACGACCAACGCGAACTACTCGTTCGTGGCTGCGCCGACCCTGACGGACACGACCGGCAACACTGCGGCGACCGCAGCGCGGACGCAGAGCATCCGGATGTTCTGAGCGCGACTCAGCCGCCCGCACGCTTGCGGGGGTCGGCCGGACACGCACGGGCCTCGATCAGCCGCGACGAGATGTCGGCGGCCCGCACGATCACCTCCTCGAGATCGTCGCCGCACGCCTCGACGAGCGCCTGTTGACCGGCGTCGGTCGACGTCTCGATCGCCGCTCGGGCAGCACGTCCCGAGTCCGTCAGTTCGTCGCCCGCCATCCAGCCCCGGGCCTGCAGGCGGCTCACCCCGGCGGCCAACGCCTCGGCCCCGAACCCACGCGTCGCGCTGTACTCGCCCAGCCCGAAGCCGAGCCACCGTTCGGTGAGCACGTTGGCCTCCACGGCATCGAGCCCCGCCGCCACGAGCGCAGCGAGATGAGCGTCACCTCGGTGCTCGCGGACGAGTTCGGCGGCGCGCCAGAGTCGACCACCCGGCGATGACGGCACCGGCAGGGATCGCAGTGCGCTGAACAGCGGGCGTCCGAGACCGTCGAGCGTGTCCACCGCCCGAAGCAGCGGATCGGCGACCGCGGCGCACTCGGCGGCATCGGCGATCCCGTCGAGACTCGCGGCGCCACCGGCCGCCCGCGCGTCGAGGATGTCGCCTCGCGTCGCACTGGCCACGCCGGCCTCGTAGGCGGCGGCGATCATGCGGGGCTCGAAGACGCCGAACGTCGCCGCAACGACCGACGCCGTCGGCGTGCCGAGCGCGGCTGCCCGTCCCCACACGTAGCCGGGGAAGAAGTCCACGCCGAGTGCGGTCAGACCCTCACCGGCCGGCCGGGACCACCATCCCTGCGTGGCGATCGGCTCCAACGCATCACGGAGACGGCGCGCCGCCGTCGGCTCCACCTCCGGTTCGGCGATCGGTTCGGCGAGCGGCGCGAGGAAGATGGCGGCAATGTCGTCGTAGGTCACACCCGGAGTCTCTCAGGGATCGACGAACTCGAGTTGCGGCACCACCGACACGACGAGCCGGAAACGACCCCGGCCGGTCTTCTCGATACGGACCGGCACCTCGCGTTCGTCGAGACGTCGCTTCAGCAGGATCAGTCGGCTCTCCAGGTTGTCCTTGAACCCCGGCAGATCGAGCGTCGGGTCGAGACGAAGCTCCCGATTCGTGAACTCCACGCGACCATCAGCTGCGTACTGATTCAGCAGCGACCACAGGATGCGCCCGGCCACACCCTTGATGAGATAGTCACCGTCCACGAAGACACTGCCGTCGACGGCAAAGAACCGGAATGGAACTCCGTCGGATGCGGCACCCGCCGGGCGCAGTGGGGTCGAGCCCGGCTCGGCGACGTCCCCCACCGCGATGTCGTCCAGTTCGACAGCGCGAACGTGTTCGATCGCGCTCGCCAACATCGACCCCACGACGCTGAGCACCTGCTCGTCGACCTGACCGAACGCCACCGGCCGCCGGCTCTCGGCGACGAGCACACCGATCAGTTCACCGCGAGCCATCGCGGGCACGACGATGCGGCTCTGGACCCCGACGACGCCCGGCACGGGGACGTCGTGACCCGGGCCCATGCCGTCGTCGAGTTGCCGGCGCACGGACTCCGCGTACTTCTCCATCCCGCGCAGCCCACCGATCCGCAGCGGCTCGCAGCGGGCTGCGGCGAGCCCGATCTGACCACGACCGATCTCGACCTCGGCGCCGAGGCTCTGGGTGTCGAAGCCACGGCTGGCGATCGTGTAGAGCCGAGTGCCGCCTTCGTCGACGAGCAGGAGCAGCGTGTGGCGATACCCGAGCAACCGCTCGAGCCCCTCGAGCGCGGTCTCGACCAGCATGTCGAGATCGGCTGCACGGGCGATGTAGCCGGCCAGCTCCGAGAGACCGGCCAGCTCCGGCGAGGCGATCCGATCCGGCGGCGTGTCGGTCGGCAGCGACCCCGACGGGTTGGGCGGGTTCTGTTCGACCGCGATCACCCGGAACACGTCGGCCGCCCGGAGCCGGAACACGTCGCTCATGTCGCTCAGCGCGGCCAAGCGCGTCGACGTCGGCTCGCAACTGGTCGAAGACCCGACCGCCGTCGTTCGGTCCGCTCGTACACGAGCGACAAGCGGAACTCGTCGTGGGTGACGGGATCCATCAGCAAGCAGGCTGGCGCGGGGGTTGGTGGCCAGGTTGCGGGACGTCTTCGACATGAACTGGTTCGACAGCGCAATGCGCTCAGCGTCCACCCGATGAGCGCGGGACAGATACGTGACGTTGACCACGCCATCAGCCGACGCGGTCGCCAGCACCGCGGGAATCGCGCCGCCGAAACACCGCTCGATGTCCACGAGAGACAACGGCACCTCGTCCGAACTCATCGGGAGATCCCGTCGATCACCGCTCCGGCGGACGGCCCCGGGGTCTGGTCGAACGTCTCCTCGACGACCATCTCGACAGCAACCATCTGCAGCGGCAGCATGCGCCAGAGAGCTTCGATCGGGTTGCCGTCGGTGCGATGGACAGCGTCGAAGAACGTCGCTGTCTGCACGCGGGCCATCTCGATGTCACCGGCGGTCGGCGGCTCGACCACGACCGGACGTCCCTTGAGTTGGATCGACTGATACGTCACCACCTCGGCGCCGGTCAGCGACACCAGCCCCGTCTCCAGATTCCGCACCACGGCGGGGTCGTCGGCACTCATCACGAAGCGCACCCGCCGA
>CAVZTM010000030.1:0-84367 GCA_963778175.1 Ilumatobacteraceae bacterium
CGGATCGCCTGGTGGTACACCTCGGCGATCGCCACGGTCATGGGGCCGGGGCACGGGATCGACCGATCGTCGACGGAATTGACCGAGCTCACCTCGGCGGCAGTGCCGCAGACGAACGCCTCCTCGGCGATGTAGAGGTCGCTGCGGGCGATGTTGTCGACGACCACTTCGAAGCCGAGATCAGCGGCGATCGTCGACACCGAGTTCTGCGTGATCCCCTCGAGCGCCCCGGCCGACAGCGGCGGCGTGAGCAACTTGCCGTGACGAGCGACGAAGATGTTCTCGCCGGTGCATTCCGCGATGAGGCCGTTCGGAGCGAGCATGATCGCCTCGTCGTAGCCGGCCTTCAGGGCCTCGACCTTGGCGAGCGACGAGTTGACGTAGTTGCCGGTCGTCTTCGATGCGGGCGGCATCGTGTTGTGGTCGTGGCGGGTCCACGACGAGATCTTCATCCGCACGCCCTTCTCGACGGCATCGTCACCCAGGTACGCGCCCCATGGCCAGCAGGCGATCGACACGTCGACGGAACACGGCAACGTGTTGAGGCCCATCTCGCCGTACCCGTAGTAGGCGATGGGCCGGATGTAGCAGGAGTCGAGTCCGGTCGAGGCGACGGTCTCCTTGGTCGCGGCGACCAGCTCCTCGACCGTGTACGGGATCTCCATGCCCATGATCTGCGCCGAGCTGAACAGGCGCTCGATGTGGTCGGTGAGGCGGAACACCGCCGGACCCTGATCGGTCTCGTAGGCCCGGATGCCCTCGAACACCCCGGTGCCGTAGTGCAGCGTGTGGGTGAGCACGTGGACCTGGGCCTTGTCCCAGTCGACGAGGTCGCCGTTCATCCAGATCTTGGGGGTCGGTGTGATGGGCATGACGTCAGTTTCTCACGCGGTCGGCGATGGAGTCACCAACGTCGGTGGTGCTGCCGGTGACAGGATCAGCGCACGCAGCCCGGATGCGATCGGCCGCCTCGCTCTCGCCGAGGAAGTCGAGCATCAGCGCCGCGCTCAGGATCGCCGCCGTGGGGTTGGCCGTACCGGTGCCGACGATGTCGGGCGCGGAACCGTGGACGGGCTCGAACATCGACGGTCCGGTACGCGCCGGGTTGAGGTTCGCCGAGGACGCCAAGCCGATCCCGCCGGACACGGCACCGCCGAGATCGGTGAGGATGTCGCCGAACAGGTTGTCGGTCACGATCACGTCGTACCGGTGAGGGTCCTGCACGAAGTAGATGCACGCGGCGTCGACATGGTTGTACGCCGTGCCGACGTCGGGGAACTCGGCGGCGACCTCGTTGAAGGTGCGGTCCCAGAGATCACCGGCGAACGTCAACACGTTCGTCTTGTGCACCAGGGTGAGATGCCGGCGCGGTCGCGACGCCGCCAGCTCGAAGGCGTAGCGGACGCACCGCTCGACGCCGAGCCGGGTGTTGACCGAACCCTGCGTGGCGACCTCGTTGGGGGTGCCACGCCGCAGGACGCCACCCTCACCGACGTAGGGGCCCTCGGTGTTCTCGCGGATGACCACGAAGTCGTGCGGTGTGTCGCCGCCGGGGGCGATCCCGGTGAACGGACGCTGGTTGATGTAGAGATCGAGGTCGAACCGCATCTTCAGCAGCAGGCCGCGCTCGATCACCCCGGGCGGAACCTCGGGCGTCCCGACCGCGCCGAGCAGGATGCAGTCGAAGGCACGCAACTGGTCGAGCACACCGTCGGACAGGATCTCGCCGTCGCGGAGATAGCGGGCGCCACCCAGATCGAAGTCGGTGGTCTCGATGTCCACGCCGGCGGCACGGACGACCTTGATGGCCTCCGCCGTCACTTCGGGGCCGATTCCGTCCCCGCCGATCACTGCGATGTTGTGCGTCATGGGCGGCGAGCCTACGCCGCCTCGTTTCACGAGCACATGGCGGTCGGCCGTGACCGGTCGCAGGTATCGTGCACTCTCCATGGCAGCAGTCCAGTTGTCCCCCGCGGCGTACGAACGCCTGAAGGCCGAGTTCGACGATCTGACGACACGCGGCCGGATCGACGTCGCCAACAAGATCGAACGAGCCCGCGAAGAGGGCGACCTGAAGGAGAACGCCGGCTACCACGCCGCCAAGGACGAGCAGGGCCACATGGAGGGTCGGATCCGCCAACTCGAGCACCTCCTGGAGAACGCCGAGATCGTCGACGGATCGCTGATCTACACCGTGGTGTACGAGGGCGACTCCGAAGACGACGCCGAGCGGTACCTGATCGGCAACATGGAAGAGCAGGTCGAGGGCGCCGACGTCATCAGCCCGGTGTCGCCGCTCGGCAAGGCGCTCGACGGCGCCGAGGCCGGGGCCACGATCACCTACGAGGCGCCCAACGGTGCGCTCACCGTGACGGTGCTCCGTGTCGAACCAGCCTGAACTCGCGGACAGCGACAGCGTCGCGATCCTGACACCCAAGCTGCCGCCCGCTCGATTCGTCGAGTTGGAGGATCGGGGCACGGTCATCGTGCGTGACTTCGGCGGCGCTCCCGATGCGCCAGTGGTCGTACTGCTGCACGGGTGGACCGCCTCGGCCGACCTGAACTGGTTCAAGTGCTACGAGGCGCTCGGCGAGCGCTACCGGGTGATCGCCTTCGACCATCGCGGTCATGGCACGGGTCTGCGATCGAAGAAGCCGTTCCGGTTGGAGGATTGCGCCGACGACGCCGTCGACATCGCCGCCGCCGTGGGTGTCGAGGAGTTCATCCCGGTCGGTTACTCGATGGGCGGCCCGATCGCCCAGCTGATCTGGCGCCGCCACCCCGCCCGCGTCCGAGGGCTCGTGCTGTGCGCGACCGCCCCGTACTTCGCAGCCAAGAAGGAGGAGCGCCGGATCCTGCTCGGCCTCACCGGGTTGGCGACCATGGCCCGCTTCACGCCCGACCAGGCCAAGGTGTGGCTGACCGAACAGCTCTACCTGTCGCGCAAGACGAAGCAGTGGGAGCCCTGGGCGATCCAGGAGGCGGCGACACACGATTGGCGGATGGTGCTCGAGGCGGGTCGGGCACTCGGACACTTCTCGTCGACCGAGTGGTTGCCACAGGTCGACGTGCCGGCATCCATGATCCTGACCATGCGCGACCAGGTCGTTCCCCTGCGACGCCAGGTGAAGCTGTTCGAGTTGATCCCCGATGCCGAGGCGTTCCGGGTGGACGCCATGCACGACGCAGCCGTGGCCAGCGCCGACCGGTTCGTCCCGACGCTCATCCGGGCGGTCGATTCGGTGATCCGTCGCTCGTGACCCGCCGAACGACCGCTCGGGTCCTCTCGGCGGGACTGCTCGTCGGGGCGGCCGCCGGCATCGCCACGTGGTGGGTGCGGGGCCGCGGCGACCGGCCACGCCACGCCGTCGGACGATCGCGCCTGGGCCGCAACGCCCGGCTGGCCCGGATGGGCGCGCGGGTCGGCGGCACCTATGCGACCACCGCCGCCCGCAAGACGTTCGCCTCGACCGAACGACGCGAAGCACTCGATCGCCATCGCGAGCTGCGGTCGGCGCAGCAGGTCGCCGACGAGCTGGGCCACATGAAGGGCGCGCTGATGAAGCTGGGACAGATGGCCAGCTACCTCGACGACGGCCTGCCCGAGCCGCTTCGTCTGGCGCTGTCGCAGCTGCAGTCGAACGCTCCACCCATGTCGATCGATCTCGCCATCGGCACGGTCGAACGGGAGCTCGGCGGCCGGATCGACGAGTTGTTCGTCGAGTTCGACCCGAACCCGATCGCTGCGGCGTCGATCGGTCAGGTCCATCGGGCGATCCTCCGTGACCCCGACTCAGGGTTGGAGCGAGCGGTTGCGGTCAAGGTGCAGTACCCGGGGATCGCCGACGCGATCGTCGCCGACCTGCGCAACGCCGACCTGCTCGGCGCGATCCTGCGCCAGGGCTTCGGCGGCCTGGATCCGGCGGAGATGGTCGACGAGATCAAGCTGCGCATCGCCGAGGAGACCGACTACGAACTCGAGGCGCGACATCAGCAGGTGTTCGCCGACTACTACCGCGATCACCCGTTCATCCGCATCCCCGAGGTCGTGCCGCAGATGTCGACGACTCGCGTGCTGACCACGGAGCTGGTCGAGGGTTTCGGATGGGCCGAGCTGATGCGACGCGGCCAGCCCGAACGCGATCGCGTCGGCGAGATCATCTTCCGGTTCGTCTTCCGCAGCCTCTACCGGATGGGCGCCTTCAACGGTGATCCGCACCCGGGGAACTACGTGTTCCACGACGACGGCACCGTGACGTTCCTCGACTTCGGGCTCGTGAAGCACTTCACGGCCGAGGAGATGTCGACGTTCGGATCGATGGTGAAGGCCGCCGCGGTCGACCACGATCACGACGAGTTCCGCTCGATCCTCGAGCGGGCCGGGATGCTGCAACCGGGGGCGCCGGTGAGCACCGAGGAGGTCGGCGAGTACTTCTCGCACTTCTACGACACGGTGCGCACCGACAGCGAGATGACCTGGACCCGCGAGTACGCCAACTCCATCGTTCGTCACACGTTCGACCGCACGAGCCCGATCAGTCAGTACGCGACGGTGCCGCGGGCATTCGTGTTCATCCAACGGATCAATCTCGGCCTGTACGCCCTCCTCGGCGAACTCGGGCGCGCGCGGCAACTACCGGCGTATCGCGTCCGAACTCTGGCCGTTCGTGGACGGCGACCCCTCCACCGAACTCGGCCGCGCCGAGGCCGCCTGGCTGGCCGCCCACCCCCACCCGACCCCCCTCCAGCCCGAAAATGACGCGATTCGGTCGCTGAGCGTCCGGATTCCGCGATTTTTCGGAGTTGGGTAAGTGTTCACGGGGTTGACGTGGGGGTTGGCGCTCCGCGGATGTAGCGTCGCTCCGATGCGCCGGACCCTCCCCGTACTGATGATCACCGCCACCTTGCTGCTCGCTGCGTGCAGCAGCGATGGTGGCTCCGACAGCGACAGCTCGACTCCGGGGTCGGTGCCGACCAGCGAGGCGACCGACAGCGAGACGACGGACGGATCGACGCCGGCCGACGGATCCACGCCGACGCCGGCGACCAACCCCGACAAGCCCGAGGTCGAGACCGCCCGACGAGATCCCGACCGAGCTGCAGGTCACGGTGATCGAGGAGGGAACGGGTCCCGAGGCACAGGCCGGCGACACGGTCATCGTCGACTACGTCGGCGTCCGTTCGAGTGACGGTGTCGAGTTCGACAACAGCTATGACCGGTTCGAGCCGATTCCGGTCGTGCTCGGCCAGGGACAGGTGATCGCCGGCTGGGACGAGGGTCTCTTGGGCGTGCAGGCCGGCGCGACGGTCCGCCTCGACATTCCTGCCGACATGGCGTACGGCGAGGCGGGTAGCGGTGAACTCATCCCGCCGAACGAAGCCCTCACGTTCCTGGTCGAGGTACGTGCGGTCATCCCACCGCCGGACCCCGCGAACGCTCCGACCGAGGCCGGCGTGCCGGCATCGGAAGGCGCCACCGAGACGACGGTGGTCGACCTGCAGGAAGGCGACGGCGAGGAACTGCAGCCCGGCCAGACCGGCATCATCAACTACGTGCTGTTCCGTGGCGACAACCTCGTCGAGCTCGAGAGCAGCTGGGAAGCCGATCCTGTCCAGGTCGGAACGGCTGCAGTCGGTGGATTCCCCGGTTTCGTCAAGGGTCTGCCCGGCATGAAGGTCGGCGGTCGCCGTGCGATCATCGTGCCGCCGGACGACGCATTCGGCCCGGAGGGCAACCCTCAGCTCGGGCTGCCCGCCGGGGCCGACATGATCATCGTGGTCGACCTGCTCGGCGTCTACGGCACGCCGGAGGGCTGAACCCACTCGACGCCGGGGTCCGTCAGGAGTCCCGGAAGTCCAGGCCGATGTCGAGCACCCGCGCCGAGTGCGTGAGTTCACCGACGGCGATGTAGTCGACCCCGGATGCGGCGACGACTCGAGCTGATTCCAGCGTGAGCCCACCGCTCGCTTCGAGCAGAACCGCCGGATTCATCTCGTCGCGGATCGCCACCGCCTCGCGCATCTGCTCGGGCGTGAAGTTGTCGATCAGCACCTGATCAGCGTCGCCCGCGATGGCTTCGCGCAGACCGTCGAGGGAGTCGACCTCGATCTCGACCGGAATCGTCGCTTCCAGTGTCCGGACGCGGCGGATCGCCTCGGCGATGCCGCCCGCTGCCGCCACGTGGTTGTCCTTCACGAGCGCCATGTCGGACAGGCCCATGCGGTGATTCACGCCGCCACCGCAGCGCACCGCATACTTCTCGAGGGCACGGAGTCCCGGCGTGGTCTTGCGGGTGTCGCGCACCACGGCGGACGTTCCTTCCACCGCGTCGGCCCAGCGTCGAGTGACCGATGCGATCCCGGACAGATGGCAGAGCAGGTTCAGCGCGGTTCGCTCGGCCGTCAGGAGCAGACGGGTCGGGGCCACGACCTCGGCGACCTCGGTGCCGGGTTGCACCTGGGTGCCGTCGGCCACCAACTGGATGAACTCACTGGCCTCCTCGCCGCACACGGTGTCGATGACCGCGGCGACGATCGGGAGACCGGCGATCACACCGGTGGCTCGCACGCCGAACGTCGCGGTGCTGCGCTGTTCGGCGCCGATCGTCGCCGCCGACGTGACGTCGATGCCACCCATCAAGTCCTCGGCGATGGCGTTCCGCACGATTCCCGCGACCGCGTCGGGATCGAGGCCCCCGGCGACGAGGTCGCGACGAGTCGACTCCGAGAGCGGATGGAACACGAACATGCGGCGAGTGTAGGACTGCGGCGTGACGCGAGGTGGACGTACGAATGGTGTCAGGCACCATTCGTACGTCAGGCGGTGATGGTGACGGTGTCGCCGGGGCGGATCGTTCCGCCGGCGCGCACCGAGGCGTACCAGCGGGCCCAACCGGGCCGCTCGACGTGGTCGATCCGGTTCCAGTCCCGGTCGACGAAGCAGTCGCCGATCTTGTGACACGGCGCCGCCGGACCACTCGTCTGCAGTCGTACGGGGGTCGGACCGGAGCCGATCGTGATCGTGAGTCCCCCACGCATGCGGGTCCAGTCGATTCCCGAGATCGTCAGGTTCTCGCCGGCCCCGCCGGGCCCGATCGGATGTCCTTCGGCCTCGAGTTCGCCGAGCAGGTCCGCGCTGTAGATGCACAGCGCCTGCCAGGGCCGGCCGTGGTTGCGGCGGTTGTCGTGCCCGTCGCCCTCGATGCCCGAGGGCCCGACGACCGCCTCGTCGACCGGGAGCTTCGGCACCCCACCGCTGGATGCCTGGATCGAGTCCAGCCGCCCGATCATCGGCTCGAACGGGTCCGTCCGACGTCGCGCCGCCGCAAGTTCGTCGAGATGGTGCATCAGGGCGTGAGCCGCCGCCACCTGGTCGGCGTCGTCGATGCCATCGGGGGTGTTCGTGGGAGCGAGCGACGTCGATCCCTCGAGGACGTACCCGATCAGGTCGTCGGTGTGGGCGAGGGTGCGTTCGAGGTCGTCGTCGCTCCAGCGACTTCCATCGAATCCACACTCCGTGCAGGTCGGCAGCGACGCTGTCATGGATTCGATCGTAGGGGACACGCCACGTGGGCGCCCGGCGGTGCCGGCGTTCAGTCGGTCTGACCGACCGCCAGCGTTCCGGACTCGTCGAGGGTCACGTCGAGATGGCGCAGCCACTCGTCTCGCGGTTCCGGGTAGTCGCTGCGGCGGTGACACCCTCGACTCTCCTGCCGCGCTCGGGCCGCCGCGACGACGGCCGTGGCCACGGTCAGGATGTTGGTCCCCTCCCACGATCGCCGGGACGGCTCGACCGGTCGCACGACCTCGTCGCCGGACTCGCCGGTCGGGCGGGCGGAGCGCATCTCGCGTGCAATCGATCCGAGGGCCCCGGCGGCCGACGACAGCGACATCTCGTCACGGAGCACCCCGACGTGGCGGGACATCACCGCGCGCACCTCGCGCAGGCGTGCCGGATCGAGGAGGTGATGGTCCATCGGATGGTCCAGGTCGAGATCGAGGTCGACACGGTCGGGCAGTTCCCAGGCGAGGTCCCGGCCGACCCACGTACCGGCGACGATGGACTCGGTGAGGCTGTTCGACGCGAGCCGGTTGGCGCCGTGCACCCCGGTCGCCGACACCTCACCGACGGCGTACAGACCAGGCAGCGAGGTACGACCGTCGAGCCCGGCGCGGATGCCACCACAGGCGTAGTGGGCAGCGGGTGCGACCGGAATCCGGTCGACGGCGGGGTCGAGTCCGATCTCGCGACACGCCTCGGTGATCGCCGGGAATCGTTCGTGGAAGCGCTCACCGAGGTGGGTGGCATCGAGGAACACGTGGTCGTCGACACCGCCGGGCGCCTCTGCCATGCGCCGGCTGATCGCCGCCGCCACCACATCGCGCGGTGCGAGGTCCTCGAGCGGATGCACGCCGACCATCACCCGTTCGCCGGCGGCGTCGAACAGCACGGCACCTTCGCCACGGACGGCCTCGGACACGAGCGCCTGTTGGCCGAGTGCGTCGGGGCCCCTCCACATCACGGTCGGATGGAACTGGACGAACTCGACGTCGGTCACGGCCAGGCCGGCGCGCAACGCCATCGCGACACCGTCACCGGTCACGGCCGCCGGGTTGGAGGTCGAAGCGAACACCTGGCCGTATCCCCCCGACGCGATGACGACGGCGCGGGCAGTCACGATGCCGACCGAGACGAGTACACCGTGCTCGTCGGTCTTGCCGATGCGAACACCCGCCGCCTGCCGACGACCGTCGGGAGCGGTTCCGAGCACGAGGTCGAGCGCGAAGGCGTGCCCGAGCACCTCGACGCCGGCACCGATCGCCGACTCGTCGAGTGTTCGCTGGACCTCGGCGCCCGAGCGATCACCACCGGAGTGCACGATGCGATTGTGGCTGTGGCCACCTTCCCGAGTGAGCGCGATGTCGGTGCCGCCCTGCTCGGGATCGAACGCCGCACCGAGCCGCATCAGATAGCGGATCGACTTGGGCGCCTCGGTCACCAGCTGTCGGACCACGGCCTCGTCACACAGTCCGGCGCCGGCAACGAGCGTGTCGCGAACGTGGTCCTCGATCGAGTCGCTCGGATCGAGCACCCCGGCGAGGCCACCCTGCGCCCACTGCGTCGAGCCCGCGGACAGGATGTCCTTGGTCACGACGAGCACGCTGCGGACGGGTCGGACCGCCAGCGCCGCCGACAGCCCCGCCGCGCCCGAGCCGAGCACGACCACGTCGACGTCGCGCTCCCAGGTGGCCGGCGGCGCGGCGAGCCGACGCGGCAGACTCATCGACACTCGGTCACTCGGCGGTCGCCGAGGGAGTGCCGATGGCGATCATCCGCTCGACCGACCGTCGGGCGCGATCGGCGACGTCTCGCGGCACGGTCACCTCGTCGGTGCCGTCCCGCAGCGAGCGCAGCAGCTTGGCCGGCGTGATCATCTTCATGTACTTGCAGACGGCGGCCCGGTTGACCGGCACGAACTCGGTCGTGGCGTTGACCTTGTGCAGCTGGTGGAGCATGCCGGTCTCGGTGGCGACGAGCACCTTGGCGGCGGTCGTCTCCCGGGCGGCGTCGACCATGCCGCCGGTCGACAGGATCCGGGCGCGCTCCGCGGGCACGACACCCGACGACACGAGGTACAGGGCGCTGGTCGCGCAGCCACACTCGGGATGCACGAACAGCTCGGCGTCGGGTTCGGCGTCGACCTGCGCCCGGAGATCGGCGCCGTTGATGCCGGCGTGCACGTGACACTCGCCCATCCAGATGTGCATGTTGTCGCGACCGGTCATGCGCTGGACGTGCGCACCGAGGAACTGGTCGGGGCAGAACAGCACCTCGGTGTCGGCCGGGATCGATGCGACGACCTCGACGGCGTTCGACGAGGTGCAGCAGATGTCGGTCTCGGCCTTCACCTCGGCGGTCGTGTTGACGTAGCTGACGACGACGGCGCCGGGATGTTCCGCCTTCCACGCCCGCAGCTGCTCACCGTTGATCGTCTCGGCGAGCGAGCAACCGGCCGCCGCGTCGGGGATCAGCACGGTCTTGTCGTAGGCGAGGATCTTGGCCGACTCCGCCATGAAGTGCACCCCGCAGAACACGATGGTGGACGCATCGACCTCGGCGGCGACCCGCGAGAGCGCCAGCGAGTCGCCGACGTGGTGGGCGATGTCCTGGATCTCGGGCACCTGGTAGTTGTGCGCCAGGATGACCGCGTCACGATCCTTCGCGAGGGCGAGCACCTGCTCACGCCAATCGGTGGGCAGCACCTCGACATTGACGGCCGATTCGGTCACCTGCGACAGCGTAGGAGGAAGCGGTCCGGCTACGACGACCGGTTGTCGACGGGCTTGACTGGTGCGATGCCACGTCCCTCGACCATCGCCGCCGCCGCGCTGTTCACCTCAGCCGGTATCGCCCACTTCGCTCGACCCGACTTCTTCGAATCCATCGTGCCCGACTGGTTCCCGAATCCGAAGCGCGCCAACCAGATCAGCGGCGCCGCGGAGATCGCACTCGGCCTCGGTCTGCTGTCGCCACGGACTCGTCGCCTGTCCGCATACGGCCTGGTCGCTCTGGTCGCCATCGTGTTCCCGGCCAACATCGACATGGCGACGAACCGCGTCGAGCTGAAGCCGGTCGACGGCAAGATGACCCGCAGCGTCGGCACCGCCCGCGGCCCGCAGAACTGGATCCGCCTCCCGTTCCAGGCCCCGATCGCCTGGTGGCTCCTCCGCGAGGCCCGCGCCGCCTGACGTCCCCCGCCCGCACAACCGTTCTCGTGAACAAGTGCGCGTCCAGAGCGCGCCCTTGTTCACGAGAACCCGGCTCAGGGGAGGATGCGGCGGGCGGCGGCGACGACGTCCGCGCCGAAGCGCTTGCCGGGCTGACGCGATGAGGCGTTCGATCGGACCGCTCACCGACAGCGCGGCGACCACCGCGCCGTCCGGGCCGACGATCGGCGCACTGACCGACGCGACACCCGCCTCGCGTTCGCCGATGCTCTCGATCCATCCGTGGCGGCCGGTCTCGCCGGACAGCACCCGGCCGGCCGACCCGACGTCGAGCGGAAGCAGGGCACCTTGCGGGACGATCCAGCGCAGACCGTGGGTCGACTCGAGCGACAGCACACACCGACGCTGACGCACCTTCGCGAACGAAGAGCTGCACGCTCTCGCCGGTCTCGTCGCGCACCTGCTCGAGCACCGGGCGCGCCACCTCCACGAGCGAGAACCGCTCGGCGGCGGTCCGCCCCAACGGCACGAGACCCAGGCCGAGGTCGAACCGGCCGTCGGCGTCTCGTCGCAGCATGCCGTGCGCCTCGAGCGCCGTCGCCAGACGATGGGCAGTGGCTCGAGGAAGCTGCGTCTCGGCCTGCAACTCGACGAGCGAGCGGGGCGCATCGGCCACCGCCCGAATCACCGACATGGCCTTGTCGAGCACGCCGACGTCCGTTACGATGTCCATATCGCAAGAACTCTATCCCACACTATGGGATTGCGCAAGACGAGGAGACGACATGGGCACGACACTGCCGGAGAAGGTCTGGGACCGACACCTGGTGCACTCGGCACCCGACGAGCCCGATCTGCTGTACATCGACCTCCACCTCGTCCACGAGGTCACGAGTCCGCAGGCGTTCGACGGTCTGCGCCTGACCGGCCGCACCGTTCGCCGGCCCGACCTCACGATCGCCACCGAGGACCACAACGTCCCCACCGAGCACATCGACCAGCCGATCGCCGACCCGATCTCCGCCAAGCAGATCGACACGCTGCGGGCGAACACGGCCGAGTTCGGCATCACCAACTTCCCGATGGGTGATCCTCTCCAGGGCATCGTCCACGTGATCGGCCCGGAACAGGGCCGGACGCTGCCCGGCATGACGATCGTGTGCGGCGACTCGCACACCGCGACCCACGGCGCGTTCGGCGCCCTGGCGTTCGGCATCGGCACCAGCGAGGTCGAGCACGTCCTCGCCACCCAGACGCTCCCCCAGCAGCGACCGAAGTGGATGTCGGTCACGGTCGAGGGCGATCTGCAACCCGGCGTGACCGCGAAGGACGTCATCCTCGCGATCCTCGGGGAGATCGGCACCGGTGGCGGCATCGGCCACGTCATCGAGTACCGCGGCTCGGCGATCCGAGCGCTCTCGATGGAGGGTCGCATGACGGTCTGCAACATGTCGATCGAGGCCGGCGCGAAGGCCGGCCTGATCGCACCCGACGAGACCACGTTCGAGTACCTCCGCGGACGGGCCCACGCCCCGACCGGTGACGCAGTGGGACGCTGCTGTCGCCGAGTGGTCGACGCTGCACTCCGACGACGACGCGGTCTGGGACAAGGAAGTCGTCCTCGACGCCTCGTCGATCCGGCCGCACGTCACGTGGGGCACCAACCCGGGACAGGTCGCCCCGATCGATGCCGTCGTCCCCTCCCCCGACGACTACGACAACCCGACCACGAAGGAGACCGTCGCCCGGGCGCTCGAGTACATGGGGCTGGAGGCAGGTACCCCGCTGCGCGACATCGCCGTCGACACCGTGTTCATCGGGTCGTGCACCAACAGCCGCATCGAGGACCTCCGCGCCGCCGCCGCGGTGATGGACGGCCGCACCGTCACGGTGCCGCGCGTGATGGTCGTGCCGGGCAGCCACGCCGTGAAGGCGCAGGCGATCGCCGAAGGTCTCGACCAGATCTTCATCGCCGCCGGCGCCGACTGGCGCGAACCCGGATGTTCGATGTGCCTGGCCATGAACCCCGACAAGCTCGCGCCGGGCGAGCGGGCGGCGAGCACGAGCAACCGCAACTTCGAAGGCCGCCAGGGTCGTGGTGGCCGGACCCACCTGGTGTCGCCGGCCGTCGCCGCGGCGACCGCGGTGAAGGGGACGTTCTGTACACCTGCCGATCTGGAAGGAGCGGCGTCATGAAGGCCGTGCACGTCATCACCGGCACCGGCATCCCGCTGAAGCGGTCCGACGTCGACACCGACCAGATCATCCCGGCGGACTGGCTCAAGCGGGTGGAGCGCACCGGGTTCGAGAAGGGCCTCTTCTCCACGTGGCGCGACGACCGCGACTTCGTGCTCAACGACGAGCGCTATGCGCAGGCGAACATCCTCGTCGCCGGCCCGGCGTTCGGTGTCGGCTCGTCGCGGGAGCACGCCGTGTGGGCGATCCAGCAGTACGGCTTCGACGCCGTGATCGCGCCGAGTTTCTCCGACATCTTCCGCAACAACTGCACGAAGAACGGCCTCGTGCCGGTCGTCGTGCCCGAGGCGACCGTCGAGGCGATCTGGGCGGCGATCGAAGCGGACGCCGACACCGAGATCGTGGTCGACATGGAGCGCCTCAGGGTCGAGGTGCCCGCCGCCGGCATCGACGAGCCGTTCCCGATGGACCCCCAGACGCAACATCGCTTCCTCAACGGCCTCGACGACGTCGGCATCACGCTCACCCACGCGGATGCGATCGACACCTACGAAGCCAACCGCCCCGCCTGGCTCCCGTAACGGATACGGATGTGACGTACGAACGGTGTCTGGCACCGTTCGTACGTCAGTCGCCGGTGGTGCCGTCGATGGCTTCACGGAGCAGGTCGGCGTGGCCGTTGTGGCGGGCGTACTCCTCGATCATGTGGGTCAGCACCCAGCGCAGATCGAACTCGTTGCCGACGCGCGGACGAACGCCGGTCGTCGAGATCGAGTCCGGCGATGACCACATCGGCCGCAGCGATCTCGCGACGCCAGGTCGCGAGGTCCGCGTCGACGGTCGCCGGGTCCACGTCGTCGAAGTCACCGTCCGGGTTGACGTACTCGCTCGTAGTAGATCGGACCGGCGACGTCGTCACCGAGTCCGGACATGACCCGTTGGAACCAGTTCCGCTCGACCTCGGCCATGTGCCGAACGAGGCCGATCAGCGACATCGTCGACGGCGGCACCGACCGCAGACACAGTTGCGTCGGCCGTGAGCCCCTCACACTTCATGGCGAGGGTCTCGCGGTGATAGTCCAGCCAGGCGAGCAGCGATGCTCGTTCGGCGTTGACGAGGGGCGGATCGACACGGGTCATCGAGGCGCAACGTAGCCAGTGCCGTCCGCGACGACGGTTCCGACGGCGAGTTTCGGAGGTTCGAAACGACGTCGCATCACCGATACTGAGGGATGCAACTGCACTCACCCGGTGCCTGGATCCGAGTCATCGCCCGCAACGCCAAGCGCCTGATGGTCTTCATCGCCGGCGTCGCCGTCCTGCTCGCCGGCCTCGCCATGCTCGCCCTTCCCGGCCCGGGCGTGCTCGTGATCATCCTCGGCCTCGTGATCCTGGCCACCGAGTTCGCCTGGGCCGAGCGGGTGCTCGACCGCACGACCAGCACCGCCGCCGGTGCCGCCAACAAGCTGACCGACAACCGCAAGGGCCGAACGGCGCTGGCGCTCTCCGGCCTCGGCATGATCGTCGGCGGGATCGTCGTCGCCATCATGTTCGACCGGCTGCTGGTCGTGGGTGTCTCCGTCGCCATCGCTGGCGTGATCGGGCTCATCACCCTGCTCCCGCAGGTTCGTTCGTGGATCGACGCCAAGGCCAAGGCCCCGGCGACCGACGTCGACGAGTCCGTCGACACGGCGAGCATCTGAACCGGATCGAGCCGCCCTCAGGCGGGAGGCGGGGGTGGCACCGAACCGGCCGGCGGGGCAGCGGCGGGCGCCGCCGGAGCCGCGCGTGCCTGGACCGTGACCTGAGCGACGGTTGCCGGTGCACCCGCGGCCTGGGCGGCCTGAGCGGCCGCAGCTTCTCGGCGCCGCTGCTGGGCCTCGGCCTCCTGTCGAGCCGCCTCGGCCTGGTTCGCGAGATCCTCCTCGGCGGCGTGGATCTGCGCGAGCCGCCCCGACAGCCAGCCGATCAGCGCGCTCAGCGACAAGGGCGACGATGCCGTAGATGATCATGGCGAACACGATCGACGTGTCGAACACCGCCGCGACGTCGTCGCTGGTGGTGCCGAGCTCGATCGGGGTGAAGATGCCTCGGAACGGCGCCATGACCCGGTCGAGGTTGCGATAGGCCCACTGCGTGAATCCGGAGCTCGGGTTCGCCCCGAACAGCAGCAGGAAGAAGCCGATGAACAGGATGATCTCGACGACGATGAGGTAGAAGTAGACGAGGTAGCTGACCGCCCGGACGACCCACAGGACCGCCTTGCGTTCGTTGAGTGCCTTGGACTCCGACGTGATCATGGTTCCTCCTGGTCGGTGGGCCGTCGACGACCCTGGTCAGCGCCTCGAACCGTAGTTCGCACGACAGAGCGGCCCGGAGCGATGCCGTCAGGCGCGAGCGCGCCAGGAACCCGGCAAGAGGGTGTCGAGCAGCGACGTGCCCATTCGTTCGAAGCGGGGGCTGTCGGCGGAGTGCAGCAGGTACATCAACGCGAAGTGCAGCGCCCACGCTTCGGCCCGACTCCAGGTGGCGTCGTCGACGCCCCCGGCGGCGAGACGGAACCGTGCTCGATCGTCCTCGTCGAAGAGCATCCAGCCGATGGCGAAGTCGACCGCCGGATCCCCCGCCGTGAGGTCGCCGAGGTCGATGACCGCCGTGACCTCGCCGCCGTCCACGATCACGTTCGCGGTGTGCAGATCTCCGTGCAGCCACACCGGATCCCCGGTCCACTGCTCCACGGCGACGAGTTCCTCCCACCGCGTCCGCACCGCGGTCCGTCGACCAGCGCGCCGAGTCGTTCCAGGGCGCTCTCGAACCTCGGTCGCGGCTCGGTCGCCGGACCGCAGCGATACGCATTGTGGGGCGCGTCGGGTGGCGCCGGGACGTGGAGCGCCGCCAGGAACGCTCCCAGACGGTGCGCCTCGCGGGTCAGGTCGTGGGGCGCCACGTCAGCGGCGACGTCACCGTCGAACCACGGGCACACACTCCACTTCCAGGGGTACTCGCCGCTCGGCTCACCGAACCGAACCGGGGCCGGGATGGCGATCGGGAGTCGCGGTGCGAGCAACGGCAACCATCGATGCTCGTTGACGACGAGGTCCGCTCCGAGTTGGCGCCGCGGCACACGCATCGTCAGCGGCTCGCCTCCGACTCGGTCGAGGCGGAAGATGACGTTGTCCCAGCCGTTGGCCACCCTGGTCAAGGCGCCCACCGCGAGATCCGGGCTGCTGGTCGAGGAGCAACCGCTGGACGAGATCGTCGGTGACGTCGAACTCCGCGGCGGGCATGTCCTGCACCGCCACGGCGATCAGTCCGTTTCGAAGTCGGGCAGGTGCAGCAGGCGCTTGTCGTTGGAGAACACCTCGATCGGCTTCTCGTTCGGCAGTCGCATGCCCCGCTGCAGGATCCGCATCTGGGTGTGCTGGTTGTACTCGACCAGCGTGACCGCCCAGCCGTCGCGCCCGGCGCGAGCCGTCCGTCCGGAACGGTGCAGGTAGTCCTTCACGTCCTTGGCCGGCTCGTAGTGGATGACCGCACCGATGTCGTCGATGTCGATGCCGCGGGCGGCGACGTCGGTCGCGACGAGGACCGACAGGTTGCCTTCGGCGAACTTGCGCAGGATCCGCTCTCTGGCGCTCTGCTGCATGTCGCCGTGGAGCGGCCCGGAGTCGACGCCGAGCTCCTCGAGGTTGTGAGCGACCCGATCGCAGGTGCGCTTGGTCTGGCAGAACACGAGCACCTTCGGGATCGACTTGCCGATCGCTCCGATCACCTTGTCCTTGTCCATGTGGTGCACGGCGAGGAAGAGGTGGTGCATGGTGCCCACGGTGTCGGTGGCTTCGTCGATCGCCACCGTGACCGGATCGGTCTGGTAGTGACGGATCAGGTGGCCGACGTCGCCGTCGAGCGTCGCCGAGAACAGCATCGTCTGGTTCCGGCTGCCACAGTGCCGCAGGATCCACTCGACCTGCGGGGTGAACCCGTCGTCGGCCATGCGGTCGGCTTCGTCGAGCGTCACGATCTGCATGTCGTCGAGCGACACCTCGTTCGACTTGATGAGGTCGATCAGACGCAGCGGCGTGGCGACGACGATCTCGACACCCTTGGCCAGCTCGTCGACCTGGTGATGCCGGGAGGCACCGCCGTAGACCGGCAGCACCCGCATCCCGGCATGGTGGGCGACCGGCTCGAGGACTTCGGCGACCTGCACCGCGAGTTCGCGTGTCGGCACGAGCACGAGTCCGAGCGGGCGGGACGGCAGTGCGACATCGGTGATCCGGGCGAGCATCGGCACACCGAAGGCCAAGGTCTTGCCAGAGCCCGTCTTCGCGCGGCCGCAGACGTCCTTGCCGGTGATGGCGACCGGGATCGCCTCGGTCTGGATGTTGAACGGCTGGGCGAATCCGCAGGCGGCAAGACCTTCGTCGATGCGGGGCGGAACCCCGAGGTCGGCGAACCCCGTCGGCGCTTCGACCGGGGGGAGGGCGTTGATGGACGTGAGATTCGAGGTGTTGATGTGGCCGCCGTCGTACGGCTGGCTGGACGAGTGCGGTCGAGAACGCCGTCCACGGGGCGCTCCTCGTCGCGCGGTTGATTCAGTCATGTTGGCCGCCAGCGTACCGGTGCGGGTCGGGCGAGCGCGAGATGCCGCGCGAACGTGCTAAGGTGGTCAGCGATGTTGCGCAGCGACCTCCTTCTGCTTCTGTAGGGCGAGCGCCACATACTCGCGTTCGCCCGCACCCCCCGCCCACCGGCCGGGGGGTTCTTGCTTTTTCCGGCCAGTTCCCCCGACCCGTCCGTGATTCGTTCCTCCCCCATCCGTCCACCCGATTCCGACCCATTCCGATTCCGACCACCAGGAGATAGTCCGATGCCTCCGCAGAACGCCCAGCCGAAGAAGATGCCCTTCGAGAAGTACACGCCGTTCGTGCCCGTCGTACTCACCGATCGCACGTGGCCGAACGTCACGATCACCAAGGCCCCGCTGTGGTGCTCGGTCGACCTGCGCGACGGCAACCAGGCCCTCATCGATCCGATGGACCCGACTCGCAAGCTGCGGATGTTCGAGGAACTCGTCGCGATGGGGTTCAAGGAGATCGAGGTGGGCTTCCCGTCCGCCAGCCAGCCCGACTTCGATTTCGTCCGCAAACTCATCGAGGAGGACCGCATCCCCGACGACGTGACGATCCAGGTGCTCGTGCAGTGTCGTCAGGAGCTCATCGAGCGGACCTACGAGTGCATCCAGGGCGCATCGCAGGCGATCGTGCACTTCTACAACTCGACGAACCCGCTGCAGCGCGAGGTGGTGTTCGGTCTCGACACCGATGGGATCATCGACGTCGCGGTCAACGGCGCCAAGTTGTGCCGCAAGCTGGAGCACGCCGCGGGCGACACGAAGATCCGCTACGAGTACTCACCCGAGAGCTTCACGCTGACCGAGCCGGAGTTCGCCATCGCCATCTGCGAAGCGGTGATGGACGTCGTGGAACCCACGCCCGACCATCCGATCGTGCTGAACCTGCCGGCCACCGTCGAGTGCTACTCCCCCAACGTGTACGGCGACGTCATCGAATGGTTCGGTCGCACGATCAAGCAACGCGACAGCGTCGTCATCTCGCTGCACCCGCACAACGACCGCGGCTGCGCCGTCGCCGCGGCCGAGTTCGGTGTGATGGCCGGCGCGGATCGCGTCGAGGGCACCTTGTTCGGCAACGGCGAGCGGACGGGCAACGTCGACATCGTCACCCTGGCGATGAACCTGTTCATGAACGGGGTCGATCCCGAACTCGACATCACCGACATCGACCGGCTGCGACGCACGGCGGAGTACTGCAACCGCCTGCCGGTCCATCCCCGTCACCCCTATGCCGGCGACCTCGTGTACACCGCGTTCTCCGGGAGCCACCAGGACGCCATCAAGAAGGGGTTCGAGGCCCTCGACAGCAAGCGCGACGACGCCGGCGAGTACCCGCAGTGGGGCGTGCCCTATCTCCCGATCGACCCGGCACACGTCGGGCGGTCCTACGAGGCCGTGATCCGCGTGAACAGTCAGTCCGGCAAGGGCGGGGTGGCCTACGTGATGAAGACCGAACACGGCTTCGATCTGCCGCGTCGGCTCCAGATCGAGTTCTCCCGCACGATCCAGCACATCACCGAGGACTCCGGGACCGAGATCAGCCCGGGCGTGATGTGGGATGCGTTCCAGGCCGAGTACATGCCGAGCGAACCGCGGTTCCGGCTGCGCAGTCACGAACTCCACACGCGCACCGGCGACGACGGCGGCCGCACGACGATCCAGGCCCAACTCGAGGTCGACGGCGCCGCGCATTCGATTCGCGGCGACGGTGATGGTCCGGTCGAGGCGTTCGTGGCGGCGCTCGTCGCCGAGTTCGGCGACGGCCTCGACGGCACCTTCGACGTCCTGGACTACGCCGAGCACGCCATCGGCAAGGGCGCCAACGCCCAGGCGGTCGCCTACGTCGAGACCGTGGCGGCCCAGGGTTCGACTCGGTGGGGTCTCGGCACGGACCCGAACATCACGACCGCGTCGCTGCGAGCGGTGCTGAGCGCGTTCGAACGACAGCAGCGCTGACCGCTTCGCGTCACGGCGCGAACGCACCAACTACAGTCGGGCCATGTCGGGAACCTCGAGAGTCCTCCGACGGGCCGCCGTGCTCGCGGTCGTGCTCGGTGCCGTCGCAGCGGCCGCATCCTGGGCACGTCGACGCGCCGAGCCCGTCGGGCGAGTGGCGCCCCCCGAGTGGCCACCGATCCATCGGGACGTCGCGGCGACAGGCCGCCGTGGCAACGGACGCAGCCGCTGTCGACCACGCGCCGACCAGTTGGGTGGCCGCGGGCGAGGGGCTCGAGCCGCCCGCAGGGTTCCCGGTCAAGGTGAAGGTGTCGTCGGGGATCTTCCACGTGCCCGGTGGCCGGTTCTACGACCGCACCAACGCCGACCGCTTCTACGCGACTACGGACGCGGCCGAGGCTGACGGCTACCGTCGGTCCAAGTCGTGACCACGACGAACTCGATGGACGACCAGCCCTCGACGAACGACGAGCAAAGGGGAATGACATGAAGGTGAGCGTCGACTTCGACGTGTGTGCTTCGACGGGGGCCTGCATGCAGGTGTGCCCCGAGGTGTTCGAGGTACGCAGCGACGGCTACCTCTACATCCTTCAGGAGAATCCGGGCGAGGACGTCGCCGAGAAGGTGCGAGAAGCCGCCGACCTGTGTCCGACGGCCGCGATCAGCATCGAAGAGTGACCACGTCGACTCCGTGACGTTCCTCGCGCATCTCGACCGGTCGTGGACCGTGTCGGGTTCGATGCTGTGTGTCGGGCTCGACCCGGATCCCGCTCGAATGCCCTTCCCCCTCGATGGCACGCATGATGCCGCCGAGGTCTTCTGCAAGGCGATCATCGACGCGACCGCCGATCTGGTGTGCGCGTTCAAACCTCAGATCGCCTACTTCGCGAGCCAGGGCGCCGAGCACGCATTGGAGCGCGTGTGCGAGTACGTCCGGGAGACCTACCCGGACGTCACGTTGATCCTCGACGCCAAGCGAGGCGACATCGGGTCCACCGCGGAGCACTACGCCCGGGAAGCGTTCGGCCGATACGGCGCCCACGCGGTGACGGTCAATCCGTACCTCGGTACGGATTCGGTCGCACCGTTCTTCGAGTACGGCGGCGGCGTGATCGCGCTGTGCCGCACGAGCAATCCGGGCGGCGACGACATCCAGTCGCTCGTTGCGGACGGTCGCCCGATCTATGCCCACGTCGCCGAGATGGTCGCTCGCGATTGGTCCACCCGAGGCGATTGCGGACTCGTCGTGGGTGCCACCTATCCCGACCAGTTGGCGGAGATCCGTGCGATCGCGCCGGACCTGCCGTTCCTCGTTCCCGGCGTCGGCACACAGGGAGGCGACGCTGCGACCGTCGTGGCTCGCGGCGCGAACGCCGGTGGACGAGGCCTCGTCGTGAACTCGTCGCGAGCGATCCTGTACGCCGGCAGCGGCAACGACTTCGCCGACGCCGCCCGAGCCGAAGCCGAACGCACGGCCGCCTCCCTCCGCCTCCCCACCTGACCCGCTCCCACCGCCGAAAAATGCGTGGTTCGTCGCGCTGAGCGCTCACGCCCAGGCGATTTTTCGGCGCTCAGGCGGTGAGGCTGGTGACCTGGAGGACGCCGGGGGCGGCGCGGAGCTGGTCGAGCACCTCGGCGGGGACGGGCTCGCTCGGGGCGATCAGCATCACGGCGGTGTCGGAACTCGTTGACCCGGCTCACGTCCATGTCCGAGATGTTCACGCCGGCGTTGCCGAGCAGCGTGCCGACGGTGCCGATCACACCAGGACGGTCGTCGTTCTGGATGACGACCATGTTGTCGACCGGCGGGACGTCGAACGGGGTGTCGTCGATGTTGACGATGCGCTGCTCGCTCTTCGGGCCCGAGAGCGTGCCGCTGATCGAATGCCCGCCACCGCGCAGGGTCAGCAGGTTGACGAAGTCGGCCGACGTGGCGGAGCACACGTCGCGCACCTCGACACCGTGCTGCTTCGCGAGCTGCGGCGCATTCACGTAGGTGACCGCCTCGTCGGAGATCGCCCCGAAGAACCCCTTGAGCACGGCGAGTTCGATGATCCGGGTGTCGTACCCGGCGATCTCACCCTCGGTGCAGATCTCGAGTTCGGCCGGGAGCGCACCGACCAGCGAGACGAACAGCCCACCGAGGCGTTCGGCCAGCGGCAGGTAGGGCCGGATGGTCTCGTTCGCTTCGGCGGCATTGACGTTCACCGCGAACGGCACGAACTCTCCGGCGAGCGCGAGCTCCACCATCGACGCGATCGTGTCGCCGGCCTTGTCCTGGGCCTCACGCGTGCTCGCGCCGAGGTGCGGCGTGACGATCACCGAGTCGATCTCGAACAGCGGCGACGCCGTCATGGGCTCGGTCGAGAACACGTCGAGCGCGGCACCGGCGATCACACCGTCACGGAGGCAGTCGGCGAGGTCGGCCTCGTCGACGATGCCGCCGCGGGCGACGTTGATGACCCGCAGGCTCGGCTTCGCCTTCATCAGGAGGTCACGATTGATCAGGCCGACGGTCTCCGGGGTCTTCGGAAGGTGGACCGTGAGGAAGTCGGATTCGGCCACGACCTGGTCGAGACTCAGGAGTTCGACGCCCATCTTCTTGGCGCGGTCGTCGGAGACGAACGGGTCGTAGGCCACCAGCCGCATCCCGAAGGCCTTGGCGCGATCGGCGACGAGCTTGCCGATCCGGCCGAGCCCGACGATCCCGAGCGTCTTGTCGGCGAGTTCCACACCCTCCCACCGGCTGCGCTCCCACCGACCGGCGACGAGCGCGGCGTGGGCCTGGGGCACGTTGCGGGCGCTCGCCATCAGCAGGGCCATCGTGTGCTCGGCGGCCGAGACGATGTTGCTCTGCGGGGCGTTGACGACCATCACACCACGCGTCGTCGCCGAGTCGACGTCGACGTTGTCGAGACCGATGCCGGCGCGACCGACGACCATCAGGTCCGAGCCGGCCGCCAACACCGCGTCGTCGACGTCGGTGGCGGAACGGATGATCAGGGCGTGCGCACCCGGCACGACCGTCAACAGTTCCTCGGGTGACAGACCGAGTCGCACGTCGACGTCGTGGCCGAGGGAGCGGAGTCGGTCGAGACCCCCGTCGGCGATCTCTTCGGTGACCAGGATGCGAGCCATAGGCCCCCATAGCTATCTGATCGGGGCCGCGAGTTCCACGAGGTTTGACGAACCGTTCAATGCCGGGCGGTACGTTCTCCTGCGTGATCGTCGACGACGCGAACGGGAGCGCCCGGCAGAAGCCGTCGCCAGCGACCAGCGGGTGGTCGAGATCGAGCGCTGGTTCATCGATCGTGGCGTGCCCCACCTCGTCGACCCACACGACGACAGCGTGCTGCTCGAGCGCCTGGACCCGAGCGCTGCCGCTGCTCCTCGTCGGCCTACCTGCTCCTCGGGCTCAATGCCCTCGACCTCCGCAACTGGACGTTGGCCGAGAACCTCGCTGCCGCCGCCGTCGATCGTCGCCATGCTGCTCGCCACGTGGGCGCTGTCGAACCGCTGTCGCGGCACGTCACTGACCTTCGCTCGACCGACGCAGATCGACCCGGCCGAGCTCGGCGCTGTTCCTCATCGGACCCGACGCTGCCCGGCCTCGCGTTCGGCCAGTTCCGCGATGCGCTCGAGACGTTCGTGCTCGGCGTGATCGCTCCTCGCGTCCATCTACATCTGGTCGTCGTACGGCATCGGCGCGCTGCTGCGATGGGGCGCTCGACGGTCCGGGGGCCAGCTCACCGGTCTCGGTCCGCTCGTCGCGACGGGCGCTGCCGCTGCTGCTGCTGTTCACCACGTTCTTGTTCATCAACGCCGAGGTGTGGGAGATGGCGGGCACGCTCGACGGCGGCGCGCTACGTGGTGGTGATCCTCATGTTCTTCGTGCTCGGCGCGGGGTTCGTGATGAGCCGGGTGCCCGGGCTTCATCCGGCCGGAGAACCGGTTCGAGTCCTGGGACGAGATCGCACGCGTACGTCGTCGAGCACACCCGCGACGGCGGTGACGCTGCCCCGGCGGACGGCCCGACGCTCGATCCGCTGACGCTGCGCCAGCGTTTCAACATCGGCCTGATCGTGGTGTTCGGTCAGGCGCTCCAGATCACCCTCGTCGTGGTGGCCCTGATCGGGCGTTCTTCATCTTCTTCGGGTTCATGGCGATCACCGCGGACACGGTCGCTCGGACTGGACGGGCCTCGACGACCTCGAACGTCATCGCCGAGGTGTCGTTCGGCGGGCGCACGCTCGTGCTGTCGGAGCCGCTGATCCGGGTGTCGGTCTTCCTCGGCGCGTTCTCCGGGCATGTACTTCACCGTCGTGCTGACGACCGACGACACCTACCGCCCGAGTTCGCCGACGACGTCGGCCCCGAGATCCGCCAGGTCCTCGCCGTCCGCTACGCCTACCACGTCGAACGCAGGGACGCACCCGGCGCTGACGACCGGAGGTCTGACGCGATGAGCGAGTCGCCGCTCGCCGTTCAGATGCGACTGCTGCGCACGCCGCGAGGTGCTCGGCGTCGTCGACGAGCTGTTGCAGGCAGACATGGGGGGTCGTCGGGCCCGATCGTCACCGTCGAGCTGCTCATCGCGATCGCGCACTCCGGCGGGTACGTCGCCGCTGCGCTCGACCAGGACGATCGCGATGGTCGGCGCGTCGTTCGGCTTCCTCGCCCGGCACCACCGGGACCGGCCGGCGCTGCACAGCCACGTCACCGGCCGTCGTCCCGACGCGTGCGCCACGGCGGCATCGGCCGGGCGATCAAGCTCCACCAGCGGACCGTGGGCGACAGCGCACGGGCTCGAGTGGATCACCTGGACGTTCGATCCGCTGGTGCGTCGCAACGCCTGGTTCAACATCGCCGTCCTCGGCGCCGACGTCGACGCGTACCTCCCGTCGTTCTACGGCGACGATGTCCGATGCCATCAACGCCGGCGACGACTCCGACCGGCTGCTCCTGGTCGCGTGGGATCTGTCACGCGACGCTCCCCGCCACACCCCGCGACGGAGGCGATCGTGACGTCGAGCCCGACGGGTGACACTCGTGCCGACGCCGGACGACATCGTCGAGCTTCGCCGCAGCGACCCGCACGCGGTGGCGATCGTGGCGGCGCGACACCCGGCGCGCACTGACGACCGCGCTCGATGCGGGCCGACCGATCGTCGGATTCACCCGCGACGGCGACTATGTGATCGGATCACGTTCCATGACCTGCGAAGACTCTGGACCCTCGAACGCGTCGAGCTGCGCCGGATCGCCATGCCGCTCGTCTCTCCGTTCCGGACGAGCTTCGGCGAGCCAGACCGAACGCGACATCCTGCTGGTCCGCGTCGACCTGCGCCGACCTCGGACGGCGTGCGACACGGTCGAGGGCTGGGGTGAGTGCGTGGCGCGCTCCGAGCCGAGCTACTCGCCCGAGTACGTCGACGGCGCGCAGCACGTGATCGTCCACCACCTGCTGCCGCGCCTGCTCGTCCGCCGGGCCGCTCGATGCGGCCGCGGACGTCGCGCCGACGCTCGCGAAGTTCCACGGACACCCGATGGCCAAGGCGGCGCTGGAGATGGCGATCCTCGACGCGCAGCTCCGAGCCGGCGGTCAGTCGTTCGCGTCGTTCCTCGGTGTCGAGCGGACCCGCATTCCGAGCGGCGTGAGCGTCGGCATCCACGACACCACCGACGAACTGCTCGCCGCCGTGCAGGGATACGTCGACGACGGCTACGTCCGCATCAAGCTCAAGATCGAGCCGGGCTCCGACATCGAGCAGGTCGCGGCCGTGCGCGACCTCATCGGTCCGGCGACGCCGTTCCAGGTCGACGCCAACACCGCGTACCGCCGGACCGACGGCGCGCACCTCCGGCGCCTCGACGAGTTCGACCTCCTGCTGATCGAGCAGCCGCTGCCCGAGGACGACATCATCGGCCACGCCCGCCTCGCGGCGGAGGTCGAGACGCCGATCTGTCTCGACGAGTCGCTGGTGTCGGCGTCGGGAACGGCGGACGCGATCGAGCTCGGTGCGTGCGAGATCGCCAACATCAAGCCCGGGCGCGTCGGCGGCTACCTCGAGGCGGTCCGCATCCACGACCTCTGTGTCGCCAAGGGCATCCCGGTGTGGTGCGGCGGCATGCTCGAGACCGGCATCGGACGCGCGGCCAACGCCGCACTCGCCGCGCTGCCCGGCTTCACGCTGCCCGGGCGACATCAGCGCGTCGACCCGCTTCTACGCCCGCGACATCGTCACCGACCCGATCACGATCACCGACGGTCACGTCACGGTGCCGACGACCCCGGGCCTCGGCTACGACCTCGATCGGTCGTTCCTCGACCAGGTCACGACGAGCCGTCTCGTGATCGACCCACGCGTTACAGTCACACACCTATGACGTACGCGTTCCTGTCAGATGAGTGGATGGAAGCCGCGCCACGGCATCCGTGAGAAGTACGCCGACCAGGTTCCGCCGGTCACCACGGTGATCAAGATCAACCAGGTGATCATCGACGTCCCGTTCGGCGACGGCGAGGTGAAGAGCTACCTCGACACGTCGTCGGGGCACATGGTCATGGAGCTCGGCGAACTGCCCGACGCCGACGCAACGGTGACCACCGACTAGGCGACCGCCAAGGCGATGTTCGTCGATCAGGACCAGGCGATCGCCATGCAGGCGTTCATGACCGGCAAGATCAAGGTGCAGGGCGACATGATGAAGATGATGGCGATGCAGACGGCGATCCCGTCGAACGAGGCGACCGAAATGATCGCCGACGAGATCAAGGCCATCACCAACCCCTGACGTACACCTGGTGCCTGGCGTGGACGCTCGTGTGCACCGTGAACGGCGGGTCAGGTGGGATCGGCGAGCGGCGCGAGGGCGTCGGCGAGGTCGGCCACGCTCCACTTCGCGGGCTGTTCGACGGTGTCGGCCATCTCCCACGACTGCACCCGCTTCACCACGCCGCCCTGGACGAAGAACGTCTCGCCGGTGAACGCGCAGTCGGCCGTGCTGAGGTACGCCACGAGCGGGGAGATGTTCGCCGGATCCCACTCGTCGAAGGCGCCCTCTCGCGGCGTCATGATGTCCTCGAGGCCGGGCGTGGCGAGCGTCAGTCGGGTCCGGGCGCCCGGGGCGATGCAGTTGCTGAGGACGTCGTAGCGTGAGAGTTCCTTCGCCGCGATCTGACTGAACGTCGCGATGCCCGACTTCGCGGCGCCGTAGTTCGCCTGACCCGGGTTCGAGAACAGCCCGGACGTGCTCGACGTGTGCACGAGGTTCCGCCGCTTGCCCCGGCCGGCCTTGTGCTCCTCCCGCCAGTAGGCGGCGGCCCACCGCGTGGGAGCGAAGTGCCCCTTGAGGTGGACGGCGATCACGGCATCCCACTCGGCTTCGGTCATGTTGACGATCACCCGGTCACGCAGGATGCCGGCGTTGTTGACCAGGATGTCGAGATCGCCGAACTCGTCGATCGCGGCATTGACGAGATGCTGCGCGCCCTCCCAGTCCGCCACGTTGTCGGCGTTCGCGATGGCTTCCCCGCCCAGGGCCCGGATCTCCGCCGCCACTTCCTCGGCGGGCGTCTGATCGCTGCCCTCACCGTCGTTGGCGCCACCGAGATCGTTGACGACGATCCTCGCCCCTTCGTTCGCGAAGAAGAGCGCATGTTCGCGGCCGATGCCGCGACCGGCACCGGTGATGATCGCCACTCGTCCGTCGAGCGAGGTCATGGTGAGCTCCTTTCGACCGTTCGATCGGCGGGCGCCGATCACGGTCCCGGAACCGTAGCGATCCGGCCCGCCGAGTCGATTCCCCGATCCCACGCATTCGGCGCACGTGGCGTCGCGTCAGAGGAAGATCAGGTCGACGCCGGTGCCGCGCAGGAACGTTGCGCCGGCCTGGGTCTCGGTGCCGTCGACCGAGATCGACACGAAGATGCCCTCGGTCGTGCCGAGCAGGCTGTTCACGACGTAGCCCGCGTCGGTGAGGGCCTGCTGGGCCTGCGGATACGTGAGGCCGGTCAGGTCGGGGATCGCCACCAGATCAGGGCCCTTGGACACCCTGACGGTGACGGTGCCGCCACGCTCGACGGGGGTGGTCGGCGGCGGATCCTGGCTGACGACGCGGCCGACCTCGATGGTGTTGCTGAACACGTCCTCACCGCGAGCGATCACCAACTGCAGCCCGGTCAGCGTCGCCGTCGCCTCGTCGACGGTCTGGTTCGTCAGGTCGGGCGCCGGGCGCGGCGCGGGTCCGAGCGACAGCGTCGAGGACGATGGCGGTGTCGGGCAGCACCTGCGCGCCGGCGACGAGCGACGCGTCGTCCTGGACCTGCCAACTGATCACGGAACCGGCCGGGACCGTCTCGGAGAACTCCGAGGTGCCCTCGACGGACACGAGCCTCAGCTCGGTGAGCAGGGCCTGCACGTCGGTCGAGCGTCATGCCCGCGAACTCGGGGAGCATCCGCAGCTCGGGCCCGTCACTGACGCACGATCACGAAGGTCTCCCCTTCGTCGAGCATCTCGCCGCCGCTGGAATCGTACGGACGACGTGGTCGACCTCGGGCACCTCGTCGCTGCGCTCGCGTTCGGTTTCGATCACCCAGTCGTTGCCGGAGACCTCGTTGACCGCAACGGCCTCGTCGATGCCGACGAGGTCGGGCACCTCGTACGACTTGGTGCGCAGGAGCATCAACCCGGCGACGCCGAGCGCGACGAGGCCGACGATGACGACCAGGGCGATGCCGATGTACTTGCCCCACGGGCGCGAGTCGCGCTCGTCGTCGTAGAGCACACCGGACGGGGTGGGGTCGATGACATCGATCTGGGTGGTCGCGGGCGTCGTCGCCACGGCCGCCGCAGCTGCAGCCGCCGCCGGGAGTTCCATGGTCGACTCGGGCCCGGCGACGTCCTCGGACGACTCGACCACATCGGTCGGTCGCACGATCACCATCTCATCGGTCGGCTCCAGTCTGCATCGGTCGGCCGCGTCGGTCGGTGCCAGGTCGGCCGGCACCGATCGGTCGGCACCATCATCGGTCGGTGGCTCGTCATCGGTCGGCGGCCACGTCGGCGGCGTCCGTCGCGGCTCCTCGGCAGCCTGGTCGTCCGCCAGCGCATCGCCCGAATCGCCGTTCGCTCCGGAATCGGGCGACGCGGACTGCCGACGGGCGACCGAGCTCGCGAACAGGCTCGTCGCCATCATCGGGATCGGCTCCGGGCGCGGCAGCGTCGCCGGCGGCCTGGACGAGGGCGGCCCCGAACTCGGCGGCCGTCCAGCGGTCCTCGGGCTCCGGTCGACCCGCCCGTTCGAGCACCGCGGCGAGCGACCCCATGTCGGCGGTGACCGGCATGAGCTTGCCGACCCTGGCGGCCAGGGTCGACACGGTCGAGTCGCCGGCGAACGGCACGCTGCCCGTGATCGCCTCGATCAGACAGAGCGACAACGCGTAGACGTCGGTCTTGGCGTCGACCTCCATGCCGAGCGCCTGCTCGGGTGAGGCGTACCGGGCGACGTGGGTCGGCCACCGTCGCCGGTTCCTCCCACGCCTGGATGCCCATCAGCTCGGCCATCGCGAAGTCGACGACGCGCAGCCGGCGAGTCGTCACCGAAGACGAGCTTCGACGGGGTGATCTCGGTGTGGACGACACCTCGGGCGTGCGCGACGTCGAGCGCCCGGCACGCCTCGAGGCCGACCACGAGCGCCTGCGAGGGCTCGAGCGAGCCGGCCCCGGTCGAACAGGTCGCGCAGGCTCCCGCCGCCGAGGTACTCGACCACCCAGAACAGCGTGGTCTCGCCGTCGATCTCGAGTTCTCCCGAGTCGAGCACCTTGGCGATGTTGGGATGCACCAGCGACTGGGCGATCGCCACCTGACGCCGGAACGCCGAACGGAACGACTCGTGGATCGCCCGCTCCGGACGCACGACCTTGATCGTCACGGGGAGGTCGGACTCGGTGTCGATTCCCTCGACGATGATCGTGTTCGCACCGGACGCGACGAAGCTCTCGATGCGATACCGATCGGCCAGCACCCGCCCTTCCAGGCGGTCACCTCCGCCCGCGTTGAGTCCCGGTGTGTCGTTGTCCACAGCGGCGAAACGCTACCGCCTGCACAAGTGGCGTTGGCGGCGGGCATCATGGAGGGGTGAGCGAACCGGACACCGCCATCGAGACCGTCCAGGATCCCGTCGAGCACACCGATCCGCACCCGACACCGCAGCGACGCACCCGCAGCACCCGAGCCGACGCCGAAGCGGAAGTTCGACCGCGGCCTGTTCGTCGCCAGCCTCGTGATCGCCGCCGGACTGCTCCTCATCATCTTCGGGCTTGACGACCGCACTCACCGGCGACGACGGTATCGACCGACCCGACGCGATCGAATCGGTGCTTACCGGTGGAGAACGCGATCCAGGTGCTCCAGCAGGACCGCATCGTCGTCGACCTGCAGCCCGGCTACGAGGCACGGCTCGTCCTCGACGGCGTCGAGTTGCCGACCACGGTGATCGGCCAGGCCGACGTCGACCCGAGCGTCCAGGCACAGCCCGGCCAGCAGGTCGAACTGCCGACGACCGCCGTCTTCGACCCGGGGAACGCCGTCATCTCCTTCCAGCCGACCGAGGGTGCACTCATCGAGTCGCTCACGCAGGGGCTCCACAAGGCGACCGTCTTCTTCTGGAAGACCGAGGACGGCCCCGAGTTCGCCCGCGTCTACTCCTGGACGTTCGAAGTCGTCTGAGTTCCGACTGCCGGCGCTCAGGTCGGCGGGAGTTCGCCGGTGGCGAGCAGGTGGTCGAAGCCGGCCTCGTCGAGGATCGGGACGCCGAGTGCTTCCGCCTTGGTCAACTTGCTCGCGCCCGGTGACTCACCGACGACGAGCGCGAACGTCTTCTCGCTCACGCTGCCGGGGCTCTTGCCGCCCCGCGAGACGATCGCTTCCTCGGCTTCGTCGCGGTTGTAGCCGGCGAGCGTGCCGGTCACGACGACGGTCCTGCCGGTGAGCGTCTGCGGGATCGACGCCCGCGCCGCAGCGGCGGCCTCCGCAGCGGCGGGGTCCCCGAAGTTCACTCCGGCGGCCCGCAACCGTTCGATGTACTCGCGGTTCACGTCGACGGCGAACCACGACACGATCGTGTCGGCGATCACCGAGCCGACCCCTTCGACCGCGGCGAGTTCCTCGGCCGACTTCGCCATGATCGCGTCCATCGTGCGGAACTCGTTCGTGAGCGCCGACGACGCCGCCGGGCCGAGATGGCGCACCCCGAGCGCCGTGAGCAGCTTCGGCAGCGGGCGCTGCTTCGACTTCTCGATCTCGTCGACCAGGTTCTGGGCGCTCGTCGGCCCGACGCGCTCGAGTTCGACGAGCTGCTCGACGGTCAGTGCGTAGAGATCGGCCGGATCGCGGACCAGGCCGGCGGCGGTGAGCTTCTCGACCATCTGCTCGCCGAGGCCTTCGATGTCCATCGCCCCGCGGCTCGCGAAGTACGCGATCTTCTGATCCCGCTGGGCCGGGCAGTCCGACGCCACGCAGCGGGTGTCGGACTCACCCTCGGGGCGAACGAGCGGGTTCCCGCAGCGCGGACACGTCGTCGGGAACATCCACGGCGTGCTGTCGGCCGGCCGCAGCGACAGCACCGGGCCGACCACCTCGGGGATCACGTCGCCGGCTTTGCGCACCACGACCGTGTCGCCGGGGCGGACGTCCTTGATCGCCACCTGGTCCTGGTTGTGCAGTGTCGCCATCGACACGGTCGAACCACCGACGAAGACCGGGTCGAGGACGGCGAACGGCGTCGCCCGGCCGGTGCGACCGACCGAGACCATGATGTCGAGCAGCTTCGTCGTCCGTTCCTCGGGCGGGAACTTGAAGGCGATCGCCCACCGAGGAGCCCGCGACGTGACTCCCAAGCGCTCGCGCTGGCCCACGTCGTCGAGCTTGACGACGACCCCGTCGATCTCGTAGTCGAGATCGTGCCGATGCTCCTGCCAGTAGGCGCAGTGCTCGACCACCTCGTCGATGGTGGTGAACGTCGGACCTGGTCGTTGACGGGGAAGCCGAGCGTCGCGCACGAACTCGAGCATCTCCACGTGGCTCGACAGCTGCGGCCCACCGACGACCTCGCCGAGCTGGTAGCTCCAGAACGACAGCGTGCGGCTCGCCGTGACGGCCGGGTCCTTCTGGCGCAGGCTGCCGGCGGCCGAGTTGCGGGGGTTGACGAAGGCCTTCTCGCCCGCGGCGACCGCCCGCGCGTTGAGCCGCTCGAAGCTCGAGCGGGTCATGTACACCTCACCGCGCACCTCGAACACCTGAGGCACGGCCGCACACCGTGGCCGGCGGCGAGTCGGGCGGGACGTCGTCGATCGTCGCCACGTTGGCGGTCACGTCCTCGCCGACGCGACCGTCGCCTCGTGTCGCCGCCTGGACGAACCGGCCGTCCTCGTAGCGCAGGCTGATCGCCAGCCCGTCGAACTTCAGCTCGCAGACGAACGTCGGGATCTCGTCGCCGAGCCCCTTGCGCACGCGATCGGCCCAGGCCTGCAGCTCGCTGCGTTCATCGCGTTGTCGAGGCTCATCATCGGCACGCGATGGGTGACCGGCGCGAACGTGGCGCTGATCGCTCCGCCGACCTGCTGCGACGGCGACGAGTCGTCGGCGAGTTCCGGATGGTCGGCCTCGAGGCGCCGGAGCTCACGGACGAGCGCGTCGTAGTCGGCGTCGCTGATCTCGGGGTCGTCGAGCGTGTGGTAGCGCTCGTTGTGGTACGCGATCTCCGAGCGCAGCGTGCTGATCCGCCGAGCAGGGTCGCCGGTCGGAGTGCCGTCGTTCACCGTCATCGCCGGCTGAGGCTACGGGTCCCGACGCCCGGCCGAATCAACTCAGGCGCCGAGCGCGAACCGTGTCGCCGACGACTGGTCCTTGACCCGACTGCCGACGTCGGCGGTGAGCCGGGCGATCTCTCGGGCGACCGACACCGAGTGGCTGGCGAGCCCGCACTGCGGCGACACGAGGCTCCGCCGCCGCAGCAGGACCGGATCGCACCCGAGTTGCACCAGCGCGCACCACACGTCGCTCAGGTCACGCCAGGGACGTTCCGCTCTGGCCGGGATCGGGCCCTCGGTACGCACCACGCCCCATGCGACGATGCCGCCGTCGTCGATGAACCGGGTGAGGTAGCCCGCCCAGTCGACGAGGTCGGGCGACACGGGCACCGAGATGACGCCGGGCCCCGACGCCAACAACATGGCGATGTCACACGGCGCACAGCAGTGGATCCCGATGAGCGTGCTCGTGGGGAGCGCCGCCATCGCGCTCGACATGAGGTCGATCGCCTCGTCCGGCGGGATCGGGAAGCCCGGCGTCATCAGCTCGGCCAACCACGGCTCGTCCAGCACGACCATCTGGGGTGAGTTCGGCAGGACCGCCGACACGGCGGCGGACAGCTCGATCGAGCGACGAGCGCACGCGAGCGCTGGCGAGGTCGAATGCCGCCTTGCGATCGAGGCCGGCCCGTTCGAGGGCGACGCCGAGGGTCACCGGGCCGACGAACTGCCACTTGACCGGGGCACCGTCGAGTCGGATCTTGCCCGCGAGGTCGAGGAACGCCCGGAAGCCGCCGAACGCGTCGGTGTCCAGCAACGCCGCCGTCGCGAGATCGTCGGTGGCGGTGCCGGGCGCGTTCCGATCCGTGATCTCGAGCATGCCGGCGCGTCGATCCCCAGTCGCGGGAGCCCGACGGCGGCCTGCCCGAGCATCGACTCGGCGACGGTCCGGCTGGGCAGCGAGGGGATCGTGGCGATGTCGAACTCACCGATGGCGAATGCAGCGGCGGCACTGGCATCCCGGTGCGGCAGGCTGCCGCATCCGATCGAGGCGCCATCGCCGAACGGGAGGGCGAGACACGTTCCACGTGCGGTCGAACACTGCTCACTTGGTCACCTCCCCGATCCGTTCGTACCACTGTGCCAGCTCCGAGTGTGCGCAACCGGCATCACGCATCGTCTCATGCAGCGGCGGATCAGACCGAATCGTTTGGGCGTGAACTGTGTCGCAGGTCGCGTTCGCCGCCGTTTTGCGGCAACCTGTGCGGGATGGCAGCGACACCCGACCAGCGACCGGCATCGACGAGCCCCGCCTCGATCGTGGCAACAGGCGCCCGACTGACACCGTGGATCGCCCGGGCGGGGTGGATTCTCGTCGCCGTCGTCGGCGGATCGGCGATCGAGCAGCGGTCCAGGGCGCAGCCCGGCAGTCGCCTGGACCACCGCGATCGGAGGATGGACGATCTGGGCGGTGGTGGCGCTCGGGCTGGCGATCGCCTCGGTGCGCTCGCTCACGATCGTCCGGATCGGTGCTCCGCTGGCGGTCATCGCCACGATCGGCGCCGCCCTCGCTGGCGCCGACGCGATGGAGCCGTGCTGCTCGGGCTCCCGGCGGCGGTCACCGTGCTCGCCGTCATCACGGCCGAGTTCGGACGGTCGTTCGTGCAGGCGACCGCCTACGGCGACGAGGAACGATTCCCGCTTCGTGCCCCGGTGGCCGCAGGCGCGGCGGCCATCGTCGCGTGGTTGCTGTGGGCGCCGGCGCTGGTTGCCGGCCCCTTCCTGCTCGCCTCCCGACCGTGGGTCGCCGGGGTCGCTGCTGACCTCGGTCGCCGTCGCCGGCGCCGTCTTCCTCGGACCACGATGGCACCGACTCTCGCGTCGCTGGCTCGTGTTCGTCCCGGCCGGCATCGTGCTGCACGATCCGGTCGTCCTCGCCGACACCGTGTCGCTGCGGACGGCACAGGTGGCACACATCGCGCTCGCGCCGACCGACACCGAGGCCGCCGACCTCACCGGGCCCGCCAGCGGCTACGCGGTCGAGGTGACGACCACGCAGTCGATCACGGTGGTGTTCGCCTTCACGCCGAAGGAACCGAACGGTCGAGCGATCCACCTCCCGGCTTCCTCGTCGCACCCAGCCGCCCCGGTGCGGCCCTCGCCGCCGCGTCCGCCGCGGCCTCCCCGTCGGCTGACCGATCCTCGCCCTGAGCTCCGAAAACTGCGTGACGCTGCGCGCTGACCGCGCACTGCCAGACATTTTCGGCGCTGTGGGGAGTGCTCAGCGGCCGATGCCGCCGCCGAGCACCCGGGTGTCGGCGAGGTCGTAGAAGCACGACGCTCTGGCCGGGGGCGATGCGACGCTCCGGTTCGTGCCAGGTGACCGACACGACGCCGGCGTCCTCGCGCTCGATCGTGGCCGGACGAGGCTCACCGTGGGCACTGCACTGCACCAGCACCGGCCCGTCGACGGGCTCGTCGACCCAGGTCACGGCGTCGACGAACATGCCCGCCCGCAGCAGGTCGACGTCGCCGCCGACGATCACCGTGGCCGACGCCGTGTCGACGTCGACGACGTACCGCTTCGGGCCGCCGCCGGGCAGGCCGATGCCCTTGCGCTGGCCGATCGTGACCAGCTCGATCGACTCGACCTCGCCGAGCCGGACCCCGTCGGTGTCGACGACGGTCGCCCGGATGGAACGGGATCCGGTCGCCGAGGAACGTCGTGCGGCCACCGGTCGACATGATGAAGCACACGTCCTGACTGTCGGGCTTGTCGGCCGTGCGCAGGTCGATCGGCCGCCAGCTCTCGTACCTCGGACTTCTGCAGAGCGCCGACCGGGAACATCGTCCGCGCCAGCTGGGCCTGGTCGAGCATGTGCACCACGTAGCTCTGGTCCTTGGCCCGGTCGGCGCCCCGTTCGATGGTGTAACGGCCGTCGTCGGTGCGACCGATGCGGCGTGGTGACCGGTGGCGATGGCGTCGAAGCCGAGCAGGTCGGCACGCTCGGCGAGCCGGGCGAACTTCACCGATCGGTTGCACTCGATGCACGGGTTCGGGGTCACACCCGCGGTGTGGGCGTCGACGTACGGCTCGACGACGTGGCGGTCGAAGTCGTCGCCGAAGTTGAACACGAGGTGGTCGATGTCGAGCTGCTGGGCGACCCGGCGGGCGTCGTCGACGTCGCTGACCGAGCAACAGCCGGTGTCGCTGTCGCCGCCCCACAGCTTCATCGTGACCCCGACGACGTCGTGGCCGGCCTCCTTGAGCAGGAGCGCGGTGACGGAGGAGTCGACCCCGCCGCTCATCGCGCACATGACCTTCATCGCCGGCAGCCGCTCGACGGCAGGCGACGATGACCTCGATCGCACGGTCGATGTCGGCCTCGGTCGTGGTGTGGCCGAGCGACAGCCGCAGCGCACCGAGCGCGACGGTACGGTCGACACCCATCGCGGCGAGCACGTGCGACGGCTCCATCGCGCCGCTCGCACAGGCCGACGCCGCCGACGCGCAGACGTCGGCCTCGTCGAGCAGGTACAGCAGCGCCTCGGACTCGACGTCGGGGATGCACACGTGGGCCGAGCCGGCCACCTTGCGATCGCGGCGGCACGGTCTCGATCACGCCGTCGAGCTGGCTCTGGAGTTCCTTGACGAGCCGGTCGCGCAGCTCGGCGAGCCGGATCGCCTCGGCGTCGCGGTCGACGTCGGTGAGTCGGAGCGCGACCGCCGTCGCCACGATGCCGGCGGTGTTCTGGGTGCCGCTGCGACGCTCGCGCTCCTGACCGCCACCCATGATCAGCGCGTCGACCTTCGGGCCACCGCGCTCGATCAGGATGCCGACACCCTTCGGGCCGCCGAACTTGTGGGCGCTCAGCGACATCAGGTCGACGTGCGGCGTGACCTCGCGCAGGTCGAGCCAGCAGGCGGCCTGCACCGCATCGGTGTGCAGCAGGGCGCTCGGGCGTGGCGACGCACGATCCTCGAGACCGCGGCGATGTCGGTGATCGTGCCGACCTCGTTGTTGACCGCCATCACGCTGACGATCGACACGTCGGGTTGGCCGTCGAGGACGCCGCGCGAGTTCTTCGAGGTCGACGCTCCCGAACTCGTCGACACCGACGACGACACCGCCGAGGTGCTCGACGACGTCGAGGACCGCATGGTGTTCGGCCGCCGGGCAGACCGCGATGCCGCCGTGGCGGGAGACGGCGCCGGTGATCGCCATGTTGTCGCTCTCGGTCCCGCACCCGGTGAACACGACCTCGCCCGGACGGCACCCGACGACCTCGGCCACGACGTCGCGGGCCTCGTCGATCGCCTGGCGGGCACGGCGGGCGAATCGGTGCGATCCCGACGGGTTCGCGTAGAAGCCCGCGAGGAACGGCATCATCGCCTCGATCGCCTCCGGCCGCATGGGCGCCGACGCGGCATGATCGAGGTAGGTGATCGCCGTGTCCGTCACCCCGACGAGGCTACCGCGCGCGGCCGAACGCGGCTGCTGCGGCACCTATCCTCCAGCCGATGCGTGGATACGACGATCGTTCGTACGGCGACGGGTTCGCCGACGTCTACGACGACTGGTACGCCGAGGTCACCGACGTCGACGCGACCGTCGGTCGGATGCTGGCGCTCGCCGGTCCCAACGGTCGAGTGCTCGAACTCGGGGTCGGTACCGGTCGACTGGCGTTGCCGATGGCGGCAGCGGGCTTGGCTGTGGTCGGCGTCGACACGAGCACCGCCATGCTCGAACGACTCGCCGACCGTGACCCTGGCGGCCTGGTCGACGTGGTGTGCGGCGACATGGTCGACGATCTTCCCGACGGACCGTTCGACGCTGCCTTCGTCGCCTACAACACGATCTTCAACCTGCCGACGAGGAGCGACAGCTGGCGTGTTTCGCGGCGGTGGCGGAGCGACTGCGCCCGGGAGGCTCGTTCGTCGTCGAGGCGTTCATCCCGGAGGTGGAGGTTCCACCGGCGGCCGGCTCCGACGTCACCGTGCGATCGATCGCCGTCGACCAGGTCGTGCTGTCGGTGTCGGTGAACGACCCCGCCCGCAGCGCATCGAGGGTCAGTTCGTCCAACTCACCGAGGCGGGCGGCGTGCGACTGCGACCGTGGTCGATCCGCTGGGCCACTCCCGACCAACTCGACGCGATGGCGGCATCGGCCGGACTGCAGCTCGTCGATCGCTACGCCGACATGTCCGGCACCCCCTTCACCGACGACAGCCCCCACCACGTCTCCGTCTACGCCAGCGCCCCCTGACCTCCCCCTCCCGAAATCTCGCGGAATTCGGTCGCCAGGCGTCCGGATTCCGCGACTTTTCGGGACCTTCGGAGCTCGGGGTGGCTCGAGGGTCAGAAGGAGTGGTAGCCGCCGTCGATGGTGATGATGTCGCCGGTGTGGTAGCTCGACGCCGGGCTGGCGAGGTAGACGGCGAGGCCGCCGAAGTCGGCGGGGACACCCCAGCGGCGCAGCGGGACACGCGGCAGCACCTTGTCGACGAACCGGTCCCAGCCGAACGCGCCCGCCGTCATGTCGCTCTCGATCCACCCGGGCAGGATCGAGTTGCAGCGGATGCCGTGGCGGGCGTGCTGCACCGCGATCGCCTTCATCATCGAGTTGACCCCGGCCTTCGACGCGCCGTAGTGCTGGCCCGACTGCTGCCCGAAGAACGCCGACCCCGACGTGGTGAACACGATCGAACCACCGGCGTCGTCGCCGTCCTCGGCCGCGCCACCATGTGTCGGGCCGCTTCGCGCGACGGTGAAGAACGCGCCGTCGAGGTTCACCCGCATCACGCGGCGCCACTCGTCGGACGACATGTCGACGAAGCTCGGCGCCTGGCCGCCGACACCGGCGTTCACGAAGCACGAATCGACCCGACCCAGTTCGGCGACGGTGTCGGCGATCGCCTGCACCACGGCGTCCTCGTCGCCGACGTCGCACACGATCGACAGCAGCTCGACGTCGTGACGGCCGAGTTGCTCGATCGCCGCGTCGTTCTTGTCGGGATTGGTCCCCCAGATGGCGACATCGGCGCCGTGGGCGGCGAGCGCATCGGCCATGCCGAGCCCGATCCCGCCGTTGCCACCGGTGACCAGCGCGACGTGACCGGAGAGATCGAACGGAGAGCCTTCGCGGAACTGCCATGCGTCGACTGTACGAGCCGGTCACGCACGCACCCCATCAGCGGAGGTAGCGTCGAGTTCGCATGTACCTGGAGCGCATCGCCGGACCGGCTGACCTGCGGGATCTCTCCTACCCGGAGTTGAACGACCTCGCCGGCGAGATCCGCGACTTCGTCGTGTCCGCGGTGTCCGACACCGGTGGTCACCTCGGTTCGAACCTCGGCGCGGTCGAACTCACCCTCGCCCTGCACCGCGTGTTCGACTCACCGACCGACGCGATTCTCTGGGACACCGGCCACCAGGCGTACATCCACAAGATCGTCACCGGTCGCCAACGCCAGTTCGAGCAGCTCCGCCAGCAGGGCGGCCTCTCGGGCTACCCGAGCCGCGAGGAATCCGAGCACGACTACGTCGAGAACAGCCACGCCTCGACGATCCTGTCGTACGCCTACGGCATGGCGGTCGCCCGTGACCTCGGCGTCGATCACCATCGCCACATCGTCGCCGTCCTCGGCGACGGTTCGATGACCGGTGGCATGGCCTACGAGGCGATCAACAACATCGGCCACGGCGACAAGCGGGTGATCGTCGTGCTCAACGACAACGGTCGGTCGTACGCCCCGACGGTGTCGATGCTGTCGGCGAGCGTGCCAGAGCCGCGACGAGCGCGCCAACCATCCGAGCGTGACCGACGCGGTCACCGAGAAGCTGTCGCACGCGCTGACCGACATCCGACTCAACCCGGTCTACGTCCGCCGTCAACGCCGCCTCGAGGAGTTCCTCCAGCACCTGCCGGTCGTCGGCCATCAGGCCGGCTCGGCGATGGAGGCGTTCAAGGCCGGCGTCCGCGAGTTCCTCCAGCCGCCGTCGTTCTTCGAGGCGCTCGGCGTCCGGTACGTCGGCCCGTTCGACGGGCACAACATCGAGGAGATGGAGCACGCGTTCCACAACGCGATCGAGCTGTCGGCGGAGGGACCGATCCTCGTGCACGTCCTGACCCAGAAGGGCCGCGGCTACCCGCCCGCCGAGGACGACGACGAGAAGCACCTCCACGACGCGCCGGTGTTCGACCCGCTGGTCGGGCCGCCGAAGGCCGTCGCCACCGGGTACACCCAGGCGTTCGCCGAGGCGATCGTGAAGGAAGCCGAGGCCGACAGCCGCATCGTGGCGATCACGGCGGCGATGCCGGGCCCGACCGGATTGCTGCCGTTCCAGGATCGGTTCCCGGATCGCTTCTTCGACGTCGGGATCGCCGAGCAACATGCGGTCACGGGCGCCGCCGGCATGGCGATGGGAGGTCTGCGTCCCGTCGTCGCGATCTACTCGACGTTCCTCAACCGGGCGTGGGACCAGGTCGTCTACGACGTGGCGATGCACCGCCTGCCGGTGATCTTCTGCCTCGACCGCGCCGGGATCACCGGACCGGACGGTGCCAGCCATCACGGCGTCTACGACATGGCGTTGCTCGCGAAGGTGCCCGGCATGCGCGTGCTCGCCCCGTCGAGCGCGCAGGAACTCGCCCAGATGCTCCACGACGCGACGACGCTCGTCGAGTCGGGTCCGGTCGCGATCCGCTACCCGCGCGGAGCCGCCCGACAGGTGACCGAGTCCGAGGTCGGGTCCGGACTGTCGGCCCGCAGGGCCCGCTCCGGAAGCGGCACCGTGCATCATCGCCATCGGCAAGATGCTGGAGGTGGCCGAGAAGGCCGCCGAGGAACTCGCCGCCGACGGCATCGAGGTGACGGTGTGGGACGCGCGGTGCTGCGCGCCGCTCGACCCGGAGATGATCGCCGACGCGGCGACGCACGACCGCGTGATCACGATCGAGGACGGCATCCGCGACGGTGGCATCGGCATGTCGATCGCCGACGCGATCTGCGCGCTGCGCACCGAGACCGAGGTCCACGTCCTCGGCCTGCCCACCAAGTTCATCCCGCACGATCCGAAGTCCCAGGCGATCCTGGCCCGCTTCGGTCTCGACGTCGACAGCGTGGTCGGCGCTCGTCCGCGAGGGCTAGCGATGACCGCGTTCGCGCTGCGTACCGACCGCCTCCTGCTGCGCCCGGCCCGATCATCGGATGCCGCCCACCTCGCCGATCGCCGCAGCGACCCCGAGGTGGCCCGACACCAGACGTGGATCCCGCCGTATCCACTCGATCGCGCCGAGGCCCTGATCGCCGAGGTCATGGCGATGGACGGCCCGATGGACGGCGAGTGGTGGATGCTCACCATCGCCGACCCCGACGACACGACGGTGTTCGGGGACCTCGTCGTCCAGCTCACGTGGGAGGGACGCACCGCGGAGATCGGCTACACGCTGGCCCGCGACGCGTGGGGGCACGGGTACGCCGTCGAGGCAGCAGCGGCCGTGGTCGAGTACCTCTTCGACTCGATCGGTGTCACGCGGGTCGAAGCGTCGCTGCATCCCGACAACACGGCGTCGGCGCAGGTGCTCGAGCGCGTCGGGATGCTGTTCGAGGGGCACACGCGGTCGTCGTTCTGGCTCGGCGACGAGAACTCCGACGACTGGCTGTACGGGATGACCCGCGCCGACTGGGAGGCGTGGCGGGATCGACCCCGGCACCGACCCGAGACGGTCGAACTCGTCGAGATCACACCCGACAGACTGTCCGACGGTCCTGCGGCTGACGACCCACCGATCTCAGCAGCGGTTCGTGGCGCCCGTCGCGAAATCACTCGCCGACGCGCTGATCCCGCCGGAGGACGAACGGCGTGGTGGTGCTCCCGTGGTACCGGGCGGTGGTTGCCGACGGCGACCTCGTCGGGCTTCGTCATGCTGGCCCGTTCGCAGCCCGGCCATCCCGACCCGTACCTGTGGCGGCTGCTCGTCGACCGGATGCACCAGCGGCGCGGCATCGGCGGCCGCGTGATCGACCTCGTCGTCGAGCAGTGCCGTCAGTGGGGTGACACGGCGCTCCTCGTGTCGTGGGTCCCCGGGAGGGGTTCACCCGAGCCGATGTACCTCGCCCGCGGCTTCGTGCCGACCGGCGACGATCCACGACGGCGAGATCGAAGGCCGTCTCGAGCTGTCCTGACCACGCCATGCGACGCGGGGTCTGACCCCGCGTCTCATTGCGTAGGGTTCGCGTCGTGACCGAGACGCCACCGACCCGACCCGTACGCCCGCGTACACGCACCTGCGCTTCGAACGGCCGAGCGACGGCGTGCTGGTGATCACCCTCGACGATCCGGACCGGCTGAATGCGACCGGCCCCGACATGCACCTCCAGCTGTCGCAGGTGTTCCGGACGGTCGACGACGACACGTCGGTACGGGCCGTGGTGGTCACGGGCGCAGGGACGGCGTTCTCCGCCGGCGGCGACCTCGACTGGATCGCCGAGCAGGTCGGCGACTACGCCCAGACCATCCGGGTGATGAAGGAGGCCGGCGACATCGTCCGCACGATGATCGACTGCGACACGCCGATCGTGTCGGCGATCAACGGTGTCGCCGTCGGTGCCGGCCTCGCGGTGGCCCTGCTCGCCGACATCAGCGTGATCAACGAGGACACGCGGCTCACCGACGGCCACATCCGCATCGGCGTGGCGGCCGGCGATCACGCCGTGGCGATCTGGCCGCTGCTGTGCGGGATGGCGAAGGCGAAGTACTACCTGCTGACCGCCGACTTCCTCGACGGCCGCGAGGCCGAACGGATCGGGCTCGTGTCGAAGGCGGTCCCCGCCGACGACGTGCTCCCGACCGCCCTCGGTATCGCCGAGAAGCTGGCGGCCGGACCCGTCGACGCCACCCGGATGACCAAGCGGGCGCTCAACCACTGGCTGCGCCAGGCGCTGCCGAACTTCGAGGCGTCGCTCGCCTACGAGATGCTCAACTTCCTCGGGCCCGACGCGGCCGAGGGCCTCGCCGCCCTGCAGGGCAAACGCCGGCCCGACTTCCCTCGGCCACTCCACCCCCCGGCGACGCCGAGGGCAGGAGCACTGACGATGGACCTCGATCTCACGCACGAGCTGGCGCTCGCGCTCGACGTCGCCGACGCCGCCGACGCGTTCACGCTGCCGCACTTCCACGAGGCCGACTTCGACCTCGACTGGAAGCAGAACCGCACCGAGGTCACCGAGATCGACCGGCGGGCCGAGACGATGATCGTGAGCCATCTGCTGCACGAGCGTCCCGGCCACGGGCGTTCGGCGAGGAGCACGGCCCGCAGGGCGACCCGGAGTCGCCGTGGCAGTGGGTCGTCGATCCGATCGACGGGACCTCGGGGTTCGTCCGCGGCATCCCGATCTGGGCGACCCTGATCGCGCTGGTCCACGCGGAGCGAGGGGCGGTGCTCGGCGTCGTGTCGGCGCCGGCGCTCGGCCGACGGTGGTGGGGCGGACTCGGTCTCGGCGCCGAGATGGAGGTGTTCGGGGATCGTCGCCCGATCGTCGTGTCCACGATCGACGACCTGTCCGAGGCCCAGGTGAGCATCACCCACAACGACGGGTGGGATCGCCTGGGTCTGACCCCCGCGCTCATCCGGCTCCAGCAGCGGGCCCGACGCTCGCGTGGCATCGGTGACTTCTGGCAGCACATGCTGGTCGCCGAGGGAGCGATGGACGTCGCCGTCGACGCCGTGGGGGTCGCCCCGTACGACATCGCCGCCGTGAAGCCGATCGTCGAGGCGGCCGGCGGCAGCCTCACCGACCGTCACGGCGTCGCCACCCACACCCACGACACCGCGATCAGCACGAACCGGCTCCTGCACGACGCCGTCCTCGCCGAGCTCCTCGCCTGACCCGTTACTCCCGGACGCTCTGTTACTCGTGGTGTCAGACACCAGGAGTAACACGATGCAATCGGGATGCTGCGAGCGGATACCGTGATCGGTCATGCCGAACGAAGGACAGCCGGACGTGGCGCCGGAGACGCTCGCGATCACGGCGGGACGCGGGGCGAGCGGATCGTCGCTGGCACCGGCGCTGTGGGCATCGAGCACGTGGGAGTCCGAGGGGCTCGATGACGCCCATCGTCGTGCCACCTCGGTCCGTCACGGCGACTTCTACAGCCGGTACTCGAACCCGACCGTCCGCTCGTTCGAGGAGGCGATGGCCGAGCTGGAGGGTGCCGAGGAGTCGCTGGCGTTCGCGTCGGGCATGGGTGCCATCGCGTCGACCGTGTTCGCGCTGTGCTCGACCGGCAGCCACATCGTCGCCCAGCGCCAGCTCTACGCCGGCACGCTTGGCCTTCCTGCAGGGTCCGTGTCGCCGGATGGGCATCGACGTCACCTACGTCGACGTGGCGACGCCCGGGCGCATTCGCGGCGGCGGTCGAACCGGGTCGCACGATGCTGGTGTTGGCGGAGTCGCCGTCGAACCCGCTCCTCGAACTCGCCGACCTCGACGAGCTGGGCTCGATCCGTGGACCGTTCACCGTCGTCGACTCGACCTTCTCGACGCCCCTCGGCCAGCAGCCGCTCGCGCACGGCGTCGACATCGCCCTGCACTCGGCGACGAAGGGCATCGCCGGCCACAACGACGCCACCCTCGGCGTGATCTCGGGCGACGCCGATCTGCTCGCGGAGATCTGGGCGTACTCGGTGCTGCACGGCGCGACCCCGTCACCGTTCGACGCGCTCAACGCCCTGCGAGGCATCCGGACCCTCGGTGTTCGCACCCGCCAGCAGAACGCGTCGGCGCGATCGTTGGCCGTGACGCTCGCCGACCACCCGGAGGTCCGCGCCGTGCACTACCCGGGCCTCAGCGAGCACCCGCAGCACGAGTTGGCGACCAAGCAGTTGCGCCAGTACGGCACGGTGCTGTCGTTCGAGCTGGCCGATCGCGCGACGGCGTCGGCGTTCCTGAGCCGGCTCCGGACCGCCCGCGTGGCGACCTCACTCGGCGGGCCCGAGACCCTCGTGTGCCACCCGGCGACGTCGACCCACGCCAGCCTGACGCCCGAGGAACAGGCGGCGACCGGCGTGACCGACGGCCTGCTGCGGGTGTCGGTCGGCCTCGAGGACTGCGCCGACCTGATCGCCGATTTCGATCAGGCCCTCGAGACCCCCGCCTGACCAGCCCGAGAACTCCGGGTGCTCGGCTACTCGATGATCGGGTCGGTGGCGGGGCCGAAGAAGGACCAGACGGCGACGACGGCATCGATGTCGGCGTCGGCACCGGTCCAGTCCCAGGCGCGCACCTGCGCGCGGGCTGCGACGACCCGGGCGGGAGCGGAACAGCTCGAACGGCGTGACGCCGCGAGCGTGACGGACGTGCGCGTCGTCATCGGGCCCGCTGCGGACCGACTGCGCCCGTCGGCGAGTTCCACCGTCAGGGCGACCGGACACATCGGGGATCGACGCGAGATCGAGCGCCATCGACTCGATGATCACCGAGTCACGATTGCCGGGTCGACCGAGGGCCTGACGGACGTCGTGTTCGTGTGTGTGACAGTCGAACGGCGGCCGACCCTCGCCCGATCTGCTGGAGCACGTCGGCGAAACCCGGCGTCTGCGCATCCCACCGTTCGAGCAGTTCGGCGACCGACAGCGAAGCGTTCCGTTCGATCTGCGCCGCCGTCCACGCCTCGCCCGGTGCACCATCCATCCGGCCGGCGAGGGCATCGTCGGGGATGCCGGCCACGTGCGAGAGCACCTCGCGGACCGTCCACTCCGGGGTGCAGGGCGTGGGTGTGGCCCAGTCGTCGTCGGAGAGTGTCCGGGCGAACTCTGCGAACGACGCCTGCGCCAGGACGTAGCGGGCAGCGATGTCGGGGGCTTCGGCCATCGCACATGTTCGCACACCGACCGCGACCGCTCACCAGGGCGACGGCGCCGCGCGAAGATGGCGGGATGGACGACCGACCGACGACCGAGGTCACCCGGAACGACGCGACCGGCAGGTACGAGCTCCGTGCCGACGGCGAGTTGCTGTCGTGGGCCCGCTACACCGTCGACGGTGACGTCGTCACCGTCCCCCACGTCGAGACCGAGCCCCAGCATCGAGGCCACAACTTCTCGGCGACGTTGATGGCCGGCGTCGTCGACGATCTTCGAGCGCGGGATCTGCGGATCGAGCCGCTGTGCTGGGTGGCGCGGTCCTACGTGGAATCGCTCACCGACGCCGAGACACTCCTCGCCGACTGAACGGAGATCCCATGTGCCGCAACATCACCACACTGCGTGGACTCGAACCGGCGGCGACCGCCGAGGAGATCGAAGCGGGCGCCCGCCAGTACGTCCGCAAGATCAGCGGGGTCCAGAAGACGTCCGCCGCGACCGAAGCTGCCTTCGAGCAGGCGGTCGCGGAGATCACCGCGATCACGACGAGACTGCTCGCCGAGCTCCCGCCACGCAAGCAACCCCCGACCACCGAACCCCCACTCCGCCGCCTCGCCCGCCGCTGAGGAGCGCCCCACTCCGAAACTCGCGGAATTCGGACGCTGAGCGACCGTCCGCGATTTTCGGCGGCGGCGAGGGAAGCGCCAGCGACGAGCCGCAGCAAGGCCGACCTGCGACTGGACACCGACTCCCGGTGAGGCCTTGCAACTACGAATAGAAGGGGTTCTCGCCGGTGGCGTGGTCGGTGAGGTCCTTGACCCGCTCGACACCCTCGATGGCGTCGACGAGCATCGTCTGCACACCGTCGAGCATCGTCATCTTGCTCATCGAGCAGCCGTGGCAGCCGCCACCCATCGTGAGGTACGCCGTGCCTTCGCCGTCGTGGCCGACGTAGGTGACGAATCCACCGTGCGCAGCGAGCGCCGGGTTCACCTCGGCGGCGACGAGCGCCTCGATCTCGGCCGACAGTTCGTCGTCGCTCGTCAGCCCCTCGATCGACGGCGCCGCCGGGCGATTGGGGTTCCGGATGACCAGACCCTGGGTGGGCGTGTAGTCGAGGGTGGCACCGGTCCAGGAGCTCGACGTCGTCGCCGGGGATGATCACCTTGACGCCGTCGTGGGTGCGGACCTCGTCGGTGAACGCCGCCGTGAGGTACTCCTCGAACGACAGGTCGTAGCGGAAGTCCTCGCCGGGCGCCGACGCAATCGCCAGGCGCAGGCCGAGCTTGTCGCCGTCGACCTCGTCGTCGCGGAGTTCGACGCAGGTGGTCGAGTGCCTCGGGCGTCACCATGATGATCGGCTCGCTGGCCGACGGCCCGCCGGTGTTGGCGGCCAGGGCTTCGAGAGGGCTCATCGGGAAAAGGCTATCGCCGCGGCCGGCCGAGAGTCACCCGACGGGACGGCCCGTTCCCGATCGCCCCGATCGCCTACGCTCGGCCGGTGACCGAGGGCAGCCGCAAAGCGATCTTCGCCGCGTTCTTCGCCAACCTCGGGATCGCCGTCACCAAGTTCATCGGCTTCCTGATCACCGGATCGGCCAGCCTCCTCGCCGAGACGGTGCACTCGCTCGCCGACACCGGCAACCAGCTGCTGCTCTTCCTCGGCGGCAAGCGCGCCCAGAAGTCCGAGACGCCGACGCATCCGTTCGGCTACGGCCGCGAGCGGTACTTCTGGGCGTTCGCCGTCGCGCTCGTGCTGTTCTCGGCGGGCGGGATGTTCGCGCTCTGGGAAGGCATCTCCAAGCTCCGCGATCCGCACGAGATCGAGAGCCTCGGCGTGGCCGTCGGCGATCCTGGTGGTGGCGATCCTGCCTGGAGTCCTACTCGCTGCGCACCGCGGTGCGGGAGTCCCGGCACGTGAAGGATCCGGACGTCAGCTGGTGGGGGTTCATCCGACGCACCAAGCAGCCCGAACTCCCGGTGGTCCTGCTGGAGGACATCGGCGCGCTCGATCGGCCTCGTGTTCGCCCTCGACGGGCGTGCTCCTCGCGCGACGCGACCGGCAACCCGCGCTTCGACGCGATGGGCTCGGTGATGATCGGCCTGCTGCTGATCGTGATCGCCATCGTGCTGATCGTCGAGATGAAGAGCCTGCTGATCGGTGAGTCGGCGAGCGACGCCACCCGCGACTCGATCGCTGCGGCGATCTCCGCCAGCCCGGGCGTCGACCAGCTCATCCACATGCGGACCGAACACCTCGGGCCCGACGAGATCCTCGTCGGCGCGAAGGTCGAGTACTCCTCGGAGCTGACCGCCGACCAGCTCGTGGCCGCGATCAACGACACCGAAGATGCGATTCGTGCGGCGGTCCCGACGGCGACCGTCATCTACCTCGAACCCGATCTCGTCCGCAGCGATCACCCCGACCTGCCCCACGACGACACGCCGTCGTGACGCCGTCGTCATGACCGAGCGGTTCAGCGGGCGCACGCTCGCCCTGGTCGCCATGCTGATCGCCGTCGTGAGCTTCTCGACGAGTTCGTCGCTGATCAAGTGGTCGGAGTCGACCGGTTCGGTCGTCGCGTTCTGGCGGATGATCGGCGCCGTGATCGGCTGGTGGACGTCATGCTTCGTGCTGACGGCGACCGGAGCACCGGCCGCTGCCCGACGCGCCGCTGCGTGGCGGACGGCGTGCTGCTCCGCCGGGCTGTTCTTCGGGGCCAACATCGCGCTGTTCTTCACGGCGATCACCAAGACGAGCATCGCCCACGCCGAGTTCATCGGCGCGATGACCCCGCTGGTGCTGCTGCCCTCTCGGGGCGCTGATGTTCCAGGAGCAGCCGAACTGGCGGGCGCTGCGATGGGGCGCGGTGTCCATCGTCGGCGTCGTGCTCGTGCTGTTCTTCGGAGCCGGCGAGCGGGACGTCGTCGGTCGGCGGCGACCTGCTGATGGTCGGTGTGCTCGCACTCTGGGCGGGCTACCTGCTGTCGTCGAAGCGGGCCCGGGTGGCACGGGGTCGGCACGATCGACTTCATGTCGTGCATGATGCCGATCGGCGTGCTCGTCGGCCGGACCGATCGCGGCGATCATCGCCGGCGCCGACGTGTTCGGGCTCAGCGCCAGGGGCTGGCTCGTCGTGGCGCATCCTGACGCTGCTCACCGGCATGCTCGTCGCACGGCTGCATCGTGTTCGCCCAGCAGCACATCCCGGTGGCGACGATCGGGATCATGCAGACCGCGCAGCCGGCGCTCGCGGTGCTGTTCGGATTCCTCATCCTCGGCGAGACGGTCCGAGCCGCCGCAGATGGTCGGCATGGCGCTCGTGATCTGTCGGGCTGGCCTGTTCACCCTGTCGAGCCAGCGGCGCCCGCTGCCGGCGAACGGGCGCGGCCGAGGTCGATCAGCGCCGCTGTCGGGCTAGTCGGCGACGACCCCGAAACTTCGCGGAATCCGGACGCTGAGCGTCCGGATCCGGACTTTCGGATGGGTGGGGTTCACCTTGCGTTCAGATGGAATTCGCGATTCCCGTGCGAGGATGGTCGCGATGCGCATCTTGGTGACGAACGACGACGGCATCGACTCGATCGGTCTGCACGTGCTGGCCCGGGCGATCTGCGAGCTCGACGGCGATCACGAGGTCGTCGTCGCCGCGCCCGACCAGGAGTACTCCGGGGCCGGCGCGGCGCTCGGCGCGCTGCACCTGATCCAACCCGAGGTCCGTCGCGGCCACATCGACAACTGCCCGGCGAGCCGCGGTCTGGAAGGTCAGCGGACCGCCGGCACTGTGCGTGATGTTCGCCCGCCTCGGCGCCTTCGGCGATCCGTTCGACCTGGTCGTGTCGGGCATCAACCCGGGCGCCAACGTCGGTCGCGCCGTGTACCACTCGGGCACCGTCGGCGCCGCGCTGACCGGACGCAACGGTGGCATCTCGGGCATCGCCGTGAGCCAGGCCGTCACGGGCTTCGGCGTCGAGGGCCAGGGCGTGGGACGACTCGATCGCCGACCAGCACTGGGACAGCGCAGCCGACGGTCGCCAAGGTCATCGCGCAGACGCTCGTCGACGACATGCCGGTCGAGCCGGTCGTGGTCAACATCAACGTGCCGGACGCGCCGCTGTCGGAGTTCGGCACCTGGCACTACGCCAAGGTCGGCAACCAGCCACCGCGGTCGATGGCCAAGGCGACACTGAAGCCGATCGTCGGCCACGAGGACGCCTACACCGTCGAGATGGGCTGGGGCGACGTGCTCGAGCTGGCGCCGGAGACCGACGGCGGGATCATCGAACGCAACGACGTGGCCATCAGCTACCTCACCCGGCTCCAGCACGAGGACCGCGACGACCTCGGCTCGATCGCGAAGACGCTCGACGAGCTGCTCGCCTGACCCGTTCACCCGCCGGACGGGACGCGTCGGGTCGCCACCGAGGCGATGTCGTCGACGCCCTCGACCACGACCCGGTTGCCGCTGTCGACGCGGGTGGAACGCGATCGATCCGCCCTCCTCGGTGAAGATCCCGGAACTGTCGGCCGCCCAGCTGTCGGCGTAGAGGATCTCGTTGAGACGGCCGACGTCGAGCGTCGCGCCGGTCGCCACGTCGAGGAGCCGGCGGACACCCGTGCCACTCGTGCGATCGGTGAACACGATCTTGCGACCGTCGGGCGAGATCCGCGACGACGGATCGGTGAATCCGACGCCAGACGTCAACGCACCGAGCGTCGCCTCGGTTCGCTCCCCTGAGCCCGCATCGACGACGAATCCGGTGCAGCGCAGCGCCTCGTCACACTCCTCGCACCGCGTAGTGGGCCGCGCCCACGGCGAGCAGGTCTCCGTCGCTGAGCCGGGTCGTCGGCTGATCGATGCCGATCGCGTAGACACCGCCGGGCCGATTGATCGCGACGCGACCATCCGGGAGGAACGCCCGTCCGCCCAGGATGTCCCCGATCACGAAGTCCGTCCCGATCGGCGTCAGGGTGCCGTCGCGTCCGAGGATCAGCTGCTGTTCGCCGCCGCTCACCGCCAACGACGGGGTGGTGACGATGAACCGATCCGTTCCCGGCCAGGCCTCCACGAAGATCACACCGTCACTCATCGGAACCCGGATGATCGGCTCGTCGTCGCGGATGATCGTCAGGTCCGTGCTGGTGAACACGACGATGGCGTCCTCGCCGACGACCGCCTGAGCGGTCGTGCCCCAGCTCGACATCCGCATCCCACGCACCTGGCCTGACGGGACCTCGATCCGGTAGAGGGTGCCGTCGGTCCCGAACGCCACGACCTCGGTGGGGACACTGATGGCATCCAGCGGCGGGGAGACATCGATCGACCAGTCGTTCCACAGTGGCGGCTCGCCGACCTCCGAGGTCGCCATCGCCAGGCGGTCGTCGTCCGCCGGTTCGGTCGTGTCGACGGGGTCGTCGTTCCAGAAGGTCGGCACGCCGGCCGTGGCGGTCGTGGTGGTCGGCGCGCGACGACGGCAGTTCGGCCCGTGGTGTCCGACGACGGTCCGGCGCCCGGTGGCCTCGGCGGTCGGTGCTGTCGTTGCGGACCAGCGCCACCACTCCGCCGATCAGCAGCACCGCGCCGAATGCCGCCGCGATCCAGACCTGGGCGCCAGAGGGTCGAGGTGATGACGATCGGCCGTGGCGCGGGCACGTCCGCCGGTGCGTCGGGCCGTGAGCAGGATCCGGGCCCGTCGGGCGTCCCGGGTCGACGGGCGCCGTCAGCGACTCGAACGCAGGGGTGTCAGCCGACGACCAGTCGTCGCGCGCCCACGGCGAGATGTCGTCCTGATCGGCCACGGGGACATTCGACCACAGTCGTCCGCGGTTACCGTCGCGGAGATGAGTTCCGTCGATGTCGTCCGGAGGTATCTCGCTGCGTTCGGGTCGGGTGATCCCGACACGGTCGCTGCGTGTGTCACCGATGACTTCGTGAACGAGCACCTGAGCGAGCTCGGATCGGGATGCGAGGGCCGTGACGAGTACCGCCGTCGGCTGCCGGGATTCCTCTCGACGTTCGCCGGGGCCCGCTACTCGATCGTCGACGTCGGTGCGCTGGATCGGACCGACGCCGTCGACGCCGTCGTCGCCCGCTACCGGTTCGAAGCGACCTACGAGGGCACACCGATCGACATCCCCGGCGTGATGTGGTTCGAGGTGCGCGATGACCGCGTCGCCCGCCGCACCGACCTGTGGGATTCGCTCACGTTCCTGCGCCAGACCGGCCAGGCCGACTGACCGAACGAGGCGGAATCTGTGCGGCGACGGCGGGCTACGGTTCGACACACGACTCGCGAAAGGGCGACCGTGAATCAGATCTCCGCCGACTATCTCATCATGGGCGGCGGTGCGACCGGCATGGCGTTCGCCGATTCCGTCCTCACCGAGTCCGACGCGACGATGGTGATCGTCGACCGACACCATCGACCCGGCGGGCACTGGAACGACGCCTACCCGTTCGTCCGGCTGCACCAGCCGTCGAGCAGTTACGGAGTCGAACTCGACGCCGCTCGGAACGGGCGCCATCGACCAGGTCGGCCTCAACGCCGGGTACGAGGAGCTGGCGTCGGGCCAGGAGGTGCTCAGCCACTTCGACCGGGTGATGCGCCAGCGGTTCCTGCCCTCGGGGCGCGTGCAGTGGTTCCCGAGCAGCGAGGTCGACGCCGACGGCGTGATCACCTCGCTGCTGTCGGGCGATCGGGTCGGCGTGACGGCGCGCCGTTTCGTCGATGCGACCCACTCGACGATGCGCGTGCCGTCGACGACCCCGCCGTCGTACGCCGTCTCGTCCGACGTCGCCTGTGTCCCGTTGAACGAGTTGCCCCGAGTCGCTCACGCTCTACGACGAGTTCGTCGTGATCGGCGCCGGCAAGACCGGGATGGACGCGTGCATCTGGCTGCTCGACAACGGCGCCGCGCCCGAGCAGATCCGCTGGATCATGCCGCGCGACTCCTGGGTGCTGCGTCGCAGCAACTTCCAGCCCACGGACGAGGCGTTCGCCCGGTTCTGTCAGAGCATCGCCGATCAGGCCGAGGCCGTCGCGCTGGCCGATTCCGTCGACGACGTGTTCGAGCGACTGGAGGCGTCCGGCGAACTCGCCCGCATCGATCCGACGGTCACGCCCGAGGCGTACCACTGCGCCATCCTGAGCGACGCCGAGATCGCGGAACTTCGTCGGATCGAGCGGCATCGTGCGTCTGGGTCGAGTCACCTCGATCGAGCCGGACCGAATCGACGCTGGAGCAGGGCAGCATCCCGACCGGACCGACGGTGCTGCACGTCGACTGCTCGGCGGTCGGGATCCCGACGCTGCCGTCGACCACCGTGTTCGCAGGCGACCGCATCACGCTGCAGTGGGTGCGCACGTGTCAGCCGACCTTCAGCGCGGCGCTCATCGGTATCGTCGAGGCACGGTTCGACGACGACGACGTCAAGAACCGCATCTGCACGCCGATCGTGCCACCGACGGTCCCCCGTGACTGGCTGCGGATGTTCCAGGTGGAACTGGCCAACCGTGCGGAGCTGAATGCTCACCCCGAGATCGGCGAATGGCTGGCGACGGCGCGCCTCGATCCGTTCACCGCGAAGATCGCGCAGCCGGCTCGGCGTGGATGTCGAGGCCACCGAGCACATCACCCGATACCTGACCAACATCGCCGGGGCCAACGCCAAGCTCGACACGCTGCTGGCCGAGCCGGTCGGGCCATGATCGTCTGATGGACGAGCTGCTGGTCGCCAACGGGGACATCACACTGCGGGTCGAGGTGACCGGCGACGGGCCGGTGATCCTGTGCGTGCACGGCTGGCCGGAGCTGGCGCATTCGTGGCGACATCAGGTGGCCCACTTCTCCGAGCGGGGCTACACCGTCGCGGCGATGGACGTGCGCGGCTACGGCGGGAGTTCGGCCCCACCCGAGGTCGAGCGGTACACGCTGCGCGAGTTGGCAGGCGACGTGGCCGCAGTGGCCGGTGCGCTGAGCGACGAGCCGGTCGTGCTGGTCGGCCACGACTGGGGGGCGCCGATCGCCTGGCACGCGGCGATCCGCCATCCCGACCGGGTCCGCGCCGTCGCCGGCCTGAGCGTTCCGCACACGCCGCCACTGCCGCTGTCACTCCTCGACCTGTTCGATCAGCTCTACGCCGACAAGTTCTTCTACATGCTGTCGTTCCAGGAGCCGGGCCTGATCGAGGCGCAGTTCGCCGTCGACATGCGTGCGGCGCTGAAGCGGGTGTACTTCGGCTCCTCCGGCGACGCACCGGACAACGCGATGATCGCCGACGCGCCACGCGATGCGCCCTTCCTGTCGGTCCTGCCGGACCCTCCGGACGGACCGTTGAGCTTCATGAGCGACGCCGACCTCGACGTGTACGCATCGACGTTCGAGCGGGTCGGCATGGTCGGCGCGTTCAACCGGTACCGGGCACTCACACTCGATGTCGAGGCGAACGCCGACATCACCGGCGCCACGGTGAACCAGCCGTCGTGCTTCATCGCCGGCGAGCGTGACGTGGTCCGAGCGATGATCCCGGGCGTCGACGGGTTCGCCGACCCTGGCGCGGGGTGCACCGACTTCCGGGGCAGCACGATCATCCCCGGGGCCGGGCACTGGGTGCAGCAGGAGGCGCCGGCCGAGGTGAACGCCGCCCTCGAGGCGTTCCTCGCCACGCTCTGAGCGCGCTCTGTCCGTTGCGGAACACTCGCGAAACACAGCGGTCGGTGCGCACGGAGTCCGCGCGCGTGCGGCATCCTGTATCCATGGCTGATCGACCCATGCCCACCGACGACGAACTGAAGCAGCGACTGACGCCGCTGCAGTACGAGGTCACCCAGCGCGCCGGCACCGAGCGGGCGTTCAGCGGGACCTACTGGAACGTCAAGGATCCCGGCACGTACCACTGCATCGTGTGCGACGAGCCGTTGTTCTCGTCGGAGACCAAGTACGACTCGGGCTCGGGCTGGCCGAGCTTCACCGAGGCGATGGATCCGGCCAAGGTGACACTCAAGCAGGATCGCTCCCACGGGATGGTGCGCACCGAAGCCGTGTGCGCCACGTGCGGCGCCCACCTCGGGCACGTCTTCCCCGACGGCCCCGGACCGACCGGCGACCGCTTCTGCATGAACTCCGCCTCCCTCGACCTCAAACCCGCCGAGTAGACACATCAGGGTCCGACCCGCGATGTGATCCGTCGCTATGGTCGTGGCCGTGACGACGGACTGGGGTGATGACGAGCGACGGCTGACCTCGACGGTGAGCGTGCTCGTCGGTGACGACAACGGCGCCTACCCGTCGGGGAACACGCTGCTGGTGCGCGGCGCTGGCGAGTCGGTCGTGATCGATCCGTCCGTCACCGTGGTCGCGCAGCGGCGGCGCACCGGTGCCGGTGGACGCCGTGATCAACAGCCACTCCCACGAGGACCACCTGGCCGGCAACGGCCTGTTCCCCGACGCCCGGGTCCACATCCACGACGCGGACCTGGTCGGGGCGCAATCGATCGACGGGCTGATGGAGGTCTACGGGCTGACCGGCCAGGCCCGTACCGAGTTCGAGCGGGTCATCCTCGAGGAGTTCCACTACACGCCACGACCCGACGCCGAGGGATTCACCGACGGCCACGTCTTCGACCTCGGCGGCGGGGTGACGGTCGAGGCGGTGCACCTGCCGGGCCACACCCGGGGCCACAGCGGGTTCCGGATGGACGGCGTGTTCTTCCTGTCCGACATCGACCTCACCGGGTTCGGCCCGTACTACGGCGACGTGTGGAGCGACCTCGAGGACTTCGAGGCGAGCCTCGCCAAGGTGCGCGACGAGGACGCCGACTTCTACGTGACGTTCCATCACAAGGGCGTCATCGAGGGCCGCGAGACCTTCGTCGAGATGGTCGACGCGTTCACGGCGGTGATCGGGCGGCGCCACGAGGCGATGCTCGAGTTCCTCGCCGAACCGCACTCGATCGACGAGATGCGGGCCCACCGGTTCATCTACCGCCCCCACGTCGACATGGCCTTCGTCGAGTCGGTCGAGACTCGCAGCGCCGACCTCCACGTCCAGCGCATGCTGCGCCGGGGCGAGGCGGTCGAGGTCGAGCCGGGCAGGTTCCAGCGGGTCTGACGTTCTCACCCTGCCGGGCCGCTGTCCTGTTGGGGCGACCTGGGCTGGCAGGATTCGGGAATGCCCGAGACGCCGACCTTCACCACCCTGCGAGTCGAGGTCGAGGACCGCATCGGACGACTCACCCTCACCCAACCCGACAAGTTGAACCCCCTCGGCACGGTCGCACTGCGGGAGATCGCCGACGCGGCGCGGTGGTTCGACACGACGTCGGCGTCGGTGGTGATCGTCACGGGCGAGGGCCGGGCGTTCTCGTCCGGTTTCGACCTCCGGGAGTTCGCCGGGACGGACTCACCGTCGAGCGCGTCCAGCCGTGACCAGGCCGACCTCGGACGGTTGATGGCCGAGGCGATGGAACGCATGTCGGCGTTGTCGATCGCTGCGATCAAGGGGCCGTGCGTCGGAGGTGGTGTGGTGCTGGCCGGTGTGTGTGATCTGCGGATCGCCGCCGACGACACCGTGTTCTCGATTCCCGAGGTCGACCTCGGCATCCCGTTGGCGTGGGGCGGGATCCCGCGACTGGTGCGCGAGATCGGACCGGCGATGACCCGCGAGTTGGTGCTGACCTGTCGTCCGTTCGGGCCCGACGAAGCCAAGGCGATCGGGTTCGTGAACCGGGTCGTGCCCCGTGCGGAGCTGGAGTCGGTCGTCGACGAACTCGCCGAGCAGCTGGCCCGCAAGGCCCCGAGCGTGGTCCGGGCGACGAAGCGACAGGTCAACGAAGCCCTCGAGGACATGGCGCCGACCGTCGGCGCGTGGTCCGACGCCGACCTCCTCGGCGCCGCCATGCGCGACCCCGAGGCCCGGCAGGCAGCCCGCGACTATCTCGCCAACCGAGCCGCCAACCGCTGAGCCACCGATTTCCCGACGTTTGCGGGAGGATCTGGATGGGACGGGCCATCAGAAAGCTCCCGCAAACGGAACATCAGGTGAGGAGGTCGGTGGTGACGTGGTGCCAGAAGCGGGTGGTGAGCGCGAGGGATTCGATGTCGATGCGTTCGTTGTGGCCGTGGAACCGGGAGCCGTACTCGGCGGCGTCGACCGACGGGCTGAACAGGGCCGGCGCCGTAGGCGACCGCACCCATCTCGCGGTAGATGCGGGCATCGGTGAACCCGACGAAGAACTGCGGAGTCGCTCGTCGCCGTCGGGAACGGCACGTTGAGCGCCCGCTGCACCGAATCCCACAGCGGTGTGTCGATCCGGCTCGTCGACGCGGCGTCGTTCATCAGCGGTTCGACCTCGACGTGATCGGCGAGATCACCGAGCGCCGCCCGGAGGTGCGCCTGGACGTCGTCGGGTCCCTCCCCCGGCAGCGTGCGGACGTCGACGTCGATCACGACGACGTCGGGGATCACGTTGACCTTCATCCGGCCGCCGCCCGACTCCGCTGCCGTCGATCACGTTCGGCGAGAAGGTGGTGTGGGTGCAGGCGTGGAAGTGTGACGCCGCAGCGGCGTTCGGGAGCGCGTCGAGTGCGTCGTCGATGAGGTGCGGATCGAGCAGCGACGCGCTCGAGGTCGCGGGTCGAGTTCGAGCGCCTCGACCTTCTGCCGCCAGAGTTCGTGGAACTGCGGCGCCGGCCGGTAGTCGTGCAGCCGTTGGATCACCGCGGCCGCCTTGACGAGCGCGTTGTCGCGCCGGAACGGCGCCGACCCGTGCCCCGGCGTGCCGCGCACCCGCAGGCGCCGCCACGCCACGCCCTTCTCGGCGACGTTGACGCCGATGAACGGCGCCTCGCTCGGCCCGCTGTGCAGGCCGCCGCTCTCGGTCAGCACGTTGTCGGCGCGGATCGGCATCTGCGTGGTGGTCGGCCATCCACCGGGCGCCGTAGGCGCTGCCGGCCTCCTCGTCGGCCACGCCGAAGTAGATGAGGTCACCGGTCGGGCGGAAGCCACGCTCGGCGAGATGCCGGAACGCCACCGCCATCGACGCCGTGATGTTGAGCATGTCGACCGCGCCGCGGCCCCACACCTCGGGGCCGTCGGGGCCGTCGATGATCTCGCCGCCGAACGGGTCCTCCCGCCAGCCCGCGGCCGTGACGGGCACCACGTCGGTGTGACCCATCAGGCACAGGCTCGGGGCGTTCGGGTCGCGAGCCCTCGATCCGCCCGACGATCGACACCCGTCCCGGCGCCGCCTCGAAGCGCTCGACCTCGACGCCGGGCCCCTCGATCACCTGCTGCAGCACGTCGGCGTTGCGCACCTCGTCGCCCGAGTCGGCGGTGCCGTCGTTCACGCAGCGATTGCGGATGAGCACCTGGAGCAGATCGACCGTGGCGCCCGTGAGCGCATCCAGCTGCCGGTCGTCGAGCGTCGGGGGCGTCGCCATCACCCCAGCTTCCCACCACGTCCACGTTTGCGGGAGCATTCCGATGGGACGGGCCATCCGCATGCTCCCGCAAACGTCAGAGCGAGGTCAGGGAGCGGCGTGCGAGGGTGGCGGCGATGCGTTTGGCGCTGACGGGGGGTTGGCCGGGGCGCTTGACCATGAGTGGTTGGGCGAACGTGGCGACGCGGAGCTCCTCGAGCTGCCAGCGCACGGCGACGAGTTCCGGCGACAGCTGGCTCGCCCCGGCCCGGTCGAGGATCGCCGCGTAGCGCTGCTCCAGCGGCAGGATCTCGGCCATGCGACGGCGGTCCTGGACGTGCGCGCCGGCGAGGTGCTGCAGCCGGTAGATGATCGCCCGGACGTACCGCTCGATGTCGTCCAGCCGATCCAGCCCGGACCCGAGCACGAACCCGACGTGCACGAGCCGACCGAGGTGGACGTTGGCGTCGTCGACCGACGGTCGCAGCGCCTCGGCGTGGAGCCGCGCCAGCAGGTCGCGGGCCTCCGACGCCGCGGCGACGACCGCCGCGGCCCGGTGCAACGCGTTGGCGGCGAGCCCCGGCGCGGCATCCCGCACGGCGCGTCGGAGTTCGTCGAACTCGGCCTCGGTCCACGGCAGTGCACCGTGGTCGGTCAGCACCCGGTCGACGGCGGCCGCGACGCAGTCGCCGCTCAGCTCGCCGAGTTCGATGTCGCCGGCGGCGATCGCCAGCCGATCTGAGTTGGGAAGCTTCCGGACGATCGACGAGCGCGTCGGCGCCGCCGTGAGCAGCAACAGCCGGCGGACACCGCCGTGCATCACGCGGTGCTGCAGTTCCGGCGTCGTCACGACCCGGAGCGACACGCTGTCGCCGACGTCGAGCAGCGCCGGGTAGGCCTTCACGTCGAGCGCCCGGTCGGTGGACTCGACGACGCGGGGCAGGTCGCCGAGGTCCCACGACGTGATCCCCCGCCGCTCCTCGATCGGCGCCGCCGCGACGATCGAGGCCCGCACCGACCCGGCGAGCTGCGCCTTGATCGCGTCGAGGTCGGTGCCGACGGCGTGGACCGTCCCGTCGTCGTCGGACACCACGATGTGCAGCTGCAGGTGATCGGGCACCGCCGCCCGATCGAACGCCGTCGGCGCCACCTCCACACCGGCGGCATCGCGCAGCGCGACGGCGAGCGCCTCGACGAGCGAGGAACGCGACGGGTCGAGTTGCTCGAGCCGCTCCAGCACGGCGTCGATCGTGTCGCCGAAGGGGATGAGCCGGCGCCGCACGTCCTTCGGGCAGCGACCGGACGAGCGCGGTGACCAGCTCGGACCGGTAGCCGGGGATCTGCCAGTCGAGACCGTCGGATCGCACCTGGTTGAGGCCGGACAGCGGCACGTGCATGGTCGCGCCGTCGAGCGGCTCCCCCGGCGCGAAGCGGTACGTCAGCGGGAGCTCGATGACGGTGTCGCCGCGCTGCTGCCGCCACACGTCGGGGTAGTCGGCGAGCCGCACGCCGTGCCCGCGGCGCACCGCCGACGATCTCGTCGGTGAGGTCGAGCAGGTCGGGTCGATCTCGGCGGGTCGCCTTCCACCACCGGTCGAAGTGACGGATCGAGGTGATGTCGGGGCCGAGGCGGTCGGCGTAGAAGTCGAACAGCATCTCGTCGTCGACGAGCTCGAGCCGTCGCACGCGTGCCGCCATCCGTCGGATACGTTCGAGGAACTCGGCGTTGCGGGCGAGGAACTGCTGGCGGCCGATCCAGGCGCTGTCGGCGACGTCACGCTCGATCAACGCCTTCGTGATGAACCACGCCCGGGCCTGGGCCTCGTCGACGCGGTCGTAGCCGATCGTGCGGTCGCTGACGATCGGCAGGCCGTACAGCGTGACCTGCTCGGTGGCGACGGCGCGCCCGGCCTTCGGGTCCCACCGGATGTTCTCGTACGACCGCTTCACGAGATGGGCGCCGACCTGCTCGGCCCACTTCGGTTCGATCTTCGCCACCCGCCGGGCGTACAGCTGGTTCGTCTCCACCAGTTCGGCGGCCATCACCCACGGCGGCGGCCGCCGGGTGAGCACCGAACCCGGCGCGATCACGAACCGCGACTGCCGGGCGCCGACGAACTCACGGGTCTCCCGGTCGCGCATGCCGATGTGCGACAGCAGCCCGGCGAGCACCGCCTGGTGGACGTGATCGGGGTGGGCGTCGTGGGTCGTCGGCCGGATCCCGAGCTGGCCGGCGATCCGGCGGAGCTGGCTGAACAGGTCGGTCCACTCCCGCACCCGCAGGTAGTTGAGGTACTCGGTGCGGCACATCCGCCGGAACTGGTTGCCCGACAGCTCGCGCTGCTTGGTGCGCAGGTGGTCCCACAGCGCCACGATCGACAGCAGGTCGGACCCGTCCACCTTGAAGCGGTTGTGGAACTCGTTCGCCTGCTCACGCTTGTCCTGCGGGCGCTCGCGTGGATCCTGGATCGACAGCGCCGACGCGATCACGAGCACCTCGCGGACGCAGTCGAGGCGCTGTGCCTCGAGCACCATCCGCCCGAGCCGTGGGTCGACCGGGAGGCGGGCGAGGTCGCGGCCGATCTTGGTGAGGCGACGCGGGCCGCCCTTCACGCCGTCGGGCGCGGGCTTGACCGCCGCGAGTTCGTCGAGCAGGGCGTAGCCGTCGACGATCGAGCGGTGGTCGGGCGGCTCGACGAACGGGAACCGGGCGACGTCGCCGAGCCCGATCGCGGTCATCTGGAGGATGACGGAGGCGAGGTTCGTCCGCAGGATCTCCGGGTCGGTGTACTCGGGGCGCGACTCGAAGTCCTCCTCGGAGAACAGCCGGATGCAGATGCCGGGGGCGACGCGACCGCACCGACCCGCCCGCTGGTTCGCCGACGCCTGCGAGACCGGTTCGATCGGGAGTCGCTGCACCTTGAGGCGCCGGCTGTACCGCGAGATGCGGGCGGTCCCGGCGTCGACGACGTACCGCACGCCGGGCACGGTGAGCGAGGTCTCGGCGACGTTGGTGGCGAGCACGATGCGGCGGCCCGGTCCGCCCGACGGCGCCCGCTCGAAGATGCGGTGCTGCTCCTGCGACGAGAGCCGGGCGTAGAGCGGCAACACCTCGGTGCTGCGCAGGTCGAGTCGGCGCAGCGCGTCGGCGGTGTCGTGGATCTCCCGCTCCCCCGACAGGAACACGAGCACGTCGCCCGGACCCTCGCGCGACAGTTCCTCGACCGCGTCGACGATCCCCTGCACCTGGTCCGGGCCTCCCCCGGCTCGTCGGTCTCCGGGGTGAGCGGGCGGTACCGGATCTCGACCGGGAACGTCCGCCCCGTCACCTCGATCACCGGCGGAACGGTCTCGTCGTGGGTGAAGTGGCGGGCGAAGCGGTCGGTGTCGATCGTGGCGCTGGTGACGATGACCTTCAGGTCGGGGCGCTGCGGCAGCAGCTGCTGGAGGTAGCCGAGGATGAAGTCGATGTTGAGGCTGCGCTCGTGGGCCTCGTCGATGATCAGCGTGTCGTAGCGGCGCAGCATCCGGTCGCGCTGGATCTCGGCGAGCAGGATGCCGTCGGTCATCACCTTGACGAGCGGTCGCGTCGCTCACCTGGTCGGTGAACCGCACCGTGTAGCCGACGTCGGTGCCGAGCGGCGATCCGAGCTCGTCGGCGATGCGCTCGGCGATCGTGCGGGCGGCCACCCGCCGGGGTTGGGTGTGCCCGATCATCCCGTCGACGCCCCGCCCCGCTTCGAGGCACAGCTTCGGGAGCTGCGTGCTCTTGCCCGACCCGGTCTCGCCGGCGACGATCACGACCTGGTGGTCGCGGATCGCCGCGAGCAGCTCCTCGCGCCGCTCGGTGATCGGCAGCGACTCGGGGTACCTCAGGCGACCACCGTCGACGATGGCGACAGCCGCGGCGCGGCGAGGATGGTCGGGCGGCTCGGTCATGGCGGTTCGGTCGATCAGCCTGGCACCTCCACCGCCCTCCGCCACCCGTGTTTCGTTGCGATGAGACATGAGCGCACCTGCTGAGCTCACCGCTCATCGCAACGCGGTGACGATGAGACATGAGCGCACATGTTGCGTTCATCGCTCATCGCAAGCGTGGTTCGGGTGCTCGTTCGCGAGGGTCGGACGCGTAGCGTCGGCGGCGTGACGTACCAGTCGAAGGTGATGATCGTCTACATCTTCGCCCTGTTCATGACGGTGATCGACGGCACGATGGTCAACGTCGCACTGCCGACGATGGCGAGGGACTTCGGGGTGCCGACCACCGACATCGAGTGGATCTCGCTCGGGTACCTCCTCGCGCTCGCCGCGGTCATCCCGGCGGCGGGATGGCTCGGCGACCGGTTCGGCACGAAGCGGATCTTCGTCATCGCGCTCGTGATCTTCGTGGTCACGTCACTGCTGTGCGGGCTCTCCCAGACGCTCGGCCAGCTGATCGGCTTCCGGGTCCTGCAGGGCATCGGCGGCGGGCTGCTCACCCCGGTCGGCGGGGCCATGCTCTACCGGGCCTACTCGATGGAGGACCGCGCCAAGGCGGCGATCGGCGTGCTCAGCGTGACCGTCATCGCACCCGCCGTCGGGCCGGTGCTCGGAGGCCTGATCGTCGACCAGGCGTCGTGGCACTGGATCTTCTACATCAACGTCCCGATCGGCGCGCTGGCCCTGGTCCTGTCGACGATCTGGCTGCGCGAGACGATCCAGCCGGATCCCGGGGGCTTCGACGCCGCCGGGTTCGTGCTGTCGTCCGCGGCAGTTTCGCTCCTGCTCTACACGCTGTCGATCGGGCCCGAGGAGGGCTGGTCGTCGCCGACCACGCTGGCGTTCGGCGCCGCCGGCGTCACCTGCCTGATCGCCATGATCGTCGTCGAACTCCGGGTGGATCACCCGATCATCGCCCTCCGCCTGCTTCGCGACCATCTGTTCCGCACGATCAACATCGCGTCGGCGATGATCTACGCCGGGTTCTTCGGATTGGTGTTCGTGCTCCCGCTCTACATGCAGAGCCTGCGGGGCTTCAGCGCGCTGGAGAGCGGGCTCGCGCAGGCGCCGCAGGCGGTCGGTGTGTTCCTCGTCGCGAACCTGCTCGGTCGGCGGCTCTACCGGATCGTCGGGCCACGACGACTGATGGTGGTCGGCACGGCGGCGACGTCGGTGATCACGTGCTGTTACGCGCTCGCCGATCTCGACACGCCGCTGTCGCAGATCGCGACGCTCTCGTTCTTCCGCGGTCTCGCCGTCGGCATGGTCTTCGTGTCGATCCAGACCGCCGCCTACGGCACGACGTCGATCGCCGACACCGGTCGGGCGACGTCGCTGTTCAACACCCAGCGCCAGATCGCGTACGCGTTCGGCGTCGCACTGGCGGCAACGGTGATCGCGTCGAAGCTGACCTCGGTCGGCGGCGACTCGGCGCCGGCCGCCGAACAGCTCGGCGCCTACCAGGCCGGGTTCCTCGCAGTCGGCCTGATCATGGTGCCCGCGGTGTTCGTGTCGTGGTTCATCGACGACGACGACGTCGCCGAGACCCGCGGGCGGGCGCCGAAGGTTCCCGCGACCGCGCAACCCGCGACGGGCCTGAGGACCGGGCGGCTACGAGCCGGCGACCTGGACCTGGAACTCCGCGGTCTCTGCCGGCACCGGCGGGTCCTCGAAGGACCGCACGTACTCCAAGCGGAGCGCACCCGAGCCCGCAGACACGCCTTCGAACACGAACACCTCGACACCGCCGGCGCCGACCAGGCTCGTGTCGGGCGCGTCGTAGTCGCTGCTCACCAGGTCGACGACGTCGGGTTGCTCGACGACCTGCCACGCGTAGCCGGTGGTCGCGTTCGACTCGAGCCGGACCTCGAACTGCTCACCGACGTCGACGGACACCTCGGCGCCGACGTCGGTCTCGTCGAGGACCTGACGCGCGCCGCCAGCATCGTCGTCGCTGCCACACGCGACGAGCGCAGCGACGAGGGCCAGCCCGACGATCCATCGTTTCATGGCTCGATGATGCCGACGTCGAGGCCCGCCGACCAGAGTCGAACGGCCGCTCTCCTCGGCGCAGTTGCGCCAAAAGGCCCTGGCCGCGTCGGTCCGGCGAGCCGAAACTGGACGCAGTGACGTACGAACGACTGACCGCCGCCGACACGGTGTTCCTGCGGATCGAGACGCCACACGAACCGCAGCACGTCGGCTCGCTGTCGGTGATCGAGGGTGGGCCGCTACGCGACAGCAGCGGCCGGGTCCGCTTCGACGAGCTCAAGGACCACATCGCCCGCCGCCTCCATCAGGTCCCCCGCCTCCGGCAGCGGGTCATGGAGGTGCCGTACTCCCAGGCCCGGCCGGTGTGGGTCGACGACGAGCACTTCGACATCGACTACCACGTCCGCCTCACGGCGCTCCCCCGGCCGGGCGACGACGAGCAGCTCACCACCCTGGTGAGCCGGGTGCAGTCCCTCGCCCTGGATCGGGCCCGACCGCTCTGGGAGATGTGGTTCGTCGACGGCCTCGCCGACGACCACGTCGGCCTCATCATCAAGACCCATCACGCACTCGGTGACGGCATCGCCAACGTCGACCTCGCGCTCGCCCTCGTGGACCTCGAACCCGATCCGCCTCCGGACGCGCCGGTGCCCGAGTGGACGCCCCGACCCGCCCCCTCTCCGAACGATCTCCTGACCGACGCGCTTCCGCGAGCAGCTGGCCCGACCGGGTCGGATGATCGGGTCGATGCTCGGCACGCTGCGCGATCCCCGGCCCGACGATCGACGCCGTCACCAACGTCGGCCGCACGGTCTCCAACTTCCTCGCGAAGCCCCCACCGGCGCCGTGGAACGTACCGGTGGGCCCGCATCGGCGGTGGGTGACGGCATCGGTGCCACTGAAAGGGGTGCGCACGGTCCGCAAGCGCCATGACGTCAGCATCAACGACGTCGTGCTCGCCGCCTGCAGCGGTGCCCTGCGTTCGTTCCTGCTCGAGCACGGCGACACCGACATCGAGCACCGGGTCATCAAGGCGATGGTGCCGGTGTCGCTGCGCGGCCAGGAACAGCACGGTGACACGCTCGGCAATCTCGTGTCGTTGATCATCGTCGACCTGCCCGTCGACGAGCCCGATCCCGTCGAGCGGCTCCGGCGGATCCACGCGATGACGAGCGAGTTGAAGGGATCGGGGCTCGTCGACGGCGCGCATCGGATCCTCGACATCGCCGACGTCATCACGCCGCTGGCGGGCCCGCTCACGCGCTACGTGAGCCGCACGATCCCGATGAACCTCGTGATCACCAACATCCCCGGCCCTCCCGTGCCGCTCTACCTCCGCGGCGCCCGGTTCCTGCGCGTGTTCCCGTACGTCGAGGTGATCGACAACGAGGGCCTGACGATCGCGGTGGTGTCCTACGACGACCATCTGCACTTCGGGATCACCTCCGACCGCGACGTGCTGCCGGATCTCGGTGACGTCGCCGCGTCGATCGAGCACGAGTTCGCCGTGCTCGCCCGACGCCGCTGACCCACGTGAGCGCGCGTCCGCCGACGATCAGAGCGCGAGTGCGTCCCGGACAGGGCGGGACGAGACCCGTGCACTGATCGCGGTGCGGCCGATGCGAGCTCGCGGTCGACTGGCGGACGGCTCAGTTCGTGCGGCGTTTGGCGGCACGGACGGCGGCGCCGCCGATGCGCAGCATCTTGGTGTCGCCGAACGGGGTGCCGCCGACCTGGTTGAGGATCATCGCCACGGCCAGACCGGACTCCGGATCGCCCCACGCACCCGATCCACCGAACCCGAAGTGCCCGAACGCCCGCGGGAGCACCCCGGACGTCGTGCCGATCATGTGGTAGCCGAGCCGCCAGCGCATGTTGAACATCACCGCGGCGTCGCGGCCGACCTTCTCACCGGTGCGACCGTCGCCGGTCGTCTGGATCCGGGTCGCCTCACGCAAGGTCTCCGCCGACACCAGCGGCGGGCCGTCGAAGTCGTCCGGCGTCGCCAGCGCGGCGTACATCCGGGCGAGCGACCGAGCCGTGAAGACACCGTTGGCCGCCGGGATCTCGCCGTCGTGGATGTGTTCGGTCGTCGCGACGTCGACGATGTCGTCGACCACGAGCGCCGAGTAGAGCGGCCGGTACCGGTCGAAACGAGACATGAACTGGGTCGTCTTGAAGAGCCGGTTCATCGCCTTCGGATCCACGAGCTGCTCGGCGATGTCGCCACGCACCGCCGGCGGCGCGCCGATGTACATCCCGCCGATGCCGAGCGGTTCGACGATCTCACGCTGCAGCGCCTCGTTCACCGTGAGCCCGGTCACCCGGCGGATGACCTCGCCCACCAGCCATCCGTAGGTGAGCGCGTGGTAGCCCGAACGGGTCCCGACCTCCCACGCCGGCGTCGCCTCGGCGAGCAACTTGACCATGTGGTCCCAGTCGAGCAACCCCTCGGTCGAATCGACCAGCACCCGCACGTCGTGGAGCGCCGCCTGGTGCGTGAGCAGGTGACGAAGCGTGATGGATTCCTTCCCCGCCGTCGCGAACTCGGGCCAGTACGTCGCCACCGGTGCGTCGTAGTCGAGCAGTCCCCGATCGACGAGCCGGTGCACGATCGTCGCGACGACACCCTTGGTGGTGGAGAAACTCATCGACATCGTGTCGCGCTCCCACGGATCGCCCGCCGCATTCCGGCAACCGGTCCAGGCGTCCACGACCAACTCGCCGTGGTGGTACACCGCGACGGCCATGCCGCCCCTGGCCGAATCCTTCGCCATCAGGTCGCGGACCTTCTCGGTGACCGCTCCGAAGTCCGGATGAACGAAACCTTCCATACCGACTTCCTATCCGTGTTCTCGGCGGAATGCGTCCCGGAATCCGGAACCGATTCCGCCGAGAACGCCGTACCCCCGGATCAGATGACGTTGCCGGCGAACTGGGCGTTGTAGAGACGGAAGTAGGCACCCCGCTCGTCGAGCAGCGACTCGTGGGTGCCCTGTTCGACGATCCGGCCGTCCTCCATCACGAGGATCACGTCGGCGCCGCGGATCGTCGAGAGCCGGTGGGCGATCACGAAACTCGTCCGGTTCGCCCGCAGCGCGTTCATGGCCTTCTGGATGAGCACCTCGGTGCGGGTGTCGACCGAGCTGGTCGCCTCGTCGAGGATCAGGATCGCCGGATCGCTGAGGAACGCCCGGGCGATCGTCATCAGCTGCTTCTCGCCGGTCGAGATGTTGCTGCCCTCGTCGTTGATGATCGTGTCGTACCCGTCGGGGAGGGCGCGCACGAATCGATCGACGTACGTGACCCGAGCGGCCTCGTGCACCTGCTCGTCGGTGGCATCCGGATTGCCGTAGCGCAGGTTGTCGCGGATCGTGCCGCCGAACAGCCAGGTGTCCTGCAACACCATGCCGATGTCGGAGCGGAGCTCGTGGCGCGGGAAGCTCGGAGATGTCGCGACCGTCGAGTGTGATCCGACCCGGAGTCGAGCTCGTAGAAGCGCATGATCAGGTTCACGAGCGTCGTCTTGCCGGCACCGGTCGGGCCGACGATCGCGACCGTCTCCCCCGGCTCGGCGACGACGTTCAGTCCGGTGATCAGCGGCTTGTCGGGGTCGTAGGCGAAGTGGACGTCCTCGAACACGACGCGACCGGCGACCGGCGCCGGCTCGCCGTCGACCTCCTGCTCGGGCGACTGCTCCTCGGCGTCGAGCAGCTGCAGGACCCGCTCGAGCGACGCGATCCCGGACTGGAACGTGGCCGCCATCGACGCCAGGTTGGTGAGCGGTTGGGCGAACTGGCGGGCGTACTGGATCATCGCCTGCAGGTCACCGACGTTGATCGCCCCCGAGGAGATCTGCAGCCCACCGACGACGGCGATCAGGACGTACTGGATGTTGCCCATGAAGATCGTCACCGGCTGGATCAGGTTGGCCATGAACTGCGCGCTGAAGCTGGCCTCGTAGAGCTTGTCGTTGTCGGCCCGGAAACGGGCCTCGGCCTCACGCTGACGGCCGAAGCTCTTCACGATCGCGTGCCCGGTGAAGACCTCCTCGGCCTGCGCGTTCAGGTCCCCGGTGTGACGCCACTGGGCCATGAACCTCGGCCGGGCCTTGCCGCCGATGAACTTCATCAGCCACAGCGAGATCGGCACGGTGATCAGCGCCACCAGGGCGAGCGTCGGCGAGATCGTGAACATCATCACGGTGACGCCGATCAGCGTGAGGATCGACGTGAGGATCTGGCTGATGGTCTGCTGGAGGCTCTGCGCGAGGTTGTCGATGTCGTTGGTGACCCGGCTGAGCAGGTCGCCGCGGGGCTGGCGGTCGATGTAGCTGAGCGGCAGGTGGTTGAGCTTGCGCTCGACCGACTCGCGCAGGGCGAACATCGACCGTTGCACGACGCCGGCGAGGATGTACGACTGGCGTGTATCCGAGCACCCAGGAGAGCGACGTACACGATCGTGACGATGATCAGCTGTCGGTGCAGGGCGTCGAAGTCGATGCCCTCGGGGCTGCCGACGCCCTGGACGATGATGTTCGTCGCCTCGCCCGAGCAGCTTCGGCCCGATGACGACGAGCGTGACGCTCATGACCGTCAAGACCAGCACGCCGAGCAGGCGCGGCTTCTCCCGGCCGAGCAGCTCGCCGAGGCGCCGCAGGGTCTCGCCGAACTTGTCGCTGCGTTCGACCGGGATGCCGATGGCGCCGCCCGGTCCGAAGCTGTTGCGCCGCGCCTCGGTGCCGGCGGTCAGCAGCAGCTTCTTGTCGTCGTGGCGAGCTCGGCGTCGATGCGCCGGCATGTGCCGCCGTTCGTGCCGCTCGCCGTCCGTTCCGTTCGCCGTTCGTGCCGTTGCGTGCCGTTCGTGCCGTTCGTGCTCATGCCACGGCCCCCTGGCCGATCTGCGATTCGACGATCTCGGCGTAGGTCGGGCACGACTCGAGCAACTCGTCGTGACGGCCCCGGCCGATGATCTCGCCGTCCTCGAGCACCAGGATCTGGTCGGCGTCGACGATCGTCGACACCCGCTGGGCGATGATCAGCACGGCCGCGTCGGCGGTGTGCGGCTTCAGCGCCGCCCGCAGCCGGGCGTCGGTGGCGAGGTCGAGCGCCGAGAACGAGTCGTCGAACACGTAGATCTCCGGCCGCACGACCAGCGCCCGGGCGATGCACAGTCGCTGGCGTTGGCCACCCGACACGTTCGTGCCGCCCTGGGTGATCGGGCTGTCGATCCCGTCGGGCATGGCCCGCACGAAGTCGGCGGCCTGGGCGACCTCCAGGGCCTCCCACAACTCGGTGTCGGTGGCGTCGGGACGCCCGTAGCGCAGGTTGGACGCCACCGTGCCCGAGAACAGGAACGGCTTCTGGGGCACGTAGCCGACCTTGCCCCACAGCAGGTCGAGGTCGAGTTCGCGCACGTCCACGCCGTCGATCAGCACCGCACCCTCGGTGACGTCGGACAGCCGCGACACGAGGTTCACGAGCGTCGTCTTGCCCGATCCGGTACTGCCGATGATGGCCGTCGTGGTGCCCGCCTCGATCCGGAACGACAGATCGCACAGCACCGGCCGATCCGCGCCCGGGTACGCGAACCCGACGTTGCGGAACTCGAGCGTGCCGCGCTCGTTCACCGAGGTGACGGGGTTCTCGGGCTGGCGGACCGTCGACGGCGTCTCGAGCACCTCGGCGATCCGATCGGCGGCGACGCTGGCCCGAGGGATCATCGACACCATGAACGTGACCATGACCACGGCGAACAGGATCTGGATGAGGTAGCTGAGGTAGGCGACCAGCGTGCCGACCTCGATCTGGCCCGCACCCGACCTCGTTGCCACCGAGCCAGATCACCGCGACGCTGGAGATGTTGATGATCAACATCACGGTCGGGAACGTCGCCGCCTGCAGGCGGCCGGCGCGGAGCGCGGTCTGGGTCAGTTCGTCGTTCGCCTGGCTGAACCGTTCCGTCTCCTGCGGTTCCCGCACGAACGCCCGCACGACTCTCATGCCGGTGATCTGCTCCCGCAACACGAGGTTCACCCGGTCGACGCGCCCCTGCATGGCCTGGAACGACGGCACCATCCGGTACACGATCGAACCCAGGATGATCACCGCCGCCGGGATGGCGAACAGCAGGATGACCGACAGGCTGACGTCCTCGCGGACGGCGAAGAAGATCCCGATGATCATCGTCAGCGGCGCGGCGATCATCATCGTCGTCGCCAGGATCACGAGCGTCTGCACCTGGGTGACGTCGTTCGTCGTGCGCGTGATCAGCGACGGCGCGCCGAACTGTCCGACCTCCTGGGCCGAGTAGCCCGGTGACGGTGTGGAACAGGTCGCGGCGGATGTCACGGCCGAACCCCAGCGCCGCTCGCGCCCCGAACCACACGGCGCCGGAGGCGAACGTGATCTGGACGAGCGAGAAGAACGAGCATCAACGCGCCCATCTGCAGGATGTAGGCGTTGTCGCCCTGCAGGACGCCGTTGTCGATGAGGTTGGCGTTGATCGTCGGCAGGGTGAGCGCGGCGAACGTGGCGACCGACTGGAGACCGACGACGATCAGCAGCACCTTGCGGTACGGCCCGAGGTGGCTCTTCAACAACTGCCAGAGTTTCACGTGCCTGTTCCTGTTCCGATGCCGTGCAGCACCGTGTCGACGATGAAGGTTGCCTCGGCCGCTTCGACCGCGATCATGGGATGGGTGAGCGAGAGGGTGAGCGCCCGCAACATCCGCGCCGCCGCGGCTGGTTCCACGCGGATCCGGTCGGCGTACGCGGCGAAGATCGCGGCGAGCGCCGGGCTGTCGGTCATCGGACGCCCGACGTGCTGATGCCGCTTGGGCCCGAGATGCGAGAGCAGGGTCCACACGTCGACGACGCGACGCTGGATCAGGCGAGTGGCCTCGACCAGCTGATCCTCGAACGGCAGCGACGGATCGATCTCCCGCAGCGACTGCTCGAACGGCTCCTGGTCGAGGACCGCGTCGAGGGTTGCGTCGAGCAACTCGTCCTTGTCGGCGAAGACCCGGAAGATCGTCCCTTCGGCGATGCCGGCGGCGCAGGCGATCTGCTTCGTCGTGATCGATTCCCCGTACTCGGCCAGGAGCGGCCGCACGGCCTCGATGATCGCCGCCCGCCGCTCCTCGGGCGGCAGCGCGGACGCCCGCCTGGACGTCGGGGTCGCGGTCGTCGACGGGCTCGGCACGGCGGCGATCCTAACTGAGTGAGCACTCACTCACACAGCGAGTTCGCCGATCCCTCCCGAGCAATGAGACATGAGCGCAGCAGGTGCACCTGATCCTCATCGCAGCACGCGGCCGCCACGGAACGATGAGAGATGAGCGCGACAGGTGCACCGGAAACTCATCGCTGGTGAGTCACGGGCGGGTCAGCGGGTGGGGGCGGCCAGGTCGGTGACGCTGGCCGCCAGGGCCTCGAAGTAGGCGTCGTAGCCCTTCGAGCTCGGGTGGAACGAAGCTGCGCTGATGGTCAGCGGCCCAGAGTCCCAGTGATCGCGCACCTCGCCGCTCGGCGTCCATGCTGCGCTTGAGCGTGTCGCCGAGCACGGCGTCGTTGACGAACCGATCCCGCTGCCAGAACCGACAGGCACCGTGGTTGTCGAACTGCTCGACCACCGACACGAAGTCGATGTCGGCACCGGTGCGGGCCGATGCGGTCTTCGCGGCGGTGGCGATCACGGAGTTGAAGACGTCGACCTGCTCGTCGACCCAGTCGGCCTCACCCCGGCTGATCCCGGCGACACCTTCGCACCACCGGTCACTCTGCAGGAGGCGGGGATAGCCGAGCACCCGCACGGCGATGTCGGGATACCGCTCGCCGATGCTCGTGTAGAGATCGGTGAGCTGGGCGCGGAGGTCGGCGAAGTTGGCGACCTGGTTCTCGTCGGACCCGTCGCACCCCAGTTCGGTGATGCACCGCACGAGCGTCTCCGGCCAGTTCTCGCCGCGGACGGTACGCAGATCGTTGCCACCGATCGTGATCGTGACGAGCGTGCCGGCGCCGTCGCCGGGGATGTCGGCGACGTCGACCTGGTTCGGCACGTCGGCGATCGTCGCGCCCGGCACACGCAACGAAGACCGACTCCGCGCCGAGTTCGGCGCCAGCCGGGGCCCGGCGGTCTCGTCGAACTCGCGGAGACAGTCGCTGTTGCCGATCCGTGACGACGGAGCGAACGACTGGGCGCTGGGGCCGTGGTCGTCGTAGTCGGAGGCGTTGCGGTGGATGCCGGTGCCCGAGCTGTAGGAGTCGCCGAGCGTGACGACACGTTGGACACCGGTGGACGCCGTCGTCGGGGTGCTGCCGAACGCGACGGCACCCGCCACGAGACACGCCGCGACCGACCAGGACCACCGTTTCACGGCCGACAGGCTAGATGGACCACCTCGACGTCAGGCCGCGACCGCCGGCGTCACATCGCCGTGCGATGGCCGGGGATCAGGCTCGCGCCTCAGGGTCGGAGAGCCGGCGCACGAGCACCTCCTGGGCGATCGTCGCCACGTGGAGACCATCGATGCGCACGACGTCACCGGTCACGAGGCCACGACCGCCGGACAGCCCGTGCGAGCGGGTGTCGAACCAGTGCCACATCGACGGGTCGGTCGGTCGCTGGAACCAGACCGAGTGATCGAGGCTGGCCCCTTGGAACAGCTTGCGGTCGCCGATGTCGCCCGCAGCGTCCGGATGGGGCAGGCGGGCCGCCCGTGACGGCGCGGCATCGGACATGAAGGCGAGCCCGCACTGGCGGTCAGCGGGGTCGTCGCCGACATCGGTGTTCAGCCGGATCCAGTACCCCATGATGCTGTCGTCGAAGAAGGCCGCCTTGCGCTCGAGCAACCCACCCCACGAGTGGTCGGCGAGGCTCGGGTCGTCGAACGACGGCAGCCCCGCCGGCAACGACGCCGTCGCCACGTCGGCTTGTTGCTCGACCACCTGGAACGACACCGACAGGTTGAGGATCGCCCCGCCCGACTGGCGGGCCACCACCTGGCGGGTCGTGAACGAGCGGCCGTTGCGGAGACGTTCGACCTCGTACCGAATCGGCTCGTCGGTCGTGCCGGGGCGGATGAAGTACGAGTGCAACGAATGGGCCGGCCGGTCCGCCTCGACGGTCAACGCCGCGGCCCGCAACGCCTGCGCCACCACCTGGCCGCCGAACAGCCGACCACCCCACGGGTAGCGGGCGGCGATGCCGACGTAGGTGTCCGGGCCGTGCGGTTCGAGCTGCAGCAGTTCGCTGAACTCGATGTCGTGGATCCTCGGCGTCGTCATGGCGCCAGTGTGACAGCTGGAATCCGACCCCTGCCGCAACGGGCGGCGAAGTGCGACACTGGAGGGATGACGAAGACGGTCGAGGTGTATGCCGACATCACGTGTCCATTCACGCATGTGGGGCTCAAGCAGGTCGTGCGGCACATCGGCGAGACGGAGCATCCGGTCGACGTCATCGTGCGAGCGTGGCCGCTCGAATGGGTCAACGGTTCCCCGCTCGCCGTCGATGCCGTCATGGTCAAGGCGGCCGCACTCACCGAGCAGTTGGGCGTCGACGATTTCTCGGGCCTGCGCGCCGACCGCTGGCCGTCGAGCACGATTCCCGGCCTGAACCTCGTCGCTTCGGCGTACGAACGCGATCCGGTGGTCGGACTGGCCGTGAGCCTGGAGCTGCGCGCCGCACTGTTCGAACACGGGATCGACGTCGGCGACCCCGACGTGCTGGCGTTCATCGCCGCCAACCACGACCTGCCCGCCCCGTCCGCCGAGGCATCTGCCGCGGTCCGGCACGACTACGACGCGGGCCAGGCCAGGGGCGTCCAGGGTTCGCCGCACTTCTTCATCGGCGACGATGCGTTCTTCTGTCCCGCGCTGGACCTCGGCCACGACACCGATGGCCATCTGACCGCACGGTTCGACAGCGCCATGCTCTCGGAGTTCTTCTCGCGGATCGACGACTGACGCCGCAGTCGTGTCCGCCTTGTTCCCGACCCGACGGGCCCGTGGCTGCCGGGGGGAGGAAACAGCCGGGCCCATCAGGTGGGAACGTTGACAAGAGTACGGAGCCGAGGTGACATCCGGATGACGTCCGGATGGCCAGCAGCTGAACTTTGCTGTGGAAAGCTGGAGCGAACTCGAAAGGAGACACCATGGACGTCGGGAGTTTGCTGGCAGTACTGCTGCTCGGATTCGTGTGCGGGGTCATCGGCCGGGCGCTGGTGCCGAACGATGCGTTCCGCGCCATGCGCGGCTGGCGATCGTGGTTGGCGTCGACGGCGCTCGGATTGCTCGGCGCGCTCGTCGGGTACTGGATCTTCACCGGCCTGTTCGGGATCGGTGACACGGACAAGTTCGACTGGGGCGGCATCGTCGGTGCCGTCATCGGGGCGATCATCGTGGTCGCGCTCGGGTCGTGGATCATCAAGAAGATCGCCGCCAACCGGGCCACCTGAACCGCATGGGGAACATCGCCGACGACACCCGGTGGCTCGATGCCACCGCCCACGCCGAACTCATCGCCAGCCGCGAGGCGACCGCGACCGAACTGGTGGACGCAGCGATCGAACGCATCGAGCGCTCGACGGCGAGATCAACGCGGTCGTCATGCGCTGGTTCGACCGCGCCCGCGCCCAGGCCGAGGCGTTCGACCAACAGCCACCGAGCTCGGAGCATCGCACCGCCCCGTTCGCCGGCGTGCCGTTCCTGCTGAAGGATCTCGGGATCCACGCGGCCGGCACGCCACTCACCTCGGGCAACCGCGCCGCCCGCGAGAACCCGCCGCTCTCCAACCACGACTCGAACCTGGCGATCCGGTTCCGCGATGCCGGGTTGATCACGCTGGGCCGCTCCAACAGCCCCGAGTTCGGCAGCCTGCCGGTGACCGAACCGGAGGCCTACGGGCCCGACGCGCAACCCGTGGAACACCGATCACACACCCGGCGGTTCGAGCGGCGGCGCCGCGGCCGCGGTCGCCGCCGGCATGGTGCCGATCGCCCACGCCAGCGACGGTGGCGGATCGATCCGGATCCCGGCGTCGTGCACCGGGCTCGTCGGCCTGAAGCCGACCCAGGGTCGCCTGTCGATGGGACCCGAGCGGGACGAGTCCGGCCTCAGCACCCAGCTGTGTGTGAGCCGCAGCGTTCGCGACACGGCCCGCCTGCTCGACGCGGTCCACGGCCCCGGCGTCGGTGACACGATCATCGCTCCCGCGCCTCGTCGTCCGTACGTCGAGGAGTTGGGCAGCGATCCTGGCCGGTTGCGCATCGGCCTGCTCGACACGCATCCCACGGGTGGCGCGTTGCACCAGGACTGCATCGATGCCGTCCACGAGGCAGCGACGCATCCTCGGGCGGTCTCGGCCACGACGTGTCACTCGGGCATCCACCGATCCTCGAGGACCGTCGAGTTCCCTCGCCGGTTCGCGGCGATGTGGGCGGCGCTGATGGCGGTCGGCATCGAGAACCTCGGCGACGACGCTCGGGCGCGAACTCACCGCCGACGACGTCGAGGCGGTCAACTGGGCGCAGGCGCAGTACGCCGGCAATCTCTCCGCCACGCAGTACGCGATGGCGTTGGCCGCCGTGTCGCAGTACCGCCGCCAGGTGCACCAGTGGTGGGCCGACGGCTGGGATCTCCTGCTCACGCCGACCCTCGCCGCCCCGCCGCTGCGGATCGGCGCGCTCTACGACGCCGACGACGGGATCGCGGCCGACAACCCGATGGGCCCGTCGATCCGCGCCGGGCAGTTCGTGGCCTTCACGCCCCCGTACAACGCCACCGGCCAACCCGCGATCAGCCTGCCGCTGTACTGGAACGCCGACGGCCTCCCGATCGGGGTGCAACTGGTCGCCGCGTACGGCCGCGAGGACCTCCTGATCGCCGTGGCGAGCCAGCTCGAAGTGGCCGCCCCGTGGGCGGATCGCCACCCGTCGCTCTGACCGCTCGAGCGATCCCGTCTCAGCGCGTGACGACGACGGGCAGCGCGGCCGGGCTGAACCCGAGCACCTGACGCCACTCGACGTCGGCGCCGACCGTGATGTCGATCGCCGGCACGATGCGGTCACCGAGGCCCGCCGCGGCCGCCCCGAGCACGACCTCCTCGAGCGTCATGCGCGCGAGCGCGGCGCCGAGGCAGTAGTGCGGACCCGCGCCGAACGACAGCAGCTTGGGTGCACCGGGCTCGGTGAACCGGGCCGGGCGGAACTCGTCCGGATCGCCCCACACGTCGGCCTCGCGACTGGTCGAACAACTGCTCAGGAACAGCATCGTCCCCGCGGCGCGCTCGACGCCACCGATCTCGATCGGCTCGATCACGGTGCGCGGGACGATCCGGATGCTCGGCTCGAAGCGGATCGTCTCGTTCACGACCGCCGACGCACGTGACGGATCGGCGCGAAGTTCGTCGAGCGCGGCGGGGTGACGCATGAGGGTCAGCAGCGAGCAGGAGATCTGGCTCGCCGTCGTGTCGTGGCCGCCGACGATCAGGTTGCCGACCATGACGACGACCTCGTCGTGGGTGAGCCGCTCGCCGTCCGCCTCGGCCTCGAGCAGCGCGCTGATCAGGTCGTCGCCTCGCTGGTCGGCCCGGGCGTCGATCATCCGCTCGACGTCGACCATGAGGCGCTGCACCGCGGCGTCGGCCCGTTCGATCTGTTCGGGATCCATGAACCCGAACACCGGACTCAGGGCATCCGCGTACCCCACGAAGTTCGCGACGTCCTCGTCGGGCACCCCCAGGAGGCGACAGATCACGCGAATCGGGACCTGCGCGAACGCCTCGACGAGGTCGCCACCGCCCGCAGCGACGATGTCGTCGAAGGCCGACCCCGTCAGGTCACGGGCCAGTTCACGATGACGCTCGACCGATCGGGGCGTGAACACCCGGGCAGCGAGCCGCCGGAGCCGGTTGTGGGCGTCACCTTCGTTGGTGAACATGAGCTGCGAGTACCAGGTTCGCAGGGCACCGTCCGGCACACCCAACAGATCGAAGAACGTCAGGCCGACCCCGGCCAGCCGAACGTCGTGCGACAGGCGTTCCACCTCGTCGTACCCGAGCACCACGACGGCGCCACTCATGCGCATCGATCGCGGTCGACCCCGAATCCCGAGCCGCTCGCAACTGGTCGTGGACCCGCTCGTCGTTCTCGATCGTGAGCACCTGTTCGGTCATGCGACGCCACCGTAATCAGTCCCGGTGGCGTAGCCAGTCCCGGTGGACGTCGAGACCGGTAGCGTCCAGCCGATGGCGGTCGACCCCATCGAGGCGAATCCGCGACCGGATGATCGATGCGGTGATCTTCGATTTCGCCGGGGTGCTGAGCACCAGCCCGGCACTCGGGATGATCGCGAGAGCGGCCGACTTCGACGTCGACCTGGGCGCCATGTTGTCGGTCATGCTCGGCCCGCTCGACGTCGACAGCGATCACCCGTGGCACCGGCTCGAACGGGGCGAGATCACGACCGAGCAGTACGCGGCCGACATCGAGCCGCTGTGGCGGGCAACCGGGGCGACGTCGTTTCCGTCGTTGCCACGCGGCGAGGAACTCCTCGAGGTGCTCCAACCCGTCCCCGAGATGATCGCGACGGCCCGGGACGTGCGCGCCGCCGGCTACCGCACGGCCATCCTCACGAACAACATGCGCGAGTGGGGCGTGTGGCGCGAGATCTGGGACGCCGACCGGCTCGTCGACGTCGTCGTCGACTCCTGCCAGGTGGGCCTGCGCAAGCCGAACCCGGCGATCTTCGAGCTGACGGTCGAGCTGCTCGGCGGCCCACCGTTCGAGCGGACGCTCTTCGTCGACGACTTCCCGTGGAACATCGCCGCCGCCGACCAGATGGGCTTGCGGACGATGCACGTCACCGACCCGGTCGCCGCATCGACCGAACTCCGCCAGCTGCTCGCCCTCTGACGGGCCTGCCACGCGACAGTCGGCCCCATCGGTCACGATGGCGACAATGGCCGACGGTCGACGAGCACAGTTGGCGATCGCCGGACTCTGCGCTGCGGGATTCACGATCGCCCTGGCCGCGCTCGTCACGTCGCAGCTGGCGCTGATGTCGGTACTCGATGCGACTCGGGCGGAGCGAGCGGCGGATCAGATCGCCGAGTCACGGTTCACTGCGGACATCGTCGAGCAGACGGTCCAGCAGGCGATCGAGCCGGTGGCGGGAGCTGACGTCGCCGCGCAGCTGGCAACCGCGACGAGCAACGACCCGATGGTGCAGTCCGTGGTGGCGACTGCGTTGGTGAGCGCGCATCGCCAGGTCGTGGATTCCGATGTGAGCGCAGCGGATCGAACCGACGGCAATGCCGCGGTCGATGCGGCCATCGTCCAGTCCGCCGTCGATGCGGCGACCGAGGCCGGCATCGACGTCGGCTCGATCGAGGCCGGCGACGGCACCCTCGGCGGCATCGGGCTCGACACGGTCGCCGCCCAGGCCGGGCTGCCGTCGGTCGTTCCCGACGACCTGCCGGCGCTCGGCCTGCGGCAGGTCGCCGAGACCACCCGGGTGATCGCCCTGCTGTCGTTGCTCGCCTTCGGCCTCGCCGCCGTGTTCGCCCATCCCGAGCCCGCGCGGTCCTTGCGATCGCTCGGCGCCGCCATGGCCGTCGTGTGCGGGGCGTGGCTGGCGGGGTTGCTGGTCGCCGGCTGGGCGATACGACGAACGACGGACACGTTGTTCGGCGAGATGATCGAGGACGTGTGGTCCGACGCTGCCGGCTCGATGCTGTTGCTCGTGGGCGCGGGCTTGGTGATCGGTCTCGGGGTCTGGTTCGCCGGTGCCGCGGGCGCTTCGGCTTCAGCCGCGGGGCGACAGCTCGGAACAGCGGCTGTCGACTGCAGAGCGCGGTCGGCGGGCAGACCGACCTCAGGTCACGGACACGCCGCGGCGTCGGGAATCAGGGGGAAGTCGGGCCCGGTGCCCGCCCAGAAGCTCGGTGCCTCGATCGAGATGGGGCCGACGAGCTTGGTGGTGCCCTCGTCGGCGTCGATGCTCGGCGACTCGGTGTCGCGACCCGTCACGGTGTAGCCACCCGCCCACGTCATCGACCCGCGACCGAGGTCCGCGCTCCCGGCGTACGTGCCGCCGCCGGGTCCCGTCGGTGTGAACGTGAGTGTGCCGTTGATCTCGCCGACGACCGACAGGGTGAACGGCGCGTCGAGTGAGCACACCGGCCCCTGGAGGCGGAGCACCCCCGCCGGCGCGTCCACCCGGTACTTGTCGGCGACCTTGATCGTGAGTGTCGTGTTCCCGATGCCGCGTCGCGATCGGGACACGAGCGAGATGGTGCCGGTGTCGCCGCCCTTCTCGCCGGCGGTGTAGTTGATCTTCTCGGGTGTCTTCGGCAGCGATGAGGGATCGATCGAACCCTCGCCGCTGAGCGTGGCCTCGACCCGCTTGTCGAGTTCGACCCCCTCGACGACGTGGCGGGTCTTCACGTCGATCGGCACCACCTGCTTCGCGCCGACCGTGCCCGGCGCCTCGGCGACCACGATGACGCACCCGTTGTTCTGGATGGACGTTGCGGCGAGCTGCGATCGCCATCAGCGACGAACTTCATCGCCGCGTCCCGACCATTGTTGATCATGTCGTAGTCGGCCTGCTGCGCACCGGACGTCACCGTCTGGGAGGCCCGATTGATCTGCGGGTCCCGCGTACGGTCTCGGTGCTCGCCCCGCCACCGAACGCGTTCGTCGAGCTGCGTGCCGTACGTGACGTCGACGAAGGCCGCCCTGCCGTCGGAACCGGTCCGATCGGACTGCACGTTCAGTTCGATGTCGATACCGAGCCATCTCACCGTTGTCGTCGAAGGTGGCCTCCACCGTCCCCTTGAACGTGTGGCGTGACCGCTCGGGTCCGTTGCCGGTCACCTCCATCTCGCCGCTGATCTCCAGATCCAACAGACCGAACTCGTCGGGGCACACCGGCCCGGCGACGGTGCCCGTGATCCGTTCCGTGACCGTTCGACCGTCGGGCGTCTCGACCTTGGCCTCGAAGGAGATCTCCGTGCTCGTCGACCCGGCTCCGTCACCGCTCAGCTTCGCCCCCATCTTGAGCGTGCCACCGGCCGTCGGGCTCGTGGGAGAGTCGAAGCTCGTCGAGTACGGCTGCTGCGCACCGCGTGGTGAGTCGGCTCACGAGGTCGATGAAGAGTCCGACCGCGGACATCCCCCCGCCCGTCGCGATGCTCTGGGCGGGCCGACGGATTCCCTGCGGTCCGATCCCCGCAGTCGCCTGCGCGAGGAGATCGGCTTCCACCTGCTTCGGTCGCCTCGACCAGATCGGCGTCGATCTCGAAGCCGCTCGACGCCAACAGCACTGCCGTCACGGATTCGGCCCCCACGTCCGCGGGCACCGGCAGCGGCGCGGGTTCGATCACGAGGGCGTCGGCGGAGGTCACACTCGGCGACGAATCCGTCGGCGCGCTCGCGACGCGGCGGCATCGCCACCACCGCCACCACCGCCGCCACCACAGGCGGTCACGCCGAGCGCCAGAGCGATCCCGATCACAGCAATGCGTCGACGCATCCACCCAGCGTTGCAGGTCTCCCCGCCCCGAACCAGCGTGGTACCACCACCCGCGCCGACGACCCCGACGCCGTTCCGGCCCCCTCGGTGTCCGGTTCAGTATCCGGACCAGGCGTCAGAGACGGGTGCCGAGGGCGTCGAGGAGGCCCTGCATGCCGCCGAAGGTGACGACACGGAACTCCTCGGCGGCGCCGACTCCGTACGTGGCACCGAGGCGTTCGCTGCCGGCACGGAGCAACCGCGGGAGCACGTCGTCCACCGTCCCGGCGGCCAGCGCGTCCTCGATCGGGGGCAGGCTCCAGCCGCCGGTGTGCGCCTGCATCCGCAGCTGGTTGAAGAAGTTCAGCATCATCGTGCGGTGGCAGCAGCCGGCAGCGATCTTGCGGTCGAGTGTCGCGGAGATGTCGACCACGTCGGTCACGTCCATCACCTTGCGTCCGAAGTACCACCGCTCGAAGCAGCCGTGCGGCGCCAACGGCCCTCCTTCGCGATCGGCCGCGAGATGCTCGGGGTGATGGAGGTCGAACTGGCTGGTCCAGAACGACTCGTCCACCACACGGGCCACGGTGATGTGGTCGAGGTTGTCCTCGCCGTACATCGCGTACGGGTCGAACGACACGAGGGCGTACGGCCGATGTGTCCGCACGGCGTGGATGATCCGTTCGCGCAGCTCCACCGTCGACACGTCGCCGAGGGTGTCGGTGGGATAGCCGAGCTCGACGATCTCGGCGACGCCGAGGATGGCTGCCGCCCGTTCGAACTCCTCACGGTTGGCAGCGACGGTGGCGGCTTCGGTGGAGCCGACCGAGTCCCACCGGTCGTCGGTCACGCGGACGACGACGACCCGCCAGCCGGCGTCGGCCCACGTCGCGACCGTCCCGCCGAGGAACAGGGCCACGTCGTCGGCATGCGCAACGACGAGCAGGACCACCCGCCCGAGCCCCGGTTCGATGGTGCGCACCGTCACGTGCGGAACCGTACTCGGGGCGCGATCATGGGGCGATGAGCGAACCGACATGAGGCAATTGGGTGATGGGTTCACCTGCCTCGAGCGCACGGCCGTCGACACGCTGAACGAGCTGGGTCCGTACCTGATCGCGGTGAACGATCCGCCGTGGTCGTCGATCGCCGACCGGGTACCCACGCCGGTCACCGTCGTGCCCGCGCACGTGATGGAGTTGGCGAAACTCGAACGCGACGTGGAGGCCACCGCCGACGACGGCGCCGAGATGGTCGTCGGGTTCGGGGGCGGGACCGCGCTCGACACGGCGAAGTTCCTCGCCTGGAAACGCGGGCTCCCACTGATCCAGATCCCCACCATCACCTCCGTCGATGCTGGGTTCACCGACGCGATCGGCATCCGGGCCGACGGCCGCGTCCGGTATGTCGGCACGATCGAGCCCGAGGCGGTCGTGCTCGACATCGACCTGATCCGCAGCGCGCCGGAGCGCCTCAACCGCGCCGGGATCGGTGACGTGCTGTCGTGCCACACGGGCCTGCACGACTGGCGGGCAGCGGTCGCCGTCGGCGAGGGCGTCGCGTGGGACGACGAGGCGGCAGCGCTCGGCGAGGACCTCCTCGAGGAACTCGATGCGGCCCTCGCCGACATCGCCGCGGTCACCCCGGAGGGGATTCGCTTCCTCGCCGACGCCTACCGCCGCGTCGGGGCGGCGTGCGCGGCGCTCGGCCACAGCCGGTTCGAGGAGGGGTCCGAACACTTCTGGGCGTACGCGTACGAGCACGCCACCGGCGTCCACCACGTGCACGGGGAACTGATCTCGTTCGCCGTGGTGGCGCTGTCGCACGTCCAAGGCAACGACCCCGACTACGCGCACCACGTCGTGTCGATGGCCGGCGTGCGTGCCCATCCCGACGACCTCGGCATCACCCGCGATCAGTTCGTCGACAACCTCGTCGGCCTGCGGGCCTACTCCCACCACGAGGGCCTCGACGTCGGTGTCGCCGACCTTCGTGACCTCACTGCCGACGACGCCAACGCGGCGTTCGACTTCGCGTCGACGCTGCCGCGGGTCTGAGGGCACGGGTCAGCGGATCGTGGGCGTCGACAACCCGCTGCGGGCCGTCGTGCTCGGCTACGGCTTCATCGGCGCGATGCACGTCGAGGCCGCCGCGAGCGTGACCGACGTCGAGGTCGTCGGCGTGTCGGGACATCGACTCGATGCCGCGACGGAGTTCGCACGTCGATGGGGAATCGACCGCGTCACCGATGACTGGGCGAGCCTGTGTGCCGAACCCGATGTCGATCTGGTGATCATCGGCACGCCGAACTCGCTGCACGCCGAGCAGGCGATCCATGCCCTCGATCACGGCAAGCACGTGCTGGTCGAGAAGCCGATGGCCACCACGGTCGCCGACGCCGACCGGATGATCGCTGCCGCGCAGCGGGCGGGGCGGACGCTGGCCGTCGGCCACATGTGGCGGTACCACCCCGATGTGATCGCGCTGCGCGACCGCATCGCCGCCGGGGAGTTCGGGCGCATCGTGCGCACCCACGGGTGGGGCGTGCACGCGGGGTGGGGGCCGTCGGGTTGGTTCACCGATCCGGCGCTCGCCGGGGGCGGCGCACTGATCGACATGGGGATCCACGCGATCGACACTGCCCGATTCCTGCTGGGCGACCCCGAGCCGGCGCGGGTCGGCGCGTCGATCGGCATCGGAGCGTTCGGCGACTACGACGTCGACGACGACGGCGTCGTGACGATCGACTGGGTCGACGGTGTGCGATCGACGGTGGAGTTCGGGTGGTGGCAGCCCCGCCTCGGTGGACTCGAGGCCGACACCAGGGTGCTGGGGACCGCCGGCACCGGCCGCATCTGGACGATGCCGCTGCCGCCGCCCGCCGGGTACGTCCACTGCGCCGTGCCGATGTACGCCACCCAGCTCGCCGACGTCGTGGATGCCTGCCGCACCGGCGCCGAGCCGATCGCCTCGGCCGAGGTCGGCCGCACCGCCCTGTCGATCGTCGAGCAGGCCTACCGCGACGCGCAGGTCTGAGTGTTGCTCATGGTGTCAGACACCATCAGTAACGCTCATGCGACCCCGAACTCGGAGAGCTCGACCGGGCGGCGCTCGTCGATCGAGCGGTGGGCAGCGGCGCCGGTGGCGACGGCCCACATGCCTTCGGTGACCGTCACGGCGGCCGGTCGCCCGGCGCGGATCGCATCGGCCAGCGCCAGGTGCTCCATGTAGCTGGCGCCCTGATGGAAGTCGGGGTACGGCACCCGGGGGTCCATCGGTGCGGGGATCTCACGGACGCCGCCACCCGGATGCGATCCCGGCTGTGCCGGCCGCCGATCGCTCGCCGAGCCAGACGACATCGCCGGGGACCGTGGCTTCCATCTTGGCGAGGTCACCGGTGATGGTGATCTCCTGCTCGAAGCGACCGCCCTCGGCGAACATGCACAGATCGAGCGCGCCGCGCACGCCGTTGGCGAACTCGACGATCACGAACGCGTTGTCGAGGATGTCGGGGACCTCGCTCCGCCCGTCGATCTCGTAGACCTCGTCGAGATGGTTGACGTCCTGGCCGCCGCTCGCCATCACCCGGACGGGATGCGCACCGGCCGCGAGGTGCATCAGGTCGAAGAAGTGGCAGCACTTCTCCACGAGCGTGCCGCCGGTGTTCCGCGTGAAGCGGTTCCAGTCGCCCACCTTGCGCAGGAACGGGAACCGGTGCTCGCGGATCGACACCATCCGGGTCGTGCCGCACACACCCGTGGCGAGCTGTTCGAGCATGACGGCGGCGGTCGGCATGAAGCGGTACTGCAGCCCCATCCAGGTGATGGCGTCGCGACGGTCGGCAGCCTCGACGACGGCACGGCAGTCTTCGACCGTCGTGCACAGCGGCTTCTCGATCAGCACGTGCTTGTCGGTCGCGAGCGCGTCGGCGAGCACGGCGGCGTGGGTGAAGTTGGGGGTGGTGATGACGACGACGTCGACGTTCGGGTCGGCGAGCAGGTCGAGGTGGTCGGCGTAGGTCGCGACACGTGCCTTGGCGTCGGCGCCGCCGGGGCCGGCCTCGACGCATCCGAGCCCCCACTCGATGCTGCGCTCGACCGGGTCGGCGAGCGCCACGATCTCGGCACCGTCGATGTGGTTGAGGTCCAAGATGTGCTCGCCGCCCATCATCCCGCTGCCGATGATCCCGTACCCGATGGTGTCCCCCACCCCACCGAACCTACCCGCCCTCCCCACCGCCACGATCAGTGCGCGACCT
>CAVZTM010000031.1:0-124133 GCA_963778175.1 Ilumatobacteraceae bacterium
GGGCGGGCGGAGTGTTGCAACGGATCTCGAATTCCTCCGATCAGAGCGCGGAGACGTTCCGGAAACCGGCACAGATCGCGGACTGATCGTTGGGCGGGCGTCGGCGGTCGTGGCGCGCCTAGGGTTCGGGGATGGGGCACGGGGTGTACTGCCAGGCGACGCTCAACTACTTCGACGGCGCGGTCGGCCGGCCGGTGACGGTCGACGTGCTCGACGGCCGATCGGCGGCGGGCGATCTCGAGTTCGAGACGTGCGGGTTCGCGACTCGTCGAGCACCCCTCGGCGGTCACCGACTGGCACGACCACGCCGCAGGTCGATCGGGTCCACCGGCCCGAGGCGGAGACACTCGCCGCGGCGATGACCGGCTGCGACGTCGCGATCTCCTACCCGCCGATCCATCGCAGTCGCGAAGAGGCGCAGAAGACGCCGGACTACGCGCCGATCGAACTCGTCCACTCCGACTTCACCGACGACTACGGCCCGATGATCACCGACCCGGAACGCCGCTATCGGGCGTTCCTCGATCCACTGCTCGAGAGTCACGGGCTCACGCACGACGACGTCGCGTCGGCGTCCCGCCTGATGGTGCTGCAGTTCTGGCGCAACACCGGCCCGACCCGTCCCGACTATCCGATGGCGTTCTGCGCCGCCGACGGCGTCGGCCCGGATCGGATGGTGCGCGAGATGCTGCCCGAGTACGGCGGGCTGCGCGTCGACTCCCAGTTCTACGCGGTGCGGCCGCCGGACGACGCCGACGCCGACCGCTGGTTCACGTTCCCCGATCTCACGACGTCGGAGGCAGTCGCACTTGCGGACCTACGACAGCCGGTGCATCGACGACGGCCGTCCGTTCTGGACACCGCACTCGGCGTTCCGCGACCCGAACGTTCGCAGCGCCGACCGGCAGTACCGCAAGAGCGTCGAGACCCGCGTCCTGTGCATCTGGCGCTGACCTGTCACCGCGACCTGTCACCCCCTGAGCCCTCACCCCTGAGTCGGCGTCGATCGGATGCTGAGCACATCCGCTCGAACTCGGTCGAGCGTGTGGTCCTCGAGGCACCCGACGATGCGGACCCGACCGGTGCGGCCGAGCGCACGATCGAACTCGATCATCACGCGCTCGTCGTCGACCTGCGTGATCACCGTGAGCTCGACGTCACCGGGCAGTCTCGACCGGCAGGAGCCGAACAGATCCTCGGCGACGGTCGGCAGCGGGCGGGACTGACGCCGCTGATCGATGTCGAGCACCACGGCGGTGGACCCGGCAGAGGCCACCTCGCCCGGTCGGGTCTGGGTCAGCTCCCTGAGCAGGACCACCGCACCCATCGACAGCGCGAACGTCAGCACGAGGACCGTCACGAGTGCGGTGCGGCGTCGGACCGGTGCCCGGGTCATCGGGTCGAGCTGCGCCGACGGTGGAAGACCGTTGCCGAGCGGCAGGTCGGCGCCGAGCTTCGATGCCGTTCGAGGATCGAGCGTCGCTGCGGCGAACAGGCCGGCGATGCGTTCGATGAGGTAGGCGACGAGGGACATCAGCACGCCGGCGCCGAGCAGCACGGGAATGAAGACGCCGAGCCCGTCGGGCGGACGTTCCAGCCACCGGAAGTGCCGACCGGCGGCGGCGGCGTTCGCCGACCGCAACGCGCCCAGCGTGTCGACGTCGCCGGACCGCTCGAGCGCGTCCATCCGTTGCTCGATGCGGTGCAACTGGCGGAACAGCATCATGGCCACGAGCACGATCAGCGCCGCGATCATCACGAGCGCCGAGATGACGGCGCGGTTCCACTCCCACCGGGCGAGGTCGATGACGACGTAGATGCTCGACACGCGCGAGGATCACCGCGGCGAGCGCGAACCCGATCGCTCGAGCGACCTGGCCGGGCGTCATGGGGTCACCACCGAGTCCGGCACTCGATCCGCACCTCGACTCGACAACCGATTCGTGACCATCGGATCGTGCACCGCGGATCCGGGACGGCGTCGAGCACCTCGATCTCGCCGGTGCGGCCGTCGATCATCAGTCGGGTGCCGGGCGGGAATCGGCCGAGCGCATCGGGAACACCGACGACGGTCGCGAAGGCCGGCCTCCCTGGCGAGGATCGCGAGGTGTGACAGTGCGCTGCCGGTCTCGGAGACGAGTCCGGTCAGGCCGCCGAGGACCGGCGCCAGCTGTGGTTCGAGATGGCGGGTGACGAGGATGGTGCCGTCCGGTGGCGTCCCTGCGGGCAGCCGGTGGTACGCGACGCCCACGACCCGGCCGCCGCTCGCCGGCATGCCGGCGGCACCGCTCGCCCGTCGCCGGTGGGACGAGACACTGGCGGGACGCAGGTCGCCACGCGGTCGTGAGCCGGAACGAGACCGGCAGGGGTGGCCCCGGAGTCCAGGCTCGGCGTTCGGCGACGTCGCTCGGCGGAGGTCCACCGTCGCCGACGGCGGCCAGCTCGTCGAGGCGCAGACACAGCCACCGTCTCGACGTCGGGAAGTGTCGTCCGTCCCGACGAGGCGACGGCCGAGTTCGTCGACCGTCCGGGCGAGCAGCTCCTGCAGCCAACGCACGCGCACCCGGAGGGCCTCGCGCTGGTCGAGGTGGTCGATCGTGGCCACGGGACCCGACGGTGTCGAGGCGGCCGGCGGGCAGGGTGGGCGCAGCCGCCGAGACGTGGGGCGGTCACGGCGAGCACGACCGGGGAACCCGGCCACGATCTCGTCGTCACTCCATCCGGCCGCTCGGCCGTCGTGCAGCGCTCGTACCGCCATCGCGGCGCCCGAGAGCCCGTCCTCCGAGCCGAGGAGCATGCCCGTCAGCACTTCGTAGGCGTGGATCGTCGCCAGCTCGCGGCGGGTCCGATCGAGCAGATCGACCAGGTCCCCGTCTGCGAGTTCGTCGAGGCGCGGGATCATCGCGAGATCCCGATCGACGGTCGCGACGGTCTCGTCGGCCAACCTCGGCAGCGCGATGCGCAGTCGACCGACGCGCCATGCCGTCGCCAGCCGCCGGACCATCGCCGCCGGATTGATCCGCCGTCGCAAGGTCGTCCGCGACTCCACGGCGCCGATGAGTTCCAGATCGACCGCGACCCAGCCGCCCACCGTCGTCACGACGGGTGAACGCTCGAGCGAACGGTTCGACACGGCGCCGGTGGTTCGCAGCGCGCGGATGATGCCGTCGCGGAGCGGTGGGATCCACAGATCCTCCTCGAGTGGGCGCAGCGGCGCGGGGAACGTCTCGGCCAGCGGCCCCGGTCCGAGCAGCACCGAACCGCGACCGTCCTCGCGGGGCGATCGCGGTGACGGGCCGGCTCTGCAGGAGCCAGAGACGGCCATCGGCGTCGACGAGCCATTCGATGTCCTGTGGGGCCCCGAAGACCCGCTCGGCCCGCCGGGCCATCGCGCCAGCGCTCGTCGACGGCCCCGGTCGAGCGGAGGGATGTGCCCGGCGTGTGTCGACCCGAGCGATCCGGCCGCGACGGGACAGCACGTAGTGGTCGGCGAGCGCCGTGCCGCCCACGAGCGCGTCGGGGCCCGACGGCACGACTTCGACGACGATCTGGTCGCGACTGCCGGTGACGGGATCGACGCCGAACATGACGCCACCGAACCGGGCGTCGCTCTGGCGCTGGACGAGCACCGCCATCGAACCGACGTCGCCGTGGGCGTCGCGCACGGCCGATGCCGAACGCGACCACGCGCTGGGCGGCGTCGACGAACGCATCCCAGCCGACGACATCGAGCACCGAGGTGAAGCGGCCGGCCATCGACGATTCGCCCATGTCCTCGATCACGGACGACGACCGGACCACGAGCGGCCCTGCCGAACCGGCAGCAGAGCTGCTCGTACGCGCCGGCGCACTTCGTCGGCGACGCCCGGATCGTCGAGGCCGGCACGGACGCCGGCGGTCGTGATGACGAATCCGGGCAGGGTCGGAAAGCCCGGCCGCGGCGGCAGCGGCGAGATTCGCCGCCTTCGCTCCGGACACCGAAGGATCGCGGCGTCTCGGGATCCGAGAGCGCGACCACCATCGGAGGGCTCACGCTTCGTGACCCATACGCGCCGGCCGCCGCGGTGTCCCGGGCCAATGGACCCTGATGCTGCCGGCCGCCCGGGCGCACGATGAGGTCGTGGAGACCGACACGACGTGCGAGCGCGCCGCCGTCGCCCGCGGCGCCGCGTCACCTGGCGCCGTGTCCTCGTCGCGGTGGGTCTCGTCGTGCTCGTGGTCGACTGGCGGCGACGTTCGTCGCGTACCGGCGCCAGACGATCTCCTACGTCACCCATCGCAAGGGCGGTCCGTCGATCACGTGGCCGTACGAGGTGCACGATCCACCGGCCGAGTTCCACCTCGCAGTGGTCGGCGACGGCGGCGACGGCGGCGCCCGCATCGATGCGACCGGCGCGGCTGTCGGGCAGATCGCGGAGCAGGAACCGTACGACGCGCTGCTCCTCCTCGGCGACAACGTCTATCCGGCCGGCGACCCCGACGAAGCTGCCGGACACGGTCTTCGAACCGTTCGCAGCCGTGCTCGACGGCGGCGCCGACCTGATGGCGATCCTCGGGCAATCACGACGTGAAGCAGGGCCACGGCGACGAGCAGATGGAGGCGCTCGGCATGCCGGGGCGGTACTGGGCGGAGGAGCACGGCGACGTGCTGATCGTCGGGCTCGACTCCAACGAGATCGACGACCCGGCGCAGCTGCAGTTCCTCGACGGACACGCTCGCCTCGACGGACGGCGACGTGGAGGATCGTGGCGGTGCACCACCCGCCGTACTCGGCGGGCTACCAGGGTTCGAGCGTCGACGTGCGCGACGCGCTCGCGCCCGTGCTCGAGCGCCACGGCGTGCAGCTCGTGCTGTCCGGCCACGACCACGACTACCAGCGCAGCGTGCCGATCGACGGCGTGACCTACGTGGTGAGCGGTGGCGCGTCGGGCACCCGCCGAACCGGCGAGGACGACTTCACGGCGGTGTCGTACTCGTGGCACCACTTCGTGGACATCGCCGTCACCGGCGACCAACTCGTGCTCCGGGCGGTCGGCCAGGACGGCACGGTGTTCGACGAGGTCACCCTGACGTCCCGCTGACGTCACCGTGGCGGCATCGTACGTCGCCGCCGCTCGACGAGTCATCCCGCCGGCGCCCACCGGGCGGCGGTGAGCACGACGCCGTCGGCCACGAGCCAGCAGTCGCGCCGGCCCGTCGTGTCGGCGGACGTCACCAGTTCGACGGGAACCCCCGGATCGACCGGCGCGAGGTACTCCACCTCACCCCGACCCCGCCGTGGTCCGTCGGGCAGGGTTTCCTCGACCATCGCCCAGTGCACGGCGTTGTTCACGTGGCGGAGCGGGTCCAGGTCGACCCGCCGGATCGCCCACGGTCGACGTTCGGCATCGGCCGGCGGAGGAGGAAGTTGGAGCCGGCTCGACACGCGCCGGCCGCCGGTGCTCGGACCGTAGGTCCCCGCGAACTCCTCGCCGAGCGCGGTCGGTCGTCCGGAGGTGGGATCGATGCGGATCCAGAGACTCACGGCCTCGATCGAGGCGCCCCGGTCGCCGGTGATCGAGGTGCGCCGTTCGGCCCAGCTGCGGCCCGTGCCGGAGCAGAACGTGGCCAGTTCGAGCTGCTCGTCGAGCGCCGCCGCTCGCCGGACCTCGATCAGTGTGCGACGGACGACCCAGCCGAAGGTGTCCTCGAGTCGGGCGTCGTTGACATCGTCGGTGGCGATGTCCTGGAGGTAGCGGGCGGTGGCGTCGAGTCGGAGCCGTCCTCGGGTGTCGACGTCGCCGAGCCGGACCGGCCGGGTCCGCACGACCACGCGGCCGATCGCCGGTCGTTCCGGCAGTTCCGCGGCGGGAAGTGACGGGGCGGGAAGGACGGGGCGGCAGGTTCGGCAGTCATGCGAGCACCCGAACGTATCCGTCGTCGATCCCCGCCGTAAGGTCAGGGGATGGCATACGAGACCGTCACCGGGTACTGCTGGCCGCAATCGGTCGCCGGAGGAGACGCGGTCGCGCTGCACGTCTCGTCGTCCGGTGCCCGTCCGGTCGACGTGGAGGTCGCGCACATCGGGGCCGACCCGCACCGTCGTGTACAGCGAGGCCGGCATCCCGGCCGGCGATCACCCGACGCCGCTCGACGCCCCCGAACGCGGGTGCGGGTGGCCCGCGGCGTCCGACGTCGCCGTCGAGCCGGACTGGCCGTCGGGCTACTACGAGGTCATCCTGACGATCGACGTCGACGGCAAGGCCCGCCGGACCCACGCCTTCTTCGTCGTGCGCCCGGACCTCGCGACCACGACCGCACGGATGCTGCTCGCGCTGTCGACGAACACCTGGCACGCCTACAACGACTTCGGCGGCCGCAACCTCTACACCGGCGCCACCTCGGTCTCGATGCAGCGACCGATGGCGCCCGGCTACCTGTACAAGCCGCCCGGGGCCGGCCAGCGTGTCACGTCGCTGTACCCGCCCGACCCGCAGTCGGCGAGCCACGTCGGGTATCTGCGGATGAACCACCTGTCGCCCTACGGCGGCTCGGCGGGCTGGCCGAACTGGGAGCTGCCGTTCGTCGAGTGGGCGGATCGTGAGGGCTACGAGATCGACGTCGTCACGAACGCCGACCTCGAGGAGCATCCCGAACTGCTCGGCGACGGACTCGCCGTACGGGCTGTACCTGTCGATCGGCCACGACGAGTACTGGTCCGGCCCGATGCGCGACACCGTCGAGGGGTTCATCGCCCGCGGCGGCAACGCTGCGTTCTTCTCCGGCAACACCTCGTTCTGGCAGGTGCGCCACGAGGATCCCACCGACGCCGTACAGGACGGTGGGCGGCACGGGCCGGCGCCACGATGGTCGGCTACAAGGGCTTCTTCAAGCGCGACCCGGTCTACGACACCGATCGACAGGCCGAGCTCACCACGATCTGGTCGGACCACCTCCTCGAGCGGCCCGAGAACCACATGACCGGCGTCAGCTTCTCCCGCGGCGGCTATCACCGCATCGGCAAGCGGGTCACGAACGGCGCCGGCGGGTACACGCTGCACCGCGCCGAGCACTGGATCTTCGACGGCACCGGCCTCGGCTACGGCGACCTGCTCGGTGCCCGTGCCGCCGTCGTCGGCTACGAGTGCGACGGCTGCGACTTCACCTACCGCGACGGTCTGCCGTACCCGACCGGCGAGGACGGCACGCCGACGAACTTCGAGATCCTCGGCAGCGCCCCGGCGGCGCACTTCACCCGCACGACGGCGTCACGACCACCGGCGCCGAACGAACCGGCCGAGGACGAGTTCATCGCGTCGCGGCTGTTCGACACCCGTGACCCCGCCGCCGTGGAACGCATCTCGCACGGCCACGCGATCCTCGGGACGTACGTGTCGCCCGGCGGCGGCACGGTGATCACCTCGGGCAGCACCGACTGGGTCTGGGGCCTCGCCGAACGCGACCGTCACATCGAGCAGATCACCCGCAACATCTTCGACCGCCTGAGCTGAAGCGTCAGCCGGGGGCGAGGGCTTCGAGGGCGTTCCAGTCGAGGGTGAGCGGACCCTCGGTCGACACCGGCTGGACGCACACGTGGTCGGCGCCGGCGTCGTAGTGCGCCTGGATGCCGGCGCGGAGCCGGTCCTCGTCGCCCCACACGATCACGTGGTCGACGAACCGGTTCGCCCGCTGCTCGATCTCGTCCTCGGTGAACCCGATCCGGATCCAGTTGTTGCGGTAGTTCGGCAGGCGGGCGTAGGTGTTGATCGCCGTGTTCGCCGCGGCCCGTGCGGCCTCGGCATCGGTCGACAGGATGACCTTCTGCTCGACGCACAGCAGCTTGTCCGGGCCCGATCGCCTCGCGGGCCTCGGCGGTGTGCTCGGGGGTCGTGAAGTAGGGGTGAGCGCCGTCGGCGGCTGTGGCCGACAGCTCGAGCATCTTCGGCCCGAGCGCCGCCAGCAGGCGCAACGGCTTCTCGGCCGGCGGCGCCGACATGTACATCGAGGCATCCATCGCGGCGAGGTAGTCACGCATCTGGCTGAGCGGCTTGGAGTAGTCGAGCCCGCGGACGCCCTCGACCATCGGGCCGTGGCTGACGCCGAGGCCCAGCACGAATCGTCCGCCGGTCTGCTCGGCGAGCGTGTTCGCCGCCTGCATCATCGGGCCCGGATGGCGGTGGAAGATGCTGGCGATGCCCGTCGCGAACTGCAGCGTCGTCGTCTGCGAGGCGAGCCAGGCGATGTGCGCGAACGGATCGCGACCCATCGTGTCGGGCAGCCACAGCGTCGAGTAGCCGAGCGACTCGATCCGCGCCGGCGGTCTCCGCCGCCTGGCCGCTGCTCATCGCGTCGGTGAAGTACCAGACTCCGGTGTTCGACGGGCCGAGGAGACGATCGCGTGCGGTCATGGCGGCGAATGTAGGCGGCGGTCGCTGCCACGGGTCACTCGGAGGACGAACGCGCCATCGATCGTCGTTCTCGTGAACAACTCGACGCGCAGACCGCGCACTTGTTCACGAGAACGGAGTTCGGCGGGGTCAGTCGGGCAGCATCGGCAGCTGGATACCGGGGTCGCCGCGCAGGGTCGTGGCCCGCTGGAGCGCGCCGCGACCGAATCGTTCGCGGACGGCGTCCATCACGTCGTCGAGTTGCTCGGACTCGCACCGCTCGGAACGGGAGCACGAGTTGCACGGCGTCGAGATCGCTGCAGGTTGCCGACCGACACGCCGAGCAGCGTGATGCCCTTGGCCTCGACGAGCGGCCACGCCGCGTCGAGGACGGCGACCGCCGTGGCGTGGACGGTGCCGGTGCCGGCCGTCGGATCGGGGAGCGAGTGCGATCGGGTTGCGCGGCTGAAGTCGTCGAAGCGGAAGCGGAGCGTGACCGTGCGGCCCACCCGTCCGGCGCGACGCATCCGACCGGTGATCCGGTCGACGAGGCGCCACAGGACGACGTCGATCTCGTCGCGGGACCGACGTCGGGTCCCGAGCGCCTGCTGCGATCCGATCGACCCGCGCCGCCTGCCGGTCGTCGACCCGGCGGGCGTCCCGATTGTGCGACAGCGCGTGGAGTTGGTGACCCATCGCCCGGCCGACGATGGCCGTGAGCGCCTCCGGCGACATGGCGGCGACGTCGGCCACGGTGTGCACGCCACGGTCGTGGAGCTTCGTCGCCGTGACCTCGCCGACACCCCAGAGCCGCTGCACGGGGAGCGGATGGAGGAAGGCGAGTTCCGCGTCGGGCTCGACGACGAGCAGACCGTCGGGCTTGCCCACGGCGCTCGCGACCTTGGCCAGGAACTTGGTCCGAGCGACACCGACGGTGATCGGCAGGCCGACCTCGTCGGCGACTCGCTGCGCAGTCGCGGCGGCGATCTCGCGCGGGTGTCCCGGCGATCCGCCACAGCCCGGCGACGTCGATGAACGCTTCGTCGATCGACATCGGCTCGACGATCGGCGACGTGTCGCGGAAGATCTCGAACACCGCCCGGCTCGCCTCGGTGTAGGCCTCGAATCGCGGTGGGACCTCGACCAGGTTCGGACACAGCCGCCGGGCGGCCCGACCCGACATCGCCGTGCGGACGCCGAACGCCTTGGCCTCGTAGCTCGCGGCGAGCACGACGCCGCCGCCGACCACGACCGGGTCGACCGCGCAGCGCCGGGTCGTCGCGCTGCTCGACCGACGCGTAGAACGAGTCGAGATCGGCGTGCAGGATCGTGGCGGCAGACCGTCAGGTGACACGAACACATGTTCGCATCCTCGTCGACGACGCGCAACAATGAGCACGCGGGGTCTGACCGCGCGTCTCAGTCGGTCAGGGGAGGGGGCGGTGCTGGAGCCAGTCGCCGGAGGGGATGGGCGTCAGGTCGAGGCCGCTGCCGTAGGCGTACGCCCAGGCGTCGAGGCCGCGACCGGTGCGCACCGTCACGCGGGAGTACTCGCCGCCCACGACGTCCTCCACCTCGTCGAGCACCGCCAGCGCCCGCTCCGTCGACGCCTCCAGCAGTGCGAACGTGTGCCCGATGATCGTTCCCGTCGCCGTTGAACACCGCGGCGGGATAGTCGAACCCGGTGTCGAACAACTGACCCGGCACCGAGTCGGCCATGCCGCCGTCGACGACGAACGGCTCGAGGAAGTGCCAGCGCACGTCACCCGGTCGGAGCGTGCCGTAGACGAAGACGTGGCGCGTCACGATGCAGCTCGGGCGACTCAGGTGGTGGAGCGGCGCCGACCCCGCCAGCCCCACAGCGTGCCGGCGAGCATCAACGCGACGCTGACGATCAGGATCGTCGTCGCCAGCACGTTCACCTCGGGCGGGAACTTCACCTGGAAGCTGCCGTTGATGTACAGCGGGAACGTCACGAGCGAGCCGGCGTTGAACAGCGTGATGATGAAGTCGTCGATCGACAGGGCGAACGACAGCAGCGCCGCGGCGAGGATGCCGGGCAGGATCAGCGGGAAGGTGACCTTCCAGAACGTGCGCATCGGCGAGGCCCCGAGGTCCTGCGCGGCCTGCTCCAGCGTCCAGTCGAAGCCACGCACCCGCGCCCGCACCGTCAGCGCGACGAAGCTCACCTGGAACATGATGTGCGCGATCACCACGGTCGTGAACCCGCGGGTGACGTCCCAGTCGAGGAACAGCGTCGCCAGCGACGAGCCGAGGACGATCTCGGGCGTGGTGAGCGGCAGGACGAGGAAGAAGTTCAGGCCGCCACTGCCGCGGAACTGGTAGCGGGCGAGCGCGATGGCGATCAGCGATCCGAGGAACGTGGCGATCGACGGTCGAGATGCGCGGCGATCTTCAGGCTCTCGACGAACGCGTTCGTGAGCGCCTCGTCGCCGAACGGGTCCTTCCAGTTCTCGAGCGTGAACTGCTGCCAGATGACGTTGTAGTTGCCCTTCGGCTTGTTGAACGAGAACACGACGATCCAGATGATCGGGATGAACAGGTAGAGCAGCGCGAGCCCGGCGTAGCCGTTCAACGCGAAGCGGGCGATCTTGCCGCCGGTGGAGGACGGCGCGCTCACGCCAACTCCCTCACGCCAGATCGTCGGTGCCGAAGAAGCGGCTGTAGATCACGACGAACACGGTGATGATGACCATCAGCACGAACGACATCGCCGACGCGAGCGGCACGTTGTTCTGCACGAGGAACTGGTCCTGGATCGAGTTGCCGATCATCGTCGTGTTCGGGTTGCCGAGGTACAGCGCGTTGACGAAGTCGCCCGCCGCCGGGATGAACGTGAGCAGCGTGCCGGCGAACACACCGGGGAGCGACAGCGGCAGGACGATCTTGCGGAAGGCGCGGCCGAGGTCGAGTACAGGTCCTTGGCCGCGTCGACGAGGCGGACGTCGATCTTCTCGAGGCTGACGTAGATCGGCAGGATCATGAACGGCAGGAAGTTGTACGTCAGACCCGACGATCACCGCCGCCGGGGTGTTGATCAGCTGTCCGTCGTCCATGAGCGGTCGTGGCTCGAGGAACCAGGTGAGCCGGATCGCGTCGATGAACCTGGTGACCGATCCCTCGTCGGCCAGGATGCTCTGCCAGGCGATCGTGCGGATCAGGTACGACGTGAAGAACGGGATGATGACGAGCCCGAGCAGGAGTGTGCGGTACTTGCCGCCGCGGAAGGCGATCACGTACGCCAGCGGGTAGCCGATGAGGATGGTCAGCACCGTGGCGATGCCGAGTACGAGGAACGCCCGTTGGAACTGGTCCGAAGTCGGTGAAGGCCGTGATGTAGTTGTCGAAGTTCCAGTCGAACTCCGCCTCGACGGCGAAGCGACTCGGCAGCGTCGACAACGACATGCGCAGCAGCGTGAACAGCGGCGCGAGGTAGAACAGCGCCAGCCACAGCATGCCCGGCTTGAGCAGGCCGTACGGCGCGAGCTTGCGGCGCGTGTCCGGCGTCGCCGATGACGGCCACCATGATCAGCATGGCGATGCTCGCCAGCACGACGGACAGCGCCAGGATCGCCAGCGGTCCGCCGAGCAACCGGTGCCGACCGCGACGAGCAGCACTCCGGCGAGCAGGAGTGCGCCGAGCCCGAGCCGCTCGGGGCGCCTCCTCGCCGTTCGCCGGATCGCCGCGGTCATCGGATCATGCGCCGGTGATGGCGGAGAAGGCGGCGTCGTACTCGGCTTCGACGTCTTCGGGCAGCTGGGCGAACGTCTGCGTCTGCGCGAGCGTCTCGTCGTCGGGGAAGAGCAGCGGGTTCTCGGCGAGTTCCGGATCGATCGCCTCCAGTTCCTCGTGCACGCCGTCGACCGGCGAGACGTAACTGCACCCACGCCGTGATCTGGGCGGCCTGCACGGGGTCGTAGACGAAGTCCATCCACTGCGCAGCGGCGTCGCCGTTCTTCGCGCCCTTCGGCAGGACCATCGTGTCGGCCCACGCGGTGCCGCCCGACTCCGGGATGACGAACCGGACGGCCGGGTTGTCACGAGCCAGCGAGACGACGTCGCCCGACCAGCCGATCGACGCGGCGAAGTTGCCGGTGCGACAGGTCGTCGAAGTAGTCGTTGCCGTGGAAGCGTCGGATCTGCCCGTCGTTCTTGGCCTTTTCGAGCTTGTCGAACGCCGGCGCGGCCTCGGCGAACGTCGGTGAGCTTCGAGATGTCGATGCCCTCGGCGAGCAGCAGCAGCCCGATCGTGTCGCGCATCTCGGTGAGCATGCCGATCTTGCCCGCGAACTCGGGGTCGAAGAGATCGTCGACGCTCGTCGAGCTCGCGGCCGGTCACGTCGATGTTGTAGGCGATGCCGGCGAAGCCGGTCTGCCACGGGAGCGAGTACTCGCCGGTCGGGTCCCAGGTCGGGTTCTGGAGGTCGGCGCGGAGGTTGGCCGCGTTCGGGATCATGTCGAGCGGCAGCTTGTCGACCCACCCGAGACGCGATCAGGCGACCGGCCATCCAACCCGTGGGGGCGATGATGTCGGGATCGATCGTGTCACCGCGGCCGAGCAGCGGCTGGATCTTGGCGAAGTACTCGTTGTTGTCGTTGTACGCCTCGGTGTAGCGCATGTCGATGCCGGTGGCTTCCATGAAGCGGTCGACCGTGCCGGCGACGCCGTCCTCGGTCGGGTCGATGTACGCCGGCCAGTTCTCGAAGAACAGACCGCTGCTGCCGCCCCCACCGCCGGCCGCGGAGCCGGTCGAGGGCTGCGAGCCGGCCGAGCCGGAGTCGCTGTCGCTTCCGCCGCAGGCGGCGAGGAGCGAGGGCAGCGAGACGCCGACGGCGCCGAGCACGCCGGCGCGGATCAGGAGCTGGCGGCGGGTCATGGCGCCCCGGGCGGAACGGGGGGTGATGATCGGGCGTCGGTTGGTCATGTCGCTCTCTCGGTGTTGGGGGATCGGGTGGCGGGTCAATTCTGGCAGCGGCGAACGGTCCGTTGTCGGTCGCGTGGCCGGCGGATTCAGGAGTCGGAGTGGGCCTCGAGGGTGTCGATGTCGCTGGCGGTCGCACCGGGTCGCCGCGGCCATCCGGACAGCAGGAACGCGCTGCCGGGTGTCCACGAGAGGTGCACCTCGTTGCCGGGGTGCAGGAACGGGAGGTCGGTGCCGGTGACCACGGTGGCGATGACCTCGCTGTCGTCGGGGAGGTGCACGACGAGGCGGGCGTGGGCGCCCTGGAACACGACGTCGGAGACGATCCCGCGACACCGAGCGACCGTCGCTCGCGGGGCTCGGCGAGGCGGTGAGGCGCTCGGGTCGCAGCATGACCGAGACCGGCGCGTCGGGCTGGCGGACCTCGTTGTTGCGGACCCGGACGACGTGGCCCGCGTGGAGCTCGACCACGGTGTCGTCGCCGTCGGTGCCGATCGCCTTGCCCGGCAGCAGGTTCGCCGAGCCGATGAACCCGGCGACGAACAGCGTCGCCGGGCTGTTGTAGATCTCCTCGGGCGTGCCGATCTGCTCGACCCGGCCGTCGCTCATCACGGCGATCCGGTCGCTCATCGTGAGCGCCTCGCCCTGGTCGTGGGTGACGAACACGAACGTGATGCCGACCTCGCGCTGGATCCGCTTCAGCTCGAACTGCATCGCCTCGCGCAGCTTGAGGTCGAGCGCGGCGAGCGGTTCGTCGAGCAACAGCGCGCTCGGGAAGTTGACCAGCGCCCGTGCCAGCGCCACGCGCTGCTGCTGGCCGCCGGACAGCTGCGACGGCTTGCGGTCGGCGAACTCCTTGAGGCGGACGACGTCGAGCATCTCGGCGACGTTCGGCTCGTACTCGCTCTTCGACGATCCGCTTCGACTCGCGGCCCGAACCGGACGTTGTCGGCCACCGTCATGTGCGGGAACAGCGCGTACTGCTGGAACACCGTGTTGACGTTGCGCTTGTACGGCGGCACCCGGCTGACGTCGACGCCGTTGAGCAGCACCTTGCCCGACGTCGGCTGCTCGAACCCGGCGATCATCTTCAGCGTCGTCGTCTTGCCGCAGCCGGACGGGCCGAGCATCGCGAAGAACTCGCCCTGCTCGATGCCGAAGTTGGCGTGCTCGACCGCGACGAAGTCGCCGAACTACTTGCGGACATGATCGAGTTGGATGACGGCGTCGCTCACAGCTGATGCTTTCGTGCTGCAGCCCGAGGTGCAGGTGGTCCGGGCATGTGTCGCGGCAGGCTACATCGCTCGTGGGCCGGGCTGTCCAAAATCCGTGGCTGTTCACGAGGCAGCAACATTCGGCGGTGCGGCGTGGCAATCTGTGTCCATGGCATCCGAACTGTCCTCGTTGAACTCCAACTTCATCGGCGGCGACTGGCGACCCGCGCAGAGCGGGGCGACCGACGCCGTCATCAACCCGGCGACCGGCGTCGCGATCGGCGAGGTCCCCGCCAGCGACGCCGCTGACGTCGACGCTGCCGTCCAGGCCGCCACCGCCGCGTTCGGGGAGTGGTCGGCGCAGTCGCCCCGCCAGCGCAGCGAGATCCTGCACCGGGTCGCCGACGTCATCGACGCCAACATCGACGAGCTGTCGCGGATCGAGTGCGAGAACGTCGGCAAGCCGGTCGGCATCGTCGAGTTCGAGATGGACCTCACGAAGGACAACTGGCGCTTCTTCGCCTCGGCGTGCCGGTTCCTCGAGGGCAAGGCCGCCGGCGAGTACATGCCGGGCTACACCTCGATGGTGCGTCGCGATCCGCTCGGCGTCGTCGGCCTCGATCACGCCGTGGAACTATCCGCTGAACATGGCGACCTGGAAGCTCGGCCCGGCGCTCGCCGCCGGCAACACGGTCATCCTGAAGCCGTCGGAGCTGACGCCGTACTCGGTGCTCCGGCTCGCCGAGCTGACCGCCGACATCCTCCCGGCCGGCGTGTTCAACGTGGTGTGCGGCCAGGGCGCCGTGGCCGGCGCGGCGCTCAGTGAGCATCCCGGGATCGCCATGATCTCGATCACCGGCAGCGTCGGCGCCGGCAAGGCGGTCGCCCGGGCGTCGGCGGACTCGCTCAAGCGGGTGCACCTCGAACTCGGCGGCAAGGCACCGGTCATCGTGTTCGACGACGCCGACATCGACGCCGTGGTCGAGAACCTCAAGGCGATGTCGTTCTACAACTCGGGTCAGGACTGCACGGCCCCGTGCCGTGTGATCGCCGGCGCCGAAGGTCCACGACGACTTCGTGAGCCAGCTGACCGACGCCGTCGGCATCGATCATGGTCGGCGATCCGATGTCGGACCGACACCGAGATGGGCCCGGTGATCTCCGACGTGCACCGCTCACGGGTCGCCGGCTACGTCGATCGGGCGCGTGAGGCAGGCGCGCGAGGTGACCGTCGGCGGTTCGTTCGGCTCGGGTCCCGGCTTCTTCTACGAACCGACCGTGGTCGTCGGCGTCGACCAGGCGTCGGAGATCGTGCAACGCGAGGTGTTCGGGCCGGTCGTCACCGTGCAGTCGGCGGCCGACGAGGAGACCGCACTGGCGATGGCCAACGACGTCGACTACGGCCTGGCGGCCAGCGTGTGGACCTCCGACGTCGGCCGGGCGATGCGCATGAGCAAGGCGCTCCAGTTCGGCGCGGTGTGGGTCAACGACCACATCCCGATCATGTCGGAGATGCCGCACGGCGGCTTCAAGCAGTCGGGCTACGGCAAGGACATGTCGATGTACGCCGTCGAGGCCTACACCGAGGTCAAGCACGTCATGATCAAGCACTGACCCGTCGGTGTTCGACGTTCAACGTGCCAGGCACGTCGTGAACGTCGGCGAGACCGAGGTGGCGGGCCATCGTCGACGCGGCGTCGCGGAACAGCAGCTCGTCGTCGTGGACGAAGTTGCGGGTCTGGCCGAACAGCTCGAAGCTGAGGAGCCCGAACAGCTGGGTCCACGCGAGCACCAGCATCAACGCCGTGCCGTCGGCCGCGTCGCCGAGCTCGATGATCTCGCGCAGCGCTCGGAACGAGTCGGCCGTCCCGGCGCTGACGGTGACCGAGCCCACCGGCGGCTCGACGATCCGGCCGTCGCGGAGGCGCGTCGGCCACGATGCGGATGAGCGCTCGCGACACTCGCGTGCCGGGCACCGTGGTGTCGTCGGGTGCCGCGTATCCCGGTACCGGGGTGCCGTAGAGCAGCGCGTAGTCGTGCGGACGCGCCCACGCCCACGTGCGGATGGCCATCGCGGCGGCGACCCAGCGTTCGGCCGGAGCCTCGCCGGCCGTGGCGTCGACCGATGCCTCGGCGGCGGCGCCGAGCGAGTCGTACGCCTGGACGATGAGCGCCGTGAGGAGTTCGTCGCGGCTGGCGAAGTATCGATACACCGCCGAGGACACCATGCCGAGGTCGCGGGCGACCGCCCGCAGCGACAGCGCCGTCGCGCCGTCGGCGGCGACCCGAGCGCTCGCGGCAGCCAGGATCGCCGTGCGGACCTCCGCATGGGCCCGCTGTCGGGCGCCCGCCACGGCGGTGGCGCGGTTCGGTTCATGCCGCCAGTCTTCCAGATCTCCGCTCTGAAATGTGAGCACTGCTCTTGACTTCGCTCGGATCGAGGAGTACAGTGATCCGAAACGAGAGCAGTGCTCTCCCAACGAGACACGGAGTCGACCATGATCCAGCACGCAGACCCGACCACGCCACCACCACCGATCCGCTACATCGAGCCGGACTGGTTCACCCGCCACGTGTTCAACCCGACCGTCGCCCGCTTCACGCGATGGGGCATCAGCCTGTGGGGATCCCGGGTGCTCGAGGTCCCCGGCCGCACGTCCGGCGAGATCCGCACGACGCCGGTCAACGTCCTGACGATCGACGGACGGCGATACCTCGTCGCACCTCGCGGGACCACCCAGTGGGTCCTCAACGTCCGTGCCGCCGGCGGTTGCGACCTCCGGGTCGGTCGTCGGGTCGAGCACGTCGAGGCCGTGGAGATCGACGACGTCGACAAGCCGGAGATCCTGCGTGCCGTATCTGCGCCGGTGGAAGTGGGAGGTCGGTCAGTTCTTCGACGGCGTCGGCCCCGACGCCACCGACGACGAACTCCGCGCCGCCGGCCCGAAGCACCCGGTGTTCGAGATCCACGCGACCACGTGAGTGTCGGGGTGGGCAGAGCACCAGGCTGGCGGTTGCCGCTCACCACTACTGTGCAGGCCATGAGCGACGCCTCCAGCACGAACGGTTCCCCGATCGACGTTCCGGTCGACATCAAGCCCCGCTCGCGTGACGTCACCGACGGCATGCAGAAGGCGCCGTCGCGGGCGATGCTGCGAGCGGTCGGCATGGGCGACGCCGACTGGGTGAAGCCGCAGATCGGCATCGCCTCGTCGTGGAACGAGGTCACCCCCTGCAACATGACGCTGCGCAAGCTCGCCGAGCACGCCAAGGCGCGGTGTGCGCGAGGCCGGCGGCTTCCCCCTCGAGTTCGGCACGATCACCGTCAGCGACGGCATCTCGATGGGCCACGAGGGCATGCGCGCCTCGCTCGTGTCCCGCGAGGTGATCGTCGACTCCGTCGAGACGGTGATGCACGCCGAGCGCTTCGACGGCTTCGTCGGCCTGGCCGGATGCGACAAGTCGATCCCCGGGATGCTGCTCGCCGCGGCCCGGCTCGACCTGCCCAGCGTGTTCGTCTACAACGGCTCGACCATGCCGGGCGAGCACAACGGCACCGCGCTCGACATCACGAGCGTGTTCGAAGCGGTCGGCGCCTGCGCGGCCGGCACGATCACCGAGGACGAACTCCACGAGATCGAGTCGAAGGCCTGCCCCGGCGAGGGTGCCTGCGGCGGCATGTTCACCGCGAACACGATGAGCTCGATCGCCGAGGCCATCGGGATGAGCCTGCCGGGTACGGCGTCACCACCGGCGATCGACGGCCGCCGCGAAGGCGACGCCGAGCGGGCGGGCGCCGCGGTGGTGAACCTGCTGCGGCTCGGCATCACCCCGCGTCAGATCATGACGAAGGCAGGCGTTCGAGAACGCGATCGCCGTCACGTCGGCGCTCGGCGGTTCCACGAACGCCGTGCTGCACCTGCTGGCCCTCGCGAACGAAGCTCGTGTCGCGCTGGACCTCGACGACTTCAACCGCATCGCCGACAAGGTGCCCGCACATCGCCGACATGAAGCCCGGCGGCAAGTTCCACATGAGCGACCTCGATCGCGTCGGTGGCGTGCCGGTCGTGCTCAAGGTGCTGCTCGACGCGGGTCTGCTCCACGGCGACGTCATGACCGTGACGGGCAGGACGATGGCGGAGAACCTCGCCGAGATCGATCCGCCCGGCCCCGATGGCGTGGTCGTCCACCCGCTCGATGCGCCGATCCACACGGCCGGTGGCATCAACATCCTCACGGGTTCACTCGCACCCAAGGGTGCCGTGGTGAAGGTGGCGGGCCTGTCCAGCTCGCAGATGCACTTCGAGGGCCCGGCGCGGGTGTTCGACGACGAGTCGTTCGCCATGGAGGCGATCCTGGCCGGGTCGATCCAACCGGGCACCGTGATCGTCATCCGCTACGAAGGCCCGAAGGGCGGACCGGGGATGCGCGAGATGCTGGCGATCACGGGCGCCCTGAAGGGCGCCGGTCGGGGCTCGGACTGCGCCCTGATCACCGACGGCCGGTTCTCCGGCGGCACGTGGGGATTCTGCATCGGCCACGTGGCCCCGGAGGCCGCACTGGGAGGTCCGATCGCGTTCGTGCGAGATGGTGATCTCATCCGCGTCGACGTCCCGTCCAAGTCGCTCGACCTGCTCGTCGACGACGCTGAGCTCGCCAATCGGATGGACGGCTGGACCCCGAACCCGCCCCGCTACACCACCGGCGTGCTCGGCAAGTACGCCAAGCTCGTTCAGGGCGCCGAGACCGGCGCCATCACCAACACGCTCTGATCAGGCACACTCTGATCGGCGAACGTGTCGGCGAACGCCGTCGCGAGGTCGGTGGAGTGGTCGCCGAACCGGGCGACGTACTCCGACGCGTCGACGACGAAGTCGTGCTCGAACTCGTAGGCCATCTCCACCATCTCGCGCATCGGGGCGACGAACACGCCCGAGCGGCCCGGAGTTGCCACGTCGCGACGCGACGGACGCCCGGTGACGTGCCGGCCGCTCGGGCCGCGAGCTCGACCAGTTCGCGCTGGCTGACCGCCGGAGCGTTCGGGACGTGCCACGCCCGGCCCCACGAGTCGGGTTCGTTCGCGAGCCGCACCATGGCAGCGGCGAGGTCGGGCACGTAGGTGATGGTGTGCAGTGCATCGGGGTCGCCCAGGAGGTCGACCTTCTTGCCGGCGCGCACCTGCGAGACGAACCGTTCACCGAAGGCCGATCCGTCGACGTGGGGGCCGAAGAAGTCCGACGCCCGGGCGGCGACCATCCGGATCCTGCCCGCCTGATGCGCCTCGACGAGATCGAGGGACATCCGCGCCCGGACCGCACCCTTCTTCGTGGTGGCACGCAACGGCAGGTTGTCGGTCAACGGTCCGCTGACGTCGCCATAGCCGTAGAGGTTCTCCACGACGACGAGCAACGCGCCGCACTCGGCGACGGCGTCGACGATGGCGGCCTGCAGCGCCGGGAACTCCTCGGCCCACCGGTGGTACTCGGGCTGTGCGCACTGGTACACGACGTCGGCGCCGTCGAGTGCCTGGCGCAGCGCCGCCGGATCGGTGACGTCGGCGCGTCGTGCCTCGGCTCCCGGGACCACGGTGCCCGAGCGGGTGACGACCGTCGGGTGGTGTCCGGCGGCCACGAGTTCGGCCACGATGGCTGCGCCCCACGGGGCCGGCGCCGATCACCACGTGGCGCTCGGGCGCGCGGGCCGGCGGTCGGGGTCGGGGTCGTGGGGTTGCTGGTCGATTCGGTCATGGTGGTCTCCTTCGGTCGGGCACAACGTTCATTTGTCGAACAGTGTTCAAGCTACGCCGGCTCCCGAGGAATGGTCAACGGGACATTCGTCACATCGTTCGAACATCGAACACTGATCGACATCGGACCCGTCGTCCGCTACGCTGTTCGCATGCAGACCATGACGACGACGTCAGCAGCAGCAGGTCGCATTGCGGCGTGATGTCCTCGACGCAGCGTTGACGCAACTCGACGAGGGCGGATCCGCAGCGGTCAACTGGCGCGGTCTCGCCCGCGCCGTCGGCGTCAGCCCGTCCACGCTCTACACCTACTTCGAGAGCATCGACGCGCTGTACACCGCCCTCATCCTCGACGTCTACTCCCAGATGGAGGCCGAGGTCGCCCGCCACGTGGAGCCCACCGCCCCGGCCGTCGACCGAGTGGTCGCCGCGAGCCACGGGTATCGGCGATTCGCCACGAGTTATCCCGCGCGGTTCACGCTGGTGTTCACCGACGTCCTTCCGGGCTACGCCGCGCCGCCCGGCGGTCCGACCGTCGACGCCCAGGTCGCCGTGATGGCGCCGTTGATCGACGGGGTGACCGAGTTGATCGGCGCCGGCGGCACCGGGTTCGAGGCGTTGTCGTCGGCGCAGCGTCAGCTCCTGATCGCCTCGTGGGCTCGTCTGCACGGGTTCGTCAGCCTCGAGGTCAACCACCACCTCGACTGGGTCGGCGAGCTCGACGCTCTGTTCGCGTCGACGATCGACGCCATGATCGTCGAACTGACCGAACGCTGAATCGCGGACGCACGTCGTCGCCGTGCACACTGACCACATGTCGAACGACGATCCTGTGTTTGCGCCACCCTCCGACGCCCAGGCCGTCTCCGACCCCGGTGCACCGGTGATCATCGGGGTCTCGTTCGATCACGACCTGCGCGCGCAGGAGTACCTGCTGGCGATGCAGGGACTCCGCGAGGCGGGCAACCTCGACCTGAAAGATGCCGTGATCGTGCGCAAGGACGCCGGCGGGTCGGTCAAGGTGGTCGAGACCATCGATCCCACGCCGGGGCGCAGCGCGCTGTCCGCAGCGGTCTGGACCTCACTGCTCGGATTGATCGTCGGCGGTCCGGTCGGCTGGATCGCCGGCCTCGGGATCGGCGCCGGCGCCGGAGCGATCGCGGCCAAGGTGATCGATCTCGGCATTCCCGACGACTGGGTCGACTGGTTCAAGCAGGCCGTTCGTCCAGGGACGTCGACGGTCGTCATCCTCGCCGAGCACGTGTACGTCCATGCGCTCACCGCGGAGGCCCGTCGATTCCCCGGCGCGGAGCTGCTCTACTCCACCATGTCGCCGGCTGCGGTCGAGCAGCTGACGGCTGCCTTCGACGAGGCCTGACGAACCAGCGGCTCAATCGGTCAGGGCCTGCTGCACGAGCTGGTTGAGCTGGGACCGGATGGGGTAGGTGCTCGACGGGAGCAGCTGGGTGAGGAACAGTGCGACGATCTCCTCGCGCGGGTCGACCCAGAAGATCGTGCTCGCCGCCCCACCCCAGGAGTACTCGCCCTCCGATCGCAGCACCTTGTTCGCCGCCGCGTCGAGGACGACCGAGAACCCGAGCCCGAAGCCCACGCCGTCGAAGCTGGTCTCGGCGAACAGCGGACGACCGAACGACTCGAGGTCGGCGTTGCCGGGCAGGTGGTTGCGGGTCATGTAGTCGACCGTCCTCGTTCCGAGGAGCCGGACGCCGTCGAGCTCGCCCCGGTTGAGCAGCATGTGGGCGAAGCGCAGGTAGTCGTGCGCAGTCCCGACGAGCCCGCCGCCGCCACCGAGCATCGTCGGTCGCGTGTCGGCAACGCGCCCGAGCGCGTCGGGCGCCGGCACCGCCTCACCCGTCTTCGGGTTGCGGACGTAGAGCGTGGCGAAGCGGTCGAGCGACTCCTCGTGCACGTGGAAGTCGGTGTCGGTCATCCCGAGCGGTTCGAAGATGCGGGTGCGGAAGAACTCGTCGAGCGTCGTTCCGGACACGACCTCGACGAGCCGTCCGAGGACGTCGGTCGACACGCCGTAGTTCCACTCGGTGCCCGGCTGGAAGGCCAGCGGCAGCTGCGGCCCACCGGGCGCAACACTCGGCGAGGTCGGCGCCCTTCGGGGTGCCCCACTCGAACCCGGCCCGGCGGTAGATCGCGTCGGTGACGTCGGTGTTGTGGAAGCCGTAGGTGAGGCCCGAGGTGTGGGTGAGCAGGTGCCACACCCGGATCGGCTCGCTGAGCGGGTCGGTCACCGGCGCGAGGAACGAACCCGACCGGTACACCCGGGTGTCGGCGAACTCGGGGAGCCACTTCGAGATCGGTGACTTCAGCTCGAGCAGGCCCTCCTCGTACAGCATCATCGCGGCGACCGAGGTGATCGGCTTGCTCATCGAGAACATCCGCACCACGGTGTCGTCGGTGAACGGCAGGTCGGCGGCGATGTCGCGGTGGCCGTAGGTGGAGGAGTGGACGAGCTGGCCACGGCGACTGACGGCGATGTGCCACCCGGCCAGCTTCTTGCTGGTCGACGTACCCCTGGAAGTGCCGGTCGATGCGGGCGAGTCGTTCGGCGGAGAATCCGGCCTCGTCGGGATCGATCTCGATCTTCAGTGCGCTCATGGGTGGAGCATGGCCGACAACGAGCATCACCGGCGAGCCGATCGGCGAGTTCTAGCGTGTGCGCCATGACCGACACACCGCCACCACCGCCTCCCGAGGATCCGCCGCCCGCTGCGGCCGATGTTCCGGCCGAGGTTCCGGCGCACGCTCCGCCGCCGCCTCCGCCGCCACCGCCCCGCGTCCGGTGTCGCCGACACCGGTCCGCTCGGCAAGCCCCGCTCGATCGGCCTGGTCATCCTGCTGACGATCGTGACCTTCGGCATCTGGCCGATCGTCTGGTCGTTCCAGAACGGCGCCGAGCTGAAGGCCCACACCAACCGGGGCCTCGGCGGTGTCGCCTACTTGTTCATCACGTTGTTCATCGGGCCGGTCACGATGTTCCTCATGGCGTCCGAGGTCGAGCAGCTCTACCGCCGCGAGGGCAAGGAGCCGCCGATCACCACGATCTGGGGTCTGTGGTTCCTGCTGCCGATCATCGGCAACCTCATCTGGTACGTCCGCATCCAGAAGTCGCTCAACGACTACTGGGTCGCCCACGGGTCTGCCCACAAGCCGGGCCTCTGATCGACCCGTCACCCGGCGAGGGCGGCGAGCAGGTTCGTCGGGGTGTCCTTCGGGCTGATCTTCGGCCACGCCGCGGCGATCTTGCCCGTCTCGTCGATCAGGAACGCTGAGCGCTGCACGCCCATGTACTTCTTGCCGTAGATGTTCTTCTCGACCCACACGCCGTACTCCTCGGCGACGGAGTGGTCGACGTCGGACAGCAGCGTGAAGCCGAGCGAGTACTTGTCGTCGAACTTCTCCAGCCTCGCCGGAAGGTCCGGGCTGATCCCGAGGATCACCGTGTCGCCGATGTCGGCGGCGATGTCGCGCAGCCCGCACGCCTGGGTCGTGCAACCGGGGGTGTCGGCCTTCGGGTAGAAGTAGACGAGCACCTTGCGCCCCTTGAACGGCGACAGCCGAACGTTCGTGCCGTGCTGGTCGGGCAGATCGAAGGCGGGCGCGTTCACCGATGTCGGGCATGGCATCGATGGTATCGACCGGCGTCGTCAGTGGACGGCTGCGCGGCGCCGTCGCTCCACGCTGCCGAACACGAGTCGCCAGCCGACGATGAACAACCCGAGGAACAGCGTCGCCACGATGACGAACGCCATGGCGGTGCCGTCGTCGAACACGACGCTGTCGCAGCAGCATCCCTGCCCCGATCGACGATCGCCCAGATGCCGACACCGGTCGGCCACACCGTCGTCGGGTGTCGCCACGCCCGCAGCACGAGCCACGCGATGGCCAGCGCGATCAGGAACGGCGCGGCGGTGGTGATCAGCCCGGCGATCGCCGAGTCCCGCTCGTGCTCCCGGCGGCCGATGGCCACGAACAGCACGACGGCGAACGTGTCGAGCCCGGCGGCGAGCGGCGTGCGCTGGTGCATGGTCTCAGTCTCGAAGCAACCCGCCCAATGCCGATCTCGTGAACAAGTGCGCGCCCGTGCGTCGTTCACGAGTCAGTTCGAGCGAGGGATGTCAGCCTTCGGCGGCGAAGCCGCCGATGGTGCCGCGGTAGAACACGAGGGGGCGGGGCGGCAGGCCGTCGTGGTCGGCGTCGGCGTCGAGCGCAGTGACCCGGCCGAGCACGAAGTAGTGGTCGCCCATCTCGTACACGTGCTCGATCGTGCAGTCGATCCAGGCGACGGCCCGCTCGAGCACGGGGGCGCCCGACGGTGCGGCGTGCCACTCGACGCCGTCGAACCGGGTCGCCTCGGTGCCGGACTTGGCGAACTTCCAGCACAGGTCGCTCTGGCTGTCGCTGAGCACGTTGACGCAGAAGCTGCCGGCATCGGCCATCAGCGCCCAGGTCTCGGAATCGACCTGGGGCAGGAACCCGACCAAGGGCGGGTCCAACGAGACCGAGGTGAACGATCCGATCGTGAACCCGTGCGGACGGTCACCCTCGGCCATCCCGGTGATCACGGTGACGCCGGTCGGGAAGTGACCGAGCACCGTGCGGAAGTGGCGGGCGTCGAACTGCGCTGGGTTGGCCGGGGCCGATTCAGTGGGGGCGTTGGCGTCTGATCGCTCATCGTGGGCAACTGTACGCTCGATCCCCGTGGTCGACCTCACCTCGCTCCCGCGGGCCAAGGGAGCGCTGCGCGAGGAGATGCGCACGATGCGTCGAGCGTTGCCCGATCGGGCGGCTCGGTCCGATCGGATCTGGGGGCACGTGACGTCGCTGCCGAGTGTCGACACGGCGGACCGGATCCTCGTGTTCGCCACGATTCCCGGCGAGCCGGAGACGGCGCCGTTCGTTGCCTGGTGTCCGATCGCTCGACGTCGGTGGCGGTGCCCGGAGGATCGAGTCGACTCGGACTGGCCCGACGTCGTGATCGTGCCCGGCCTCGCCTTCACCGCAGCAGGCGACCGACTCGGTCAGGGCGGCGGCTGGTACGACCGGTTCCTGGCGACCGTCCGTTCCGACTGCGTGTCGATCGGTGTCGTGCTTCGACGACCAGCTCGCTCGACGCGCTCCCGGTCGAGCCGCACGACGTCGCCGTCGACCACGTCGTCACCGAACGCGGCGTGGCGCGATGAACGATTCCACGCCGATGTTCGACCTCGCCGAGCTGGCGGCGGCGACCGCCGTCGTGCGCCGCGACGTGCCGCCGACGCCCCAGTACCGCTGGCCGCTGCTCGACGAGGTGGCCGGGTCGGCGGTCACCGTGAAGCACGAGAACCACACGCCCGTCGGCGCGTTCAAGGTGCGCGGTGGCCTGGTGTACATGGATCGGCTCGTGCGCGAACGGCCGGCGGTCGGCGGTGTCGTCAGCGCGACGCGCGGGAACCACGGTCAGAGCCTCGCGTTCGCCGGCCGTCGCTACGGGCGCTCGGTGACGATCTTCGTGCCGCACGGCAACAGCGTCGAGAAGAACGCGGCGATGCGCGCGCTCGGCGCCGAGGTCGTGGAGTTCGGCGCCGATTTCCAGGAGGCCCGCGAACGATCGATCGAGGTCGCCGTCGAGCGCGGTCTCGAAGCGGTGCCGCCCTTCCATCGGGATCTCGTGCTCGGCGTGGCCACGTATGCGCTCGAACTGTTCGACGGCGCCGGTCCGCTCGACACGGTGTACGTCCCGGTCGGGATGGGGTCGGGGATCAATGCGCTCATCACGGTGCGCGATCTGCTCGACCTCCCCACGGCCATTGTCGGAGTCGTGTCCGATCGGGCGCCGTCGACCTTGCTGTCGTTCGAGCGGGGCGAGGTCGTGACCACCGAGACGGCCGCGACGTTCGTGGACGGCGTGGCGACCCGCTCGCCCGATCCGACGGCGATCGCCGGGATCATCGCGGGCGCCGCACGGATCATCGCCGTCTCCGACGACGCCACGGCCGAGGCGATGCGCCTGATCTATCGGACGACGCACAACGTCGCCGAGTCTGCGGGCGCGATCGCCTTCGCCGGGCTGCTGTCGGAGCCGCCCGAGCAGCGGGGCGAACGCAGCGCGTTCGTCCTGTGCGGCGGCAACGTCGACACCGCCCAGTTCCATGCGGTCCTCGGCGGTGCGACGCCGCCAGTGTGATGCACGGCAGGTGATGCAGGCAGCGTGATGCAGGCGGCGTGACCGCCGGCCTCACGACCGCAGTGCTGCCGCCAGGAGGTCGACCACGGGGTCGTGCACGGATCCGGCGCGGGTGGCCATCACGAGGTTGCGGGTCGTCAGCAGGTGGCCGGCGTCGAGCGGCCGGTCGCCGTACTCGGCCTGGGAGACCGGGAGCACGGTCCAGCCCGTGCCGAGCCGCACCATCTCGCGCAGCACCTCGGGTTGATGGCTCTCGGCGACCACGTCGAGCGGCGCGCCGAGCCGCCGGAGCAGGTCCACGACGACCGCCCTCGTGTGCGAGCCGGACGGGAACAGCACCCACGGGCCCCACGTCGCCGGCCGACCGATTCGTTGCCCGGGCGGACCGTAGACCGCGAGGTCCTCGGTCAGCAGCGGGTCGAGGCGGACGCCGCTCGGCACGGTCGGCGGCTCCACGCACACCACCAGGTCGAGTTCGCCCGCAGCCAGCAGGTCGAGCAGCTGGGCCGACGGCGACACGCGCAGGAGGAGATCGACGTCGGGGTGCTCGGTGCGAAACCTGCGCAAGTGCTCGGGGTAGTGCACGACTGCGGCGGCGTCGATCATGCCGAGCCGGAGCCGCCCGCTGCGTCCGCTGCGGATGCGGTCCGCCCAGCGGGCGAGGTCGTTCGTCAGTCCGAGCACCTGGCGGGCGTGTGCGACGACCGGCTGCGCCGCCGGTCGGACGAGCCGTCGTCGTCCGTCACGGTCGAACAGCGCGACACCGACTCGGCGCTCCAGCTCCGCGAGCCCCTGGGACAGCGCCGACGGGCTCACCCCGACCCGTTCGGCGGCGAGCGCCCAGGTCGGCTCCTCGGCGCACTGCGACGAGGTACTCGAGTTGCCGGATCGACAGGTCGGGGAGTGGCTGCACCCGCCGCACGATACATCAGTTGTTGCTTCACAGTGATGTGTTCGAATGAATGATCGCTTATGGTTGAGGAATGACCGCACGACAGATCGCTCCCGCCACCGGCAAGCTCGGTGTCCTCACGCCCGGCATGGGCGCCGTTTCCTCGACCTTCATCGCCGGTGTCATCGCCGCCCGCCAGGGCCTGCACCCGCCGATCGGTTCGATCAGCCAGATGGCGCACATCCGTCTCGGGACGAAAGAGGAGAATCGCAACCCGATGATCCGCGAGTTCGTGCCGCTCGCCAGCCTCGACGACATCGTCTTCGGCGGCTGGGACCCGATCTCGCCGAACGCCCTCGAAGCGGCGCGCACCGCCGGCGTGCTCAACGACGCCGACCTGAACGCGATCTCCAGCGAGCTCGAAGCGGTCGTCCCGATGGAGGCCGTGTTCGACCAGCGCTGGGTGTCGCGTCTCGAAGGCGTCCGCGTGAAGAACATCCCGAGCAAGTGGGACCAGGCCATGGCCATCATCGACGACATCGCCACCTTCAAGGCCGAGAACGGTTGCGACCGCCTCGTCATGGTGTGGTGCGGATCGACCGAGGCGTACCAGGAGGCCGTCCGAGGTCCACGAGACCGTCGCGGCGTTCGAGCAGGGCCTGCGCGACAACGACGCCAACATCTCGCCCAGCCAGATCTACGTGTACGCGGCGTTGCAGTCCGACGTGCCGTACGCCAACGGTGCGCCGAACCTGTCGGTCGACCTGCCGTGCATGATCGAGCTGTCGAAGACCCGCGGCGTGCCGATCGCCGGCAAGGACTTCAAGACCGGTCAGACCTGGATGAAGACGATGCTCGCCCCGGGTATCAAGGCCCGCATGCTCGGCCTGCGCGGCTGGTACTCGACGAACATCCTCGGCAACCGCGACGGCGAGGTGCTCGACGATCCGGAGAACTTCAAGAGCAAGGAAGTCTCCAAGCTCGGCGTGCTCGACGGCATCCTGCAGCCCGAGGTGTACCCCGACCTGTACGGCAACATCGACCACGTCGTGCGGATCAACTACTACCCGCCGCGTGGTGACAACAAGGAGGGCTGGGACAACATCGACATCTTCGGGTGGCTCGGCTACCCGATGCAGATCAAGGTCGACTTCCTCTGCCGTGACTCGATCCTCGCCGCGCCGATCGTGCTCGACCTGGCGCTGTTCATGGACCTCGCGCACCGCGCCGGCGAGTCCGGCGTGCAGGAGTGGTTGAGCTTCTACCTGAAGGCCCCGCAGGCCGCCGGTGACTCGCCGGCCGAGAGCGACCTGTTCATCCAGCAGACCAAGCTGAAGAACACGCTGCGTGAGTGGATGGGCGAGAAGCCCGTCACCCACTCCGAAGCCGGCTGACCCTCGACCGCGGGCGCCGCTGCCTCCAAGCTCGGGCTCAAGACCGATCTGCCTCCTGCCGAAGGATGTCTTCGCCGACGGGCGGACTGTCGGATCTGAGGAGAGCTGGATCTGGTGACGAACGTGGGCGGAACGAGGGCGACGAGGCTGCGTGCCCTCGGCCGATTCGCCAGCGGCGTCGGTGCTCGTCGCCGTCGTCGCGGGCACGACCGCCCAGGCCGGCCCGGCTGACGCCCCCGTCACCGGCCTCGTGTTCCGTGACTTCGACGCCGACGGGACCCGCGACACCCGTGAACCGGGTGAGAGCGGCGTCATCGTCCGCGCGGTCGACCGCACCAATGCCGAGGTCGAGACGACGACGCTGGCGAACGGGACCTACTCGCTGAACGTGACGACGCTCGATGCCGGCCCGTACCGGATCGAGTTCGACCTGCCCGCCGACGCCACGTGGCTCGCCGAGGGAGCCCACGGCTCGAGCAACGGCACGTCGGTCCAGTTCGCGGTGCCGGGCGGAACGGCGAACTTCGCCGTCAACAATCCCGACGACTACTGCCAGGCCAACCCGCGCCTGATCACCAGTTGCTTCACCGGTGGCAATCCGCTGGCGGGCAACAACACGACGGCGAACCGACCGGCGCTGAAGTCCTTCCCCTACACCGCCACCGGCAACCTGGCCTCCAACCCGCCGATCACGGACGAAGCCACGGCGGCGCAGCTCGGCGCCACCTGGGGCATCGCCGCCGACCGCACGACCGGTGACGTGTTCATCGCCTCGCTCGTGAAGCGTCACGCCGGTCTCGGACCGGGTGGCGTGGATGCGATCTATCGCAAGCCGGCGGGCGGTGGAGCCCCGACGGTCTGGTTCGACGACATCGCCACCGACGACGGAAGTGTCCCCACCAACAGCGCTCGCGGTCTCGCTGCGGCCGGGACACCGAGCTACGACACGTCGGTCTTCCCGCTCGTGGGCACTCGCGGGTGGGGCGACATCGACATGGCCGAGGACGGCTCGGCCGTCTACGCCGTCAACCTCTTCGACCGCAAGGTGTACGAGATCGACCGGTCGGGTACGACATCGGCCGCGCTGCCCGATCCGAACTATCCGACGTGCACGAGAGGCGTCGCACGCCCGTGGGGTCTCGGAGTGCAGGACGGACAGGTCCTGCTGGGGGTCGTGTGTTCCGGTGAGAACGGCGGCACGCGGGCCGACCTCACGGCGCAGGTCCTGCGATTCGACGTTGCCACGTCCACGTGGGGAGCGCCGGCGTTCGCCTCGCCGATCTCGTTGAACTACCAGCGGGGATGCACGACCACGTGGTTCTCGCCGGCGCAGGGCTGCACGTGGAACGCGTGGACCAACGTGTGGGACAAGCCGACGTTCGCGCCGTTGGGGGGAACCGACACCAGCACCGACCAGCGGCGCCGTGTCAGCTATCCGGTACCGATGCTGTCCGACATCGAGTTCGACGATGACGGCTCGATGATCCTCGCGTTCATGGACCGCTCCGGCCACATGTTCGGCATCGACAACTGGGCGCCGGCTCCACCGTCGACGACCCTCTTCACCGCCGACCTCGGCGGTGACCTGCTTCGCGCCGGACCTCCGGCCATCGTGGGGGGTTCCTACACCCTCGAGTCAGCGGGATCGGCTCCGCTCGGCGCCGGGCTCGGCGGCGGCACCATCACGTCCGGCGCCGGCAACAACCAAGGTCCCGGCGGCGGCGAGTTCTACCGCTTCGACCTGTTCGGCAGCGCCCATCAGGAGACGAGCGAAGGTGCCGTCGCACTGATCAGGGGCCGCGGTGAGGTCGCCACGACGCAGATGGATCCGTTCGCGGCCCACTCCGCGGGCGTCGTCCGGTTCTCGAACGTCAATGCCGCGGTCACCGGCAGGCTCGAGTTGCTTCCGAACAGCAGGAGCCCGATCGGCTTCGGCAAGTCGAACGCGATCGGTGACCTCGAAGTGCTGTGCGAACTCGCCCCGATCGAGATCGGCAACCGAGTCTGGGTCGACACCGACAACGACGGGGTCCAGGACCCCGACGAGGCGCCGCTCGCCGGCATCCCGGTCGATCTCTACCTCGACGACGATGCCGACGGCCAGCCGGACGCCGGCGCCATCTCCACCGCGGTCACCGATGCCGCCGGGACGTACTACTTCTCGGGCGCCGGTGGCACCTCGACGGCCAGCGCCCGGTTCGGCATCGCGCAGCTCGTCCCCGGTGCCCGCGTCATCGTGGGTGTGCCGGCATCGACGGTGTTGCCCGGAGGTGCCACCGGCGTGCTGACGCTGCGGGATGCGGGCACCGACGATCGCGTCGACTCCGATGGCGCGATCATCGATGGCAGGAGTCGCACCACGACCCTCGGCGGCGCCGGTCGCAACGACCACTCACTCGACTTCGGGTACGTCGAACCGATCCCACCCACCACCACGACGACCACCACGACGACCACGACGACCACGACCGACCACGACGAGTGCCGCCGACCACGACGACTGCCGCCGACCACGACGACGATGCCGCCGACCACGACACGACGGTGCCGCCGACCACGACCACGACGGTGCCGCCGACCACGACGACGGTGCCGCCGACCACGACGACGGTGCCGCCGACCACGACGACGGTGCCGCCGACCACGACGACGGTGCCGCCGACCACGACGACGATGCCGCCGACCACCACGACGCTGCCGCGACCACCGATCGCTGGTGCCGCCGACCACGACCACGCTGCCGCCCGGCTCGCTGGTCGGGACCACCACGACGGTGCCGACCGTCCGCCGCGCCGCGCCGCCGACGACCCTGCCGCCCGGCTCGCAGGTCGGGGTGACGACGACCACCGTGCAGTCATCTGCCACCGTGACGACGGAGCTTCCCCGTACCGGATCCTCGGGAATCGTTACGATCCTGCTCATGGGACTCGGATGCATCGTGCTGGGCGCTGCCGCCCAACGAATCCGTCGGACGTGACGCCCCGCGCCCTGCGCGTTGCCGCTCCTCGCCGCCGCGGCGTGGGCAGCGATCGCCGCAGCTGCACCGGTGATCGTGAGCCGATCACCATCGGGGTCGAGCCGTCGGCGTCGATTCAGGATGCGGTCGATCGGGCCCGCCCGGGCGACCTCGTGCTGATCGAGCCCGGCGTGTACAACGAGTCGGTCGAGGTCACCACCCGCGACATCGTGATTCGCGGGGTGGATCGCAACAGCGTGGTCCTCGATGGTGAGACCGACCTGGAGAACGGCATCGTCGTGCAGATCGAACGGCGTCGCCATCGAGAACCTGACGGTGCGTGGCTACCGCGGCAACGGGGTGTTGTTCGTCGGCGAGCTCGACCAGCGTGGAGCCTCCGGCGACTCCTACGGCGCTGCGGGCGAGTCGGTGCAGTTGCGCGGCTACCGCGCGTCCTACATCACCGCCCACGACAACGGTCTCTACGGGCTGTACGCATTCGCCGCCGAGCAGGGGGTCTTCGAACACTCCTACACCGCCGGCCATCCCGATGCCGGCGTCTACATCGGGCAGTGTCAGCCCTGCGACGCGGTGGTGACCGACGTCGTGTCGGAGCGCAACACCATCGGCTATCAGGCGATCAATGCGAGCGGCGTGGCCGTCGTGTCGTCCACGTGGACCGGGAACCGGATGGGGATCGAGGTCGGCAGCCAGAATGCCGAACGTCTCGCCCCGCAGATCGGCCACCACATCGTCGGCAACGTCGTCACCGACAACGTCAACGCCGCAGCTCCGGGAACGCCCGAGTCCGCCTTCGGGCTCGGCATCGTCATCTCCGGAGGCCAGGAGAACGTCATCGAACGCAACCTCGTCGAGGGACACTCGCTGGCCGGGATCGCAGTCACCGATGTCGACGTCTACGCGCCCCGCGGCAACCAGGTGCGAGGCAACGCGCTCGCCGACAACGGCGTCGACCTGGTCTACGTGATCTCGACGCCGAATCGCGGTGGCGAGCCCCCGTCGGACTGTTTCGAGGCCAACCGGGCCGAAACTGCCGACCCGCCGTCGCTGCTGGTCGACCCGTGTGGCGGCCAGACACCGTCGTCGGATCCGCTCGTCGGCCCGCCAGGTCCGAAGACCGTGACGTTCAGCGTGCAGCGCGTCGCACCGCAACCATCCCGCCCCGGCGACCCGCGCGGGCCCTGGATGTCGGCTGCCGAGATCGATACGACGCTCGACCTCGACCAGATCGAGCTGCCCGAACGGTGAGCCCGTCTCCAGCGCATCCGGGTGCTTCGTCTGGCCGCACTGTTGGCGGGCGTGCTCGTCACCGTGCTCGCCTGTTCGGACAGCTCGCCGCAGTCGCTGACCGACGATCAGGCCGCAGCCCTCTCGCAGGTGCTGGTGCGGAACTACGAGGCGGGAGGTGCCGAGGTCACGGCCACGGTCCCCTACGGCGTCGGGGCGGAGCTGCGGCTCGACGGCGTCATCGACTGGGTCGACCACGGTGGGCTCGCCGAGTTGACGACGATCGTCGAGGGGGAGGAGACCGAACGAACCGACGTCGCCTGGACCGAGACGCGAGGTGGCGGTGCGTCCGAGCGGCGGCGCCGACGATGAGTGGACCGCTCCGACCCGCCGACCCCGACGGCGTTCCGCTCGACCGGATCATCGCCCTCATCGTGGCGTCCGCCGGGCCGGAGCGCGACAACCCGCTGCTCGTCGCGCAGTCCGACGCCCGGTGGCTCCGCCGCGACCGCGTCGAGCGGTGCGGACGGTGACATCGCCGTCGACGTCATCGACGGTGGAGGTCGACTCCGGTTCTGGATCGGTGTGGACGACGGATTGCTGTACCGGCTCGAGGCTGACATCGAAGGGTTCGAGGGGACGACCACGATCGAGTACCGGGCCCACGGCCCCGCCGAACTCGACCGCTAACGTCGACGCCATGAGCGCGACGATCATGAACGGCACCGCACTGCGCGACGAGATCATCGTCGGGTTGCGCCGGCGGATCGAGGCGGCAGGTTCGCCCGACGATCTGCCTGGCGACGGTGCTCGTCGGCGACGACGGGCCGAGCCAGCGATACGTGCGCATGAAGCACCAGAAGGCCGCGGAGGCCGGGCTCACCTCGCACCACGTGGACCTCCCGGCCACCGCCACCCAGGCCGAGGTCGAGGCGGCGGTTCGCGAACTCGTCGCCGACGACGCCGTGCACGGCATCCTCGTGCAGCTGCCGCTGCCCGATGGGCTCGACCCCGAGCCCGTGCTCGACCTGATCCCGCCCGAGAAGGACGTCGACGGGTTGACCGAACGCTCGATGGGTCGGCTCGTACGTGGGCGGCCGGGTCTGGTGGGCTGCACACCGCTCGGTGTGATGCGTCTGCTCGAACGGTACGACATCCCCACGAGCGGTCGGCGCGCCGTCGTCATCGGCCGTTCGACGCTCGTCGGTCTGCCACTGTCGCTGCTGCTCGCCCGCAAGGGCGTCGACGCGACGGTCACCCTGGCGCACTCGCGAACCGGCGACATGGCGTCGGTCGTGCGTGAGGCCGACATCGTCGTCGGCGCCGCCGGCCAGGCCCGCATGATCACCGCCGACATGGTGAAGCCCGGCGCCACGGTCATCGATGTCGGCGTCTCACGGACCGAGGCCGGCATCGTGGGCGACGTGGACTACGAGCCGGTGGCCGAGATCGCCGGGTTCATCACCCCGATGCCCGGCGGCACCGGCCCGATGACGATCGCCTGCCTCCTGGAGAACACGCTCACCGCGGCCCGCCTGCAAGGCGTCTTCGCCGGCTGATCCGAGCGTCGCTCAGGCGACTTCGATGTTCGGCAGCGGGCGGCCGAGTCGGGTCTGCATGTCGACGACGTACGCCGTCCACGACGTGACGATCCGCAACTGGAGCAGGCGGACGACGTCGTCGCTGGGCATGCCGTCGCGGACCAGGCGCGACACCGCGACCACGTCGTCGACCACGACCTGCGCATGGGCCCGCTGCACCCCGGCGGTGTCCGCTCGCAGCGGATCGGCGTAGCCGTACTCCTTGCGCCATTCCGATTCGAACACGAAGACCAGGAGATCACGACTCGAGGTGAGGGCCCGGCGGATGCCGTCACCGAGCGTCCCCTCGGCGAAGCGCCATCGGTCGATGACCTCGAACGCCTGACGCTCGACCTCCATCGTCTTCACGACCTTGCTGCTGAGGGCTGCGATCCCTTCGAGTTCGTCGAGATCGACGTCAGGCCCGAGGAGCAGTGAGTTCAGCACGGCCGTGAGTTCGGAGACCACGATCCCGCTGGCGATCCCGCTGAGTTCCTCCATGTCGGTGATGTGCCGGTAGATCGCCGACTGCGTCACCCCGATGCGCGCCGCCACATTGACCGATGTGAGTGCCGCCGGGCCGTCCTCGTGGAGAATGGACACCGCCTCCTGGATGATCTCGTCACGCCGACTCACCACGATCACCGTACTGCTCAAGTGTGGCGCTATCGTGCCGATGTGATGTTGGTATCACCCCACCGAGGAGCGGACATGGACGAGCGGGCAACACGACCGACACAACACGGCACACAGCACCGGACACAGCAGGCGTCACGCGGCGTCGTGTGGACCTGATCGCGTGTCGAGGTTGACCATGACGCAATTCGATGGCACACTGTCGGGCGTGAACGCCGCCCGACCGCGTCCCGAACTCACTCGTAGTACTCATCCGGTAGCACGCCCGGCAACTCGCCACGCGTGCTCACGACCTCCCTGACGGGGGGTCGTTTTGTTTTTCGGCACCGATCTCCCCTCGAACACACGAACAAAGGAACCAACTCCCATGGCTGCAGAACCAGCTGAACGGCTCACCGGCGCTCAGGCGCTGATCCGAGCATTGGAACACGAGCACGTCGAACTCATCTTCGGGTACCCGGGCGGGTGCATCCTGCCGGCCTACGACCCGCTGATGGAGAGCTCGATCCGCCACGTCCTCGTGCGCCACGAACAGGGCGCCGGCCACATGGCCGAGGGCTACGCCCACGTGACCGGCAAGCCCGGCGTCGCGATGGTGACGTCCGGACCGGCCGCGACGAACCTCGTCACGCCGCTGATGGATGCCTTCATGGACTCGATCCCGATGGTCGCCATCACCGGCCAGGTGCCGACGGCGGCGATCGGCAGCGACGCGTTCCAGGAGTGCGACACGGTCGGGATCACCCGGTCGTGCACGAAGCACAACGAACTCGTCATGTCCGCCGACGACATCCCGATGGCCGTCCGGCAGGCGTTCCACATCGCGACGACCGGTCGGCCCGGCCCGACGCTGATCGACGTGCCCAAGGACGTGCTCCAGAACGAGATGACGTGGCACTGGCCGAGCGACCAGGACGTGCTCGACTCGCTGCCCGGCTACCGACCCAACGTGAAGGGTCATCCGCGGATGATCAAGGAGGCGGCCCGGCTGATCCTCGCCTCCGAGCGGCCGATCATCTACGCCGGCGGCGGCATCCTGAAGTCGCGGGCCGCCGAGGCGCTGCGCGAGCTGGCCGAGCTGATCGACACCTACGTCGTCACCACGCTGATGGCTCGCGGCGCCTTCCCCGACAACCACCCGCTGTGCCTCGGCATGCCGGGCATGCACGGCAACGCCACGGCGGTCACGGCGATGCAGCGCAGCGATCTGCTGATCACGCTCGGCGCCCGCTTCGACGATCGCATCACCGGCAAGGTCGATGCGTTCGCCCCCGAGGCCAAGATCATCCACGTCGACATCGACCCGGCCGAGCAGGGCAAGGTCCGGCGACCCGACGTCCCGATCGTCGGCGATGCGAAGTACGTCATCGAGGAGATCATCTCCGAGATCAAGTCGATGCTCGCCGCCGGTTCGGTCCAGGCCGACACGTCGGCGTGGAAGAGCAAGGTGTCGGGTTGGCGGGAACAGTTCCCGATGACCTACGAGCAGTCCGAGCCGGGCGACGCGCTCAAGCCGCAGTACTGCATCGAGGAGCTGAACCGGCTCGCCGCGCCGCACACGATCGTCGCGTCGGGCGTCGGCCAGCACCAGATGTACACGTCGCAGTTCTTCGAGTTCAACGAGCCCTACACCTGGGTCAACTCCGGTGGCCTCGGCACGATGGGCTTCTCGATCCCGGCGGCGATCGGGGCCAAGGCCGCGAAGCCCGAGTGCGACGTGTGGGCGGTCGACGGCGACGGCTGCTTCCAGATGACCGCGCAGGAGCTCGTGACCGCGACGGTCGAAGGCTTCCCGATCAAGGTGGCGCTGCTCAACAACAGCTACCTCGGCATGGTCCGTCAGTGGCAGGAGATGTTCTACGACGAGCGCTACTCCGAGGTGTACCTGAACGCCAAGGTGCCCGACTTCGTGATGTGGGCCGAGTCGATGGGCTGCGTCGGCATCCTGCGTCGAGTCACCCGAGGAGGTCGGCCCGGCGATCGAGAAGGCGAACTCGATCAAGGACCGCTCCGTCGTCGTCGAGTTCCGCACCGACGCCTCCGAGAAGGTGTTCCCGATGGTTCCCGCCGGTCACAGCAACGACGATCTGATCCTGCACCCCACCCAGCAAGACCGAGCCGGAGCACTGCAAGTGACCACCATCAACCAGTACGGCGGCCAGACGCTCAATCACCACATCCTGTCGGTGCTCGTGCAGAACCGGCCGGGCGTCCTCGCCCGCGTGGCCGGGCTGTTCGCCCGGCGTGGCTTCAACATCTTCTCGCTGGCGGTCGCTCCGGCCGAGGACGAGGGGATGAGCCGCATCACCATCGTCGTCGACGTCGAGTCGACACCGCTCGAGCAGATCACCAAGCAGCTGTTCAAGCTGATCGACGTCGTCAAGATCTCCGAGCTCGACCCTCGGCGTTCGGTCGAGCGCGAGCTGCTGATCGCCACGGTCAAGGCCCCGGACGAACAGCGCGGCAAGGTCGTCGAGTTGATCAACATCTTCGAGGGCAAGATCATCGCCGTCGCCGAGTCGGCGCTGACCGTGAGCCTCGAGGGCCATCCCGACAAGCTCGACGATTTTGAGGATTTGCTCGACGGATATGGCATCGTTGAGCTCCAGCGCACGGGTCGTGTGGCGCTGCCGAAACTCGATCGAGGCGCTCGCCTGCGCGCCGTGAACCAAACCCCCACACCGAACACTGGAAAGGCTGGCTGAGATGGCCGTCACCGTCTACTACGCAGAGGACGCGGATCCTTCGATCATCCGCGGCAAGAAGGTCGCCGTCATCGGCTACGGCTCGCAGGGCCACGCGCACGCGCTGAACCTGAAGGAGTCGGGTGTCGACGTGGTCGTCGGCCTGCGCCCGGAGTCGTCGTCGGCCGCCAAGGCCGAAGCGGCGGGACTCACCGTGATGACCATCGCCGAGGCCGCTGCCTGGGCCGACGTGATCATGGTGCTCGCCCCCGACACCGAGCAGAAGCGGATCTACGACGAGTCGATCGCTCCGCACATGACCGACGGCAAGGCGCTGGCGTTCGCGCACGGGTTCAACGTCCGCTTCGACCGCATCCAGCCGCCCGCCGGTGGCGACGTGATCATGATCGCTCCCAAGGGCCCCGGCCACCTCGTGCGCCGCACCTACACCGAGGGTGGCGGCGTACCGGCACTCATCGCCGTGGCGCAGGACGCGACCGGGCAGGCACGCGACATCGCGATGTCGTACGCCGATGCGATCGGCGGCACCCGGGCGGGTGTCATCGAGACGACCTTCGCCGAGGAGACCGAGACCGACCTGTTCGGCGAGCAGGCGGTGCTGTGCGGCGGCCTCACGGCACTCGTGCGCGCCGGGTTCGAGACGCTCACCGAGGCGGGCTACGCCCCGGAGATGGCGTACTTCGAGTGCCTGCACGAGGTGAAGCTGATCGTCGACCTCATGTACGAAGAGGGCATCGCCGGGATGCGCTACTCGATCTCCGACACCGCCGAGTACGGCGACCTCACCCGCGGGTCGCGGGTGGTCAACGAGGCGACCAAGGCCGAGATGAAGAAGATCCTCGAGGAGATCCAGAGCGGCCAGTTCGCCGCCGAGTGGATCGCCGAGTCCGAAGCCGGCCGCCCGAACTACACGCGGATGCAGGAGGAGGGCAAGGCCCACCCGATCGAGGCGATCGGCGGCGAGCTGCGCGACATGATGCCGTTCATCCGCGCCGGCAAGCAGAAGGTCTCCGACATCTCCGGCGGCTGAACACCAGCCGCTCCGGCGGGGTTGCGTGACGGGCAGGGTGACATGACGGCAGCTGCATGGGTCGTTCGCGATCGGTCGTTCGCAGTCGCGGCTGGTGCCAACTGGTGGAGCCGGTGGACCGACGACCGCGTCGGTCGAGGTGTGGAGCAAGCCGCTCGCGCTGATCGCCCTCATCGGTGTTGCGCTCACGCTCGATCCGGTCGATCCCGCGACTCGGGCGTGGTTCGTGGTCGGCACTCGTGTGCTCGCTGGCCGGCGACGTGTTCCTGCTCGACGGCGACAAGCGGTTCATCCCGGGTCTGGTCGCGTTCCTGCTGGCGCACATCGCGTACACGGTCGGTCTCGTGGTCGCGCCGGACTGGTCGTGGTCCGGGTTCGGCGCTGCGCTCGTCGCGATGGCGCTCCTCGCCGGCACGGTCGGCGTGCAGATCGTTCGTGCCGCACGACGCTCGACACCGGTGCTCGGTCCGGCGGTGACGGCGTACCTGCTGGCGATCTCGGTGATGTTCTGCGCCGCCGCGGCGACGGGCAACTGGTTCGCGATCGTCGGGCGCGGCGTTGTTCGTGGCGTCGGACTCGGTGCTGGGCTGGCGTCAGTTCGTCGGCTCGGCCCGCTGGATGCCGGTCACGATCATGGTCACCTACCACCTCGGCCAAGCCGGCCTCGTCGCCAGCCTGCTCTGACCCGTCCGTTCCCTTGCGATGAGCGATGGCGCAGCAGGTGCGCTCATCGCTCATCGCGAGAATCCCGACTTGTGGGGTCGGGAATTGACCGGTAGCGTCTGGCGCCTATGAGCGACACCTGGGGATTCGAGACCAAGCAGATCCACGTCGGCGGCGAGCCCGACCCGACGACCGGCGCCCGGGCGGTGCCGATCTATCAGACGACGTCGTACCAGTTCCGCGACACCGACCACGCCGCGAACCTGTTCGCGCTCGCCGAGATCGGCAACATCTACACCCGCATCATGAACCCGACGCAGGCGGCGCTGGAGGCCCGGGTCAACGCGCTCGAGGGCGGCTGCACCACGGCGGTCGGCCTGCCCGGCACGCTCGCCGTCGCCTCCGGCCAGGCCGCCGAGACGCTCGCGTTCATGACGCTGTGCGAGTCCGGCGACCACGTCGTCGCGTCGCCGTCGCTGTACGGCGGCACCTACAACCTGTTGCACTACACGCTGCCGAAGTTCGGCGTCGAGGTCACGTTCGTCGACGATCCCGCACGATCTCGCCCAGTGGGAGGCGGCGATCCAGCCGAACACCAAGGTCTTCTTCGGCGAGACGATCCCGAACCCGAAGAACGACGTGTTCGACATCGAAGGCGTCGCCGGCGTCGCCCACGCCAACGGCATCCCGCTGATGGTCGACAACACCGTGCCGACCCCGTACCTGATCCGCCCGCTCGAGTGGGGCGCCGACATCGTGGTCCACAGCCTCACCAAGTTCATGGGCGGTCACGGCACCTCGATCGCCGGCGCGATCGTCGACGGTGGCACGTTCGACTACGCCGCGTCCGGCCGCTTCCCGAACTTCACCGAGCCCGACCCGAGCTACCACGGCCTCGCCTACTTCCCGGCGCTCGGCCACGGCGCGTTCATCCTCAAGGCCCGGGTGCAGATGCTGCGCGACATCGGCCTGGCGATCTCGCCGTTCAACGCGTTCCTGATCCTGCAGGGCATCGAGACGCTGAGCCTGCGGATGGAGCGCCACTTCGCGAACGCGCAGGTGGTCGCCGAGTTCCTCGACGGCCACGCCCAGGTCGAGTCGGTGCGCTTCGCCGGACTGCCGTCGAGCCCGTGGCACGAGCGGGCCAAGAAGCTCGGCGGCGGCACGGGCTACGGCTCGGTGCTCGCGTTCGAGATCGAGGGTGGCCTCGAGGCCGGCAAGAAGTTCGTCGAAGGCGCTGAGCCTGCACAGCCACGTCGCCAACATCGGCGACGTCCGCAGCCTCGTGATCCATCCGGCGAGCACGACGCACAGCCAGCTCACGCCCGAGGAGCAGGCGGCCTCCGACGTCACGCCGGGCCTCGTGCGCCTGAGCGTCGGCCTCGAGTCGATCGACGACATCATCGCCGACCTCGAGCAGGGCTTCGCCGCCGCCAAATGAGACGCGGGGTCTGACCCCGCGTCTCGATTCAGTCGTCGTCGCGCTGGGTGCGGAGGAACTCCTCGAACTCGGCGCCGAGGTCGTCGGCGGTCGGGATCTGGGCCTCGGCCCGTCGGTCGAACTCGGCCTCGAGCATCCTGACGTACATCCGGAGCTGTTCGTCGTTGGCGACGAGCTCGTCGTGGACGTCGCGCCAGCCGTCGATCTGATCGCTCAGGTCGGTGGTGTTCGGCACGTCGAGCACGTGGCTGAGGTGCTGCACGAGCGCCGACACCGCCTGGGGGTGCTCGGCGTTCATCAGGTAGTGCGGGATCCCGACCCGCAGCGAGATCGACGGGATGTCGAGCGCCTCGAGTTCGGCCTGCAGCACCCCGACCACGCCGGTGATGCCCTGGTACGACGGTGCGACCAGGCCGAGCCGACGGGCGAGGTCGGCGTTGGCGGTGCTGCCGGTCACCGGCGGAGTCCGGGTGTGGGGGATCGCCTCGGCACCCGAGCCGACGGTGACGATCGCCTCGCAGCCCAGGGTCTCGGCGACCAGCGCGATGGCGCCGATGTAGGTCCTCCAGTGCAGGTGGGGCTCGACGCCGATCAGGGCGACGACGTCGCGGTGGCCCGGGTTGCGCTGCAGCACGAACTCGTTCGACGGCCACACGATCTCGCGGACGTCGTCGTCGATCGACACGTGCGGGCGCTGCTGGGTGAAGTCGTAGAACGGGTCGGGATCGATCGAGCCGACGATCACCGCCCGCTGGTTGCTCACGAAGTCGTTGACGGCCTGGGTGGCCGCGCCGGCCACGTCGAACCAGCCCTCGAGGCCGACGAGCATGACCGGCCGCTCGAGCGCGCCGAGTTCCTCGATGTCGTCATCGGGCCCGAAGTCGAGGACGTCGACGGGTTCCATCGGCGTCGACGTCGGTCGGCGCATGTCAGGCCAGGGCTCCGACGACGTGGTCGATGCAGCGCGGTGAGGGCGTCGACGTCGGCCGGGTCGATCGCCGGGAACATGCCGATGCGCAGCTGGTTGCGGCCGAGCTTGCGGTACGAGTCGGTGTCGAGCGATGCCGTTGGCCCGCAGCGCCGCGTAGACCGCGGTGGCGTCGATGGTGTCGTCGAGGTCGATCGTGCCGACGACGTTCGAGCGGTGCGCCGGGTCGGTCACGAACGGCGTCGCGTACGGGCTCGCCTCGGCCCAGCCGTACAAGGTCGCTGCCGACGCTGCGCTGCGACCCGCCGCGAACTCCATGCCGCCGTTGTCGAGCATCCAGCGCATCTGGGCGTCGAGCATGACCAGCGTGGCGAGCGCCGGCGTGTTGTAGGTCTGGTTCAGCTTGGAGTTGTCGAGGGCGATCTGCAGGTCGAGCGACGCCGGCCGCCACCGGTCACTCGCCCCGATCGACTCGATGCGCTCGATCGCGGCGGGGGAGCAGGCGGCGAGCCACAGGCCACCGTCGGACGCGAAGCACTTCTGCGGTGCGAAGTAGTAGACGTCGACCTCGTTCGGGTTCCACGTCAGGCCGCCGGCTGCCGACGTCGCGTCGACGGCGACGAGCGCCGTGTCGGCGGACGTTCCCTCCGGTCGACGCAGCTGCATCGCCACACCGGTCGAGGTCTCGTTGTGGGTGAGGGCGTACAGGTCGATGCCGTCCTCGGCGGTCGCCGCGGGGTGGGTGCCGGTGTCGGACTTGACGATCGTCGGCTCGCCCAGGTGGGGCGCGGCGGCGGCCGCCTCGGCGAACTTGGACGAGAACTCGCCGAACACGAGGTGCTGGCTGCGGTCGCGGATGAGACCGAACGTGGCGACGTCCCAGAACACGGTGGAGCCGCCGTTGCCGAGCACGATCTCCCAGCCGTCGGGAAGCCCGAACAGCGTGCTCAGCCCGGCCCGCACCGAGCCGACGAGGTTCTTCACGGCGGGCTGGCGGTGCGACGTGCCGAGCACGGTGCGGCTGGCGGCGACCAGCGCATCGATCTGCTCGGGACGCACCTTGGACGGCCCGCAACCGAACCGTCCGTCGGCCGGCAGCAGGTCGGCGGGGATCACGATGGCGGTGGGTTCGGTGCTCACGGCCCCCAGCATGGCGGATCGCCCTCGCGTTGCCACACCGATTGCGATGAGCTTCGGCGCGACCTGTGCGCCGACATCGCGGGAGTATTCGTCGTTGGGAACGTGAGGTTGCTGTGGCAGGCTGGCGCCCGTGAAGCGAACCTCCCAACGACTTGCCGCGATCGCCCCGTCCGCCACCCTGGCCGTCGACGCCAAGGCCAAGGCCCTCCAGGCCGCCGGCGAGAACGTGATCGGCTTCGGGGCCGGCGAACCGGACTTCCCGACGCCCGCCCACATCGTCGAGGCGGCCGTCGCTGCCTGTCGCGACCCGAAGAACCACCGGTACACGCCGGCCGGCGGCCTCCCCGAGCTGAAGGAGGCGATCGCGGTCAAGACCAAGCGCGACTCGGGCTTCGACTGCACGGCCTCCCAGGTGCTCGTCACCAACGGCGGCAAGCACGCCGTGTACACGGCGTTCGCCGCGCTGTGCGACCCGGGTGACGAGGTCATCTGCCCCGCTCCGTACTGGACCACCTATCCCGAGGCGATCACGCTCGCCGGCGGCGTGCCGGTGATCGTCGAGACCGACGCCGCGAGCGGCTTCCAGGTCACGATCGAACAGCTCGACGAGGTCTACACCGATCGCACCAAGGTGCTGCTGTTCGTGAGCCCCGACAACCCGTCGGGCGCGGTGTACCCGCCCGACATGGTGAAGGCGATCGGGGAGTGGGCCGTCGAACGCGGCGTCTGGGTGATCACCGACGAGATCTACGAGCACCTCACCTACGGCGACCACGAGTTCGCGTCGATGCCGACGCTCGTGCCCGAACTCGCCGAACCAGTGCATCATCGTCAACGGTGTCGCCAAGACCTACGCCATGACCGGTTGGCGGGTCGGCTGGATGATCGGGCCGGACGACGTCATCAAGGCCTCGACGAACTTCCAGAGCCACGCCACGTCGAACGTCGCCAACGTCTCGCAGCGCGCCGCGCTCGCCGCCGTGTCGGGTTCGCTCGACGACGTCGCGATGATGCGGACCGCGTTCGCCCGCCGTGCCCAGACGATGCACTCGATGCTCAACGCGATCGACGGCGTCACCTGCCTCGAGCCGCAGGGTGCGTTCTACGCCTACCCCGACCTGACGGGTCTCCTCGGCCGGCCGATCGGCGGGGTCACGGCGTCGACCACGCTCGAACTCGCCGACCTCGTGCTCGATCAGGCGAAGGTGGCGTTCGTTCCCGGCGAGGCGTTCGGCCTCGGCGGCTACGGCCGCTTCTCGTTCGCGCTCGGCGACGACGACCTCGTCGAGGGCATCGAGCGCTTCGCCGCGCTCGTCGGCTGACCAACCGGCCGGGGATCGCTCAGGTCCACCAGAGCTGGTGGCGCAGCGCGAGGCCGGTGACGACGATCAGGACGAGACATTCGCCGACCTGTTCGACGGCGCCGAGGATGTCGCCGCTGATCCCGCCGAACGCGCGCGTGGCGGTGCGGGCGACCAGCGCCGCACCGATCCCCGCAGCGGCCGCGAGCGGTAGCGACCCACCAGCCCGTCGCAACGGCGGTGATCGCCAGCGCAGCGACGACGCCGACGACGGCCGACGCACGTGGCAGCGTCCGGGTGTAGTCGGCCCCGAGTCCGTCCTGCGGCGACCGGCGCGGGCGGTCCCCATCACGCCGACCGCGGCGCCGCGTCCGAGGGTGTGCGCGGCGACGAGCCCGGCGAACGCCGCAGCGGGCCCCAGCGTTGCGACGCACACGATGCGCAGCACGATGGTCGCGCACATCGCCGCCACGCCGTAGCTGCCGTGTCGCGAGTCCTTGAGGATCTCCCGGCGCCGCTCGGGCGTCCACCCGCCCATGGCGTCGGCGGTGTCGGCGAGGCCGTCCTCGTGGAACGCTCCGGTGACCAGCACGCCGAGGATCACCGCGACGGCCGCGGCGACCGATGCCGGCACCAACTCCATCATCCCGGCGGCCACCAGTCCGACGACGGCGCCGATGAACGCGCCGACGACCGGGAACCACGGCACGCAGGCGGTGAGGTCGGGCGCCGTCCGCAGTCGGATGGGGACCCGGGTCAGGAACTGGGCGGCTCCGAGGAATCCACGGAGGAATCCACCGGGAACGCCGGAACCTGCCGGTCACTCGCCGAACCACTCGCCGAACGTCGGCACCTCGGTGATGCCGGCGCACGCCATGGCGATCAGCGGGACCGCCGCCATGGCGCCGGAACCCTCGCCGAGCCGCATGTCGAGGTCGAGCAGGGGCGGCTTGCCGAGCCGTTCGAGCAGCTTGCGGTGGCCGGGTTCGGCCGAGCAGTGCCCGACCGTGCAGTGGTCGATGCGTCGCCGGGTCGATCTCGTTCAGCGGCAGCACCGCCGCGGTGACGACGTAGCCGTCGAGCACGACCGGGATCGACCGGTGGCGGGCGGCGACGGTGGCCGCGGTGATCGCCGCGAGCTCGGCACCACCGACCTCGCGCAGGATCTCGATCGGGTCGGTGATGCCGGCGATCCGCCGCACGGACTCCTGCACGGCCTGACGCTTGCGGGCGAGGCCGTCGTCGTCGACGCCCGTGCCGCGCCCGACCCAGGCGGCGGTCTCTCCGCCGGCCAGCGCGGCGGCGATCGCCGCCGACGGTGTGGTGTTGCCGATCCCCATCTCGCCGAGCACGAGCAGGTCGCAGTCGAGTTCGTCGACCGCGGCGAAGGCGGTCCGCACGACGTCGTCGAACCGCTCCTCGCTGAGCGCGGCCTCGTACCGGATGTCGCCGGTCGGGTGGCCGACGCCGACGTCGACGGCGGTGACCGTCGCCCCGACGAGTCGGGCGAAGGCGTTGATCGTCGATCGACCCTGCCGGTACGCCGACAGCATCGCCTCGGTGACGCCGGTCGGATACGCCGACACCTTGGTCGCCGCGGCGACGCCGTGGTCGGCGGCGAAGATCAGCCCGGCCGGCTTGGCGACCCGCGGCTGCGACGTGCGCTGCCATCCGGCGACCCACGCGGCGATCTCGTCGAGCCAGGCGAGCGCGCCGCTCGGCCGCAGGATGTTGGCGGCGCGCTCGTGGACGGCGTCCCGTGCGGCCTGATCGCACGTCCGGGAGATCGGTGAGGAGTTCGTGCAGCAGCGTCATGGTCCGGTGTCCTCGCCGAGCGTACGTGGAACGGGTCATCGAGTGCGAATGCCCGGCCGGCGACGAGGAAGAGGCTTCGGTCGATTCGGCGACCCAGGCCTGGTTGACCCGGCCGAGGACGTCTCGGTACCGCCGCCCGAGGTCGGTTTCCGGATGGACGCCGAGGCCGACCTCGTTGGAGACCACGACGACCGGCGCGGATCGGGCCGCGGCGTGGCGGGCGGCTTCGACGGCTCGGCGCTCGATCTCGGTGTCGCTGCGTCCCTCCCACATCAGGTTCGAGATCCACAGGGTGAGGCAGTCGACGATCGCCAGTGTCTCGCCGGCGGCGTCCAGGGCGGCGATCAGGTCCGTGCGCTCCTCGATGGTGGTCCACTCCGGCGGGCGTTCGGCGACGTGCCGTTCGATGCGCTCGTCCATGTCGTCGTCGAGCCGGCCGAGGTGCGGTGGCGATGAAGCGTGACGGGACCGTCGTACCGTTGCCCCAACTCGACCGCGAGCGAACTCTTGCCGCTGCGCGCGCCGCCCAGCAGCACGGTGAGGCCCACGACACCGGTCAACGTCTCGCCCAGGGTCGACTCAGTAGTCGATGCCGCGCATCGCTCGGATGCCCTGCTGGTAGGCGTGCTTGACCTCGCGCATCTCGGTCACGGTGTCGGCGAGGTCGATGAGCTCACGGGCGGCGTCGCGCCCGGTGATGATCACGTTGACGTGGCGCGGGCGGTTCGCAACGGCATCGACGATGTCGGTGCACCGACAGCCAGTTGAAGCTCGGCAGGTAGGTCAGCTCGTCGAAGATCACGAGCTGGTGCTCGCCGGCGTTCATGATCTCGACGGCCTTGGCCCAGCCCTCGGCGGCGTGCGCGCGGTCGTTGCTGAGGTCGTCGGAGTCCCAGGTGAACCCGTCGCCGAACGCGTACCAGTCGACACCCAGTTGGCGTCCGATCTTCTCCTCGCCGGTGTTCCAGTTGCCGGACTTGATGAACTGCACGACGGCCACGTTCCAGCCCCGGCCGACGCGCGCGGATCATCATCCCGAACGCCGACGACGACTTGCCCTTGCCGTTGCCGGTGTTGAGGACGACCAGCGAGTCGGCGCCTCGAAGTCCGTCGGGTCGTGGATCCTCGGTCGGTGCGAGATCGTGGCTCGTTGTGGTCGGTCATGGGATCGGGAAGCGTACGGCGCGGCGACTACGATGTCGAACTGTCAGTGGATGCAGCGAACTTCGGTGAGAGTCCGACGCTGTCCCGCAACGGTGGTGTCTCAGCGGTTCGCCGCTCGAGGACGAGTCCGGTCGCCTGCTCGGCTGACGCGACATCACTCCCTCGAGGCAAGGGACGGCTCGCACGCAGGACCCGTCCTGCTCGGACCCAGCTTGTCCTCCAACTCCTTGGAGGATCACATGAACAACCGAACCACCATCCGCCGACGAACAGTGATCGGCGTCATCGCCGGGCTCGCACTGCTCGCCGCATCGTGCGGCAGCGACGGCGACGCCGATGCGCCCGACGACGTGCCCGCCGACAGCGTCGGAACGACGCGAGCAGTCAGCCCCCGTCGACGACCGTTGATCCGGCCGGCGACGACGGACGCGCGCGCAACGCATCGTGTCGTTGAGCCCGACGCACACCGAGATGCTCTTCGCGATCGGCGCCGGCGATCAGCTCGTCGCCGTCGACGACTTCTCGAACTACCCGGCCGAGGCGCTCGAACTCCCGAACGACCTGTCGGGCTTCGAGCCGAACGTCGAGGCGATCGCCGCGTACGACCCCGACCTCGTGGTGATCGGCGGCGACTTCACCGGTCTCGGCGATCAGCTCGACGAGTTCGGGATCGCGTGGTGGGACGGTCCCGCGGCGCTGACCCTCGACGACACCTACGCCCAGATCGAGCAGCTCGGCGCGGCCACCGGTCACGTCGGCGAGGCGGCCGAGCTGGTGGCCTCGATGCAGACCGAGATCGAGGCGATCGTGGCGGCGAACCCCGCCCCCGAGGTGCCGCTGACCTTCTACCACGAGCTCGACTCGACGTTGTACAGCGCCGACTCCACGACGTTCATCGGTGAGATCTACTCGCTGCTCGGGCTGCGGAACATCGCGGACCAGGTCGAGGGCGACAGCGGGGGGTTCCCGCAGCTGAACGCGGAGTTCGTCGTGTCGGCCGACCCGGACCTGATCTTCCTCGCCGACACGGTGTGCTGTGGTGAGTCGGCCGAGACCGTGGCGGCACGCGACGGCTGGGCCGGGATCACCGCCGTGCAGAACGGCAACGTCATCGAGATGAACGACGACATCGCGTCACGCTGGGGCCCTCGCATCGTCGAGTACCTCGCCGCGGTTGCTGCGGCCGTGCAGCGGGCGTCGGTCCCGGCGTGAGCTGGTGAACGCCGCCGTCGATCAGCTCCCCGCCCGGACGAGTCCGGCCGTGCATGCGAGCAATGCCGCGTGGTACGGCGGGAGCGCACTGGTGCTCGTGGCGGCGGTGCTGATCGGCGCGTCGGTCGGTCCGGCCGGGCCGTCGTGGTGGCAGGTGCCGATCGAGCTGCTCGATCGCCTGCCGTTGATCTCGATCGACTCCGGGCGTGAGCGACGCGGAGTGGAACATCGTGTGGCGGATCCGCATGCCGCGGGTGATCCTCGGTGGAATCGTCGGCGGCATGTTGTCGATCGCCGGGGCGAGCTACCAGGGCGTGTTCCGCAACCCGCTGGTCGACCCGTATCTGCTCGGCATCGCCGCCGGCGCCGGCCTCGGGGCGACCCTGGCATTGACGTTCGGTCGTGGCGTGACGGTCGGTTGGGCGATCGATCCCGTGCCGACGGCGGCGTTCGTGTTCGCCATCCTGACCGTCGCGGTGACCTACGCGGTCGGTGCCTCGTTCGGCGGGTCACGGTCGGGCGTGACGCTGGTGCTCGCCGGAGTCGCCGTCGTGTCGTTCGTGACCGCGGTCCAGACCTTCATCCTGCAGCGCAACTCCGAGCTGGTCCGCGAGGTCTTCCAGTGGATTCTCGGGCGACTCTCCGGCGCGACGTGGTCCGATGTCCGACTCGTCCTGCCCTACGTGGTGGTGAGTTGCATCGTCCTGATGCTCCACCGGCGCCACCTCGACATCTTCCGCGTCGGCGACGTCGAGGCCGCCACGCTCGGCGTCTCGGTGGCGAGAACGCGGCTCGTGATCGTGATCGCAGCCACGCTCGGCACGGCGGCGGTGGTGTCGGTGAGCGGACTCATCGGGTTCGTGGGGTTGGTGGTGCCGCACGTGATCCGCCTCGTCGCAGGAGCCGGCTACCGGCGGCTGCTGCCACTGTCGTTGATGCTCGGCGCCGCATTCCTGATCCTCGCCGACGTGCTCGGCCGGACGATCGCCAGTCCGGCCGAGACACCGATCGGTGTGCTGACGGCGCTCATCGGCGCCCCGTTCTTCATCTACCTGTTGCGCACCAAGCGGGTGGCCGGATGAGCTCGATCGCGTTCGATCGCGTTGCCGTGTCCTACGGCAGACGAGAGGTCGTTGCGCCGTTCACCGAGCAGGTGCAGTCCGGCGAGTGGCTCGGGCTCATCGGCCCCAACGGGGCCGGGAAGTCGTCGCTGCTGCGAGCAACCGTGGGTCTCATCGCGTCGAGCGGCGCCGTCGCCGTCGACGGCGTGCAGCTCGCGGGGCTCCACGCACGCGAACGGGCCCGGCTCGTGGCGTACGTGCCGCAGGAGCCGCTGATCCCGGACGACATGACGGTCGCCGACTACGTCCTGCTCGGTCGCACTCCGTACGTGAGCTACTTCGGGACCGAGACCGGCCACGACCGTGAGATCGCTGCCGAGGTGATCGATCGGCTGCGGCTCGGCGACTTCGCCGACCGGATGCTCGGATCGTTGAGCGGCGGCGAACGCCAACGGGTGGTCATCGCGCGGGCGCTCGCACAGCAGGCTCCGGTACTGCTGCTGGACGAGCCGACCTCGGCGCTCGACATCGGTCACCAGCAGCAGGCGCTGGAGTTGGTGACCGAGCTCCGCGAGCACAGCGGCATCACCGTGATCTCGGCGATGCACGACCTGACGCTGGCCGGCATCTACACCGATCGTCTGGTGATGCTCGACCAGGGCCGCATCGTGGCGTCCGGTCCGGCGAGCGAGGTGTTGACCGCCGAGCGACTCGGCGACGTGTTCCACGTGTGCGTGACGGTCGACGTCGACCCCGACGACGGCGCCGTCATCGTGGTGCCGCGTCGCGGCTTCCCCGTCGAGTGATCAGGAGGTGGTCACGACCTACGATCTGGCCATGAGTGAGTCGCCGTATCCGACGTTTCCCGGGGTCGAGCCGTACGACGCCATCCGAACGCCCGACGCCGAACGGGCTCATCGCAAGCAGATGTGTGCGCTCGGCTATCGCATCTTCGGAGCGATGCGGTGGGGGCAACTCGGTGACGGCCACGTCTCGGCCCGGGACCCGATCCTCACCGACCACTTCTGGTTGCTGGACTGGGGCGTGCCGTTCCACGCGGCGACCGTCGACCAGCTGGTCCTCGTCGGGCCCGACGGCCGCGTGATGGACGCCGACGGCAACCCGACCGGCGCGGTGAACACGGCGGGGTACAACATCCATGCTCCGGTGCTCGCCGCCCGTCCCGACGCCGTGAGTGCGGCGCACACCCACACGGCCTTCGGCACGCCGTGGTCGGCGAACGTCGAGCCGTTCCGGGCGATCAGTCAGGAGTCGTGCGCGTTCGTGTTCGACCAGGCGTTGTTCGACGACGAGGAGGTCGAGGTGCTCTCCTACGACGGCGGCAAGCGGATCGCGACGGCGCTCGCCGACAACAAGCTGTGCATCCTGCGCAACCACGGCCTGCTGACGGCCGGCGGTTCGGTCGAAGAAGCCGTGGGTTGGTTCGTGCTCGCCGAACGGGTGGCCGAGGTGCACGTCAAGGCACCCGACGGCAAGGCGATCTCCGACGAGGCCGCGGCGGTGGCGGCGCAGTCGATGGCGCCCGCCCCGACGGGTTGGCGCATGTTCCAGTGGCTAGTGCGCAGCCTCGCCATCGACCCGGCCCTCGTGGGCTGAGGCGTCGTGGGCTGAGGCGTCGTGGGTCTTGGCGTCGTGAACGGTGGCGTCACCGGGTCGTGACGGGGTGCCCTCGATGCGCAGGTGCTCGACGATCAAGGTGGCGAGCAGGATCACGTTGATGCCCACGAGCAGGACGACGCCGTCGACGTCGTCGCCGACCAGCATCAGCACGATGATCAACGCGACGGCGACGAATCGCTCGCGGGCGACCGCTGCGAACGAGCGGTAGACGCCGATGCCGACCCCGCCGAAGTAGAGCACGAAGCCGGCGGCACCCATCGCCCGGAACGCCGCCGGCAGCGGGTCGCTCGGGTGGAGCGCCATCTCCTCCACCGCGACGGCCGAGAGAATGACGCCGGCGACGATCGGCGCGTGCGCATAGGTGTACACGTCGCGGGCGAACCTGCCTCGCTCGGCCGGAGGTTCCTCCTCCATCCGATGCTCGAAGGCGGGCTGGACCCGATCGAAGTACGACCACCAGAGCAGCCCGGCGAGGACTCCGGCCGCCGCGAGCGCAACGACCGAAGGAGTGGGCAGGCCGCCCTGCTTGTCGAGCGGGACGACCACTGAGTTGCCGATCGCCACGATGACTTCACCGAGCGCGACGATGAGGATCAGCGCGTGCCGTTCCGCGAAGTGTCCGGCCCGGATGATCCATTCGTTGCCACCGGCCTTGATCGTCGAGTAGATCACGATCAGCACGCCGAGAATCCAGGCAACGACTCGGGCGTCGCCGTCGAGGAACCCACCGACCACGATCGCCGTCATGGCGGCGAGCGTCGGTGTCGCATAGGTGATGGTGGATCGGTAGACCTGGGAGTCGTTGGGGATGCCGACGACCATCAGCGCGATGCCCATGAGGAAGATCACGGCGAGCGGGATGGCGAAGAGCACGCCGCTCTGGTCGAAGGCGGTCTGCACGGAGGCGGCCATCGGCACGCTGGCCGCGGTCGCGACGAGGAACAGCACCCGCACGGTTCGGGAGTTCCCCGGGCACGGCATTCGCCGACCAGGCGAACTGGGTCCAGGGCAACCACAGCATCAGGAAGATCAGCGTGGCCCTGCCGATCGTGTCCCACGTCGGGCTCTCGATGAGCAGCCCCACGAGTTGGGAGAAGGCGAACACGAAGGCGAGATCGAAGAACAACTCGACGGGATCAGCCGTGAAGTCCTCCGACGCGTCGGGTACGACGAGTCCGCGCATGCGCCGACAGTATCCAGTTCAGCCGAACACGACGACGCCGACGACTCCGACCAGCACGAGTGCGCTGGCCGCGTACTCGGCCCGGCGGTGCTGTTCGTGCAGCACCCATGCCGAGATCGCGAACGCGATGACGATCTCGACCTGACCGAGCGTTCGCACCTTGGCCACGTTCGCGAGGGTGACCGCAACAGCCCAGCCGATCGAACCGCACAGGCTGAGCACCCCGACCGGGAGTGCCGATCGCCAGGCCCGCCCGACGTTCGTCAGCTCGGCGCGGTCGGTGACGGCGAGTTGGCTCGCATTGACGAGTGTCTGGATGCCCAGCATCACGGTGAGCGTGAGCAACGCGCGGTTCCAGGTCGGTCCCTCCATCGACGTCGACGCCGCACGAATGCCGACAGCGGCCGTCGCGAAGCACGCCGCAGCGGCGACGCCCATCAAGGCGGCGGGGTCACGTGCACTGCCCAGGATGTCGCGCAGTCGGTTCGGCGCCGCGAGCCATGCCACGCCGGCCATGCACACGACGGCGCGCGACCCATCCGAGCGGCTCCAGCGGTTCGCCCAGCGCGACGACCGAGACGACGGCGACCAGGATCACCTCGGTCTTGGCGTAGACGGTCCCGATGGCGAAGTCACGCAGGTCGAATGCCCGCAGCAGCGCGACGGTGCCGAGGATCTGGACCACTCCCGCGCCGGCGATGATCGGCCAGAAGCGGCCCGGGATCTCGGGGATCCTCGCACCGACGATGCCGAAGGTGACCACGGCCACGATCACGTGCGAGCGGGAACCCGTAGGCGTAGCGGACGAAGCCGGCGCCGTTGACGGAGAGCACCGACCGCAGCTGGTGCTGGCGCGACGTTCGCAGGACCTGGAAGGTTGCCGCGGCGAGGGTGATGGGGATCCACATGATGTCTCACATAGTGGGACACTGGTCCGACTGATGAGAATCGTAGCGGATGGCGTCGCGGATCAGGGGCGTTCGGGCGTCGGCGGGAACCAGGTGTCGTCGTTGACGAGGATGTCGTCGGCATCGGCAGGCCCCCACGAGCCGCGGAAGTACGGAACGACCGCGCCGGGATGATCGAGGGCGGGCTGCACCACGCGCCAGGTGCCCTCGACGATGTCCTGGCGGGCGAAGCGGCGCAGCGACCCGATCAGTGCGTCACCGATCAGACGCTCGTACGCGTCCTGGCGCTCACCGAGTGCGGCCGCGAAGTCGACGTCGACGTCGACCTCCTGGCTGTCCAGCTCCGGCCCGGGTGTCTTCGCCTGGAGCGCGAACGTCACCCCGTCGTTCTTGCCGAGGCGCAGCCGGATCAGGTTGCGGCCGGGCGGCGGACCGCCCGACTCGTCGAACAGCATCCGCGGGGGTTCGCGCAGTTCGATGACCGCTTCGGTGGCGTTCTGGGGGAGGGCTTTGCCGACGCGCACGTACCACGGCACGCCGGCCCATCGCCACGAATCGATCTCCAGGCGCACCGCGGCGAACGTCTCGACGGTCGAGTTGGGGTCCACCCCGGGTTCGTCGCGGTACCCGACGTACTGGCCGCGCACCAACGCCGCGGGGTCGATGGGGCGCATGGCGGCGATGACCTTGGCCTTCTCGTCCTGGAGGTACCCGGAGTCGGCGCCGGCAGGTGGCTCCATCGCGAGCAGTGACACGACCTGCAGGAGGTGGTTCTGCAGGACGTCGCGGATCGCGCCGACGCCCTCGTAGAACGAGCCGCGACCCTCCACGTCGAGCGTCTCCGACATCGTCACCTGCACGCTGCGGACGTAGTTGCGGTTCCACACCGGCTCGAGGAGCGTGTTCGCGAAGCGGAACACGAGGAGATCCTCGACCGCTTCCTTGCCGAGGTAGTGGTCGATGCGGAAGATGTGGTCCTCGGCGAACACCTCGTGCAGGGTCTGGTTGAGGTCGATCGCCGACTGCAGGTCGCGTCCGAACGGCTTCTCCACCACGATGCGGCCGCGCTGGTGGAGCCCGACCGACGCGAGCTTGGTGGCGACCGTGGGGAACATGTCGGGCGGGATCGCCATGTAGAACACGGCCACGATCGAGTTGTGACGGTCGAGCGTGGCGCGCAGTTCGTTCCAGGTGTTCGCGTCGGCGTAGTCGCCCTGCACGAGGTCCATGTGACTGCACAGCGCATCGACGACAGCCGGGTCCGGGTTGTCGATGTGTTCCTCGATCGACTCATCGGGCGTGAGCGCGGAAGTCGTCGTCGGTCCAGTCGCTGCGAGCGACACCGATGACCGGGACGCGCAGTGTCCCCGCCTTCTCGAGGCGGTACAGGGCGGGGAAGAGCTTGCGCACGGCGAGGTCGCCGGTGGCCCCGAACAGGACGAGCGCGTCGGCGTCGGGCTGGTTGGTCTGCATGCGAGCGGTGTCGACATGCATCTGGGTGTGGCTCATCGTGTGGCGTCCTTGCGTTCGATGTGGCCACCGAAGCCGGCGCGCATCGCCGACAGCACCTGATCGGCGACGTCGGAACGGCCCCTCGACGAGAAGCGCTGGTACAGCGCCGCGGAGAGCACCGGCACGGGCACCCCTTCGTCGATGGCGGCGTTGATCGTCCAGCGTCCCTCGCCGGAGTCGCTGACCACGCCGGCGTAGGCGCTCAGCTCCGGGTCGGCGTGGAACGCCTCGGCGGTCAGGTCGAGCAACCACGAACTCACGACCGACCCGCGCCGCCACACCTCGGTGATCTTCGCGAGGTCGAGGTCGTAGCGGTAGTAGGCGGCGGCATCGAGCGGCGCGGTCTCGGCGTCGACGGCGTGGTCGAGTGCTCCGATGTTGGCCTTGGCGAGCACGTTGAGGCCCTCGGCGTAGGCGGCCATCAGCCCGTACTCGATGCCGTTGTGGACCATCTTCACGAAGTGTCCGGCTCCGCTCGGCCCGCAGTGCAGCCACCCGTGCTCCTCCGACGACGCGTCGCCGGTACGACCCGGCGTGCGTTCGGTGTCGCCCATCCCCGGCGCCAGTGATTCGAAGATCGGCGCCAGGCGCTCGACCGCGGCGTCGGGACCGCCGATCATCAGGCAGTAGCCGCGTTCGAGCCCGAACACGCCACCACTGGTGCCGACGTCGAGGTAGTTGATGCCGCTCGCCGCGAGCGCCTCGGACCGGTCGACGTCGTGGCGGTACCACGAGTTGCCGCCGTCGATGATCGTGTCGTCCGCATCGAGCAGCGGGGCGAGCGCATCGACGGTGGCGCCGACGTAGGCGGCAGGCACCATGATCCAGATCGCTCGTGGAGTTTCGAGTGCCGCCACGAGGTCGGCGAGGCTGCGCGCACCGGTCACGCCGAGTTCGCCTTCCAGGGCGGCGATCGTCGTTTCGTCGACGTCGTGGACCACGCAGTCGTGCCCGTCCCGCTGGAGTCGTCGCACCATGTTGGCGCCCATTCGGCCGAGGCCGATCATCCCGAGTTGCATCCGCACAGCCTGCCACGAACCCGCGATGGTCAGATCCCGTCAGGTCGCTTCGTCCAGCCGCTTCTTCCAGTACGGGTTCCCGTCGAGGTCGCCGCACTGCTCGAACCCGGCCCGACGCGCCAACGCCAGTGAACGTTCGTTCTCGGGATGGATCAGCAGCGTCGCAACGCGCCAGTTCGTGTCCTGCGCGAGGTGGTCGAGGAGCAGGTGCACCGCGGTGGTGGCGATGCCGTGGCCACGATGCGCAGCGAACAGGTGGTAGCCGACATTGACCTCGTCGGGCTCGAGCCAGTACCGGTCGTGGTCGTAGTCGACCCAACCGACCACCGCGTCGACCTGCAGGTCGTCGACGACGATGCACGCCACGGGCCGAGGATCCGGGGAACCCGGCCCGAGGAAGCGTTCGAACTCCGCGTCGCGTCCTGCGATCAGTGCGGGGACGTCGTCGATCGAACTGGGCCGGATCGACACCCGTCCATCGGTCAGCACTCGGTCCAGCACACCCGGAAGTCTGGCCACGGCCGTCGCGTCCGGCGCGCTCGGTTCCGAGAGATTCGTGGGGTCAGGTGATGGGGTTGCCGTGGGGGTCGGTGGTGTGCCAGTCGCCGTGGGGGTCGCGGTGGACGTGTGAAGCCACGTTCTTTGAGTTGGTTGTGGCGGGGGCACAGTGCGCTGCCGTTGCGGGGGACGGTGGCGCCGTGGGCTTTCCAGCCGACGGCTGTGGTCGGCGTCGCACCAGTGGATGGGTTGGTCGCAGCCGATCCAGACGCAGTTGGTGAGTAGGAGCATGACGGCGTCGCGGGCGGCGCCGCGGAACAGTCGGGATCGGCGGCCGAGGTCGATGACGGTGCCGGTGGTGTCGTAGACGACGCGGCGGATGTGGGCGATGAGGGCGGTGTTGATGGCGTCGTCGGGGTGCAGGCGTCGTCCGGTGTGGGTGCGGCACACGACCTTGGCGTAGTCGGCGGGGTCGCGGGTCTCACCGCGCAGGTGGGCTTCGAAGGTTTCCTGGTCGATCAACACGTTCGCCGTCGCTCGCGGCGGTTGCGAGCCCGGTGGGGTGGACGCCGCGGCACGGGCCATGGCCAGCAGGGCATCAGCTCGTCGTTGCGGTTCGGTTCGCATCAAGGTCGGTGGTGGTGGCGGTGTCACCGAGCCGGTTGCGGGCGTCGGCCCAGTCGGCTGTGCCATTCGGCTTCGAGGAACCAGGAGAAGATCTCCATGAACTCGACACCGGCCAACTCGGCCAGGTTCCCCGACAGGGTCCAGCCACCCTCGGGTCGTGGCCGGATCATGACGTCACGGGCGGCGTGTTGGCGTTCGTTGCGGTCGAGGTCGCCGTCGGGTCGGCGAGCGCTTCCCAGGTGCGTACCCGGCGTTCGAACTCCTCGAACGGCAGAGCGATCGCATCGTCGAGCAGTGCGGGTGCGTCGCGTTCCACGACCGCCGCGGGGAGGCGGGGGTTGGCGACCACGCGGGCCATCAACTCGCACTGGGCGACCCCGACCCGACCCTCGGCGTGGGCGTCGGCCCACACGGGCAGCCCGGCGTGCAGGCGGGCGGTCTGCACCCGCCGGAACGCTTCGGGACCCGACAGGCCCGCCATGTGTTTGACCGCGGTCTTGGCGGTGAAGAACCCCTGGTCCCGGAACGGGTTGCACCGATCCACCTGACCCGCCGCGGTGACACCGACCGCGTCGACCATCCGCCGCACCTGCTCGACACCGACCAACCACTCCCGCAGCACCTCGGCATCGAACGCGGCCAGCTCGATGTCGGCCAACCCGTCCACCGCCGCCACCGCACGGCGAACGGCGTCGCCGACACGATCCGACGGTGACTGCTCGACACGTGGAGGACACCAACCGCAACCGCAGACCCTCGACACGCGCGACACCTGCCGCCATGTGGTCGATGGTCGCCGGAGAACTCATACCCCCAATCCTGACCAAGGGGTGTCACAGAGATGACCCGAAATCAGCCCCTCCGAGTTGTGACGTACGTCACATCTCTCTCTGGCGCATTCGAGCTGGACCTTGCTGTGTCACAGTTTCATGCGTGGGAGTTTCGAGGCGAGGCGTGCGTCGGTGTTCGGTGGCACTCGTGGTGGTGCCCTTTCTGGCAGCACTCGCAGCCTGTGGCGGTTCCTCGGATGGCGGCAGCAGTTCGGCGACCGAGTCCTCGACCGGAACCGAGGCCCCGACCGGAACGGCCGGCGGCTCGAGCGACGACGTCACCGCTGCGGTCCAGGCCGAAGTCGATCGAGTCATGCGCGCTCCCGGCGGAGGAGCGCGACGAGGCGGTCGCTTCCGCGCTGCTCGAACTTTCCCTGGCCATCTCCGAGATCTCGGGCCTGACCGAGGCCGTCGGTGGCGTCGACGCCGCACGGGACGCGCTGACCGCATCGGCCGAACCGATCATCCAGCAGGCCACGACCTTGAGCACGGTGCAGCTTCCGCAGGGATTCCGCGCCGCCTCGCCCGCGCCGCCTGCGCCGACGATCGGCGAGGGCATGTTCGGCGGCTACATGGTCGTCGCCCTCGGGGCCGAGGGCTCGGTGACGGCGAGCAACGACATCGTCGACAGCGCGGATGGCAAGCCGGCCGTGGCGACTCCGGCCGAGGGTGTCACCGTCACGGCCGTGCGGACGTCGGCGGAGATGTCGACGACCGTCACCAGCACCGATCAGAAGTCGGGCGTCACCACGAAACTGACGACCAAGTCGGTGGTCACCCCGTGCCCCGATGCGAACGGATCGTTCGAGGCGTCGGCGATGATCGACGTGTCGGCCACGAAGGGATCCGTCGGCCAGACCGGCACGTTGGAGGTCAAGGTCGTCGGACAGGTCGACGACGACGCCGTGCTGGCCTCGTCGGAGTCGTCCTACCGGATGCAGTTCGCCAAGTTCGGCAGCGGGCCCGGTGGCTACATCGACCTGAGCTACGGGCCAGGCGGGGTTCACGGTGAACCGCACCGGTGGGACGGTGACCAAGGAGATCACCGATACTGCCACGTCGAGCGGGACGCTCTTGGCCGCCGTGCTCCAACAGTTTCTCACGGATGCCGCCAGGAAGGGTTGGGAGTCCGGGCGCTGTGTACGTCTCGATGCCACACCGTCGGCGGGCCCGAAGGGTCTCGCGCCGTCCACCGTGCTGTCGATCACCGCCGCACCGCGCAGCCGCGTCGACGGCGGACCGACGGGCGGCAACGTGGTCGCCACGCTCAGCGCCGGCGGCCAGGCCGTGGAGCCCGACGGCTCGCCCGTGCCCGCCGACGCGTCGTTCAACTACAGCGCTCCCGGCGAACCGAACAAGTCCGGCACCGTGTCGATGACGGCGAAGTCGCGACGCGGGATCGGCAAGGCCGAGATCACGTTCGAGACGTCTGCGCCGGCCGCGTACACGATCGTCGGCGGGCTCGACGACTTCCAGGTCAACCAGGCGGTCTGCGACATCATGGCGCCCTTCACGTTGAGCGGGGGAGGCGTCGTTGCGAACTACACGGGCGGTCTGTCGGGGACGTACAGCTACACCGGCCCGTTCAACGGGTCCGGGGAGGGCACCTACACGATCTCGCTGCCGAACGGACCCGGCCAACCGGGAACCATGCAGGGCGAAGGCAGCGGGCAGGTCGTGACACCGCTCGGTGTGTTCAGCAACACCGGCACCGAGAACTTCACGCTCACCCCGCTCACCGATTGCGTCGACTGACGCGACCGGGCAGTCGTCAGCGGAGCCCGTCGCCGAGCCGTTCGAGCAGCGGGCGCTGTCCGGCGACGATCTTGTCGTGCGCGGTCGGCAGATCGAACCACGCCGCCCGGTCGATCTCGGGGAACGTCCCGATCGTGCCCGACCGAGGTGGCCACTCCATCTCGAAGGTGTTGCTCACGACGTCTGCGGGGTCGAGGTCACCCGTGGCCGCCCACGCCCGCACGATCTTGCCGCCGGCCTGACGGACCTCGCCGAGGTCGACGAACGTCGCTCCCGCCGGGACCGGCATCCCGAGCTCCTCGTGGAACTCCCGACACGCCGCGACGAACGGGTCCTCGTCGGCGCCGTACTCGCCCTTGGGGATCGACCACGCCCCGGCGTCCTTGCGGGCCCAGATCGGTCCACCCATGTGGCCGAGCAGCACCTCGAGACGCTCACCCGACCGGCGGTACAACACGATTCCTGCGCTGCGCTTGGTCACGTGATCACCACGGCGAATCTACGCCCACAGTCGGACGCCTGAGGCCGACCGAACCAGGTCGCGGACACAACTAGCATTCGAACATGCGGTGGTCGGCCGGACTTGGCTTCGTGGCGGTCCTCGCCGGAACGCTCGCGATCGGTTCCCAGCCCACCACCACCGTGTACGCGTGCAGCTGCGCCGGCATCACCGACGACGAGGCCTACGACATGGCGGACGCAGTGTTCGTCGGCCGGCTCGACGAGACGAGGGTGTCCGATGAGATCGAGTTCAGCTCGACCAGCCCCGCCCGTTTCATCTTCATCACCGATTCCGTCTTCAAGGGCGAGGCGTACGATCGTCAGTCGGTCGTGACAGCTGGCTCTGGTGCGAGCTGCGGTCTCGAGATCCGACCGGGGACAACGGCGCTCGTCTTCGCAAGGGTTGGCGGCCGCAGCGGTCTTGCCGACGGCGAACTGACATCCGACCTCTGCACCGGCACACGAGCGGTCGAGGAAGGTGCAGTGCCCGGCGTCGTTCGGTGACGCGTCGCCACCGCTCGCCGGTGCATCCGGAATCGGCGACGGGAGTCCAACTGGTGCCGACTCCGGCTGACCTCGTTCGGGGCGCGATCGTCACCTCGATCGTCGTTGCCGCCGTGGCCCTGGGTGTGCTGGGCTTGGTCCGCAGCCGACGCGCTCGACGAGCATCCCCAGAGATGTAGCCGCTGTCGGCGTCAGTCCTCACGCACGGCGGTGCGACCCTCGGTGAGTTCGTCCATGCCGGGCGCCGAACGGATCCGGACGAGATACGCGGCCAGCAGCGGGACGTGGGCCTCGATCCAGTGGTCGAGGCGCAGGATCCGGCGGGTGCGTTCGCCGGGATCGTCCTCCGCCTCGATCTCGGACAGTCTCCGGGCGACCTCGTCCCAGTCGCGCTCGTCGATCGCATCGAGACCTGCCCGCTGTCGCTGGGAGCGATCGCCGGTGACCACCCCGAGGGCGACGACCGTGATCAGGTCGTAGGTGCGTGAGGGAATCTGCGTGTCGTGCATCTCGGCCGGATCGACCGGCGCCATCGTGTTCGTGCCGACGATGATCGCCCTCGACACCACCGTCCGAGCCGGCGAATCCAGACCGGAGAGCGCGAACGCCATGGAGGCGCCGAACCCGATCATCCCACCGATCTGACGTCGACGCGCTTCGTCGGCTGCAGCCTCCATCACCAGCTCGGCGCGCTCGGTCAGGGTGGCATCGGCGATGAGGTCCGTGAATCGGCTCACGTACAGCAGGCCGGGCCCCTCGACGATGTCGGCGCCATCGCGGGTCACGACCGCCGTGACGTACCCGCCGAGCACGATCCCGAGCGCCGCCTGGGCCTCCGCGTCGCGCAGGATCGCGCCGAACAGGTCGACGACCTCGTCGTACGTGCCGAGCTCGATCTCGAAGCCGTCACCGGTGACCAGGACGGGGTAGGCGCCCTCCTGGCGGATCGCCGGGGCGAGCGTGTCGACGTAGCCGACCATCGACCCGGCGACCCCGAGTGCCATGCCCTCGGTGGATGCCGTCGTCGAGCGGGCCGTTGGTGATCGAGGTCAGGTGCGCCAGCACCCGGTAGCCATCGACGAGACGGGCGGGGTCGGCCAGTACCGACGTGTGGAGGCCGCTCAGGACGAACTCGTGGACCGCCTCGGGATCGAGCCGACTCGAGCCGGCGATGCCGTGGAGCACGACGGGGTCGAGGAGCAGGTCGAGGCATGCCGCCGGGTCGCTCACGAGTGCCGTCAGCGCCACCGACAGCGCCCCGGCGTAGTGGTCGAAGTCGGCCGTCGCGACCGGCCCGGGACGCACCATCGCCGTCACCACCCTCGCCGTGAACCCGACGGGGAACCGGGCGCGTCCGGTCAGCGATCCGATCAGTGGGTGGACACCGGCGAGACCCACCAGCCGGTCGGCCAAGCTGCGGGTCACGGGCGACGCGCAGCGCCAGCTCTCTGGCGAGCGTGTCGAGACGCTCCTCGAACCTGATCGGCGGGGCATCGAACTCGGTCGGTCGCTGACGGTCCCACCAGCGCACCTGCCCCACGAGTTCGTCGTCGCTCAACCCACTCAATGGCGTCCAGCCGCACTCGGCATTCGGCCCCGACCCACGCGGCGCACCTGCGTCCACGAGTGCTCGTGCCCGGTTCCACGACACCATCGCCTCGCTGCGTTCGATGTCGAGCAGCGCCGGCATCCAGTGGTCCTCCAGGTTCTGCCGCAGCAGCCGGACGGCCCGCAGTGCATCGGCCGCCGCCGGATCCGACGACCGCACCTCGAAGGTCGCAGCGATCGCGTCGCGCGTGTGCCGCGAGAGCGCCCGGATCCGATCGGGGTCGTAGCCCACCGTCACCTCAGCTCGCCAGGCCGGCGCTCGCGACCGCGTCCAGCTCCTCGGCCTGCTGGTCCAGTCGTAGTGCGACGCGGCGAAGGTCGTCGGCGGCGCCGTGCAGCTGATGCTGGTTCGTGGCGAGCAGGGTGCGACACAGCAACGGTCGCCGGCCTCGCCACGTGTCGTCGTCCGCGTGGCGGTCCAGGCGCATGGCAGGCATCGCTTCGATCGAGTCGGCCAGTTCGCGCAGGTGCCGCGCTCGCTGACGAAGTTGGGTCGCTCGTGCCGTCGGGCTCATCCCCCCGCAGTGGGTGGGGTCCCGCCCGGTTCGGAACGCCGGTCCGAGTTCGCGTCGATGTCGGCCAGGAGCACGGTGCGATCGGCGATCGTCGCGGCCTCGTCCCGATCATGGGTCACCAGCACGGCGGTCACCTCCGCGGTGCGCAGGATCTCGGCGAGGTCGACGGCCAGACGGTCGTGCAGCTCCCGATCGAGCCCCGTGAGCGGCTCGTCCAACAGCACGACCGCCGGCTGAGCGGCGAGCGTGCGGGCCAGTGCGACCCGCTTGGCCTCGCCACCGGACAGTTCGGTGACCGATCGGTGGCCGAGACCGGCCAGGCCGACCCGCTCCAGCCAGCGGGCGCCCTGCTCGTCCCGTTCCGGCTTGCGTGTGCCGGCCATCTTCAGGCCGAACGTGACGTTGTCGAGCGTGGACAGGTGCGGGAACAGCTGGTTGTCCTGGAACACCATCCCCACACCTCGCCGATGGGTCGCCACGTGCGTGACGTCCACGCCGTCGACGTGGACCGTGCCGGCATCCGGGGCGACGATGCCGGCGATCACCCGCAGCAGGGTGCTCTTGCCGCTGCCCGACGGCCCGAGCAGGGCGACGATCTCGCACGCGTCGAGCGCCAGCGACACGTCGTCGAGCACGGTGACCTCGCCGAACGTGACCCGCACCGAGTTCACGGCGAGCCGGCTCACGTCGCCGCCGTCGCATCGTGGGAGGACTGGAGCTGTTCGACGACGACGACCAGGACGACCGTCGTCGCCGCCAGCACGGTCGCCAGGACGTAGCCCTGCGCCTGGAGGATCGTCCCGGTCCGGCCGAGCAACTGCTCGATCGCGATCGGCAACGTCTCGCCGCCGGAGCGCGACAGGAAGCTCGTGGCGCCGAACTCGCCGAGCGAGATGGCGGCGGCAAGGACCGCGCCGACACCGAGCGGCCGCCACAGGTACGGCACGACCGTTGCCCTCCACGCCCGGACCGGGTCGGCGCCGAGCGTCGCCGCCGCATCGGTCATCGCCGGGTCGACCGACCGCAGCACCCCGACGCAGGTGCGCACGACGAACGGCACGGCGACGAGCGCATGGCCGACCGGCACGAGCCACCACGACGAGCGCCAGTCGACCGGCGAGGCGTCGAACGTGATCAGCATGCCGAGCCCGATCGTCACCGCCGAGGTCCCGAGCGGAAGCATCAGCCCACCATCGATCAGCCGCCCGTGGCGCCGCGCGGCGGTGATCGCCAGGCTCGCCACCCCACCGATCACGACCGCGAACACGGTGGCCCACGCCGCGGTCGCCGAGCGACTTCCCCAGCGCGTCGAGGGGGTCGACGCCGACGCGGATCCCCGGACGGACCTCGACCCGGCCGAGCTGCGTCCACGCGGCCGTCGACCAGCCCGTCGGCGTCGAGAACGAGCGCACGACGAGCGCGGTGAGCGGCACGATGGCGACCAGCGCAGCACCCCCGGCGGCGAGCACGACGAAGGCCCGCTCGCCACGGGTCCGCGCCCGTCGTCTCGGTGCCGTGGTCGTGAGGGCGAGCGCCCGGCTCCGGCGACGCTGCGCGACCGTGGTCCACACCACGACCACCGCCAGCAGCGTCAGCTGGAGGAGCGCCAGTACGGCCGCCCCTCCCAGGTCGCCGAGTTGCGTGGCGCGCCGCCACACCTCGACCTCGATCGTCCGGGTTCCGGGTGCACCGAGGATCCGGATGACCCCGAACGACGTGAACGTGAAGATGAACACGATCGTCGCGGCGGCCGTGATCGCCGGTCGGATCAGCGGGAACGAGATCGCCGTGAAGACCCGCCACCTCGACGCGCCGAGGGTCGCCGCGGCGTCCTCCATGTCGGTGGGCAGGTGCTCCCACAGTGCGCCGACGACCCGCACCACGACGGCCAGGTTGAACGCCACGTGGGCGCCGATCACGGCACCCACGGTCCGGTCGACCGAGTCGGGCAGCAGCGCGAGGAAGGCGGCGCCCATCACGACGGTCGGCAGCACGAACATCGCGGTCAGCAGTCCGAGCAGCACGCTGCGCCCTGCGAAGTCGAACCGGGCCACGACGTACGCCGGGATCAACCCGACGGCGACGGTGATCGCCGTCGACACCACTGCCTGCCACAGCGTGAACCACACGACGTCCCAGGTCTGCGAGCGCCCGAGTGTGGCGCGCACCGCGTCGCCGGTCACGGCCTCGGCGACCAGCGTGGTGAACGGCCAGACGTAGAACACCGCCAGCGCCACGATCGGCACGATCGCGAGTGCCGCGACGAGCCACCGCGGCAGCCGGTTCACCCGAGCACCAGCTCCGTCCACTCGTCGATCCAGATCGATCGGTTGGCGTCGATCACCTTCGGATCGATCGAGCGTGAGGTCTCCGGGACGACGGCGAACTCGACGAACTCGGGCGGCAGCTCCACGGCCTGGTTCGTCGGGTACACGAACAGGTTCAACGGCAGCTCACGTTGGAACGGCTCGCTGATCAGGAAGTCGACGAGCCGGCGAGCGGCGTCGGGTTCGTCGGTGCCACGGAGCACGCCGGCGAACTCGACCTGACGGAAGCAGGTGTCCTCGATGACGCCGGTCGGCGCATCGTCACGTGGCGGATCGGCGAAGACGACCTCGGCGGGCGGGCTGGAGCCGTAGCTGACGACCATCGGCGTCGGCCCTCCGCCCGCCCACGTGAAGCGCTCGTAGTACGCCTGCGTCCAGCTGTCGACGATCTCGACACCGTTCGCTCCGAGTGCGCGCCAGTAGTCCTGCCACCCCTCGAGGCCGTACTCGTGGATCGTCGCGAGCAGGAACGCCAGACCCGGTGACGACGTTGCCGGGTTCTGGACGACCAGCATCCCGGCGTACGTCGGGTCGATCAGGTCGGCGAGCGTGCGTCGGCGGTTCGAGGCCGCGCTCGGCGAACCACTCGATGTCGTAGTTCACGCACACGTCGCCGTAGTCGACCGGCGTCGCCTCGCCGTTCGGCGCGAGCGCGAGGAACTCCTCGTCGATCGCGACCGAGCCGTCGGCGATTCCCGACGCGACGTACGGCTCGAACACTCCGTCGGCGACGGCGCGGGAGAGCAGGGTGTCGTCGACGCCCCACATCACGTCGCCCTCCGGGTTCCCGGCGGTGAGTGACGCCTTGGCCAGCATCGTCCCGGTGTCCCCGGCGACGAGGACGTCGACGTCGATGCCGGTCTCCTCGGTGAAGGCCGCGAGTGCCTCGTTGAGCGACGTGTCGGCTTCGGGGAACGACTCGTAGGCGACCAGCGTGATGGAAGCGGGCGCGGTCGACCCCGGTGTCGACGCCGGTGTGACGGTGGGCGGGACCGGCGCCTCGCCGACGGCGACATCCCCCACCGTCGACTCCGTCGTGGTCCCGGACCCGTCGCTGCTGCACGCCGCCAGCGCCACGAGCAGTGCCGCACCCGCCACCATCGCTCCGCCATCACCGAGCCTCCCGTCCGCTGCGATGAGCGAAGCGGCCACCTGTCGGTACGTTCGCTCATCACAGGGCGGTTTCCGTGGCAGGGACGTCGAAGATCGTGAGCGTGCCGGTCGACAGTGACACCTCGACCTCGACTGGGACGTCGACCGGACCGTCGACCGGACCGTCTCGGCGGGGACCTCGTTGCTCACGCCGAGGCCGACGATCGGCTCGAGGTCCACCCGATCGAGCTCCCAACGGGTTCCGCGCAGCGTGACGTGCGTGCACGGACCGTGCAGTGCCAGCAGCGACAACGTCGAGCCCGGCACCAGCCGGAGCGTGGCGGCGCCCGGGCCCTGCACGACCCGGATGTGCTGGGTGCCCCACCAGGCGTCGAGCGTCGGCACACTGGTCACGCTCAGCGCTCCCAGCGAACCGATCGCGGCGATCGTGTGGTCGAGTCGGTCACCGCCGCCGATCAGCGTGATCCGATCCGGGTCCAGCGTCGCCGCCAGCACCAGCGCCAGCTCGGTGTCGGTGCGGTCCTTGTCGGTCGGGTGCCGATCGATCGAGGCGTGGCGGGCCGCCCAGGTCAACCCGTCGTCGGTCACCGAGTCGAGGTCACCGACGAGGTAGCGGGGCTCCAGCCCGACGTTCAGTGCATGGTCGAGCCCGCCGTCGACCGCGATCACGAAGGCGTCGGGCGGAATCCACGCGAGCACGGTGGGATCGAGGGGGGACGCCCCGGTGATGACGACGATGTGTTCGTTCACGTTTCCTCCGCCGGCATTATCCGGATCAGGTTCACGGGTCGATGACGGCGGTCACCCTCTCAGCCCGCCGAACCTGCGAGCTCCCCTTTGTGGATGTGATCAGGCTACTAGAAGAACGTCTGCAGGCACAGGGCGGCGGCAGAGATCCCCAACATGCCGATGATCGCGAGGTCGAAGCCCCGACCGGAGACCGACTCGCGCAGACGTGTCCCGAACGGGATCGCAGCGAGGACGGGGATGCACGCCAGCAGCGTCGCCCCGACCCTCCCGGACAGCTCGCCCGTACTGATCAGGACCACCAGCTGGGCGAGACCCGTGATGAAGAACAGCGACGTGACCGACAGGATGTGGGCGCTGCGGGGGAGTCGGTAGCTGTGGATCCAGGACCCGACGATCGGGCCGGAGATCCCGATGGCGCCCTGGAACGCGCCGGCGACACCGCCGACCGCCGGTGCCAGGCGCTTCGACTGCGCCGGGGTCGTGCGGAACTCCGGGTGGGCGAAGAACAGCACGATGTAGCCGACGATCGCGACGACGACCGCGACGACGAGGGGGTCTCGGACACGTTGACCAACAGCAGCGTCCCGGCGACGGCACCGACCACACCGACCGCCGCGAGCACCGGCAGGTCGCGCGTCTCGTGGTAGCTGTGGCGTTCCCGTCCGCGCGAGGACCGCATTCGCGAGCACGTTCGGCAGCGCGATCACGACCACCGCGTCGTCGACGTCGACGAACAGCGAGGCGATCGGGATCACGATGAGCGGGAGGCCCATGCCGGTCACCGACTTGGCGATCGACCCGATGATCACGGCGACCAGGACGATCGCCAGTTCGGTCGCGCTCACGCCGCGTCGCCCTCGACATCGGGCCGAGTCTGCGTCGGTGGCCGGGACTTGACCGTCAGCATCCGCGGTTCGGAGTAAGTTCGCTTGTTGAACGCTACTCGACGATACGGAGGTCGCGACCATCGACACGACGACGTGGCACCAGAGCGGCGTGCATCCTCTGCTCGATCAACTGCGGGATCGAGGTCAAGCGTCGACGGACCGACGATCGTGCGCGTGCGCGGCGACAAGGCCCATCCGGCCTCGGAGGGCTACACGTGCGAGAAGGCGCTCCGGCTCGACCACTACCAGAACGGCTCACACCGTCTCACCACCCCGCTGCGTCGCCGGGACGACGGCACGTTCGAGGCGATCGACGTGGGACACGGCGATCGCGGAGATCGCCGCACGGTTCCAGGACGTCATCGACGAACACGGCAGCGACAAGATCCTCTTCTACGGCGGCGGCGGCCAGGGCAACCATCTCGGTGGTGCGTACGGCAGCGCGTTCCGTTCGGCGCTCGGGATCAGGTACAGCTCGAACGCGCTCGCCCAGGAGAAGACCGGCGAGTTCTGGGTCGACGGGCAGCTGTTCGGCAGGTCGATCGTGCCACACGACGGGCGACTACGAGCACGCCCAGGTGGCGGTGTTCTGGGGCAAGAACCCGTGGCAGTCGCACGGGTTCCCGCAGGCGCGCCGGATCCTCAAGGCCATCGCCAACGACCCCGACCGCACGCTGATCGTGATCGATCCGCGTCGGACGGAGTCGGCCGACCTCGCAGACATCCACCTGCGGCCGGTGCCCGGCGGCGATGCGCATCTGCTGGCGGCGCTGCTCAAGGTGCTCGCTCGAGGACGGTCTGCTCGCAGAGCGGTGGCTCGCCGACAACGCCAACGGGCTCGACGACGTTGCTCGATCACATCGGACGGGTCGACGTCGCGTCGTCGTGCGAGAAGGCCGGTGTGCGCGGAGGCGCGAGGTCCGCGAGGTCGCCCGGGTGATCGGCACGGCGACGGGCGGCGTGTCGATCTTCGAGGACCTCGGCATCCAGCAGGCACCGCACTCGACGCTCAACAGCTACCTCGAGAAGTTGGTCGTGCTGCTCACCGGCAACTTCGGCGTGCCCGGCGGGATGAACCTGCACACGCGCTTCGCCTCGCTCGGCGGTGGCGGAGGTGGCGAGCGCCAGCCGGGCGCGCGGCTCCGAGCCGACCCCCGGTCACCGGGCACCGCGCTCGTGACCGGGCTCGTGCCGTGCAACGTCATCCCCGACGAGATCCTCACCGATCATCCCGACCGCTTCCGGGCGCTGCTCGTCGAGTCGGGCAATCCCGGTGCACTCGATCGCCGACAGCCAGCGGATGCGTGAGGCGCTCGACGCGCTCGACCTCGTCGTCGTGATCGACGTGGCGCTGACCGAGACCGCTCGGTACGCCGACTACGTGCTGCCGGCGGCGTCGCAGTTCGAGAAGTGGGAGTGCACGTTCTTCAACCTGGAGTTCCCGCACAACTACTTCCACCTCCGCCGGCCGGTGTTCGAGCCGATGGAGGGCACGCTGCCGGAGTCCGAGATCCACGCCCGCTGTGCCGGGCGCTCGGCGCGTACGGCGACGACGATCTCGCGCCGCTCCACGCGGCCGCAGCGATCGGTCGAGCGGAGTACACCGCGGCACTGTTCGGGCTCGTCGCCGAACGGCCGGCGATGGGCAAGCTGCTCCCGGTCATCCTCTACGAGACGCTCGGGCCGACACTGCGGACCCCGGACGGCGTCGACGCCGTCGGGCGCCGCGGCGGTGTGGGGGCTCGCACAGACGGCGGCAGGGTTCTGGGACGCGTCGATGCGTCGAGCCGGCTTCGGCGACCCGGCACGGCGGCGATGCGCTCGGCGACGTCCTGTTCGATGCGATCCTCGCCAGCCCGTCGGGCGTCACGTTCTCCGTCGACGACTACGACGAGACGATGCGCCGACTCGCAACGCCCGACGGTCGGATCAACCTCGTGATCGCCGGCGCTGCTGGACGAGTTCGACGCACTCGCCGACGAAGCTCCGGTGCCGACGGCGTCGCGACGACGCGTTTCCGCTCGTGCTCTCGGCCGGCGAGCGCCGTTCGTCGACGGCGAACACGATCTACCGCGACCCGTCGTGGCGCAAGAACGACCAGCAGGGAGCGTTGCGGGTGTCGCCGGCCGACGCCGAGCGGCTCGGGCTCGCCGCCGGCGACCGGGCGCGGGTGACGACGAAGCGCGGGCGCGGCGATCGCGGTCGTCGAGGTGACCGACGTGATGCGTGACGGTCACATCTCGCTGCCGAACGGGCTCGGTCTCGGCCGCAACGGCGACCCGTCCGACGCCGTCGGTGTCGCTCCGAACGAACTGACGTCGATCGGACGATCGAGACTGGTTCGCCGGCACGCCGTTCCACAAGCACGTGCGGGCTCCGGGTGGAGGCCGTGTCGGTCGTGAGGCGGACCCGCTTCGACGACTGGCCGTGCCCGATCGCCGGACGACCGACCTCATCGGCGACTGGTGGACACCGCTCGTGATGCGCGAGGCGTTCCTCGGGCGCCGGCGCTTCGAGGAGTTCCAGTCGGCGCTCGACGCGCCGCGTGCCGTCTTGACGGCTCGGCTCAAGCGGTTGTGCGACGAGGGGATGCTCGAGCGTGTCGAGTACCAGTCGAATCCGCCGCGGTTCGAGTACCGGCTCACGCCGAAGGGGAGTGACGTTCTGGGACGTCCTCGCCGCGATGTGGCGGTGGGGCAGCGACTGGCTGTGGCCGGACGGCGATGGATCCGCCGGTCGTGCTGAAGGATCGCGAGTCGCAGCCGTGGCGACGGAGCACCAGGCAGCCGCTCGACATCCGCGCTCCGACGAACCGCGACCCGGCCGTGCTCCCGTCCTGACCCATCTGCGTCCCGACCGTCATCCGCCATGTCGGCGCCGTCTGCAGGGAGCGTCAGGCGGTTCGGGCCGGTCGCGACGGGGCGGTCGGGGTCGGCGGACCAGCCGGACCACGAACCGACGTAGACGCGAGGGAGTGGGAGTCCGGCGTGCTCGATCGCCAGGGCGTTGTGGCAGGCGGTCACACCGGAGCCGCAGTAGACGATCGCCTGGTCGTCGGGCCTCGCCACGGCGAACCGGTCGGCGAGCTCGTGCGGCGGTCGGAACCGTCCCTCGGCGTCGAGGTTGTCGGTGTAGAGCAGGTTGATCGCGCCGGGAACGTGGCCGGCGACGGCGTCGATCGGTTCGACCTCGCCGGCGTATCGCCGGGGGTCGCGGCTGTCGATCACCACCCCGCCGTCGACGACGTGGGCGGCGACCTCGTCCGCGTCCGCCAGCGCATCGGTCGGCCAGTCACGGGACCGGTCCGTTCGACTCCCACGACGCCGGGCTCGCCGGTCTCGACCGGTCCGTCCCACGCGCCGAATCCCCCGTCGAGCAGCGCCGCGGGCTGCCCGATGATCCGCAGCATCCACACCAGGCGTCCGGCGAACCCACCTCCGGCCCGGTCGTAGGCGACGACCACATCGGAATCGGCGACGCCGAGGTCGCCGAAGGCCCTGGCGAAGTCGGTCGGGGTGGGGAGTGGATGGCGTCCGTTCGTCCCGTCGGGTGGCGCGGCGAGCACGTCGTCGAGCGACACGTACCGTGCGGTGGCGGAGGTGTCCGTTCGCATACGCCGCCGACCGGATCGCGTCCGGACATCGTCGAGCCGACCTCGCACACGGTCGACCGAGGCGAGCCGACGCCGTGCAGCCAGTCGACATCCACGATCGGCAGGCACATCCTCCGAGGTCCGTTGCGTTGGAGTCGGCATCCGACCCACTGTGGCACGATGAGCCGATGAGCGACACGTTCACGGCCCTCGTGCTCGCGCGGAGACCGACGACGGCCAGACCGGCGCATTGGAGCAACTGACCGACGCCGACCTCCCCGACGGCGACGTGACGGTCGACGTCGAGTACTCCTCGCTCAACTACAAGGACGGCCTGGCGCTCACCGGCAAGGGTCGCATCGTGCGCAGCTACCCGATGGTGCCCGGCATCGACCTCACGGGCACGGTCATCGCGAGCGATTCACCGGACTTCGCGGTCGGCGACGCCGTGATCTCGACCGGGTTCAACGTGGGCGAGCGCTACTGGGGCGGGTACACCGCAGCGCCAGCGGGTGCGGTCGGAGTGGCTGGTGAAGCGCCCCGACGACATGAGCGCGCCTCGACCGCCATGGCGATCGGCACGGCGGGCCTGACCGCGATGCTCTGCGTGATGGCGATCGAGGACGCCCACGTGATGCCGGCCGAGGGCCCGGTGCTCGTGACGGGCGCCGCCGGCGGGGTCGGGTCGGTGGCCGTCGCGCTGCTCGCCGAACTCGGCTTCGACGTGACCGCGGTGACCGGCCGCCCCGAGACGCAGGAGTATCTCGCCGGGCTCGGCGCCACGACGTTCCTCACCCGCGAGGAGATGACCGAACCCGCCAAGCCGCTCGAGTCCGAGCCGTGGGCCGCCGCGGTCGACACCGTCGGCTCCACGATGTTGGCCAAGCTCCTCGCCCAGATGAAGTACGACAGTGTCGTCGCGGCGTGCGGACTCGCCGGTGGTCCCGATCTGCCGACGACGGTGCTGCCGTTCATCCTGCGCAACGTCCGGCTGCAGGGCGTCGGAGTCGGTGATGACGCCGCTCGCCGTCCGTCACCGTGCCTGGGCACGCCTGGGGCGTGATCTGCCCGCCGCGACTGATCGACTCGATGACCGAAGTGGTCCCGCTCAGTCGAACTGCTCGAACGGGGCCCGACCATCCTCGACGGTCAGGTCCGCGGCCGCTGGGTCGTCGACCCCAGCGCCTGACCCTGGTGAGTCGTCAGGCTTCGAGCGGGGCGCGGTCGCGGTAGTCGGTCCACTCCCACTCGCTGCCGAACTCGTCGAGCAGGTCGAGGAACGGCATCGGCGGGAGCGCCTCCGGCCCGACGACGCCGGGGCGATGCCAGATGCCCTTGGCCATGAGTTCGATGGCGACGGCGGGCATGACGGCGGTCTGCCAGACCACGGCCTGGTGGCCGAACTCGCGCATGGACCAGGCGTTGTCGACCACGTGGTAGACGTAGACCTCGCGGGGTTCGCCGTCCTTGCCGAGGCCGGTCAGCCAGGTGCCGGCGCACGTGCGGCCGGTCATCTTCGCGCCGAGCGTCGCCGGGTCGGGCAGGCTGGCCGCGACGACGTCGCGAGGTGACACCTTGACACCCTTCACGTCGACGGCGGTCGTCGAGTGCAGGTCGAGCTTGCGGAGCGTCTTCAGGACGTCGATGAACTCCTCACCGAGGCCGTACTTGAACGTGACGCGGTTGCACGTCGATCCAGCGCGGCATGAGGATGACCTCCTCGTGCTCGACGTTCACGCACTGCAGCTGGCCGATGCCCTCGGGGAACGTGAACAGCTCCGGCTCGCTGAACGGCTGGGTCGTGAACCAGCCCCGCTCACGCTCGTAGATCACCGGCGGGTTCAGACACTCCTCGATGGTCGTCCAGATCGAGAACGTCGGTGCGAAGTCGTAGCCGTCGACGACGAGGTCGGCGCCGTCGCGCACACCGATCTCGTGGATCTCGCTGAACAGTTCGTCGGCGGCGTACCTGGCGGCGACGTCGGAGAAGCCCGGCTCGACGCCCATCCCGCACGAGCGCCATCATGCCGCGGGCCTTCCACGTCGGTGACTCCGCGAACTGCCCGTCGCCGAGCCGGATGCCGGTCTTCTCGTACGGCTTGGTCGGGTGCGGCACCGACAGGTTCATCGCCATGTCGACGTAGTTGGCGCCGGCGGCGAACGCACCGTCGAAGATCGGTGGGTTGAAGCGAGGGTCGCAGGCGTTGAGCACCACGTCGGCGCGCATCGACCGGGCGAGGTCGGCGACCGATTCCTCCGACGACGCATCGATGTGGGCGGCGACGATGCGGGTGCCGCCGGCGTTGTCGGAGGCGGTGGCGACCGCGGCCTCGGCCTTGGCGATGTCGATGTCGGCAACGGTGATGTGGGCGTACGCCTCCCGCTTCGAGGCGATCGCCACGAACGCCGATCCGACGCCACCTGCACCAACGACGAGTACTCGCATGGCACGCAATGTACCGTGCCGGGCGATACCAGGGCAGCGGGGTGCCGGGCGCGAGGTGCCGGGCAGGGGTGCCGGGTGTCGGTACGATCGTGCGATGCCCTCCGGATCGGTGGACGAGCGAGTCCTGCGTTCGCGATCACTCTGGCTCGACCAACTCGACGGTCCCGTGGACTCGCGGCCGGCGCTCGCGGGCGACCTCGATGTCGACGTGGCGATCGTCGGCGCCGGCTACACCGGGTTGTGGACGGCGTACTCGCTGCTGCGGGCCGACCCGACGCTGCGGGTCGTGGTGATCGAGCGTGAGATGGTCGGCTTCGGCGCGTCCGGCCGCAACGGCGGATGGTGTGTCGGTGAGCTCGCCGGCGGCCTCGAAGGCGCCGTTGCGGCGAGCGGGCGGGACGCCGGCCTCCGGATGACCAGGGCGATCATGGACACCGTCGACGAGGTCGGCCGGGTCGTCGCGGCGGAGGGAATCGACTGTGGCTTCGCCAAGGGCGGTGTGATCCGACTGGCCCGGACCGGACCTCAACTCGCACGGCAGATCCACGAGGTCGAGACCTTCCGGGAGCACGGCTTCGGCGACGACGTGCTCCGCCCGCTCGACGCGCAGGAGGCGGTGGGACGCCTCGGGGCGACCGGCGTGCTCGGCGGGCTGCTGTACGGCCCCGCAGCCCGAGTGCAGCCCGCCCGGCTCGCACGAGGTCTCGCCGTCGTCGTCGAGCGTCTCGGCGCCACGATCGTCGAGCACACCGCGGCGACGGCGATCGTGCCGCGGACGGCCACCTCGCCGGCGCAGGTGGTCACCGATCGCGGCACGGTTCGGGCCGAGGTCGTGGTCCGGGCGACGGAGGCCTACACCCGCGACCTCGAGGGCCTGCGCCGCGAGTTGGTGCCGCTCTACTCGCTGATGGTCGCGACCGCACCCCTCGACGAGTCGGTCTGGGACCAGATCGGGCTCCGCCACGCCGAGACGTTCGCGGACGATCGCCGGATGGTCATCTACGGCCAGCGCACCACGGACGGCCGGATCGCGTTCGGCGGTCGCGGCGCCCCGTACCGGTTCGGGTCGGCGATCGAACCTGCCACCGAGTCGTCGTCGGTGATCCACGATCGGATCGTCGCCACGCTGCGCGAGCTGTTCCCCGTCCTCGGCGACGTCGAGATCACCCACCGCTGGGGCGGTGTGCTGGGCGTCCCCCGGGACTGGCAGCCGTCGGTCGGGCTCGATCGATCGACCGGGCTGGCCTGGGCCGGTGGCTACGTCGGTGAGGGGGTCGCCGCGACGAACCTCGCCGGGCGCACGCTGGCCGACCTGATCACCGGGGCCGAGAGCGATCTGGTCGACCTGCCGTGGGTGGACCACCGCTCACGCAGATGGGAACCCGAACCGCTGCGGTGGGCCGGGATCAACGGCGGTCTCCGCCTCGCCGGCTGGATCGACGAGCAGGAAGTCCGACGCACCAACGAAGTCCCGCGTCTCGCTTCCGTCCTGGAACGCATCGTGCGATGATGACGAGATGAGCGCCGACAACCTGTCGCATGTCTGGTTCAAGGTCACCGATCTCGAGGTCGCGTCGGGGGAGGGGTCGTGGGTCACGACGACCGTCGGGCGACCGCTACCTCGACTTCAGCGGCGGGATCGCCGTCACCTCGACCGGGCACAGCCATCCGCACGTCACCGCGGCCATCGCCGCGCAGGCGCAGCGGTTCGTGCACGCCCAGGCGAACGTGTACACCCACGACCTCATGCAGCCGCTGGCCGCCCGGCTCGCCGAGCTGTCGCCGCCGGGCATCGACACGTTCTTCTACGCCAACTCCGGCGCCGAGATCACCGAGGCGGCGGTGAAGCTCGCCAAGCAGGCGACCGGACGCCCGAACATCATCGTGTTCCAGGGCAGCTTCCACGGCCGCACCCATCAGGCGATGGCGATGACCACGTCCAAGACCGTCTACCGCGCCGGTCACGCGCCGTTGCCGTCGGGCATCTTCATCGCGCCGTACCCGAACGTGCGCGCCGACGACGTGGAGGCCGAGGTGGCGCAGGGCGCTGGCCGGATTCGACGAGCTGCTCACGAGCGTCACCGCACCGAAGGAGACCGCCGCGGTGATCATCGAACCCGTGCTCGGTGAGGGCGGATACGTCGCCGCGCCGCCGGGCTTCCTCGAGGCGATCGATCGTCGGTGCAAGGAACACGGGATGCTGTTCATCGCCGACGAGGTGCAGTCCGGCTTCGGCCGCACCGGCAAGATGTTCGCGATCGAGCACTACGACGTCGACCCCGACATCGTCTGCATGGCCAAGGGCATCGCGTCGGGGTTCCCGTTCTCCGCGCTCGGCACCCGGCGCGAGCTCGACGACAGGTGGCCGACCGGCTCCCACGGCGGCACCTATGGCGGCAACCCGATGGGCTGCGCGGCGGCGCTGGCCACGATCGAGGTGTTGACGCGCGGACGGCTTCATGGATCACGTGAACGCCCGCGGTCGCCAGCTCGCCGACGGGCTCCGTGCGCTGCAGGAACGCCATCCGGCGATCACCGCAGGTGCGGGCGCTCGGGCTGATGATCGCGGCCGAGTTCGACACGGCGGCGCGCACGTCGGCGATCGTGTCGCACTGCCTGCGCGAGGGCAAGCTCATCACGATGACCGCCGGCGCCGCGGGCACGACCCTGCGGTTCATGCCGCCGCTGACCGTCACCGCCGACGAGATCGACCTCGCCCTCGCCGCGCTCGACAAGGCCCTCGTCGACGCCACCTGATCTTCTCGTTTGCGGGAGATTTCTGTTGGCCCGTCCCAACCGAATACTCCCGCAAACGGTTCTTGTCGGGGGGATCAGGGTGCGAGGGCCGGGCGGGGGCAGGCGGCGGGCCAGGCGTTGCGCTCGGCCATCAGCGCGGAGATCGAGCCGGGCCAGCTGCAGCGTCGTGCGGTCATGGAGGAACGGGCCGACGATCTGCACGCCGATCGGCAGCCCGTCGGCGCTGAGGCCGACCGGCACCACCGTGGCGGGCAGCGATGCCGACGCCGGCCGGCGCGATCCACGTCCACAGGTCGAGGTAGGGGCGCTCGACACCGTCGATCAGCACGGTGCGATCGAACTGCGGCATCGAATGGTCGTGGGCGAGCGCAGGTCGGGGGTGGACCGGCAGCAGGATCGCGTCGAAGTCACCGAAGAACTCCGCCCAGCGCTCGCGGATCTGGAGACGGCGCTCGTTGTTCGCGAGCCACATGCGATGGCGGGCCGCCGACGCCCGCTTGATCCACCCGAGCGGCGTGTCGTCGGTGTCCGCTGCGTACTCGTCGAGCCGGTCCTTCGGGCACCCCACCGGAGAGCGCGGCGAACAGGAGGTCGCCGTAGACCGCGAACGCCTTGTCGAGCGTGAATCCCGGCCGGGCGCCGGTGTCGACCCGTGCCGCCGGCGGATCCGATGGCCTCCACGGTGTCACCCAGCACCCGTCGGGTGTCGGCGTCGACCGGGCACGCACTCGTCGTCGATCCAGGCGGCGATCCGGAACTCGTCGAGCGTCGCTGCTCGGCTCGGCGGAAGATCGAGCCGCCACGCCGGCGTCATCCAGCGGTCGGGTCCGGCCAGGACGTCGAGTGCGAGTTCGAGGTCGTCGACCGTCCGCGCCAACGGCCCGACGACGGCGAGGTCGGCCTGGGTGAGCGTGCCGGGCATCCCGGGGATCTGGCCGTGCCCCGGCACGATGCCGTAGCTCGGCTTGTGGCCCATCACGCCGCTGTAGTGGGCCGGCACGCGGATCGATCCGCCGATGTCGCTGCCCAGCTCGAGCGGGGTGAAGCCCATCGCCAACGCCGCGGTGGACCCGCCCGACGATCCGCCCGGCGTCCGGTCGAGGTCGTGGGGATTGTTCGTGGTGCCGTAGACCTCGTTGAAGCTCTGGATGTCGTCGGCGAACAGCGGCAGGTTCGTCTTCGCGAACGGGATGGCGCCGGCGCTCGCGGAGTCGAGCCACCGGCCAGGCATCCTCGGTGGGGACGTAGCCGGCGAGGTCGGGTGAACCGGACGTGGTGATGCACCCCTCGGTCTGGAACGAGTCCTTGATCGTCATCGGCACGCCGTGCAGTGGCCCGACGGGTTCGCCGGCCGCGACCGCGGCATCGGCGGCGAGTGCCGCGGCGCCGGCGCGTTCGAGATCCCAGTGCACGACGGCATTGACCGGGCCGTCGAGGTCACGGATCCGCTCGACGAGGTGGTCGAGCACCTCGACGCTCGACACCTCGCGAGCGCGGATCAGCGCCGAGAGTTCCGTTGCCGACATCCAGTGCAGTTCGTCGCTCATCAGTTGTCCGCGATCGAGATCAGCACCACGTCGACATCGCTCGTCGGCGCATCGTTGGTGATGACCGGCGTCATCGTGTCGCTGATCATCACCAGATCACCGCCGCTCTCGACCCGGGCGGCCACGGAGTACGTGTGGTTCTCGACGATCGAGCCGAGTTCGTACGGCAGCTCGAACGGAATCGGGAACTCCTGGTCGGTCAGTTCGATGGTCTGGCTCGACAGGACCATCGCCGGCGCATCAGCCACACTCACGTCCTGGAGCGTCACCGAGAGCGTGGCTGCGCTGCTCGGCAGGAACGTGACGGCAGGTGCGTCGGCAGCGATCGTCACGTTGCCGGTCACGGCGGTGTCCGTGGCCGACGTGGCGACTGGTTCGTCGGCGCCGACGGAGGTGCCATCGTTCCCGGCGTCGTCATCGCTGGAGCACGCGCCGAGCATCAGTGCACCCACGACCAGCGTGATGAGCAGCTTCATGCGACCGACGCTACTTCGGGTGGGGACGGGGCGAATCGCTCCTCGACCGGTCGGCCGTGGAGTGACAGCGAAGCGTTGGTGTAGCGACCGTCGTCGGTCACCTCGCGTCCGAACCACGCCGGGGGCTCGAATTCGGCGAGCGCCTCGGCGGAGTCGAACTCGACCTCGGCGAACACGAGGCCGTCGAGGTCCTCGGCGAACACGTCGAGCTCGATGAGGTGGGTGCCGTGCGGGATCCGGTGGCGGGTCTTCACCACCCGCCGGCCGACGGTGTGCGGCCAGGCGGCTTCGAACTGGTCGTTGCCGATGGCCCACTCCAGTTCGGTGCGTTCGGCGCCCTGTCCGGCCTTGACGGTCAGCGTGCGCCCGTGGTGGCCCGCATCTCGGACCCGCACCGACGCCGAGTCGTCGGCAACCAGATATCCCTGACGGATCTCGACACGATCCGACAGGTCGAGGTCGGTCGGGATGGCGTCGATCAGGAACTTCCGCTCGCGTTCGACGGTGACCGCCGCGTCGGCGTCGTCCGAGGCGGGTCCGCCCGGCCGATCGGACCGGGCTGCAGCGAGTGTGGCGATGCCGCCCGTCGGACCTTCGGGTCCTTCGTCGACGGCGAGTCGCCAGTACGAGCGGATCCGACGACGGAATGCCGACGTCGGCTCGGCATAGATGGTCGCGCCGCTGCGGTACGCCGCGATCCGGAGTTCGTCCTGCTGCAGCGTGGCCAGTTGCCTCACGTGCACGACACTCTCGGGCGTTCCGAAGCGGTCCGGTTCGGCGTCGAGGAGGTCGACGAGGACGGCCAGGTCGTGGTCGTCGCCGAGCGCGTCGGCGAGCCCGTCGAGTTGGTCGACGAGCGGGCCCAGCACACTCGGTGCCGCATCGTGCAGCAGCCGGATCTGGTACCAGAGGTACTTGACGGCCTTGCGCCACTCGTGGAACCGGTGGTTGGTCGGCAACTGTTCGGCTCGGCGAAGACCGCGCCGGCCCCGTGCGTACGTCGCCGCCAGGCCGTCTCCCAGTGGAGCGAAGCCCCTGGGCACGATCCAGCCGGCCGAGTGCTCGCGCGCCTGGATCAACTGGGTACGGGCCGTCCGGATCCGCTCGTCGCCGCCCTCGATCGCGGCCGTGGCGGCCGCCGACGCCTCGGCGTGCCGGTCGCGCACCGACTGCACGTCGACCTCGTTCGGGTGGGCGTCGAGCAGCCGGTCGAAGGTGGCGAGCACGGCGTGCGCGTCGCGCAGCGCCGACAGTTGATTCGCTGCCCCCTTGACCAGTTGGTCGAACGGGGCGAACTCGTCGCCGAGGTCGCCGCGTACCAGCCGCGCCAGCCCGCGCATCTCCTTGCAGCGCTTGCGAACCTCGTGGACCACGGCTTCGATGTCGACGTCGGGTTCGCCGGCGATGACGGCGTCGAGATGTCCGATCGCGTCGTCCAGCCGTTCCCGCGCGACCCGACGGATCTCCCCCTGTGTCGAGTCCGACGGCTCGATGACGTATCCCATCGGTCCCAGTCAACTCCATCGGCCGCCACAACGGTTGCAGCGGGGAGTGACGATCGGCCCTGGTCGTGGGAGCGGTCGTCGCCCTACCGTGAACCTCGTGGGAGATCCTGTGATCGCATGCCTGTCGTGCGGAGCGAAGAACCGGGTGCCGACGTCGGCGTCGGGTGCGCCGCGTTGCGCGAAGTGTCACGCTGATCTGCCGTGGCTGGTCGAGGTCGGCGATGCCGGGTTCGCCGATGCCATTGCCACCAAGCGGCTGGTGCTGGTCGATCTGTGGGCGCCGTGGTGCGGGCCGTGTCGGATGGTCGCGCCGGTGCTCGAGAAGCTGTCGCGCGACTTCGCCGGCGAGCTCAAGGTCGTCAAGGTGAACGTCGACGAGTCGCCCGACACCGCACAGCGGTATCAGGCCCGCAGCATCCCGATGCTGTTGCTCATCAGCGACGGCGCGGTCGTCGAGACCATCGTGGGCGCGCAACCCGAACACGTGCTCCGATCCCGAATCGAGGCCCACGCATGAGCGACGGCAGCCCACCGAGGTTCGGATACTCCGTCGTGGCATCGAGTCTCCACGACTCGACCGTCGTGGCAGAACTCACCGCTCCGGTGCGTGCGGTGCTCGACGCCATCGGGGGATGCCGGGTCGACCCGGCGCTCACCGATGCGTTCGACGGCGCTCCGCACCTGTTCCTGATCGCGACGGGCGGCACCGAACGAGCCGGTGCTCGATGCCATCGCGCGGCGGCGGGAAGAACTCGGTGACGAGCCGGTGATCCTCGTCGCCCACCGCGCCCACAACTCGCTGCCGGCGGCGTTGGAGACACTCGCCGCCGTCCACCAGGCGGGTGGTCGAGGTCGGATCGTCTTCGTCACGGGTGACCGGTCGCTCGACGAGGCGGCCCTGGACGAAGCGGTCGGGGACGTCGAGGCCGTGCTGCGGATGCGGTCGACCCGGCTCGGGATCGTCGGTGGACCGTCGTCGTGGCTGGTTGCGAGCAGCCCCGATGCCGAGGTGGTGCGACGTCGCTGGGGACCCGATCTGGTGACGGTCGATCCGACGCGGATGATCGAGATGACCCGCGTGCCGGTGGTGCCGACCGGAGTGCTCGCCGAGCGGTTCACGGCGGTCGCCGACCCGGTGCGCTCGTCCGTCCGGCGTGATGCGGTGAACAACGCGATGGGTGTCCGCTCGGCGCTCGGTGACGTGCTGGAGAGCGAGGACCTCGATGCGGTGACGGTGCGGTGCTTCGACCTGCTCGGCGATCCGGGAACGTCCGGATGCCTTGCACTCGCGAGCCTCAACGACGACGGCATCGTCGCGGGGTGTGAGGGCGACGTGCCGTCGACGCTCGCGATGCTGCTCGTCCGGCACCTGCTCGATCAGCCGTCGTGGATGGCGAATCCGGCGATGGTCGACGTCGCATCGAACCGGTTGGTGCTGGCGCACTGCACGGTGGCCCCGTCGATGGTGGAGGGGTTCGCGCTGGACACCCACTTCGAGTCCGGCAAGGGCGTCGGGATCAGCGGCCACTTCGCGAGCCAACCGGTCACGTTGATCCGTCTCGGCGGCAGCGACCTCGAGGAGTGCTGGATCGTCGAAGGTGACATCGTCGCGACCGGCGACGATGCCGACCTGTGTCGAACCCAGGTGACCGTTGCGCTGTCGAGCGGTGACGTCGGCGATCTCCTGGCCCATCCGCTCGGCAACCACCTGGTGCTCGCCGCCGGCCACCACGAGGCCCGCCTGCGTCGCTGGTGGGCGATGGCCGTCGCCGACTGACGTACATCTGGTGCCAGGCACCAGATGTACGTCAGCGGCGGAAGGCGATGAGGACGTCGGCGAGCCACTCGATCGAGTCGCGGGTGATCGGGTCGACGACGAGCTGGACGTGGGTGGCGCCGGCGGCTTCGAACTCGCGGAGCTGGTCGGCCAGTTCGTCGGCGTGACCCCGTCAGCGGGCGGACGGTGTCGTAGTCGTCGTAGTCGCCCATCTGGCGGCCGGTGCCTCCGTCGAGCTTGCACGTAGCACGGCCGCGGTCGCCTCGACGTCGTCGACGCGGCGACCGGCGGCGACGATGAGCGGATCGATGCGCTCCTTCTCGCGCCGCGAACCCGTCGACCGTGTTGCCGTACTGGCTCCACCACATGTTCCACGCGTCGACGTGGGGGAGCGTGATGTCGAGCATGCGCGGTCGCCGATCGAACCGACCATGAGCGGTGGGCCCGCCTCGCTCGGCGACGAGGGTGCAGGATGCAGTCGGTCGGCGTCGTAGTAGTCGCCGTGGAAGTCGATCGATCCCTCGCGCAGCAGGGTGCGGATGATGGTGAAGGCCTCCTCGAACCGGCTGACCCGATGGTCGTAGGCGAATCCGAAGGCGTCGTACTCGCGCCGGTTCCATCCGGCGCCGAGCCCGAGGATCAGTCGGCCGCCGGAGATGGCGTCGACGGTCGTCGCCATCTTGGCGAGCATGGCCGGCGCGTGGAAGCTCGTCGACGCGACGAGCGGGCCGAGCTCGGATGGTCGAGGTGGCGGCGGCGATCGCGGCGAGCGATGTCCACACCTCCCACGGTCCTCGGTCACCGACGTCGAGTCGGTAGAGCAGGTGGTCGCCGAGCCAGAGCGAATCGAACCCGACCGACTCGGCGGTCCGGGCCATCTCGATGAGCTCGGGGAAGGTGACCTCCCACTCGACCTCGGGGAGCTGGACACCGATCTGCATGCGGGTATCGGGCATCGCGGAAGGGTAGGCGAGACCGGCTCCGAGGAATGGACGAATTCGTCCTCAAGGTTCCCCGCCCGCGTGCCGATAGGGCCCTACAGTGCCAACAGGTCGCGTCGCTCGCGCCGCAGATTCGTCAACATCAGCATCGCCAGTCGAGGAGTGAGAATGAGTCGGAACAGGTGGACCCGCCCGGTGTGCGGTTTGCTCGCAGCAGCAGTGGTCATCACGGCGTGCAGTAGCGACGACGACTCGTCGTCGAGCACGCACCGAGGCGACTCCGACGACCGAGGCGAGCGCCCCGACGACCGAGGCGGGCCTCACCGGTCCGGCATTCGACGTCGGCCTGCTCGCCCCGTGCGCCCGGCCTGTTGGCGACGCTGTTCCTCGGTCAGGAACGTGGCACCGGGTTCGCCACCGACGACATCAACAGCGGCGGCGGTGTGCTCGAGGGCCCGTTGACGGTCACGAAATCGGTCGCCGAGCCCGGCGCCGAACCCGCCGCCAACGTCCAGGCGGCTGTCGAGGCCGGCGCCCAGGCGCTTGATCGGCCCGGCCGGGTCGTCCGGCATCATCGAGGTCCGCGACGAGGTCGCCGCGCTCGGCTCGACCGCGTGCAGCGCCTCGGCGTCGGTGCCGTCGGCAACGCTCGGTCAGGATCCGCTCTCGCTCGTCCGCACCGTGCTGCCCGACGACGTCACCTCGACCTATCTCGCCGGACCCGCATCATCGAACGACGCGACGAGGTCGCCCCGGGTGCCGCCTGGAAGGTGGCGATCGTCGCCCGGGCCGATTCGTACGGCCAGTCGGTCGGCAACAGCCTCGCGACGATCCTGCAGTCAGCGGGTCTCCAACCCTCGGTCGTCGGCTACAACCCGCGACGGGTGGAGTTCGCCGGCATCGCCCAGGAGGTCGCGGCGCTGCAACCCGACCTGAGCATCCTGGTCACCTACGAAGAGGGCGCCAATCTGCTGTCGGCGCTCGTGACCGCCGGACTCGACCCCGCCAGGATGATCGGTCTCGACGCGTTCTTCCAGCCGCGCATCGCCGAACTCGCGACGGCCGGAACGTCGGCCGACGCGGTGGACGGGTTCCAGGCGCTCGGTGCCATGGGCAACAAGGCGTTCCTCGAGCGGCTGTACACGGACGACCCCAACGGGCAGGTCGCCAACGCCGCGCAGGCCTACGACTGCGCCGTCATGCTGTCGCTCGCCACCGCGGCGGTCGATGCCGGCGAAGCCGACGACCTCGCGCAGGCGATGATCGACGTCACGGGTGACGGTGTCACCTGCACGACCTACGCCGATTGCCTCGACAAGCTCAATGCCGGCGAGAACATCAACTACGACGGTGTCTCCGGCCAGATCCAGCTCGACGAGAACGGCGACCCCACGTTCGCCCGCTTCACCACGGCCAAGCTCGAAGGCGGGGTCGTCACCGACATCCAGAGTTCCGACGTCAACATCGCGGAGATCCGCCGCCAGCAGGAGGCGTACGCCTCCGCAGCGTTCTACACCCAGCTGCAGCTCGCGCTGCAGTTCCTCGGCTTCTACACCGGTCCGATCAACGGCATCAACACCCCCGAGACCCAAGCTGCGCTCGCGGCGTTCCAGGCCTCGGTCGGCCTGCCGGCGACCGGCGTCTGGGACGAGGCGACTGCTGCTGCCATGGCCACCGCGCTCGGTGAGAACGCGGCGCTGCTGACCCAGACCACGCGCGACATCCAGCAGCTGATGACCGATCTCGGCTACTACACCGGCCCGATCGACGGCATCTGGAACCAGGAACTGACCGATTCCATCAAGGCGCTGCAGCGTGACCTCGGTGTGCCGGAGACGGGCGTCTTCGACGCCGCGACGCTGCAGGCGATCTACGCCCAGGGCATCGCGACGGGCTCGACGACCACCACGACCGCCCCGCCGGAGACGACGGCGCCGCCGACCACGGCACCGCCCGTGACCGCACCGCCGACCACGGCACCACCGGTGACCGCACCGCCGACCACGGTGCCACCGGTCGATCCGACGGTCGGCACGCTCCTGGAGGAGCTCGTCGCAGCGCCGGACGTACAACACCCTGATCTGCGATCGTCGAATGCGGCGAGCCAGCGTTCCCCGACGATGCTTCGACGTACCCGACGCTGTACACCGTGGTCGCTCCGCCGATGGACAGCGCGTTCAGCCGCCGGACGTCACGTACGAGCTGATCGCTGATCCGGCGACAGGCCGAGGCAGTTCGTACTGTCGCTGTTGACCGACTAGGGAGACTCACGGAGCTCCGCTGGCAGTCCTGCCAGATCCCGACGGTCACGCTCAGCGGGCCAGGTCGTCGCGTCGTCAGACCGTCGGGGTCGACGATCGGCGGCGCCGCTCGTCGGTCGATCCGGAGATCGTCCGGCCATCAACGGCATCATCCAGGGTGTGGACGCACATCCCGACCGTCGCTCTGACCGACACCGACGCGGTAGCCGTCGTCACCGCCGACCGCGTAGTCTCGCGATCATGGCGAGACCGTCGGTCGCAGTGTTCGATCTCGATCGGACGTTGATCACCTCGTCGTCCGCGACCGTGTTCCGCAGGCATCTCGCGGAACACGGGCTCGGAGGGTCGCACGATCTACCGCTCGTCGACGTGTTCACGCGGTTCTACGAGCAGTTCGGCGAGACCTGGCTGCTCATGCAACCCGCACGCCTGGCCAGCCGCGCCTCGGCGGGCTGGAGCACGGCGACGGTGGACCAGGCGATGCGGGAGGCCGCCGTCGAGCTCGCCACGTTGCTGCTGCCCGGCGCTGCCAAGGCGATCGAGGAGCAGCGCGCCGCCGGGCGCCTGCTCGTCATGGCGACGACGTCGCCGATGCCGTTCGTCGAGCCGTTCGCCGAACTCCTGGGCTTCGACGCCACCGTTGCCACCCGGTGGGAACGCGAGGACGGCCCCGACGGCGAGGTCTTCACCGGCCGGATGCTCGGGCCGTTCGTGTGGGGCCGGACGAAGGCCGACGCCATCGCGGCGTGGGCGAGTGAGCACGGCGTCGACCTGGGGGAGAGTTGGGCCTACAGCGACAGCTACTTCGACGCACCGCTGCTGGCGATGGTCGGTCACCCCGTCTGTGTGAACCCGGACCTCACGCTTCGCCTGGCTGCCACGATCCGCGGCTGGCGGGTGACGCACTTCGATCGTTCCGAGGGCGTCGCGAAGATCGTCGGACGCGAACTCCAGGAGTGGGGCCGCCCGTTCGTCCGCCCCGAGATCCTCGCGCCCAACGCCCGCATCGAGTTCGACGGCATCGAGCACATCCCGTCGAGCGGCCCCGCCATCGTCGTGTTCAACCACCGCTCCTACTTCGATCCGACCGTGATGGGGTTGCTGCTCGCCAAGGCGGGTCGCAATGTCCGGGGTCTGGGCAAGAAGGAGGTGTTCGACGTACCGGTCGTCGGCAGGATCCTGAAGGCGTCCGGTGGCATCCGGGTCGACCGGGGGACCGGATCGGACGAGCCGCTGGAGGCCGCCATCGCTGCGATCGAGGCCGGCGAGCTGCTGATGATGGCACCCGAGGGCACGATCCCGCGCGGTCCGGCATTCTTCGATCCGGTCCTCAAGGGTCGATGGGGTGCCGCCCGCATCGCAGCGGCGACGGGCGCGCCCGTGATTCCCGTGGGTCTGTGGGGGACCGAGCACGTCTGGCCCCGCAGTTCCCGGCTGCCGAGGCTGTCCCTCACTGACCGCCCACTGGTCACCGCCACGGTCGGGCCACCGGTTGCATTGAACCACCGCAGCCCGGACGCCGACACGAAGAAGATCATGAAGGCGATCACCGCGCTGCTCCCACCGGAGGCGAGGGTTCGCCGCACGCCGACCCCCGAGGAGTTGGCGCGGACCTTCCCGCCGGGATATCACGGGGACCCGGAGGCCGAACTCGACCGCCGACCCGGCACCAACACCTGACCGCGGCACCTGACCGCGACACCTGACCGCGACACGACCGACCGAACGCACTCGAGGACGAGAACCCCATGGCCGAGATCCGAGAACGGGAGATGCGCTTCAGCGACCGCATGTCCGATCACGAAGCGCTGATGTGGAACATCGAGAAGGACCCGTGGCTCAATCCGAGTGGCGCGTCGGTGACGATCCTGCAGGGGACGGTCGATCCGGAGCACTTCCGTCGGACGTTGCGCCGCGCGGTCGCCAAGATGCCGCGCCTGTACGAGCGGGTCGTCCCGGGTCTCGGTCGCCTCGCCCCACCGGCGTGGGTGCCCGACCCCGAGTTCGACCTCGACTACCACATGCGCCGGCTGCGACTGCCGAAGCCCGGGACCGACCGGCAGCTCTTCGACCTCGCGGCGCAGCTCTACCAGGAGCCGCTCGACCGGACCCGGCCGCTGTGGCGGTTCGTCGTCATCGACGGCCTCCAGGGTGGTCGGTCGGCGATCTGGGCGATCGTCCACCACGCCGTCAGCGACGGCATCGGCCAGCTCCGTATGGCCGAGATGTACCAGCAGCTCGATCCGAACGATCCGCCACCCGACGAGGTCGATCTCGAGGCGATCGTCGCGGCTGCGGTGGAGGCCCATCATGCCAAGCAGCTCGGTGGCGACCTCACCGATGGGTTCCCGACGACGGTCGCGCAGTCGCTGAGTCACCTGGTACGCCGTGAGCTCGGTGTGCTGCGCCGGGTGGCGGGTGAAGTCGTCATCTGGCCGGCGGACCCCGAGCGCGCCCGCAACTCGATCGAAGGGTTCGTCCAGGCGCTCACCTCGACCGTCGGGGCGCTCACCGGTTCGGACAACGAGGTCGAAGGCGGCTCGCCGCTGTGGAAGACCCGATCGCGTCATCGCCACCTCGAGCAGGTGTCGATGCCGATGGATCGAGGTGAAGGCGGCGTCGAAACGACTCGACGTGACCATCAACGACCTCTTCCTGGCCGCCATGACCGAGGGCGCAGTGCGCTACCACGCGGATCGCGGGGTCGAGGTCGACGCGTTCAACACCAGCTTCGTGCTCAGCACCCGACATGACAGTGCTGTCGGAGGCAACTCGTTCACACCGGTCCCCGTGCAGGTGCCGGGCACGCCGATGCCGCTCGCCGAGCGCATCGCCGACATCCACGAGCGTCTGCACGAGCGCCGCGAGTCGATGTCGACCGGTGGTGGCATGGGGGCGCTGTCGGGTGTCGCCAACCTGTTGCCGACGTCGGTGGTCACCGCCGCCGCCCGGGCCGCCGCCGGCAAGATCGACTTCGCCACGTCGAACCTGCGGGGAGCGCCGTTCACGCTGTACGTGTCGGGCGCGCGGGTGCTGACGATCGTCACGATGGGGCCGGTTGCCGGTACGGCCTGCAACGCGACCGCACTGTCGTACGAGAACGGTTTCGACATCGGGTTGTTCATCGACCCGACGGCCATCGAGGCGCCCGGTGACTTCCGCGACGCCGTCGAGGCGGCGTTCACCGACATCCTGGCGCTGTGACCTGACTCCGGCGTCATGGGTCGGGCACAGCAACTCCGACAGCCGGGACCGATCGGGACCGGCCCACTCGTGGCCGTCGACGACCACGACCCGAGCCCGGAGGCCGGCGAGGTCGTCATCGACGTCGCCGCGTGCGGTGTGTGCCGGACCGACCTGCAGCTGGTGGAGGGCGATCTCGGAGCCCGACACCTGCCGATCGTTCCCGGCCACCAGGTTGTCGGTCGGGTGCGAACACTCGGCGACGGCGTGGACCGGTGGCGGGTGGGAGATCGAGTCGGCGTCGCGTGGCTGGCCGGCACCTGTGGTGACTGCGACCAGTGTCGGTCGGGGAGCGAGAACCTGTGTGCCGAGGCGGTGTTCACCGGATGGGATCGCGACGGTGGCTATGCCGAGACCATGACGGCTCGGGCCGACTTCGTGTTCCCGATCCCCGAGATGTTCAGCGACGTGGAGGCCGCACCGCTGCTCTGCGGCGGTGTGATCGGGTACCGATCGCTGAGGATCTCCGGCATCGCGCCGGGCGGCCGGCTCGGTCTCTACGGCTTCGGTGCGTCGGCGCTGCTGGCGATGCAGGTCGCCGTCCATTGGGGCTGCGAGGTGTACGTGGCGACGAGATCGGAGCGCGAGCGCGAGCGGGCGTTGGAGCTGGGCGCCGCGTGGGTCGGTGGCTACGACGATGCGCCGCCCGTGCCGCTCGATGCGGCGGTGACGTTCGCGCCGGTCGGCGGGGTCGTCGTCGCGGCGTTGCGAGCGGTGCGTCCGGGGGCAACCGTGGCGATCAATGCCATTCACCTCGACGAGATCCCGGCGTTCGACTACGACCTGCTCTGGCGTGAACGTGCGCTGCGCAGCGTGGCGAACTTCACCAGACGCGACGCCGAGGAGTTCCTGGCGCTCGCTGCATCGATCCCGATCCGGACGATCGCCGACGTGTACCCGCTCGCCGAGGCCAACAGGGCCCTCGCCGATCTGGCCCGAGGTGACGTCGGTGGCGCGGCGGTGCTCCTCCCGTCCTCGGTCCGGTGGCGATTCCTAAGGTGTGACCATGCAGGTGACGCGAGCTCTGGCGCTATCCGGTGAAGTCCATGATCGGCGAGACGGTCGAGGCCGTCGAGCTCGATCCCCTCGGGATCGTCGGCGATCGGACGTGGGCGGCGCGGGATCTCGAACGCGGCGGCATCCGCGGCGCCAAGAAGATCGGGATGTTGATGCGGCTGGCGGCGCACGACCTCGGTGACGGTCAGGTCGAGATCACCCTGCCGGACGGCTCCACCGTGCGGACGACCGACGCCGACGTCGATGCCCGTGTCAGCGCGGCCATCGACCATGCCGTCCGGCTCGAACCGTTGCACCCGGTCGATGACCTGGACCACTACCGGCGCGGTGGACCGGACTCCGATGACGTCATGGCGGAGCTCCGCGGCATCTTCGGTCGCACGGATGACGAACCGTTGCCCGACTTCTCGGTCTTCCCGCCGGAGCTTGCCGAGTTCGAGTCCCCGCCGGGGACCTACCACGACTGCTATCCGCTGATGGTGATGACGACGTCGGCGCTGCGGGCGCTGGCGGCGGCGGTGCCGGAGTCGGTGGTGGATGTCCGCCGGTTCCGGCCCTCGTTCGTCGTCGACACCGGCGACGACGGGGCCGACGCGTCGACGCCGGGCCACCCCGAGTTCGACTGGCGCGGGCGCCGCGCCCGGGTCGGTTCGGCCACGATCGAGTTCGGGGCGCCGTGTCCTCGCTGCGTGATGGTGACGCGGGAGATCGACGAGTCGATCCCGGCTGATCCGTGCGATCCTGCGGCACGTCGTACGCGACCTCGATCAGAACCTCGGTGTGTACGCCACGATCGTGGAGCCGGGGCGGGTGCAGATCGGCGACATGTTCGAGCTGCTGTGATCAGGCCCGTTGCTGTGATCAGGCCGGTGTCGCCCGACCCCAGTAGTGGTAGGCGCTGATCTTCGGGCCGGGCAGGTAGCCGGCATCGAGCTGATCGATCGTGAACCCGGTGTGCTCGATGAGTTCGGGGATGCGACGCGTGATGTGGCAGCCCCCGGCGACGCGGGTCCACATCGGGTCGATGCGGTGCTGCCACGTGCGCACGGACGGCTCGGGTGATTCGCCGTGCTCGGAGAACAGCAGCACGCCACCTGGACGCAGGACGCGGCGCATCTGGCCGAGTGCCTGGTCCCAGCCGGTGATGCTGCACAGGGTGTAGGTCAGCACGACGGTGTCGACGCTGTGGTCCTCGAGGGGGATCTCCTCGCCGGGGAGGTCCAGCCAGCGCACGTCGAGGCCCGAGGACTCGATCCGCTCGTCGGCGAGCTTGCGCATGCCCTGGTTGGGTTCCAGCCCCCAGATCAGCTCGACCTTCGACCGGTCGTAGAACGGCAGGTTGAGCGCCGGCCCCATCCCGACCTCCAGCACGCGGCCCGTTGCGTGGGGGACCACCTTGCGGCGTTGGCGCTCGATGTCGCCGCCCCCGCAGGCCACGTTGATCAACCGGGGCAGGATGTGCGTCTCGTACAGACCCATGTCCACACGAGTATTCCCGAAATCTCGCGGGATTCGGACGCTCACCGTCCGGATCCCGCGAGATTTCGGGAGATGGGGGCGAGATCAGGCGGCGAAGGGGTGGGAGCGGGCGGCGACGAAGGGACCGAACCGGGTCACGACGGTGCCTTCGGGGTAGGCGTCACAGACCTCGAGGATCATGTCGAGGTGCTCGTCGATCACGGCGTTCACGATCGAGTCGATCTCGTCGAGGTCCGACATGCCCGTCTGCTCCAGCAACTCGATCCATCCACCCCGTTCGAGCCAGTCGTGGACCGCGTCACGGAGATCGGCCTCGGTGACCCCGGGTCGCTCGACCACCATGGCGGTGGTCGTCGCCATGCCGCTCGCCAACCCGGGGAAGCCCCGGTTGCAGCCGCAGCGCTCTCCCTCGGCGCATTCGGTCGCGACCGGCGTGACCAGTTCGCCCTCCACCGTCCAGGCGTAGTCGCCCGGCGCGGTGCCCTGCAGTTCGTTCGTTGCAATCAGTACCAGCATGCCGGCAACCCTAGACAGGGGGTGTCACAGAGTTCCCGGGAGCGGCCGGCTGCGGTCAGTCGAGGCCGGCGCGGGAGCGGAACTCGTCGCGGGTGTTCGTGTGCGGGAACGGCTCCGACGGCTCGGCGAGCCCGAGCGCAGCGCAGAGGGGGGCCCAGCCGTCGCCGGGCTGGTACTCGAACAGCCGCTCCGGCGCGATCTCGTCGCGAACGGCCTGGTTGTGGGCGTCGTAGGCCGCCATCACGGCGTCCGCGTCGGTGAGGTCATCGGTCAACGAGCGGTGGAACATCGTGGTCACCATTGCCTTGAACCTGACCCGGTCGGCGTCGTCGTCCGCGTCGGCGCGCTGGGTCGACGGCAGGATCGTGCGAGCTCGCGCTGTCCCACCACACCTGGGCCGATTCGCGGGTGGACAGCAGGACCGGTGCATCCGGGAAGGCGTCGGCCAGTTCACGCCACACGGCCGCGCCCGGGTAGTCGACGATCGCGCAGTAGTCACCCAGCAACGCGGGATAGTCCACCGGCTCCCCGCGCATCGCGGCGTCCCACACCGGCACCTCGTCGGGGTGGCTGAACACCTCCATCATGTGGTGGCAGGTGCCACCGAGGAGCTGTTCGAGGGCGAGCTTCAACGAGTGGGTGCCGGTCCGCCCGAGGCCGGCACCGATGAGTTGGATCGTCATGCGCCCATCATGGCGCAGCTCAGTTCGTGGTGGCGGCGTCCTTCGCCGAGGCGACCTTGTCCGATGCCGTGTCGAGCACATCCGACGCCGTGGTGGCCGCAGTATCCACGGCGTCCTTGGCGTTGTCGGCGGCGCTGTCGATGGCGTCCTTGGCGGCGTCGGCGGTCGGCTTGACCTTGTCCTTGACCTGACCCAGGGTGCTGGAGGCGGTCGAACCGGCCTTCTTGGCGCCGGCCTTGACGTCGTCGCGGCGGAACGCGGCGGCGGCCGCGGCCGCGGCGCCGAGGATGGCGATGATGATGAGCAGCTTCTTCATGACATCGACCGTACCCCGTGCCACGCGGGGCGACAACTGCCGCTCGGACGTCGGGACTCGCCCGGCGGTCGGCGGTTCAGAGCACGAAGCGCATGGCCCCGACGAGCGCGCCGGGCAGCCGGGCGCTGGCCGTCGAACGCTTGCCGTAGCTGGCCGCGTCGAGCAGTACCTCGGAGGTGTCGGTCAGCCCGACGAGGTGGTCACCGAGCAGGTGGTAGGCGGTGTCGTCGAAGCGCAGCACGTCGACCGGCGCGACGATCTCGCCGCCCTCCACCCAGAACGTCGAGAACCGGGTCATGCCGGTGGTTCGGCAGGCCGCCTGGTCGGAGAAGTTCATGTACCACAGGTTCCCGACGAACAGTCCGGTGTCCAACTCCTCGCTGATCGTGTCGGCCCGCAGCGTGCCGGGCGCGATGGCCACCGAGACCGGGTACTCGCCGTCCGTGGCGCCGTTGGTCGGCACCCCGTACTCCTGGGCAGAACGCGGCGACACCAGGGTGTCGGCGTAGGCGCCGTCGACGATCAACGGCACCGAATCGGGTCGCACGAATCCGGCCGACTGGAAGTTGGCGGCCACACCGTTGGCCGTGTCCTCGCTGATGGACACCAGCGGCGACAGCCTGGCGTCCTCGACGAGCATCTTGAGCAACGGCGTCTCGCGGGTCTCGTGCGCTCGCAGGCCGAACGCCCCGTACCACGACAGCAGCTGGACGACCTCCTCCATCGCCCGCGGCGCCAGGTACGTGCGGTACTCGCCCGGAGACAGGCTGATCGAGTCGCGTTCGAGCGCCGCGACCTGGCGGGCCGACCAGTCGACCTTGGCAGCGAACGCGTCGTCGTCCCAGTCGAATCCGGCATAGAGGTTCTTCGCTGCCTTGTCGGCACGGAGGTAGAAGCACCAGTCGAGGTTGAACGTCGACGACTGGAACCAGTTGCGTTGACCGAGGCTGTTGCGCGAAGCCCTGGAACGTCTCGCCCGAGGCGTAGATGCCCACGAGGTCGCGTCCCTGGCCGGCGGCGCGGATGTCGGCGAGCGCGGCGTCCGGCGCCGGGATCGAACCCTTCTCGATCCGTTCGGTCGAGGTCGGCTCGGTGTTGTAGAGCAGGAACGGATCGTCCGCCACCAGGCGGCGCTGTTCACGCAGTTGCAGGACGAGTGCCGTCAGCCGGGCGTCGTCGATCGATCGGACGCCCGACAGCCGGACGCTGCCGCCGACGTGCCGACGCCCCTCGACGAGGTCGATCGTCAGCGTGCGCTGATCGATGCTGCCGGCCTGGCGGACGTCGCCGTGGTTCAGTCGGATGAAGTCGGTCCGCTCCCCGGAGATGTTCGCGAGCAGCACCTCGTCGCCGACGAGCGACGTGGTGGCAGCGGTGACGAGGTCGTCGAAGTACGCCTGGTCGTCGACGCGGGCGTTGCTCACTCCTCGCCTCCGAACACCTCGATGTTCGAGAACTTGCAGGCGGGCGACGCGTGGCCGGTGCCGATCATCTGGTTGAGTTCGCCCTTGCCGCAGTTCGGGGTGCCCATCACGGTGAAGCTGTCACGGTCCGCCACACCGCTCAGGCTGCGCCAGAACGTCGAGGAGATGCCGCGGTAGCCGGGGTTGCGGACGGCGCCGACGATCTCGCCGTTCTCGATCCGTTGGCCGTACTCGCAGCCGAACTGGAACTTGTTGCGGCTGTCGTCGATCGACCACGAGTTGTTCGTGTGGAGGTACACGCCGTGTTCGATCGAGGCGATCAGCTCGTCGACGGTCGAGTCGCCGGGCTCGACGTTGAGGTTCGCCATCCGGTCGATCGGTGGGCGGTTCCAGTTGTCGGCACGTGAGTTCGCGACGCCGGGCAGGCCGCTGCGTTCCTGTGACACTGCGCCGCCGAGCCCACGGACGAGGATGCCGTTCTCGATGAGGTGCTGGCGGGTCGCCGGTGTGCCGTCGTCGTCGAAGGCGTACGTGGCGAGTTGGCCCGGCACGGTCGGGTCGAACGTGACGTTGAGCAGTTCGGAGCCGTACTGATAGGTGCCGAACATGTCCGGGGTCACGAAGCTCGTGCCGGCGTAGTTGCGTTCGTCACCGAGGATCCGGTCGAGTTCGAGCGGGTGGCCGATCGACTCGTGGATCTGCAGGATCATCTGGTCGGGCGCGAGCAGGGCGTCCATCACGCCGGTCGGGCAGTTCGGGGCGTCGAGCAGTTCGAGCGCCTGCTCGGCGATTCGTGACGCCGCGTCGCCGAACCCGAACCGGCCGAGCACCTCGGCCCCGCCCTGGCCGCAGAACGCGTGGCCGCCGAACGTGCGGGTCTGGGTGTTGGTGCCCTCGTTCGCGGTGGCCTGCAGGCTCGGGTACACGAACCGGAAGCGCTGCTCGATCCGCCCGGCGTCGCCGGTGTTCGAGGTGGTGACGAGGAGCTGGTCGACGTCACGCCGGACGAGGGACGCACCCCAGTTGACGATGCGTTCGTCGATGCCGAGCAGGCGCGACTGCTGCTGGAGCAGTTCCAGGCGGTCGTTCAACGGGAGCGTGTCCCAGGTGACCTCGACGGGGGAGATGTACGTGCCGACGGCGTGCTGGGCGGGAGGCGCGGTGGTCACCATGGCACCGGCGGTGATACCCGCCCAGTACCGGGCGCGTTCCACGGCGGCGGCCAGGCCCGCCTCGCTGAGGTCGGTCGTCGCCGCGTAGCCGAGGCCACCCTGGTGCCAGATCGAGATCATGACGCCGGTGTCGAACTCGTTGAAGATCGGCTCCAGCTGGTTGCGCCGGACCGTCAGGTGCTCGCTTCGTTCGTCCACGAGGCGGGCCGAGGCGTAGTCGACGTCGACGGGCAGCGCGGCTCGGAGCCGGTCCTCGAGCACCCGGGATTCGATCAGCAGGTCGGTCATCCGAGCAGGTTACGCCCTGCCGCCATCTGGTGCAGCGGGGAGCATCGTCATGGTTGGGTCAAGACGCCGTTCGGCCGTCACCCGGCGACCGATCCGGCGGACGTAGAGCGCGCCGAACACGCTGGACACGGCGATGAGCGTGCAGCCGCCGGCACTCAGTGCATAGCTCGTGCGGATCTCGCCGGCCGACGAGTCGACCGAGTTGCCCAACGAGGTCCCGACGTTGTTGACGATCAATCCGACGATCAGGCCGATCCACCAGAGCCAACCGATCGCCGACGAGCGCCGCGATCGCCAGTCCGCGCCGACGGCACCGGCCGTGCGGGGTGCGAGCGCGAGCTTCTCGATCTCGGTGAGCACGAGCTTGGGGATGATCAGGTTGGCGAGCGGGATGAACCATCCACCGACGGTCCAGCCCGACGACCAGCTGCGCGGCCCGCTCCAGAACTGTTGCGTGGTCTTGTGGGCCGAGTTCATCCAGATCATCAGCAGGATGACCACGACGAGCCCGGCGAGGAACAGGAACGCACCGAAGGCGATGAACGTGTCCTCGACCGCTGTCCAGTCGTCGAGTGCGAGCCGTTCGGCCCGTGATCCCGGCGAGGTGTCCCAGTAGGTGTTGAACGACCCGATGCTCGCAACCGCGGCGATGGCCGTGATGACACCGAGCACCGCCATCGCCCACATGAAGCCCTGGATCGTGCCGCCGAGCCCACCCGAGGTGGACCGCCGCGCCGGTTGGTATCCGTACGGCCCGGGCGGTGTTCCCATCACCGGGGCGGCGAACGGTGCGGGTGCTCCCGGAATCGATGGCGCCCTGGGCGGCCCGGTCGGGGGCAGCGGGTGGCGGCGGCAGTGTCGGGTACGAGCGGCGGGGCTGCCGCCGGTGGGGGTGGGGGAGCGGGGTCGCCGTCTGTGGTGGATACCACTTGCCGTCGGAGGCAATCCACCAGTCCGGGCCCTGCGGTGTGTCGCTCACGTCGAAACGGTAGCCCGACGGGCCTCAGGCCTTGCTCAGTTCCGACGGAGGCATCGAGGTCTCTGCGATGTCGGGAAGCTGCACGACTCCCAGTTGCGTCAGGAACTCGCGTGCACGGCGATGGTAACGGCGTCCGATCTCCGCCCGCCTCTGCGCGGTGATCTGCCCGATCAGGATCAGGCAGAGCGCCTCCTCGTACAGCAGACCCTCGGCCCGGGACTGCTCGATGCACTCGTCGGCCAGTCGTTCGGCCTCCTCGAGGCCTCCGGTGATCATGTGCGCCCATGCCATGATCCGAAGGAGAATCGGTTCCAGGAGCGGATCGTCGAACTCCTTGATCTCCTCCAGCAGCGGCCCCGCCATCTCCAAGGCGAGCTCGCCGTTGCGGGCGAGTGTCTCACACTCGACCTGCATCACCTTGCCTTCGAGGACCTGATAGGTCGCGCCCGCTCGCTCCAGCCGCTCGATGGCGTCGGCCTGCAGTGTTCGCGCCTGCTCGTAGTTCTCCAGCCGGGCGTAGAGCCGTCCGAGGTTGCACGCCGCGACGCCGTAACCGATCTCGTAGCCGGTGCGTCGGCACGAACGAACGGTGGCGAGGAACAGTTGCTCGGCCTCCTCGATGTGGCCCTGGTAGGAGAGGATCTCGGCGATGTTGATGATCGCGGTGTCTGCACCGATGACATCGCCGACCTCCTCGCGGACCGCCCTGGCTCGCCGGTAGTAGTCGAGTGCCTCGATCCACTTGCTGTCGTCACGAGCATTGACGCCGAGATTGTTCAACACGTTGCCCTGTCCGACGAGGTCACCGAGCTGTTCGAAGAGCGGGAGCGAGATCTGGTCGTACTGGGAGACCTCGGGGCGACGCAGCATCGCGTACCCGGCGGTGAGCAGGTACGCGCTGTGCGCAAGTATCCGAGGGTCGTCGAGTCGGCGTGCGATTGCCTCGGCCCGGTGTGCCCACTTGAGTGCATCGTGGAGGCGACCTTGGCGGAACCGCACGCCGGAGTAGGCGAGGGCGAGATCACCTTCCGCTCGCGAGGCGTCGGGTTCGGCGAGTTCGCCGGCCGCGGTGAGCCCTCGTCCGTACCACCGCAACGCCTGGGGGTACTTGGCCTGACGCTCCATGATCACGCCTGACTTGCGCATCAGCCGGATGCGATCGGCAGCTCCTTCTCGACCACGGCGAGCGACCTCCAAGGATCGGGCTGCCTCGTCGAATTGCCCGCTCAGCTCGAGGGCATCCGCTCTCGATTCGGCGACCTCGGCGACGGCGCTGCCACCGGGTCGATGCGCCCTGGGTACCGAGAGCGCGCGCCCGTAGAAGGTGGCCGCTTCGGTGTGGGCGTACTTGCTCCGGGCCAGGTCGCCGGCGATCACGGAGTAGCGCCATGACCGCTGCCAGTCCTGGGCGGCGTGGAAGTGCAGGGACAGCAGTTCCGACGACGACGTCCAGTCCTCGCCGGCGCGACGTTCGAAGACGAGCCCGATGCCCGCGTGGAGCTGGCGGCGCCGTTGGAACGACAGTCCCTCGTAGGCGACCTGGCGATAGAGACCCTGCTGGAACGTGTAGGTGTCGGCGTCGCCGGCGTCGAGGAACCCGGACAGGCTGGCCCATCGCTCGGGTTGGCGGAGCCCTCGGTCGTCGAGCGCCGCGGCGAGGACGTGGGTGTCGATGACCGAGCCGAGCACGGCCGCTTCGCGGAGTAGTCGTCGATCGGCACTGTTCAGCGTGTCGATACGTGCGGTCACGAGCGCTTCGATCGAGTCCGGTGTGGCCGTTCCACGGCCGATGCCACTGCGGATGAGTTCGAGGAGGAACAGTGGATTGGTGACACCTCTGGCGAGGAGGTCGTCGATGGCGTCCTCGTCGAATCGGGGGTCGTTGGCGACTGCAGACCTGCGCGACGGCCTCGGCTTCCTCGGCGGTGAGCGGGCCGAGCTCGATGCGGACGCGATCGTCGAGGTCGTCGGCGAACGTCGTGTGGTCGGTCCATCGCAGCACGAGCAACAGCCACGGCCGATTGGCGATCCGTCGGCCGATGGCGGCGAAGACCTCGTCGGACGCCTCGTCGAGCCGGTGGGCGTCGTCGACGACGAAGGCGACCGTTCCCGGGATCGCGGCGGTCAGGAGGTCGACGACGACCTCGCGCAGTTTCGTGGCGCGGTTCGCCGGATCGATGCGGTCCACCTCGGGGGTGCTCGGCACCTCGGCCGCGAAGGCGATCGCCAGGAGCGGCAGCCACGGCTCGAGGTCCGGCGCCCGGTCGAGTACCCAGGTCGCCATCAGTCGACCTGCAACGTTCGGCGTCGCTGATCGGTCGATGTCGGCGAGGCGGCGCAGCATCGTCGACACCGCGAAGTACGGCGTGGTCCGGGAGTAGAGACCGCCCTTGGTTCGCAGGACGGTGATGGCGGCCTCCGACTGCCGGAGCGCCTCGTCGACCAGGCGACTCTTGCCGATGCCGGGTTCGCCGAAGACGTCGACGACACTGCCTCGACCCGTGGCGGCCTGTTCGATCGCAGTGGCGAGCGCCCCGAGCTGCGACGGTCGCCCGACGAAGCCGACGTCGTCGGCCGACCGGTCGCCGACGACTTCGGCGTCGGTGCTGAGTGCACCGACGAGCGCCGCTTTGATCGGTTCGGTCTTGCCCTTCACCAGGAAGGGTTCCAGCTCCTCGGTCGTCATCGGCGTCGGCACGAGATCGAGCACGGCTCGACTCGCGACCACCTGTCCTGCGACGGACTTCTGCATCAGGCGGGCGCGCGAGATTGACGGCGTCGCCCATCACGGTGAACGTTCGGCGGCGGCTCGAACCGAGGTCGCCCATGTACACCGGGCCACGGTTCAGGCCGACTCGGATCGGCAGCCCGACGTCGGTCTCGATGAGGGATCGAGCGGCCCGAACGGCGGCGTCCTCGTCCCGCCCGGTCGATCGTGGAGCGCCCGCGGTCAGGATGATCTTGCCGCCCCCGGCGTAGACGTCACTCGCCAACCAGTAGACGCCGTAGGTGTCGGTCGCCTCGCGGGTGGCGCGTTGCGAGTGCCTGGAGTCGTGCGTGCACCTCCTCGGGACCGGCCGATGACGAGGAGGTCGTCGACTCCGCCGAAGAAGACGAAGCCGACGGTGACCGTGCGATGCTCGGCGACGATGCCGGCAGCTGTCTGCTCGAGCGAGCCAATTCGGGACATACGGATCGACGTCGCCGACCGGTCGGGGTCGAGGTGATGTCGGATCGGGCTTCTGGACTCGACGTGAGAGGCCGCCCGTCGGCTGTCGGTGCGCCGAGGTGGACGTCATCGATGAGCGCGGCCGCATCGTGGCTCATCAGGATCTGCCCCCGTTCGGCGGCACCCTCGCAGTTGACGGTGGCCGACATGCCCGGTCCGACGACCAGCAGTTCGAGATGTCCGCCGTCGACGAGATGGAGATCGAAGGTGCCGCTGTGTACGCCCTGCGAGATACCCAGCTCGATCCGCTTCACCAACGACGTCGACCAGCGCCGCTCGATGAGCGAGCGCATCCGGACACACGCGGCAGCTGCTCGGGCGGTGTGCTCGGGGCCGTCGAACAGCACGAGGAGCGCATCGCCCCCGAACTTGAGCACATCGCCGCCGTAGGCGTCGATGATCTCGATCATCCCGCCGAAGCACTGGTTCAGCAGGTTGGTGAGTTCCTCGGCGCCCTCGCGGCCGTACGCGGCGAGCCGTTCGGACAGCGCCGTGAACCCGGAGATGTCGGCCGACACCAACGACCCCTCGACCTGCCGATGGCGGGGTACCGTCAGCGGCCCACGATCGGACGAGGTCGGGGAGATAGGACCCGATCTCGCTCGTCGGACGTTCGGTCACGTACTAGTTCTACAACGTCACCGCAGGGTGAACGTGGCCGTGTTCGTTGCCAAGGCGTTCGAGTGCCGCAGTTCCGATGTTCCGGCTCGGGACCGGCAGCGTGGTGAACGACAGGGTGTTCGTACCCCGTGGGAGGCCACCGATGTAGAAGGTGTACTCGTAGAACCGGCCGGTCGACGTTGTAGATGAACCGGTAGTTCAGCGGAAGACCCGAGAAGTTGAAGATCGGATCCCGGGTGCCGTTGATGGTCAGCGCAGTCAGCACGATGCTCGGACTCGACCGATTGACCCCGGCGGCGTCACACAGCGTGAGTCGCAGGGTGTAGATCGGCAGCACCGTTCCCTGCCTCGACGTGCTCAGCACGCAGGTCCCCAGCCGGATCGTCGCCGTGGTCGGCGGTGTCGAGATGGTGTTGCCGGCCGCGTCGGTGGCCTGCACCCGCAGCGACTTCGATCCCGCGATCGAGGTGTCGATCGTGAACGGCGTCCCCGGGGTCGTCGAGACTCGCCTGGTTCCGTCGAACAACTCGCACAGGGCGATTCCGGATCCGACGTCGCCGCACGAGAACGTGGCGGTCGCCACTTCACCGACGTTGTAGATCCGGTTGCCGCTGAGGGTCAGCGACGCGGTGGGCAGCGCCTTGTCGACGCGGACGGTGATCGGTGTGGCGTCGGTGCTGAGGCCGACGTTGTCGGTTGCCTTCGCGGTGATGGTGCGTTCGACGAAGGCGCCGACCGCGGGGTCGACTGACGAGGGTCTTCGGCGTGGTGGCGTTGCAGGTGGTGTCGAGGCACAGCGAGGCGAGACCCGATCCGCTCGGTCCGTCACTGCCGGTCGCGGTGACGGTGACCGCTGTGTTGGTCCACGTGCCGACTTGGGTGGAGCCGAGCGTGACCACGGGCGCCTTGTTGTCGACCTGGATGGTCGCCGTCGGGAGCGTTGTGGTGTTGCCGGCGTTGTCGGTGACCTCGACGGTGATCGACGGGGCGCCGTCGGCGCCCGCGGGCACGGTGACGTCGGTTCGATAGTTGCCGTCGGGTCCGGCTGTCGACGCCGTCGCAGCCGCCATCTCGTTGGACGCACACCTTGTCGATTCCGGAGGCGTTGTGCCGCCGGGGTCGGTCGCCTCGATGGTCGCGGTGACGGTTCCGGTGTACCAGCCGGCTGTTCGGGGCAGTCGTGAATGCGATCGTGCCGGTCGGCTCGATCGTGTCGACCTTGATGGTGTCGGAGGTGACGGTGGTGGTGTTGCCGGCGGTGTCGGTGATCGTGACCGTGATCTCCTTCACGCCCTGCGGTTCGGTGACGTCGACGGTGTAGATGCCGTCGGCGGTCAAGACCTCGCAGGTGGCCTTGCCCTCGACGCAGACCGAGGCGATGCCGGAGGCGTTGTCGCCGGGGTCGGTCGCCTGGATGGTGGCGGTGACGGTCCCGGTGTACCAGCCGGAGCCGGTCGGGTCGGTCGTGAAGTCGATCGTGCCCGTCGGGCCAGGGTGTCGACCTTGATGGTGTCGGAGGTGACGGTGGTGGTGTTGCCGGCGGTGTCGGTGATGGTGACGGTGATCGCCTTCTCGCCTTGCGGTTCGGTGACGTCGACGGTGTAGATGCCGTCGGCGTTCAACTCCTCACAGGTCGCCTTGCCCTCCACGCACACCGAGGCGATGCGGGACGAGTTGGCTCCGCCCGCGTCGCTGGTCGTGATGCCTCGCGGTGACGGTCCCGGTGTACCAGCCGAGCCGGTCGGGGCGGTCGTGAAGTCGATCGTGCCCGTCGGCGCCACGGTGTCGACCAGCACGTCGGTGCTGTCGCCGGCTTCGTTGCCGACGATGTCGGTGGCCGTGACCGTGAGCGAGGTCACGCCATCGGTGGCGATCGTCTCGCTGTAGACGCCGTCGGTGAGGACGATCGGGGTACACGCACTGCCGTTGCAGAGGATCACCTCGCCCGAGCCGGCGTCGGCGTCCGACGCGGTGACGGTGACCACGACCGCATCGTTGCTCCAGAGATCCGACTTCGGCGAGATCGTCACGATGGGCTTCGCATTGTCGACGAGCAACGTCGAAGTGAGGGTCTCGGTGTTGCCGAGGCTGTCCTCGACCGTGACGGTCAGGGTCGGGCGGGCCGACGCACCCTCGTCGAGCTCGATCGGGGGGATCAGCGCGGTGATGACGCCTTCGTCGTCGATGCCTTCGGTCTCCGACAGCACCGTCTCGATCCCGGCCTCGGTCACGGTCACGGTGGCCGTGAGACGCGCGACACCTGCGGGGTCGGTGGCCGAGACCTCGAGGCCGGATCGGGTCGGGTCCGTCCAGAGTGAGAGATCACGGGAGTACGTGACGTCGGGCGCACTGCCGTCGACGGTGAAGAACCGGTTCGTTGCCGGACCGTCGCCGAACCGTGCGGTGATCACGTAGTCGCCGGGTGCGAGCCCCAGGACACCGTTGTCGTAGGTCAGCGGATCACCGGCCGGGAGGACGTCGATCGTGATGCCGTCGGGGCCGACCGGGAGCGGTTCACCGGTGCCGATCGAGAACGTGGCGGGATCGGTGGTGGCTGCGCTCGGCTGGATGAGGAACTGGCCACCGTCGCCGAGGTAGCGACCTTCGGCCACGTTGGTGTCGGGGCCGGTGTGATCGTTGCCGTGACGGCCTCGCTCGGTGCGGCCTCGTCCTTGACCGACAGGAAGTTCTCGATCTTGTTGCTGGTGATGCCGACGTTGCCGTTGGCGTCCACGGACTGCGCGAAGAACTCGGCATTGTCACCCCCGCTGGCGAGGAGACCCGCCACGCCGAACCAGGTGCCGTTCGAACCCGACGAGTTCGAGCGTCCGCCAGTTCGCGGTACCGACCTGTCGGTAGAGAACGACCACGCGTGTGGCGTCGGTCTCGGTGCGGACGTCGAAGCGGATGCCTCGGCCGCTCGCACCCACGTCGGCGATGCTGGTTCCGGTCACGTCGAGGAACCTCGGTGCCGTCGACGTCGCCGTTGCCCGGCCGGCGGGGCAGGAGTTCGCCGGACATCTTGTCGAACAGTCGCTGGCCGTTCTGCCACTGACCGGCGGCGACCAGCAGTCGCTGGTTGTCGCCGATGTTGGTCACCTGTTGCATTCGTGCGCGAGGAACGCATCAGGGGCACCGGCCGCACGCGCGACGTGCGCGCAGGCCCCGACGGCAATCTCTACGTGCTTTCGGAGTCCGAGGGCGCGCTACTGCGGCTGGAACCGGCGAGCTGAAAGCTGGGCGTCGCGGGTCACGATGGCACGCTGACCATCCAGCCCACGCCGAAGCGGTCGGTGAGCATGCCGAAGCGCGGCGACCAGAACGTCTTGCCCAGCGGCATCTGCACCTTGCCGCCGTCGGCCAGCGCGGCGAACACGCGATCGGCGTCGGCCGCGGTGGGCACGGTGATCGACAGCGAGAAGCCCGCGAAGCGCGTCTGTCCCGAGCAGGTGCCGTCGGAGGCCATCACGACGGTCTCGCCGATCCGCATGCGCGTGCATCACCTTGTCTCTCCGAACCGGGCGGCACCATGCCGGGCGGCGGCGGCTCGGGGCTGTCCTTGTAGCGCATCAGCATCTGCACTTCGGCGCCGAGCGCCTGCTTGTAGAATTCGACCGCCTCCTCGCAGCGGCCGTCGAAGAACAGGTAGGGCTGGATCTGCATGCGGTCTCTCCGTCGAGTCAGGACCGGGTCGCGTTGGCGCAGCCGGTCGGCCTGTTCGCGCTGCCGGCTCTTCCTGCTCCCGCAGCTCGGGCGTGAACTCGGCGCCGAAGTCGTCCGCCTCGAACACCGGGCGGATTTCGATCTCGGAGTCGCCGGGCATCGGGATTGGGGCAGCGCTTGACCCATTCGACCGCCTCCTCGATCGACTTGACCTGCCAGAGCCAGAAGCCGGCGATCAGCTCCTTGGTCTCGGCGAACGGCCCGTCGATCACGCGTCCGCTTGCTGCCCGAGAACGCACCGCGCTTGCCCTTGGACGCTCGGATGCAGGCCTTCGCCGGCGAGCATGACGCCGGCCTTGACCAGCTCTTCGTTGAACTTGCCCATCGCGGTCAGCAGCTCCTCGCTGGGCATGACGCCGGCCTCCGAGTCCTTCGTGGCCTTGACGATCACCATGACGCGCATCTCGTGTCTCCTCCGAGTTCGGCAGGTGGAAGCGGGGCGGATCGGACCGGATCGGGCGCCCGCATCCCGCCTCCATTTCCACGTCGAACGAGGCGCTGCGAAATCGACACGGCCGCCGGATTTCCTGCGTGTGTCGCACGATCACCGGAAACGGACAGGTCTCCCGCGTCGCGGCCCACGGCGGCGGCGAATGCACGTCGGCCGCGAAGCACCCGGCCACTACACCGCAGGCGATGCCCCGGGGAAGCGCCCTTCGCAGTACTCGCGCAAGATCAGCAGCTCGTTCTGGATCTCGGGCGGGAACCCGCGGCGGCCGCCGCGCTGGTCGACCAGGAGCTCGTCGAGGTAGGCCCGCAGTGCGGCGTCGTCGTGCCACAGGTGGGCGATGGTGTTCGCGATTCTCGGCAGCGACTGCAGCAGCGCCAGCGGCTGGACCTCGTCGGGCAAGCTGGTCGCCCACCTCGCCGTAGAGGGCAGCTGCTGGTTGAGCGGCTGCAGCGCACGCCTGTTTCCGGATTCCGAAGAGGAAGCCAACGACGTCCCCTCACATCTGCGTGCCCGTGACGGGCACAGATTCATTATGGACCAACGCGGCCGGACTTCATAGCCGGAACGCGCTGCCGGGCGACCGGCAGCGGGCCCGGCCGCGCGCGGCGGCCGCTCCGGTCAGGGCTCGAGGTCGGCGGTGATGCGCCGCGTCTGCAGGGCCCTGGCGAACGCGTGGCGGGCGCGCAGCCGCGGGTCGTTGACGATGCCGCCGATCGTGCCGGCGACCACCATGACGACGCCGGCCAGGGGCAGGGCCAGGATCAGCCCGGGAACGCCCGCCACGGCGCCGCCGATGAAGATCAGCAGCACCGTCGGCAGCGGATGCATGTGCAGGCTGCGGCCGACCGTCAGCGGCATGAACACGAAATCGTCCAGCAGGCGGACGGAAAGAAACAGGCCGATCGCCGCGTACACGACCCAGGGATCGGAGGGGAAGTCCGTGGCGGCGACGAGCACGACGATGACGCAGGCGATCACCGACCCGACGAACGGAATCCACGCCAGCACCGCGGCCATCAGGCCGAGCGCGATCGCGCCGGGGACGCCGATCACCCACAGTCCGAACGCCAGGCAGACCGAATCGATCAGCGTCAGCTTGAGCATGCCCTGGAAGTACGCGCGCGCGGTGCCGTCGACGCGCTCGATCATGTACAGCGTGCGCTCGAAATGCGCGTTCGGCACCGATTCGCAGACGAACTTGAGGAAGCGCTGCCCGTCGCGAAGGAAGAAGAACGCGAAGAACGGCGCGAGCAGCACCGCCGGCAGCCAGGCCGCGACGCTCACCAGCGCGCCGGTCAGGTGCTTGTGCAGGAAGGTCCCGCTGAACTCCGCGATCTGGTTTCCCACCTCGGCGTTGAAGTTCATTCGCTTGAGGAAGCCGAACTGCGCTTCCAGCGCGATCAGCGACCGGTCGACCAGCAACCGCCCGCCCTCGAAGTACCGCAGCAGCACCTCCTCTCCGGACATCGCCTGCGCGGCCAGCCACGGCAGCGTCGGCAGCATCGCCGCCAGCGTCACGACGAAGAAGGTGCCGGCGACGATCGCCGCGGCGGTCTCGCGCGCGACGCCCGCCAGCGTCAGGTGCCGGACGGCCGGGATCAGCACGTAATAGAGGATGATCGCGCCCAGCAGCGGCACGACCAGCCACAGCACGTGCTGCAGCAGCGCCAGCAGCAGCGTCGTGCAGACGAGCGCCGCCACCCAGACCAGCGGCCCCGTCGACAGGTAGCGGCTGGCGCGGTCGTTCGCGGTCGGGGCCGATTTCACGGCGCCTGCCGTCCGGCGGCGGCGGATTGCTCGACCAGCAGCCGGCCGAGGTGGCGCGTGAACTGCAGCAGGATCTTCGAGGCGATCACCGCGTGCGTGTCGAGCAGGCTCTCGAGGTCGCCGCGGGACAGCGCGGCCAGCACGCAGTCCTCCTCGGCCCGCGCCTGCAGCGCGCGGGGCGCGTTGTCGACCAGCAGCGCGAGCTCGCCGAACATGCCGCCGGCCTCGACCACCTTGACCCGTCCCGTGTCGGGTTCGCCCTGCCGGCAGAGCAGCACCCGACCGGAGACGACGACGAGCAGCACCTGGCCTTCCTCGCCCTGGTCGAAGACGATTTCGCCCTTGAGGAAGCGGCGCTCGTGCAGCAGTCCGTCGACGATGCGAAGCTCGGAGCGCGACAGCGTCGAGAACAGCTGGAGCTGCCGGAGCGTGCCCAGACGCGGCGTTTCCTTGCGGGCATGCAGAAACCCAAACATCGACGGCGCTCCCTCCGGCCCCTCGGGGGAAGGGCGATGCCGTGCATTTCACCCCACAACCCGGCAGCGGGCAAGCAGCGTCGTGTGCTAGCGGGTTTCCAGCCGCCAGACGCTGCCGCCGCCGGTGCCGACCAGCAGCCGTCCCGGCGCCGCAGGGTCGAGGGCCAGCGCGACGACGTCCGGATGCGGCGGCGGCCCGCCGACGAGGGTCCAGGTGCGGCCGCCGTCGGCGCTGCGATAGACGCCCTTGCCCACGGCGGCCGCATACAGCGTTCCCGGCGCGGCGGGATCGGTCAGCAGCGCCTGCACGTTGACCGCGCCCATGCCGGCGCGGCTCTCGGTCCACGTGGCGCCGCCGTCGCCGCTGCGCCAGACGCCCTCGCCCTCGGTGCCGACCCACAGGGTCCTGCCGTCGGCATCCGCGGCGACCGTCTGCACGCGAGCGAGCGGAAGGCCCGTGCCGCTCTTCACGAAGGAGGCGGCGCCGTCCACGCTCTTCCAGAAGTGACGGTGGACGCTCGCGAACACCGCGGTCGGCGTCGCCGGAACCGCGGCCAGTGCGAACAGTCCGTTGATGCTGCCGCTGGACTCCAGGTCGGCGTCGGACTTCGTCCACGTGACGCCGCCGTCGGCGCTGCGGTAGACCCAGTGCGCGTCGCGCGCATGAAGCGTCTTCGCGTTCGCCGGATCGATCGCGAGCCCGATGATCCGGGTGTCGCGCGACAGCCCGGACTGGTGCCTCGCCCACTTCTCGCCGCCGTCGATGCTGCGGAACACGCCGTCGCCGGTGCACGCGTAGAGCGTGCGCGAGGCGGTGTCGAGCGCGATGCACTGGCTGCTGCGATTGCTCAGGCCCTCGCTTTTCAGCGCCCAGCCGGCGCCGCCGTCGGCGGTGCGCCAGACGCCGGTGCCGGTCGACAGCCACACCGACTGCGGCGCCGACCGATCGGTCGCGATGCCGCTCACGTCGAGCGCCCAGAATCCCGCGCCCGGGCCGGTCCAGGTCCGGCCGCCATCGGCCGACCGCTGCACGCCGTCGCGCGTCGTGCCCGCCAGCACGGTCGACGGCTGGGCGCGGTCCAGCACCAGCGCGCGGACGGTGGCGTAGTTGAGCCCCGGCATGGTGTCGGTCCACGACCGGCCGCCGTCGGCGCTGCGCAGCAGGGCGTTCGGCAATCCGGCCCAGACGACGGCGGTGTTGGCGGGATCGATCGCCAGCGCGAACACGCGCGCATTGCGGATCGGGCCGGCGGCCGGAGGCGTCCAGTTCGCGCCGCCGTCGGCTGACCTGAACACGCCCGCGCCCGCGGTGCCGGCGTAGACCGTCTCCGGCGCCGCCGGATCCACCGCCAGCGACAGCACGATCTCCTTGCGCAATGCCTCGCCGGTCGCGGTCCACGTGCGGCCGCCGTCGACGCTCCGGTAGACGCCGTCGCCGTTGGTGCCGACGTAGAGCGTGGCGGGCGTCTTCGGATGCACCGCCAGCGCGTTCAGGCGGAAATTGTTCGGCAGGCCGGCGGTGGAGAGCGCCCACGTGCCGCCGCCGTCGGCGCTGCGCCAGACGCCGGCGTTGAAGCCGGCGTCGGTCGCGGCGTAGACGACGCGGGGATTCACCGGGTCGATGGCGACGGCGTTGATGGTCGCGTGCCGGTCGGGCAGGTCCTTGCCGCCGAACAGCACGCGCTTCCACGACGCGCCGCCGTCGGCGCTGCGCCAGACGCCGCTGCTGAAGGTGCCGGCGAAGACCGTCCGCGGCGCCGACGGATCGACGGCGAGCGCGTTGACCGTCTGCCCCCGGATCTCCGGCGCCACCGATGTCCACGACGCGCCGGCGTCGGTCGACCGGAAGACGCCGCCGGCGTAGGTCCCCGCGTACAGCGTGCCGCTTGCCGGGTCCTGCGCCAGCGCGCGGACGGCGCCGGCCGACGGCCCCACCGGAGTCCAGGAATCGGCGGCGAGGCACGGCGCGGCACGGTCGCCGCGATCGGGAGCGCGAGCACGGCAATACGACGCGGCAACGGCATGGCAGGTCTCCGGCGGCTGAGGGTGTCGACGGGACGCGGGCGCGGCGCGTGCACGGCGCGAAGCCGGCGGGCCGGCCCGCCGGCGAGGATAGCGCAGCTCAGGCCTGCGCCGGCCGCGGAAGCAGCTCGCCGCGCGCGAGCAGGGCGAGCGTCCGCGCGGCGAGGACCGCGATCACCGCCGAGGCGACGGCGAGCGCGATGCCGCCCACCAGTGGCGGCCAGCCGCCGCGGCGCACGACCTCGACCACCGCGCCGGCGAGCGCCGCCAGCGGAAACGAGAACGACCAGAAGCCGATCGAGAACGGCACGTTGTGCCACCACTTGTAGCGCGCCATCACGGCGACGATCGGCCCCGCGGCGACGCCGAGCCCGACGATCAGTACGTCGCCCGGCAGCAGCGGCCAGATCGTGCCGGCGGCGAGCGTGGCGACCGACGGCGGCGCGAGCTCGACGCCGATGGTCGGCCGCAGCGCCGCCGGCATCGGCCCCTCGAACAGGCGGTTGAGCACGCGGACCTCGAGCAGCGCCCAGCTCGCGAGCCCCATGCCGAACAGCAGCGCCGCCCAGCCCGGATAGCCGAGCGTGGAGAGCGCCATCGCGCCGACGAAACCGCCGGCCGCCGGCGGCAGGTACAGCGCCGGCGTCACCGCCGCCGCCGGCAGCGTGCCGGTGGCGAGGATCGACACCACGCGGATCGCCACGATGCCCTGCAGCGTCAGCGCGAACAGGACCAGCGCCAGCCACGCGCCGTCGCCGGGCACGCCGAAGCAGACCGTCGCCAGCATCAGCGCGAGCGGGATCAGCGCCATCAGCGATCCCGTCACCGCGTTGGCGAACTCGGCGCCGATGACCTTGGGGTGGCGCAGGCACTTCGCCGCGTACAGCACGACCAGCACGACGAGGATCGCGGCGGCGGTCCACGCCAGCGCCGCGCCGACCGGCTCGGCGAACCACCAGCCGATACCCGCGCGCGCGGCGCCACGCGGCGGCGAGGCCGAACAGCCCGACCGGCATGGCGAACAGCGCGGCCGGCAGGCGGGCGAGCCACGGCGAGGTCATCGCCGATCCGCCGCGCGGTTGTCCGGTGCCGCGTCGATTCTGCTCATGCCGATTTGCCCCGTTGCCCAGCAGGGGCAAACGTACCACAGCCCGCTCGGCGCGGTCGTTCCCTGGCTGCATGTCGCTTCCACCGTCGCCGACACCACCGCGCCACCCACGCCGGTGCGCCGACGAACCCCGCGTTACCCGCCGCCGCGCCGCGTGTACAGGTCGAACCAGGCGAGGAAATCGTCGCGCGCGGCGGCGTCCACGCCGGTGAAGCGGAAGGTGACGCCGAGCACCGGCAGCGCGAACGATCCGATGCGTCGCAGCGGCCGCTCCACGAGCTCGATCTCCACGCGACCGCGTTGAAGCGGAAGGGTGATCGTGTCGCCGGCGATCTCGAGCGGGACGTGGCGGGTGGCGCCCGGCAGGTAGCGGAAGAAATCGTCGCGCGTGCAGCCCATGTCGCGCCGCAGGACGAACTCGCGCGTCACGGCGGACTACCCGCCCGCGATCGGCGGCCAGATCGCCAGCGCGTCCCCGGCGAGCAGCACGTGCGCCGCGCGCGCGGACGGCAGGATGTAGATGCCGTTGACCAGGACCAGGTGGGTCATCGCGGGCGGCAGGCGGAACTCGTCGATCAGCGACTGCACCGTCGTCCCTTCCGCCACGTCGAGCGCGATCTGGTTGTGTGCGCGCTTCCGGCCGTCGATCTCCTGCGGCAGGTAGTCGGCGAGCGTGGCGAAGAGCTTGAGCGTGATTTCCAAGGGCGATCCGCGTCCGGGAGGCGCGGTCAGAGGGTGGCGTGGGCGCGTGGGGCGTGGGCGGCGGCGGGGACGCCCGGGGGCGAGTCAGGGCGTCTTCAGCCCCCGGGCGTGCTGCGCCTGCGCGCCGGCGAGGTACGCCTCGACGAAGCGCAGCGGTTCGCGCCAGCAGCCGGTCCTTCCAGGGGCCCAGCTTCACGCGCGACTGGGTCAGCCCGCGCAGCACGCCGACGTGCTCGGTCAGGCCGATCGCGTTCGAGCCGACCAGCACGTCGCCGTCGAACTCCAGGCGCAGGTAGCGGAAGTTCGCCTCGTCGGTCAGCTTCGGCGTGCTCGCCGCCCGGCACGCCCTGCCACTGGCCGAAGGAGGTCGAGACGAGGCCCAGCGTGTCGAGCACGTTGATCTGCGTCACGCCGTGCAGCTCGGCGTGCCTGCCGGCCATGTTCATGCCGGCGCAGTACGCCTGGTCGGCGGCGTTCGGCTGGATGGCGCTGACGATGGTCTTGCCGGACAGCACGTCGAACGCCTCGGCGCAGTCGCCCGCCGCGTAGATGCCCTTGACGCTGGTCTGCATCCGCTCGTCGGTCAGCACGCCCTGCAGGCACTGGATGCCGGAGTCCTCGAGGAAGCCGATGTTCGGCTGGACGCCGGCGGCGCGGATCACCATGTCGGCGGCCAGCTTGTCGCCGCTGGACAGCCGCACCTCGAGCGGCGCGCCCGGCTGGATCGCCTCGACGCGCGTCGACGTGTGCACCGTCACGCCCTTCTGCTCCACCCAGCGCCTGATCATGCGCGCCGGCGCCGTCGCCCATCATCCGCGGCACCATGCGGTCGCCCATCTCGACGACCGTGAGCTTCACGCCGCGCGCGGCGAGCGCTTCCATGATGATGCAGCCGATGAAGCCGGCGCCGATCTGCAGCACGCGCGCGCCCGGGCTTCGCCAGCGCCATGATCTCGCGCGCGTCGGCGAGCGTCCAGCACGCGTGCACGCCCTGCATGTCGATGCCCGGGATCGGCGGCCGGATCGGCGTCGCGCCGGTCGCGATGCAGCAGGCGGTCGAACGCGACGGCGGTCCCGTCGTCGAGCAGCACCGTGCGCCCGGGCGCGTCGACCGACTTCGCCCGCCCGGTCACGCAGTTCGATGCGCTGCCGCGGCGAAGTGGTCCTTGTCCTTGCGCAGGTAGGTGCCCCGCCTCGCCGATCTGGCCCATCAGCAGGTACGGTATCGCCATGCGCGAATACGGCGGCTCGGGCTCGTCGCCGATCAGCACGATGGTGTCGTCCGGGGCGCGTGCTTGCGGATCGTCTCCGCCGCGATGACGCCGGCGGGGCCGTTGCCGAGGATGACGTGTCTCAAGTGGGTCTCCACAGGGAATGCGGGCGGTCCGCCAGGAACCGCCCGTGCGCTGCGCTCGCTGCGCCGCCCGCCGGCTCGCTTACAGCCCGAGGCGGGTCCGGGTCTCCTTCGTCAGCCGTCCCTCGTCGTCCCAGCCGCGCAGCTCGTAGTACTCGGGCAGCATCTTGTCGAGACCGCTGACCAGCCCCTTGGCCGGGACCGGTCTTGGCCGGCTCGGTGAGCAGGCGCTTCGGCAGCGTAGTCGTCCTTGTTCGTGAAGCCCGCGCGATTGTTGAAGTCGCGCTCCATGTTCCAGATGCGCTCGCCGATGAGGCCGAGCTCGTCCATCGTGAACTCGTCGGTGCAGGCCGCGGCCAGCTGCGGCTGCAGGTCCGCCAGCGTCCACGCGAAGGTGGTGAAGACGCAGACGCCGGCCGAGTCGAACACCGCGGTGGCGTCCTGGAACGCCTTGACCAGCTCGGGCTTGCCCTCGGTGACCAGCGGGTCGGTCTTGACCGGGATGCCCAGCACCTCGGAGGCCACGGTGTAGCCGCGCAGGTGGCACGCGCCGCGGTTGGACGTCGCGTAGGCGAGGCCCATGCCCTGGATGCCGCGCGAGTCGTAGGCCGGGAACTCCTGGCCCTTGACGCTCATCGACAGGTCCGGGTGGCCGTACTTGGCGGTGAGGCGCTTCGAGCCCTGGCCGATCTCCTTGCCGAAGCCCTCGCCCTTGGCGGTGATCTCGACGAAGTAGGTCAGCGCCTTCGCCGAGCCGAACGGGGCGTCGATGCCCAGCTGCTCCTTGGTGAGCACGCCCATCTCGTAGAGCTCCATCACCGCGCCGACGGTGGCGCCGAACGAGATCGGGTCCATGCCCTGCTCGTTGCAGATGAAGTTGGCGTAGGTCAGCGCCTCGAGGTCGTTGACGCCGTTGGCCGAGCCCAGCGCCCAGGCCGCCTCGTACTCCAGCCCGCCGGACGCGCCCCAGTACTGCGGGCTGGTTCTGCACCGTGTAGTGGCGTCTCGTCGATCTTGGAGATGCGGCCGCAGGCGATGGTGCAGCCGAAGCACGCCTGGTTGGTCACCAGGTTCGGCTTGCCGTCGGTCTTGCGCGGCTCGTGCATCGCTTCGCGCCGAGATGTCCTTCGCGCCCTCGAACTGCACGTCGCGGTGGTTGCGCGTCGGCATGCGCGCCCATCTCGTTGATGACGTTCATCAGCACCTGGGTGCCGAACTTGGGCAGGCCCTGCCCGGTCACCGCGTTGTCGGCCAGCACCTTCTTCGCCGCCGACGGTCGCCTTCATGAAGGCCGCGCGGGTCGCGGATGTTGCCGACGCCGAGGGTGCCGCGCACCGCGATCGCCTTCAGGTTCTTGCTGCCCATGACGGTGCCCACGCCGGAGCGGCCGGCGGCGCGGTGCAGGTCGTTGACGACCGCCGGCGTACAGGCAGCCGGTCTCGCCGGCGCGGCCGATGGAGACTGACGCGGATCTGCGGGTCCTGGTGCCTGGCCTTGAGCGCCGGCTCGGTGTCCCACACCGACTTGCCCCACAGCCAGGTCGGCGTCGAGCAGCTGCGCCTTGTCGTCCTCGATGCAGAGGTAGACCGGGCTTGCGGCGACTTGCCCTCGAAGATGATCATGTCCCAGCCGGCCATCTTGAGCTCGGCGCCCCAGTAGCCGCCCGAGTTCGAGCAGGCGATGGCGCCGGTGAGCGCGCCCTTGGTGATGACCGAGTAGCGCCCGCCGGTCGACGCCATCGTCCCGGTCAGCGGGCCGGTGGCCCAGATGATCTTGTTGGCGGGCGAGAGCGGGTCGACCTTGGCGTCGACTTCCTCGGTGAAATACTTGGTCGCGAGTCCGCGCTGGCCGACGTAGTCGCGCGCCCACTTCATGTTCAGCGGCTCCGACGCGCAGGTGCCCTTGGTGAGGTCGACGCGCAGAATCTTTCCGGTCCAGGCCATGATCGTCCTCCCTACGCGCGCGGTCGTTGGTTGCCGACCTTGTCCGCCCACTGCTTCATGCGCTCCAGCCCGGTCCAGTCGGCGTCGACATAGGTGATCGCGCCGGTCGGGCAGGCGTGGCGCAGGCGGGATCGCCGCCGCAGAGGTCGCACTTCTGCACCTTGCCGGTGTCTGCACGTAGTTGATCGTGCCGAACGGGCAGGCGATGGTGCAGACCTTGCAGCCGACGCAGACGTCGTCCAGGACGACCTTCGCGCCGGTGGCCGCGTCGACCTTGATCGCCTCGACCGGGCAGGCGTGCAGGCACCAGGCCTCGTCGCACTGGGTGCAGGTGTAGGGCACCTTCCGGCCGGTGTGCTCGAAGTCGAAGATCTTGATGCGCGATTTCGCCGGATTGAAGATGCCGTAGTTCTCGTAGCTGCAGGCCATTTCGCACTGCAGGCAGCCCGTGCACTTGTCCGGGTTGATGTGAAGCGACTTTTGCATGTCTCCTCCTCGGGGGCTCTGCGGCCCGATCGTTCGGCAGTGCGGGAGCGCGGTCCCCGCAGGCCGTCCAAGCTAGCGCGATGGGGGAGCGCGGTCAAGCCGGACCCGGTCGACACGATGCCGGCCCTGCGGCGAACGTCGAAGCGTCGCCCCCATCGGCGACCGGAGAAGTTAAGCTTGAGCCTCCGAATCGCCGGAGTCCTCCGTGAACACCCTGCCGAAGCACCGCGGCGTGCTGTCGCCCGTCGTCACGCCCTTCACGGCCGACCTGCGTCCCGATGCGGCGCGGCTCGTGCGCCATTGCCGCTGGCTGCTCGACAACGACGTCGGCCTGGCGGTCTTCGGCACCAACTCCGAGGCGAACTCGCTCGGCGTCGCCGAGAAGCTGGGGCTGCTCGACGCGCTGGTCGAGGCCGGCATTCCCGCCGCCCGCATGATGCCCGGCACCGGCACCTGCGCGCTGCCCGACACCGTCGAGCTGACGCGCCACGCGGTCGCCCTCGGCTGCGGCGGCGTGCTGATGCTGCCGCCGTTCTACTACAAGGGCGTGTCGGACGACGGCCTGTTCGCGAGCTACGCGGAGGTGATCGAGCGCGTCGGCGACGCGCGCCTGCGGATCTACCTCTACCACATACCCGCGGTGTCGCAGGTCCCCATCAGCCTCGGCGCTGATCGAGCGCCTGCTCGACCGGTACCCGGGCACCATCGCGGGCATCAAGGACAGCTCGGGCGACTGGAACAACACGCGCGCGCTGCTCGAGCGGTTCGAGCCGCCGCGGCTTCGACGTGTTCGCCGGCAGCGAGACGTTCCTGCTGGCGACGCTGCGCGGCGGCGGCGCCGGCTGCATCAGCGCGACGGCCAACGTGAACCCGGCCGCGATCGCGCGGCTGGCGCGCGACTGGCAGCAGCCGGACGCCGACGCGCGGCAGGCCGCGCTCGACGCCGTGCGCGCCGCGTTCCAGCGGTTCCCGATGATCGCCGCGCTCAAGGCCGCCGTCGCGCACTTCTCCGGCGACCCGGCGTGGACGACGGTGCGGCCGCCGCTGGTCGCGCTGACCGCGGAGCAGCAGCGGCAGCTGCTGGACGCGCTGGACGCGCTCGGCTTTGCGATGCCGGGCCTGCGGTCGGGGAACTTTGGCGGTGGGCCGGTGCCGATCCGCCATGAACCTCCGCTTCGACAATCGCTTCGTCCGCGAGCTGCCGGGCGATCCCGAGCAGGGCCCGCGCGGCGCCAGGTGCACGGCGCGCTGTAGTCGCGCGTCGAGCCCGACGCCGGTCGCGGCGCCGCGCGCTGCTCGCGCACTCGCCGCGAGGTGGCGGCGCTGCTCGGCCTCGACGCGCGCGACCGTCGCGTCGCCGGCGTTCGCCGAGGTGTTCGGCGGCAACGCGCTGCTCGAGGGCATGCAGCCGTACGCCGCCAGCTACGGCGGCCACCAGTTCGGCCACTGGGCCGGGCAGCTCGGCGACGGCCGCGCGATCACGCTCGGCGAGATCGTCAACGCCGCGGGCGAGCGCTGGGAGCTGCAGCTCAAGGGCGCCGGGCCCGACGCCGTACTCGCGCACCGCCGACGGCCGCGCGGTGCTGCGCTCGTCGATCCGCGAGTTCCTGTGCAGCGAGGCGATGCATCACCTCGGCGTGCCGACCACGCGCGCGCTGAGCCTGGTCGCCACCGGCGAGCAGGTGGTGCGCGACATGTTCTACGACGGCCACCCGCGGCCGGAGCCGGGCGCGATCGTCTGCCGCGTCGCGCCGTCGTTCATCCGCTTCGGCAACTTCGAGATGCCTCGCCTCGCGCGGCGACGCTGGCGCTGCTGCGAGCAGCTGGTCGACTTCACCATCCGCGCGCGACTTTCCCGAGCTCGCCGGGCGACGGCGACGAGCGCTGTGCGCCGGCTGGTTCGCCGAGGTCTGCGAGCGCACCGCGCGTGATGGTCGCGCACTGGATGCGCGTCGGCTTCGTGCACGGCGTGATGAACACCGACAACATGTCGATCCTCGGGCTGACCATCGACTACGGCCCCTACGGCTGGATCGACGACTTCGACCCCGACTGGACGCCGAACACCACCGACGCCGCAGGGCCGCCGCTACCGCTTCGGCCAGCAGCCGCAGATCGCGCACTGGAACCTGCGCGCAGCTCGCGAACGCGCTGGTGCCGCTGTTCGCCGTCGGTCGAGCCGCTGCAGGCCGGGCTCGCAGCGCTACGTCGACGACCTTCACGCGGCCGAGCGCGCGCAATGATCGCGCGCCAAGCTCGGGCTTCGGCCGAGTGCCGCGACGACGACGTCGAGCTCGATGCGGCGACGCTGCTACGCGCTGCTGCAGGCGGCCGAGGTCGACATGACGCTCTTCTTCCGCGCGCTGGCCGACGTCGGATCCCGAGCGCGCCGGCGCTGCGCGCCGCTTCGCGCGACGCGTTCTACGACGAGGCGAAGCGCGCAGCGCATGCCGAGCCGCAGTTCGCCGCGTGGCTGGCGGCGCTACGCCGCGCGCGTGCGCGACGACGGCGCTGCCGGCGGCGCGTGCGCCGCGCGCGCATGAACGCGGCCAATCCGCGCTACGTGCTGCGCAACTACCTCGCGCAGCAGGCGATCGACCGCGCCGAGCAGGGCGACGACGAGCGGCATCGCACGAGCTGCTCGACGTGCTGCGCCGGCCCTACGACGAGCAGCCCGGGCGCGAGCGCGTTCGCGCGCGAAGCGGCCCGGACTGGGCGCGCGACCGGGCCGGGTGCTCGATGCTGTCGTGCAGCTCGTAGCGGCGGCAGGCGGCACTCTGCGCGATCGGGAACGATCGGATTCGCTTCAGAGTCGAGCGCGCGAAGCTACCTGACAGCGCGCAGCGTTTCCATCCGGCGGTGCTGGTCTTCCCGGGACGGAGACGTGCCCGTCGAGGTCGCGGCATAGCCCCCGTTTTCGCCACACAGCAGGACGACCGCCATGCTCAATCGCTCCGCCCTGATCGTGCGCCCCAGGCAGCCGTACCTCGACTGGGCCGCGTCGTTGGACGATTCCGGTCTGGTGCCAGACGTGGCGGGGGAGCATACCGTCTACCTTGCGCCGGGATTCGAGGACGATGTCGACGCGGCGAAGGTGCTCAGTACCGTCTACGCCGAGATCTTCGAGCGCGAACTCAATGCCTGGCACACGGACGAGGGCGACTGGCCGCCGAACCGTACGTTTGCCATGTTCAGGAATTGGTTCGAGGTGGAGATGCACTCGGCGGTGGAAGATCTCTGCGGCCATGAACTTTTCGACGACGGCGCCTGAGCAGTCGACACGCATACGACTCATCGCATTATCTGCATCATTGCCTGTCCCTGGTCTGATAGGTTGTTCTACAGCTTCGAACGCGTTTCGACTTCACCTGCAGAATTCTCTGCTGACCCTTTGGCAAGTGCCGAATCCCGCAATTCGCGCACCCCGGCAAGACTCACTATGCCCACCCCCCTCCCCACGACCATCGACCTCCTCGACCCCCGCCTCGCCCCGGTCGTCGCCGGCAACCCCGGCGCTCGAGCGCCTGTGCACCGGCGCGCGCTGGAGCGAAGGTCCGGTGTGGATGCACGAGGACGACAGCGTGCTGTGGAGCGACATCCCCAACAACCGGATGCTGCGCTGGTCGGAGCGCGACGGCATGTCGGTGTGGCGCGACGAACGTCGAGTTCACCAACGGCCACGCGCGCGATCTCGACGGCTCGCTGCTGCACTGCTCGCACGGCCTGCGCGCGGTGTATCGCACGCGCGGCCGACGGCAGCGATCGAGCGCATCGTCGTCGACCGCTGGCAGGGCAAGCGCTTCAACTCGCCCAACGACATCGTGGTCAAGTCCGACGGCACGATCTGGTTCACCGATCCGCCGTACGGGCTCATCGTTCCGGAGGAGGGGCACGGCGGCACGTCGGAGATCGGCGACTGCTGCGTGTTCCGCTTCGATCCCGCGAGCGGCGCGCTCGATCCGGTGACCGACCTGCCCGAGCATCCGAACGGGCTGGCGTTCTCGCCCGACGAGTCGCTGCTGTACGTGTCCGACACGTCGGGCGCGCTGCCGGGGCAGGGGCGCAACCACTGCCTCTGGGTGTTCGACGTCGTCGACGGCCGGCGCTCGCCAACGGCCGCGTGTTCGCCGAGGTCGCGCCGGGCGTGCCCGACGGCTTCCGGGTCGACCGCGCAGGGCTTCGTCTACACCAGCTCGCAGGACAGCGTGCAGGTGCTGCACCCGGACGGCACGCTGCTGGGCAAGATCGCGTGCCGGAGAAGGTGGGCAACGTCACGTTCGGCGGCGCCGGACCGCGACGTGCTGTACATCGCGGCGTCGACGTCGCTGTACCGGATCCGGCTGGCGACGCGGGGCGTGCAGCGGCCGTGAGCCGCGCGCGGCCGCCGCAACGGCCGTCGAAATGCCTTGACGCGCAGCGGGCCCGCTCGCAGCATGACCGGCGGGCGTGATCCGGGCCGCGGGCGATTTGCCGCGGCGGACCGCGACCGGCAGGAACCGCTTGCCGGAACCAACGACACGGGAGCACACCCATGCGATCTCCGGAATCCATCGACCCGGCGCGCGACGAATCGGGGGTCGAAGCAGCGTTCGCGGCGAGCCGCGCCGCCGGGAAGGTCGTGCTGGCCGCCGTCGCTTGCGGCGGTCGCCGCATCCGCCGTCGCGCAGACATCGGCGCAGGAGCGCGGGCGGTATCTCGTCACCACGATCATGGCGTGCGGGAACTGCCATACGCCCAAGGATGCCGACGGTCGACCCGTGGCCGGCAAGGAACTGTCCGGCGGCGGCGTCGGCTTCGACATCCCGCCCTTTGCCGGCACCGCGCCCGAACATCACGCCCGACCGGGAAACCGGGATCGGCCTGTGGACCGACGACGAGATCAAGCGGGCGATCACGCAGGGAGCTCGTCCGAACCACGGCCCGCTCGCGGGCAAGCCGCTCGGCGACCCGATGGCGGCGAACTTCTTCAAGGCGCTGCTGCCCGGCCGATCTCGACGCCGTGGTCGCGTACCTGCGTTCGGTCCCGGCCGTGCGCAACGCCACGCCGCCGCCCACCTATCGGATGCCGGTCAGGCGCGAGGCCTTTGCGGAGGCGGATCGCGGCTTCACCGAGCGCGACCTGACCGACAAGGTGCGCCGCGGCGCGTATCTCGCGACGATCGCGCATTGCATGGAGTGCCACACGCCGATGCAGCAGGGCGTGTTGCAGTTCGAGACCTCGCTCGGCGCCGGCGGCAGGCCGTTCCTGCCGTCGTTCGTCAAGGGCCTGCCGGAGAGCTGGAAGGGCGCGGTTTCGCGCAACATCACGCCCGCATCCCGAACAGGGACTCGGCAGGTGGACCGACGCCGAGATCAAGCGCGCCATCGCCCAGGGCATCGGGCGCGACGGCCGCAAGCTGGAGCTGCCGATGGCTTTCGCCTGGTATGCCGGCATCCGCGACGAGGACCTCGACGCCATCGTCGCGTATCTGCGCTCGCTGCCGCCGCTGCCGCGCTGATCGCCCGTTGCGCGTCGCCGGGCTTCCGGCGGCCGCCGGGCGGCGAATCGGCTGAATTTGGCATCGTTCTTGCTGCCATCGCAAGGCACCCACAACCCAGGACGCGTTCGTGCCAGCGCCGATCGCGCCAGTTCCGATGCGGCCGGTTCCGACAGCACCCGCGCCCTTCGCGCCTGCGCGGGGAAAGGCCATTCGATGCCCGAGTCGGACCCAAAGTTTGCCGATCACGACACGCTGAGCCAGCGGCTGGCGAGGGAAGTCGATGCCTCCCAGGCCGCGCTGACCGACCTGGGGCCATCCGTGGCCATTTTCGGCAGCGCGAGGGTCGCGCCGGACAACCGGTACTACGTCGCGGCACGCGAAACGGCGCGGCTCCTGTCCCAGCTGGGCATCGCCGTCATCACCGGCGGCGGGCCCGGCATCATGCAGGCGGCCAATGAAGGGGCCAGGGCCGGATGCGGCGGACGCAGCGTGGGGCTGTCGATAACCCTGCCGGTCGAGGAAAAGGCCAACCCGCACCTGGACGTCCAGCTGAAGTTCGACCACTTCGCCTCGCGCAAGGTGGCGTTCTGCCGCCATTCCAGGGCCTTCCTTTTCTTCCCGGGCGGCTTCGGCACGCTGGACGAGCTGGGCGAGGTGTTGACGCTGATCCAGTGCGGCAAGTCCCCCCACGCGCCCGTGCTGCTCTACGACAAGGCGTTCTGGCAGGGAATGCTGGATTGGATGCAGGAGCGCATGCTCGATGCCGGCCTCATCGGCGCACAACGACCTCGACCGGCTCATCTTCTGCAGCAAGCCCGCGGAGGCCGTCGCGGCATTGATGCAGGAAGGCGGATCGTTCCGCGGCATGGATCACGTCAAACCCATTCGCGCCGGGCATCCGCATTCAGCGCATTAGCGTCCGCGCGGGACGCGCGGCAAGCTGCGCGCGGCGCTGGCCGGGGCCGGTCGGGATCATGGGCCGAAGGTGCTCGGGAAGCAGAAACGCGAAGCCCCGCGACGATCGCAGGGCTTCGCAGGATCGCCACATCGCTGTGGTCATCTCGTTGCGCGTTACGTATGCTGTCGGTTACCGGCGTCGGGGTAGCTGTAGTGAGATGTCATCTATAGGCTACCTCCCTGTCGTCGAACCTGCAACCTCGGCGAATCGCGCCACGCATTTCGAAGCCTGCGGTCGCGTCGGACCGACCCGCGAAGCGCGGTGCATCATCCTGCCACCGATCCACAGACTGCGCGTACGGCGTCAAGCTACGCCGGATCGAGAGCGTCAGCCTCCGAGCAGTTCGTGGAGCCGGCGAACCTGCCTGCACGCCATGCCCGGTGAAGTCGCGTCGGTGGTCCCTTCGCTCGACCGTGGTCGACGATCGGCGACCGAGCACGCGCGACGGTGCGAGGTACCGTTCCTCGAGTTGATGTCGCAACCGTGCTGCGGTCCGGATTTCGGCATCGGTGGCGAACCTGGGTGCCGGATCGCCAATGGCGTCGGTGTCGTGCAGTTCAACCTTGAACATGACGGGCTCCCTTGTCTGGAGGCAACCGGCCGTTCGGGCCGTCAGTCGACCATCCGCATATCTCGTGCCAGCAATGAAATCGACTGTCGAAACAGGCCGATCTGGCCGCCGGACCGCGAATCGACAGCGGAATTCGCCGGCGGCGATTGCAGGTCCGAGGCGAACTGGGTGAGAATCGGTGCGGCCATTTCCCGAGGCACGGCGACTCCGGGCCCCGGGCTGCAGACTCGACCGCCGATTCGACCCCGCGTGAGCGCCCCCAACCAAGCCATCTTCCTGAGCTACGCGTCGCAGGACGCCGAGGTCGCGCGGCGCATCTGCGACGCGCTGCGCGCCGTCGGCCTCGACGTCTGGTTCGACCAGAGCGAGCTGCGCGGCGGCGACGCGTGGGATGCGTCGATCCGCCGGCAGATCAAGGAGTGCGCGCTGTTCGTGCCGATCATCTCGGCGAACACGCAGGCGCGCGAGGAGGGCTACTTCCGCCGCGAGTGGAACCTCGCGGTGACGCCGCACGCTGGACATGGCGGACGACAAGGCGTTCCTGCTGCCGGTGGTGATCGACGCCACCGCTCGACGCCAACGCCCGCGTGCCGGAGAAGTTCCGCGAGGTGCAGTGGACGCACCTGCCCGCGGGCGACGCGCCGGCGGCCTTCGCCGAGCGCGTGCAGCGGCTGCTCTCGGGGCGGCGCCGCAGCGCGCACCGCCGCGCACCGCGTGCTCCGCCACGCGCATCGCGACTGCCGCGCGCCACGGCGGCGCCGCCACGCCCGCCCGCGCCGCGACAGCCGCCGTCGATCGCGGTGCTGCCGTTCGTCAACATGAGCCGCGACGAGGAGAACGAGTACTTCGCCGACGGCCTTTCCGACGAGCTGCTGAACGTGCTGGCGAAGATCCGCGGCCTGCGCGTGGCGTCGCGCACGTCGGCGTTCTCGTTCAAGGGCAAGGACGTCGACATCCCGACGATCGCGCAGAAGCTCAACGTGGCGACGGTGCTCGAAGGCAGCGTGCGCAAGTCCGGCAAGCGCGTGCGCATCACCGTGCAGCTGATCAAGGTCGCCGACGGACTCGCACCTGTGGTCGGAGACCTACGACCGCGAGCTCGACGACATCTTCGCCGTGCAGGACGACATCGCGCAGTCGGTGGTCAAGGAGCTGCGCGCGGCACTGCTGGGCGCGCCGGCCGAAGCCACGACGCCAGGCACGACGGCGGCCGAGGTGCGCAAGGCCGCCGCCGGGCGCAGCGACAACCCCGAGGCCTTCCAGCTCTACCTGCAGGGAAAGTTCTTCGGCGAGCGCGCGACGCAGGCGGACACCGACCGGGCGATCGCGCTGTTCAGGCAGGCGCTTGCGCTCGACCCGGATTTCGCGCTGGCGTGGACGGGGCTGTCGCGGATCCACCAGATGCAGGCGGGGTATCGGCTTCGCGCCGATCGACGAAGGCTTCGAGCGCGCCCGCGAGGCCGCGCAGCGCGCGCTGGAACTGGCGCCGGACCTGGCCGAAGCGCACCTCGAGCTCGGCTCGGTGCAGCAAGGCCACGACTGGGACTGGGCCGCGGCGGACGCGTCGTTCCGGCGCGCGCTGGCGCTCGCTCCCGGCGACGCCCACGCGCTGACGGCGGCGGCCGGGCTCGCGCGGATCCTCGGCCGGCTTCGACGAGGCGCTCGAACTGATGCGCAAGGCCGTCGCGCTCGATCCGCTCTCGGCGCGACACGCATCGCCAGATGGCGCTGATCTACGTGATGGTCGGATCGCCTGGACGAGGCGGCAGCGGCGCTCCAGATCGCGCTCGACCTCAATCCGACGGCCGGCCTCACTCACGCGTTCCTGGCGATCACGCGCCTGATGCAGGGCCGCGCGCAGGAGGCGCTGGCGCTGGCCGCGGCCGAGTCGCACGACGTCTTCCGCAATCTCGCCTTGTCGATGATCCATCACGCACTGGGGCGCCCCGCGGAATCGGACGCGGCGCTGCACGCGCTGATCGACGGATTCGGCTGGACCGCCGCGTACCAGGTCGCCGAGGCCTACGCGTACCGGGGCGAGGTGGACAAGGCGTTCGAGTGGCTCGAGCGCGCCTATGCGCAGCGCGACCCCGGCGTGACGTACTCGGCGCGCGACTGGTTCCTGCGGCCGCTGCACGGCGACCCGCGCTGGCCGCCGTTCCTGCGGCGGTTGGGGCTGGCGTGAAACCGTCCCCGCCGGCCTGAAGGCTCGGCAATGCGCGCGCGCCTCCGGTTCGGGCGCGCGATCGCGCCCGCGTATAATGGCCGGCCATTCCAGGCGGCAGTCCCGATTTCCCGATGCGCATCCTCCCGGATCAGAGCGACGAATCCACCTCGGCCGGCGCCCACGCGCCCGTGCGCCGGCGCTTCCTCGCGGCCGGCGCCGCGCTGCTCGCCTCGCCCTTGCTCGCGCTGCCGAAGCGCGTGGCCGCGAATCCCGCGTCGGTGCGAACGCTGTCGTTCCGGCACACCCACACCGGTGAGGTGCTGTCGCTCGCCTACGCCGCCGGCGGTGCGTACCTGACCGAGGCGCTCGCGCGCGTCGACTGGTTCCTCCGCGATTTCCGCAACGGCGAGTCGAAGGCGATCGACCCGCAACTCCTCGATCAATTGCACACGCTGTCCGCGATCACTGGCACCAGGGCGCCGTACGAGGTCATTTCCGGCTACCGCTCACCGGCGACCAACGAGTTGCTGCAGCGGCGCGGCGGCGGCGTCGCCTCGCACAGCCTTCACCTCGAGGGGCGCGCGATCGACATCCGGCTCGCCGATGTGCCGCTCGCCGAACTCCGCGACGCGGCGCACTCGCTGCGCTCCGGCGGCGTCGGGTTCTACGCGCAGTCGCAGTTCGTCCATCTCGATACCGGCCGGGTCCGGCGCTGGTAGGGGCGGGCGGCGCGCGCCGCCGGCGATCACGCTACGGCACGGAGCGGCCGGCTGCGCGCAGTGCGGCGAGCAGCTTGCGGTCATGGCCGTAGACGTCGCGCAGGAAGTGCGCGCGCCCCTCGC
>CAVZTM010000032.1:0-63560 GCA_963778175.1 Ilumatobacteraceae bacterium
AACTCGTTCGTTCATGTGTTTTGATCGACGGATCGCGACACACCTAAGCCGGGGCACAGACGAGCTGTAGTTGGCCGCGGTCCGACGCGGAATGGAGGGGTTGGAGCCGATGAGGAGTTCAGAAGGATCTGTCGCTATCTGCGCGGCGGTGCCGCGTCGGGCGGCGAGCTGAAGATCGACACGATATCTAGCGCCACGGATCAAAGCGCCGGCGTTTGCGAAGCGGGATTTCGCGATCACGAAGTTCGGAGCCAAGGGCGACGGCGCGACGCTCGCGTCCCCGGCCATCGGCAAGGCCATCGAGGCTTGCGCGAAGGCGGGCGGTGGGCGCGTGGTGGTGCCGCCGGGCGTGTTTCTGACCGGGCCGGTGCACCTCAAGAGCAACGTGAACCTGCACGTGAGCAAGGGTGCGACGCTGCGCTTCAGCACCGATGCGAAGCTGTACCTGCCGGTGGTGTTCACGCGGTGGGAAGGCATGGAGCTGATGAGCTACTCGCCGTTCATCTACGCCTGGGAACAATCGAACATTGGCGTCACCGGCGAGGGCACGCTCGACGGGCAGGCGGGATGCGAGGCCTGGTGGCCGTGGGCGGGCAAGGGCCGCTGCACGATCCCGGCGGGCACGCCCAGCCAGCGGGAGGCGCGGGCGAAGCTGGGGGCGATGGTGGAGAAGCGAGTGCCCGTGTCCGAGCGGGTTTTCGGCGAAGGCAGTTGGCTGCGGCCGCAGTTCGTCCAGCCCTACCGGTGCAAAAACGTGCTCGATCGAAGGCGTGACGATTCTGAACTCGCCGATGTGGGAGATCAACCCCGTGCTGTGCGAGAACGTCACCGTGCGCGGCGTGAAGATCGACACGCACGGGCCGAACAACGACGGCTGCGATCCGGAGTCGTGCCGCGATGTGCTGATCGAGAATTGCGAGTTCGATACGGGCGACGACTGCATCGCGATCAAGAGCGGGCGCAACGAGGACGGGCGGCGGATCGGCGTGCCGTCGGAGAACATCATCGTGCGCAATTGCTTGATGAAAGCGGGGCACGGCGGAGTGACCATCGGCAGCGAGATCAGCGGGCATTGCCGCAACGTGTTCGTCGAGGACTGCGTGATGAGCAGTCCGGATCTGAACCAGGCGCTGCGCTTCAAGAACAACGCGGCGCGCGGCGGCGTCATCGAGCATTTCCGCGCGCGCAACATCAAGATCGGGCAGGTGGGCACGGCGCTCGAAATCGATTTGATGTACGAGGAAGGTCCGAAGGGCGCCTACAAGCCGGTGGTGCGGGACGTGTACGTGAGCAAGCTGACCTGCGATCACGCGCGGACGCCGTGGACGCTGCGCGGGTTTGAGGGCGCGACGGTGGAGAAGATCGTGCTCGAGGACTGCACCTTCGGGAAGGTGGACCGGAAGGGGATCGTGGAGCGGGTGACCGGGCTGGAGTTGAAGCCCGGCAGCGGCAGCGGCAAGTCCGGCGGGGTGGATGAGCAGGCGCAAGCCGGCGGTGGCTTCGAGCGATCAGTTGCAGGCGGAATGGGTTGAAGTGCGGCATTGCTGATGCCGATCCTCATTCCATTTCCGCACCACAAGCCCGGTGGTCGATCGCTCAGCGAAAGGTTTCTGCTTGTCGCAGCTTGCTCTTCCCCCGATTGGGCAATGATCTCGCCGTCGATTTCGTCAGCGGCAGATGGGAACGGTAGCCTGGGTGACCCAGGAAGGCGCGGCGGCGCTCTACGGATTCCGGAGCGATCGCGATGATCATGGCCGATATGAGCAACGGTTTCGCCGCAGCCGGCGCTGCTTCGTCGCGGTCTATGTCTGATCCTCGGCGGGGGCGGTGACTGCGCGCTCGGCGGCAATCACCTCGCTGAATGACACTCATCCAGATGGCGGCTTCCGCACCGCTCATGTCGACGCCCGATGCGCGAGTGGCGCTGACGGCGTCCGACCCTCGCATCCTCAGGTCCGCGACAATTTCCGAGATCATCCGGCCCACGGGTCTTGACGCTTTGAGCACTGCGATGGGTCGGTGGTCCTGCTCGATGACGACCTCGACACCTTGTTGCACCCTGGCCAGGACGGCGTGAAGATCACGAGCCACCTCGGCTTCGCTCATGTGCACGGTTGCCATATCTTCCATTATGGCTCCAGCTTTGCTCCGGGTGGTTCGCGACGGCCGCGTCGGCGGAGCCGGCTGTTATAAGCTAATCTCTACATCATGAAGCGCAAGTTCTACGGCTGGTGGATCGTATTCGCGACTTTCATCACGTTCGGCCTGTCGACCGGGCTTCCCTACTACAACATCTCGTTCTTCTACGACTACTTCGCAGCACGACGTTCGGCTGGACGCGCGGCGGACATCACGCTGGGCTTCCCGCTGGCCGCGCTGCTGACCCTCTGGGTCGGGCCGCTGGTGATCCACCGCTTCAGCCCGCGCAAGCTGATCCTGGTCGGCACGGCGCTCACCTGCGTCGCGCTTCGTCGGCTTCGGCAAGATGGGCGGCGTGCTGTGGATCTACTACGGCTTCTGGGTCGTCTACACGGTCGGCTACTTCTTCTCGGGCCCGATCCCGCACCAGATCATCGTGTCGCAGTGGTTCCGCAGGAATCGCGGCAAGGCGATGGCGATCGTCTACGTCGGCGTCGGGCTGATGGGCTCACTCGGCTCGTTCCTGGTGAAGCCGCTGACCGAGCGACTTCGGCTTCCAGATCGCGCTGATGATGCTCGGCGTGCATGGTGCTGCTGGCCTGGCCGCTGGTGCTGTTCGTGATGAAGGACAAGCCGTCGGACATCGGGCCAGAATCCCGGACGGCGACGCAGCGCGCCGCCGGCCGAGACGGCCAGTCAGTCGCGGACCTTCAACGAGCTGCTGCAGCAGCCGGTCGTTCTGGCTGCTGCTGATCGGCAGCTTCTGCTCCATCGGCTCGATCGGCGCGGTCAACTTCCACATGAAGTTCGTGTTCCTCGACCAGGGCTTCACGAACCGGCGCGGCGCGTGGATTCGGCGTGGCGCACGGCGTCGATCCTGATCCTGTGGTCGAGCATCGGCGGGCGGCTGTCTGATCGGCTGGCTTCGCCGACAAGTTCCCGAAGAAGTGGGTGATGACGGTCACCTACTTCCTCGTGGCGGCGCACGATTCCGCTGCTGCTGCTGGTGCGGCCGGACGACGAACTTCTTCCTGTACGCTCTTCGCGATCCTGTTCGGCTTCGGCATGGGCGCCGACTACATGCTGATCCCGCTGATGGCGGCCGACCAGTTCGGCGTGAACACGCTGGCGCGCGCGATGGCGATCATTCTGCCGGCGAACACGATCGGGCAGACCTGGTTCCCGTACCTGGTGTCGCGTGCTGCGGCAGTCATTCGGCGAGCTACAGCGATGCCGATGACTCGTCGTGTTTCGCGGTGGCGTTGATCGGCGCGGTGGCGATCGCGCTGCTGCCGAAGCAGCGGTACGAAACGGATGCGGCACTTCACGTACAAGAACCTGAGCGAACTGCAGCAAGGCGCTGAGCGGCTGGGCGCGACGCACGTCCGCTTCGAGCACGATCGCGGCGCAGGTCAGCGAGGCGCTGGCGCGGAAGGTGCACGTCGGCGACGTTCACGCGTCGGCAACTCCATCGCGCATCCATCCGATGGAGGGCTGCGACGGCGACGCTCGACGGGCGCCCGGCGAACTGACCTGGCGCCGCTACGAGCGCTTCGCGCGCGGGCGGCGCCAAGCTGATCTGGTTCGAAGCGACCGCGGTGTCGCGAGGACGGGCGCGCCAACCCGCGCCAGCTCTGGATCAACGCAGAGAACGTGGGCGAGTACGCGCGCGCTGCTCGAGATGATGCGCACGCGTGCACCGCGAGCGCGTGCGGCACGACGGACGACCTGCTGATGCCGATGCAGCTGACGCACTCGGGCCGCTACACCGTGCCGCGCGCGGATCATCGCCTATCACAACCCGCTGATCGACCGGAAGACCAGCACGCCCGCCGGACTATCCGGTGATCACCGACGACGAGCTGGAGCGGCTGGAGGACGATTACGTGGAGGCGGCGCGGCTGGCGTTGCGACGCGGGCTTCCGCGCCGTCGACATCAAGGCCACGCACGGCTATCTGCTGAGCGAACTGCTCGGCGCCAAGACGCGCGAGGGCCGCTACGGCGGTTCGCTCGAGAACCGGACGCGCGTTCTTCAGGAACGTCTTCGGCAAGATCCGCGCGCGAAGTGCGGCAGCCGGCTCGATGCTCTGCATGCGGCTGGGCTGCTTCGACGGCGTTCCGTACGTCACGGACCCGGCGACGGGACTCGGCGTGCCGCTGCGAGTATCCGCTGCCCTATCCGTAGGGCTTCGGCGTCAACCCGAACAATCCGCTGGAGCGCGGACCTGACGGAGGTCAAGCAGGCGATCGCGCTGGTTCCGGGAGTGGGGCGTCGAGCTGCTGAACGTGTCGCTGGGCTGCCCCTACTACAACCCGCACATCGGCCGGCCGTTCGAAAAGCCCGACGACGGCAACTACGAGCAGCCCGAGCATCCGCTGCTGGGCGTCGACCGCCACTTCCGCATCGCCGGCGAGTTGCAGCGCGCGTTCCCGGATCTGCCGATGGTGGGGACCGGCTATAGCTGGCTGCAGAAGTACGCGATCAACGCCGGCGGCCGAACGTCGACCGACGGCAACATCCGCATTCTTCGGGCTGGGCGCGCAACGCGCTCGCTTACCCGGACTTCGCGCGCGACGCCCTGGAGAAAGGGCGAGCTGGACGAAGCTGCGGGTCTGCAAGACGCTCACCTACTGCACGTTCCTGATGCGGCAGAAGAACCACCCGCTCGGCCAGTTCCCCACCGGCTGCCCGCCGTTCGACAAGACGTCTACGGGCCGATCATGAAGGAAGCGCGCGAAGCGGCAGCGGGCGAGCACCTCCGGCCGAAGCTGAGAATTCCAACTTGCGCCGGTGTATACTGACCCGTGCCGAGTTCCTGGCTGGATTCCGGGTACGTTCGGAAGCCTCTGGGAGCGGCTAAGGGGGAGTTGTCATGAATCGCGCACGCACCATCCTCGCGCAATCCTGTCTGCTATTCGTATTGCCGCTCGCCGCCCAGATCGGCGGCAGCAACGGTCAAGGGAACAGTGGTCGATCCGTCCGGCGCGGTGGTAGCGAACGCTGCCGTCACCGCCGTTCATGTCGCCACGGGAGTCGAGACCCGGCGTGAATCGACCGTCGCCGGGCTCTTCGTGATCGCTCCATTCCAGGCGGGCGTGTACCGGGTCCAGGCCTCCGCCCCCGGTTTCCGGACGCTGGTTCAAGAGAACGTCATTGTCGATGCCCTCAGCAGCTTGGAGCTGTCGCTGAAGCGAAGTGGGCACCACGACGGAGAGCCCTACCGTCAACTCGCGCTGAAGCTGCGATTCTGACTTGAAAGGAGACCGCCTCGTGCGAATTCCCGGTTTGATGCTCTTCATTGTCGGCGGCGCAGCCGCGCAGACGGCACCCTCCACGAATCCTCCTCCGGCATCCTGGATCGATCCCGACACCGGACATCGCGTCGTCCGCCTGACCCGCGAACCCGGCAGCGCGAGCCTGTACTTCAACCAGAACGGCTACACGGCGGACGGGAAGAAGCTGGTCTACACGACGCCGGACGGCATCTCGGTGCTCGATCTGGCGACGCGTCAGGCGCAGCCGGTGGTGCAGGGCGCGCGTCCGGCTGATCGACGCCGGGCCGGAAGACCCAGCGCGTCTACTACCTGACGCGACGGCGCCGCCTGCTCCACCGACGTCGACACGCGGCGAGACGCGCAAGATCGCCGACCTGCCGCCGCGCGGCTCCATCTCCACGGTCAACGCCGACGAGACGCTGCTGGCCGGCACCTACATCGAGGGCGACGGCCAGGACTACGGCGGCAACCGCAGCCGACCAGCAGCCGCAGCTCGCCTCGATCAGCCGCGCAACAAGGGCCAGATGATGGAGGAGCGCTGGGCGGCGCGCCTGCCGATGGCGCTGTTCACGGTCAACATCCAGAACCGGCGAAGATCAAGATCGATCCACCGCGCCACCGACTGGCTGAACCATCTGCTGTTTTCGCCCACCGACCCGACGCTGCTGATGTTCTGCCACGAAGGCCCGTGGCACAAGGTGGATCGCATCTGGACCATCCGCACCGACGGCACGCGACTCGAAGAAGATCCACACCCGCACGATGGCGATGGAGATCTTCGGCCACGAGTTCTGGAGCGCCGACGGCAAGACCATCTGGTACGACCTGCAGACGCCGCGCGGCGAGGATTTCTGGCTGGCCGGCTACAACGTCGAGACCGGCGCGCGCACCTGGTATCACCTGCAGCGCAACGAGTGGTCGATCCACTTCAACGTCACGCGCGACGGCACGCTGTTCTGCGGCGACGGCGGCGATCCCGGGCCAGGTGGCGCGCGCGCCCGACGGCCAGTGGATTTACCTGTTCCGCCCCGAGCTGCATCCCGAACCGCGGCGTCGACGACAACGAGCTTCGTCCAGCCCGGGCGTGCTGCGCGCCGAGAAGCTGGTGAACATGTCGAAGCACCAGTACCGGCTGGAGCCGAACGTGAGCTTCACGCCGGACCAGAAGTGGGTGGTGTTCCGGTCGAACATGTTCGGCGACACGTACGTGTTCGCGGTCGAGGTGGCGAAGGCGTCCGCGGCAAGCGACGGATAGGCGGCGTTAGCCGGCGACAAGCTGACGCCGCGACCGTTGAGCCTCCAGATACTCGGAAAGCTTGAGCGGCAGGCGCGCGCCGCGGTCCATGTGGCGCTGGACCGCTTTCTGGTAGCGGCGGAGCATTTCCCGCTTGTTCGCATCCTTCATCTCACAGGACTCGATGTCGAGCAGGAGGTCGATTTCCCACTGGCGAAAGGTGTTGCGGTTCATGTTGCCGCGCAGCAATTCCTGGATCAGGCGGTTGAACTGCGCCAGAACGGTCTCGCTGTCGGGTAACGTATCAATCATGCCTAGCGTGATTATCGGCGGGTTCACGGAAAACCTTAACAGCCCCGTACTCATTTTGCCGGTGAACGCGCCATAAGTCCATAGTTTGTATGCCCTTGGGGGTATGGCGCCGGCAACCGGGAATATGGTGGCTGCCACCCTATTCCCCTATTCCGGCGCTGCCGCTACTTTTCGATGCTGTAGCTGACGCTGCGGGTGGCGGAGTCGCCACGCCCTGAACCGCGGTGATCTTCAGTTCGCAAGCCCCGGCGCGCGTGGCCGCGCGGATCATCATCGGGATGACGCCCGAGGCGTCCGGCGGGGGCAACTCGGCCGTCTGTGACGCCACCACCTGGCCGTCCACGCGGAACTCCACCTGGAGCGTCGGCTTCTCCGCGGCGGTTTTGTCCGGATACACGATGAAGTACGCGTACGGCTTGGCGTCGCGGTGAGCGAGGGGTCAGGAACGGTACCAGCCGCTTACCTTGAAACAGCAGCGGATCGGCCGGATCGGGCTGGCCGCTGACCGGCTCGATCCGCTGGATCAGCATCGCGCTACTCATTCGGACACCCTTGCGCGGTTGCGGGCTTTCAAACTCGCGGGTGCTTGTGGTGGCGCGCACGGCCCTCGCGGTCCATCACCACGGTCTGGAGGCGTAACGGCCGGGAGCGAGATCCGTTGCGTGGGAGTGCGTCATCGCGCCTGACCGCACCGCCGCCAGGTTCGCGTCCGGAATCTCATACGGAGCGTCGACGCTGAATTTGTCGACAATCTGGCCGTCCGCGCCTTTCACCAGCGCCAGCAGCGAGGCATGCACGGCGTGCGACTGGCGCTCGGCGATCGCGCGCGCGCCGAGGCTGGTGCCCGGAATCTCGAACACCAGGGCGTGGCGCGTGGTCCCACTGGCGCTGCCGAACTCGAACGTCACGGCGCGAACATCGAAGTCGTGCGGCGCCGGTTCGAGGTTGAGCAGGGCGAGTCCGGTAGTCTCGTAAGGTTGCAGCGTGCCGCCGCCCTTCAGGTCCGGCATGGCGAAGTAGCCGGTGCGGCTATCGACGTGGAGGTCGGCCCGAACGGGCTTCACCTCGATCTTCCGCAGGCGGCCATCGTATTTCTCGGAGGTCGGCCGGTAGGAGGCTTCGAAGTGGATATCGATGTCGTCCAGCAGGCGCTGGAACGACTTCCGATAGTCGGTGGTGTTGGCGATGAGGAAACCGCCGGTGTCCTCGGCCAGTTCCCGCAACGCTGCCTGGGTGTCCGATGCTCGGACGGCGTTGTTGAGCGTGTCGCCCTGGCGGCTTTTCTCCTTGGCGGCGGACAGGCTGCCGCCGATCTGTACCGCTTCAGTTTGCGAGCGGCTCACGCCGGCCGCCTGGCCGAGGCCGAGATTCCCGGGCCTGGATGGTTGAGTTCTCGCGCATGCCGCCGATGTCGAAACTGTAAAAAGTCAGGTTCTGCTGGTTGGCCTTGGCGACGATGGCCTCCATTCGTTCGGGATCGCCGGTGGTCAACATGCCGGTGGTGACCAGCAGCACCGATTTTCGTCCAGGCAACGGGCCGAGCTCGTTCACCATGGTGATGATGCGGTCCGTCTCGCGCATGCCGGAGATGTGGCTGAAATCGCGGCTGTCGGTGACCTGGATTCCCCGCATGGTGTTAGCGCCCTGGCTGGTGGATACCTCCGCCCCGGTCACCAGGGTGCGGCTGACCTCGCCGCCGGTGACCCGCGCGGTCACGGTGGCCGAGCGGGTCGCGTTGTTCACCACCGCGGCGATGGTCATCTGGGTGGGGTTCGCCGTCAGCACCGGCTCCACCGCCGCGACGAGATCGATCGGCTGCAGGGTGAAGGCGTTCTGCACGGCTTGAGCCAGCTCCGTCCGGTTGTTGGTGAAGCGGTAGATGGGCGTGAGCCGATCGGACAGGTTGAAGAGGCCCACGTAGGTTTCGGGTTGGAGGTTGTTCTTGAGCAGTTCCTGCAAGGCCTCAATCGCCCGCAACCGGGACACCGGGTCGAGATTGTGGAACACGACGCACATCAGGTTCACGGCCCGCAGCGAGCGCGACCCGGCGGGACCGTGGTGGGGGTCATCGCCGACCGCTGCTGCTCGATCTCGCGCCCGCCGATCGCGCGGAAGCTCCTGATCTCCTGGCGCACGCCATCCTCGAAGATCTCCAGGTCCGCCGCCTTCAGATTCCGTACCGGCTTGCCGCGCTTGTCGCGCACCACCAAGTCGAGCAGGACCTCGCTGGTGGTGGTGCGAATGGTGGCTTGTTCCGGCGCTTGGCGGTGGTTGAGCCCCTGCCGTTCCGGCGCACGTCTGGAATGCGAACAAGGCGGTGACAAAGGCGCAGGCTTTCATGGCCTTATTCTATGCCCGGCCACGCGCGCATACTATCCTTGAGGGTGTGCGTTGGCCAGTCCTGCTTTGCACGCCGCTGCTTGCCGCGAATGCGCTCGGCCCGATCGTCTTCGAGGAGATCGCCGCGCGCCGCGGTCTGGCCTTCGTCACCAACAGCTCGTCCGACGCCGAACAAGAATCAGCCGGAGACGATGGTGTGCCGGCGTCGCGCTGCTCGACTACGACAACGACGGGTTACCTGGACGTCTACTTCGTCAACGGCGCGGCGATTCCGTCGCTCGAGAAGGAATCGCCCGAAGTACTGGAACCGCCTCTTTCGCAACAATCGCGACGGCACGTTCACCGACGTCACCGAGAAGGCGGGCGTGACGGGCGAGGGCTACGGCATGGGCGTCGCGGTGGGCGATTACGACAACGACGGCTGGCCGGATCTCTACGTCGCCAACGTCACCGCCAATCAGCTCTTCCGCAACAACCACGACGGCACCTTCACCGACGTCACCGCCAAGGCCGGGTCGCCGGCGGCGATGCTGCGACGGCAAGAAGATGTGGACGGTCGCGGCGGCCTGGGTCGACTACAACAACGACGGCGGCTCGACCTGTTCGTCTCGAACTACTGCAAGTGGGAGGTGAACAAGGATCCCTGCTGCGGACCCGAGCCCGAACAGCGCGCCTACTGCCACCCGAAGAACTACGAGCCGCTGCCCAATACGCTCTACCGCAACAACGGCGACGGCACCTTCACCGACGTCTCGGCGCGAGACCGGCATCGGCAAGCACTCGGGCAAGGGCATGGGCGTGGCCATCGCCGACTACGACGGCGACGGCTTCATGGATGTCTTCGTGGCCAACGACAATCACCCCAACTTCCTGTTCCACAATCTCGGCGGCAAGAAGTTCGAGGAAGTCGCCTTGCAGTTCGGCGTCGCCTATGCGGACGGCCGGGAAAATCTGGACAGCAATCAGTCAATGGGGCTCAGCTGATCTCGCGGCTGCCCGCTTCGCCGTATTGGCGCCCGCCCCGATGGTGATCCGGACTTCGCCCGCGTGGGTGGAACCGACCACGCGGGCTGGTTCGCTTGCTCTATCCCACCCGATATCGCGGGTGATTGGGGTCGGGTTTCAAGCCGCGTTCGATGGCCACTTGGCTGTGCCCCGTGTCGATCATGGCCACGGCCGGGAAGATGTACTTGGCGTCCTCGACGGGGCCGTACAGCAAGAAGTCGCCGCCGATCGCCACGGCGGACGCGCAGGCGGCGGCGACGCAGGCGTCCTTGGCCTCGCCGCCCAGTTTCTTCTTCAGGCCCTTCCAGGTGGCCACGGCATTGTGGACGCCGCCGCCGGCCGGCAAGCCGAATTCGTCCTTGATTTCCCACAACGCCTGGCAGGCTTGACCGTAGGTCGCCAAGTCCAAGAAGCACGTATCGACCATCAGCTTGCGGATGCCCGCTTGTTCGAGCCGCGGCAGCAGTTGCCGCACGGATTCCACGCGGCCCGCGGCGGTAAAGTCCAGCAGGTAGTACGTCAGCAGAATCGCGCTGGTGACGCCCGCGTCTTGGATCGCCTGCAGTTCGTCGTCCTGCGTCTCCGGCTGGACCGAGTTGTAGACGACACGGTCGATCAGTCCCGCCTCGGCGGCGTACTTCAAGCCGGCCAGCCGCACGTCCGTCGTGGTGCCGTCGATCAGCAGCGGAGCCTTGCTGACGCGGGCGGCGAATTCCAAGTGCTTGCACATCGCCTCCGGCGAGTCGCCCACGACGTCCAGCATGCAGGGATTGCCCGTCCGCTCGGACCACTCGTCCTGATTGCGGATCACATGTTCGGCCTTCTCGGCGTCAAATCCGCCCTGACCGTCGTTCAGCAGGACGTTGTGCCCGTGATAGAAGATGGTGCCCACCAGCACCGCCGGGCGCACGCCGGGCTGTCCGCCGACTTTCACGCCGCCGATCTCAAACGTCTTCTGTTCTGCCGAGAATTGCAGGAAGCCTTTCGCCATTTTCCGATCTCCTTCGTGGCCGAACGGCAGCCACGCTGGACGATGCACTTGACGCACGCACGGGCAGGTGCGACAGGCGCCATCGCGATCTCGTCTTCGGGGTACTCGTAATCCTTCAATTGACCGGACAGATAAGCCGTATAGGCGCTCATGTCAAAATGCCCGTGTCCGCACAGATTGAACAGGATCGCGCGGCTGATGCCCTTCTTCCTTGCAGCGATTGGCTTCGCGAATCACGGCCGCGATGGCATGGTTCGCCTCGGGCGCCGGGATGATGCCTTCGAGGCTGGCGAATTCGACGCCCGCCGCAAAGCACTCGACTTGATGCACGGCGATCGCTTCGCTCAGCCCGAGCTTGAGCAGATGGCTGACCAGCGGCGCCATGCCGTGGTACCGCAGTCCGCCCGTGTGAATCGCCGGCGGGATGAACTCGCTGCCCAGGGTGTGCATCTTCAGCAGCGGCGTCAGGTGCGCCGTATCGCCGAAGTCGTACGTGTACTGGCCACGCGTCAGCGACGGACAGGCCGCCGGCTCGACCGCGACCACGCGCAGCTTGTCGTAGCCTTCGCCCCGCAGTTTCGCGCCGACGAAGGGAAACACGATGCCGCCGTAATTCGATCCGCCGCCGGTGCAGGCGACGATCACGTCCGGCTGGTCGCCGGCCATCGCCATCTGCTCCATGGCTTCCAAGCCGATCACGGACTGGTGCATCAGCACGTGATTCAGAACGCTGCCCAGCGCGTAGTTGGTGTCCTTGGACTGGGCCGCGATTTCGACCGCCTCCGAGATGGCGATGCCGAGCGAACCGGGCGAGTTGGGATCCTTGGCCAGGATCGCGCGGCCGGCAGCCGTTTCCTGGCTGGGGCTGGCCGTGACTTCCGCACCGTAGGTTTGCATCATGGCTTTGCGGTACGGCTTTTGGTCAAAGCTGACTCGGACCATGAAGACCTTGCATTCCAGTCCGAAATACGCGCAGCCCATGGCCAGCGACGAGCCCCATTGCCCGGCGCCGGTCTCGGTGGCCAGCCGTTTGACGCCGGCCAGCTTGTTGTAGTAGGCCTGCGGCACCGCCGTGTTCGGTTTGTGCGAGCCGGCGGGACTGACGCCCTCGTACTTGTAGTAGATCCGCGCCGGCGTGCCCAACGCCTTCTCCAGCCGCCGAGCCCGATACAGGGGCGTTGGCCGCCACTGGCGATAGATCTGCCGCACCGGTTCGGGGATCTCGATTTCGCGTTCCGTCGAAACCTCCTGCTCGATCAGGGCCATCGGAAAGATGGGGGCCAAGTCTTCAGGCCCGATCGGCTTTCCGGTCCCCGGATGCAGCACCGGCGGAGCGGGCTGGGGCAAATCGGCTTGGATGTTGTACCAAGCGAGCGGAATCCGCTCTTCGTTCATGACGTACTTGATCTGTTCGCTCATCTGCGGCCTCCGATAATTTGTAGGAAAGCGACAGCGTAAACGAGCGTCGCCCCGCTGTAAACAAGGGAGCAGACAAGGGGAGCGGCAAATCCTGGTGAGAATGGGCAATGTGAACGATTGTGCCGACGTGTCTTCTGGGAGAGGCGATGCCCCAGCGTATGCGACATCGACACCTGCAGCGCCATCGATTTGATGACGAGGCCAGGCAGCGATACGGAATTGTCTCCCGAGTAAAATATATCGTAAGTCATTGCTGAATAAAGACTTGCGCATTGAGCGCATAGATTTCGGCACAGTCGATGCATTCCTATGTCAATCAGTCGTGGTCATGCAGGCACGAGACCACGGGGAGCCAAGTCTATTCACAGTTTTCAGGAGAGGAGATGGATCATGCGTGGGGCAACTTTCTTCTTGGCAGCGGCCGTTTCTTGTTGGCCTTGTCACCAGCAACCGCGGGCTGAGGACCCGCATTCGCAGCGATTCGGGGACGATCGAATCAGCGTCCAAACCGTCGGTCATCCTGGAATGTACCACGGGCACCGTGGCTACCAGCAATCCGGGGCACGGCAGGCACGGGTATTCGTCCGGTTATCACTACGGCGCGCGGCCGTATGTGGTGCCGACCGCCGATCTACGTTCGCCCGCCGATGTTGTACCCCTATCCAGCCTATCGGCCGGTTTACCCCGGTTATCCGCACGTTTGCGGACCCCACTGCGGGCCCCGGTGCCAGCACGCATACCCGTACAACAATTTTTACTATCGCGGAAACGGCTGGGGATTCTCGTTTAGCTTCTAGTCGTGCTCAGCGGGCCGCCAGTCTTGCTGCAAGCTGACTTTCACATTTGGCGGGCGGAAGCTACAATTGGCTCGTTGGCCGGGCAATAATTGAATATCCGCCATGTCAAGACGAAAGGTATCCAGCAATGGCAGACAGAATTGACCGTCGGTGTTTTCTGGCGAAGGGCGTACTCGGAGCGGCTGCGGTCGGCGCGGTGCACGCCAGCATCGAGGAGAAGACCCTGCGGCCGCCATCCAGGACGGGACCGCTCAGGCCGAGTCCGGCGGACAAGCCCAAGACCGACATTCCGCCCGGCAGCCTGCCGTGCGGCAAGATCGGCAACGTGTCGCTCAGCCGGCTGTTCATCGGCGGCAACCTGATCGGCGGTTGGGCCCACAGCCGCGACCTGATGTACGCCTCGAAGCTGTTCACGTCGTACAACACCGAGGCCAAGGTCTTCGAGACGCTGGAACTGGCCCAGGCGTGCGGCATCAACACGATCCAGCTGGACCCGGCCTGCTGGGGCCCGGTCACGAAGTACAACGAGCAGCACAGCGACCAAGATCCAGACGCATGGTCTGCATCCCGCTGATCGAGGACAAGACCAAGATGAACGACGCGATCAAGCGGCAGATCGACCTGGGCGCCACGCTGCTGTATTCGCACGGCGGCGGGACCGACTCGTTCATGATGAACGGCGGCACGATCGAGGTGATCGCGCAGATGGTCGAGCTGATCAAGGCCCAGGGCGTGCCGGCCGGCGTCGGCGGCCACTCGCTGAACATGCCCATGGCCTGCGAGCAGGACAAGGTCAACGCCGATTTCTACGTCAAGACGTTCCACATGGACCGCTACTGGTCGGCCACGCCCAAGGAGCACCGGAAGGAATACGACTGGATGCAGGGGCAATGCGGCCGACCACAACGCGAACAACGACAACATGTGGTGCAACAATCCCGAGGAGACGGCGGCCTTCATGGAGACGGTCGAGAAGCCCTGGGTGGCGTTCAAGGTGATGGCGGCCGGGGCGATCACGCCGCGGATGGCGTTCCCCTACGCCTTCCGCAACGGGGCCGATTTCGTCATCGCCGGGATGTTCGACTTCCAGGTCGAAACCGACGTCAAGATCGCCATCGAAGCCCTGCAGAAGCTCGACAACCGCAAGCGGCCCTGGCGAGCCTGAGGACCGGATTGATGTTTCCTGCCATTCGGGTATGATGCGCGGCACTTCCGCCTCGCATCATCCGCTTTTTGGGAGGAGCACGCCATGAGTTCCCAGCACCCGCCTCTGGTGAGAACCCGCTTGTCGATCATGATGTTCCTGGAGTTCTTTCTCTGGGGCGGCTGGGGCGTGGCCATCACCGGCTATGCCGCCTCGCTGGGCTTTACGGGCGGGCAGATCGGCTGGCTGGGCGCCGTGACGGCGATCGGGGCGATTATCTCGCCGCTGTTCGTCGGCTTGATCGCCGACCGCTACTTTGCGGCGCAGCGGATCCTGTTCGTCCTGCACCTGCTGGGCGGTGTGTGCCTGATCGCAGCCGGTTTCCAGAAGACGTTTCCCGGCTTGATGGCCCTGATGATGCTGAACGGCCTGTTCTTCATGCCGACGATCGCCTTGGTCAACTCGGTCGGCTTCCGTCATATTCCGAATCCGGACATGTTTCCGCGGATCGCCGTGCTGGGCACGGTCGGCTGGATCATGGCCGTGCTGCTGGCGTCGGTGTTCCTGGGCGGCGCGACGAAGCCCAACTTCCTGTTCCAGTCGGGGGTGGCCGGCATCGTCCTGGCCTTTTACTGCCTGACGCTGCCCCATACGCCGCCCAAGGGCAAAGCGGCCGCCGGCGGGGACGTGTTCGGACTGGGGGCGTTGAGTCTGCTGAAGGAGAGTTCGCTGTTCATCTTCACCGCCTGCGTGTTCGTCGTCAGCCTGGTCGCCTGCGGATACTTCTTCACGCTGCAAGTGCCGATGCTCCAGCAGCGCGGCTATCCGTCGCCGCTGGCCTTGACCTCGCTGAATCAGTTCTCCGAACTCATTTTCATGTTCAGCATGCCCTGGTTCGTGTCGCGGCTGGGCCTGAAGCGCGTCGTGGCCCTGGGCATGCTGGCCTGGGGGCTGCGTTACTTGTGTTTCGCCTGTCCGGATTTTTCCGCCGCCCTGATCGGGCTCGTCCTGCACGGATTCTGCTACAGCTTCTTCTATGTCGGCTCGTACATGTACTTCGACCAGCGGGCGCCGGCCGAATTGAAGTCCGGCGCGCAGAGCCTGGTGACCTTCCTGCTGGTCGGCGTCGGCATGTTCCTGGGCAGCAAAGGCGGCGGCCAGATGATGGAGATGTTCCCGGCGGCCGTCCCCAACATGGCTGCAGCGCTGGGCGACACGTCCGGCAAGGACACCCGGCCGTTGCCGCCGTGGGACGATCCCGACGCGGCGACCAGCGCCTGGCGATATCTCGATCTGTCGGGGACGGTCGGCAGTCTGGTGCATGGCGAGCAGAAGCAGGCGGCCCAGCCGGATATGGGCGCGACGTTCGACGCCAACCGCGACGGCAGGATTACGCTGGCCGAAATCGAAGCGGCGCCGGAGTCGGTGTTCGAGTTCGGCGGGCAGAAGTATCAACGGGACGAACTGGTCACCGCAGTGAAGAAGATCGGCTCCGGCTGGAAAGTGGAACGAGATCAGATCGGCCTGACCCGCAAGCAGTGGCTGGCCGCCCAGTCCTGCGACTGGCAGCCGATCTGGCTGTGGCCGGGCATCGGCGTGTTGGTCGTCCTGGTGATCTTCCTGCTGGCCTTCCGCCCGCCGCGGCGAGAGACCGAACCGGCCACGGCCAGTTGACCGTGAGCCGTGAAGGAGCAGCGTGACAGTCGGTCTGCGCCGCCGGACCGGACGACAAGTCCTGCGGCTACACCGCACGAAGTGCGAGTTGGGCTCGTTTAACCGCGACCCAACGGGGAGTCGCGAGGTCGCAAGGTCTGCCGGCAGAGTTGACCTGCGCTCCCCGTTGGGTCGCGGTTAAACGACGATGTGAGCGCACCCGCACCTGCGCGCGGAATCGCCTGATTCGAGGAGCACGTAAGATGTTGAAGAAGATTTTGTTCTGCCTGACCTGTGCGATCTCTCGTCTTCCGCCCGCAGACCGGCCGCCCGGCCGATCAACCTAACGCCGGCACCTACGACGTCGTCGTCTACGGCGGCACGTCCGCCGGCGTGATCGCGGCGGTGCAGGCCAAGAAGATGGGCAAGTCGGTCGTCATCGTCTGCCCGGACAAGCATCTCGGCGGACTGTCCAGCGGCGGGCTCGGCTTCACCGACACCGGCAACAAGGCGGTGATCGGCGGGCTGTCGCGCGAGTTCTATCACCGCGTCTGGAAGCACTACCAGACAGCCGGACGCCTGGAAGTGGCAGAAGCAGCGAGGAGTACGGCAACAAGGGCCAAGGCACGCCCGCCATCGACGGCGAGCAGCGGACGATGTGGATCTTCGAGCCGCACGTCGCCGAGCAGGTGTTCGAGGACTTCGTCGCGGAGTTCGAGATCCCCGTCCACCGCGACGAGTGGCTCGACCGCGAGCAAGGGCGTGACGAAGGCCGGCGGCCGCATCGCGTCGATCACGATGCTCAGCGGCAAGACCTATCGCGGCAAGATGTTCATCGACGCGACCTACGAAGGCGACCTGATGGCCGCCGCGGGCGTCGACGTACCACGTCGGCCGCGAGGCGAACAGCGCCTACGGCGAGAAGTGGAACGGCGTGCAGGCCGGCGTGCTGCATCACCGGCATCACTTCGGCGCGCTCAAGAAGCCGATCAGTCCCTACGTCGTGCCCGGCGATCCGACGAGCGGCGTGCTGCCGCGCATCAGCACCGAGCCGCCCGGCGAGTACGGCGCAGGCCGACAAGCAAGGTGCAGGCCTACTGCTTCCGCATGTGCCTGACCGACCATGCCCGAGAACCGCATCCCGTTCCCGAAGCCCGACGGCTACGACCCGAAGCAGTACGAACTGCTGCTGCGCGATCTTCGACGCCGGCTGGCGCGAGACGTTCGACAAGTTCGACCCGATCCCGAATCACAAGACCGACACGAACAACCACGGGCCGTTCAGCACCGACAACATCGGCTTGAACTACGACTACCCCGAGGCCACCTACGAACGCCGCCGCGAGATCCTCCGCGAGCACGAGACGTACCAGCAAGGGCTGGCTGTACTTCATCGCCAACGATCCGCGCGTGCCGGCGGACGTGCGGACGGCGATGCAGCAAGTGGGGCCTGGCCAAGGACGAGTTCACCGACAACGGCAACTGGCCGCACCAGATCTACGTCCGCGAGGCGCGGCGGATGATCGGCCAGTACGTGATGACCGAGAACGAGCTGCTCGAAGCAGCGGCCGACGCCCGAGTCCGTCGGCATGGGCTCCTACACGATCGATTCGCACAACGTGCAGCGCTACATCACGCCCGAAGGCTACGTGCAGAACGAAGGCGACATCGGCGTCGGCACGCAACGGCCCGTACGAGATCGCCTACGGCTCGCTCGTGCCGAAGCAAGGCCAGTGCGAGAACCTGCTGGTGCCGGTCTGCGTCTCCAGTTCGCACATCGCCTTCGGCTCGATCCGCATGGAGCCGGTGTTCATGATCCTCGGCCAGTCCGCCGCCACGGCCGCCGTCCTGGCGATCGACGGCCGGCATGCGCGGTGCAGGACGTGCCGTACGCCAAGCTGCGCGAGCGACTGCTGCAGGACGGCCAGGTGCTCGAATCCGCGGCCTCGATCCGCGCCGGTTCAGGCGTCGCCCCGTCCCAGCTGGAAGGAATCGTCGTCGACGACGCGCAAGCGACGCTGACCGGATCGTGGTCCGCCGGCAGTTCGCTGGGACGATGGGTCGGCAGCGGCTATCTGCACGACGGCAACGCCCGCGACGGCAAGGCGACGGCCCGCTTCGAGGCGAAGCTGCCGAAGGCCGGACGCTACGAAGTGCGGTTCGCCTACGCGCGCCAATCCCAATCGGGCCACCAACGTCCCGGTCGTCGTTCGGCATGCCGGCGGCGAGAAGGCCGTCGTGGTCAACCAGAAGCAGCCGCCGGCCATCGACGGCCTGTTCGTCTCGCTGGGCGAGTTCGAGTTCTCCGCCGACTCACCCGCCGCGGTCGTCGTCTCCAACCGCGACACGGACGGCCACGTCATCGTCGACGCCGTGCAGTGGCTGGCGAAATAGACTCGCGGGCGGCCCATTCGCCTTCCGCCAAGGTGTACTGGAACGAACGGTCGCGGTTCACCCGCTCGACCAGGACGCGGATGCGCTCGATCGGCTCACTTGCCGTTCGTGCGACCCGCAGTGCGAATGGGGTCGCAATGCCCGGCGCGAGGCTGAGATCCTCGCCGGGAAAGACGGCTTGCTCGGCCTGGCCGACCGTCCGTCCGTTGCGGTCCAGCAGATCGACGGCGACGCGCAGTTCTCGGTAGCCGAATTCACCGGAAGGGATGCGGTGGCCCGCGCCGCGATTGGTCAGCGCAAAGGACACTTCGACCGGCTGGCCTTCGGCGAAGGTGGCAGCAGGCTGACCGATTTCCACGGCGCCGGCCGCGACGACCGGGCTCCACACGGGGAACGCATGGTCGTGCACGGTCCGTTTGGGATGGATGTAGGACAGGACGTGCCCCTGCGTCAGCCGCTCGCGGGAGGTGGGCATGTGGCATTGGGCGCAGGAGTGTTGGTTCGAGGACGAAGCCGTCAGGTACAGCGTGGCGTGTTCCTCCGCCTCCGTCGCGTGGCAGATGCCGCAGAAGTCCGAGCAGGGCAGCCGCACCGCGTCCTGGACCACGGGATGCGGGCCGATCCGGCTTTCGTACGGTCCCGCATAGGCCTCGCCCAGTTGGTGACACGTGCGGCACTCGATGCCGAACTGGCGCTGGCCGTCGCGAAGTTGGGCCGGCTCTCCGGGCGGCTGTTCCAGCAGCGGCCGCGAGGCATGGCACGGCAAGCAACCGGCAATCGAACGTTCTTCCGTCGCGCGGATGAATTCCGGATTCGTCCAGGCGATCGCGTGGGCGGACCTCTCCCACTGCTGGGCGATGTTCGTGTGGCAGTTGGCGCAGCCCTGCGGCGTGCGATCCTGCATCTCGCGTTCGGCCAGGCGGCAGCCGGACAGCGCCAACAGCAGGACGAATCTCGCCGCGAGGCCGCAGCAGATCGCACGGGCATTCGAGCTCGAACCGTCCATGACCTGGTTCCTGACGCCGCCGAATCAACTGACGGCTCGGCGGCACGTTCGTCCGATGGCGGGGCGAAAGCTGGGGAATCAGAAACCGTAGCTTCCGGTGAACTCAAAGAGCACCGCGTCGCCGGGCGCCAGGTCCTGGTAGTCAGTCTGCCAGTGGCTGACCTCCAAGCCGAGGACCAACTTCTTGGTCACGTCGAACGACACGTTGCCGAACAGAAACGAGTTATCGATGCGGCCCCGGGTTTGGACGTCCGTGTTTAACGGGTTGTCGATCCCGTAACCGACGTGGCTGTGCAGGCGGGGCGTCCAGTCGTACCAAAGATCGACCCAGCCGCCGGTGGCTTGGATGGTGCGCCGCGTCAGAGGATTGATGCCTTGATTGATGCCGCCCAGGAACGTGGCGAGGTTCTCTCCCGTGAAGAATTCGCCCTGAATGCCGAGCCGCTCCGTAATGACGTACCGCGCATCGGCGCAGACCGACCACGTCGGCAGCCGGTAATCGTCCGCGTCCGGAAAATCCCAGCCTTGCTCGCCGACGTGCCCCGACAGACCAATGGTAAAGGGGCGGACTCCGTTGCAGGCTTGGCCCAGCGAGAGGGCCACGCGACCCTCCAGGACGGGCCAGTTGGCGTTCTCGGCAAGAGCCGGCAGGTCGGCAACGACGTCTTGCATCATCGCCCCTTGAACGGTGACCAGGCAGCTGTCGTTGAAGTGCAGGAATCGCTCGCCGCGAATTTGCATGCGGCGAAAACCAATATTGCCGCCGGCCCAACCGACCGCGTACGTCAGCATGCCGGGGTTCAGCGGCGAAATCACGTCCCACGTCTGCCCCGCCAACAGCCGCCAGTTGTCCGTCTTGATTTCGGCGAACGCGTGCCGCATCAAGAGACCAGCAAAGTTCTCGCCAGTGGGTATGACGCTCCCGCCCACGACGTTGCCGGCCAATCCCATGAAGTCAACCTCGACCTGGGCACCGCTCTTGGCGCAGCCGAACATAGGAATCTCGGGGCCAGTGATATTTATGCCCAGCCGCGTCCTCCGTGTGTCGATCACGAAACTGTCCTCGCCCTCACCGAGGAGCCCGTCCGCGGACGGAACATACAGGATGAACTGACCCGGAGCCCAACGCGACGAGCCGTAAAACGCGCTGCCCCACAACTGGCCGTAGGGGACGATCGTGAAATCGCCTTTCGTCCACGCCAGTTTCTTCATCTCCTCGCGGAGTTCCTCGATTGTGTAGAACTGGGCATCGGCCGGCAATTCGTCGGCCGCGTCATTCATCTCCGGCACATAGTCCGCCGGTTGCACGGACGAATCAAAGCGGAGGGGTGGCCCGAAGACCGCTTCGTCGACCGCGGGCAGCCGGAGCAGTTCCCCCCGTGGCCCACTCGGCATCGGATGCCAACCCGGAGCGTCTGTCGCCGGGTAGGGCGTGGGGTTGGACGCCGTTTGCCAATCGCTTTGGGCACCGGCAGACCCGGATCGAAGCCAATCGGAACGCCTCCTCAGACGACTTTGACGTCGACCGCTTCGGGGCCCTTGCGGCCCGCAGCGATCTCGAACTCGACGGTGTCGCCGTCGTTCAGCGACCGGCGACCGGACCCCTGAATGTTCGAGTAGTGCACGAAGACGTCGTCACCGTCGTCGCGAGAGATGAAACCGAAGCCCTTCTCGTCATTGAAGAACTTCACTGTACCTGTGGCCATTTCGGCTCCTTGTTGAAATCGGAGCCACCGTTGACTCACGTTTACGGGGCTCAGACTAGTGACGGTTGTGCGATTGTCCACCGCGGCGGTCCGCGGTGGAGGCACATCCGGAGATCAGCCCGCCGTGGCCACTTCGAGGCGGCGGCGCGGATCGAGGACGACGAACGGGCGGTGCCCCGTGACCGCGAGGCGCACCAGGATCACCGACGCCATGACCACGCCGACGAGGCCGGCGAGCGTGAGTGCGACGTCGCCGACACCGAGGCCGTAGACCAGCCACAGCGCCGACTCGACCGAGGCGATGATCCAGGTCGTCGACGACACTCCCGACAGCACCGACGTGCGCAGCGACGCGACGACGGCGGGGAGCAACTGGACTCCGTACGAGAGCCCGACGGCGACACCGGCGAGTTCCCAGCCGCCGATCAGCAGGAACGGGAGCGGCACCATCCCGAGTCCGAACACCCCGAGCGCGAGCCCGGCAATGGCGGCTCGACCGACCGAGAGGACGAAGAACCAGGCCATCACTCCGTAGAGCAGCAACGAGATGATCGACACCGGGACGAGCGCCCAGACGCCGGCGACCAACCCGTAGGCGAGCCACCACGCGTTGATGGCGAGGCTCACGCCGATCCACGTCGCCGACACGCCGTCGACGCGGCGCGTACGAGCGATCCGACGCGCCTGCGGGAATGCCATCCACGATCCGAGGACGGTGGCGACGACGACGAGGAAGTTGAGGAGGAGATGCATGATCGAGCGACGTTTCGTGTAAGTGTCTAAATGGAGTTAGTACCTTACACCTTCTGCGGCAGTTACGCTCACCGACGTGTACGTCACGTCCGGGCACGACACCGAGATCCGTCTCACGATCGAGGCACTCGTGGATCTCGTCAATGCACTGTCCGACGCCGCCGATCCCGACGGCGACGCCGGTCGACGTCCGCACGCTCCTCCACGAGCACCGCTTCAGCCGCGCCGCCGGTGCCTCCGCCGCCGCCATCGATCGGATCGAGGAACGCATCGGCGCGATGATCCCCACGCTGCGCGGACTGCCGGATGCCGAACCGGAGCCGACGGTGGCGTGGATCAACACGCAGCTCGCCGGCATCCACATCACGCCGTCGCTGACCGCCCACGACGGCGCCGACCTCCACATCCACTGGACGCCGTCGTCGGCGACGTTCGACGATCAGGCGATCGCCGACTTCCTGATGGCGTTGGCGCAGGAGTTGTGCGACCACGGCACGAGTCGCTTCGGCACGTGCGCGGCGAGCCGACTGCGAGCACCTCTTCTACGACGTCACCCGCAACGGATCCCGCCGCTTCTGCGCCGACCCGCGCTGCGCCAGCCGCACCCACACCGCCGAGCACCGATCACGCCGCCGAGCGACCTGATTGCACCACGGGTCTGACCCGTGGTGTAATCAGCCCACCAGGCGGCCGGCGGCGAGGCGCAGGACCTGGTCGGCACGGTCGAAGGCGACCGCGCGATGCGAGACGGCGATCACCGTCATGCCGGCGTCGGCGAGATTGGTCCACAACTGGACTTCGGTCTCGACGTCGAGCGCGCTCGACAGGTCGTCGAGCACGACGAGTTCGGGCGAGTGGACGAGTGCCCGCGCCGTCGCCAACCGCTGGCGCTGTCCGCCCGACAGCCGCAGTCCGCGCGGACCGATCAGCGTCGCCGAGCCCGCGGGCATCTCGGCGATGTCGGTGGCGATCGCCGACAGTTCGAAGGCGCGTGCCAGATCGTCGGCGGCGACCGGTCCGAGGCCGACGTTGTCCGCCACGCTGTCCGAGATCAGCTGGGGCACCTGTGACAGGAACGCGGCGTTCGGCGGCACGAGGAACGCTGCCCGGTCGTCGATCTCCGCACCGTTCCAGCGCACCGACCCGCGGACCTCGGCCTGCCAGGCCAGGCCCAACAGCGCTCGCAGCAACGTGCTCTTGCCCGCGCCGACCGGACCGGTGATCACGACGAACTCACCGCGGTCGACACGGAACGACACGTCGTCGAGGACGGGCCGGCCGCCGTAGGAAACGGTGAGTCCGTCGACCTCGAGCCGTTCGAGCGGGACGCGCTCGGGGCGCACGACGTCGGGACGCACGCGCTGGTCGCTCGGGTCGATCGGGAGCCGCTGACGACGGACGGTGTTCTCGGCCTCCTGATCGGCGACCAGTGCGCGCATCCTGTCGAACGCCACCCCCGCCTGCTTGCGTCGGGCGAGCACCCGGCCGACCATGCGCGGCAGGAAGCTCAGCCAACCGAGGTACGCCGTGAACAGCGCCAACGTGCCGAGGTCGAACGATCCCGACGCGATCGCACCCGCACTCACGAGCAGCACCAGACCGAGGCCGATGTCGGCGGCACCCTGGCTGAACGCCTGGACGCCCTCTTCGAGCACGCGGTCGCGAACCGCCGTGAACCGGCGACGCTCGACGAGTACGGCGAGTCGACGCAGCATCGGCTCGGTCGCGTCGTTCACCTTCACCGTGGTGGCGGCCGCCATCACGTCGCCGAGCAGGCCCGTCACGCCCTCGGTGGAACGACGGTCCGCCGCTCGGTACTCCTTGATGCGCGTGTCGAGCACCCGCGTCGCGATGCCGACGCCCAACAGCGGGATCACGAGCACGGCGGCGGCCCGCGCGTCGGCAGCACCGAGCACGAACCCGGCGATCACGGTGAACACGACGCCACCGGAGATGTCGACCATGCCATCGACGAGATTCGCCACGTCCTCGGTGTCGTCGCGGAAGTGGGTGATCGCAGAGCCTGCCGAGCCGATCGGCTGCCCGGCATGGACGCCGCCGCTCGCCATCTGCGCTGCGAGCATGTTGGCGCGCAGCAGCGTCTGCATGTGGATCCACGCCTTGGTCCAGATCAGCGCTCCGTGGTGGATCGAGACCATCCGGATGGTCTCGCTGACGGCAATCGCCGCCGCCCACCACATCGTCCCGGTGGTGTCGCCGCGCTCGAGCGCGTCATAGCCGCGACCGAGCAGGAACCCGCTGATCGCGGGCATCATGAAGAACACGACGAACAGGAGCCAGCCGAGCCAGAACTCCTTCGGTCGGTGTTGGGACACGCGCCACGCGAGCGCCCACACGTTCGGCACGCCGGCGAGCGACAGGTCCTCGGTGGCGTCGGGCTCGTGGTGCGCGACGCCGGCGTCGGTCGGTGGCCGCGGCCCGATCTCCGGTTCGCCATGCGCAGCGTCGACGTCGGTGGTCACGACGTCACCTCCGATCGCGTGGTTGCGTCGATCGCATCCGCCTCGTCGGACTCGCTGTCGAGCGCGAGCGCGAGCAGACGGGCAAACCGGCTGTCGTCGTCACCGACGAGATCGGTGCGGTCGCCGTGTTCGACGACGCGCCCGTGGTCGAACACGACGATCTCGTCGACCGAACGCAGCGTCGACAGGCGGTGCGCGATCACGAGCGTGGTGCGGCCGCGCATCAGCTCGACGATCGCCGCCTCCAGACGTCGTTCGGTCTCGGGGTCGACGCGGGCGGTGGCCTCGTCGAGCACGACGATGTCAGGATCGCTCAACCAGACCCGCGCCAGGGCGAGGAGCTGCGCCTCGCCCGCAGAGAGACCGGCTCCCGCCGCGCCGAGTTCGCGCTCGATGCCGCCCGCCGCGAGCGCACCCAGGCCGACCCGTTCGAGCGCATCGATCACGGCGGCATCGGTCGCCTCATCGTCGAAGAGGGTCACGTTGTCACGCAGGGTTCCGGCGAACAGCTCGACCTCCTGTGGCACGAGCGCCACGCGATGGCGGAGTTCGACGAGCGGGATGTCGGCGACCGGGACGTCGCCCAGCGAGAGTTGGCCGCCGGTCGGCTCGACGAGTCGCAGCACCAAACGGGAGAACGTGGTCTTGCCGCTGCCCGTGCGGCCGACGATGCCGACCGAGCGTCCAGCCCCGATGTGCAGGTCGACCGCTGCCAACACGGGCCGATCGTCGCCGTAGTCGAAATCGACGTCGGTAGCAGTGATCGACAGCGGTCCCGGCGCCGGGCTGGTGGTGCCGTCGTCGATCACGTTGGGTCGAATCGCCAGCAGGTCGGCGACGCGCACCATGGCACCGTTCGCCTTCTGGACCGTTTCGAGCTCGTGCACCACTTCTTCGAGCGGCCGAGCGACGAGCAGGACGAACTGGAAGAGGAGGAACGCCGTGCCGATGGTGATCGTGCCGGCGGCAACGAGCGCAGCTCCGAGCACGAGCGACAACACCCATCCGGCGGCGACCGCACCCTGCACGAACCACCACATGGCGAGGAACGCGCGCTCACGCCGCACGGCGCTGACGAGCGCGCCCTCGCTGTCCTCGACGAAGCGCCAGGCGACGTGGTCGGCGGCTCCGTTGGATCGCAGGTCCTCCGCGGCGGTCAAGCGTTCCTCGATACCCCCGTACAGCCGACCGAGCGCTCCCATCTCGTCGGAGGACTCCGACACCGCGCGGTGCCGGGTCCGGACGATCACGGCGAGAGCAAGCCCCACGTAGACCGCCATGCCGAGGCCGAGCCTCCAGTCGATCACGCCGAGCACGACGACCATGCCGCTCACGAGCATCGCGGCGCCGGCGGCCTTGGTGACGACCTGGCTGAGGAAATCCGACACCGAGGTGATGTCGCCGTCGACGCGCTGGATCAGCTCACCGGGCGTGTGGGTGCGGTGGAACTCGTGGTCGAGGCCGAGCACGTGGCGCGTCATCGTGAGACGCAGGTCGTTGGTCGTCCGCCACGCAGCGACGGTGGCAAGCCATGCGACGACGACGGCGATGAACTGCGCGCCCGCAGCGATGGCCAGGAAGACGAGTGCGAGGCGCGTGATCTCACCGGCCGTCGTGCCGTCGGCGGCGGTGTCGACGACACGGCGCACCACCAGCGGACCGGCAATCGTGAGTGCCGACCCGATCGCCACGAGCGCGCCGAGGCCGACCCAACGCCACACGTCGGGACGCAGCAGCGCGCCGAGGGCACGCCAACGAGAACCGGTCACACCGGCCTGCGTCGTCATCCCGTCAGTCTCGCCGCTGACGTTCCGGCCGCCAGCAGAGTTTTCGCCAAACCTGCCGCAACCCTGTCCATCCGTCCATCCGGACCCGACCCGAAAGGACAGGGTGGCGAGCGACGGGGATCACTGCGGAATATTTGCGCTCGCAACGAGGTTGGGCTCTGTCGATGGGTGTTCACCGACTCAACCACGCAGTGCTCTACGTCCGCGACGTCGCTGCCTCCAAGCAGTTCTACGCCGACGGGCTCGGCTTCCGGGTCGTGATCGAGTTCCCGGGCGCTGCGTTCCTACAGGCGCCCGATTCGACGAACGACCACGATCTCGGGCTCTTCGAGATCGGCGCGGCGGCAGCGCCGTCCGGTGCGGGCCGCGCCACCGTCGGGCTCTACCACCTGGCCTGGGAGGTCGACACGCTGGGCGAACTCCAGCGTCTGGCCGGCGTCCTGCGAGACCGCGGCGCCCTGGTGGGGGCCAGCGATCACGGCACCACGAAGAGCCTCTACGCCAAGGACCCCGACGGGCTCGAGTTCGAGGTCGTCTGGGTCATCCCCGCCCACCTCCTGACCGCCGACGATCTCGGCGCCCGCGCATCGATCCGGCCACTCGATCTCCCCGCCGAGATCGAGCGCTTCGGCCGTGGCGAGCGGGGCGGCATCGGCATCTCCATCCCCGCGCCAGCATCCCGAAACCACGAAAGCGATGTGATGACATGAGGATCGACTTCTGGGTCGACCCGGCTTGCCCCTTCTGCTGGGTCACCGCACGCTGGGTCGTCGACGAAGTGCAGCCGCACCGCGAGATCGACATCACCTGGCGACCAATCAGCCTCTTGTTCAAGAACGAGCCCGACCCCGACTCCCCGTGGCGCGAGGGCCTGGAGTTCACCCACGGCCTGCTGCGGGTGATGGAGTCGGTGCGGATCACCGACGGCAACGACGGCGTGTTCAAGCTCTACTGGGAATTCGGTACCCGGATCCATCACGACGAGGAGACGCCGTTCGATCCGGCCGACGCGCTGGCGACGGTCGGGCTCGATGTCTCCCACGCGGACGCATTCGACGACGAGTCGTGGGATCCGGTGATCCGCGCCGCGATGGACGAGGGACTCGCGCTCGTCGGCGACGACGTCGGCACGCCGATCATTGCGATGGAGAACTCCGACGGTGTGAAGACCGGCTACTTCGGTCCCGTCATCTCCCGCGTCCCGCCGACCGACAAGAGCGTGGCCATGTGGGATGCCCTCGTGACGATGATGGATGTCGACTCGTTCTTCGAACTCAAGCGCACCCGCAGCGAAGCACCCGACCCCGGCGACCGCCCCACCCCCGCTGCCGATACTCACGCCCCCTCCACGTTTGCGTCGAGGTTCGGGTGAGGTGGATCACCCGAATCCCGACGCAAACGAAGCAGCGCTGACCGCCGGGGGTCAGTCGGCACAGGCGGTCAATAGGCGTTGCTTGAAGGCGGCTTCGTCGACCGCCCAGAGCACCCTGATGTTCGGGTCGGGGCGGCCGTGGCGCCGGTCGGGAATGGTGCAGCCCCGCGTCGGGCCGTCGAGGCCGACCACCAACCACTCGTGCGTCGATTCGGTGATGATCGAGTCGTCGAGGGCGACGGCCATGGCGATCGGGTCGGGGAGGTCGAAGCCGGCGAGGCCGGTGTCGAGGCAGTACTGCTCGACGTCGCCGTTGATGCCGACAGCGAACTTCCCGAGCACCCCGACGGCAGCGAGCTCGGCCTGCTCGTCATCGGTCAACACGGCAAACGTGCGCGAGATGTTCCAACCGATCATCGTTTTGCCTCCGGGCGCTGCCAGCACGATCGTTGCTGCTTCTGGATCGGCCCACACGTTGTACTCGCCGAGCGCATCGACGTTGCCCACACCGTCCGGCGATCCGGCCATCAGATAGGTGTGACCGAACTTCGTGAGGAAGTCCGGGTCGCGTTCGAGTGCGGCGGCGATATTGGTGAGCGGACCGAGCGTCACCAGATCATGTCGGCCGGGTTCGTTCGCTGCGATGTCGACGAGCGCTCCGACCGCATCGTCCGATGTGGCGCGGCGCGAGGGTGCGGGCAGGTCGGCGCCACCCATGCCGTCGGCGCCGTGCACGAACTGCGCCGTGTCGAGCGGGCGCGCGAGCGGTCGATCGCGTCCGGCGTGCAACGGGATCTCGGCGCCCCCAGCCAAATCGAGGGTGACGATGGCGTTGCGCACCGCCAGGTCGAGCGGCACGTTGCCGGCCACGACGGTGACGGCGCGCACGTCGACCGATGGTTCGCGCACGGCGAGCACGAGAGCGACCGCGTCGTCGGAGGCGGTGTCGGTGTCGATCACAATGCTGCGGCGGGACATCTTCGAAGTCTGGCAGCGAACAGCGGGTGGCACCGGGGCGGGCCACGACATGTTGACGACGGTGCTCGTTCGACGACGACTCGGCGAACGGTCCGCCGTCACGCCAGGGGCTGCTCCGCGGAGATCACGTGCCTACGCGACGGGCCCGAAAAGTGCCTGGACCGTCGCGCTCAGCGCGACGGTCCAGGCGAAACTGTGAGCTGGCTCCGGGGAACCGATGTTCGAGCGACCCTCAGTCGAGGCGTTCGATGATGGTCGCGTTGGCCATGCCGCCACCCTCACACATCACCTGGAGGCCATAGCGGCCACCCGTGCGCTCGAGTTCGTTGAGCAGCGTCGCCATCAACTTGGTGCCCGAGGCGCCGAGTGGGTGACCGAGGGCGATCGCGCCGCCGTTGACGTTGACCTTGCTCATGTCGGCGCCGGTCTCCTTCTGCCACGCGAGCACGACCGAGGCGAACGCCTCGTTGACCTCGAAGAGATCGATGTCGTCGATGGTGAGGCCTGTCTTCTCGAGGATCTTCTTCGTCGCGGGGATCGGACCCTTGAGCATCGTGACCGGATCGGCGCCCGTGACGGCGAACGCGTGGAAACGGGCCCGAGGCTTCATGCCCAGTTCTTCGGCCTTCTCCTTGCTCATGATCAAGACGGCCGACGCGCCGTCGCAGATCTGCGACGAGTTGCCGGCCGTGGTCAGGCCATCTTCCTTGAAGGCGGGCTTCAGCTTGGCGAGCGTCTCTGCGGTGGTGCCCTCGCGGATGCCCTCGTCGGACTTCACGACCTCGGTCTGGCCGTCGATCTCGACCTCGATCGGGATGATCTCGTTCTCGAAGCGGCCCTCGTCGCGAGCGACCGCGGCCCGCTGCTGGGAGAGCGCACCGAACTCGTCGAGGTCCTCACGGCTGAGGCCGTACTCGGCGGCGATCATGTCGGCGCCAATGCCCTGCGGAGGCAGACCGGTCTCGGCATAGCGGTCGAGCTGCTCCTTCGGGAACGGGAATCCCATGCCCTGCACGACCGATGCACCCATCGGCGTGCGGGTCATCACTTCGATACCGGCGGCGACGACGACGTCGTACGCGCCGGCCATCACACCCTGAGCGGCGAAGTGCATCGACTGCTGGCTCGAGCCGCACTGGCGGTCGATCGTGGTCGCCGGGACCTCTTCGGGCCATCCGGCCGCGAGGACGGCGTTGCGGCCGATGTTGAGCGACTGCTCACCGACCTGCATCACGCAGCCCATGATCACGTCGTCGACCATCGAGGGGTCGAGGCCGTTGCGCTCCTCGAGTGCCTTGAGCACCTTGGCCGCGAGGGCGGCGGGGTGCTGATCCTTGAGCTTGCCGTTGCGCTTGCCGCCCGGCGTGCGGATGGCATCGACGATCACTGCTTCGGTCATTGCTGTTCTCCTGTTGGTGTGGTTGAGATTGGGTGCGGTTGAGATTGCGGTTGGGACAACGTGCCGCGATGAGCGAAGGGACCGGATACCGGCTATTGGCTCATCGCTGGGGTGGGACGCGGTGCCGCGATGAGCGAACCGACCCGATAGCGGCTTTTCGCTCATCGGTGGGGTGGGGCCGGGGTCGGCGTGGTCGAGGGGCTGGCGGCGATGGCGCTGGCGAGGTTCTGTTGGAGCCGGGTCATCACCCATGCGAGCGCCTGGCGTTCTTCACGACCGAGGCCGCGACGCAGTTCCGCACGCAGCTCCTGGTCGACCTCGTTGATCTGCTCGGCGAGCTCCTCGCCGGCCGGTGTGATGGCGACGAGCCAGACCCGGCGGTCGTCGGACTTCGATTGGCGCTCGACGAGTCCCCGGGCCTGCAGCCGGTCGATCACCGCGCCGATGGCGGCGCGGCCGATGCCGAGGTGGTCGGCGAGGTCGGTCTGGCTGGTGGCTCCGAACTCGCCGACGTAGCCGATCACGGATGCTTGCGTGAGGTTCAGGTCGAGAGGCGCCAACCGGCTGTCGAACGCAACACGCACGAGCCGGGCGGTCGCCATCAACGTGGACTCCACGCGGAGCCACGGAGGTGAGTCGAGTTCGTGAGGGGTGAGGTTGCTCATCGTGTCGTCGTGGGGATGTTCGTCGGTGTTCTCGTCACATCAGGCCCGGCACGGTGTGACGTGGTGTGGACCAATACTGTACGGTGCCATACAGTATTGCAACTGCAGATCGCTGTGACATCTTCTTGGAGGACCTGACATGACTGACACCGCCACCGGATCGACCGCTGGACTGACCGAGGCCGAGGCCGCCGAGTTCCGCCAGAAGTGCGTCGACTTCATGGAGCAGTTCGCACCCGGTCAGAACCCGACGCTCGACGACCAGAAGGCGTTCCTCGCCGCGGCGGCCGACGCCGGCCTCGCCGGCCTCCCCGTGCCGAAGGAGTACGGCGGTGGTGGTCTCACCCTCGCCCACGAGAAGATCTGGCGCGAGGTCAAGGGCAACTACCCGATGCCCGACAGCGAGTTCATCATCTCCCACGGCATGTGCATGCCGATGCTCGCCGAGTACGGCACCCACGAACAGAAGGAGCGATTCCTCGCCGACAACATCTCCGGCAAGACGATGTGGTGCCAGATGTTCTCCGAGCCCGGCGCCGGCTCCGACGTCGCCAGCCTGCAGACCAAGGCCGAACTCGACGGTGACGAGTGGGTGATCAACGGCCAGAAGGTGTGGACCACCCTGGCCCACAAGAGCGACTACGGCATGGTCGTCGCCCGCACCGATCCCGACCAGGTGAAGCACGCCGGCATCTCGATGTTCATCCTCGACATGCGTGCGCCCGGCGTCGAGATCCGCCCGATCCACCAGATCGACGGCGGCTCGCACTTCAACGAGGTGTTCTTCTCCGACGTGCGCATCCCGAAGGACTGGCTGATCGGCGACCTCAACAACGGCTGGAACCTCGCCACGGCGATGCTGATGTACGAGCGTGTCGCCATCGGCGGCGCGGGCGCCGGCAAGATCAACCAGCCCAACTTCAAGATGCTGCGCAAGGCCGCGGAGTCGACCGGCAAGCTCGGCGATCCGGTCGTGCGCGACCAGATGATGAAGATCTGGTCGATGGAGACGTGCAAGTCACTCGTCGCGATGAAGACCCGCGACGAACTCAAGGCCGGCAAGACCCCGGGCCCGGGTGGCTCGCTCGGCAAGCTCTTCGGATCGAACATCGCCTGGAAGGTCCGCGAGATGGCACTCGAGTTCGCCGGGCCCGGCTCGGTGGCATGGGATCCCGACGACGAGGGCGGCGCCGAGCTCCAGCGGATCGTGCTGAACAGCTTCCAGTCGAGCATCGCCGGCGGCACCGACGAGATCCAACGCAACATCATCGGCGACCGCGTGCTGGGCCTGCCTCGCGAACCCGCCGTCGACCGCGGCGTTCCGTTCCGCGAACTCAAGGTCGGCACACAGACCGGCTGAGCCTTGCCAGGGTTACATCTGGGGTCTGACCCGAGATGTAACACCGCGGGCCGCTGATCGGGTCGACGAGAGCAGGTCCTCGAGCGTCGAGCCGGGCCGGCCCGAGCACCACGGGGGTACCTGCAGCTCGGAGTCGATCGGCGGTGTCGGCGGCCAGTTCAGCGGTCTCCGGATTCGTCGATGACAGCACGGCGACATCGATCGCATGCTCGGCGCAGAATCGGACCAACTCGTCGGGGGGCATGTTCGCTCCGAGGTGCTCGACCGACCAGTTGTCGTCACGCAGCGCCACCGCCGCCATCGCGGTCGGAAGTGAGTGGAAGTCTCCGCTGACGGCGGCGACCATCACGGTGCCCCGTCGCCGTCCACGCGGATTGGGGACGAGGCCGCCGAGGATGCGTTCGACGATCGCCGACGCACGATGTTCGACCCAGATCGTCAGCTTGCCGTCGTGCCAGTCCGCGCCGATTCGCACGAGCGGCGGCACGATCACGAGCTGGATGACCTCGACGATCGACGCGCCGTCCTCGACGAGGCCGACGATCAGCTGGCGCGCGGTGGCCTCGTCACCGTCGACGAGCGCTTCGTGCACCCGCTCCGCCGCGCTGGCCAGGCGCCGTGCCGAGGGCGGTCGCGGCGCATCGGGCGTGAGCCGGGCGGACTCGACCGCGGCGAGCGCACTGCGAGGCACCTGATAGCGACCACCGACGACCTGCGCGTCCAGCCGGCCGGAGCGGACCCACCGATACGCGGTCTGGTAGTGGACGCCGAGCTCGTCCGCTGCGGTCTGGAGATCCACGTGGTCGTCGCTCGGCACCAGGTCATCCTACTCAGCCGACATAATTCATGCTGAATCATGCTAATTTCTGACTAAACGCTGCTAACTTCGAGCCAACGGTTGCATCGGAGCAACCACAAACCACAAGGAGCCGTCATGGACCTCGTCTGAGCGAGAACCAGTTCAACCTGGTGTACAACTCGTTCTCCTTCGTCGATCGCCTGTATGGGTGCGGCGTTCATCTTCTTCCTGCTCGTCAGGTCGAAGGTCGCCCCGCGACACCGCATGGCGGTGACGATCTCGACGCTCGTGGTCGCCATCGCGGTCGTACCACTACGTGCGCATCTTCGACTCGTGGTACGACTGCGTTCTCGCTTCGACCGACGGCGAGTACATCCAGAGGTCGCACCGTTCAACGAGGGCTACCGCTACGTCGACTGGCTGCTCACGGTGCCGCTGCTGCTCGCCGAGCTCGTGATCGTGCTCAAGCTGACCAAGAGCACGACTCGCAGCATGCTGGTCCGTCTGACGATCGCGGCGATCGCTGATGATCGGGCTCGGCTGGCCCGGCGAGATCGCCGACCCGGACTCGACCGCCCGCACGTTCTGGGGCATCGCCTCGACGATCCCGTTCCTCTACATCCTCTACGTGCTGTTCGTGGAGCTCGGCAAGTCGCTCGGGCGCCAGAGCGCGCCAGTGCGCAAGCTCGTCGACGGACTCCGCTACATCATCCTGGCCACGTGGGGCGTGTACCCCATTGCCTACATGCGCCGAGCCTGATCGACGACCAGGCGACCGCCGAGGTCGCCCGTCAGGTCGGCTACTCGATCGCCGACGTGCTCGCCAAGCCGTTGTTCGGCCTGCTCGTGCTGGCCATCGCGCTCGCCAAGTCCCGCGCCGACGGCTACGAACCGGCGCTCGACGAGGACCCGGGCCTGATCGTGCCCGATGACGCCAGCGAACTCGCCCGGCCGAGCTGACGATCCGCTGCCAGCGGGGTCTGGCGTCCGTCTCCCCGCCGACGCCAGACCCCGTGTTCCGTCCACCACTGGAAAGGACCCCCGATGACCTCGCACCGAGCCCCGACGAACACCACCACGCCGTCGATGCTCGACGAGCACCATCCCCGCTTCACCGACACGGCGTTCTTCGACCGAGACGGTCGCGTTGCTGCGCTCGGTGCGCGACCACGACTTCGACACACTCGCTTCGCTCTGCGACGACGACTTCGGCATCGTCGACGTCGACACGTCCGGGTCGGCCCGGCCGATCCGCGACCGGGCCGGGTGGGAGCGGTGGTTCCGCGAGTTGTTCTCCACGCTCGACGCGATGGGCGCGTCGACCGACTCGCGCATCGACGACTACCAAGCGATCGCAACGGCCGACATGGGCTACTCGGTGCTCGACTTCACCCAGACCCTGACGGTCGGCACCGACGTCGCTTCCTTCGAGTGCATCGCGACGATCATCTGGAAGCGCACCGCCGATGGATGGCGCGAATCGCGATGGCACGCCTCGGTGATCTCCTCGGACGTGCCCGAAGCATTGCGGAGCGGATCGTGAGCGCCGTCGAGGTCGACGACTTCCAGTTCCCGCTGCCCGTGGGGTGGACTGGCAGGAGTACGCCGCCTGCTCGGGCCGCCTCGAGTTGTTCTTCGGCAAGGTCGCCGAACGTCCCCAGATGCGTGCTCGCCGCGAGGAGAAGGCGCGCAAGCTGTGCGACACCTGCGTGGTGCGGCTCCCGTGCCGCCAGTTCGCCCGGGACGATCCGCGAGTACGGATTCTGGGGTGGCGAGAACGAAGAGGAGCGCCATCTGGCCGGCTACGAGCTGACCGCCCCGATCGGTGTGCGCGTCCGACTCGCCCACGAGGCGTCTGAGGCGAGCTGAGCCCGCGGCCGGGTGTCATGGCCGGGTGTTACGCCCGGGGTCTGACCCCTGGCGTACCACCTGGCACAATTCGGCGATGGGGACTGATCACCGGTTGACGACTCGGCAGATGGCCGAGTTCGTGGCCAACGGGTTCATCCGGTTCGAGGCGATCGTGCCTGCCGACATCAACGAGCGCGGCATCGAGGAGATGCGGCGACTCGAACTCGAGCGCTTCGCGCCGGACGGCCTCGAGCCGCCGCACACCGGCACACCGCTCGACGAGTGCTACCCGCCGCCGTCCGCGATCGGCGACTACCTGCGCCTTCCCCAGATCCGCGGGATCATCGAGTCGTTCGTCGGCCCGAATCCGACGTTCGACCACGACTGGACCCACCACATCCAACCGCACGCCACCTACACCCAGCCCCTGCACGTCGACGCGATCACCGACTCGGCCGACCCCACGTTCGACGTCCAGCTGTTCTGGTACCCGCACGATGTCGCACCGGGCGAGGGGGGCACACGGTTCGTGCCCGGCAGCCATCTGCGACGCGTTCGCTCCTCGGGACTCGACCGCTACCAGCACATCACCGGCGAGCAGCAGTTCGCCGGACCGGCCGGCACCGTCGTCGTCTTCCACCACGGGCTGTGGCACGCCGGCCAACCGAACCCCGGCGACGGCGACCGATGGATGCACAAGGTCCGGCTCAACCCGACGGTGCCACAGGTGCGGCTGTGGAACACCGACGACCTCGCCGAGCTCCAGAACCCACCGTCGGATCACGTCTTCGCGCGGATGCTGCCCGACAGCGTGGCGCAGATCCTGCGCACGATGCATCCCTGGATGAGCATCACCGACTACCGCAACGAACAGGTCCAGCGGACGAAGCTCTGGCGGTATCTGACCGGCGACGACACCTACGACGTCGACCACTACCTCACGCGTCTCGAGGGACGCGCGGCGCTGGTCTGATGGAGCGTCAGCAGGTGCTGTACCTCTGGGCGAACGGGTCGGCGCTCGACTCGGGCACGGTCGGCTGGGCGTTCCACGACGGCACCGATGGCGCCGGCCCTCGACTCCCCGACGCATCGCCGCCGTACGCGAACGGTGTCGCCGCGTTGCGTGACGGATGGATGCTGCTGCAATCGTCACAGCTCACCGCGCCACTGCCCGGCAATGAACACCTCAACGACTACCTCGAGTACGAGTTCGTGTTCGAGCGGCGTGCGACCATCGAGGCGAACCCATGACGAAACCGGCCACGACGCTCGACGAGATCGAGCAGTATCGCGCCCCACGACGAGTCGATCGGCAGCAAGCGCTACGAGCGGAACTCGAAGCAACTCCAGATCGAGCTCCTGAAGGCGCAGCGGTACATCAAGGAGACCGGACAGCGCGTCGTCATCGTCTTCGAGGGCCGTGACGCCGCCGGCAAAGGTGGCTCGATCAAGCGCTTCCGCGAGAACCTGAACCCACGTGGCAGCGCCCCACGTCGCGTTGCCGAAACCCAGCGACGCCGAACGGACGCAGTGGTACTTCCAGCGCTACGTCGCGCACCTGCCCTCGGCCGGCGAGATCGTGATGTACGACCGGTCGTGGTACAACCGCAGCCGGAGTCGAAAGCGTGATGGGCTTCTGCACCCCCCAGGAGTACGGGCTGTTCCTCCGGCAGGTGCCGGACTTCGAAGCAGTCGATCGTCGGCAGCGGCATCCAGCTGTTCAAACTGTGGTTCACGGTGTCGCGTGCCGAGCAGCTGCAGCGGTTCGAGGACCGTCATCGGCGATCCGCTCAAGCAGTGGAAGATGTCACCGATCGACGACGCGAGCGTGATCGCAGTACGACGACTACACCGAGGCCCGCAACGAGATGTTGCTCGCCACCGACACGACCCCACGCCCCCTGGACGATCGTCAATTCGAACGAGAAGACGCGCGCCCGGCTCGGCGCGCATCCGCAGCGTGCTGCACTCGCTCGACTACGAACACAAGGACCACGACGCGGTCGGCGAGCCCGATCCGCGGTGGTGCGCTCGCGCTCGGTGTTCATCGACAACTGACGTTCGACTCGCAGCGGCATGCACCAGTCGATCGCCCCGGAGCCGTTCGGGGTGGCGGCTGATCCAACTGTCACGTTTGACCCGGCACGGTGTGACAATCAGGTGGTCGGACCGTCGGCACGAAGCCGTTCGACGGCCTGCATCGCCTCTCGCAGCTCCGACAGCCATTGGTCGGTGTTGCGTCCGACGAGACGCACGCACCAGGCGAGCGCATCGGCACGGGACCGAGCGACGTTGGCTGCGACGAGCGTGTCGAGCACCATCCGTTCGGGTTGGCGCAGTCGGGTCATCACCGGCACCGCGAGGTGGGTGAACAGTTCGGTGCGGTCGCCGATGCGTGACACCCCACGCGACCTTGCGGTCGAAGCGGTGCTCGGCCTCTCGGGCGACCTCGATGCGCGCCTCGCGGTCTCCTCGCGGAATCCTGCAATACGACCGGCGATCGCCTCGGCGCGATCGACCTCGTGCGGCGTCGTCGCCGAGTGTCGGGCGTCGCAACGGCGAGCGTGATCGTGATCTCGTCACGGTCGATGGTGAATCGGGCGGGTGTGGAAGTCCATGCGTCGGGCAGTCGGCCCTGCAGCCAGGCGGTGATGGTGCGAGTCGGTGTGCGGTCATGAGTCGACATGGCGCAGATCGTAGCAGTTGATTACATGATTACACACGCAAGTTTCGTTTGTGTCGCAAAGTGTCTCGGATAGGTTCGCCCGGATGAACGACTGGAACGCCCAGATCATCGCCGAGTTCCGCGCCAACGGCGGCAAGGCCGCACAGTTCGGTGACAACCCGCTCGTCATCCTGCACACGATCGGCGCCAAGTCCGGCGAACTCCGCGAGATCCCGCTCGTGACGCTCGTCGAGGGCGACGACCTCTACGTCTTCGCCTCGAAGGGTGGGGCCCCGACGAACCCCGACTGGTACTACAACCTGAAGGCCCACCCGGAGATCACCGTCGAGTACGGCACCGAGACCTTCACCGCGACCGTCACCGAACTCCCCGAGGACGAGGGTCAGGCCAAGCTCCGCGCCCAGGCCGAGTTGATGCCCCAGTTCGGCGAGTACATCACGTCGGCGGCTCCTCGCGTCATCCCCGCGTTCCACATCGCCCGCGCCTGACCACCGCTTCCGATGAGCGAACCGCCGCTCTTCGGGCGCTTCGCTCATCGGTGAACAGGTCGGATCGCCACCGATGAGCCAAGTGACGCCATTCGGGCGGTTCGCTCATCGCGGGCTGGGGGGTGTGATGGTGTGGCGGGGTGACTACTTCGCTCGGCTGATGCGGCGGCAGGCCTTGGCTCGTTTCGCACCCGTGAGCACCCGCTTGCGGAGCCGGGGCGACAGCTGGGTACCGGCGGTGACGTGGTCGACCAGATCGAGGCCAACGGCACGACTGTTGACCCGCTCGATCACGACGGGCACGTCGGTGCGCACCCCGACGACCACGACCGGCCCGTCGCGCACGTTCGAGACAGGGCAGTTCGCGCACCTCGCCACATCGTCGGAGCTCGCGCTCGGTGGTGCGGAAGCCGTCCGCCTTGCGACAGTCCTTCCCCGTGCACAGACCGACGTCGGATGCCTTCGGCATGGATCCGGGTCCCATTCAGTTGATGGAGTAGTCGCGCAGCAGCTTGTTCATCTCGATCACGTGGAGCTCCTCCTGGCCGATCTGGCCGCGGGCGTACTCCTCGAGATAGATCGACTTGCCCTCGGTCAGCCCCAACAGCTGCCGGTACAGGTCGAGCGCTCGACGCTCGTGGTCGATCGATTCCCTCAGGATCATCTCGATCGCATGGTCGTGCGATTCGTCGATCGCAGCGATGCCCTGCTCCGGATGCCCGCCGAGGCCGGTGAGGATCTCGCCCGCCTGTTGTGCGTGCAGCAGGGATTCGGCCGCCTGCGCCTTCATGAACTCGACCAACGGCAACCGGTTCGGACCGGTGATCACCAGCGAGTAGTGGGTGTATCGCACCACCCCGGACAGCTCGGCCTTGAGGATCTCGTTGAGGACCGGATTGACGGACTCGGTGTCGATGATGGCGTGCACGACATCAGTCTCGCACGGGAGCAGGCGAACCGCCCTGGCGATCAGGCGAAGTAGTCCGGCCGGCTCACGTGGACCTCGCTGACGAAGAACACGCCGCTGCGATCCTCGAACAGCCGACGGATGCCTGCGATCAGACCCTCGGCGCGGTCGATCGGGACCACGGTGATCAGCATCGACAGGCTGGCGCGGTCGTTGAACAGCAGCCGTCCATGATGATGGCCGCCGTGTCCGAAGCCCGAGAGGCCGGTCACCGCGGTGTAGCCCGTGGCACCGGCGTCGAGGAAGAGGTCGCGCACGGCGGGGACGTCGTCGCCGTCGACGACGACTTCGATCTTGGCCATGGCGGGAAGGTCGGTCCAGGTGGTCATGGTTCTCCGTTCAGATCGACAGAGGTGTCGAGAGGTCGGTGTGGGCGAGGGTCGTGCGCTGTTCGGCCATCGAGTCGTCGGCGAGGTGCCAGGGCTCCCAGCCGCCGCTCGGCGTGCGGAACGACCAGACATCGTCGTCGGTCTCCCGAGCCACGACGTGGATCCACTCGCCCTCGACCAGTTGACGCAGCCCGCTGTTGCGCAGGATGATCCCTTCGATGCGGTCGAGTGGGGCCTGCACCACGGCGAGAAGCCGCAGCGGATCGTGGGCGCGCTGCTCGCCGAGCATCACCGACTGCATCGGGAGCCCGACGGCGAGATCGCCGGACTGACCGACGACCACGCCGATGCCGCCGACGGGATTGTGGAGCATCTTGTCGCCGGCGCCGAAGATCTCGGGCTCGACGGTGGAGAAGTAGTACTGCGACGAGATCCACTGGGCCACGACGAGCGGCGCGGTCATGATCGTCTCGAGCGCCACACCGTCGGGGTCGCGTTCGGCGACGTAGCTGTGCAGGAACGAGCGGCCCCCAGGTCGTGGCCCGCCGTCATCGAGCGCGGACCGATGATGAACGACAGCGTTGCCGGCGAGGCCCCACTCGGGCCGCACCTGCGCCCAGTCGCGCCCGCGGTCGCGCACCCGCGTCGCGCTCCCCGGCAGACGCGCGGCCCGGTCGAGCGCATTGCGTTCGCCGGCGACGTCGAGGTCGCGCTGCAACGCGTCGACGCGAGCGCTGACGGCGCCGGGGATGGCTGTCGCGATCGAGGACGGTCACCAGGTCGGCCGTCGTGTCGTGCTCGGCGGCCACGAACCAGCGTGTCGTCGGGGATCGCGATGCCACGCTCGACGAGGCCGGCACGGACCTCGGCGTCGTTCAGGATCGCCACGGCGATGCGGGCGCTCGCTCCGCCCGGCGCGCCGCCGCAGGCGCCGCAGTCGAGCGACGAGGCATGCGGGTTGTTGACAGTGTCGCTGCCGTGCCCGCACAGCACCACCACCGGCGCGAACTCGGCCAGGCCGATCGTGGTGACGATCGCTTCGGCGAACAGCGTCCGCTCCTCGAGCGAGAGCCCGGCGTGGAGGTCGGCGCCGACGGTCTCGTCGACGATCGGCGCGGTCCGGGGTCCGCGCCGAACGGCTTCCACCACGGGCGCGTGGCCGCGCCGCTCGTGTCGAGCACCGTACGCGGCGGCAGCAGCGTGCGAGCTGCGGCGACCGGACCGGCGATCCATCCGGCGGACTCCGCGAGCGCGAACGGTGATGCGATGCCGCCCTTGGCCGCGTGGAACGCGTCGTGGAGTCCTGCCGTCGCCGAACACGTCGCGAGGTAGGTCGCATCGTCGTCGACGGCGACCTCGGCGACCTCGTGACGGGGCGACACCAGGACGGGGCACCGCGCCTGGGCGACCGGCGAACCCAAGGGACGCCAGCGGACCGGCACGCCGAAGAACCCGGCGAACCCGTACGTCTCGTAGGCGCCCGAGCGCTTCGAGGTGGCGACGGAGACCCTCGGAGCGGACGTCGATGCAGAACACCAGCTGAGCGTCTGGGCGATCGCCGTCGCGCGATGCGGTTCCCCGAGACCCGGGCTCGGGGGGCCGCGTCGTTCCCGCCAGTCGGGCCAGGAGCCGGTCGCGGTAGTTCCATTCGTGGGCCGCGAGCCAGATGGCAGCGCGGTCGTCGTCGTCGATCGAGCCGAGGATGTCCGCGACGGCGTCCCGTTCCGTTCGCCGCCGAAGGCGGTCGTGACGGCGTCGATCCGTCGGTCGAGCAGCGCCTCGCCGCGCTCGGGTGCTCGCATCGAGACCCGCGCCGGTCAGGTCGAGTTGTTCGGGTGCGAGGTGGTCCATCGCGGCACGGACGGCCGCGAGGTCGAGCACTCGCAGTCGCACTCCCGCGCGGTCCTCGGGCGCCCACTGGTCGCACCACCGAGCGAAGCCGGCCCAGCCGGGCGTGCGCAGGATCCAGGTCCGCACCGCCGCGATGCGTCGGTCGTCGGACAGTCCACGCGTACGCAGGACGAGGGCGAGCAGTTCGGCGGGATCGTCGGGGAGCGTTGCGATCCGAGCCCGGGCGTCGCGTCCGATGACGGCAGCGAGTCGACGGTCCGCGCCGGCGACGGCGAGCCACGCCGCGGTAGAAGCCCTGATCACGGTTCGGCATCTGCCACGGGGTGTGGGCTTCGTCGACGAAGGCGGCACACCAGCCGGTCATGATCTCGTCGAGCGCGTCCGCCACGGTTCCGCTCCGCCTCGGCGGGAGCGGCCCGGCGACCGGGCCGTGCAGCAGGTCCCAACGGACGAGGTCGACCGGGTCGACGATGCGGACGCACCGAGGTCGAGCGGCCCACGGTCGGCGAGCGAGGGATCGTGACGGAGGATCGCTCGGTCGAGATCGGCGTCGGTCACGGTGCCGCGGGCATGCTCGGCGCGGTAGGCCTCGAGCGGCAGATGGGTGCGGGCACCGAACCAGCGCCGGAGCGGCGGTCGGGCCGTGTCGCCGAACGGGAGATCGGTGAGTCCGCCCAGCGGGTTCACGGCGACGAAGGTGGTGAGGGGCCAGTACGGCGCAGCGATCGATCCGGCGGTCGAGACGTCGGCGACCAGGCGGGCGCGATCGCTCGCGGAGAGCACCGTGGAAGTGGGTCCCCGTGGGGTCGCTGGCGGTTAGAGGCTCATGCGGGATCTCCTGCGGTGGCGAGTTCGGCGGGGCGGAGACCGGAGGTCGAGAGGGCGGATCGCGGAGGCGGACGATGCGATCGGGCCCGACGGCGGTGACGCCGGCGACGGCGACGTCGACCGGGTCACGCCGACCGGCGTGCTCGTGCTCAACAGCCAGGCGTAGACCCGGCGGCGAAGTGCGTCGCCGCGTGGGCCCGGCATGAGGCGACGACGACGACACCGGTGCCGATCGCCGCGAGGACGGCCGCGACCCACACGGGACCGACCGCGGCAGGAACCTCGTAGGGGACGGCGTCGACGACGAAGCCCTCGAACAGTGCGATGCCGCCGACGTAGGCGAACGTGGCGACGACGACACCGCCGATCGCCGTGGCGATCGTGCGGGTCGCGGCGAAGGGGGTCGCCGACATCCAGCCGTTCGCCGCCCGTCCGACCGACAGCGCGCCGAACACGACGATCAGGATGGTGGCCGCCGCCGTGAGGTGCGGGTCGACGATCCACAGCGCCAAGCGCGAAGGCGGCCAGCGGGACGACCAGTCCGACGGCCAGGCGTGTCACCAGTCGCGCTCACGGACCGCCTCGTCGGCGCGGCCGAGGTGGGGTCGCTGGTTCTGACGGCTGTGGGCCGAGATCGCACCGCCGGCGCCGAGGAACATCGACGCCTTGTAGAGGGCGTGTCCGACGATGTGGAACAGGGCGGCGGCGAACGCGCCGACGCCGAGCTGCACGACCATGAAGCCCATCTGGCCCGACGTCGACCAGACCAGGCCGCCCTTGACGTCGGTGCGCACCAGCATGATCGCCGTGGCGAACAGCGCCGTCACGATCCCGATCGCGAACGCCAGGGCCATGGCACCGGCCGACGAGGCGAAGATGGGCGAGAACCGGATGAGGAGCACGCCCGCGCCGTTGATCACACCGGCGTGCAGCAGCGCCGACACCGGCGTCGGTGCGGCGAGGGTCGAGGGCAACCACGCGTGGAGCGGCACCAGCGCCGACCGGGCGATGCCGGCGATCACCAGGCAGACGGCCACGACCGTGACGAGGCTGAGCGGGCCGACCGACTCGTCGTCGAGCGCTGCGGCCTCCGCGCCCATCGTTCGCAGGTCGAGGTCACCGACCGCGACGATGGCGACGATCATGCCGATCAGCGAGGGCGGCATCGCCGACCAGGAAGCTCCGAGCGGTGCAGCCGCTGCGAGCGGACTGCGGCCGGCCACGGCGCCTTGTGGCCGAGGAGTGCGACGAGCGTCACGCTGGTTGCCACCCACGCGACCAGCAAGCCGGAGCCGGTGGCCGCGACGGCGACGAGCGAGGTGGCGCTGGCGAGCACGGCAGCCAGGACGTGGAAGCGGGTCGCTCGGGGGTCGCCGGCCAGCGACCGCGTACGCGAACGACTGCACGATCAGACCGACCAGGCTCGTGAGCAGGAGCAGGATCGCACCCACCCGGTCCGCCATCACGCCGACGACCGCGGCGCCGTCGGCGTCGGTGATCACCGCGTCGACGGGACCCTCGAACGCGACCGAGATCAGCAGTACGACGGCGCCGATCGTCGCCAGCACGCTGGCGCCCACGACGAATCGCGGAGCCGTCCGGGGAGTCCAGCCGGCGAGTCCGACGACCGCCGCCGCGATCAGCGGCAGGGCAGGGATGGCAACGAGGAGTCCCGACATCGGTTGAACTCTAATACCGGAACTTATTTTCCGACAACCTAAAGTGTGTCAACGAATATCTCTTTATCTGCTCCACGCCACCAGAGATCGTGCGTGCTGGCGGCGCATGGTCATCATGGCCGGATGGACTTCACCGCCAGCTCCTTCGAGACGATCGAGGTGACCGAGGCCGACGACGACATCGTGTTGGTCACCCTGAACCGGCCGGACCGCCTCAATGCGATCACGTCGACGATGATCACCGAGTTGGAGCAGGTCGTCCGGGCGGTCGATCTGGATCCGTCGGTGCGGGCGGTGATCGTGACCGGCGCAGGGCGCGGCTTCTCGGCCGGGCTCGACCTGCAGTGCAGGGTCGGGCGCCCGGAAGCGACGGTGTCGACCGACCGTGCAGGGTTTCATGTGGCAGGACCACCTGGCCACGCTGCACGAGCGATCCACCGGTCACGCAAGCCCTGGCTGGCGGCGATCAACGGCCCTTCCGTGGGCGGTGGGTTCTCGCTCGGGCTGGCGTGCGACATCCGCTTCGCGCGACGAGCGCCACGTTCGGGGCGGTGTTCGTGAAGATCGGCGTGTCGAACTGTGACATGGGCACGAGCTACTTCCTCCCCCGGCTCGTGGGCGCGTCACGGTCGGCGGAGCTGCTGCTGACCGCTCGCATCTTCGACGCTGCCGAGGCCGCGCGATGGGGTTGGTCGCCGACGTCGTGGACGGACGGAGCCGTGGTGGATCGGGCGCTGGAGATGGCGCGGCTGATCCGAGCAACTCGCCGTTCGGCACCTGGATGACCAAGGAGACCATGTGGCAGACGATCGATGCGCCGTCGCTGCGTCAGGCGCTCGACATCGAGAACCGTACGCAGATCATGTGCGCCGCCACCGGCGACGTCGCCGAGGCACGTGCGGCCTTCGTGGCCAAGCGGCCCCCGGTCTGGAAGGGACTCTGACCGTCGCGCATCGGACGCCGTCGAGTGCCCTGCCCTCCACCCGGCCTCGGGCCCCGACCCGGGTCGAGGGCCCGTCTCGATGCCGAACGTGGAAGTATCTTGCTGAATGAGGTATCGCGACTAGGGTCCGGTGCTGCCGCGTCACGACGCGATGTCCGATCACCCCAGGAGGGTCTCCCGATGGTTCATGCACCCACGCGCCACCGCATCCTTCCGGCCGCTGCAGTGCTCGCTGCACTGCTGGTCGCCGCCTCGTGGAAGCGACGACGAGGCGGCATCGACGGAGGACACCGCGGCGTCGGTGGAGGAATCGGCCGGAACCACCGTCGAGACAACCGCCACGACCACGGAAACGACCGACGCCAGCACGGAGACGACCGATGCGGCGACCGACGCCGAGGTTCCCGTGTCGTTCGGGCTGCCGACCGCCGAGATGTCGGCGGACGATGCGGCGGCGCTGGCCGACATCACGCTGGGCATCGGCGCGGACCCCACCAACCTGGAGGAAGGCCAGGCACCAGGTGTTCTGTACGGCGTCTGGGACCCCGAGCTGGGCGTCCATCTCACGGGCGCAGGGCTGTCGGAAATCGACAGTGCGACGCCGATGGCCCCGGACATGTCGTTCCGGATCGGCAGCATCACCAAGACCTTCACCGCCACTGCGGTCCTGCTCCTGGTGGACGACGGCAAGGTCGATCTGGACGAGCCGGTTGCGACCTACACGGGCGATCTCACCGCGACGTTGCCCGGGAGGCGACACCGCCACGGTGCGCCAGTTGCTCTCCATGAAGTCCGGCTGGCCCGAGTACTCCAACGATCCCGAGGGTGCCTTCACCCAGCAGCTCAGGGACCGGAGCTACGAGTTCACCGCGGAGGACCTGGTCGCGGCGGCGGCAGGGCAGGAGGCGACCTCGACGGATGAGGTCACCTACGTCAACACCAACTTCATCGTGCTCGGCGAACTGATCGAAGAGGTGTCGGGCAGCTCGTTCAGCGAGTTCGTGAAGGACCGCATCCTCGACCCGGTCGGGCTCGAGGAGACGGTATTCCCGATCAGACGGACACCGCGCCGACGGGCACGCACGGCTACCTCAACGCGGGCTGGGCGGACTTCGGCGACCAGGAGCTGTCCGAAGACGTGCTCAGCGCGGCATCGAGCGGCGATGACGTGACCGAGATGTCGACGTCGGTCGGCGGGACGGCCGGCAACGGCGTGTCGACGCTGTCCGACCTCGCGAAGTGGGCTGCGGTCGACTTCGGGAACGCCTTACTGTCGGAGTCGTCGCGCGAGGCGTGTCTGACGGCCAATCCGGCGGAGAGCATCATTCCCGGTTCGGAGTACGGACTCGGCCTCCAGGTGCTCGGGGACTGGCACTTCCACGGAGGAGAGATCCTGGGCTGGGAGTCCCAGGCGTTCGCCAACCCCACGACCGGACAGGTCATCGTCGTCAACTCGAACGCGTGCTGCGGCCTACGCGGTACCGAACCTCTACGCGGTCGCCTCGACGTTCCCCGGCGACCCTGACCTCGCAGCACTCCTCGCCCTTCTCCTCGGCTGATGTCTCCGGTGGCAGAGAGCGTTCGTTGATCGGACCTCGACGGTCGATCGCGTCAATCATCCGATGTGGACGACGCCCGACGTGGGAGAATTCCGTACCGTCACCGCGAGGGTCGTGATCACGATGCGCGGCCGAACCGAAGGGAGCTGTCATGTCAGAACAACGAAGTGAAGCAGGAGCGGGTTGGGTCGCATTCGCCGGCGTCATGCTGATCGTCCTGGGAATCTTCCAGGCCTTCACGGGACTCGCCGGGATCCTCGAGGACGAGATCCTCGTCCTCACACCGGACTACGTCGTCCAGCTCGATGCGACGACCTGGGGTTGGATCCACATGATCATCGGCCTGATCGTCATCGCGTCGGGCTTCGGGATCTTCTCGGGCAATGTGCTCGCTCGGACGGTCGGGGTGCTGGTCGCGGTCGGCAGCATGGTGTCGATGTTCTTCTGGATGCCGTGGTACCCGGTGTGGGCGATCACCATCATCGCGATCGACATCGCCGTCATCTGGGCGTTGATCGTCCACGGTCGGGTTCTCTCCGACCGCACCTGAACATCCTCGTCGCACCCACGTCATTCACACGGGAGACCCCGTGTGAATGACGTGGCGGTGTCGTCAGCCGGAAGCGCCGTGGCCGACCGCCTGCGTCGATGCCTGGCGGTGCAGTTCGAGCTCGTCCTGGTGAGCGCCGGGCTGCAGGTCGAACACGACCTTCTTCAGCATGACCGGTGAAGGCGTACGGCGCCTTGTCCTCGTAGTCGAGGTCGACCACGCCGCCGTTGTCGCGCCCCATGTCCATGCCGGCATACGTCGTGTAGAGCATCGCCACGGAGTGCGGCATCCGTCCCTCGCCGATCTGGTTGCCGTTGGCCCACAGGGTCACGTTCCCGGGCGTCCCCGGCTTGGTCTCGTCGGCCTCGAACAGCATCTTCACGCTGACGTCGCCGGTCGGGATCGGTTCGGTGGACACCTGCTTGTAGGTGTCGACACCGAGGTACTGGTACGTGTGGATCAGATGCCCCTTGTCGTCCACCCAGAGCGAGAACCCACCGATGAAGTCGGCGAAGGCACACAGCACACCCTCGGCGCCGCCCTCCGGCACGTGCATCTCGGCCTCGATCGCGTACGAGCGGCCGTAGATGCGTGGCAGCAAGGTGGTCGACACGTTCTGCACGTCGCCGGCGTAGGTGAACCGGGTGACCGTCGGCATCGGCGGCAGGATCCCGAAGAACGCCGCCATTCCGCCGAGCAGCGGCAGCGCCCGGTTGCGCTCGGCTTCCTGCCAGAACAGCTCCTTGAGTTCGGCGAGCTTGTCCGGATGATCCGCGGCGATGTTCTTCGCCTGCGAGAAGTCGTCCGGCAGGTAGTACAGCTCCCAGTCGTCCTGGTCCGGGTCGTAGCCGCTCCCCGGAGCGAACCGCGCGAGGGTGGCCGGCGAGAAGTCCCACGGAGCCTTGTCCAACCGGGCGCACGCCCACCAGCCGTCCTGGTAGATGGCCCGGCTGCCGTACATCTCGAAGTACTGCACCGTGTGCCGGTCCTCGGCGTTCGCGTCGGCGAACGTGTAGGCGAAGCTGGTGCCGTCCATCGGCTCCTGGGCGATGCCGTCGACGACCGTGGGCTCGGGGATGCCGACGAGCTCGAGGATGGTCGGCACGACGTCGATGCAGTGCGTGAACTGCGTCCGCAGGTCGCCTCCGGCCTGCGATGTGGTTGGGCCACGCGACCACCATCGGATCACGAGCGCCACCGAGGTGGCTCGCCATCTGCTTGCCCCACGGGAACGGGGTGTTGTTGGCGTGAGCCCACGCTGCCGCGAAGTGCGGGGCCGTGTGCTCACCGCCCAGCTCCTCGACGCCGCCGAACTTGTCGATCAACGCCAGCTGCTCTTCGGCGTTGAACACCAGGCCGTTGAAGAACGTCGTCTCGTTGAACGAACCGGTGACGGTTCCCTCCATGCTGGCGCCGTTGTCACCCCAGATGTAGAAGATCAGCGTGTTGTCGAGCTCGCCCATCTCCTCGAGCTCGTCGAGCAGCCGCCCGACGTTCCAGTCGGCGTTCTCCGAGAAGCCGGCGAACACTTCCATCTGCCGTGCGTACAGCGTCTTCTCGGCGTCGCTGAGGGTGTCCCAGGCGGGGAAGAGGTCCGGGCGTTCGGCCAGCTCGGTGTCCTGCGGGGACGATGCCGAGCCGCTTCTGACGCTCGAGCGTCTTCTCCCGGTACACGTCCCAGCCGTCGTCGAACATCCCCTTGTACTTGTCGGCCCACTCCTTGGCCACGTGGTGCGGGGCGTGCGTGGCGCCGGTGGAGTAGTACATGAACCACGGGGTGGTGGCGTCGTGCCCACGAACGCCGTGGAGCCACTCGATCGACTTGTCGGTGATGTCGTCGGGGAAGTAGTAGAGCTTGCCGTCCTCGCCCTCGGGCACGCCCACCACCGAGTTGTCCTGGGTGATGATCGGGTCGTACTGGCCGGCGGCACCGGTCAGGAAGCCCCACCAGTGGTCGAAGCCCCACCCGAGCGGCCAGTGATCGAACGGGCCGGCGGGGCCCATCTCGCGACCGGGCGTCATGTGCCACTTGCCGAAGCCACCCGTCTTGTAGCCGTTCTCCTTCAGGATCCGCGGCAGAGCGGTGCACGAGCGCGGCCGCGTCCCGGTGTAGCCGGGGAACGGTCCGGGGAACTCGGCGATGCCGCCCATGCCCACACGGTGGTGGTTCCGCCCGGTGAGCAGCGCCGCACGGGTCGGCGAGCACACGGCGGTGACGTGGAAGCGGTTGTACGTGAGGCCCGCCTGCTGCACGCGGGTCAGGTTCGGCGTCCGGATGCTGCCGCCGAACGTGTCGGGGCCGCCGAAGCCGGCATCGTCGATCAGCACGATCAGCACGTTCGGGGCGCCCTCCGGCGGCTTCGTGCCAGCGACGATCAACCAGTCGGCAACCGACTCGTCCATGGTGCGGCCGATCGTGCCCCCGAAGGTGCGATCGGGAATGGGCAGCACCGTGCGATCGGGCTTGAACTTGCCCATCGCCTCGGCCAACCCCTCCTTGAGGTCGTCGAGGCCCGTCCCCTCCATCGGAGCGACCGACTTGGCCGGTGAGCCGCTGAGCGCCTGCTCGGCCGCAAGACGATCCTCGCTGTCGATGATGGTGATGACCGCCGCCATCCCCGGCTTCAGGTTGGCGCCGAGGCCCTCCTCCAGGCCCGACTCGAGCTTGTGCTTGGCGAACTTGCCGACCACCGCTCCTGCCGCGGCGCCGACGGTGACTGCGGCGAGCATCGGCGGCGCCGCGAGACCGACGAGGACGCCGACGCCGCCACCCCACCCCATGCCCTTGCGGCCGAGGTGGTCACCGGTCTGGGTGACGACGACCTCGCCATCGGCCCGCTTCTCGACGAGGATGGCACCCTCGCTGCGGATCTCCTTGGCGGTGATCCGCCGCACCAATTCGTCGAAGTCCTGCTGGGCGGTTCCGTGGGGCGGATAGCCGGCCACCACGACCTCGTAGTTGCTCATGACAGTTCCCTTCGCTCACGCATGCGTGACATCGACTGCTCCAATCGTGTCGGCAGCACGGCGGAGGCACCGAATCGGCCAAACTGGGTGAGTTGAGGCGAGGTCGGGCCTCACGAAATCGTCCGGATTGGGCGAGGGCGAGCCGCCGACGGCGGAGCATTCTCACGACAGGGTTCGGCGACACCCCGGGCCGATAGATCGAACAACTCAACACGAAGGAGCACGCCATGAACACCAGAAAGAGCGGATGGGCGGCCGGGTATGCAGCGTTTGCGGCAATCATGCTGCTGCTTGCGGGCGGCTTCCACTTCATCGCCGGCCTGGCCGGCGTCTTCGAGGACGAGTTCTACGTCGCCACCCCCAACTGGTTGCTCGAGTTCGACTCCACGACGTGGGGCTGGATCCACCTCATCGGCGGCATCCTCGTCATCCTCGCTGGCATGTCGATCTTGAAAGGTCACATGTACGGCCGCATCATCGGCGTCACCGTGGCCGGCATCAGCGCCCTCGCCAACTTCGCTTGGCTCCCCTATCGCGAGTTCTGGGGGCACGTGATCATCTTCCTCGACGTCGCCGTCATCTGGGCGCTCACCGCCCACGGCCGCGATATCGCCGAGATCTGAGCCTGCTCTCCGCAGAGGCGAACGTCTTGCCCCACGTCACTGACGTGGACATCTTCACCAGCCACCTCGAAGCCCTGGTCGATCATTTGGGAGAGCGCCGTGACGAGGCGACGATCGACGACCTGATCGGAGGATTCAGATGTGCTCGCTGCCGACGCCTGTTCATCCCAATCGTGTCGTACATGAGGCCGTGGTAGCAGTCGTCCTCGCGTTGCATGACGAGGAGCTGCCCATGCTGGGCAGCCTCGGAGCTGCTGGATTCGGTAGGGGTTTCGGGTCATGGCTCGACCTGCCTCGTGCTGATCCGGTGCCGCCAGATCGTTGCTTCCAAGTCCGGCGGCTCCGCTCTCAAGACGTCGACGGTGCGCCCGATCGCGTTGACCCGCATCGGCCAGATCGGGCGAAGGTTCAGACGGAGCGGCTGACTTCGGATGCTGGAAGCAACCCCACGCGTTCGCGCGCGAGTTCAACCGCCTCGTTGCGCGCAAACTCGCGTTCAGCTTCCGAAGGATCGCCGAACAATGGGTTTGGCCGTGAAGCGCGAGATGAACAGTCTGCTGCCGATCTCGGCGAGGCCCAGGTTGGACGGTAGGTAGTGCAGCACCCGCAGTTCAGCGGTGCTGAGCGATGACGGACCGGTGAGGGCAGACGCACGCACGGCGCGAAGCGTCGCGTCGATCTCGTCCGCCTGGGCATGTGCTCGCAGCGCATCTGGCTGTGGCTCCAGGTACCGGCGGACCTCCTGGGCACGGAGACTCTTGGCGGAGACGTGATCCCCAGTGCGAGGCTTGCTCGGGCGAGCATCAGTCGGGACTGCACATTGGCCCAGGCGGCGATGTCGTGGAAGTAGGCGAGGTTGCGTCGGGACAGCAGAACATTTCTCGTGGGCCCGTTTCGGGTCGCCACTCGTGGCTTCGACGAGTGCGCTCGTAGCAATCACCGTGACAGGGGCAGGCGCGTGTTCGAAGCCGTGGTCGATCAGGACCTGGCCGAGCGACGGGTCGCCAGCGAGTGGGCGCGATCGTGGTCGCCGTTCGAGTACGCGATCATCGCCAACATCGCACGACAGTTCGCCTCGAGCGATGGTGCTTGCCCAAAACCACCGCATCCTCCACTCCCTCCACGAAGTATGCCTCGTCCGCACCCTCGTCGCCGTGCGCCCACAACCAGACGCCGTACGCAACGCATGCAGCGGCGTGCCAGTGGCCAGGGGGCAACCCGCAGTACGCCTCCCACCGCGCTCTGCCAACGCTGGGGCGACCGCACCGGTGTTCATGCAGGGAGCGAAAGGCGAGCGGCTGCAACCTGAGCGGCCCGGGCGCTCCGGCGGGCTCTGCCGCGATCGCACGTTCCCCACGAATCGGAGCCATGTGGCGGTCGCAGCCTCGTCGCCGAGCCCGAGACTCGTCATCGCCACGCCCCCAGGCAGAGCAAAGGGTTCGTACGCGATGTGCTCGATCGGCACCGACTCCAGCCACCGATTCACCGTCGGGTAGCGGCCGTTCGCGAAGTAGGCGAGGGCATGCGTCCCGATGAGCTGCTCCGCCGCATCGAGAGTCCCCGGCTGCCAAGCGGTGCCGGACCGCTCGATCGATGTCGCCAGTGGTGACGAACCACTCGCTGGCCTTCAGATGAGCATCCCGCAAAACCCGACGTCGCCGAAGTCGGTGACCTCGCTCAAAGCTTCCGTCGGCGAGGTGCGAGGTCTTGCCGTAACCGCCAGGAGCGGTCACGACCACAACCCGGGCGGTCGGCGCCACGAGCTGCTCGATCACCGACGACCGGAGCACAGTCCGCGCCGACGCCGCCGGTCGCTGGTAGCGGAACCGGACACGCGTCGACCCGTTGGAATCGGGGCTACGCAGGAGCGCAGACTTGTGATCTCGACTCCGGATGGCCCCGTCGGCCGATGCACGGGGGATCGCCACACTGGCGGACTCGATCGTGCCCATCACGTCAAGTACCGCGCCGCTCGTGCCGACGCTTCGGACGACCCGTCGAACACGTTCTCGTCATCCTCGCCATGCTCGTGATGGACGTGGGCGCGATGGCCGTCGCGGTCGAAGATCACGATCAGTTCGGCTGGTCCGTCGATGGCGGCCCATGAGTGGGGGGTCATGGTGGCGAACTCGGCGGCTTCGCCGGCCTCGACGATGAGCTCGCGCTCGCCGAGCAGGAGTTGCACCCGGCCTTCGATGACGAAGAACCAGTCGTGACCGGGATGGACTCGCTGTCTCCGTCGTCCGGGCCGTCGGTTCGAGCCGGATCTTGACCGCGACGGTGTTGCCGGTTGGTCGGCTCAGTGGCCAGGTCGTGCCGTTCGCCCGAGCTACTCGGCACCGGGCGGATGACCACATCGTCGTCGCTGCGCACGTCGAGGAGTGAGTCGAGGTCGACCTGCAGGGCACGTGCGAGCGGGAGGAGCACGTCGAGACTGATCGTCCGTTTGCCGGTCTCGATGCGGCTGATGGTGGACGGGCTGAGGTTCGCACGGTCGGCAACGTCGTTGAGTGACAGCCCGAGCGTGTTGCGCAGGCTGCGCAACCGGGTCCGCACGACCCACTCGATCTCGTTCGGCTCGGTCATCGTCGGGCTCTGTCTCCGTTCCCCGTGTTGCGGATTCCGCAAGAACACTTGCAAAGTACGACTGAGACCGTATCGTCGAAATCATGAGTGAACACGGACCACGCACCGTCGAGCGTCACTGCGATGTCGCCGTCATCGGCGGGTCGGCCGCAGGCCTCGCCGCCGCTCTCCAACTCGCCCGCCAGCGCCGCTCCGTCATCGTCATCGACGCCGGCGAGCCGCGCAACGCCCCTGCCGCCCACATGCACAGCTACCTCGGCTACGACGGCCTCCCGCCCGCGGAGCTGGCCGCGATCGGCCGCGAGGAGGTGCGCAGCTACGGCGTCGAGGTCGTCGCCGGGCGCGCCGCCGACGTCACCCGCACCGACGACGGCCGCTTCCGCGTCGAACTCGTCGGCGGTCACACCGTGATCGGCCGACGGGTGCTCGCCGCCACCGGCCTGGTCGACGAACTTCCCGAGATCGACGGCCTGGCCGAGCACTGGGGCGGCGACGTCATCCACTGTCCGTTCTGCCACGGTTTCGAGGTCCGCGACCGACGCATCGTCCAGATCGTCACCCACCCGATGGGGCTCCACCCCGCCGGGTTGTTCCGCCAACTGAGCGCCCGGTTCACGCTGGTGCTGCACGACGGCGTGGGCGCCGACACCCCCGAGCTCGCTGCTCTGCGGGGCGCCGGGGTGAACGTGGTCGACGGGCGCGTCCGCAGCATCGTCACGGGCGACGACGGCCACGTCGCGGCGGTCGAGTTGGCGGACGGCACCCGCATCGACGCCGACGCCGTGGCGATCGGCCCCCGCTTCCGGGTGCGAGTCGACGCCTTCGCATCACTCGGCCTCGAGCCATCACAGCATCCCACCGGGCTCGGCGATTTCGTCGAGACCGATCCGAACGGCGAGACGTCGGTGCCCGGCCTCTACGCCGCCGGGAACGTGACCGACCCGAGCCAACAGGTGCTGCAGGCTGCGGCCAACGGAAGCCGCGTCGGCGGCATGATCAGCTTCAGCCTCGCCCACGACGACATCGAGGCCGCAGCCCGACCGTCGGCCAACGAGGCCGACTGGGATCACCGCTACGGCGGTGACCAGATGTGGAGCGGCAACCCCAACGGCACGCTCGTCAACGAGATCGACGGCCTTGCCGCGGGCCGTGCACTCGACGTCGGCGCCGGCGAGGGCGGCGACGCCGTCTGGTTGGCCGAGCACGGCTGGCGGGTGACCGCCAACGACATCTCGCAGCGGGCACTCGACCGCGTCGCTGCCGTTGCGGACGAGCGCGGGCTGCCGATCCAGTGCCACCACGCCGACGCCAACGCACACGGCGCGTTCGAACCCAAGGCGTACGACCTGGTGTCGGCGCAGTACGCGTCGATCCCGCGCACACCGGACGGACGCGGCGTCGGCAATCTTCTCGACGCGGTCGCACCCGGCGGCACCTGCTGGTCGTGAGCCACGACCTCGAGCCGATGCGCTCGCCGATCGACACGCGCGAGCACAGCCGGCCGTTCGACCCCGACGCCTACGTGCGGGTCGACGATTTCGTGGCGGCGCTCGGCGACTCATCCGACTGGGACATCGAGGTCCACGAGAAGCGGCGCCGCCCGCCCGGAGCCGCCTCCGCCTCCCACCACGTCGACGACATCGTCCTTCGCGTCCGACGCGTCGCCGACTGACCGACAGCCCACGTCGAGGACTGCGTGGGCCAGCGCGAGACTGGCGGCATGGGCGACGAGCTCCGCATCGACCGTGCGCGCCGCCGTTCGCCGGATCGATCTGGGCCCGGGGTCGTGGGTCGACGTTGTCGAGGGCTTCGTGCGCGACGGTGACCGCGAGTTCGTCGCGCTCCGCGAGTCGGTCGCGTGGGAGCAGACCGAGGTGCTGCGGTACGACCGGTACGTCCCCGAACGGCGGCTCGGCGCCGGGGTGCACCCAGACCCGCACCCGCTGCTGCGGCAGACCGGCCTGCATCTACGGTCGGCGTACCGGGTTCCGTTCACCGGCGTCGCCGCCATCCTCTACCGAGGCGGCGACGACTTCCAGGGGTTGCACAGCGATCGGGAGATGCGCTGGCTCGACGACACGCTGATCGCGATCGTGGTCCTCGGCGTGCGCCGTCCGTTCGTGCTCCGTCAGCGGCGTCCACGGTCGGAAGTGGTCGACCGCGTCCCGGCGGGAGCTGACCCTGACGATCTGGTGCTCACCCCGGGACGGGGTGACCTGCTGGTCATGGGCGGCGCGTGCCAGCGCGACTGGCTGCACGGCGTCCCCGCCGCCGACACCGACGAGGAGCGCATCTCGCTCACGTGGCGGTGGACGAGCCGCCGCGGTCGCCCCGACACCAACCCGGGCTACTACGACGGACGCCAGTTCGGCGACCGTCCGCGCCAGCCGGGCTCCCGCACCCGACGGCCCTGAGACGCCAGGCCACGCCGGTGGTCACTTGCTCAGAACCCACTTCAGGCTCGCGATGGCGAGCCCGATCGAACAGCGCGCCGACGCCGTAGGTAGCGGCTCGTTGGGGTGACGCACCGTTCGTGCGAGCCTCGAAACCGACGAGGCCGGCGATGAACGCCGCCGCCGTGACCCGCGCGCCGAGACGCTCCAGATCGTCCGACAGTGCGGCGACGACCAGGGAGGCGGCGATGGCGACTCCAACTGCCATGACCAGCTGCGAGACGAGCATCTCCGACGGCGTGTGGTGGAGATCGGGGTCGTGCACGACTCGCAGCGACAGGAGCATGGCGAACCAGTGCGCGATGGCGAGGCCGACGGTCGTTCCCCAGACAATGCCGAGGACCTCGAGCTGCGTGTGTTCGGCGTGATCACTGCTCCCGGCACTCAACGCTGCCATGAGCGCGACAGCCACGTAGAAGCCCATCATGTCGGCTTCGCGGCGAAGGGTCGGGTCGTCGCGTGTGCGTCGGATCACGCCGCGCAGCCCGCCCGAGGCAGCAGATGGATCGATGTCGCGCTCCATTCGACGCACAGTAGGACCCGACTGCGCGGGGCGGGGACCTCGGATCCCCGGACTCGAACGCCCAGATCACTCGATGACGGCGAGGGCGTCGATCTCGACGAGCTGGCCCGGCCGTAGGCCGACGTACACCGTGGTGCGGCTCGGATAGGGCTCGCTCAGGAGCTCGGCGTATGCCTCGTTCATCTCGGGGAAGTGCGCGACGTCGGTGAGGTACACGCGCATCGAGATGATGTCGGTCTCGGCGGCGCCGGACGCGGCGAGCACGGCGAGCACGTTGCGGAGCGCCTGGCGGGTCTGCTCCCCGACCCCGTCGACCAGCGTGCCGTCGGGCCGGTAACCGACCTGGCCGGCGCTCTGCACGATGTTCGCCACCCGCGTGCTCTGCGAGTACGGACCGGCCGGCCGCGGCGCGTCGGAAGTGATGGCGGTCACCCGCATGCCGACCTCACGAGTCGCCGCTCGAGCGGGCGACGTCGACGGACACGCCGGTGTCGACGTCGGTTCCGACGTCGAGCGGGACCGGGACGGTCACGTCGACTTGGACGACGCCGTCGACCACCTGGACGGGGTACGTCGGCTGGCACTGCTCCTTGATCGCCTCCCAGCCGGTCACCAGCTCGAACGCCCACTGATGCCCAGGGCACACGAGCTTGCCGTTGAGCACGACGCCCCTGGCGAGCTCACGGTTCTTGTGGATGCAGCGGTTGGCGAACGCGTAGAGCCCGCCGTCGTGGGCGAGCACGAACACCTCGTGCCCGTCCACGTCGATCACCGTCTTCTTGGCCTTCGTGACCGCCTGCACGTCGCCGACGAGGACCCAGCTCACGCGGTGTCGTCCTTCGCCAGCCACACCTGCTTGAGCTTGTCGTAGACGCGACCCTCGGCGTCGAGCTCCCGCTGGTCGGGATCCCAGGCGATCGTCACGTCGCCCGCCACGTACGTCTGGCACGCCAGGCGGAAGCCCGCGTCGAGCAGTTCACCGAGGCGGTCGCGCTCGCGGCGTCGGGCTGGGATCAGTTGATCGGCACCCTCGAGCACCCGCACGCGATCGGTCCCGCAGTTGCCGCTCGCGCACTTGAACGGGATCCCGCATTCGTTCCGGATGGCGACACGCAGGAGATTCACTTCGTCGCCATCGGGGAACTCGACCTCGCGATCCGTGGTGGAGAACCGGATCGTCGGCATCTGACGCTGAGGTCAGGCCAACGCCGGTTCGGGGTTGGCGACCGGTGCCTCGGGTGCCACATAGGTGTCGTACAGCGCCTTGGTGTACGAGTACCGCATGTCGGCGCCATGGCGCACGAGCTGCAGGCAGCGCTGCTGGAGCTCCGGGGTGTCGGCGTACTTGAGCACGATCTGGTACCCGCGCTCGCCGTGGATCTCGTCGGACGTGATGTGGAGGTCGAAGAACTCGGCATCCTCCTCGCTGAAGCCGTACTTCTCGAGGAGCACCGGGTACTGACGACGGTAGATCGAGGGCACCTGCGACTCCAGTCCGACCACGAGGGCTGCCGTCGCTACGGCGAACGGCTCGCGCATCGACACGGCGTAGCACCACCCCTGCAGGCCGCGGGTGACGGCCGTCGCGTTGTCGATGTCCATCACACGCTCACGCGTGCGTGCCACACGCCTCGGCGAACCTGATGAGCAGATCGGTGTGGCGGACGTCGGACAACTCCTCCTCGTACATGTTCTGCAGGAGGAAGTCCTTCGCGTCGGTGGCGTGGTCAGGCGTGTTGGAGTAGATGTACCCGAGGTAATCGGCGAAGGGACCGACGTAGTGGTAGTGGTTCTCGGCCCAGCGAGCGAAGTGATCACGGGTGAGCTCACCGTTCGCCCAGGCCTGCGAGAACGACGCGTTCTTGGCCTCCCGGCCCTTGATGGCATCTTCGAGTGCGGTGCGGAAGTCCTGCTCGTTCAGCAGCTCGGTCATGTGGTCTCTCCCGGTCGGATCAGGTCGGGCTCGGCCGACGGACAGTTGGTATATTGTATACGATACACGGGCGTCGCGCGCAAGGGATGACGCGGACGGCACCCGTACGACTCGGAGGGCGCCATGAGGGAGATCGAGCACGAGGTGGCGGCGTGGGTCGCCGGCTGGAGCGCCGAAGTGGCGGCGGCCGACATCCGCGCCGGACGGCGCCGATTCGCCGACGACATGATCGCGTTCGGCACGCACGCCGACGTCGTCGAGGGCCGCGACGCGGTCGAGGCCGAGCAGTGGTCGCAGATCTGGCCCGCCATCCTCGACTTCGCCTTCGACGTCGACCGGCTCCGAGTCCTCGCCTCGCCCGACGGCCTGCTCGCAGTGGCGATCGTGCCGTGGGCGTCCACGGGCATCGCCGGCGACGGGAGCCGCTTCGACCGTCCGGGGCGCGCCACGATCGTGCTCGAACGCGCCACGGTCGGCGACCCGTGGCTCGGCACGCACACCCACTTCTCGCTGGCGCGGGGGGTCCCGTCGGATACGCACGGAGTGCGAACGGCGATCCGATGACAGCATTGCGCGCACGAGCTCGCCGTGATGGCCGAGCAGGTGACGGCGCGCGGCGTGCACGGTGTGGTCGCTGCCGCGGCGCCGCTCGCGGCCCAGGCCGGTGCCGCCGCGCTGCGCGACGGTGGCAATGCGTACGACGCAGCCGTGGCGGCCGCCCTCGCCGAGACCGTGCTGCTCCCACCGAAGTGCGGCTTCGGTGGCGACCTGGTGGCCATCGTGATTCCCGACGGCGGCGCGGTGCCGATCTCGCTCGTGGCGGTGGGTGGCGCCGCCGGCGCACACGCCGAAGTCGCCCGCTCGGGGCGCTGGCGCGATGTCGGACCCGACTCCGTCGGCCCGCCGGCCGCTGCCGCGGGCTACGCCGCGCTCGCTGCCAAGGGCAGGCTCGGTCGGGCACGGCTCGCCGAACCCGCAATCGAACTGGCGCTCGAGGGGTTCGCGTGGGCCGACGTCTGCACCCGGCTCTCCGTGCAGGCCGCGGCGCTCGTCGCCGAGATGCACCCCGATGGCTGCGTCTACTTCCCCGATGGGCCAGCCGATTGCCGCCGGGTCGATCGTGCGACTGCCGGGACTCGCCGACGTACTGCGCGAGTGGGTCGACCGAGGCGCCGAGCTGCTCGCCGGACCGGTCGGTGATGCGATCGTCCGGCGAGGTGACCGCCCGAGGCGGCGCGTTACGTGCCGATGACTTCGCCATGGCGACCGCCGAGTGGCTGGACTGCGCCTCCGTCGAGCTGGCCGACGATGGTCGAGGGCAGCGAGCCTGGGCCACCCCCGCTCCGACCCACGGGCCCGGATTGCTCGCGGCGATCGCCGACCACCGTGCCAGCGGCGACCCGTCCGTGGCCGGGCTGCACCGCGCGGTCATGACCGCCATCGATCGCCAGCGCCGCGAGCTCGGTGACCCCGGCGGTACGTCGATGGTGTCGGCAGGCGACCGCTCGGGCACCGTCGTGGTAGTGGTGCACTCGAACTCGTACCCGCGCTTCGGCAGCGGGATCGTGGTCCCCGAGTACGCCCTCACGCTCGCCAACCGCGCCGGACGAGGCTTCACCCCCGAACCGGGCCACCCGAACTTCCCCGAGCGCGGCCGGCGCCCCAGCACCACGCTGCACGCCTGGGTGGTGTCCGACACGACCGGCACCCCGCGCTGGGCTGGTGGCACCCCGGCGGCGCGAACCAGCTTCCGTGGAACGCCCAGTCGATGTCGCGGTTGCTCGCCGGCGAGGAGCGGCCGGGGGTGCTCGTCACGTCGCCCCTGTGGGAGTGGCTGCCCGATGACGACGGCCTGCGGGTCGAGTCGGGCTTTGCCGGCCGGCGACGCGACGGCGCTCACGGCGCTGGCGCAGGCGCGTCGTCGACCGCCCCCCGATGGGGGTGCAAGTCGGCGCAGCAGGTGGTGCGAGTGCCCGAGGCCGGTGCCGCATGGGAGGCCGCCGCCGACCCTCGGACGGTCGGCCTCGCCCTCGGCGTCTGAGCGACCGTGTCGATCGCGGCGTCAGCGCCCCGGACGGTCGCGGCAGATCCACAGCAGCGACAGCGGGACGAGCATCGCCACCGCGAGCGTCGGGCGCAGTCCGGCCAGCTCGGCGACGAGGCCGACCGCTGCGCTCGCAGCTGCGCCGATGCCGATCTGGATCGATCGGTACATGCCGAGCGCCATGCCGTTCTGACCGAAGCGCTCGACCGCGAGCATGTTCGCCACCGGCCCGAGCGAGCTCACCATGCCGGCGAAGATCGCCGCGATGGCGTACGTGGCGGGTCCGCCAGGGAGGAGGACCCAGGCGAGGCCCGTGGCGGTCAGGATGATCCCCGTGCGCCGCGCGCTCGTTCGTGCGCCGATGCGGTCGGCGCTCGCGCCACCGACGACCTTGGCCACGATCGAGAGCAGGCGACCCACGATGAGCACCGTCGCCGCGCTCTGCCGCCGAGATGCCCCAGCGAACGACGGCGAACGTGGTGAGGAACGGGATCGCGCCGTACTGGAGCACGGCGAGCACGGTTCCGACCGCGGTCGGCAGGCTCAGGACCTCCCGGAGCGGAACCCGTCGGGCCGGTGCTTCCACCCGTGGCCCGAGGTCGACCCAGGTGGCGGCAATCGCCGAGAACAGGAACAGGCCGGCGGCGATCCAGAACGGCGTTCGCCACCCCACTCCCGCACCGACGGCGCCGAGCACGGCGGCCATGGTGAGACCGAGGCTGAACGCGACGCCGTAGAGCCCCATCGCAAAGCCGCGCTTCGACGGCCCGGCGGCGATCCCGACGCCTTGCAGGCCTGCCGGGAAGAAGGCACCGGCACCGATGCCGAGCAGCACCTGCCCGACGAGCAGGGTGCCGAAGCCGGTCGCGATGGCGTTGACGATGCAGCCCGCCAGACCGGCGAGCGACGCGACCCGCATCAGCGTGGCGGGGGTGTGGCGAGCGAGCGCGGCACCGCCGACGAGGTTCGTGACGGCGATGGCTCCCGTGAGGAGGCCGAATGCGATGCCACCCTGCGCCACCGACAGACCGAGGTCGTCGGCGACGGTGGGGAACAATGGCGACAGCATCTGCTCGCCCGTCGTGGTGACGAAGTAGGCGAGGCAGAGCAGGGCGAACACGCCCCACCGGGGCCGCGTGGCAGCGGTGGTGTCCGCTCCCCCGGTCGGGGTGTCGACGCCGAAGCGCACCCCGCCGTTCGCGACGTCGGCGCCCGGCGATGGATCGGATCGAGAGCCGTCGTCCATTTCGCATACAGTATGCAAACCGGTCCGACAGGGAGGAACCGTCATGATCCAGGTGAACCGCCTCAGCATGGCCGAGGCCGAGCTCGCGGTCGACGCCGCGCTGGCGAAGGCGCGAGAGCTTCGGCATCGGCTCGGTGGTCGCCGTGTGCGATGCCGCCGGCTGGCCGATCGTCGTGAAGCGGCCCGACAACGCCAAACCGACGAGCGTCAACATCGCGATCGACAAGGCGTTCACCGCAGCGTGCCATCGGCGACCGACGCACACGTACACCAACGCACAGCCCGGCCAGGAGGCCTTCGGCATCATGAACATGCACGGCGGGCGGTTCGCGATCTTCGTCGGCGGCTGGCCGATCGAAGTCGACGGCGAGGTCGTGGGCGGCATCGGGGTGTCGGGCGGACACACCCGCGAGGACATCGCATGCTGCAAGGCCGGCGTGACGGCGGTGCTCGAGAACCTCGGCAAGCCGGTCGACTTCTCGAAATGGGACGACTGGCAGCCGCCGCACCCACCGCCGACTGACGCCGAAGAGCACACCTCCATGACGTCCAACAGCGATACCTTCGAGGTGCGCAACCGCATCGGCGACGAACTCGTCGGCGCTCGACGGCGCCACCTTCGGCGCCGGAACCCCGCCGACCTCGACGACGTCGTGTCGATCGCACCCGAGAGCACCGCCGACGACGTCGCCGCCTCCGTCGACGCGGCGCGTGACGGCTGCTCACGGCGTGGCGCCGCACCACACCGACGGCGTGGGCCGACCTGCTCGGGCGGGCGGCGCGCCTCCTGGCGGAGCGCGCCGATCAGATCGCGGAGGAGATGGTGCGGGAGGAGGGCAAGCCACTGGCCGACGCCCGCAACGAGTCGGGCCGCACGCCGAAGAACCTCGAGCTGTACGCCGGCGAGGCCTACCGCCTCACGGGCGCGACCTTTCCGAGCGATGACACACCGCTCGTGTACTCCACGCGTGACCCGGTCGGTGTCGTCGGCGTGATCACACCGTGGAACTTCCCCCTGAACATGGCGAGTCGCAAGATCGGCCCCGTGCTGGCGGCGGGCAACACCGTGGTCTTCAAGCCATCCCCGATGACGCCGTGGATGGGCGAGCGCCTCGCCGCTGCGTTCATCGAAGCCGGGCTGCCACCCGGTGTGCTGAACGTCGTGCACGGTTTCGCCGCCGGCGCCCACATCACGGCCGACGAGCGTGTCGACGCGGTCACGTTCACCGGGTCCAACGCCACAGGTCAGAAGATCCATGCGGCGATGGGTCTCGGGCGACGGGTCCAGCTCGAGCTCGGCGGGAAGAACCCGGTGGTGGTGCTGGCCGACGCCGACCTCGACGCGGCGGCCACCGTGGTCGCACGGTCGAGCTTCTCGCTCACGGGCCAGGCGTGCACGGGAGCGGGGCGGGTGCTCGTCGATGCGCGTGTGCACGACGAGCTCCTCGACAAGGTGGTCGCGTTGGCCGCGGCCTACCGGATCGGTCCGGGCGACCAGCCCGACGTGACGATGGGCCCACTGGTCGATCGCGCCGCCGTCGACGGCGATGCGACGCGGCAGTCACCGCGGCACGCCGTGAGGGCGCGACCTTGGTGTGCGGAGGTGCAGCGGTGGTCGACGGCGACCTCGCCCGGGGGTGCTTCTTCCCGCCGACGGTGCTCGTCGACGTCGAGCCGGAGCATCAGCTCGCACAGGACGAGGTGTTCGGTCCGGTGATCGGCTTCGAGCGGATCGACGGTCTCGACCACGCGATCGAGTCGGCCAACGGCGTGCGCTACGGGCTTTCAGCGGCGGTGTGCACGCGTGACATCGGCGCCGCACAGCGCTTCGCCGCCGAGGTACAGGCGGGGATGGTGCGCGTGAACCGACCGACCGTCGGCGCCGCCTTCAACGCGCCGTTCGGCGGCGTCAAGCAATCGGGGACCGGGACACACAAGGAGCAGCTCGGCCCGACGGTGATGGACTTCTACACCGTGTCTCGAACCGTGTGGCTGGGGAGCTGACATGGATCTCGGTCTCGACGGGCGGCGGGCCCTCGTGCTCGGCTCGTCCAGCGGCCTCGGTCGCGCGGTCGCGGCGTCGCTACTCGCCGAGGGGGCACGGGTTGCCGTCGTGAGCCGCGACCGAGAACGCTCGGTGGCAGCCGCCGCCGAGCTCGGTGCGCAACGCCGCGCTCGTCGTCGATCTCGTCGAACCAGGTGCAGGTGATGCCGTGGTCGCCGACGCCGTCGACGCGCTCGGCGGGCTCGATATCGTCGTGGTGAACACCGGTGGCGGCACACCCGGTCCGATCCTTGTCGACGGCGGGCCACGACGATGCGGCGTACCACTCGATGTTGCGTCCGGTCCTCGAGATCAGCCGCGGCTGCTGCCCCGCACGTCACCGCCGGTGGCGCGGGTCGCATGGTGTACCTCACCGCCCGTTCCGTGGTCGAGGCAA
>CAVZTM010000033.1:0-14213 GCA_963778175.1 Ilumatobacteraceae bacterium
GGCTTCAGATCTACCAGTTACCGAGGTCCCAACCCGGCGGGACCTCGAGACGTGGTAGAGGGGCACCCTCGACAAGACCTACTGTCGGACCGGGCGGGTGTCGATCTCGGCGAGGACCTCGCCGATGATGCGGGTGGCGATGTGGGACGGGATCACGTCGCCGCCCTCCTCGTCCGCGACTTCGCCCGCGAACGCCTCGACAGAGGGTGTGCCACCCACGAGCACGTGGCTGAGCGCCTCGGCGCCGGCGATCGGGTCGTCGAGAGCATCGACGGCTTCTGCGACGTGGTCCGGGTCGTCCGCGACGGCGTGGACGACGGCCATCGCCTGCTGGCGGCCCGATGCGGTCGACACCGCTTGGCCCCGGTCGGGGTGCTGTTCGCGCTCCCACTCCGCGAGCGCCTCGTTGTACCCGCCCTCACCGGGTCGGATCACCATCGAACCGGGCTCGGTGACAGGGTCACCGGCGGCATCCTCCTCGTGGCGGCCGGGAGCCACGCTCACGGTCAGGGATCCGTCGTCATGTCGAATGATGCTCATGCCGACGGGTACCCAGTCCATGCGCATCCACACCTCTGGCCGGCGTGGCCCGACCCGCTGGATCCTGCGGGGCGACCGACGACCACGCGGTCAGGTCGTCAGCCGAGGTCTTCCCAGCCGACGAACTCGAACGTGGAGATCAAGCGGTACTCGAGACTGGTCGGCAAGCGGTTGGGCCGCGAGCACGCCACGAGCGAGATCGTCTCGCCACCGAACCGCCGGGTCATCCAGAGGATGTCGTTCGAGTACTTGCTCGTCACCGTGTCGCCCACCATCTGATAGGTGTAACGGCGGCCGTCCGACGTCGTGACGTAGGCCAGGTCACCGAACTGGAGCAGGTGCTGGTACCGATATGGACCGCCGTGCTCCGTCCGATGACCGAACATCACGCTGTCGGCGCCCTGGCCGACGAGTCCCGTGCCGGCCCAGTGCCAGGTGTTGCCCGAGTCGACCGTCCGTTTGGCGTCACCGTCGAACACCCACCGATTCAGACCCGAACCGCGGCACCTGCAGCACCCACGGAAGCGGACCACCCTGGGGCGGCGGATTCACGGGTGGCGCCATGTAGGCGCGCAGTGGTGACCCGTGTACCAGCCCATGACATCGCAGATGACGTGGCCGGTGCCGTACGAATAGCAGGCGACGCCGCGGTCGCTGATCCGCGTGATCGCGTGGTTGGCGATGGTCTGTCCCGGCCCGGTCACGTTCAGATTGGAGACCTCGTAACGCGGGGTCTGTGCCGCGTACAGCGTGAAGTAGCCCGCATTGGCGGTCGCCGTCGTGGTGAGGTTCATCGCAATGGCCTGCGCCTGCGTGTTGATCGGCGCGGGGAGCTCGAACTGGGTTGTCCAGCCGTCCCACGAACGAAGTTTCTGACGCCTGGTGTCCATCATGCGCGTGGGGGTGATCGGAACGAACAAGCCGACTGACGACTCCTGAGGCTGCCTGGACCCGTCATGTACCCGACCACGTCGAAGAGCAGATGCGCGCCGGCGAAGTTGTAGAGATCGACACCGAGGCGGCCGCCCGATGTTCCGAGCTTCGTGATCACGCCGACGGCGCGAGTCTCGCCGGGGCCGACGTTCACGTTCGACGTGTCAGGGACGCCACTGCCCACGCGGAAATGCCGTGACGTAGCCGGGCGCCGCCGCGGTCACGGCCGTCAACGTCCCGACCACGGCGGTCGCGTCGGCGGGAATGCCGAGCCCGTCGAGAATGACATTCGAGATCTCGCCGACGCCGGGCTGACGACCCGAGATGCGCGTATCGAGGGCCCGAACGGCTGACGAGAACGCCACCAGCCGCCCGGCGCTCACCGACGATGCCGTCGGCCGATAGACCCCGATGAGGTCGACGATCAGATCACAATCGACGAATGACGACAGATCGACTGCGCCGGCCCCGAGCTTGATCGTGACGAGGTTCGCAACGGCGCCGTCGAGACGCCGACAGATTGAGGCTCGACGTGTCGGGCATCGGCTCACCCGCCGGGAACACCGTGACGTAGTTCCACCCGGCCCCACGGCTCACTGCCGTGACCGTGAGCACGGCTGCCACCGCGTCGGCGGGCACACCCGGTTGGTTCGTGATCCCGACGCGGATCCGTCGCCCGCCGAGCCATTCGTATCCGAACCCGACCGGGCATGCCGGGGCGAGCCCGTGTGTCGCACAGCCGTCGCTGGTCGACCACCTCGAAGTAGCTCGCTCCCGGCTCGACGGCGCCGGCGGTACCCGACAGGAGGGTGGCGCCCGCGACCGCGCCGGCGGCCCCGGCGATGAACGCACGACGACCGAGCTGCATCGGAGCGGAGGCGTCGGTGGTGCCATCGCCGGATATCGACGAGCGTGGGGGTCCGGTGGCCGCTCATCCCCACACTACGGCAGCTTCAGACGCAGTCGCGACACTTCGTACAAAGAAACTGCGGCAGCGGCCGACACGTTGAGCGAGCTGACGTGCCCCGCCATCGGGATGCCGACGATCGAATCGCAGCGTTCCCGCACCAATCGCGACAATCCTGCACCCTCCGCGCCGAGGACGAGACAGATCGGCTCGGTGGCGAGCGATCCGATGTCGTAGAGCCCTCGGTCGGCACCGTCGTCGAGTCCGACGATCCAGATGCCATGTTCGGTGAGCTGGCGAAGCGCAGCCGGAAGGCCCGGCACGAGCGCCATCGGAACGTACTCGACGGCGCCGGCGGCCGACTTGGCAACGGTCGGGGTGACGTGGACGGCCCGATGCTTCGGCAGCAACACACCGGTCACGCCGGCGGCGTCGCACGTGCGGATGATGGCGCCGAGGTTGCCCGGGTCGGTGACACCGTCGACCGCGACGAGGAACGGACTGGACGTGCGCGACCGGACCGTCGGGCTCCGATCAGGTCGCCCAGATCGGCCTCGGGGATCTCGGCGGCGTGGGCGAGCACGCCCTGAGGCGCCTCGCTTCGCGCCTCACGTTCCAGTTTCGCCCTGGCCACGTGCAGGAGTGGGATTCGGCGCGCTGCAGCGATCTCGACGATGTCGGCGACGCCGGCATCACCTTCGAGTTCGGCGCTGATCCACACCTCGTGCACCTTGCGGCGCTCGGCAATGAGCAACTCACGAACTGCCTGGCGCCCTTCGACCTGACGCCCACCGAGCCCCTTGGCCGCACCGGCGCCTCCACTCGATTGACGCGAGGTGGGCGGGCGGCCACCCGAGGAACGTCCTGGCGGGCGAGATCCCGATCCACGCGGCGCGCTCGATCGTCCCGGGCCGGCCTTGCCACTCGACCCTTCCCGCTCGACGACTTGCCGCTCGACGGCTTGCCGCTCGACGGCTTACCGCTCGACGACTTGCCGCTCGGTCGACGGCCCGACGATCGACCGGTGCTCACGACGGGTCCACCGTGCGATGGATCAATGCCGACGCGAAGCACGCCACACCCTCGCCACGACCGATCGCACCGAGCTGCTCGGCACGGTTGCCCTTCACCGTGACCGGCCCGGCGACGGCAGTCGACAGATTTCGCTGCATCTCGTCGCGCATCGGCGCCAGTTTCGGTCGCTCGCACACCACGGCGCAGTCGACGTTCGACACCCGCCATCCGTCCTCGGCGAGCATCGCCGCGACGTGGCGCAGCAGCACCATCGAATCGGCGTCCTCCCACCGCGAATCGGTGTCGGGGAAATGCATTCCGATGTCGCCGAGCCCTGCGGCGCCGAGGAGCGCATCGGCGCACGCATGAGCGACTGCGTCGGCGTCGCTGTGGCCCTCGAGCCCGGGTTCGCCGTCGAAGTGGCAGCCGCCGAGCACGAGGATCCGATCCGGATCGGTGCTGAACCGGTGGATGTCGAAACCCTGACCGACTCGGAAATCGGGAACGGAGTGCGTCATGTGATGGATCCTGTCGGGTCGGCGACGAGCTGCCGGCGGGCCCACTCGAGATCGTCGGGATGGGTGATCTTGCGGTTGCGGGGCTCGCCGGCGACCACGACGACGCGGCCACCGATCCGCTCGACGAGCGCCGCGTCGTCGGTGGAGGCGTCACCACCGTCGTGCGCACGCCGCAGGATGTCCGCCCGGAACGCCTGCGGGGTCTGGACGGCGACGAGGGACGACCGATCCGGGGTCGACACCACCTCGCCATCGGCGACGATCTTGATGGTGTCGGTGACGGCGACGCCGGGGATCGCTCCGTCGGCGCCGGCGGCAACGGCCTCGATGACCCGACGGAAGAGTTCCGGCGTTGCGAACGGCCGTGCGGCGTCGTGCACACAGATGATCGTGGCATCGTCGGGCACCGCCGCCAGGCCCGCACGGACCGACTCGCTGCGCGTCGCTCCGCCGGCGACGCCACGTTCGCGATCGGCGTCGACGGCCGGAACCACGACGACGACACCGTCGCAGGTCTCCTCGGCGCTGGCGCGGGCGTGATCGATCACACGACGTTCGTCGAGGCGTTCGTACTGTTTCAGGTCCCGAAGCGCTGGCCACTGCCGCCGCCGACCACGATCGTCCAGATGTGCTCAGCGCCGGTCACAACCGCGCAGGGTAGTACCGTGACCGAAGTCATGGCTCACGAAGACACCCTCGCCCGCACCGACTTCTTCGCTGACGCAGCGCCCGACGCGTTGCGGCGCGTCGCCGCGGCCGGCCATGAGCTGCATCTGATCCGTGGTGACGTGCTGTTCAACGAGGGTGATCCTCCCGAAGCGCTCTATCTCGTCCTGCGCGGCCGGATCGCCATCGCGCTGGCCAATCCGATCGACCGACGCGAGAGCGTGGTCGCACTGATGGAGGCCAACGACCTGTTCGGCGAGATGGGCATGCTCGACGACGGTCCGCGCTCGGCCATGGCTCGCGCACTCGAACCGACCACGTTGCTGTCGATCCCGTACGACCCCGTGTTCGAGATGTTCGAGGAGAATCCGAAGCTGCTGTGGAACGTCACTCGGCTGTTGGCCCAACGGATCCGGGTGACCGACGAGGCACTCGCCGACTCGGTGTTCCTCGACGTCACGGGCCGCACGGCCAAGCGCCTCCTGGAGTTGGCCGACGGTACCGACGAGTTCACCTTGCCGGTCACGCAGGAGGAGCTGGCCGGGATGGTCGGCGCGTCAGCGCGAGCGGGTCAACAAGGCCATCGCCAGCTTCATCCGGCTGGGCTGGCTCGAACAGCACGACCGCACCTACCGGATCACCCAGCGCGACCGCCTCGAACTCCGCTCCCGCTGACTGTTACATCCGGGGTCAGACCCCAGGTGTAACAATCCAGGTGTGGGCGCGTCGGAATGCGTCGGCGGCGTCGGCCGGACGATGGGCCGGACGCTCGGGGGCGTGGGCGAACCCGTGCTCCGCGTCGGGGTACCGCACCACGCTGACGCCGGCCGCTTCGAGCGTGACGACGTCGTCGGGCGGCGTGTACGGATCGAGTGCACCGATGATCGCGAGCACACGGTCCGGATGACCGGCGGCGAGATGATCGAGCGGTTCGCCCTGCCCCGGACCCTTCCACGCGTCGGGCAGACGGATCATTCCGTAGAAGCTGGCAATCCTCGCGAAGCGGTCGCTGCGCGCCGACTTGAAGCAGTACATCCCGCCCATGCAGAACCCGAGCAGTCCCACCCGATCGCACCCGGTGGCGTCGGCAGCTTCCTCGAGGTCACGAAGATGGACGGCGTCGTCGAGGTTCGACATCGCAGCCATCCGGGGCTCGACGTCGGGGCCGAGTTCGAGGCCGGGGAACGGTTCGACGGCGATCACCGTCATCGACCACTCCGACGACAGCCGAGCGACCATGTCGTCGAAGAGCGGGCGCAGTCCGAAGATGTCGGGCGTGATGACGAGGCCCATCGGCGCGGCGTCGCGGGCGATCTCCGCCTCGGTTCCGGAGGGAAGTGTGATGCGCACGGTCCGACCCTAGGCAACAGTCAGCGGGCGAACGTGTCGATCATCAGATGGACGTCGTCGGCGAGGGGATAGAGGATCGGGCACGTACACCCCGACGCGACGTACTCGTCGACCTTGGCGCGTACCTCGTCCGGCGTGCCGGATGCGGTGATCATCTGGACGATGTCGTCGGGCACGAGCTTGCTCGCCGCGACCACCTCGTCGTGGGTGGCCGGCCACGTGAGCACCTTGCCGATCTCGTCGAGCAGGTCCTGCGGAACGCCCGACGCCTTCATGATGTGGGGCTGCTGGCCGAGGTACTGCGTGACGAGAAGGCGAGCGCCGTCGAGCGCGGCCTGACGGTCGTCGTCGACCGAGCAGACGATGAGCTGCGGGCGGTCGATGTCGTCGAGCGTGCGTCCCACCTTGGCCGCGCCGCGTGCGAGCGCTTCGAGCGCGCCGACGTTGTAGCTCGGCGACACCAGGTAGTTGAGGACCGCCCCGTCGGCGATCTCACCGGTCAGCTCCATCATCTGCATGCCGGTCGCACCGATGTAGATCGGGACGTCCTTCGCCCGACGCTCTTGGTACACGTAGTCGAGTTCCACACCGTCGAGATGGACGTGGTAGCCGTCCATCGTCACCGTCTCGTTGTTGAGCAGACCACGCACGGCCTCGACGACCTCACGCATCACCTTGAGGGGTCGGCTGCGATCGATGCCGACCTTCGCCGCCAGCGGATCCCACCACGCCCCGAGCCCGCAGATCATCCGACCGGGTGCGAGGTCGTCGAGTGTCGAGAAGGTCGAGGCGAGGCGTGCCGGATTACGCGTCCAGCAGTCGATGACGCCGGAGCCGATCCTGATCCGATCGGTCGTCGCGGCGAAGGCCGCCATCGGGACGACGGCATCGCGCACGAGGCGGCTGTCGGCCTGCCACACCGCGTCGAAGCCCTTGGACTCGGCGTAGCGCACGAGCTCGATTCCCTGACGAATGTCGTGGGCGTCCTGCAGATACAACGCAACCGGATAGCTCATCCGATCAGCATCGCACACCGGTAGCGTCGTGCCCCGAGGTCCCACCGACAATGTTTCTCGCCTTCAAGGAGATGGCCCGCGCCAAGGTCCGCTTCGCCCTCCTCATCGCCGCCATTGCCCTGCTGGTGTTCCTCATCCTGTTCCAGCAGTCGCTGCAGAACGGTCTGATCACCGGCTTCATCGGCGCGATCCGCGAGCAGAGCGCTCCGGTGCTCGTCTACAGCGTCGACGGGCAGCGGGTCATCCAGGGCAGCGTGATCACGCCCGAGATGGATGCCCAGGTCCGCGCCGCGCCCGGCGTCGGCGAGGTCGGCCCGATCGGGCAGGGCACGTTCACCGGCGTCCCGAGTGGCAACGCCGACGGTGAGGCGTTCGACACGACGATCATCGGCTACGAACTCGGCCCCGACGGCAACGGCATCGGAGCACCCACCACGGTTGTCGAGGGCAGGTTGCCGACCGCCGACGACGAGGCGGTCGTGAGCGACGCCGACGTGCAGCTCGGCTACGGCATCGGCGACACCGTCACGCTCCTTCCGGGCGGCAGGGAGATCGCCATCGTCGGCGTCGCCGAGAACGCGCAGCTCAACGTGACGCCCACCCTGTTCGTCTCGTACGACACCTACCTCGGCGCCGTCAAGAGTGTGAACCCCGACGCCGGCACGCCGCTGCCCAACGTGCTCGGCGTCATCCCGGCCGACGGGTACACACCCGACGAGACGGTGACGTCGATCAACGAGCAGTCACTCGACCTCGACGCCCTGACCAAGCAGGACGCGGCTGCCGAGACACCCGGCGTCGCGCAGGTACAGCAGTCGTTCAACATCATCTTCCTGCTGTACGGGCTCGTCGTGCCGTGCGTGACGGGTCTGTTCTTCCTGATCGTCACGTTCCAGAAGGCGAACTCGCTGACGCTGCTCCGCGCGATCGGCGCGCCGGCCGGCCGGCTCGTCTCGTCGCTCCTGATCCAGGTGGTCGTCATCATCGGAATCGGGCTGCTCGATCGGCACGCTCCTCTACTTCCCGCTCTCGCAACAGGCCCTCGGAGGAATCGCCCTGCAATTCGAGACCCGCGCGGTGATCTTCTGGTCGATCCTGCTGTTGTCGCTCGGCGTACTGAGTTCGCTCGTGGCCGCGCGACGCGTGTTGCAGATCGACCCGATCGAAGCGACCACCGGCCAGGGGGTCGGCTCGTGAAGCTCGCACTCAAGGAACTCCGCCGTCGGCCCGGCCGGTTCGCCACCGCGACGGTGATCCTCACGCTCATCGCCATCCTGCTGATGTTCCTCGGCGGGCTGCTCGACGGGCTCATCGCGTCGTCAGACCGGCGCCATCCGGGCACAGGACGCCGATGCCATCGTCTACTCCGACACGGCACAGGCGTCGTTCGTGCGCAGCCGGATCGACCCCGAACTGCGCGCCCAGGTCGAGGCCGTCGACGGCGTGAGCGAGGTCGGCGGGATCGGCAACGTGCAGTTGGGTGCGCGAGTGCCGGGCAACGGTCCCCGCGATCTCGCGAGCGTTGCTCTCTTCGGTTACGAACTCGCCCCGACGGGCGTCCCGGACGCGCCGCCGTACGGCCAGGCGTGGGCCGACGAGACGATCAAGGCCAGCGGCGTCGAGGAGGGCATGATCATCGAGGTCGGTCCCGCACGCACCCCGATCGTGATCATCGGCTTCGTCGAGGACACGAACTTCAACGGGCAGTCGAGCCTGTGGGCCTCGCCCGACACCTGGCGCGACGTGCTGAGCGCGAACCGACCCGACGCCCAGTTGGGTCCCGACGTGTTCCAGGCCCTGGTCGTGCGCGGCAACGGCGCCGACCTGCCCGACGCGATCGATGCGGCCACTGCCGGTGCCACCGATTCCTACACGGTCGACGAAGCGGTTGCGGCCATTCCCGGGGTGACCGAGCAACAGAACACGTTCAATCAGATCATCGGTGTGACGGTCGCGATCGCCCTGGTCGTGATCGGGCTGTTCTTCGCGCTCCTCACGGTGGAGCGCACGAGTCTGTACGGCGTCCTGAAGGCGCTCGGCGCCAAGTCGTCGACGATCTTCGCCGGGCTCGTCGCCCAAGCCGTGGCGGTCACCGCCATCGCCGCGCTGATCGCCGGCACGCTCGTGGTGATCCTCGATCTCGTGATCCCCGCCGGGTCGATCCCGTTGCTCGTCACCCCGGCCCGCATCGTCCTGAGCGTCGTGCTCCTCCTCGTCGCCGCCGTCCTCGGCTGTTCGTTCTCGCTGCGCCGCGTGTTGCGCATCGATCCCGCCTCTGCGATCGGAACCACTTCATGAACACTGCACCGTCCGGCCCGTCCACCACCATCACGACGGCGCTCGAGATGTCCGCCGTCCGCAAGGTGTACACGATGGGTGACGGCTCCGAGGTCGTCGCGCTCGACCACGCCACGCTCACGCTCGGCAGCGACGAGATGGTCGCACTCGTGGGCCCGTCGGGCTCGGGCAAGACCACGTTGTGTTCGATCGCCGGGGGGATCCTGTCGGCGACCGAGGGACGCATCGTCGTCGGCGGCGAGGACATCTCGGGCCACAGCGCGAAGGAACTCACCAAGTTCCGCCAGAGCAAGGTCGGCTTCGTGTTCCAGTCGGTCAACCTGGTGCCGTTCCTCAACGCGCGCGAGAACCTGCTGGTGGTCGACGAACTCGGCAGGCGCACCGGCGGGCCGGCGAGAGGCGAGGGCCGACCAGCTGCTCGAGGAACTCGGCCTGGCCGACCGCGCGAAGAACCTGCCGTCGCAGCTGTCGGGCGGCCAGCGCCAACGAGTGGCGATCGGGCGTGCGCTGATGAACGATCCGTCGCTGGTGCTGTTCGACGAACCGACCTCGGCACTCGACACCAAGCTCGGCGAGCAGGTGATGGAGCTGATCCGCAACGAGATGAAGTCACGCGGGACGGCGGCAATCGTGGTCACCCACGACGAGCGCATCACCCACTACTGCGATCGCAGCGTCCACATCATCGACGGCCGCCTGGAGGCCTGATGCCATCGGCAATCGAGGCCAACGCCCTCACACGAACGTTCGGCACCAACGATGCGGTGGCCGGCATCGACCTCGACATCCCGTACGGCGAGATCTACGGCTTTCTCGGCCCGAACGGTGCCGGTAAGTCGACCACGGTGAAGATGCTGTGCACACTGCTCGGCATCACGTCGGGAACGGCAACCGTCGCCGGCTTCGACGTCGCCACGCAGTCCGGTGACATCCGCTTGCGCATCGGCGTGGCCCTGCAGGACTACTCGATCGACGGCAAGCAGACCGGCCGGGAGATGCTTGCGCTGCAAGGTCGCCTGTACGGGTTGAACCGCGCCGACATCGCCACCCGGATGGACGCCGTGATCGGCCTCGTCGACATCGGCACCGCCATCGACGATCGAGTCGACTCGTACTCCGGCGGGATGAAGCGTCGACTCGACCTCGCGATGTCGCTGATCCATCGGCCGCAGATCCTGTTCCTCGATGAACCGACGACCGGGCTCGACCCGGCGAGTCGTTCCGCGGTGTGGGCCGAGGTGAGGCGGCTGAACGAAGAGTTCGGCACCACGATCTTCCTGACGACGCAGTACCTGGAGGAAGCCGACGAGTTGGCCGACCGGGTGGGAATCATCTCCGACGGACTCATCAAGGCCGAGGGCACGCCGACCGATCTCAAGCGCTCCATCGGTACCGATCTGATCGTGGCCGAAGTCGACGGCGACATCGCCGTTGCCGCCGAGGCGCTGCGGGCGATCGACGGGATCGACGAAGTGGAGACGCACGACAACGAACTCGCGCTGGCCACACCCAACGGTGCCGGTCTCATTGCCCAGGTGGCCGTTGCACTCAACGGGTGCGGCGTGCCGGTGCGGTCGCTGACGCTGCGCACACCGACGCTCGACGACGTGTTCCTTCACGTCACGGGAACCCACCTCGCCGGCGACAAGCCGTCCGATGACGGTGCCCGCGATGCGGTATCGAGCCAGGAGATCACATCATGAGCACCACGTCACCCGACGCCCTCGCCGGCAGTTCCTACGTGCCCTTGGCGGGTCGAGGTTCGATGTGGCACGACTTCTCCACCATCGCCCATCGCGCGATCCGCGGCGTGTTCCGCGAGCCGGAGTTCTTCATCCCGGCGCTCATCACGCCCGTGTTCTTCTTCGTCGTCCAGGTGGGTGCGCTGCAGGACTTCGCCGAGGGCAGCGGGACGGTCGTCGACTTCAAGGCGTTCCAGTTGCCTGTGGCGATCATCTTCGCCGTCACCGGTGTGTCGCGGGCGAGCGCACTCGTCACCGACATCCAGAGCGGCTACTTCGATCGCCTGCTGTTGACCCCGATCCGGCGACCGATGCTCCTCCTCGGCCTGATGGCCGCCGACTTCGTCTCGGTGATCCTGCTGACGATTCCGGTGCTGTTGCTCGGGCTGGTGCTCGGGGTGAGCTTCGAGACGGGGCTCATCGGCATGCTCGTGTTCCTGCTGTACGGCGCCATGTGGGGCCTGGCCTTCGCCGGTTTCCCGTATGCCATCGCGCTCAAGACGGGCAACCCGGGCGCGGTGAACGCGAGCTTCATCCTCTTCTTCCCGTTCGCGTTCCTCACGACGACGTTCCTGCCGAAGGAGGCGTTGACGGGATGGCTCTCGACGGTGGCGACCTACAACCCGGTCACCTACGTCCTGGCTGGGCTGCGCAGCGTGGTCAGCGAGGGATGGAAGGTCGACCTACTGCTGCAGGGATTCGCCGCCTCCTTCGCGTTGATGGTGATCTCGTTCGGTCTCGCGAGTCTGGCCATGCGGGGACGAATCCATCGGGGATAGATTTCTTGAGTCGTGGGTTGTCAGCTTTTGTGCGTCGTCGTATTCTGTCGGTACAGACAACCACTCACACAGGAGGTACCACCGATGCTCTTGCAGAACTCTCCCTTCCGTGAACTCGACGCGCTGTTCAACCAGCGCACCCCGACCCGCTCGGCCTGGACCGACGGCCGTCCGATGCCGATGGACGCCTATCGCCGAGCCGACAACGTCTGGGTCCACCTCGACCTCCCCGGCGTGGCGGCCGACTCGATCGACATCTCCGTCGAGCGCAACGTGCTCACGGTGTCGGCCGATCGCAGCTACCAGCGCGAGGAAGGCGACCGTCTGTACTTCGACGAGCGCCCCGAGGGCACGTTCCGCCGTCAGGTGAGCCTCGGCGACGGCCTCGACGCCGACAACATCGAGGCCGACTACACCGATGGCGTGTTGACGCTGCGTATCCCCGTCGTGCCGCAGGCCCAGCCCCGCAAGATCAGCGTGGGCACAGGTCAGCTCGCGGTCGACACCACCGCCACCGACGCCGGCTGACCATCCACTGACCACCCACTGATCTCCCGTTTGCGTTGCAGTTCCGTGGGCCCAGCCCAACGGAACTGCAACGCAAACACCCCGGTTGCACGCAGCAGGGAGTGGGTAACGTCGAGATTCTGTGGATGGCGTCACCGAGACCGCATCGACGCAGACACGCGCCGGACCCGATCGGAGGCGGCTCGGCCCGGACTACTTCAAGCTCTTCTGGGCGAGCACGATCTCGAACCTCGGCGACGGCATCGGGATCATCGCCTACCCGTGGCTGGCGTCAGCCATCACCCGCGACCCGCTGCTGATCTCGCTCGTCGTCGTCGTGCAACGTCTGCCGTGGCTGCTGTTCAGCCTGCCGGCGGGAGTGATCACCGACCGCCACGACCGTCGGCGGCTCATGGTCACGTCGAACACGATCCGCGCCGTCGTCACGGTTGGCATCGCGACCATCGTGATGGCCCGCCAGGACGCACTGCCCGGTCCCGACGTCGTGTCGGATGCCGCCACGGTCATCACCACCGACACGGCGCTCTACCTCCTGATTCTCGTGGCCACGCTCCTGCTCGGGATCGCCGAGGTGCTCTACGACAACACGGCACAGACCTTCCTGCCGACGATCGTGCACGCCGACAACCTGGAGAAGGCGAACGGCCGCATGTGGAGCGCGGAACTGGTCGCCAACACCTTCGCCGGGCCGCCCCTTGCGGCGCTGCTCATCGCAGTCTCGTTCGCGCTGCCCTTCTACGCCGACGCCATCACGTTCGCCGTATCGGCGGTGTTGATCGCGTTCATCCGACCGGCGCAACGGATGTCGGCGAGTGTTGCGCCCACCGACGGTGCGTCAACGGCCAGATCGTGGCGGGCCGAACTCGTCGAGGGGTTCCGCTGGCTGTGGAGCCACGATCTGCTGCGAACCCTGGCCATCACGCTCGGGCTGCTCAACCTGATCGGGACCTTGTCGACCGCCACGTTCGTGTTGTACGGCCAGGAAGTCCTCGACACCAGTCCGACGGAGTTCGCGATCCTCGGTACGGGCGGGGCAGTCGGCGGGATCATCGGGGGCTGGACCGCCTCGAATGTCGCGAGGCGCATCGGCACCGGGCCGTCGCTGGCGCTCTCGCTCGTCGGCGGCGGCATCTTCTCGATCCTCATCGGACTGATGAGTTGGTGGCCGACGGTGTGGCTCCTGCTGGCGGCGTTCATCTTCGTCGGGACTCTCTGGAACGTGATCACGGTCAGCTTCCGCCAGTCCGTGATCCCCGACCGTCTCCTCGGCCGGGTGAACAGCGTCTATCGGTTCTTCGGATGGGGGATGATGCCGATCGGTGCGGCGCTGGGCGGTCTGATCGTGGTGATCGTCGACCAGTTCGCGACGCGAGAGGTTGCGCTTCGGGTGCCGTGGCTCGTCGCCGGCGTGATCTCGCTGGTGCTGTTCGCCGTGGCCGGCCCACACCTGACCACGGCGAAGTTCGCGGCGGCGCGAGCGGCGGCCGAACGTCCGGACGAGTGAGATGCGGGGTCGGACCCCGCATCTCGTTCAGGCGTTCTTCGGGAGTTCGGAGAACGGCACGACCTTGTCCTGGTTCGGCTCCTTGGGAAGGCCGAGGACCCGCTCGCCGATGATGTTCTTCTGCACCTGGTCGGTGCCGCCGTAGATCGGCGGGGCCTGCGCGAAGAGGGCCATCTCGGTGACGAAGCCGAGGAACGGATTACCCGTCGCGGCATCCAGCACCTTGCGGCTGTCGGCGTCGTAGGCGTGGAGCATGCCTTGAGGACCGACGATTCGCAGGCCGAGGTCACGCTGCAGCCGCACCATGTCACTCATCGACAACTTGGCGATGTTGCCCATACCCGCGATCTCCACGCCCTTGGCCTTGGCCGCCTTGACGCGCAGGTTGTTCATCCGGCCGAGTTGGCTGTACGTGTAG
>CAVZTM010000034.1:0-95724 GCA_963778175.1 Ilumatobacteraceae bacterium
GGGAAATCCTCAAGCTGCGCTTCGGCCTCGACCGCGGCGAGCCCCGCACGCTCGAAGAGGTCGGCGAGCACTTCAACCTCACCCGTGAGCGCATCCGCCAGATCGAAGCCCGCGCGATGAGCAAGCTGCGCCACCCCTCGAGCGACACCGGCGCCCGCGACCTCCTCGCCGTCTGATCCCTCGGCGGCGCCGCGACCCGTCGAGCGTCACCCCGGCGTGCGATGAGCGAACCGCCCGACTGTCGGTCGCTTCGCTCATCGCTCGGAGATAATCGGGGCGAACCCGATGGCGGTGGTGTGGCAACGTGCACCCATGAGTGACTTCGACATCCGGCCGGTTGTGCTCGACGAGCGGCGCCGTGTGATCGACACGTTGCCGCGCCGCTCTCCTGAGCGGTGCCGTCAACGACGAGACCTTCGAAGCGGGCCAGGCATCGTGGGACGAGAGCGACGCGCTCGCCGCGTGGGACGGTGACTCCTGCGCCGGGGTGGTCGCTGCGTTCCGCTTCGACTCGACGGTGCCGGGCGGCGCTCGGCTGTCGACCGCCGGCGTCACCCGAGTGGGGGTGTTGCCGACCCACACCCGTCGCGGACTGCTGACACAGCTGATGCACCGCCTACTGCGTGAGTCGCGCGACCGGGGCCACGTGCTCGCCACCCTCCATGCGAGCGAGACGTCGATCTACCGGCGATTCGGATTCGGCCTCGCCACCGACGCCGTCGCCGCGACCATCACGACACGTCAGGCGAAACCATGGCGCTCGGCTCCGCTGGCCGGCTCGATGCGACTCCTGCCGCACACCGAGGTTCTCGCCGTGGTTCCCGATCTCTACGAGCGCGTTGCGCGATGGCGAGTCGGCTCCATCAGCCGGCCGGGATGGATGTGGAGCCGACTCCTGAAGGATGCATCGCAACCGACCGCCGAGCCGTACGGCAAGGGAACGTTCGTCGCGGTGCACTCCGACGCCGACGGCGTCGACGACGGGTTCGTGACCTACGAGGTCGCCTGGGACGAGACGTTCGCCAAGAACCCCACCGGGGTCGGCGAGGTGCACGACCTGTGGGGCGTGTCACCGGCGGTCGAGATCGAACTGTGGCGCTATCTGCTCGACATCGACCTGATCACCTCGTGGAAGGCCGAGCCACGCCCGGTCGACGAACCGGTCCGCCGGGCGATGCACGACTCTCGCGCGTACGAAGCGGTCCAGCGTCTCGACGACCAGTGGGTCCGGATCCTCGACGTCGACGCTGCGTTGGCTGCGCGAACCTACGGGCCGGCCGCGACGCGGTCAGTGACGATCGAGGTGCACGATCCGATGTTCCCGCCAACACCGGCACCTGGACGATCTCGGCGACCGGCGCCCAACGCACCGACCAGGCCGCCGACGTGCAGGTCGACATCGGCACGTTGTCGGCCGCCTACCTCGGCATGGTGTCGTGGCACGACCTCGCGTCGATCGGTGCGCTCGACGCATCGGAGCAGTCGCTGACGCAGCTCGACGCGCTGTTCGGCGTCCGCCCGACCCCGTTCTGCGGCACCGGCTACTGACCCACCCCCCACACTGCGATGAGCGAACGCACCGGGGCCGCGCTCATGGCTCATCGCAGCGCGATCGGATCAGGGGCCGGAGAAGATGCCGTCCTTGATGTCGTCCTGGCGGGACATGTACTCGGCCTTCGGGTCGTAGGTGTTGCCACCGTCCTGTTCGCCCTTGGCCAACTCGGCGCGGCCGACGACGAACCAGTGGACCTCGTCGGGGCCGTCGGCGAGACGCAACGTGCGCTGACTCGCATACATGTCGGCGAGCGGCGTCCACTGCGACACGCCGGTCGCGCCGTGCATCTGCATCGCGTTGTCGATGATCTCGCACGTGCGGATCGGGACCATCGCCTTGACGGCGCTGACCCACACCCGTGCCTCGGCGTTGCCGAGCACGTCCATCGCCTTGGCCGCGGTGAGGACCATCCGCCGCATCGATTCGATCTCGATCCGCGACTGGGCGATCATCTGGACGTTGCCGCCGAGATTGCCGAGCCGCTTGCCGAACGCCTCGCGGGTCAGGCCCCGCTTGACCATCAGGTCGAGGGCACGCTCGGCCTGACCGACCGATCGCATGCAGTGATGGATGCGGCCCGGGCCGAGACGGACCTGGGAGATCTCGAACCCGCGACCCTCGCCGAGCAGCACGTTCTCGTAGGGCACACGCACGTCGTTGAAGCGCAGGTGCATGTGTCCGTGCGGCGCGTCGTCCTTGCCGAACACGTGCATCGCACCGACGATCTCGACGCCCGGTGTGTCCATCGGGACGAGAATCTGCGACTGACGCTGGTGCGGCGACGCATCGGGGTTCGTCTGCACCATCGTGATCATGATCTTGCAGCGCGGGTCGCCGGCGCCGGAGATGTAGTACTTCTCGCCGGTGATCACCCACTCGTCACCGTCGCGGACCGCCTTGCAGGCGACGTTCTTCGCGTCCGACGAGGCCACGTCCGGCTCGGTCATCGCGTACGCCGAGCGGATCTCGCCGTTGAGCAGCGGCTTGAGCCACTTCTCCTTCTGTTCGGGGGTCCCGACTCGCTCGAGCACCTCCATGTTGCCGGTGTCGGGCGCCGCGCAGTTCATCGACTCCGACGCCAGCGGGTTCTTGCCGAGCTCGATCGCGATGTACGCGTAGTCGAGGTTCGACAGGCCCTCACCGGTCTCGGCGTCGGGCAGGAAGAAGTTCCACAGACCCTGCGCCTTGGCCTTGTCCTTCACCGACTCGAGCAGTTCGAGCTGGCCGGGCGCGTACGACCAACGATCCGCTCGGCCTTCGCCGAGTCGGAAGAACTCCGCCGTGATCGGGTCGACCTCGGTGTAGATGAACTTCTTCACCGCGTCGTACAGGGGGCGGACGCCCTCGGACATCCGCAGGTCGTACATGTCGGGGGTGGATTCGAGTGCGGTCATGGTGGGTCTCCCAGGTGTCGTCGAACTGACCCCAACCTAGTGACGCCCGTCGGCGGCCGACGTATCGTCCGACATCACCACGACAGTGCTCCCTGCCCGAGGGGCGTGGTCGGGTGGGACCAGTGGACGTCGAGACCGTCGACCTCGACGCACGGGCCGAGGTGGTCGACGACACCGAAGTCGGTGATCGACCGCAGCATCGCCGGAGCGAGGCCCGCCGACGTGCCCGCCTCGGCGAGCCGACCCACGCGCAGGATCCATGCCGCGGTCTGGCAGAGCGACGCGTCGACACGTTCCGCGACCCCGTCGTCGAGCGCCGACCGCGAGCGACTCCATGATCCCGGCCGCCAACACGAACCCGGTCGTGTAGTCGGTGAACGCACACGGCAAGAGCGTCGGCCGTTCGTCACCGTGAGGGTCCAGGCACAAGCCACTGGCCGCCTGCGCCAACTGCTCCCAGCCCGCCCGGTCGGCCCACGGGCCGTCGGGGCCGAATGCGGAGACCGTCGCGTAGACGCCACCGAACCCGTCGGCGCGCAACGACGACTCGTCGAGCCCGACCCTGGCGACGACGCCCGGTCGATATCCCTGGACCACGACGTCGGCCTCGATCGCGACACGGCGCAGCGCCGCCAGCTGCGTCGGGTCGGTGAACTCGCAGAACGCCTGCCGCTTGCCGTGTCCGGTGTCGATCACGAACGCCGGGACGTTCGGCACGGTGGGGCCGCTCACGTGCAGCACGTCGGCGCCGAACGCAGCGAGCGTACGACCACACGTCGGCCCGGCGAGCACCCGGGTCAGGTCGACCACGCGCAGACCATCGAGCGGGCGGGTCGGTGACGGCGCCCACCGCAGTCGTGACGCTCCCCCGGTCGCGTCGCTCGACGCAGGACAGCGAGTGGACGACCGCGCCGTGGGGATGACGACGCCACTCCTCCTCGTCGCGGATGATCGCCGAGCACCCGCGCCGTTCGGCGATCGCGTCTTCCAACGCGTCCGACGCCCAGCGTTCGACGGCGGCGGCGATCTTCGACTCGTCGACGTCGAGCGGCAGATCGAACAGCTCGGCGAGGCGGGCGGCGAGCGCCGGGAAGCCGCCATGCAGGTAGATCCATCGTCCGTCGCCGCACCGGTAACGATCCACCCACGGGTTCGCCGCGTTGGTCCGCGACATCGGTTGGCCGTCGACACGCATCACGCCGAAGCCGATCGTGGACGCCGCGGCATCAGCGACGTCGACGCGCACCTCCCCCGGATCGCCACCAGCCGAACGGGCGAGCCGAGCGGCCGCAGCACCGACCTGCGCGAGAGCAACCGCCGCCACCTCGCCGACCGGCCACGGTGTCGACAACACCGGATCGGCCCCGGTCACCTGCGCATCGGGATCGCTGCGCCACCTGCCGTGGGCAGACACCTCGACGAGCCGCGTCGGATCCATCCCGACATCTTGACGTCGCCCACGCGGTACTCTCGGATCAGGCAGGGCGCGGTGTCCTGGAGAGCGCGGAGGTCGACATGGCAGGTGAATTCAGTCCGAGTGGGCGTGGAGTGACCGAGTATCGACGGCCCGCCAGCGGGCCGACCATGGACGTCCGATGAGTTCCCTCGACCTCTCGATCGTCGACGACAGCACCAACGAGCTCTGGGCGGGTCTCGTACCGGTGCTCTCCGACTACATCGCGATCCCGGCGCTGTCCCCCGGCTTCGATGCCGACTGGGCGGCCAACGGCCACATCGACCGCGCCGTCGACCTCATCACGGCGTGGTGCCGCGATCGGCCCATCCCCGGGCTGACGGTGACGGTCCACCGCCTCGACGGCCTGACCCCGGTGGTCATCTGCGAGATCCCGGCCACGGTCGGATTCGAGGACGTTGCGCCGGTGTTGCTCTACGGCCATCTCGACAAGCAGCCGGAGATGGAGGGCTGGCGGAGCGACCTCGGTCCGTGGAAGCCCGTGCTGGAGGGCGACCGACTGTACGGCCGCGGGGGCGCCGACGACGGCTACTCGGCCTTCGCCGCACTCGGGGCCATCGAAGCGGTGCAGGCCGCCGGTGCGGCGCACCCGCGCTGCGTGGTCCTCGTCGAGGCGAGCGAGGAATCCGGCAGCCCCGACCTCCCCGCCCACGTCGAGGCGCTCGCCGACGTGATCGGGACCCCCCAACTCATCGTGTGCCTGGACTCGGGGGCCGCGGACTACGAGCACCTGTGGATCACCACGTCGCTGCGGGGCATGGCCGCCGGCAACCTCACGGTTCGCGTGGTCGAGGAGGGCCTGCACTCCGGTGGGTACGGCGGTGTCGTGCCGGACGGTTTCCGGATCCTGCGCCACCTGCTCGAGCGGATCGAGGACAGCGAGGACGGGCGGGTGCTGCTTCCCGAGGCGTGGATCGAGATCCCTCCCCAGACGCAGGCCGCGCTCGCGAAGGCGGCGGCGTTGGTCGGGCGCCGGACGCGTGGCCGAGGTGCCGTGGACCCCGGGCGTCGGTCCGGTCACCGGCGACGACACGCTCGAGGCGTTGCTCGCCACCACCTGGCGACCACAGCTCACGGTGGTCGGCCAGGACGGCCTGCCGGCGAGCGCCGTCGCCGGCAACGTGCTGCGCCCGGAGACGACCCTCAAGCTCTCGCTGCGCCTGCCGCCGCACGTCGATCCGGACGTCGTGCTCGTCGCGCTCGAGCGGGCGCTCACCACGGATCCTCCCTACGGCGCGCAGGTCAGCTTCAGTGGCGGTGGCGGCGCCTGGGGGTGGGCCGCTCCGCCCACCGCGTCGTGGCTCGACGACGCACTGCAGGCTGCGTCCCAGCACTTCTTCGGCGCCCCGGCGCTGGAGTTCGGCGAGGGTGGCACCATCCCGTTCATGGCGATGCTCGGCCAGCGCTTCCCGGGGACGCAGTTCCTCGTGACCGGCGTGCTCGGCCCCCACAGCAACGCCCACGGCCCCAACGAGTTCCTCGACCTCCCCACCGGTCGCAAGGTCACCGCCGCCGTCGCCGCGGTCCTCCACGCCGCGGCTCAACCGCACTGACCGCCCCACCGGCCGGCGATCACCGGCCGGCGATCAGGGCCGGCGATCAGCACCCGGACCCCACGGGATGCCGAGCAGGAACCAACCGGCGAAGAACAGCGTCCACACCACGGTGAGTGCGACGAAGTAGGGGATCATCAGGGCGATCACCGTGCCGATCCCGGAGCGTTTGTCGTAGCGCAGCGCGAACACCACGATCAGCGGGAAGTACGCCATGATCGGCGTCACGATGTTGACCGGTGAGTCCGACACACGGTACGCGGCGAGCACGGCCTCGGGTTCGACACCGAGACGCAGGAACAGCGGGATGAAGATCGGTGCCAGCAGGGCCCACTTGGCGATCGCCTGCGGCATGATGATGCCCACCAGCAGCGTGATCAGCATCGCCGCCAGCAGCAGGCCGAGGTCGCCGATGCTCCAGTTCTCGATGAGGTCACCCAGCTTCACCGCCGCGATCTGGGGGATGTTGGAGTAGTTGAAGTAGGCGATGAACTGGGCGATGAGCAGGAAGAGGAACAGCAGCCCGGCCATACCGGCCCACGACTTGGTGACGGCGTCGATGGCCCCGGTGCTGGTGGTGATGGTTCCGGCGCCGCGTCCGTAGCCGAGCCCTGCGGCCAGGAACAGCATCGCGATGATCACGATCAGGCTGTCCATGAACGGCGACGTGCCGATGATGCTGCCCGTCTCCGGATCCCGCAACGGCGCATCCGGCGGCAGCGTCAGCAGCAGCACGCCGCCGAGTGTGCCGAGGAACGCGATGGCGGCCCACCGCAGTCCGCGGGAGTCCCGCTCGGGGGTCACCCCTTCGAAGGTGTCCGGCTGGTCGCGCAGCTCCTCCCCCGACGGCGCGAAGGCGGGGTCGTAGGTGCCGAGCCGCGGCTCGACGAGACGTTGGCTCACGAGGGCGAGCAGGACCGTCAGCACGATCGTCGACGCGATGCCGAAGTACAGGTTGGCCGTGATGTCGATCGTCCGGCCGGGTTCCACCAGGCCGATGGCCTCGTTGGTGATCTCGGTGAGCACCGCATCGGTGGGCGTGATGAACAGGTTGACGCCGAACCCACCGGCGACACCGGCGAAGGCCGCCGCCATGCCGGCGAGCGGATTGCGGCCGACGCTGTGGAACGCCGCGGCGCCGAGCGGGATCAGCACCAGGTAGCCGGCGTCGGAGGCGATGCTCGAGACCACGCCGAGGCCGACGATGAAGTAGGTCAGTGTGGCCGGCGAGGAGACGGCGACCAGCTTGCGGATCAGCGACGCAATGAGCCCCGACACCTCCGAGACACCCACACCGATCATGACGATGAGGATGATCCCCATGGCGGTGAAGGCCATGAAGTTCTGCACGAACGACGTGAACAGGAAGCGGATGCCGTCGGCCGAGAGCAGGCTCTGGACCTCGGCGGTCTCGGTCACGACCTCGTAGGACTCGGCGTCGGCCTGCTCGCCGGGGATCAGTTCGGCGGGCAGGATCGATCCGCCGATGTCGATCTCCTCCACGACCTCCACCGGAGGTTTGACCACCTCGTAGGTCGCGCTCCAGTCCGCCCAAGCGAGAAGCTGCGACAGGACGATCAGGCCGGCGCAGAGGCCGAGGAACAGCACGGCGGGATGCGGCACCTTGTTGCCGACCCGTTCGATGAAGCCGAGGACGCGCTGCAGCCCGCCCTCCTTGGCCTCGAGTCCGACGTCACTCACGTCATGGCTTCCCTTCGTGTCGTGTGCGGGCACGGGTCTTCGGACGAACCGAAGTATGCCGCATGCCGCCGGCCCTCGGTTGACTGTGACCTGACCCAGCGCTCCGGTCCGAGCAGCGGGCTACCGTCGTTGTGTGGAGATCCGCTGGTTGACCGCATTCATCGATCTGCCTGTCGATCGGTTCGAGGTCGGCGCAGCCTTCTGGCAGGAGGTGACCGAGTCACGACGTTCCGCCCCCCGCGGCGACGACGAACAGTTCGCAACGCTGCTCCCGCAGGATGGCGACGCGTACGTGCGTGTCCAACGCACCTCGGCGGGCCCACGGATCCACCTCGATCTCCACGTCGACTCCGTCGCTGCCGCACGTCGCGCAGCGGAACAGCTCGGCGCCACCGTGGACGTGGACCTCGGGCACGTCATCATGAGATCGCCGACGGGGATGACGTTCTGCCTCGTCCCGCACCGCGGCGAGTCCACGCGCGCCGGCACCCGCCCACGGAGGACTTCCACATCGTCTGGATCAGGTCTGCATCGATGTGCCTGCCCCGTTGTTCGAACGGGAAGCAGCCTTCTGGCACGAGCTCACCGGATGGGAACTGCATCGCAGTCGACTCGCCGAATTCGCCGCTCTCGACCAGCCACCGTCTTGCCCACTTCGACTGCTGTTCCAACGTCTCGGCCCTGACGACGACGCCGAGGTCACGCGCGCCCATCTCGACATCGCATGCGGTCGACGTGTCGACGACGTGAGGGAACTCCACGAAGGCTTCGGAGCCGAATTCGTCGCCGAGGGACAGCTGTGGGTGACCATGCGCGATCCCGCAGGCATGGTGTACTGCCTGACGGAACGTGACCCGACCTCAGGACGGATCACGGGCTGAGATCGCTCCTGATCAGCCCGTCGAGATAGTGGTTCAGCTGTCGGTGGGCGATCGCCCGGTCGTCGGCAGGGTCGAGGCCGATCGCCAGCGGTCGGCAGAAGCGGATGCTGGCGAGGGCGATGTCGGTCGAGGTGACGTCTCGGTCGATCGCACCGTCGCGACGGGCGACCTCGATCAGCCGGTCGAGCACGTCTCGTGCTTCGGCGCGTCGATCGGGCCAGTCGGAGTCGTCGAGCAGTCGGTGGACGATGTTGACCACCCCGAGCCCGGTGTCGATGGAGGCGTGCAGGTAGCGGCGCAAGGCCTCACCACCGGTCGCGGACTCGGCGAGCGCGAGGTTGCCCTGTTCGATCGTCCGGTCGAGCACGTCGAGCACCACCGCACGCAGCAGTGCCTGCTGGTCCGGGAAGTGTCGGTACAGGGTTGCGACACCGATGCCGGCTCGCTGTGCCACTGCATCCCGGGACGGGTCTCGCGCCCATCTCGAGGATCAGTGCGGTCGCAGCGTCGAGGAGGCGGCGCCGATTCCGTCGAGCGTCGGCACGCATCGGCGGGTCGTCTGTCGGGCAAGCGTCCCTGGGTCACGAAACGGAGTATAATCCTCCACTTCGCTAGCGGGCTCGAACGACGGGAGGACACCCCGATGAATCAGGAACACGCCACACGCACGCCGTCGATCGCCGAAGCGATCGCCGCGGCAGGCTCGACGAGCCACGTCCCAGCCACGTTCGAGAGCTGCGATCACGTCGACGGGCCCTTCTTCCACGGAACCAGGACCTCGTTCGACGTCGGCGACCTCGTCGTCGCCGGTTATCTCTCGAACTACCACGACGGCCGCATCTCCAACCACGTCTACTTCGCCGCCCTGCTCGAACCTGCAGTCTGGGCGGCCGAACTCGCGACAGCACTCGCAGGCAGCGACGAGCGCGGCCACGTCTACGTCGTCGAGCCCACGGGCCCCTTCGAAGACGACCCGAATGTGACGAACAAGAAGTTCCCCGGCAACGTCACCCGGTCATTCCGGACTCGCCACCCGATGCTCGTGATCGACGAGGTGCACGCCTGGGAGGCCCATGCCCCCGACGTGTTGCAAGGGATGCTCGACAACCTTGCTCGACTCCGGGCACAAGGCCTCGACGTCATCGAGGACTAGCGCTGCCGAGTCCCCGGCGCGGGCCGAGGATCAGCGGAGGCTGAGACCTCGTATCGAGTCGTGGTTGACGATCTCGAACGCCGATCTCAAGCGACCGTCGACCACCTCGAAGTGCATCGCTCCGCTCACCTCGACGGCTCGATCGGTTGCCGGGAAGCCAGGAAGGTCGCCGGTGTGGGTCCCGGTGATGGTGAACCTGAACGCCCCTCGGTTGCCGTCGGCGACGAGATCGGTGGTCGTGCGGTGGTAGCACGTGACGGCCCCGTAGATGAGTCGCAACACGCCGATGTTCGCGGAGCGACCTTCGACCGGTCCGATCCCTGGGTGATGGATCACGACGTCGGGCGCGAACAGCTCGCCGAGCGCCTCCCAGTCCCCAGCGTTCTCGGCCGCTGCGATCCGTTCGGTCAACTCTCGAACGTTCATGCCGCACATCTTCCCACGGTGTCCGGCGAGATGAACGAGAATGCAGGCGTGAGCGCACGCTGGAGCCGAGACGACCTCATCATTCGAAGCGAGGTACTCGGTCTGCAGCCAGCGGAGGTGCCAACGACGACGACGGCCACGGGCGTGTGGCTCGAAGCCCCAGTGTTCGTCGTTGACGACGGCCCGGAACACCTCGTCACCTACATGCCGCCTGGCGCCCCGTTCAGGTTCCCGGAGGGATCATGGCCAACAACCGATGGCCGTCATCCGTGGTATGGACGCGCTGGCTGGCAAGGCAACGGGTGCCTCATGGTGCAGGCACCGGGTGAGCACTACGCCGTTTGGCACTTCTGGGACGGACCCGACCGCGAGTTCATGTGCTGGTATCTCAACCTGCAGACAGCGTTCGTTCGCAACGCTGACGGCTACGGCACACAGGACCTGGAGCTGGACCTCATCGTCTTTGCGGACGGTTCGCACATCGTGAAGGACGAAGAAGTCCTCGATGACCGAGTCTCCGAAGGGCGCTACACACCGGAACTGGTCACCTGGATTCGCCAGTACGGAACGATGCTGATCCAACGACTGGAGAATGAGGGACCGTGGTGGGATCGGTCATGGGCCGAGTGGGAACCGGATCCCGCCTGGCAAACCCCGGCGTTTCCCGACGGGTGATGCAACGAGGGCGCTGTTCCACCCCTGAGGTCAGGACAGGTGGTTTCCGATGCGCTCGATCTCTGCGAGGTTGCCGGGCACTGAGTCCCATGGCAGCCCGATGGCGTCCTTGCCGGGTTGGTCCTTGAACCGCGGGATGACGTGTAGGTGGAAGTGGAACACGGATTGCCAGGCGTCGATGCCGCTGCAGTTCAGAAGGTTGACACCGTCCGCCCCGAGCCGGTCCTTCGCCCGTGCGGCGACCTCTTGTGCGAGATGGACGCACGCTGCGAGGTCGTCGGCGGTGATGTCGAGCAGGTCGGTCGCGTGCGCACGTGGAACGACGAGGGCATGGCCATGGGTCACGGGGTTGATGTCCATGAATGCGATTGCCCGTTCGCTCTGAGCAATCGTCGTCGATGAGATCGCGCCGGCGACGATCGCGCAGAAGATGCAGTCGGGTTCGGCACTCACGGGAGCGACTGTATGTGCGTCGGCCGAAGGCCGGTGCACGCCGACACCTCGAACCAACACTCCGGCACGATCGAGTTGACCGACGCCCCGACGATTTCGCCCAAGTCGCCGACCAATCTGGGTCATCGACCGGCGATCAGCGACAGATCTGCACCATCGGCGTCAGGCTGACCGGCGTCGTCGGAGACACCATCGCGCCCATCAGTGCCGTTGCAGTCGATGCTCTGCGATCCATCCGATGGCGAAGTCGATCAGCTCGCGCATCGGCAGCCGTCGGATCTCTCCGGCGCCGAGCGAAGCCCTCATCTCGGTCCCGCCCGCGGCGAGGTAGGCATCGCCGAGCGTCACGAAGTCGCTTTCGTCGAAGTCGACGTGGGAGTACTCCACCCAACGCCGCTCGCCGTCGACCAACATCGGAACACCATCTCGCCTCATCGGTGCCTCAGCGCCCAGCGCACGGCATTCGGCCAGGTGGAGTGCGGTGTTGTTGCCATGGCCCACGCCGATCAGCACGATGTCCGCCCCGACCGCTTCGAGACGCGCCAATGGCGATCGATCCCCGAGGCCATCGACCAGATCGTGCGAGCTCATCAACTCAGCGGCGCGTGGTCCCTGCGCAATGAACCCGACGGCCGGATGACCACTGTGCACCACACCGGGAAGTCGAGCGAAGCACTCAGCGACCGCCCCCATCCCTCGCAGCGGTGTGCTCATCGGGTCGAACGCCGGCCAGTTCGCCCGAATCGTCGGCCACCAACTCTCCGGCACCGATGGAGCCTGCCAATGCGACGGGTCGCTGAGCCCCGTCTGAGCGGGCATCACGATCGTGCCGTCGTCGCCCACGACCGACCGCAATGCACGAACCACCGCGACCGCGTTGCCGACCACCCATCCCAGCTCGGACAGTGAGCAGTGCACGATCACCGTCGAGCCGGACGTCACACCGACCGCACGCAGCGACGCCTCGACGTCGGTCTGGGTGACGGGGCGGTCCACTCTGGCAACAGCGGCAGCCTCGCCGGTCGGCTCGGGCACGACGGTCGCCTGATGGAACCAGCACTGCCACCCGTTCGTCGTCTGCCGCCACCATCCGCTGCGATGGACGGTCCCCGCGCCACCGTGATGGTGGGTCGTGTACCGCACGACGACGAGTCCGGCGGCGATCCGTTGCCCGCTCATCGGACCGACGGTGATGCCGTCCATGCCCGGCTCGGCGCCGAGCGACGCCACGACGTCGTCCCGGCTCCACACCCGCCCCGACCTGCCGATCTCGACGAAATCGTCGGCAAGCAGCGCTGCGACCCGACCAGGATCGACACGGCACACCGGGTCGAGCAACTCGAGCTCGCAACCGACGGCGGCACCAACGTCGTCGATGTCGTTCACGGGGCCGACCGTACCGCGCCCACCGACCCGGCACGTCCGGGGACAGCCGTGGACCTGTTGGCGGAGGTGGACGGGAATCGAACCCGCCGGACGGGGATCGCCCGTCCCAACCGCTTTGAAGGCGGCGGAGCCCACCAGGTGCTCGGACACCTCCGACGCCGACACTACCGGGCCGACTCGGGACTGACGGCGTCCGGCCGGGACGTTGCGAGCCCCCGTACGGGTCGGTACTCTCGACTCACCGACTCCCTCCATGCACCCACCCGAGGCCACCGGCCGATTGGGGGAACGTCATGGTCACACTCTGTTGGGCCGCCAAGGGCGGCAGCGGAACCACGGTCGTCGCCGCAGCGCTCGCCCTGAGTTCGAAACGCCCGTCGTTGCTCGTCGACCTCGACGGGGAGATCCCCGCGGTGCTCGGCCTGCCCGAACCCGACCGGCCTGGCGTCGCCGACTGGCTCGGCAGCGAAGCGCCGCCCGATCAGCTCGCCAACCTCATGGTCGACGTCGGCCCGCAGACCTGGCTGTTGCCATGGCGTTCCGGGACACGTCACTCGGCGACCCCGCCGCCCAGCGCTGCCCGCAATGACGCCTCCACGGATCGCTGGGACGAACTCGGCCGCTGGCTCCACGACTGGTCGACGCACGGCGACTGCGACGTCACCGTCGACGCCGGCACCGGCGAGCCGCCTGCCGGCTTGGTCGCTCACGCAGATCGGTCCCTCCTCGTCACCCGACCCTGCTATCTGTCGTTGCGACGCGCCGTGCACGCCGCGACCCGGCCGACAGGGATCGTGCTCGTCGACGAGCCCGGACGAGCACTGTCGCAACGCGACGTGGAGCACGCCCTCGGCGTCGCGGTCGAGGCAACCGTCAGTCTCGATCCCGCCGTCGCCCGAGCCGTCGACGCCGGGTTGCTCGCCACCCGCCTGCCGAGGGTCATTGCCAGGGAACTCCGGCAGGTGGCGGCATGACCGCACACCGGACGATGCCTCGACGGTGACGGAGATCTGTCGACGTCTGACCGACCAGTCCGGCGACGTCGTCGAACTCGTCGGCGACGAGGTCCGGCGCCTCGCACCGCTCCACACCCCGAGCGAGCAGCAGGCGCTCGTCGGCCAGCGTGCTCGCTCGACTCCAGGGGCTCGGCGAACTCGACACCCATCTCCACGACCCCGACGTCGACGAGGTGATGGTCAACGCCGGCCGGACGATCTGGATCGACCGCGGTGGCGTCCTGCAATCCGTCGGTGTGCTCGAAACCGACCGGGTGGAGCACCTCATCGAACGGGTGCTCGCGCCACTCGGTCGTCGCATCGATCGTTCGTCGCCGATCGTCGACGCCCGCCTCCCGAGCGGGGATCGGGTGTGCGCCGTGCTCCCTCCGGTCGCCGTCGATGGCGCCGCACTCGCGATCCGTCGCTTCAACCGCACGGTCCGACCGCTCGCAGCCTTCGTCGACGACGGTGGCATCGCACTCCTGCACGAGCTGGTGCAGGCGCCCGCTGCAACATCGTCGTGTCGGGCGCGACCTCATCGGGCAAGACCTCTCTCGTCGCCTCGCTGCTCGCGACGGTGCCGGCATCCGAGCGTCTGATCGTGGTGGAGGACACCACCGAGTTGCCCATCGAGCATCCCCACCTCGTTCGACTCGAAGCTCGGCCGGCGACCATCGACGGGCCACCGGCGATCGAGGTCGCCGACCTCGTGCGCACCGCGCTGCGTCTTCGGCCGGATCGCATCGTGGTCGGTGAGGTTCGTGGCCGACGAAGCCCTCGCGCTCGTCCAGGCGATGAACACCGGTCACGACGGCTCGATCTCGACCTGCCATGCGAACAGCCCGCTCGATGCACTCCTCCGCCTGGAGACCCTCGTCCTGCAGGCGTCGCCGAGTTGGCCCCTGCACTCGATCCGTCTGCAACTCGCGAGGTCCATCGACGTCGTCGTGCACATCGAGCGCGCCGGGATCCTTCGTCGGATCAGCGCGATCTGCGAGGTGGTCGAGCGTTCGGGCGAACCGATGCTGCATCCCCTCGGCAGACTGCGCTCGGACGGCTCGTTCGAGCCCGTGGCCGCCCTCACTCGGACCCGCCGATGATCTCGGCAGGTCCTCCCCTCGCCTTCGTGCTCGCGCTGGCGGTTGCCTATCGCCTCCGGCCCCTCGACACCCGACGCACCCTCGGCATGGCTGATCGGCGACGTCCCCACCTGGTCGGCCGGCCGATCACGTACCTCCGACGTCTCGCGCTCCCGGCACCCGACGCCCTCGCCCCGCCCCGTGGCCGAGTGGTGCGACCGTCTGGCAGGGCGGCTCCGCTCGGGAGCGAGCCTTCGCGATGCACTGCTGACGACGATCCCGGACGACGAACCCACGCCGACGACTCACCGAGCCCCTTCGCCGACGACTGCACCACGGTGAGCCGGTGACCATCGCGGTCGGGGCCGTCGAGGAGCCAGGACCGCACCTCCATCTCGCGCTCACCATCGTCGGCACGGCGGCTCGGGTCGGGGGCCCATCCGCACCGGCGATCGACCGCACCGCTGCATCGCTGCGGGCCCGCGCGGCGGATCACGACGACCGCCGGGTGCAGGCGGCCCAGGCTCGGATGTCCGCGCACGTACTCACCGCCGTGCCCGTCCTCATGCTCACGCTGCTCGTGATGACCGACTCCGACGCCCGCGAGGCCGTGACCACGAAAGCGGGCGTCATCTGCCTCACCGTCGGGCTGGCCCTGAACCTGCTGGGAACGGCCTGGATGCGGCGCATGATCCGCACCCCGCGATGAGTGCGATCGCGGCCGGGCTCGCCACCTGCATCGTCCTCGTCACGGCGACGGCGGTGTCTCATCGCGTGTCCGGTCCGGTCCGGACGGTCCACTGCCCGGACGAGCGGTCGGACGAACGACGCCGGCCCCGACGGGCGATGCTCGGACGTGCTCGCCATCGGAGGTCTCGTCGTCGCGGCCGGTGTCGGGCCGCTCCCCGTCCTGATGGGAGTCGCCGCGGTGCTGCTCGTCCGTCGAGCCCGTCCCGTGCTCGCCGCCCGCGCGAGGCGTCGTGCCGCCGAGCGAGCGCTCCCCGACGCGATGGATCTGCTCGTACTGAGCGTGCGAGCCGGGCTCACTCCACAGCAGGCGATACGTGACCTCGCAGCGTCAGCACCCCACGAAGTACGTCCGGCGTTCGCGCTGGTCGCGCACCGCAGCGATCGCGGCCAGGCGTTCGCCGACGCGCTCGCCGCACTTCCCGAACTCCTCGGGGCATCGGCGCTCTCGCTCGCCGACGCCCTCGCCTCGAGCGAACGCTACGGCCTGCCCGTCGGACCGATGCTCGATCAACTGTCCACGGAAGCCCGTGCGGCGCGACGACGACTCGACGAAGCCGACGCCCGCAAGCTGCCGGTGCGCCTGTCGTTCCCCTTGGTGGTCTGCACCCTGCCCTCGTTCGTCCTCCTCGCGATCGCACCCGCGGTGATCGCCGCGCTCTCGTCACTCGGCAGTTCTGCCCGGTGACCGTCGAGACCCCACCGTCGAACGGAGACCCACCGTGACATCAGCACTCACCACCCTGCACATCCGCGTCATCCTGCTGCTCACCCAGCCCCACACTCGTCCTGTCCGCGACGACTCACCGGCGACGCGCGGCCAGGCCACGACCGAGTACGCGCTCGTGCTGCTCGCTGCCGCGCTCGTCGGCCTGATGGTGGTCGGCTGGGCGACGGCAGGTGGCGGCGCCGAGCGCATCGGTCGACTGTTCAACAGCGTGATCGACTCGGTGATCGACCGGGTGTGACCGCGAGACGCCGGACCACACGCCGCCGGCAGCACGGACAGGCTGCCGTCGAGTTCGCCCTCGTCCTTCCCGTCATCGCCGTGATGGCGCTCGGACTCGTCGCCGTCGGACTCGCCGTGCGCAACGAACTGGCCGTGGAACTGGCGGCGAGAGAGGGAGCACGGGCCGCCGCCGTGTCGGCCAGTCCGTCCACGGCGGCGGCCGCGGCCGCGCAGCGATCCGTGGCACTGCCCGATCGACGTGACGACCACCGGCGCCACCGACACCGTGACGGTCGTCGTCACCTGCACCGACACCGCTCCCTGTCCCCATCATCGGACGACTGATCGGACCGATCACGCACACGGCAACCGTCACCATGGCCGTGGAGCCGCCGTGACCCCTACAGTTGCCGACCATGACCATGCGCACCCACGTCACGAACGTCGGCGGTTCCACCGTCGTCGCGGTCGACGGCACGGTCGACCTCGCGTCAGTCGGCACCCTCCACGGCGATCTGTTCCGCGTGGTCCGCCGGCACCCCGGCGCCGTCCTCCTCGTCGACCTCGACGCCGTCGGCACGCTCGACGATGCCGGACTCGGGGTGTTGCTCGGCGCCGCCGCGGCAGCACGCGAGACGGGTGGCGACCTCGAGGTGGTGTGCAGCCGACCCACCCTCGTCGAGCGATTCCGACGATCGCGCTTCGACCGCGCGGTCACGGTGAGGACGACCATCACCTGAGCCCACGGTGGGGAACCCGAGGAGAACACGGCACGCTGTGCCCGTGACCTCCGACGCCCACGAGCCCATCTTCCACCTGGCGCTGCCCGACGACTGGGCGGCCGCGTTCGCCGACGGCGAGTACCGCGTGTCCACGCGAGGCATGACGCTCGAGGAGGTCGGCTTCATCCACTGTTCGACGCGCCAGCAGATCGAAGGCACCGCCAACGGCTTCTACGGCGACCTCGACCAACTCGTGGTGTTGACGATCGATCCGTCGTTGGTGCCCTCACCGATCGTGCACGAGCCGCCGGCACCCGGGGTCGACACGCTGTTCCCGCACATCTACGGACCGTTGCCCGTGTCTGCCGTCACCCAGGCGGCCATGTGGATGCGTGCACCCGGCGCGACGTGGTCGATCATCGAGTGAGGCCTGTTCGAATCCGACGGTGAAGCACTGGGGTCGGCCCGGGACGTTTCGGGTACGTTGGACGCCGTGACGCCGGAGACCGAGCTACAGCAACGCCTCGTCGGCTCCGTCGCCGAGCTGGACTCACGACGCCTGCAACGCCGATTCCAGGGCGTGGAGATGAGCCCGATCGGTGACGTGGTCGAACGTCAACCGGCCCGCTTCGGCGGCGAGATCCGCAGCCAGCAACGTTCCGCTCCGGGCAGCCGACCGAGCCTGCGCGTGACCATCCACGACGGCACGGGTTCGGCCGTGGCGGTGTTCACCGGCCGATCACGCATCTTCGGGATCGAAGCCGGCAGGGCGATCCTGTTCGAGGGTGTCGCCCGACGTGAGCGAGGGCAAGTGGTCGTGTTCAACCCCGCCTACACGCTCCTGCCCTGAACACGACGGGCTGACCCCGGATCAGCGGTGGACGAGCAAGGCCGACACCTCGGCTTCGGACTCGTCCGACACCAGCACGATCACCTCGTCGCCGAGATGGAACGACGTGTCACCACGGGGGACGACGACGTCACCGGACCGCACGATCGCCACGACGCTCGATCCCCTCGGGAACCCGGCGTCGACGATGCTGCGGCCGAGGATCGGGCTGTCGGCGGAGAGCGTGACCTCGACCAGTCGAGCCTTGCCACCGGCCACCTGGAGCAGCCGCACGATCGAGCCGACCGTCACCGCTTCTTCCACCAGCGCCGACAGCAGGTGCGGCGCCGACACGGCGATGTCGACACCCCACATCTCGGTGAACATCCACTCGTTGGCGGGGTGATTGACCCGAGCGATCACGCGGGGCACACCGAACTCCTGCTTGGCGAGCAGCGACGTCACGAGGTTGTCCTCGTCGTCGCCGGTCACTGCGAGCACCACATCAGCGGTCTCCAGGTTCGCCCGGGACAGCTCACCGACCTCGCACGCATCGGCAACGACCCACTCGACCGCTTCGAGCCCGTCGGTCCCCCGGCGACGGTCCACCTGTTGAGCGTCGCGCTCGACGACCGCGACCTCATGACCGTTCTCGATGAGGTCGGCCGCGATGAACGTGCCGACCTTGCCGGCGCCGATGATGACGATCCTCACGACGTTCCCTTCTCACTCGCGTCGGCCCACTCGGCCTGGAGTTGATCCACCCGGTCGTTGGCGACCATCAGGTACAGCAGATCACCGTCCTGGACGACGAGGTCGGGCATCGGCAGGATGCTCACACCGAGACGACGCACGGCGGCGAGACGAACCGTGCCGTCGGCTTCGAGCGCGCCGAGGCTGGTACCGATCAGTGCACGCGACGCAGGACGTTCCACGAGACACACGCCGGCGCCCGGGTCGACCCACCGCACCGCTTCCACGTCGGGACGCAGCTGGCGCATCGACATGTCGATGGTGAGTCGGGCGGACGCCACGGTCGGAATGCCGAGCCGCTCGTACACGGCGGCACGGCGCATGTCGTAGATGCGAGCGAACACCCGGGCCACGCCGAATGCCTCACGCCCGGTTCGCGCCACGACGATGTTGCTGTTGTCACCGTTCGTCACGGCCGCCAGTGCAACGGCCCGCTCCACCCCGGCCTTGCGCAGGGTGGCTCGGTCGTAGCCGATTCCCTCGATCTGCTCGGCGTCGAGGCCGGCGAGGCGTCGGAACGCCGACCGGTTCGTGTCGATGACGGCAACGGTGTGGCCGAGCGACAGCAGACGCCCGGCGAGACCGGCGCCGACGCGACCGCACCCGACGATCACCACGTGACCGCCGGACCCGCCGGGTGTTGCGTTGGATGGTTGCGTCTCGCTCACGTCACCTCTTTGCTTGCTTCGAGTTTGCGGCTCGATCTGTCTGATTCGAGTTCGTTCAGGTCACCGATCTGGATCGGCACCGACAGAATCGCCGTGTTCGGCCGCTGTCGCAGTTTGTTCTTGATGACCAGCGCGCTCTGGTTGTGGAGCGCCTGGTCCCACCAGTGCTCGACCACGAACTCGGGGATGACCACCGTCACGACGTCGTCAGGACGTTCGTCGTCGAGTTCGTCGATCAGCTGCATCACGGGACCCGTGAGATCGCGGAACGGCCGAGAAGATGGTCCGAAGCTCGACGGGCAGCTCGAACTTCTCCCATGCGTCGACCAACGCCGTCTCCTCCTCGGCCGACGTCACCACGCTGATCGCCACGAGCCGATCCGGCCTCATCGACCGGGCGTAGGCGACGGCCTTGAGCACACCGAGGTTGACGCTGCCGACGAGGATCACGACCGTGTGCGAGTGGCGAGGAATGTGATCGCCGGGCTCGACCTTCAGCGCTGCCCGAACGTTGGTGTAGTGACGCTTGACGCGCTTGAAGACCACCACGATGATCGGGATCAGCACGGCCGGGATCCACGCGCCGATGGCGAACTTCGACACGACGACGACCATCAGGACGATGAACGTGGCGACGGCACCGATCGAGTTGACGATGACCCCACGCCTCCAGCTCGGCTCGCGCAGCTTCTGGTGATGGCGGACCATGCCGATCTGCGACAACGTGAACCCGCAGAACACGCCGACCGCGTAGAGCGGGAATCAGCTTGCTGGTGTCGCCCGAGAAGACGACGATCAGCAGCCCCGCCACCGCGGCGAGGGCGAGGATGCCGTTGGAGAACACGAGGCGATCGCCACGGTTCTTGAGCTGCGCGGGCAGGTAGCCGTCCTGCGCGAGGATCGACGACACGCGAGGGAAGTCGGCGAACGCCGTGTTGGCCGCGAGGATCAGGATCGCGAACGTCGAGAACTGCAGGATGTAGTACGGCAGGGTCTCACCGTTGAAGACCTCGCGACCCATGAGCGACAGCAGGGTCTCGCTCTCGTTCGGCGTCGGCCGCAGCCGGCTGGCGAGCAGCGAGATCCCGAAGAAGAACGTCGCCAGGATCGTGCCCATCATCAGCAGCGTGGTGGCGGCGTGCTTGGACTCCGGCTTCTTGAACGCTGGGAACGCCGTTCGAGATCGCTTCGACACCGGTCAGCGCGACGGCGCCCGACGAGAACGCCCGCAGGAAGATCAGCACGGTCAGCCCGGTGAGCTCGTTGCCGTGGGTCAGCTCGCTCCAGCGCTTCGGTGTTCGGCACGAGGGGCTCGAGTGAGCCGGTCGCGAGCCGGAACAGCCCGACCGAGATCAAGGCGAACAGGGCGAGGATGTAGACGTAGGTCGGCCCGGCGAACAGCCGCCCGGACTCCTTCATCCCGCGGAGGTTGGCGATCGTCATGATGGCGATGAAGCCGAGGCAGATCTCGACCCGTTCGGGTCGCAGCGCCGGGAACGCCGACGTGATGGCGGCGACGCCTGCCGACACCGACACGGCCACGGTCAAGATGTAGTCGACCAGCAGCGATGCGCCGGCGACGAGTGACGGGGTCTCGCCGAGGTTCTCCCTCGACACGACGTAGGAGCCACCACCACCCGGGTAGGCGAAGATCGTCTGGCGGTAGCTCGTGATGACCAGCACGAGGAGCACCATCACGATGAGCGAGATCGGGACCAGCTGGTTCAACGCCACCGACAGGCCGGCCACCGGGATCAGGACGATCAGGATCTCCTGGCTCGCATAGGCCGTCGAGGAGATCGCGTCGGACGCGAAGACCGCAAGCGCCGTGGGGATGCCGAGGCGCTGATGCTGTTCGTCCTCGGTCGCCAGCGGCGTACCGATCATCCGGCGCTTGAAACGGCCGTTCATGACGGAACGACCGCACCGGCCCGATGGGCCGCCTTCGTCCGACGTGAGAGTGACATGTACTGCTCCTGCTTTCGGGTGCGACGGGCGTCGCAGGATCCCCACGGATCGCTCCGTGACCCACGCGGTTCCAGCCCCGCTTCGTGAGCAGGGCCCACCATAACCACACCGAACAGGGTGCGTGCCAACCACCACGCATTCCCCGAGCGGCCCGACGCGGGCGCTGACCGGGTCGCGTTCAGCTGGATGTGCACATCGACAGATGTGCGTTCATCACCAGTGACTCGTGCCCGGGGCACCCTTGAACGGGCCGGTCACGTTGACCGTCGCCCAGCCTCCGTAGAAGCTGCCGTCGCTGCTCGTCACCTGCTCGTCGTCGACGTAGCACTCGTCGAGCTTCTGCGCGTAGAACGCCCAATGGTCGACGAGGACCCCGAACTCGGGTGTCGGGCTCGGGTAGGTCCACGCCGCGTCCCGAACGACCGCGTCGGCGATCACGAGGTCGGCGTACTCGGCAACTCCCTTCCATTCGCACATCGACCGGCGTGGCGACGGCACCAGCACGTCGAGATCGACGAACTCGGCCGCCACGTAGTACGAGGGTGGGTGGCTCGTCTCCAGGACGCGAAGTGCATGCGGGGCGTCGACCACGGTCACGCCGGCGTGGACCACGCGGACCCGCCACTCCACCCGTTCCACGCGCGGGGGACGGGGGTAGTCCCACACCGACTCGAATCGGCTTGCCGTTCGCGGCCAGCCCGTTCACCGCCGATCCGGTCACTGCAGGTCCTCGCCCTCTCGAAGGTTGTCGAACTCGGATTCCTCGGGCGGCCGCGTCTTGCCGCCCGCCCGCCGATCCGCCGCCTTGTCGTGGGCCCGCTGCTCCTCCTCGAGCGCAGCCTCCTCCTCGATCAACCGCTCGAGGCTGTGGAGGCGAACGGGATCGAGGGTGCCGTCGGCGATCGCCGCCTGGACCGCACAGCCCGGCTCCTGATCGTGCTTGCAGTCACGGAACCGACAGTGGTCCATCAGGTCGAAGACGTCGGCGAAGGCGCGCTCGATGCCATGGCCCGACAGCCACAGGCTCAGGGCCCGCACGCCGGGCGTGTCGATCAGCCACCCCTCGCCCGGCAGCGGCACCAATTCCGCCGCAACCGTCGTGTGGCGACCCCGCTGATCACCCTCGCGGACGGCCGAGGTCGCCTGGCGCTCGTCGCCGACGAGCGCGTTGACGAGGGTCGACTTGCCGACACCGCTCGCGCCGAGGAACGTCAGGGTGCGGTTGCCGACGGCGTACGAACGGATCGCGTCGATGCCGTCACCACTGATTCCGCTGGCGAGCAACACCGGGACGCCGAGTGACACGTCCTGCAGTGCCGCCCGTCCAGGTTCGGGGTCGTCGACGAGATCGGTCTTGGTGAGCACGACGACCGGCTCGGCGCCGGAGTCGAACGCCAACACCAACTCGCGTTCGAGCCGGCGAGGGCTCGGTGGCGAACCGAGTGCGTGGACCAGGAACACCACGTCGATGTTCGCCGCGAGCGTGTGCGACACGGCGCGCATTCCGTCGAACGACGCCCGCCTCGTGAAGGCGGACCGTCGATCGATCACGTGCTCCACGCGTTCGAGGTCGTCCGACGGCACGACCCAGTCTCCGACGGCCACCTCGGCGCCGATGTTGCGCACTCGCAGCGGTTCGGCAACGCCTCGCGCCTCGGCCATCGACCGGATGACGGTGCTCCAGCCGCGGTCCAGCCGCGACACGCGTCCCGGTGCTCCGGGCGACCCGATCGAACGCCAACTGTCGGCGAAGTCGACCGCCCATCCGAGGGCCGGATCGGGTTCGTCGATCGGTGTCGTCATCGTGATCCGAACGGTACCCGCGATGCAGATGCCGCATTCGTACGGCACACTCAGCTTGACAAGTCCCCGTCGTATCCCCTAGCGAAAGGTACCGATGCCCAAACCCCTCGTCGTCGTGGAGTCGCCCGCCAAGGCGAAGACGCTGTCGAAGTTCCTCGGCAGCGCGTACGACGTGCGCGCCTCGGTCGGCCACGTCGCCGACCTCCCGTCGAAGGGTTTGAACATCGATGTCGACAATGGCTTCAAGCCGACCTACGAGCTGACCGAGCGCGGCAAGACCGTCGTCAAGGATCTTCGGGCCGCTCTGAAGGACGCCTCGGAGTTGTACCTCGCGACGGACGAGGACCGCGAGGGCGAAGCCATCTCGTGGCACCTGTTGGAGTACCTCAAGCCGAAGGTGCCGGTGAAGCGGATGGTGTTCCACGAGATCACCAAGTCGGCGATCGACCATGCCGTGAACAATCCGCGCGACCTCGACTACGGCCTCGTCGACGCCGCCGAGACCCGCCGGATCCTCGACCGCCTGTACGGCTACGAGGTGAGCCCCGTGCTGTGGCGACGCGTGAACCGTGGGCTGTCGGCCGGGCGGGTCCAGAGCCCGTCGGTGCGTCTGATCGTCGAACGCGAACGCGAACGCATCGCCTTCGTCACCGCCGACTACTGGGACATCGACCTCGCGACCGCCACCCAGCCGGCCTTCGACGCGAAGCTCGTCGCGGTCGCCGGCACCCGCATCGCCACCGGCAAGGACTTCAGCGATCGCGGCGTGGTGTCCGCCACGGTGGTCGCCCTCGACGAGATTCGCGCCCGGTCACTCGCCGACGGGCTCACCGACGCTCGGTTCACGGTGCGTTCCGTCGAGGAGAAGCCGTACCGGTCCTCTCCGAAGGCACCGTTCATGACGTCGACCCTGCAGCAGGAGGGCGGCCGCAAGCTGCGGTTGTCGGCCTCGCAGGTCATGCGGGTGGCACAGAGCCTCTACGAGCGCGGCTACATCACCTACATGCGTACCGACAACGTCGTGCTGTCGGACGAGGCGATGCAGGCAACGCGAGCGGCCGTGACGAGCGAGTACGGCGCCAACTATCTCAACGCCGCGCCCAAGCAGTACTCGTCGAAGATCAAGAACGCCCAGGAGGCCCACGAGGCGATCCGACCGACGACGCCGTACCGCACGCCCGCACAGGTCGGCTCGGAGCTCAACAGCCAGGAGCTCGCGCTCTACCGGATGGTGTGGCAGCGCACGCTCGCATCGCAGATGGCCGACGCGACGGGTGTCACCGTCAGCGTGCGCCTCGCCGCGAACTCGACCGATCGCGCCACCGGCGAGTTGACCGACTGTGAGTTCGCAGCGTCCGGAACGACCATCACCTTCCCCGGCTATCGAGCGGTCTACGTGGCGGCGAAGGAGGAGTCCGACGACGACGCCGACAACGAGGCACTGCTGCCTCCGATGGCCCAGGGCGACGAGGTGCCCGTCGCGTCGATCGAGCCGAACGGACACACCACGTCGCCGCCCGCCCGGTACACCGAGGCGTCCCTCGTCAAGCGTCTCGAGGAACTCGGCATCGGTCGGCCCTCCACCTGGGCGTCGATCATCCAGACCGTCCAGGACCGCGGCTACGTGTGGAAGAAGGGCCAGGCACTCGTGCCGACGTGGACGGCCTTCGCCGTGATCCGCCTGCTCGAGGAACACTTCGATGCCCTCGTCGACTACGACTTCACCGCCGCCATCGATGCCGATCTCGACGACATCGCCAACGGCACCCGTGCGAAGGACCAGTGGTTGAAGCGCTTCTACTTCGGTGACACCGGCGACGGCGACACCCAACCGATCTCCGCCGAGGCCGGCGTCGGCGAGGACGCGCTGCTGGGCCTGAAACGGCTGGTGGAGGAGAACCTCGACGAGATCGACGCGGCGGAGATCAACACGTTCCCGCTCGGCGCCGACGGCGACGGCAACCTCATCGTCGTGAAGCCGGGCAAGTACGGCCCGTACGTGAAGCGCGGCGAGGACACCGCGAGCGTGCCCGACGACCTGACCCCCGACGAGCTGACGGTGACGAAGGCCATCGAGCTCCTCGCGGCACCCAAGTCGGACGAGCCCATCGGGGAACTCGACGGGTACCCGGTCTACGCGAAGAACGGTCGCTACGGCCCGTACGTGCAGTGGGGCGACCACGACGATCCCCCTCCCGGACTCGAGAAGCCGAAGATGGCCAGCCTGTTCAAGACGATGGTCCTCGAACGGATGACCATGGACGAGGCCGAAGCGCTCCTGCAGTTGCCGCGCCACCTGGGTGACGATCCGGCCGACGGCGTCGCCATCTACGCGAACAACGGTCGGTACGGGCCGTACGTGCAGAAGGAGAAGGACTACCGCAACATCGATTCCGAGGACCAGTTGCTGCAGATCACGCTCGCGGAGGCGTTGCAGATCTTCAGCCAGCCGAAGGTCTACAAGCGCGGCGGCGGGAACATGGCGGCAAAGGGCCCGCTGCGCGAGTTCGGCGTCGATCCGGTGAGCGAGCGACCGGTGGTGGCCAAGGAGGGCAAGTTCGGCGTCTACGTCACCGACGGCGAGACGAACGCCTCACTCGGCAAGGGCGACCGCCTCGACGCGATGGCCCCGGAGCGGGCCCACGAACTCCTGGCGATCCGACGCGAGGCGATCATCGCCAAGGGTGGCTTGCCCGCCAAGCGTGCCGCCAAGAAGAAGGCTCCGGCGAAGAAGTCGACCGCGAAGAAGACTGCGGCGAAGAAGTCCGCCGCGAAGAAGTCGACCGCCAAGAAGACCGCAGCGACGCCGGCGGCCGACGCGACGGCGAAGCCCAAGCCGGTCATCACCGACCTCGCCGCCGACGACTGACTCCCGCGCCAGCCATCTCGTGAACAACAGCGCGTCCTGACGGCGCACTTGTTCACGAGAACGACGATCAGGTGAAGATGATCTGTCCGCCGGCGGCCATGTCGTAGAACTCGCCGACGGTGATGATCCCGTCGAGTTCGTCGATCAGATCCTCGCGCTCCATGCCGAACAGTTCGACCGAAGCGAGGCACGCGTACAGCCCGGCGCCGGTGTCGTGGATCATCTCGATGAACTCGGCGATGCCCGGGAAGTCGAGCTTCTCGATCTGCTTCTCCATGTACTTCGTGATGAGTGCCGACGCCCCGGGAATCACCCCGGCGAGCGTCGGCATGTGGAGGCCGGGGTTGCCGACCGCGGCGACCTTGATGTGGTCGTGGCGCTCCTTGTGCACGGCATCCATGCCGAAGAACGTGAAGAACAAGTTGGCGTCGATGCCCTCGTTGCGGGCACCGTTGGCCATGATCAGCGCGGGATAGATGCCCTCGAGCGAACCCTTCGACACGATGATCGAGACCTTCTCGATCTTGGCGTCGACGGGGACGGTGGGCAGTGGATGGGTGTCGGTCATGGTGAGTCTCCGTCATGGTGAGCAGATGTACGAACGGTGTCTGACACCATGCGTACGTCAGATGCAGCCGCGGGGCTTGGGGATGCCGGCCACCATCGCGGCGAGCTTGGCGGGACCCTTCGGGAACAGCGCGAAGAGCTCCTTGGTCGAGACATCCGACATCTTGCCGATCTTGCGAACCGTTGGTCCGGTGCCCTTGTCGAAGTACTCGGTGCGCATCAGGTCGATGACCTTCCAGTGGCCGTCGGTCAACGGCGTCGGCACGCCGACCTGCGATGCGATCTCGGGTGCCATCTCCTTGGTCCACTGGTTGGCGTCGACGAAGAAGCCTTCGTCGTTCACCTCCACGTCGGTTCCGGCGTAGGTCATGGTGGGCATGGTCGATCCTCTCGAGTGATTGATGGTCCTGTGACTCAGTGGGCGACGGGTTGCTTCTTGCCGGCGGTGGGCATGTCCGGGCCGATGCCGGGGATGTCCCGGCCGGGCAGCAAGCCGTGCCAGTAGAACGACTGGAACATCAACTTGCCGAGGTGGTTGGCCCGCGACTCCTTGAGCAGGGGCAGGCCGAGCGGACCCGGGTAGTGACCGCCGACCGGCTCCTGCTCGTAGTTGAAGTCGATGAGGAGCGCCTTGGAGAAGCCCGTCTCGATGAAGCAGTTGGCATGACCGTCGTAGCGGTGCTCCAACGGTCGGTCGAGGAGGAACGCCTCGATGTTCTCGACCAGGACCTCTCCCTCGAAGTGCGTGACCGACCCGGCTTTCGAGGCGGGCAGATCGGCGGCATCACCGACGACGAAGATGTTCGGGCGGACCTTCGACTGCAGCGTGGCGTTGTCGGTCGGGATGAACCCCAGTTCGTCACCGAGATCGGGGGAGTTCTCCACGTAGGCCGCGCCGCCGTGCAGCGGGACGACCACTGCGAGATCGAACTCGACCTCGCGTCCGTCGAAGCTGATGAGCTTGCCGGCTTCGCCATCGACCTCACCGGTGTTGAACTCCGTGACCAACTCGATGCCCTTCTCGTGGAGCAGCGACGACAGCGTCGCCGAGGCCGTCGGCTTGGTGAACGCACCGTCGAGCGGCGTGACGTAGGTGATCGTGACATCGTCACGGATCCCCTTGTCGGTGAAGTACCAGTCGGCGAGGAAGGCGAACTCGAGCGGAGCGACCGGACACTTGATCGGCATGTCGATCACGTTGATCACGAGACGTCCGGATTCGAACTCGTCGAGCTTGGCGGCGAGGGCCGTCGCCCCCTCCATGTCGTAGAACGTGAAGACCGACTCCATCCAGCCCGGCCCGGTCAACCCCTCGGTCTCGTCGGGTTGCAGCACGGACCCGGTCGCCACGAGCAGCACGTCGTAGCCCAGTGTCGTGCCGTTCTGCAGCGTCACCGTGTCGGCGTCGATGTCGACCGTGTCGATCGGGCACTGGTGGTAGTTGATGCCCTTGTGGAGTTGCTTGTCACGCTTGCGGACGATCTCCTCGGGCTCGGTCAGGCCGAAGGGAACGAACAGCAGACCCGGGCTGGTAGACGTGCCGGTTGTCCTGGTCGACGATGTCGATGCGGAGGTCGTCGGAACGGAACTTCTTGCGGAGCCGGTTGGCCGCCAGCGTGCCCCCGGTGCCGGCACCCAGGATCACGAGCCGCTTCTGCTGGATCATTGCTTCCTCCAGTCCGGCGCCGCCGCCGATGGGGCGCCTCACCTTCGACCGTACGGTCCGCCGGTTCGAACGACCACGGCCTTTCGTCACAAACCCCCCTGGGGTATCGCGCGAGGTCCGGCGATCGACCGGTGGAAGTGGACCGGTGGGTACCATCGCTGACCGTGAGCGACGGCCGGGCCTACATCGCCTTCGAGGGCGCCGAGGGGTGCGGCAAGTCGACGCAGGCAACGCGACTGGCGACGAGTATCGGCGCCGTGCTGACCCGTGAGACCGGCGGCACGAGGATCGGCGCCCGTATCCGCGAGATCCTCCACGACACCAGCGTCGACAACCTCGCGGCACGGGCGGAGGCACTGCTGACCGCCGCCGACCGGGCACAGCACCTCGCCGAGGTCGTCATCCCGGCGCTGGATGCGGGACACACCGTGGTCTCCGATCGTTCGGTGTACTCCTCGCTCGCCTATCAGGGCTACGGACGGCAGCTGGATGTCACCGAGGTCCGGCGACTCAACGAGTGGGGTACCGGCGGTGTCTGGCCCGACGTCGTCGTGTTCCTCGACCCACCCGACGACACCATCGCCGAACGGATGAGCCGACGCGACCTCGACCGCTTCGAGGCAGCCGGCCCCGAGTTCCACGCTCGCGTCCTCGCCGGCTTCCGGGAGATGGCAGCGGCCGACCCCGACCACTGGATCACCGTCCGCGCGATCGGCTCCGTCGACCACGTCGCCGACGAGATCCGACGTTCGCTCGTCGAGCGAGGTGTGCTGTGAGGTGTGCGATCAGGGGCGATGAGGGTTGCGATGAGGACGGGCGGATGAGCGCGCCCGGCCCCATCTGGGACGACGTCGTCGGCCAGCCCGACGCGATCGCTCACCTCCGAGCCGCTGCCGAGCGGGGCGCCGTCCACGCGTATCTGTTCGTCGGCCCTGCCGGATCGACGAAGCTGCAGGCAGCCCGCGCGTTCGCGGCCCGATTGCTCGGCGGCAGCGAGGATGCCGACCGACGCGACGCCCGACTCGTCCTGCGCGGCGAGCACCCCGACGTCCGTGAGATCCGCCGAACCGGGGCCGCGATCTCCAAGGACCAGGCCGACGAGATCGTGCGGGAGGCGTCACTCGACCCCATCGGAGGGTTCCGCCAAGGTGATGATCCTCGAGGAGTTCCATCTCCTCGCCGCGGCCGGTGCGGCGCGTCTGCTCAAGACGATCGAGGAGCCACCCGACTCGACGACGTTCATCGTGCTCGCCGACTTCGTGCCGAGCGATCTCGTCACGATCTCGTCGCGATGCGCCCGGATCGACTTCCGGGCGATCGGACCCGACGTGATCGCGGCCCGGCTCGTCACCGAGGGGATCAACCCTGCCCATGCGATGAACGCCGCCCGCGCGTTCCACGGTGACCTCGACCGCGCCCGTGTCCTCGCCACCGACCCCGAACTCTCGGAACGGCGCGCTGCGTTCGCCGGTGCGCCGCACCTGCTCGACGGCACCGGCTCGGTTGCGGTGCGCACCGCGGGCGAGTTGCTCGCGCTGATCGACGCCGCCGCCGCACCGCTCGCCGCCCGCCAGGCCGAGGAGGTGGCCGAGGTCGAGGAACGGATCAAGGCCTACGGCGAACGCGGAAGCGGCAAGAAGCAACTGGACGACCGTCACAAACGGGAGTTGCGACGCCATCGCACCGACGAACTGCGCAGCGGTCTGGCCGCGATGGCCGGCACCTACCGTGACACCGCCGTGAACGTGCCGACCGCCGACATCGACGGGTGCGCCGATGCGAGTCCGACGCATCCACGACGCGATCGAGACCCTCGAGCGAAATCCCAACGAGAAACTGCTCCTCGAGTCGCTGCTCTGGTCCCTCCCCGACGCCGTCGGCACCTGACCGCCCACGGCGTCCGACCCTGTTCGCGGTATTCCCGAAGATCTTGATCTTTTTGTCACGTTGACCGTGCAGGTCGCTTCGTGTACGCGCCGGTAGGGTTGACCCACGGAATCCCACTTCGTGGAAAGGGCACTCGATGTTCGAACGCTTCACTGACCGGGCTCGCAGAGTTGTCGTGCTCGCGCAGGAGGAGGCTCGCCTCCTCAACCACAGCTACATCGGCACCGAGCACATCCTGCTCGGGCTGATTCACGAGGGCGAAGGCGTCGCGGCCAAGGCCCTCGAGAGCCTCGGCATCTCGCTCGAAGCTGTCCGCAGTCAGGTCGAAGAGATCATCGGTCAGGGCGGTTCGTCGCCCTCGGGTCACATTCCGTTCACGCCGCGTGCCAAGAAGGTCCTCGAGCTGTCACTGCGCGAGGCGCTGCAGCTCGGCCACAACTACATCGGCACCGAGCACATCCTGCTCGGCCTCATCCGCGAGGGTGAAGGTGTCGCCGCCCAGGTGCTCGTGAAGCTCGGCGCCGACCTCTCGAGGGTTCGCCAGCAGGTCATCCAGCTCCTGTCGGGCTATCAGGGCCCTGCGGGCTCGACCGGCAGCGGCGGTCGCAGCGAGCAGGCTCCGACGGGTGCCGGCGTCGGCGCCAGCAAGGGCGGCGACGACGAAAAGGGTGGCAACAGTCAGATCCTCGATCAGTTCGGGCGCAACCTCACGCAGGCAGCCCGCGAAGGCCAGCTCGATCCGGTGATCGGTCGGACGAACGAGCTCGAGCGAGTGATGCAGATCCTGTCGCGTCGCACGAAGAACAACCCGGTGCTCATCGGCGAACCCGGCGTCGGCAAGACCGCCATCGTCGAGGGTCTCGCTCAGAAGATCGTCAACAACGACGTGCCCGACACGCTCACCAACAAGCAGCTCTACACCCTCGATCTCGGAGCGCTCGTCGCCGGTTCGCGGTACCGGGGCGACTTCGAAGAACGCCTCAAGAAGGTGCTCAAGGAGATCAAGACCCGCGGCGACATCCTGCTGTTCATCGACGAGATCCACACGCTCGTCGGGTGCCGGCGCCGCCGAAGGCGCGATCGACGCGGCGTCGATCCTCAAGCCGATGCTCGCTCGTGGCGAACTGCAGACCATCGGTGCCACCACCACCGACGAGTACCGCAAGCACGTCGAGAAGGACGCCGCGCTCGAGCGTCGCTTCCAGCCGGTCAAGGTCGACGAGCCGACGCTCGCGCACACGATCGAGATCCTGAAGGGCATCCGCGACCAGTACGAGGCGCACCACCGGGTCACCATCACCGACCAGGCACTCGTCGCCGCGGCCAACCTCGCCGACCGTTACATCTCGGACCGTCACCTGCCCGACAAGGCGATCGACCTCATCGACGAGGCCGGATCGCGTCTGCGCATCAAGCGCATGGCGACCCCGCCGGACCTGCGCGAGATCGAGCAGAAGCTCAACGACGTCCAGGAAGCCAAGAAGCGGGCCGTCGAGGAGCAGCAGTTCGAAGAAGCCGGCCGCCTGCGCGACCAGGAGAAGTCGCTGCTCGAGGAGAAGGCCCAGAAGGAGACCGAGGTCCGCGCCGAAGGCGTCGACCTGTTCGACGAGGTCGACGAAGAAGCCGTCGCCGAGGTGCTCTCGCTGTGGACCGGTATCCCGGTCTACAAGCTCACCGAAGAGGAGACCGAGCGGTTGCTCAAGATGGAGGAGAACCTCCACAAGCGCATCATCGGTCAGGAGCAGGCCGTCTCGGCCGTCTCGCAGTCGATCCGCCGCACGCGCGCCGGGCTGAAGGACCCGAAGCGTCCGTCGGGCTCGTTCATCTTCCTCGGCCCCACCGGTGTCGGCAAGACCGAACTGGCCAAGACCCTCACCGAGTTCCTCTTCGGTGACGATTCGGCGCTGATCACCCTCGACATGTCCGAGTACATGGAGAAGCACACCGTCAGCCGCCTCGTCGGTTCGCCCCCTGGCTACGTCGGCTACGAAGAGGGCGGCCAGCTCACCGAGGCCGTTCGGCGCAAGCCGTTCTCGGTCGTGTTGTTCGACGAGATCGAAAAGGCCCACCCGGACGTGTTCAACACGTTGCTGCAGATCCTGGAGGAAGGTCGTCTGACCGACAGCCAGGGCCGATCGGTCGACTTCCGCAACACCGTGCTGATCATGACCTCCAACCTCGGCACGCAGGATCTCCGCAAGGCCAACGTCGGCTTCACGAACGACGACTCCGCCATGAGCTACGAGCGCATGAAGGAGAAGGTCAACGAGTCGCTGAAGAACCACTTCCGACCCGAGTTCCTGAACCGCATCGACGAAGTCATCGTCTTCCACGAGCTGACTCGTGACGAGGTCCTGCAGACCGTCGATCTGCTGACCAAGCGTCTGATCACCCAGCTCGAGGGTCAGGGTCTCGGCATCGAGATCAAGCAGTCGGCCAAGGAACTGCTCGGCCAACTCGGGTACGACCCGCAGCTCGGCGCCCGGCCGATGCGCCGTGCGATCCAGCGCCACATCGAAGACGCGCTGTCGGAGAAGATCCTGTACAAGGAGTTCGCCGCCGGGGAGATCATCGTCGTCGACACCGAGGACGACCCCGACAACCCGGGCAAGCAGCGCTTCGTCTTCACGGCGGTCGAGGGGTTCGTCCCGCCGTCGTCGGTGGAACTCGCCACGACGGCGACCGAGCATCCGATCCCGCCATCGACGGGTGAGGGTGAACTGCCGCCGCCTGAACTGACCTGAGCCGTCACGGCCCATCAGTCATACTGAACCTGTGGTTCGACGCGTCCTGATCGTCTGTCTCTGCGCGATCGCGCTGGGGGCATGTCGGCTGGACGTGAACGTCGACATGACGGTGGCACCCGACGGGACCGGGACGCTGTCGGTGGTCGCCACCGCCGACGCGGACGTCGTCGCCGCCGTGCCGACGATCGCCGAGGAGTTGGCAACCGACGACATCGTCGCGGCCGGGTGGATCATCGACGGCCCGACGTCGACGCCCGACGGTGGCCTCAGCATCACCCTGACGCACGACTTCGTCTCCGACGAGGAGGCGACGAACCTGCTCAACAGCCTCGGACCGCCGTTCAACCAGATGTCGCTGGTCCGCAACACGACCGGTGACGACACGACGACGCGTCTGAGTGGCCTGTTGGGCCTCTCGAACGGGTTCGACACCTTCGCCGACGAGGACCTGATCGCAGCGGTCGGGTCACTTCCGTTCGCCGACGAGATCGCCGCCAGCGGCGCCACACCGGAGACGTCGATGAGCGTGATCTTCCGGGTCGGCCTCCCCGGCACGATCGACGAGGACCTGACGAACGGGACGCAACTCGACGACGATCGGCTCGAATGGAACGCTCCCCTCGACGGGACGATTCTCGACCTCCGCGCCGGCTCGGTGCAGTCACCGGCCGACGATCGTTGGTGGGCGCGCCCGCTGTCGGTCATCGCCCTCGTGGCGCTGATCGCCTGGGTCGCCTTCATGACGCTCTTCATCGGGTACGTCATCTGGGCCCGCTGGCAGCGCGTGCACCGTCCCCGACCCCGGCCGGGTCCGCCCACCGACGCCTCGCTCTGACATCGTTGGCTGTGACATCGTTGAACATGGCCACCGAACGCCCTGGTCCGACTCGCATCGATTTCCACTTCGACGTGATGTGCCCGTTCGCGTATCAGACGGCGAAGTGGATCCGGGAGGTGCGCCGTCAGAACGGCCTCGAGATCCACTGGAAGTTCTTCAGCCTCGAGGAGATCAACCGGGTCGAGGGCAAGAAGCACCCGTGGGAGCGTCAGTGGTCCTACGGGTGGTCGATGATGCGCATCGGGGCGTTGCTGCGCCGGTCGAGCATGGACGATCTCGATCGCTGGTACGAGCGCTCCGGTCGAGCGCTGCACGAAGAGGGCCACCGGCCGCACGATCCCGACGTCGCTCGGCACCTACTGGCCGAGATCGGGCTGGATCCGGCCGTGGTCGACGAAGCGATCGCCGACCCGACGACGACCGACGAGGTGCGAGCCGAACACGACCGAGTCGTCGCCGCGGGCGGCTACGGCGTGCCGACGCTGTTCTTCCCCGAGTTCGTCACGGCGACCGGGGACCCCGAGTGCCTGTTCGGACCCGTGGTGCTCGACCCGCCGACCGGCGCTGCGGCCATGCGCCTGTGGGACGCGACCACGGCATGGCTGGAGTTCCCGTACCTGTTCGAGCTGCAGCGACCCAAGAACGCGCACCACGGCGAGGTGATCGCCGATCGCTTCCGCCCGTACCTCGAGGCCAGGGACTGGGTGTCGATCAACCGCGGCAAGGTCATCTCGTTCGACTGACGTCAGCGGACTGTGTGACAGGCCATCGTCATGATGGCGTCATGGCATCGAACCGAGCGAACAGAGTCGTCTACGTGTGCAGCGAGTGCGGCACCTCACATCCCAAGTGGGCCGGGCGTTGTGCCGGGTGCGGTGACTGGAACTCCCTCGTGGAGGACATCCAGGTCAGCGAGGAGCCGATCGTGGCATCCACCCGGCCCGGTCCGACGCTGATCGGCGAGGTCGGGACCGAACACGGCCATCCGACCTCGACGTCGATCACCGAACTCGACCGAGTGCTCGGAGGAGGCCTGGTCGCCGGGTCGGTCACGTTGCTGGGCGGCGAGCCGGGAATCGGCAAGAGCACCCTGCTGCTGCAGCTGCTGGCATCATGGTCCGGCCCGACGCTGTACGTGACCGCCGAGGAGAGCGCCCAGCAGGTCAAGCGGCGCGCCGAGCGCCTCGGCGCCACCCGCGACGACTTGTGGCTGCACGCAGAGACGTCACTGCCGCACATCCTCGAGGCGATCGATCGCGTCCGTCCCGAACTCGTCGTCATCGACTCGATCCAGACGGTCTGCGATCCGTCGCTGGGTCCGGTGCCCGGGAGCGTCGGTCAGGTGCGGGGATGTGCACAGCGACTCGTGAACGAGGCCAAGGAGCGCAACGTGTCGATCGTGCTCGTCGGTCACGTCACCAAGGACGGTGGGCTCGCCGGACCGCGGGTGCTGGAACACGTGGTGGACACCGTGCTGCAGTTCGAGGGCGATCGGCACCATGCCCTGCGGCTGCTGCGGGCATCGAAGCATCGATTCGGACCGACGAACGAACTCGGCCTGTTCGAGATGGCCACGACCGGGCTCGTCGGTGTGCCGGACCCGTCGTCGCTGTTCCTCGCGGATCGGCGGACCGGCATCCCCGGCTCGGCGGTCGTGCCGACGATGGAGGGCCAGCGTCCGATCGTGGTCGAAGTGCAGGCCCTGGCCAATCCGAGCGTCCCGGGAGTCCCACCGCGTCGCAGCGCGCTCGGCCTCGACGGCGGTCGGCTCTCGATGCTGATGGCAGTGCTGGCGCGTCGCAGCCGTGTGACGGTCGGCGATCAGGACGTCTATGCCTCCACTGCCGGCGGGGTGAAGCTCACCGAACCCGGACTCGACCTCGGCGTGTGTCTGGCCGTCGTCAGCGCGATTCGCGATCAGCCGCTGCCGGCGGATCTTGCCGTCTTCGGTGAGGTGGGCCTCGGTGGCGAACTCCGCCAGGTCGGCCAGGCGGCCCGACGGCTGACCGAAGCGGCGCGGCTCGGGTTCTCGCGGGTCATCGTGCCGACCAACTCACCGGAGAGCGATGGTGACATCGCGGTGATCCGAGCGGCCACCTTGAGCGAGGCGATCGCACTGCGCCGGGCTGGGCTCGGGTTCGGTCGGAGGTCTGCGGGCGGCTGGTTGAGGACCGCCCGTCTCACGATTTGCGGGCGTCATCTAGGATCACGACATGAGTTCGCGGTACAGCGGTGTGAACGAGGCGATGCGCGACGCGCTCGCCCGGGTGTCGCCGGGGACTCCGCTGCGTGACGGCATCGACCGTGTCGTGCGCTCCAAGGCCGGTGCGTTGCTGGTGCTGAGCGACGACAGCAGTGTCCTGTCGATCTGCTCGGGGGGCTTTCTGGTCGATGCCCCCTACAGCCCACAGCGACTCTCGGAACTCGCGAAGATGGACGGCGCCATCATCATCTCCAGCGACGGCGGGCGGATCGCTCGCGCCAACGTCCACCTCGTGCCCGACCCGAGCGTCCCCACGAGCGAGACGGGTACCCGCCATCGCACCGCGGAACGGGTCGCGCTGTCGCTCGACGTGCCGGTGGTGTCGGCCAGCGAGGAGATGGGCGTCATCAACGTGTACGCCGGTGGAGGCAAGCGCCAGCTCCAAGAGGTCAGCCATCTGCTCGACCGTGCCAACCAGGCGTTGCAGACGCTCGAGCGCTACAAGATCCGCCTCGATGACGCGATCACGAACCTCACCGCCGTGGAGATCGAAGATGTCGCCAGTCTCCGCGACGTCGTCGCCGTCGTGCAGCGCGGCGAGATGGTGCATCGGATCGCCGACGAGATCGAGACGATGATCATCGAACTCGGCATCGACGCCCGGCTCCTACGGCTCCAGCTCGACGAGCTGTACGGTGAGATCGACGACGAGCTGGATCTGGTGGTCGCGGACTACCTCCCACCCGGTCGAACGGTGGCCGACGCGCTCGCCGGGATGTCACAGCTGTCCGACGACGAGGTCCTGAACCTACGCCTCGCCGCCGACGCATTGTCGCCCGGCGGTGATTCGACGGATCTCGGTCAGGAGGCGACGCCGAAGGGTCTGCGACTGCTCCATCGGGTCAGCCGTCTGCCGTCGAGCACGGCCAGCGCCGTCGCCGATCACTTCGGCGGGCTCGCCAAGCTGCAGCGTGCCACCATCGATGACCTGATGTCGGTCGACGGTGTCGACGAAGCGACGGCTCGGGCGATCCGCGAGACCCTGAGTCGCGTCACCGAGTCGACGATCCTCGATCAGTACAGCTGAATCTCCTTGTCGGGCCTCACGGCAGTCCCGTGGAACACGATCGAGGTCGGCCCGACTGCGGCTCGTCGCTGGCGCTTCCCTCGCCGCCTCTGTTTCGCGGGCCTCACGGCAGTCCGCGGAACGCTCGAGGTCGGCCCGACTGCGGCTCGTCGCTGGCGCTTCCCTCGCCGCCGTCGCCCGGGCGGGCCGACACTGGCTAGAGACGTTCGATGATCGTGGCGGTGCCCATGCCGCCACCGGTGCACATCGCCACCAGCCCGGTCTGCAGGTCACGCCGTTCGAGTTCGTCCAGCAACGTGCCGATCAGCATCGCGCCGGTCGCACCGATCGGGTGACCGAGCGCGATCGCACCACCGTTCACGTTCACCTTGAGCGGGTCGGCGCCGGTGTCGCGGAAGAAGCGCAGGACGACCGACGCGAACGCCTCGTTCACCTCGAACAGGTCGATGTCGTCGACGGTCATGCCGGCACGCGCCAGACACTTGTTGGCGGCCGGCCCGGGCGCCGTGAGCATGATCAACGGCTCATCGGCAGCGACTGCCGACATGACGACCCTGGCCCGAGGCGTGAGACCGTGAGACCGCGCATAGGACGGTGACGCAACGAGAACCGCCGCCGCACCGTCGACCACTCCGGAGCTGTTGCCGGCGTGGTGCACGTTGTGGAGTTCGACGCCGGGGTACTTCTGCTGCATCATCTCGGCCATCGTCAGATCGCTCTGCTCCATCTTGAAGTCGAGCATCTTGGCAAAAGCTCGGCGTGAGCGCGGCGAGTCCCTCGGCGGTCGTCTCCGGCCTCGGATACTCCTCGTGATCGAGCGCCACCGAGCCGTCGTCGTTGAGGATCGTGATCAGGCTGCGCTCGAAGCGACCCTCGTCGATGGCGACCTTCGCCCGGTGCTGGCTCTCCAGCGCCAGGGCGTCCACGTCGACGCGGGTGGCTCCGTCGAGCGTCGCGATCAGGTCGGCCGACAGACCCTGCGGAATCTGCGGATGGATCGCCAGCAGGTGTTCGTTGTTGGCGTGGAAGCCATCGGTGCCGTTGCGCGCCGGACGACTCATCGACTCGACACCGGCGCCGATCACGAGATCCTGATGACCGGCCCCCACACCCATGGCCGCGAACGTCACGGCCTGTTGACCCGACCCGCAGAATCGGTTCAGCGTGACGCCGGGAACCGAGATGGGCCAGCCGGCGTCGAGGACCGCCATGCGGCCGATGTCGTGCGCGTGATCACCGGCATGCGAGCCGTTGCCGCAGACGACGTCGTCGACATCGGCCCGTTCGAAGCCGACCCGTTCGTGCAGCCCGTTGAGCACCTGGCCCAACACCTTCTGTGGGTGCAGGTGCGCCAGGCTCCCCTTGCCCTGCTTGCCAACTCCTCGCGGTGAGCGCACCGCATCGATGATCCATGCTTCGCCGACGTCTGCTGTCATGGCGTCACCCTAGAGACCGGCACCGATCCGTCTTCGATCGGCGCCGCGCCTCAGCCGCCGCTCAGGGTCGTCGCAGTCGGATCGGCAACGGTGGGCAGGATCGCATCCCACACGGATGCGTCGTCGAAGCCGAACGCCCAGAGCGCCACCCCGTCGAGGCGATACGTGCGGGCGAGATCCATTCGCAGACGGATGCCGTCGCCGTCGACGTAGTGCACCTGGCGGGTCTGCACGCAGCTCGTGACACCGTCGGACACCTCGAGGTCGTACTCGAACATCCACTCACCGGTCTCGTCGACACGCACCGGCTGGGCCTGACGGAGCTCGACGAGTTCGTCGACGGAGCGAGCCGACACCGCCGTACGTCCCTGCACCTCGCTCGCGGGACACTCGCCCGATGCCGCGACGGGCCAGTTGCGTCCGTAGGCGGGAAGGCCGAGGACCAGTTTGTCCGGTGAACCGGTTGCCTCGATCGCTCCCGTGATCGTCGACTCCACCCAGTCGAGCGGCGCGATCGGGCCGGGCTCGGCCACCGAGAAGTCGTACGCCATGATGCGGATGCGGTCGACGTGCTCGACGATCGCTCCGTAGTCGTACACCCAGTACCCGCTCTCGGGTGTCTGGCCGGCGTCGTACACCGGCGGGATGCTCACGGTCAGCGTGCGACCGTCGCCGTGCAGCGCCGCGGCGAGTTCCTCGATGAACGCCACCCAGTTCGGGTCGCGTCGTCGCCCACGTGTCACGGCCGTCGGCGAAGGCGAACTGCTCGTAGTCGATGTCGATCCCGTCGTAGCCGCCCTGCTCGGCGAAGGCACGAATGGCTTCGACGTGCCGGGCACGAGTCGTCGGGTCGGCCAGCACGGCCGCCATTCCCGCCGGCGGGCATGGCGTCGACGATCGACGGGACCAGCTCCACGTCGGCGGACTTGGCCTTGTCCATGAACTGGGCGGTGAGCTCGGCCGAGGCGTTGGGGTCCACGACGATCTCGTCGACCCCGACGGCGTTGAACCAGAACGGCGACACCTCCCGCATCGACGGAACCCGCTGGTCGAACTCTGCCAGCGAGGCATCGAGCGCCCAGTACGGGACCCACGCATCGAGTGGAATGTCCGGTTTCGGAGGTGGTGTCTCCTCGTTCGTCGCGACGAAGATCCCGGCCCCCACCACGGCGATCAGCACGACGACCAGGCCCGCCAGCATCGGGCCGCGTCGTCGACGATTCGACGGCGCCGATTCGTCGACGGGTGTCGGGTCGCCCTGGTCAGCGGACGCGGAGTCGTCGGAGGGCGGCAAGGTCGACACCGGCGAGGGAATCGACGAGGGTGAGCCCGGGGGCGGCAGCAACGGGGACGACATGGGGGACTCCCAGCGTGGCACACCCTGCCGCGAGTGCGGAGGCAACCCCCGTCGGCGAATCCTCGATCGCCACACAGTCCCGAGGGTCGACGCCGAGGGCCGCTGCGGCCGCCAGGTAGGGCTCGGGGTGAGGCTTGCCGTTGGCCACCTCGTCACCGGTGATCGAGGCGACGAACGAACCGGGGGGCGCCGCCGCGATCACCGCATCGGCCAGCGGACGCCACGACATCGTGACCATCGCGCACGGGACGCCTGCTGCGACGCATTCGGCCAGGAGCTCTGGCACGCCCGGACGCCAGGGCAACTGCACGGCCACCCGCGCGATGACCCCTTCGAGCAGCCGGGTGGCGATCTCCGCCGGCTCGAGATCGACCCCACCTCGGGTGTGCAGCTCGTGACCGGCATCGAGCAGGTCGAAGCCGACGATCGAGTGGGCATCCGCGGCGCTCCAGGTGCCGCCGTGCTGCGCCACCAGGTCGTGCTCGCACTCGATCCAGTACGGCTCGGTGTCGACGAGCGTGCCGTCCATGTCCCACAGCACCGCCGCCGGTTCGTTCATCGCAACAGTGTGCCGGGCGGCCCGACCGTCAGGAGCGGAAGATGGTGATCTTGTCCTCGCCGATCCGATCGCGCTTTTCGGGGTCGTCGATGCCGAGGCCCTCCGACGGTGCCAGGCACAGCACGCCCAGCTTGCCTTCGACCTCGTTGTGGTGCACGGCGAGCGCGGCCTCGCCGACGTCGTCGAGCGAGTAGGTCTTGGTCAGCAACGGCTGGATGCGACCCTGGTCGAGCAGCTTGTTGGCGGCGTACGACTCGGCGTAGTTGGCGAAGTGGGACCCGATCAGCTTCTTGAGGCGCATCCAGAAGTGGCGGTTGTCGAACTCCACCATGTAGCCCGATGTCGCCGCGCAGGTCACGACGGTCCCGCCGCGCTTGACAGCGAACACGGAGGCTCCCATGGTCGACCGACCCGGGTGTTCGAACACGATGTCGACGTCCTCGCCGTTGTTGAGTTCGCGGATCTTCTTGCCGAAGCGACGCCACTCGGACTCGTCCTGGGTGTGCTCGTCGGACCAGAACTGGTAGTTCTCCGCCCGCCGATCGATGACCGCGTCACAGCCCATGCGGTGGAGCAGTTCGGCCCGCTCGGGTGAGGAGACCACGCCGATCGGGGTGCCGCCACCGTTGAGGACGTACTGGACGGCGTATCCACCGATGCCGCCCGTCGCGCCCCAGATCAGCACGCTGTCGCCCTGCTTCATCCGGGCGCCGTTCTCGCTCGACGAGCATGCGATACGACGTGGAACTGCAGAGGGCGTTGACCGCCGCTTCTTCCCACGTGAGATGGGAGGGCTTGGGCATGAGCTGGTTGGCCTTCACGACGCAGAGGTCGGCGAGGCCACCGAAGTTCGTCTCGAACCCCCAGATCAACTGGTTGCTCGCCAGCATCGAGTCGTTGTGGGCGCTGGGGTCCTGATCGTCGACGTAGTTGCAGTGCACCGTGACGCGGTCACCGGGCTTCCAGTTCCGCACGGCCGAACCGACTCGGACCACCACACCGGAGGCATCGGATCCGACGACGTGGTCGTCGAGCGCGTGCGCGCTTGCCCCACTCGTTCTGACGGCCCATCCGATCCAGGAAGCCGAACGTCGGCAACGGCTCGAAGATCGAGGACCACACCGTGTTGAAGTTGATGCTCGACGCCATGACCGCGAGATACACCTCGTCGGGTGCCAGGTCCGGGGTCGCCACCTCGCCGACGTGCAGCGACTGTCGGGGGTCCTTGTCCCAGGATTCCACCCCCTCGAACATGGCGGTCTCGTCACGCCGGACGTACGCGGCGCGATAGCTCTCCGGGATCGGGAGGGCCGCGAGATCGTCGCCACTGGCACCGGACTGGATCGCCTCGAGGATGTGCTGCATGGCGCGCGACGTTACCGATCGGTAACGCCGACGACAAAGCGACCCCGCCTCGATCTCCACGCCCGACCCACCCACACCCCGACCGAAATGTTGCGGGATTCGGACGCTCAGCGACCGGATCCCGGCATTTTTCGGGGTTGCTCGGGTGGGGGTAGCGTTCTGGTATGGCAACTTCAGGTTCGTACATCGTCGCTGGCGCTCGCACTCCGATCGGCAAGATGAGCGGCGCATTGGCGTCGTTCTCCGCCGCTGATCTCGGTGGCTTCGCCATCGCGGCCGCACTGGAGCGTGCAGGGGTCGCACCCGACGAGGTCGAGCACGTGATCATGGGCCAGGTGCTCATGGCCGGCCAGGGTCAGGTACCGAGCCGCCAGGCCGCCGTGAAGGCCGGGATCCCGATGAGTGTGCCGTCGGTCAACGTCAACAAGGTCTGCCTGTCGGGTCTCAACGCCATCTATCTCGCCAACCAGATGATCGCCGCCGGCGAGGCCGACATCGTGGTGGCAGGTGGCATGGAGTCGATGACCAACGCTCCCTACATCGCCGATGGTGCCCGTGGCGGGTTCCGATACGGCAACACCGAACTGCGTGACGCCATCATCGCCGACGGTCTGTGGTGTGCGTTCGACAACTGCCTGATGGGCCTCGGCACGGACCGGTACGCCAGCGGCCAGGTGACCCGCGAGCAGCAGGACGAGCTGGCGGCATTGTCCAACGAGCGGGCCGCGAACGCGATCAAGGACGGACGGCTCGCCGACGAGATCGTTGCGGTCGCCGTGCCACAGCGCAAGGGCGATCCGATTCTCGTGGAGACCGACGAGGGAGTCCGACCGGGCACGACCGTCCAGAGCCTCGGCGAGCTGCGTCCGGCGTTCGACCGCGACGGCACCGTGACGGCCGGCAACGCGTCACAGCTGTCCGACGGCGCCAGCGCCGTGGTGATGATGTCGCGTGCCGAGGCCGAGCGGCGCGGCGTGGCGCCGCTGGGTGAGTTCGTCTCCTACGGCATGGTCGCCGGGCCGGACAACGCATCGCTCCTGCACCAGCCGAGCCGCGCCATCATGCGCGCCGCGGAACGCGCCGGCATTGCCGTCGCCGACCTCGACCTGTTCGAGATCAACGAGGCGTTCGCAGCCGTCGGCATCGCATCGATGGCCGAACTCGGCATCACCGATGAGATCGTCAACGTCAACGGCGGGGCCATCGCACTCGGTCACCCGATCGGCATGAGCGGCAACCGGCTCGCTCTCACGCTGCTGCACGAGCTCAAGCGCCGTGGTGGCGGTGTCGGCGCCGTCGCGCTGTGCGGTGGCGGCGGCCAAGGCGACGCTGCCATCCTGCGCACCGTCTGAGGCCTGCGCACCGTCTGAGGCCTGCGCACCGTCTGAGGCCTGCGTCGAGGCCTGCTGCTCCGCGACCGACGGGCGACATCTCTCGCCCCAGTACGCCACGTTCCGTGCTTGACAGACCACGAGAAGTGGATAAACTGGCAGCCGAAGCGACTTGTGTTGCGATTTCTTGACAGATCGTCGCAAAAATCGTAATGTAACCGCAACAACTGATCGAGTGAGTCCAGCACGCTCACCCCCCTCTGGGGCATCATCGACACGAATCGGCCCGTCCGCCCGCTACCGATTCGTGGAGATGGTGCCCCAGTCCCGTTCCGGCCGTCATCGACGATCGGGCCGATCAGTCGACCGAGCGACGGCCCTCGAGCGCGCGACCCAGCGTGAGTTCGTCGGCGTACTCCAGATCGCCGCCGACCGGCAGGCCGCTCGCGATCCGGGTCACCCGCAACCCGATGGGCTTCAGCAACCGGGCGAGGTACATCGCAGTGACCTCACCTTCGGTGTTGGGGTTCATGCACAGGATGATCTCCTCGATCCCCTCCGGCTCGATGCGCGCCACCAACTCGCGGATCTTCAGCTGCTCCGGACCGATCCCTTCGAGCGGGCTCATGGCACCCAGCAGGACGTGATACCGACCTCGGAACTCGCCGGTCTTCTCGATGGCCACGATGTCTCGTGACTCCTCGACCACGCACACCATCGACGAGTCCCGCGAATCGTCGTCGCAGATCGGACACAGCGTCCCCTCGGCGATGTTGAAGCATCGCTCACAGAATCGGACGCGCGCCTTGGCGTCGGTGATGGCGTGGGCGAGCCGGGACGTGTCGTCAGCCGGCACCTTCAACAGGTGGAACGCAATGCGCTGCGCGGACTTCGGTCCGATCCCGGGAAGTCGACCGAGCTCGTCGATCAGGGTCTGCACGGGAGGGGTGTAGTTGCCGGCCATCGCGAGCTCAGCCTGCTTCCTCGATGAGTTCCGAGCCGGGGAACGCCTCGGCAAGCCGCTCGATCGGCGACTTCACGGACTCCGGTGGAGCATCGGTGAGATCGTCGAGATCGACGTCGTCGTCGTCCGGCAGCGACGACACCACGCTCGGCGTCACGGCCGTCATGGTCGGCTCCGGTTCGGCCTCCGGCGGGATCGACATCGTGCCGGTCGACATCGTGCCGGTCGACATCGTGCCGGTCGACGTGCTGCCGGTCGCTGACGCCGATGGCCCTTCCCGCACCGCTGGTGTCAGGTCTTGCTCACCCCCGTCGGTACCACCGCCACCGTCGACGAGTTCGATCCGCACTGCAACACCGGCGAACTCCTGCAACGCCGCTTCGACCGCGGCACGATGCTGTTCACACTTCGCCCGATGGGCTGCGTTCGGAACCGAGAGCGTCAGCGTCGTCGGGGTGCTCGCCACGAACGCGGCCGGTGCATAGATCGCGCGCGGCATCCCGCGCAGCCCCGGCCGGACCGTGAGTTCCCAGTCGTCCGCGGTGATCGACGTCGGCGCCGACGCCTGGGGAGACGCTGCGGCGTCAGAGACCACCGTCTCGGGAGTCACGCCGACCGGAGTCACGCTGGCCGGGTCGTGCTGACCGGAGTCGCGCTGACCGGTGCCTCCGGCCGGCCGGCCGGAGGTGCGGCCTGACGGGCACGCCCGCCGAGTGCAGCGCGGCCAGTGGACGGATCGAGCGGAGCGGCACGCGTCACTGCCGGCGACGCGGCCGGTGCCACGGCACCATCTGCCATCTGTCGCTCGAGTCGTTCGATCCGGCCGAGGAGCGCTGCGGTGTCGGTCGCCACGCTGTCGGCGGTCAGTTGCACGGTGGCGATGTCGAGGAGCACACGAGGATCGGGGGCGTGGCGCATCTCGGTGAGCGACGCACCGAGCACCTCGATGCCGCGCACGAGCCCGGCGGCACCGAGTCGCTGCGCCTGCTCGGCGAGCCCGTCGAGACGTCCGGACGGCAATTGCACCAACTCGGGGGCCATCAGCGACAGGAACCCGTTGCGCAGGTATCCGACGAGGGCTTCGGTGAGGGTGCGAGGGTCACTGCCGAGCGAGATCGCGTGGGCGACCATGGTCAATGCCCGGCCCGCGTCGCGATCGATCATCGCCTCCACGAACTCGTCGAGCGCGATCTCGGTCAGACCGCCCTCTCCGGTGCTCGCCACGAGTTCGAGCGCGGACAGCGTGTCGCGAGCCGAGCCGCCTCCCCGATTGAGCACCTGTTCGAAGGAGGCATCGCTGACATCGAGGCCGGCGTCGGCCGCCACCCAGCGGATGTGCTCCGCCAAGGTGTCGGCCGGCAGCAGATGGAACTGCAGGTGTTGGGTTCGGCTGATGATGGTCGCCGACATCTTCTGGGGATCGGTGGTCGCGAGCACGAACACCACGTGGGGCGGTGGCTCCTCCAGCGTCTTGAGCAGCGCCGCTTCGGCCGCCTTGGACAGCATGTGGACCTCGTCGAGGATGTACACCTTGTGGCGCCCCGGCGTCCCCAGCGAGGCCTTCTCGATCAGGTCTCGCATCGCATCGACGCCGTTGTTGCTCGCGGCGTCGAGTTCGTGCACGTCGTAGCTGGTCCCTCGCTCGACTGCGATGCACGACTCGCACTCGCAGCACGGCTCACCATCCTGGGGGTTCTCGCAGTTCAGGACCTTGGCCAGGATCCGCGCCGTGGAGGTCTTTCCGGTGCCGCGCGGACCCGAGAACAGGTAGGCCTGACCTTCACGTCCTTCGGCGACCGCGGTCCGCAGCGCCTTGACCACGTGGTCCTGACCCTTCAGTTCGCTGAAGCGGCGGGGCCGGTACCGGCGGTAGAGCGACTGGGTGGCCATCGACTGCACGATAGCGATGGGATGTGACAGCCCACGGACGTGCCGTGGTTCCGGCACCGCCGGTTCGTACAGTCGCGTGCATGCCACCCGCCACGTTCGCCCGACCGACCGGACGGGCCCGACGCGCTCGACGTGCTCGATGTGGCGGACTCGTGGTGGCGGTGTGGCTCGCGGCCGGATGCGCCGACGCGGAGACGCCGGTGACGCGGGCGGACTACCTCTCGGACCTGCAGGCCATCTGTGCGTCCACCACTGCGGAGCTCGACGCGCTGCCGGAACCCCCCGAGTTGATCTCCGTCGCCGACTTCGCCACGAGCGCCGCCGACTCCCTCGACCGGGAGGCCCAACGCGTCGACCGCCTCGTCGTCCCCGCCGCTGACGATCCGAACAGTGACGATCCGAACAGTGCGACGATCTCGGACGCCGATCCCGACGGCGATCACCGGGCGTTCGTTGCCAACACCCGCGACCAGGCCACGGCGTGGCGGGCGATCGCGGAGGTCGCCCGGTCCGGGTCCGACGACATCGCCGACTCCACCGAACTGGTCGCACAGTTGGTCGGCGGCCGCAACGAACTCGCCGAGCAGATGGGCGCCGCCGAGTGCGTCCGAGGCGGGCTGTGACCGCGGAGCCCGGACGATTTCACGGTGCGCCGGAGCGCAGCGCGCGGAGATGTCAGGCAACGCGCACGGTGTGACCACTAGCCTCGTGCCGATCGTGAACGAGCGCGTACCAGTTCCCCGACGCCGACGCGTCCGTTCGTACCTGGTCGTCGCGCTCGCGCTGCTCGGCGTGGCGCTGCTCACCGAAGGAACTGCGTACGCCGAGAACACCGTCGCGAGCTCGACCCCGGCCGATGGTTCCACGATCGCGACGTCGCCGCCATCCATCGACATCACCTTCACCGAGGAACTCGGCGAGGTCAACACGATCGCCGTCCAGTGCAACGCGGAGCTGTTCACGGTCGGGCCCCGTCGAGTCAGCGACGACCGCCTCACCCTGTCCGCCGATCTGATCGATCCACTCCCGAAGAGCGACTGCGTCGTCAGTTGGGGTGTCAGCGATGCCGACGGAGCACCGAACGGCGCGGGCAATTTGACCTTCACGGTGGAGAACGACACGACCACCGTGGCGACGACTCCGGACACCACCACGGACACGACCGTTCCCGGCGCCATCGACGTGACCGAGGGCCCGGCTGCAACGACGTCGAGCGACATCGTCGATCTGGAGTCCGTCGACTCCGGCCAGGGACCACTCTGGCTCGGCCGGCTGCTGTCGGTCCTCGGTATCGCCGTGCTGTTCGGTTCGCTCGTTCTCATCGCGGCCGCGTGGCCCGAAGGCGTCGAGTACCTCCTCGCCATCCGATTCATCCGGGCGACGTGGATCGTGGCGATGCTCGGCACCGTGCTGTACGTGGCAGCCGCCACGGCAGCCGTCAGCGGCACGGGGCTGGGGAGCGGACTCAACCCGCTGAACTGGGTGGACCTGCTCAGCGCCGGGATACCCGGGATCGCGGCGTTGGCCCGGCTCGTGTTCGTCGCCGCCAGCGCCTGGGTCGCATTCAGGCCGGACCGGGTGATCGATCCGGTCACCCAGATGGTCGCACTCATCATCCCCGGCGATCGCGGTCGCGACCATCGGACTCAGCCGCGTCGACATGGACCTCGCACTGGTCGGCGTCACGATGGCGGTGCTCCACGCGTTGGCCATGGCGGTCTGGCTCGGTGGGGTCGTCCTGCTCGCTCGAGTCGTACTCGCCGGGCCCGGCGAGGAAGACCTGGTCCACGCCGTGCGCGGGTTCGGGCGGATCTCGACCGTGGCGATCGTCGTGACCATCGCCACCGGGGTCGTCTCGATGGTGCTGCTCGACGGAGGCAACCTGTTCGGTTCCTCGCACGGACGCGTCGTGCTGTTCAAGACGCTGGTCGTTGCATTCATGATCTTCGTCGCGATGTCCGCGCGGCAGTACGTGAACACCAAGCTCCCGCGCGCCGACGAGATGACCATCCCGACGGCCGACCGACTGCGACGCGCATTCGGCGCGGAGGCCGCCGCCGGCCTGCTGGTCCTCGCGCTCAGCTCCTGGCTGGTGTCGCTGCAGCCACCGAACATCGACTCGGGCACAACGGCGAGCTACGCGATCGATCTCCAGGTCGAGGCACCCGAGGCCGACCTCGACGTGACCGTGAAGTTCACGAGTGACGTGGTCGGCCTGTCGGGCATGTGGGTCGAGGTGAACGCTCCGGAAACGGGCCTGTCGGGCCTCGAGGTGGTCCTGACGGCACCGCCGAACGAACTCGTCGGCACGATCACGCAGCCGGTGCCGCTCACCGGGCCCGGCGTCGGCGTCGTGCCGCCCGACAAGGGCATCCCGTTCTCCGTCGCCGGGGAATGGACCATGACGATCAACGCCGTCACGCCGAACGGCGTGTTCAACAGCGATCCTCAGATCTTCACGATCCTCAACGCCGACGGCACCACACCGACCACCGTGCTGACCATCCCGCCGGTCGTCACCGTGACGATCCCGCCGACCACCGAACCCTGACATGTAACGAGTGGTGTCTGACACCAGTCGTTACACGGGACGGGCCATGAAGGTCCGGAACGAGACCGGATCGGCGACGTCGAGTTGGTCGTAGGTGCACGACTCGGGAGTCCGATCGGGCCGCCACCGCAGGAACCCGACGCCGTGCCGGAATCGTCGGCCTTCGAGCTGGCCGAACGACACCTCGGCGACGAGGCCCATCCGGATCGGCACGAACGACAGGTCCTTGCCGGCGTTCCAGCGGCTCCCGCCGCTGGTCGCCGCCCCGGCGGTATCGCCGTCCCACTCGGCCCAGGAGCGCCAGGGGTGGCCGTCCAGTGCGTCGTGGGTGCGTGGTTCCAGTTCCTCCGAGCAACTCCGCTCGTCGCTTGGCCGAGAACGACGCTGCGACGCCGACGGAGTGCATGGCGCCGGCGTCGTCGAACAGTCCGAGCAGGAGCGAGCCGACTCCGTTGCCGTCCTTGTGGACGCGGTAGCCCGCCACCGCGCAGTCTGCCGTGCGCTGGTGCTTGACCTTGACGAGGGTGCGCTTGCCGGGCTGGTACGTGCCGTCGAGCGGCTTGGCCACGATGCCGTCCAGGCCGGCGCCCTCGAACCGGTGGAACCAGTCGTCGGCGACCGCCCGATCCAGCGTTGCCGGGGTGACGAAGACGACATCGTTCGCGGTGACCGCGTCGAGCAGGGCCTCGCGCCGGCGCTCCATCGGGTCGTTCGTCATCGAGACGTCCCCCTGCGCGAGCAGGTCGAACGCGACGAACGCCGCCGGTGTCTCCGCGGCGAGCCGGTTGATGCGGGACTCGGCGGGATGGATTCGCTGCAGCAGCGCATCGAAGTCGAGGCCACGATCCTGGGCGTCCGCGACGACGATCTCGCCATCGACGATGCACCGGTCGGGCAGCGCCGCCGCCAACGGCTCGAGGAGTTCGGGAAAGTACCGCCCCAGCGGACGCAGCTTGCGGGAGATGAGTTCGATGCGGTCACCGTCACGGAACACGACGCAGCGGAACCCGTCCCATTTCGGCTCGTAGAGCCAGCCGTCGCCGTCAGGGATCGACCGGGCCAGCTTCGCCAGCATCGGCTCGACGGGCGGCTGGAACGGCAGCCGCATCGGCGGCAGACCATCGGTGGGTGAGGTCGGCATGGTGATGCATTGTTGTCGATCTCCACGGATCGCACGACAGCCACTAACTTCGCAGGTGTGACGAACTCGATGCAGGACAAACTCGCCGATCTCGCCCAGCGCCGCGAGCAGGCGATCAACGCCGGTTCCCCGCGGTCGGTCGAGCGTCAGCACGACAAGGGCAAGATGCTCGCCCGTGAGCGGATCGAGTACTTCCTCGACGAGGGATCGTTCCACGAACTCGACATGCTCGCCCGCCACCGGGCCCAGGGCGCCGGCCTCGAGGAGCGGCCCTACACCGACGGAGTGATCACCGGATGGGGCACCGTCGACGGCCGCAAGATCTTCGTGTTCTCCCAGGACTTCACCGTGTTCGGTGGGGCGCTCGGCGAGGTGTTCGCCGAGAAGATCCACAAGCTGATGGACCTCGCGCTCAAGGTCGGTGCACCCCTCGTCGGGCTCAACGACGGCGCCGGGGCCCGCATCCAAGAAGGCGTGGTCAGCCTCGCGAGCTACGGCGGCATCTTCCATCGCAACGTGCTGTCGTCGGGCGTCATCCCCCAGATCTCGGTGATCCTCGGCCCGTGCGCCGGCGGCGCGGTGTACTCGCCGGCGATGACCGACTTCATCTTCATGGTGCGCGAGTCCAGCCACATGTTCATCACCGGACCCGACGTCGTGAAGACCGTCACCGGCGAGGACGTGACCCTGGAGGAACTCGGCGGCGCGATGAGCCACGCCACCAAGTCAGGCGTGGCGACGTTCGTGTCGGCGGACGAGAAGTCGTGCCTCGACGACGTCCGGTTCCTGCTGTCGTTCCTGCCGTCCAACAACCTCGAGGAGCCACCGGTCGAGGACCTCGGCGACGACCCCGACCGCCTCTGCCCCGAGCTGCCGCGACATCCTCCCGGCGAGCCCGAACCTGCCGTACGACATGACCGAGGTGATCCGCCACGTGGTGGACGACGGCGAGTTCTTCGAGTACTTCCCGCACTGGGCGAAGTCGATCGTGTGCGGGTTCTCCCGGATCGACGGCGCCCCGGTCGGGATCGTCGGCAACCAGCCCAAGATCCTCGCCGGGGTGCTCGACATCGAGTCGTCCGAGAAGGCCGCCCGGTTCGTGCGAACCTGCGACTCGTTCAACATCCCGCTGATCACGTTCGTCGACGTGCCCGGCTTCCTGCCCGGTGTGGACCAGGAGTACGGCGGCATCATCCGCCACGGCGCCAAGCTGCTGTACGCCTACTGCGAGGCAACGGTGCCCCGGATCCAGGTGATCACCCGCAAGGCGTACGGCGGGGCCTACGTCGTGATGAACTCCAAGTCGATCGGCGCCGACCTGGCCTTCGCGTGGCCGACAGCGGAGCTGGCGGTGATGGGGCCGCAGGGCGCGGTCGAGATCGTGTACCGCCGGGAGCTGCAGCAGGCCGCCGATCCGGTGGCGCGCCGAGCCGAGCTCGTGCAGGAGTACACCGACAAGTACGCGACGCCGTACGCCGCCGCCGAACGCGGCTACATCGACGACGTGATCGATCCGGCCGAAACGCGCCAGAAGCTCGTGGCCGGTCTGCGCATGCTCGCGACCAAGCGCGAGGAGTTGCCGCGCCGCAAACACGGCAACGTCCCACTGTGATCCGACCGGCGCCATGAGCGACGCCAGCCAGATCCCCGGCCAGCCCTCGCTGCCTGGATCGCCCCCACCACCGGCCGCCACCCCACCACCGCCACCCCCACCACCGACGGCGACCCCACCACCACCGCCACCACCGACGGCGCCCCCGCCGCCACCACCACCGTCGCCGCCGCCGTCGTCGCCACCACCTCCCGCACCGGTCACGCCATCGCTGCCGAGGGTGGCGCCGTCGGCGCCGGCATCGTCGGTACCTCCGCCTCCACCGATCTCCACGGTCCCGCCACCGCCGCCCGCCGCAGCGACGCCCTCTCCCGTCACGGCGCACCTCCGCACCGCCCCGCACCGGCCCACCCACGCCGCACCGGCCACACCGGCCGGCCACGACGACGAGCTCGCCCAGCTCCTCGCGGCGATCCAGGAGGAGGGTCAGCTCGAGGGTGACATCTCCGCGCCCGAACTCGGCGCCTCACTGACGAAGCCGACCGACGTCAGCCGGCCGGCGCGCGTCGAGGCTGCCGTCATCGACTCCGAGGGTGGCATCGACTTCGATCCGTCCCTCGCCGGCTTCGGCCAACGGGCGATCGGTCTGCTCGTGGATCTCGTCATCCTGTGCCTGTGGATGGTCCCCGGGATCGCACTCATCCTCACCGGCTCGACGGCATTCGTGCTGCTCGGCCTGGTGCTGATGGCGGCCGGATTCCTCGCCGCCACGGCGATCTACGCCCGGGCAGTGTCCGCTCGAGGCAAGTCGCTCGGGAACCGGGTCGCAGGAACGACCGTCGTCGACGCCCGCAACGGCCGGATGATCGGGACCGGCGAGGCGGGGCTGCGTTACGTCATCCGGTTCCTCGTGTCGATCATCTTCTTCATCGGGTTCCTGATGGCCTTCGGCGATTCGCAGCGCAGGACCTTCCACGACAAGGTCGCAGGAACGGTCGTGATCCGTCCGCCCCGGGCCACCTGGTCGATCGACGACGAGATCAGCGGACCGCCGATCGCCTAACGTTGATGCCGATGTCCGAGTCCACCCCGCTGCTGCACTCCGTGCGACCCACGCCGACCGATGTCGAGGTCGTCGCGATCATGGCGGCCACCGAGGCGCTGTGGCCGCGTCCGATCGTGAACGGACCCGCTCCCGTCGTGCGTCGCAGCGCGTGGCGCTACAGCGGACGCTGGTGGTCGCGCCCCGTGCCGGCACGCCGCGATCGCCCGTATCGCTGAGATCTTCGGCGGCGCGCCATGCGTCGGCGGATCTGACACACTCGGGACATGGGGATGCCACCACCGCCACCACCAGGGCAGGGTCCGACCCCGCCGCCGTTCGTTCCGCCAACCGCCACGGCCGGACCACCACCACCACCTCCTCCCGGCGCGATCGCCACGGCCCCCGGGTACCCCGCCGGCTACTACGCCGCCCAGCCATCGGTCGGTGGCGAACGGGCCAGCTTCGGCATTCGCCTGGGCGCCTGGCTGCTCGACAGCCTGCTGTACGGGCTGCTCAGCCTCGTGTTCATCGTGCCGGGCATCATCCTGATCGTGTCGGCGTTCAGTGACTGCGAATGGATCGAGACGAGCGAGGATTCGTGGGAGGCGTTCTGCCCGCCGGGCGAACCGAGCGGTGGCGCCATCGCCGGCGGCATCGCCCTGATCCTGATCGGTGTCCTGCTCTCGGTGTTCCTCTACATCTGGGCGATGGGCAAGACGGGCCAGACCTGGGGCGCTCGGATCGTCGGCGTCAAGGTCATCGACGAGCGCACGGGTGCGCCACTCGGATTCGGCCGTGCGCTCGGTCGCAGCCTGTTCGCCTACTTCATCTCGTCGGCGATCTTCTACCTCGGCTACCTCTGGATGCTGTGGGACGACAAGAAGCAGACCTGGCAGGACAAGGTCGTGAACTCCGTCGTCGTTCGCACCTGACACGGGCGCACATGGACATCACCACCGTCGCCGACGATCTCGCCGTGCTGCACGACGGACTCGAGGTCCGGCGCTACGACGGTCTGGCCCCCGACACCGACCACGTCCTCGACGGCACGTCCGTTCGAACGCTGGCGACGCCCGATGGTGCGTTGCTGTGCCGGTTCACCACCGTCAACGACGTCCACTTCGGCGAGACCGAGGCGGGCCGGATCGACGACCTCCCCGAGGGTCCGATCCGGCGTGCCGACCCCGGCGCCGAGCCGTATCCGGAGGTGATGAACCGGGCTGCAGCCACGGAGATGGCGGCGATCGATCCGGCCGTGGTGGTCGTCAAGGGTGACCTGTCCGTCGACGGCCGACCCGAGGAGTGGGCTGCGTTCGAGGCGTGCTACCGCGGGACGTTCGGTGACCGACTCCACGTGGTGCGCGGCAACCACGACGCCTACCGCCACCAGGGCGAGTACGCCGGCGACCAGTGGATCGAGCTGCCAGGGCTCGCGATCGCGCTGCTCGACACCACGATCCCCGGCGCGACCACCGGTGCGATCGATCATGAGCAGATCAGCTGGCTGAACGACCAGTGCGTCGCCGCCGACGGGCCGGTGATCGTGATGGGACACCACCAGCAGTGGATCGGATCCGGACCCGACGCCAAACGGGGCGAGGACTACTTCGGGCTGCATCCCGACTCCAGCGACGCGCTCGACGAGCTCGCGCTGCGCCACCCCTGCGTGATCGCCTACACCGCCGGCCACACGCACCGTCACCGCGTGCGGCGGATGGCCCGGTCCGGGGTGCCCTCGATCGAGGTCGGATGCACCAAGGACTTCCCGGGGACGTGGGCCGAGTACCGAGTCCACGAAGGAGGCGTGATGCAGGTGGTCCACCGGATGTCGACGCCGGACGCGCTGGCGTGGAGCGAGTCGTGCCGGGGCCTCTACTCGGACTTCGGCATCGACTACGAGACCTACGCCCTCGGCACCCTCGCCGACCGATGCTTCACCCTCCCCCTGCGCTGACCCCTCCTCCGACCCTCGTGCCAGACCCGAAACTTCGCGGAATCCGGACGCTGAGCGACCGAATCGCGGGATTTTTCGGGAAGTTTGGGCGGCAGATGTAGAAATCGGTGGGTTCTCCGCGTCATCTTCGTGACTGCGGGCACCGGGCTCGCCGACGAAAGGACACACCCATGGAATACCTCCTGATCGCCAACGAGACCGCTGAGGACTTCGCCCAGCGTGATCAAGCGGAGTACTGGGCCGGCTGGTCGAGCTACATCCAGGCGCTCGCCGAGAGCGGCGTCATGCGCAACGCCGGCGGACTCCAGCCACCCCACACTGCGACCACCGTGCGTACGCGTGCGGGCGAGCTCGTCGTCGAGGACGGACCGTTCGCCGACAGCAAGGAACAGCTCGGCGGATACTTCGTGATCGACGTCGCCGATCTCGACGAGGCGCTCGAGTGGGCACGGCGTTGCCCGTCCGCAGCGTCGGCGTCGGTCGAGGTTCGTCCGCTGCTGCCACCGATGGATTCCTGACCGCGTCCGTGTCGGACGGAGTCGACGCCTTCCAGACGGCCGAGGAGGTCGCCCGCGCCTCCTACGGCCGTCTGGTCGCGTTGATCGCCCGTTCCACCCACGACATCGCGGCGGCAGAGGATGCCGTCAGCGATGCCCTCGATCGCAGCGATGGAACGTTGGCCCGTCGACGGCGTGCCCGATCGACCGGAGGCGTGGCTCCTCACCACGGCCCGGCGCAAGGTCATCGGATCGATCCGTCGATCGGCCACCGCGACTCGCAACCGTGCCGAACTCCGACGCATCCAGGATGAACTCGACGAACCCGACGAGACCAGCGTGATTCCCGACCGCCGCCTGGAGCTCATGTACGCGTGTGCCCACCCGGCGATCGATCGCTCGATCCGTTCACCGCTGATGCTGCAGACGGTGCTCGGACTCGACGCTGCGCGGATCGCATCCGCCTTCGTCGTGGCACCCAAGACCATGGGACAACGCCTGTCCCGTGCCAAGTCGAAGATCCGCAGCGCCGGTGTTCCGTTCGAGATCCCTGCGAATCCGGGCGACCTCACTCCCAGAACGATGAGCGTGCTCGACGCGATCTACGCCGCGTTCGGCACGGGGTGGGACGATCCGGCCGGCACCGATCCGACGCGGCAGCGGATTGACGATCGAGGCGATCCGGCTCGCCCGGATCGTCGTCGAACTGCTCCCCGACGATGCCGAGGCCCGCGGATTGCTGGCGATGATGCTCCACAGCGAGGCTCGACGACCGGCACGTCGTGGGCCGCACGGCGTGTTCGTACCGCTCGCCGACCAGGACGTCGCACTCTGGTCGGCGGACCTGATGTTCGAGGCCGAACAGCAGTTGACCGCGGCAGCAGCCCGTCGAGCCCTGGGCCCGTACCAACTGCAGGCTGCGATCCAGTCGGTCCACAACCGCAGGGCGATGACCGGACTCACGGACTGGGCATCGATCGCCACCCTCTACGACGGCTTGGTCGCACTCGAACCCAGCATGGGGGCGCTCGTCGCCCGTGCCGCTGCGCACAGCGAGGTCGAGGGTGCTCGAACGGGCCTCGCGCTCCTCGACGAGATCGACACGTCGACGGTGGCGTCGTACCAGCCGTACTGGGTGACCAGGGCCCACCTGCTCTCGGCGTCGGGAAACCTCGCCGAGGCCCGCGACGCAACGGTTCGCGCCATCGGACTCACGACCGATCCCGCCGTTCGCCGCCACCTCATCTCGTCGCTCCCGTCGTGAGTCCACGCACGCCGGGTGCCGACCGAGTTGTGCGGACGACGCCGGAACGATCAAACTCTCGCCAATGTCCGTCGCCCTGACTCCTCCCGCACCGATCACGCTCATCGACATCTTCAATCGCAGTCGTGTCCGCGACGCCATTGCCATCGTCGGGTTCGCGTTGTTCACCGCCCTCGCCGCCCAGTTCTCGGTCTCGCTCGGCTTCACGCCGGTCCCGATCACGGGCCAGACGTTCGCCGTGCTGCTGACCGGTGGCGTGCTCGGCGCCAACCGCGGAGCGCTGTCGATGGGCCTCTACGTGGCGCTCGGGGCCATCGGGCTGCCGTTCTACGCCGACGGCGACGGCGGTTGGACGGCGGCCACGGGCGCGACCGCCGGCTACCTCGTCGGCTTCGTCGTGGCGGCCTTCGTGGTCGGCAAGATGGCCGAGCACGGCCAGGACCGCAAGCTGTCGACCTCGCTGCCGGCGTTCCTCGCCGGCTCGCTGATCATCTACGGCTTCGGCGCCCTGTGGCTGGCCTACGACCTCGACATCCCGCTGACCGCCGCTGCCGGCGACCCGAGCGCGGTTGCGTTCGGCGTGGCGCCGTTCCTCGTCGGCGACGTGGTCAAGGCACTCCTCGCCGGAGCCCTGTTGCCGGCTGCGTGGCACCTCGTCGAACGCCGCGACTGATCGCCCGCTGCATTTCCGTCCGGAATGAGCCCCGGATTCCGGGACCCGCTCCGGACGGAACCGTGAGAAGTCGGGCCGAACGCGGCATGCCGACCCTGGCAGATCGGCATCCGCGAACTCTGTGACACCCCCACGTCATCATGGGGTCCATGGACATCGCACTTCTCCTGATCGTCGTGGTCGTGGCTGCGGCGGCCGCGTTCGGCGGCTATCTGCTGGCGACCCGCCGCGCCGACGCGGAACTCGCCGCACGGGAGGCCGACCGGGCAGCAACCACCGATGGCGTGCAGTTGGCCGTCGAGATCGCCGTACAACAGGCGGTGGCGCAGGTTCGTGACCAGGCGGTCGCCGAACGCGACGCTGCGGTCAGCGCGGCACTGCAGCAGACGGCCATCATGCAGCGTGAGCAGTTCGGCGCGCTGGCTGCGGCCGCTCGCGACCAGACCACCAGCGACCTCGCGGCCAAGAAGGACGTCATCGACGCCCGTCTCGATCAGGTGCACGGCGAGATGCGGGCCGAACTCAACAAGCTCAGCGAGATGGTCACGACGCTCGGGCGGTCGAGCGCGGAGAACTTCGGGCAGGTCACCTCGTCGCTGCAGGCCCACGCCGAGATCGCCTCGACGCTGGCCGACTCGACCCGGGCGCTGCGTGAGGCGCTCGCCAATCCGCAGGCGCGCGGTCAGTGGGGTGAGCGGATGGCCGAGGACGTCCTGCGGCTGGCCGGGTTCCAGGAGAACGTCAACTACGTCAAGCAGACCCAGATCGAAGGCGGCACCGGCCGACCCGACTACACGTTCCCGATGCCGAAGGGCCATGCGCTCTACATGGACGTCAAGTTCCCGATGGCGTCCTACCTGCGGTACCTCGAGGTCAACACCAACGCCGAGCGAGAGGTGCACCTCAAGCGGTTCCTGGCCGACGTGCGTCTGCGGGTCAAGGAACTCGCCAAGCGTGACTATGCCGGCGAGAGCGAACGCCAGTCGGTCGACTACGTGCTGCTGTTCATCCCGAACGAGCAACTCACCGGGTTCATCCACGAACACGACGCCGGGCTCCTCGACGAGGCGATGGGCCAGAAGGTGGTGTTGTGTTCACCGCTGACGCTGTTCGCCTTCCTCGGGGTGATCCGCCAGGCGTTCGACAACTTCATGATCGAACAGACGAGCGACGAGATCCTGCAGTTGCTCGGCACGTTCTCGGCCCAGTGGCGCAAGTACGCCGACCAGGTCGACACGGTGAAGAAGCGGTTCGATCAGGTGGACCGCGCCTTCGAGCAGCTCACCGGCGCCCGCCGCCGACAGCTCGAGCGGCCGCTGCGCCAGCTCGACGAACTCCGCCTCCAGCGCGGCCTCCCCGTCGACGGGGAACTCTTCGCGGCTCCGGAAGCCGCCGACGACGACACCGAGACGCCACCTGGCGGCACGATCCGGATGTTGGGCGCATGAGACGCCGCCCGGCCGGGTCGAGTCACCGCATGGCGACGCCGACTGATTGAATCAGGGCTGTGAGTCAGCCTGCGTTCGACTTCGGCGACACCGAACTCGACGACGCCACCAACCCGACGTACTCGGTCGGCGAGTTGGCCGACGCCATCAACGACACCCTGCGACGCGGGTTCTCCGACGGCGTGTGGGTGCGCGGCGAGATCACCGGGTGGAGCGACCGGGGCCAGCACGCCTACTTCACGCTGGTCGACGACGCCGACCGATCCGATGGCGCTGGAAACGGCCGGGGCAAGGCAGCGGTCAACGTCCAGTTCTTCGCCAACGCTCGAATGCGACTGCGGCCGCTGCTGCAGAAGCACCGACTCCGCCTCGGTGACGGCATGAAGGTCCGGGTGTTCGGGTACCTCGACTACTACGCGCCCGAACGGCCGGATCGGGCTCAAGATGACGGGGATCGATCCTCGCTACACGATCGGTGACATCGCCCAGTCACGTGACGAAGTGATCCGGCGACTGGTCGCCGACGGTCTGCTCGACGCGAACAAGCAACGGTGGTTGTCGCCGATCCCGCTCCGGGTCGGCGTGGTGACGAGCGTCGGCACCGCGGCGTGGCACGACTTCCACGACGAGCTCCAGCGCAGCGGGTTCGGATTCCAGCTGACGGTCGTCGACACCCGAGTGCAGGGCGAGTTCGCCGAGCGGATGATCGCCGCTGCGATCACCACGCTGGCACGACGATCGGATCTCGATGCGATGGTGGTCATCCGCGGTGGTGGGGCTCGCAACGAGCTCGCGGTGTTCGACGCCGAACAGATCGCGCGGGCGATCGCCACCTCGCTGGTGCCGGTGCTGACCGGCCTCGGCCACGAGGTCGACCGCAGCGTCGCCGACGATGTCGCCCACACGATGCTCAAGACGCCGACCGCGTGCGCCGGCGAGCTGATCGCTCGGGCGGCCCGGTACAGCGCCGACAGCGAAGCCGCGTTCGCCGCGATCACGCGGGCGAGTGCAGTGGCGCTCACGACCGCCACGAACGAGCTGTCGGAGACCGCCCATCGCATCGCCCGTCGCACCCACGAGGCGGTCGGTCGTGCGGACGAGCGACTCGGGATGCGCGTGGACACGCTCGCCCGGGTCGCCCCTGCCGTGCTCGATCTCGCCGACCAACGGCTCGTCGACGCCCGAGCACCGACTGCTCGCCCGTTCCGCTGCCGTGGTCCAGCGTGCCGGCGACCGCCTCGACGTGACCGCTGCTCGGATCGCCGCCGTCGACCCAGCGGTGCAGTTGGCACGTGGGTGGTCGATCACCCGTCGCAGCGACGGCAGCGTCGTTCGGTCCGTCGCCGACGTGTCCGACGGTGAGCTCATCTCGACAGCGGTCGCCGACGGCACCGTGTCCAGCACCGTGACCACCAGCTTCACCGGCACCGATCCGAAGGACTGACACCATGACCGAACAAGCTCCCGAGCAACGAGGCGACGACACCCCCGGCTACGCCGATGCACTCGCCGAACTCGACGCGATCCTGCGGGAGTTGGAGGGATCCGACGTCGACGTCGACCACCTCGCCGAGCGCGTCGCTCGTGCCTCCACCCTCATCACGCTCTGTCGCGAGAAGATCTCGGCGGCCCAGCTCCGCATCGAGCAGGTCACCGCCGACCTCGACGCCGCTCCCTGACCGCCCGGCGACCGCTACCGGTCGTCCGGTGCCCCATTGGGCTGAACGGGGCACCCCTGCGTCCATCAGCAGTAGCCTGCACGCACATGTCAGGATCAGTACCGACCAGTCTTCGAGCCATCGCGGACCACGTCGAAGCCCGCCTCGACGAGCTGTTGAGCGCAGAAGCCGAACGATGGGCTGCGTTCGATCCCGATCTGGCTCATCCTGTCAACGAGATCCGTCGGCTCGTGTTGTCCGGCGGTAAGCGCCTCCGACCGGCGTTCTGCCACTGGGGCTACGTCGGCGCCGGTGGTGGCACCGACGACCAGATCGACGTGGATGCCGGCGCTGCATTCGAGTTGATGCACGCCTTCGCGCTGTTCCACGACGACGTGATGGACGACGCGTCGACTCGTCGAGGTCAACCGACGACGCATGCCGTGGCCGCTGCCGAACACACGGCCAACGGGTGGGCCGGTGAGTCACGTCGATTCGGCGAAGGCGTGGCGATTCTCGTGGGCGACCTCGCCTTCGTCTACGCCGACCGCCTGCTCGAAGCCGCGTCACCCGAGGCGATGCGGATCTGGAACGAGCTGCGCATCGAGCTGAACATCGGCCAGTACCTCGACATCCTGGGCTCGGTCCAGAGCGTCCGTGACGTCGAGAAGGCCGAACGGATCTGCCGGTACAAGTCCGGCAAGTACACCATCGAACGTCCGCTCCACCTCGGAGCGGTGCTGGCCGCGCCGGAGCGTGCCGACGAACTGCTTCCCGCCCTCAGCGCCTACGGCCTGCCGCTCGGTGATGCGTTCCAGATGCGCGACGACGTGATGGGCGCGTTCGGTGACAGCGACGTCACCGGCAAACCCGTGGGCGGTGACCTCCGCGAGGGCAAGCCCACCCCGCTGCTCGCCCGGGCTGTCCGCAGCGCCAACTCCGCTCAGCGCGAGGTGCTCGACCTGGTCGGACGACCGGGCATGGACGACGACACCGTCGCCCGCATCCAGCAGACCATCGTCGACACCGGGGCCCTGGCCGAGCTCGAAGCCCACATCACCGACCTGACCACTCGGGCGGTTGCGTCGCTCGACGCCGCACCGATCGTCGAGCAGGCCAAGCACGAGCTCACCCTGCTCGCCGACTACGTGAGCTGGAGGAACGTCTGATGAAGGTCGTCGTGATCGGCGCCGGGCTCGGCGGGCTGTCTGCTGCTGCCCACCTGGTCGGCGCCGGTCACCAGGTGACGATCGTCGAGCGAGAGGCGATCCCCGGTGGACGCGCCGGCATGATCGTCTCCGAGGGCTTCCGGCTCGACAACGGTCCGACCGTGCTCACCATGCCGAATCTGCTCGAGGACGCATTCAACGCGTGCGGCACGGACATGGCCGACCACCTCACGATCCACCCCGTCGACCCGATGTACCGGGCAGTGTTCGCCGACGGGTCGACGCTGTTCGTCCGACACGGCCGCGAGGCGATGACCCAGGAGATCCGCGAGTTCTCCGACGCCGAAGAACGCCGAAGCGTTCGGCCGGTTCTGCGACTGGCTCGAGAAGCTCTACCGGGCCGAGATGAACTCGTTCATCGACGCCAACTTCAACACGCCGCTCGATCTCATCAAGCCGCTGGAAGTCGGGCCTCGAACTCGTGAAGCTCGGTGGCTTCGGCAAGCTCGACAAGAAGGTCGCGTCGTTCTTCGACGACGAGCGGCTGCAGCGGATCTTCAGCTTCCAGTCGATGTACGCCGGGCTCGCTCCGTACGAGGCGCTGGCGCTGTACGCCGTGATCACCTACATGGACTCGGTCCAGGGCGTCTTCGTCCCCGAGGGCGGCATGCACATGATGGCAGCGGGGCTCGCCGAAGCGGTCCGGGATGCCGGCGTCGAGATCCGCTACGACTCGCCCGTCACCCGGATCCTTCGCAAGCCCAACGGACCGGTCGTGGGCGTCGAGATCGGCGCGTCCGAACGTCTCGACGCCGATGCCGTGGTGTGCAACCCCGATCTCCCCGTGGCGTACCGAGAGTTGCTGCCCGGCGTCGACGGCGCCGCGCGCGGCGCGCAACGGCAAGTACTCACCGTCGTGCCTGCTGTGGGTCGCCGGCGTCAAGGGCCTGCCCCCCGACGACGCAGCGCATCACAACATCCACTTCGGCAAGGACTGGGACGGGTCGTTCAAGGCACTGATCGACGACGGCGTCCGGATGCCCGACCCGTCGGTCCTCGTCACGTTGCACAGCCTCGACGACCGCTCGCTCGCCCCCGAGGGACACTCGAGCATCTACGTGCTCGAACCCACACCGAACCTGAGCGGCAAGATCGACTGGTCGAAGGAACGCGACACCATCGTCGACAGTCTCCGCGAACGGGTCGCCTCGCTCGGCTACCCGACCGAGGTGGTCGTCGAGGAGATCTACGACCCGACCGATTGGGAACGCATGGGCATGGAGCAGGGCACGCCGTTCGCGCTCGCCCACACGTTCTTCCAGACCGGCCCGTTCCGGCCGAACAACGTCAACCGCAAGGTGCCCGGACTCGTGTTCACCGGCTCGTCGACGCTGCCCGGCGTCGGCGTGCCGATGGTGCTCGTGTCGGGCAAGCTCGCCGCCGAGCGGGTCGAGCAGTTCGCACGGCAGCGACACCGATGAGTGCGCTCGACCGGCTGCGCCGCAAGCCGCCGGTGCCCACCACGCACCTGCTGCCGACCGGGCCCGTCACGCTCGACGAGAGCTACGAGTTGTGCCGCGAGTTCAACAAGCGCCACGGCACCACCTACTACTGGTCGACCAAGGTGCTCCCGAAGGTCAAGCAGCATCACGTCCACGCGCTGTACGCGTTCGCCCGCTACGCCGACGACATCGTCGACGAGATCCCGTCCCAGGGCGGCAACGACGTGCCGACCGAGGTGCGCGCCGCGGCCCTCGCCGACTTCGGTGATCGCTTCTTCGCCGACCTCGATGCCGGGAAGTCCGACGACCCGGTCCTCAAGGCCGTCGTGCACACGGTGCGAGCGTTCGACATCGACCCCGACGGCTTCCGGCGCTTCCTTCGTTCGATGACGATGGACCTGACGGTGGAGTCGTACGCCACCTGGGCCGACCTGCTCGTCTACATGGACGGCTCCGCCGCGGTCATCGGCGAGATGATGCTGCCGATCCTCGAACCCGTCGACTACCACGCTGCGCTCCCGCATGCCCGTGACCTCGGCAACGCCTTCCAGCTGACGAACTTCCTGCGCGACATCGACGAGGATCTCGACCGCGGCCGCCAGTACATCCCTCTGGAGGACAGCGAGCGGTTCGGGGTCGATCTCACCAAGCGTCAGGTGACCCCCTCGTTCGTGGGGTTGATGCAGTTCGAGATCGAGCGGTGCCGCGCGCTGTACGCATCGGCCGAGATCGGGATCGCCATGCTGCCCGACCGGTCGGCGAAGTGCGTGCGGGCCGCGCACACGCTCTACGGCCGGATCCTCGACAAGATCGAAGCCCAGCACTACGACGTGTTCTCGTCCCGCGCCAGCGTGTCGACCACCGAGAAGGCGGTCATGGTCACCAAGCTCCTCCTGCCGTGACCCCCACCACCTCCCCCCGCGCCACGGTTCTCGTGAACAACTCGCGCAGCTGGGACGCGCAGTGGTTCACGAGATGGCGTCGCGGGGATGATCGCGGGCATGGCCGGCGGGGTGACGGTGGCGGGGATGATCGCCACACCGCTGCTGCCGCAGGGTGGCCGGGCGCGGCAGGATCCTGTCGACGGTGGTGGTGGTCGGCTCGTTCACGACCACGACGGCGAACGCCGTCCGCCGATGGGGCGCCGCACGCGGCGGCGAGCGCTGCGGCAGTCACCGCGGTGGCGACGACCGTCGTCGAGCGCGTCGGCACCCGGACCGGGCTCCCGTTCGGCCGATACGTCTACACCGGCGCGTTGCAGCCCCAGGTCGCCGGCGTACCGGCGATCGTTCCGCTGGCCTGGTTCGCCATGGCGCTGCCCGCCCGCGAGGCCGCCCACGCCGCACTCGGGCCCCGCTCGAACCCCGCGACGCGCATCGCGCTCGGCTCGGCCGCGCTCACCGCGTGGGACCTGTTCCTCGATCCGCAGATGGTCGGCGAGGGCTACTGGGTCTGGGCTCGCAGGGGCATCTACCGCGGCATCCCGCTCGGGAACTTCGTCGGCTGGTTCGTGACCGGGGTCGGCGTGATGGCGGCGCTCGAACTGCTGCTTCCACCGTCCGACCACGCAGCAGACGCCGACGGTGCCCTCGTCGCGGAGTACACCTTCATGGGCGTGATGGAGACGATCGGGTTCGCCCGGTTCTTCCGAGATCCGACGGTCGCGATCGTCGGCGGGCTCGGCATGGTCCCGATCGCCGTGGCCGCCGTGGTGGGCAAGCTGCGTGGCTGAGCGGGTCGCAATCGTCGGCGGCGGCGTCGGCGGCCTCGCCACGGCGATCCGCCTGCGATCGACCGGGTACGACGTCACGATCTTCGAACGCAACGAGGTCGTCGGCGGCAAGCTCGCCGCATACGTCCGCGACGGCTACACCTTCGACGTCGGCCCGTCGCTGATCACCTGGCCGGACGTGTTCGACGAGGTGTTCCGCACGGCCGGCACCACGCTCGCCGAACAGGTCGACCTGGTGCGGCTCGATCCGCAGTTCGCCTACCGGTGGGCCGACGGGTCGACGCTCACCGTGCCCGACGGTGACGATGACACCGCCGCCGCCTTCGAGGAGTTCGCGCCGGGTGCCGGTGACCAGTGGCGGACGTTCGACGCGCGGGGACGACGGATCTGGGACGTGTCGCTGCGGACGTTCTTCGCCGGCCCGATGTCGAACCCGTGGTCGCTGGCGAAGCGGATGCGATCACCGTTCGACCTGAGCGCGATCGATCCGATGCGGTCGTTGCACCGTTCCGCCGAGTCGCACTTCGACGACCCTCGGCTCGTCCAGTGGGCCGACCGCTACGCGACGTACTCGGGGTCGTCGCCGTACTCGGCGCCCGCCACGCTGGCCTGCATCCCGCACATCGAGGCCCGCTACGGCTGCTGGTACCCGATGGGTGGCCTCGACGCACTCCGGGCAGCATTCGAACGCGTGGCGATCGATGTCGGGGTCGAGATCCGGACCGCCACCGAGGTCACCGCCATCACCTCCACCGATCGGGTGACGGGCGTCGTCCTCGCCGACGGGACCACCGAGCCCGCCGACATCGTCGTCGCCAACACCGACGCCGAGCACCTGTACGCCGACCTCCTCCCCGATCCGGACGCGCTGGCCCGAGTGCGTCGCGCGAAGCGATCGACGAGCGGGTTCGTGCTGTGCGTCGGGGTGCGGGGACTGACGCCGAACGTGACCCACCACAACGTGTGGTTCTCCGAGAGCTACCGGGCCGAGTACGACCAGTTGGACGCGGGCCGGCTCGCCGACGACCCGACGATCTATGCGTGCGTGTCGTCGGTGACCGACCCGAGCCAGGCTCCGTCCGGCTGCGAGAACTGGTTCCTGCTCGTGAACACACCGCCGGGGATCGCCGTCGACGCCGACGCCTACGGTGACCTCGTGCTCGACCGACTTGCAGCCCATCGGCGTCGACCTGCGGGACCGGATCGAGTTCCGTCACACGATGACGCCGGCCGACATCGCCCGCCGGTACCGCTCGCCGGGCGGGGCGATCTACGGCTCGTCGTCGAACGGCAAACGGGCGGCGTTCGTCCGACCGGCCAACCGTGGTTCACGGCCGAGGTCTGTACCTGGTGGGTGGATCGAGCCATCCGGGCGGCGGGCTCCCGCTCGTCACGACCAGCGCCAGGATCGTCGCCGAGATGATCGAGCAGGATCGCGGGTGACCACCGCTCGCCGGATCGTGCGAAGCCTGTCGATCGCCCTTCGGATCGTGGCGGGTGGCATCGCGCTGACTCGCCTCGTGAAGGCCGCCCGAGTCGCTCCTGCGGTTCGACCGTCGATCACACCGACCCAGAGCATCAGCGTCGTGATCCCGGCTCGCGACGAGGCGGCTCGAATCGGCCCGCTGCTCGATGCGATCGTCGGCGCCCCCGGCGTCCACGAGGTGCTCGTGGTCGACGACCAGTCGACCGATGCAACCGCGGCGATCGCGGGAGCCGCGGGCGCGACGGTGATCGACGGACGAGGCCTGCCCGACGGGTGGGCCGGCAAGGCGTGGGCGCTCCAGCAGGGCATCGAGGCTGCGAGGTCGCAGTGGGTGGTCACCCTCGACGCGGACACCCGCCCGGATCCGCTCCTGCCGACGGCACTCGTGGCCCGAGCGACCGGCGACCGGTTCGACCTGTTGACCGTCGGCGGCCGGTTCGACTGTCCGACACCGGGCAGTCGGTGGCTGCACCCCGCCATGCTGACCACGCTCGTCTACCGGTTCGGTCCACCCGGTTCGTCCGCGAGCCGCCCGGATCGGACCATGGCCAACGGTCAGTGCATGACGTTCGAGCGGAGCCGTTTCCTCGAGGCGGGCGGCATGGCGTTGGTTCGCGGTGAGGTCGTCGAGGACATCGCCCTCGCACGGCGACTCGCCTCGGACGGCTGGCGGGTCGGGTTCCTCGACGCCGGCGAACTGCTCACCGTTCGGATGTTCGAGTCGTTCGAGGACGTCTGGACCGGGTGGGGCCGATCACTCGCACTCCCGGGCGTGGAGACACGCAGGCGTCAACTCGTCGACCTCGCTGTCGTGATGCTCGCGCAGGTCCTGCCGATCCCCAGACTGTTGCTTCGACGCGGCGACGCCGTCGACCTTGCTCTCGCCGCGCTGCGGTTGGGCACGCTCGCCGGCACCCGTCGTGCGTACACCCGCATCGACGTCGCCTACTGGCTCAGCCCGCTCGCCGACCCGCTGGCCGCGGTCGCCATCGGCCGGGGCATCGCCCGGCGGGGTCGCCAGACCTGGCGCGGCCGAAGCTACGCCTGAGTCCCGTCGGCTGCCGCAACGCGGCGATCGGTCCACGCGGCCATGGCGAATCGCAGACCGATGAACGTCATGAGCACACCGGTCGCCGCGGTGCGGTACGGCCCCTCGATCAGGAGTTGGACCACCGGGAAGGCGAAGAACCCGACGCGGGCGGCGGTGGCGAACGACCTGGTGACGGCGAACACGACCAGCAGCAACGCGATCGTGACGGCGAACGGCAGTGGAGCGAACACCGCCGCGCCGCCCGTGAACGTGAGGATGCTGCGGCCGCCCCGGAATCGGGCGAAGATCGGGAACGCGTGGCCGACCATCGCGGCCCCCGTGCCGACGTACGCCATGCCCCACACACCGGGGTTGGCGAGCGCGAGTCCGACGAGCGCGGCGAGCGTGCCTTTCAGAGCGTCACCGATGAAGATCGGGATCGACGCCCGCTTGCCGAGCGTCTCGCGAGCGTTCCAGTAGCCGGGATTGCGATCGCCGACGGTGCGCAGGTCGATCCTGGCCCGTCGGGCGGCGACCATGTTGGCGATCGGGATCGAGCCGACGAGGTAGCCGACCACGACCGTGATCACGACGTCGACGGCGGTCTCGGAGCTCATTGGTGACAGCATGACCGATGCATGGCCCGGATTGCATCGTTCCACCTCGTTCGCGAGCCGACGTGGAAGACGCCGCTCGCGCTGGCTCGGCTCGGGACCGATCGGATCTGGCTGCGCCGCACCCGCGGGCTCGTGTTCTGGCGTCTGCTCGGAACCGGCGCCGGTGACCACACGGGGTCCGGCGCCGACTTCGCTCGGACTGCGCTGTTCGCCGTCTGGGAGGACGAGGCCGCGCTGGACGACGTTCCTGCGCGACGAGTCACATCGCCCGCCGGTGGCGACGGCGCCCAGGAGAGCTGGCACGTGCGGCTGCGCGGCGTCGGCGGACACGGCCGGTGGAGGGGCGTCGACCCGCTCGAGGGCCTGGAGGCAGGGTCTGGCGACGGACCGGTGGCGATCATCACGCGCGCCGACGTCCGTCGGCACTCGTGGAAGGCGTTCGGCGCCGCCAGCGACGTCGTCGACGCCGAGCTCCACACCGCGGCCGGTCTGATCGACGTGGTCGGGATCGGCGAGGCACCCGTCGGGCGGCTGGCGACGTTCAGTCTCTGGGAGACCCAGGCAGCGGCGCGGGCATTTGCGTACTCCATGCCCGATCACGTCGAGGTGATCCGCCGGACCCGCGACGAGGACTGGTACGCCGAGGAGATGTTCGCCCGGTTCGAGCCGTACGGATCGACCGGCACGTGGAACGGCCGCGACCCGCTGGCGAAGTGACCCGCGACATCAGCTGAAACCAGCCCAACGTTCGGTGAGTTCCCACGCAGTGATCCACCGTTCGAGGTAGTCGCGGTCCAGCGCCACTCCGGCTTCCAGGATCGACCGGATGTCGTCGCGGTCTCGCAACCGCCACACGATCAGTTTGTGGATGATCACGTCCTCCACGGTCAGTACGTGATCGACGGAGCGCTGGAGCGCCTCGAGCTGGTAGGCGACCACCGGCATGAGAATGTCGATCGACTCGGCCCCTCGATGACATCGGATGAGGTGCACGGGCTCGCCTTCGTCACCGATGACCTCGACCTCGTAGCCGGCGCCGGTGAGCACCGACACCAGGTCGGGGTGGGGGGAAGCCATCGTGTCGACGTCGGTCGTGAACCTCGGTGTCGCCCGGTATCGGTTCGCGGCAAGTGCCCCGACGAGCGTCCACTCGACACCGAGCCCATCGAAGATGTCAGCGATCGATTCGAGCCATGCCGAGGGACTTTGCTCGGTCATAGAAGCCCTCCTCCGGCGCCCGGTCCTCCAGCGGCTCGATCCCATGATCGATGCGATCGGCGTTGATCTCCTCGAGGATCGCTCGACGCTGCTCAGGCGTCCCTCGCTCATCGGTCTCACCGTCGGCGAGGTCACGCGCAAGGCGAGCCATCGTCGCCCGATCGCGCTCGCTCACCATGTGCTCACGCTACTCCGCCGCCCCATCGGTAGCGGAGAGCCGTCTCACGGGACGATTCGGCAACGGGCGCGGCGACCCGACGACCTCACCGATATCATCACGCACTGCGCCTCGCGCGCCCAGATAGCTCAGTCGGTAGAGCAACGCATTCGTAATGCGTAGGTCGTGGGTTCGATTCCCACTCTGGGCTCCAGATGACAGCCGTTCTGTCGTCGTTGCACTCGAGGCACGAAGCGGCGCTGGCGAGGACCGCCAGCTGGTACCCGTTCGTCTGGGAGGCACTCGCCGTTCTGCGAGTGTCACTTCGTGGACTGGAGCGCCGCGTCGCCGCCACCTGGAAGTTGAGGTTGCTGCAGTGGTAGCCCGTGCCGGCCGGGAACTTCGCGTTGTCCCCATGCCGTGACGAGCACCGGCGTGCCGATGATGGTGTCCGGATCCGACAACACCTCGATGAAGTGCTCGATGTCCTCGACCGAGACGCCCAAGGCAACCAGACCATCGCTGACTTGACGGGCATTCGCGGTGGTGACCTGCGCAAACCCCTCTCCTCCGATGTCGAACACGACATGGCCGCTGGCACCGGTGTTCACCAGACCCCGTTGACGAAGAAGCCGCCACGCGTCGGCCGCGAAGTCGCTCGCCCCGCCGCGTTCGGCCAGCAGCCGATTGAACGCGGTCGCCATGCGAGCGATCAGTTCGTGATGCGGTCCGCCACGGTCAGTGGTGCGGACCTCCCCGGTGTCGAAGTCCTCCACCACCAACCAGCCACCGGGTGCCAGACGGGCGACCAGTTGGTCAAGGACCTCGAGACGGTCGGGGATGTGCTGCAACACCAGCCGTTCGTGAATGAGGTCCCACGGACCTTCCGGGATCGGACCGCGTCACCAGGTCGACCTCGCGGACTTCGAGCTGCGGAGCTGCCGTCGTGGCGGAACCATCGGGTATCCAAGTCGACGGCCACGACGTGCCCGCCGGGGCCGACACGATCAGCGAGCCATCGAGCGATGGACCCACCACCGGCCCCGATCTCCAGACAGCGAGCCCCAACGGGAACACCTATGCGTTCGAGAAGACCCGTCGAGATCGAATCCAGCGTTCGTTCCAGCCCGTCGAAGCGTTTCGCGGTTTCCGGGTGCACGTTGCTCATCAGGTACGGAGAATCCGACATGACAACCCCCTTCGAGCTTGAGGTCTAGCACAGTCGAACACCACCAGATTCCGGCCGCCGGGCCGCCCCGATCAGTCGGAAGTGGTGGCCTGCTCAGAGCTAACGAGCGCCGTACTCGACGGTGGTGAACGGCCAGTCGGTCTCGAGCCACGTCGAGATGGCTTGCCAGGTGACGACGTCCATCTCGGCTCGGCTCGCTCGCACCCAGGAACTCACCGCCGCGTCAGCGGTCTTCGACGGGTAGATGTAGAGACATCCGATCACCTCGTCGCCATCGAGCATCGAGTAGGTGAAGCCGGTGCGTTCCTCGAAGTCCTTTGCGTGTCGCACCAGGTCGGCGAGATTGGCGTCGAGCGTCATCGACGTGGGCCAGGAGCCGTCCGGAAAGTCCGGGGTCTGCCGGATGTGATCGATACTCGACATCCACGCCTCGTGGTCTCGTTCGTTGTGTCGGGGCCCGAGTGGCTCCAACCGGAAACCCGGTCCGTCGAAACTGAGCGGCACGATGAAGGAGTCGGGGACGAGGCTCATGCGAGCAGGGTAGATGCAGGTCGCCAGCTGCGGCGAGAGGGCATCTGCCGACAGCGAGCCGCCAGCGAGGTTGTGTCAAGCTCGGACGCGTGCCGGCGGCGGCGCATGCCTGCCGACCGATACCTGAACCAGGGAGCATCCATGGCAACCATCGACTTCACGGGACGGACGGCAGTCGTCACCGGCGCGACCGGCGGCATGGGACGTGCGATCACCGCCGCCTTCGTCACCGCCGGCGCGAACGTCGTCGCCACCGATCTGACCGACGCCGGTGCCGACGACCTGCTCGCGGCGTGCTCGGGCGGGCCGGGTTCGGTGACGTTCGTGGCCGGTGACGTGGCCGTTGCCGACGAGATCGCCGCCGTGATCGGCGAGGCGATCGAGCGTCACGGTCACCTCGACTGTGCCGTGAACGCGGCGGCGATCGAGTTCGAGACCGTGCCGCTCGCCGACTGCGCCGACGACGACTTCGATCGGATGATGTCGGTGAACGTCCGCGGGGTCTTCCTGGCCATGAAGTACGAACTCAGAGCGATGATCGACGCCGGCCAGGGCGGCGCGATCGTGAACATCGCGTCGACCAACTCGTTCCGTCCCCAGCACGATCAGCCCGCCTACACCGCCAGCAAGCACGCCGTCCTCGGCCTCACCCGCAGCGCAGCCATGGACTACGCCCGCCAGGGCATCCGCGTGAATGCCATCTGTCCCGGCGCGATCGACACGCCGATGCTGCGCAACGCGATGGAGCGCCGCGGGCGCAGCGCCGACGACGTCGCCCACCGGCTGAGCATGTTCGGACGCTTCGGAGAGCCACGCGAGATCGCCGACGCCGCGCTCTGGCTGTGTTCGGACGCGTCATCGTTCACGACCGGCCACGCCCTCGCCGTCGACGGCGGCATGCTCACCGGCTGACGGCACTCCATCTCCGAAACCTCGCGGATTTCGGTCGCTCAGCGTCCGGATTTCGCGATTTTTCGGGGTGGGGGCGACTCGGTGGGGTCGTCGACGCCTTCTTCGGGAAGCAGACCGCGCTGGTCGAGCCGGAAGAGGAGCACGAACGACGGCACCACGAGTACGACCGCCAGCACCGTCGCCAGGATCACCGCGGTGATCGTCCCCGACGGTGCCGCCGCATCTTCGAACGTGAGGCTCTCGGGAAGGATGTAGTCCCATTGGGCCACCCCCCAGGCGCCGATCACCGACGCCACCGCTCCGATGGCGAGCAGCCGCGCACCGCGATGGTTGGCGCGCACGAGCAGGATCAGCGAGCCGACACCACACAGCGCGGACAGGATCACGAGGGGCAACGCCCGCGACGTCAAGCCGTCGAAGAGGTACTCGGCATCGGCGCGCAGCACGAAGATCCCGCCGAACGCCACGACACCGGCGACCACGGCCGCGATCACCGCACGGTGCCGGAAGTACTCGACCATGTCGTCATCGGACAACCGGTGGGCATCGAACACCAGGTACACCGCGGCGAGGTAGGCGCAGACGCACACCGCCAGCACGCCGCCGAGGATCGAGGTCGGGTTGATCCAGCTGTCGACCGGGTCACCGGCGACCCCGCCGGCGGGAACGCGGCCGGACGCCACGGCGCCGGCAACGGCGCCGAAGCAGAACGGCACGAGCACCGACGAGGACGCGAAGACCGCCCCGAACGCACGGCGTTGCTTCAGCGGCGTCACCGCCTTGCGGAACGCGAAGCTCGACCCCCGCAGCACCACTCCGAGCGCGGCGATCGTCAGCGGCACGAACAAGGTCAGGAAGATCGATGCGTAGGCCTCGCTGAAGCTCGTCCACAACACGACGAGGATGAAGATCAACCACACGTGGTTGGCCTCCCACACGGGCGCGATGGAGTGGTCGATGACCCCGCGGGGCGCCATCCCGCGGTCGGTGCCTCCCGCCGTGAGATCCCAGAAACCTGCGCCGAAGTCGGCCCCGCCGAAGATGGCATACGCGACGATCCCGATCAACAGCACGACCGCGGCGGCGGTGCTCACGGCGCGTCCACCGTTCCCGCTCGATCGGGGCCGCCGGCCCGTACGGGACGTCGTGCTCGTCGAGGTCGGGCGGAGTGCCCGACTCCATCGACCTTCTGAACCTCTTGCTCATGCTGTGCAGCACGTAGATCGCCGTCACCCCCAGGGCGGTGTAGAGCAGCGTCACCAGGATGAAGGTGATCCAGACCCCGGTGTTGGCGGTGGCGGCATCATCGACCTTCATGAGGTCGTAGACGATCCACGGTTGTCGGCCGACCTCGCTGACCACCCATCCCGCCTCCATCGTGATCACCGCCAGCACGCCCGCCGAGGAGGCGCAGATCAGGAAGAACTTGCTCGTCGGCATGTCCTTGCGGAACAGCCACGTCGCGAAGTACCAGACCGAGAAGAGAAACAGCAGCGTGCCGAGACCCACCATCACGTCCCACGCCAGGTGCACGACGTTGACCTGTCGAATCGTCGGGATGGAGTCCTCGGGGAATGCGTCCAAGCCTTGGATGACCGTTGCCGTTCCTTCCGATGGATCCGAGAGCATCGATGCGAGGCCCGGGATCGGGATGCCGCCGACCACCTCACCGTCGGAGTTCAGATACCCGAAGAGCGTCTCGGGCACGTCGCTGCTCGTCTCCGGGACGAGCTCGATGGCGGCGAACTTCATCGGCTGGTTGTTGTAGACCCAGCGGGCGAGCGAGTCGCCGACCACCATCTGGATCGGCACGGCGATGCACGCCACCGTCAACGGGATGAGCAAGCCGAGCCGGTGGTAGCGGTCACGCCGGCCCCGCAGCATCCCGACGGCATACACCGAGGCGATCATGAACCCGCCGACCACGTAGGCAGCGACGATCATGTGCGCCGCCATCAACGGCATCGCGTCGTTGAAGATCACCCCCCAGGGGTCCACGTCGACGACCTCACCGGCAGCGTTCAAGCGTGAAGCCCGACGGTTCGTTCATCCACGCGTTGGCGGCCACGACCGACGCGCTGCCGAGGACCCCGGTGAGCACGATCGGGACGCCGGTCCAGAAGTGCGCCCACGGGCTGAGTCGGCGCCACCCGAAGATGTAGATCGAGATGAAGATCGCCTCGAGGAGGAAGAACACGCCCTCGAACGCGAAGGGCACGCCGAACACGTCGCCCCACTGGCCCATGAAACGCGGCCACAGCAACCCGAACTGGAACGAGAGCACCGTGCCCGTGACCGCTCCGACCGCGAACGTCACGGCCATGTACTTCGACCACCGCTGCGCGAGGAGCAGCGCGGCCGAGTCGTCGTGCTTGATGGCCTTGGTAGTTGGCGATCAGGGCGATCGCCGCCCACGACACCCCGAGCGGAACGAGGACGATGTGGAACGCCAGCGTGAACGCCATCTGCGCCCGCGCCCACGGCACCGGGTTCACCGCCAGGATCGACGACAGCAGCGACACCATCGTCCACTCTCTACCACGGATCCGACGCAGCAGCTCGCGCCCGGGAAATCACCCGATCTGGCTGTTGCCTCAGCGTCGTGCCACCGACCACGATGACGTCGTGGCTCACGACAACGTCACCGCTCCGTCCGTCCTCGTGATCGGCGGAGGCTTCGCCGGGGTCGGGTGCGCGACCGAGCTGGCCAAGCACGACATCCACGTCACGCTGATCGACCGGAACAACTACCACCAGTTCCAGCCGTTGCTCTACCAGGTGGCAACCGGCGAGCTGGCCGCCTCCGACGTCGCCCGGCCGTTGCGCGACGTCTTCGCCAACCGACCGACCGTCACCGTGTTGCAGGCCGAGATCGACGCCGTCGATGTGGACCAGCTCAGCGTCACCACGACCGGTGGGCAGACCCATTCGGCGGACTACCTGGTCCTCGCGGCCGGTTCGGTGCCCAACTACTTCGGCGTACCCGGCGCCGACGAGCACGCGTTCGCGCTCTACTCGGTCGCCGACGCCAAACGCCTGCGCTCGCGCCTGTTCGAGTGCTTCGAGGACGCCGCCGACGAACCCCGCCCGCATCGACGAAGGCGCCCTCAACATCGTGATCGTCGGCGCCGGACCGACCGGGGTGGAGACCGCCGGTGCCGTCGCCGACCTCGTCAACGACGTCATGCCCGATCGCTACCGCAACCTCGACCTGACCCGGGCGTCGATCCGGCTCGTCGACCACGGGCCCGTCGTGCTCGGCGCGTTCTCCGACAAGGCCCACCGCTATGCCGCGCACAAACTGGAAGAACTCGGTGTCGAGCTCCTCCTGCAGCGAGGTGTCAAGGAAGTGCGCGCGGACCGTGTCGTGCTCGACGACGACTCCGAGATCCTCACCCGCGTCGTCGTGTGGGCGGGCGGAACGAAGCCACCGGCGCTGACCGCGAACACCGGGCTGCCCACCGGTCGTGGCGGCCGCCTCGACGCCCTCGCCGACCTCACCGCCGAGGGCCACCCGCGGGTGTACCCGATCGGCGACATGGCCAACACCATCGACCGCGACGGCGCGAGCCTGCCGGCAGCTGGGGTCGGTGGCGTTGCAGGCCGGGCGATGGGCGGCGCACAACATCGTCGCCGACATCCACGGCAAGGAACGCAAGCCGTTCAAGTACCTCGACAAGGGGATCATGGCGATGATCAGCCGCGGCTCGGCCGTCGCCGAGGTCGGTCCCCGCCACCACGAACTCCACGGGGTGGTGGCCTTCTCCGCCTGGCTCGGCGTCCATGCCTGGCTGATGAGCGGGATCCGCCAACGCGTCGACGCGTTCGTGTCGTGGGGATGGGACTTCCTCGGATCGAGCCGGGGCGGCGCCCAGATCGACCCCGACGTCGCCGCCATCGACTGGGGCGACGAGGCCTGACCCAACCCCGAGAAATGCGTCGCTCGTCGCGCTGAGCGCGCGCATTCTCACGGCATTTTTCGGAGTTGGAGGGACGGGTCAGGACGGCAGGCGGAGGACGGCGGGGAGCCAGTCGTCGAGGCGCTCGGTGATGGCGGCGTCGCTCCTGCCGAGCAGGTGACCGTCGCCGGGCAGCATGACCACCTCGCCGTGACCGGCGATCGCCGCGACCACGTGGCTCGCCTCGGCCGGGAGCAGCTCGTCACGATCGCCGTGGAACAGCAGCAGCGGTCGATCGCCGAGCCCGCCGGCGACCTCGCACCCTGCCGACTGTGTCGCGAACGTCACCACCCCGACCACCGACACCGGCATGATCACGGCGGTCCGCACGGCAACGGCGCCACCGAAACTGTGCCCCATGACGACGACTCGCTCCGCGCCGGCATCACGGGCCGTCTCGACACCGCACGCCAGATCGTGCGCGCACAGGTCCAGGTTGTTCGGCTCGCGGTAGCCGACCCGCACGAACCGGACCCCGCGCGCCGCCCAGCGTTCGCCGAGATGGTGATACGAGCGCATGCCCGGGGCCGAGCACTCCCCCCAGCGCACCCCCGCACGCCACGATCGCCGACGGCACCGCAACGGCCTCATCGGGTTCGTGCGTGAGCAGCGTCAACAACCCACGCCGGGTGTAGATCTCCCGATGCCGGAACGACGCCGTGACCTCGACCTCGCTCGACGCCAACGGGTGCAGGGCCTCCATGGCGGTCGGAGCCGACGGATCCGAGAGCGCCTCCGCTCCGTTGGCGTCGGTCATGGATCACTACCGTACAAACGCACATGAGTGGAGCTGCCAGCGGAACCAGTGCGGTCGACTTCCGGAACCGCACCGATCGGGAACACGCCCGACGGATCGGTCGCGCCTGGATCGAGCTCCGGCGCGGCGCCGGGGCGTCGGCGCTGCGCTCGTATCTGTTCGGTCGCGAGAAGCCGCTGGAGCAGGGCCAGATGGACGCGCTCGATCTCCTCACCCGCCGCGACCACCGGCCGATGAAGGAACTCGCCGCTCGCCTCCGCGTGGATCCGTCCACCGCCACCCGAGCCGATGCAGCGCCTCGAGCACGACGGCCTCGTCGAGCGATTCACCTCACCCGAGGACGGCGGAGTCGTGCTCGTGCGCATCACCGACGAGGGCCGCCGACGCCACGACGACGTCGCCGCCCGACGATCCACCGCGATGATGCAGATCCTCAGCGAGTTCGAACCCGTCGAACGGGCCCAACTCGCCGACCTCCTCGACCGGTTCATCGCCTCGATCGACACCGTGGTGCCACGGCTCGGCGCGCCCAACAATCACGAAACCGACTGACCCCCACCCGTCGAGCCGGTACAGTCCGGTCAATGGCCGATCAGGCAACGTTCGCCGCCGACGCGATGCAGTACGCCCCCCAGCTCTACTCGGGCGCACTGCGTATGACCCGCAACCGGGCCGACGCCGAGGACCTCGTGCAGGAGACCTTCCTCAAGGGCTACCGCAGCTACTCGTCGTTCACCGACGGCACCAACCTGCGGGCCTGGCTGTTCCGCATCATGACGAACACCTACATCAACTCCTATCGGGCCAAGCAGCGGCGGCCCGACGAGACCGACCTCGGCGACTTCGAGGACCTGTACCTGTACAAGAACGTCGGCACCCTCCAGAACGCGGCCGTCGGCCGATCGGCCGAGGAATCGCTCATGGAGATGCTCCCCGACGACGAGGTCAAGCAGGCCCTCGAGGACCTCCCCGACAACTTCCGTCTCCCGGTCATCCTGGCCGACGTCGAAGGGTTCTCGTACAAGGAGATCGCCGAGATGCTCGACATCCCCATCGGCACCGTGATGTCCCGTCTGCACCGGGGAAGAAAAGCGATGCAGAAGGCGTTGCACGACTTCGCCCTGGCCCGTGGACTCGTGGCAGCGCAGGAGATGTGACGATGGACGACGAATCGACGATGCAGGCCGGCCAGCCCAGGGTCGAATCGGACTGCGCGCAGACCCTTCGTGAGCTCGACATCTTCCTCGATGACGAGCTCACCGACGACCAACGCGAAGCGATCCGTCACCATCTCGACGGGTGCATGGACTGCCTCGGTGCCTTCGACTTCCATGCCGAACTCAAGCAGGTGGTCGCCGTGAAGTGCACGAACGACGAGATGCCCCCGGATCTCCTCGCCAAGATCGAGTTGTGCTTCGGCACCGACTTCGACGGCGACGGCGAGATCGGTTGAGTTCGGTCGGCGGCCTCGCACGGCCGGATGCGAAACTGTGTCCTGACCGGGCCCGGGGGTTAGCCTCACAGCATGCTTGCGGCAGAAGTCTGGCACTGGTGGATCGGGATCGTTCTGTTCCTTGCGTCCCTGCTCGTCCTGATCGTGCTCGTGGTCGGCTACCTCAAGACGGTGTCGGCGCCGCAAGTACCCGACCGCCAAGCAGCAACGCGCCCGCCACAGCGACCTCTGACGCCTTCGCCGGCACCCCGGTTCGGCGAACCCCACCGAAACTTCTCGCGATTCGGTCGCTGAGCGACCGAATTCCGCGAGATTTCGGGGTTGGGTGGGGCATGCTGGAGGCAGGCATGCTCGACTCCCTGCTCGACTCACTGCTCGCTCGGTGCACCTTCCCGCCATCGGGCACGTCGGTCGTCTGCGGGCTCTCCGGGGGTGCCGACTCCGCGGCACTCGTGGCCCTCGCCGTCGAGGCCGGTTGCAGCGTCAGAGCCGTGCACGTCGACCATGGGCTCCGCGACAGCTCAGCGGACGATGCGCTCGCTGCCGGCCGGATCGCCGAACGATTCGACGTCGCGTTCGAGGTCGTCGCCGTCGAACTCGATGACGGACCCAACCTCGAAGCGCGAGCCCGCGCCGCACGCCGACACGCCCTCGGACCGGAGGCGATGACCGGTCACACCGCCGACGATCAGGCCGAGACCCTGCTCCTCGCACTGCTGCGGGGGTCGGGAGCGGCCGGGCTCGGAGCGATCCAACCCGGACCTCGCCATCCGATCCTCGCACTCCGCCGCTTCGAGACCGTCGAGCTGTGTCGCCAACTCGGACTCGACGTCGCGCACGACCCGACGAACGACGACCCGAGATTCCGTCGCAACCGGATCCGCCACGAGCTGCTCCCACTCCTCGACGACATCGCCGAACGGGACGTCGCCGTACTCCTCGACCGCACCGCTCGCCTCCTGCGCGACGACAACCGACTCCTCGAGGACCTCGCCGCAGCGATCGACCCGACCGATGTCGACCAGTTGCTGGCAGCGCCCGGACCACTCGCCACCCGTGCACTTCGCCGGTGGCTCGAACGCGACGGCTACCCACCCGACGCCGCCGCCGTCGCCCGCGTCCTCGGCGTCGCCGCGGGGACCACGCCTGCCTGCGAGCTCGCCGGCGGTCTGCGGGTCGAGCGTCAGGGCCGCCGACTGGTTCTTTTCCCGGCGCACCCCACCACGCGGTAGCCTGGCCACCCGTTATGACGTCACGCGCCCGCTCCGAAACCGCCCGCTGATGCCCCCTCGGCTGCGTGGCAAGTGGGCACTCGGGATCACTCCCCGGAACTTCACCTGGATCCTGAAGGACAAACTGGCGATCTGCGAGCGTCCCGGAGGCGTCGGCGACAGTCATCGCCGGGTCCGACGCCAGGAGGAGATCATCTGGCTCCGCGAGAACGGCTTCGGATGCGTGCTGTCGATCATCGCCGCACCGCACAACCTGCACAACTACGACGAGCTCGGGTTGCCGTACCGGCACCGGCCGTTCAACAGCGAGCACACCGACCAGTACCTCAAGGCGCTGTACACCGAGATCCGTGATCTCCTGAAGCACGGCACCAAGGTGCTCGTCCACGGCGACGAGGTCGGCGACCGCATCCTGGGCATCATGGGCGGCTACATCCGCTGGGCCGGCCTCGTCGAGGAACCCACCAAGGCGATCCAGGTCACCGAGCGACTCGCCGGCCGGCCGTTGGATCCCTTCGCCCGCGAGATCATCCTGCGCGCCCCCGACCTCCGCTGACTCCGCTGACTCCGCTGAACGTCAGCGCAACGGCGGCGACACCCGGCACGGCGGCGGGATCGAGACGAACAGCGGCAACGGATTCACCGCGACGTTGTTCGGTCGCACCTCGAAGTGCAGGTGGAAGTTGGTCTCGCTCGACGTTCCGCTGCTCCCCGACGAAGCCCAGCACATCGCCTCGCGACACCTTGGCGCCCTGGACCAGACCGTTCGCGTCCTCGGCGAGGTGGAAGTACTTGTAGCTGGTGTTCGTCGCGGCGACATAGAGCGTCCAGCCCCAACCGGCAGTCCCGGTGTTCGTGTACCGCTGGGTCAGCACCCCATCAGCGACCGCGTAGACCGCCCGACCGGCCGACCCCATGATGTCGACACCCTCGTGCAGGCGGCGTCGTGCCGCGCGGTTCACCGAAGTTGTCGAGCACGTAACAGTCCGATCCACGATCCACCGGGAACAGGAGCTTGCTGCCCAACGTCAGCCGTTCCGCCGTCTTCAGGGCGCCACCGGGGGCAGTTCAGTGCCACCGGGTCGTTCGCCGCATCGGCGACGGCTCAGCACCGGACCCACCGCTGCCGAGGACCCAGGGCGCCGAGAACGAGCGCGACGAGTCCGACCGACGACCGAGACGGCGCAAGCGGAACGATCGGCGGCGGAGCCATGGTTTCTGTATCGGCACCGCGACGACGGACACTTGACGGTCCGAGCAGGACCGGTGTCGAGCGGGTGGGGAGGAGTAGCGTTCATGGTGATGGGTGGACGTCGTGTGTTCGTCAGTGGTGTCGGCGGTGAACTGGGCACGCTCGTCGCCAGCCTGCTCGAAGCCGAGGAGTGGGTCGGCGCCCTGTCGGGAATCGACCGTGATCCACCCCGACGACGCCTGCATCGTACGGAGTTCCACCGGATTCACCCCGATCACCACGACCGCATCGTGGACACCGTGGTGCAGTTCAACCCACACATCCTGATCCACGTCGGTGTGTGGGAGCCCGATGCCCGTGCGGCGACCCGCGAAGCGTTGACGCTGACGGATCAAGCCGCGACCTCCATCATCGGCGCCGCGGCCGAGTGCCCGGCGCTCGAACACCTCGTCGTGCGCAGCGGCATCGAGATCTACGGGCGCGGCCGCGGATCCCTCACGCGACCGAGCGAGGCCGCTCCGCTGCAGCCCACGAGCGGGTGGGGCCGCACCGTGGCCGCCATCGAACACACCGCTTCACAGGTCGGCGAGCGGGTCGGCGTCACGGTCGGTGCGCTGCGGCTCGCTCCGGTCCTCGGGCCCCATGTTCCGTCACCACTCGGTCGCCTCCTGCGCATGCCGGCGGTGCCGTTCAGCGTGCTCGCCGATCCGCCCTTCGCCGTGATCGAGGACCGTGACGCGGCCCGGGCGTTCATCGCGGCCGCGCGCATCGGTCTCGCCGAGCCGGTCAACGTCGTGGCGCCAGGCGCCATCACGGCACTCCAGGCCGCCCGTCGTGGACGCCGCATCCCGGTGCCGCTCATCGGGCCGGACTGGCGGATTGCGAGATCCCTCAGCCACCTCGCCGGCGCACCGATCCCCGACCACGTGGCCGAGACGCTCCATCGTGGACGACTCGCCGACAACACTCGGATGCAGACGTTGCTCGGCCTCGTGCCGGAGTCGTCGACCACCGACGTCATCGACCGGCTCTACCACTGGCCCAGCATCATCCGTCAACCAGCGAACGTGCAGGTGGCCTGATGTCCGCAACGCTCGGACGGGTCCTGACGCTGCCCGTGCGCGAGACCGGCCTCGTCGACGACTGGGGCCGCGACGCCGGCCTCGTGAACACGATGATGCATCTTGCCCGTGTCAGGTGGGACGTCGCCGTCGGTGGTGACCAGTTCCTGCCACGACGCAAGGGTGCGCTCATCGTGGTCAACGCACGACAGTTCGCTCTGTCGCCGATCTTTGCGGCATTCGCCCTCAGCGAGGCGGTGGACCGTCCGGTCCGGTTCGTCGGACGACCCGACACCGCACCGGTGGGCGCCTTCAGTCGCCGCATCGGTGGCCTGCTCGAACACCCCGACGAGGTGGCGGGCGCCCTCGCCGGCGGCCAACTGGTCGTCATGGGCGCCGATCACCACGAGCGAGGTGTCGGACGCGTCAACCACGCGCTCGTCGGCGCCGCACTCGGAGCCGGCACTCCCGTGTTTCCCGGCGCCACGTCGAGCAGTCCGTTCACCCGGAGCGCACGGGTCGAGATCGGGCCGGCCTCGCGTTCACCTCGCAAGCGCCGAGGCCCGCTCCTCGAACTCGAACTCGCCGACCGGGTCCGCCTCGACATCGGCAGGCTCCTCGACGAGCTCGGCGAGCTACGTACCGGCACGCCGCTCGACTGGTTGCCGCTTTCCGGACTGGGTGGTGCCTGATGACCTACATCCGCAGCGCTGACGGTGTTCGCATCCACTACCAGGTGACCGGGCGCCCGAGCGGCCCACCGATCCTGTTCATCCAGGGCCTCGGTGCCGACAAGAACGGATGGAACCTGCAGCGCCTCGCGTCGGCCCCGTGGTACCGAGCCGTCGCACTCGACAACCGTGGTGCCGGCCGAAGCGACAAACCCCACGGTGCGTACACGCTCGAGCAGATGGCCGACGACGCCGTGGCGGTGCTCGACCATGCCGGTGTCGACGCCGCCCACGTGGTGGGCGCCTCGATGGGTGGTGCGATCAGCCAGATCGTCGCCGTGAAGTACCCGGAGCGGACCCGGTCGTTGACCCTTGCCTGCACCGCCGGACGCAACCACCCCTGGCGGGAGGAACTGCTGAGGAGCTGGCGGGACTCTGCCCTCGAGCGGGGTATCGGCTCCATGGGACACGAGGCCGCCCGATGGGTGATCGGCCCGCGATCGTTCCGACGGCTGCTCCCGGCGATCGGATGGCTGGGGCCGCTGGCCCTCGGCCGTCCCGCCCATGCGTTCGCCGCCCAGTGCGACGCCATCCTCGCGGCGGGCGAGTTGCACCAGGATCTGATCGACCGGCTGCCGGAGATCACCATCCCGACGCTGGTCATGGTGGGCAACCAGGACATCTTGACGCCGCGGGGCGACAGCGAGGATCTCGCGGCGACCATCCCGACCGCCGAGTTGGTGGTCATCAGCGGTGCCGCCCACGGCTTCATGGTCGAGCACGCGACGACGTTCAACCGTGTCCTGCTGGAGTTCCTCGGCCGAGCGGAGCGCTCGTACCAGGCCACCGTCGCCGAGCGTCATCGTCTCGACGACGCCCTCGCCAGCGCCTGATGCGCGTCGTCATCGTCGGAGCGGGCCTCAGCGGGCTCGTCGCCGCACGAGAACTCCAGCGGGCCGGCGTCGAGGTCACGATCGTGGACAAGGGCCGCTCACCGGGCGGCCGGCTCGCCACCCGCCGAATCGGCGCGGCCACCCTCGACCACGGCGCCCAGTTCTTCACCGTGCGAACACCCGCGTTCCAGCATCGAGTCGACGACTGGGTGGCACGCGGCCTCGTGACGGTGTGGTCGCACGGTTTCGACGCCGACGACGGACATCCCCGATACGTCGCAACCGCCGGGATGAACTCGCTGGCCAAGGATCTGGCGCGCGGTCTCGACGTGTCCTGCTCGACCATGGCATTCGCCGTCAGACGACGCGACCCGTGGACGGTGGTCATCGACGACGGGTCGGAGCGTCACGCCGACCGGGTCGTCGTGACGACGCCGCTCCCCCAGGCGTTCGCCCTGCTCGCCGACGCCGACATCGCGCTCGACGAGGCGCTGATGCGTACGGACTACGACCGCACCATCGCCCTGCTGGCGACGCTGGACGGCCCGCCGGACATCGGTCCACCCGGCGGGGTCCAGGCGCCGAGCGACGACGTCGCCTTCGTCGCCGACAATGTCGCCAAGGGGGTGAGCGCTGCCCCGGCCATCACGCTGCACGGTTCACCGGCGTGGAGCGAAGCCAACTGGGAGCGGGACCACGGGCAGTTGCTCGACTCGCTCACCGAGCTGGCCGCCCCCTGGCTCGGCACCGCCACGATCGTGGAGGCCCACGTCAAGAAGTGGAGGTTCGCGACCCCTCGCACGAGCTGGCCGGAGCCCTGTTGGGTGTCGAGCGACGGCGGCGTCGTGCTGGCCGGCGACGCGTTCGCCGGTCCCCGAATCGAGGCTGCCCACAACTCCGGGCTCGCCGCAGCGCACGCAATCGTCGCCTGAGCGCTCAGGGGTCGGTGCAGCGAGCCGCGACCACCAGGCCGGTCTCCAGGTCGACGATCGACACGCTGTCGGGCCCGAACCGCTTGAGGAAGTCGGCGAAGTTCACGATGTCCTCGTCGCCGCACTCGCGCTCGATCACCGGCGCATAGGGAATCCGCCAACCGTTCTCGAACGCCGCCAGGCCGTCCTGCAGGTCGACGATCGGAGGGAGCTCGACGGTGGCGCCCGGCGCTTGCGGCAGGATGGCGAACCACACCACCGCGTCGCCCAGCATGTCGGCGAAGAGCGCGCAGCGATCGGGCTGCTCGAGTTCGTCGCACTCGACCTCGCCCGGCGTGCCCGGAGCGATGCGAGCAACTCGGTCGACATCGAGCACGACGTCGAGGAACCCCTGGGTGACCCCGGTCGGTTCGACCTCGAAGTCGGCCGATGGCTCCGCGGCTGCGATCGGCTCGATCAGATCGATGCGACGCTCGATCGTCGGGGTGTCGATCACTTCCTCCAGTGAGTCGTCGTTCACCAGCAACGCCGCCGTCAGCAGTGCGAGTGCACCGAGCGCTGCGATTGCGGCGACGAACCGCCAACTGAAGAGCTGCCTCACGAGTCCAACGTAGCCACGCGCACCCGCTGCGCCGTGGCGGCCGCCCGGAACGCCGCGTCACCGATCGATGCGAGCACCTGATCGGTGTGACCGAGCCCGACGAAGATCGCCTCGTAGGCACCGGGCGCCATGGCGACTCCCTCGGCCAGCATGGCCTGGAAGAACGCCGCATAGGCCGCTTCGTCGGTGCGCTTGGCATCGTCGAAGTTCCGGACATCGCCCGCTGCGTCGCCGCACACCATGCCGACCAGGGTGCCCACGACCGGGAACGATGCGACGAATCCGGCCGCCGAGCAGGCGTCACGCAGCAGTGCCGAGAGGTGTCGGGCGCGTGCCATCAGCTCGATGTACACGTCCGCATGCAGCTCGTTCAAGGCAGCCAGACCTGCGGCCGTGGCGATGGGGTTGCCGGCCAGCGTGCCGGCGTGGAAGACCGGACCGAGCGGCGAGAGATGTTCCATGATCTCGGCGCGACCACCAACGGCGCCGATCGGCAGGCCACCGCCGATCACCTTGCCGAAGCAGGTGAGATCAGGGCGCACGTCGTACTTGGCCTGCGCCCCACCGGGGCCGACCCGAAAGCCGGTGATCACCTCGTCGAAGACGAGGAGCGCGCCGACACGGTCGCACGCTGCCCGAAGTCCGGCGAGAAACCCGGGCGCTGGTGCGACGACACCCATGTTCGCCGCGATCGGCTCGACGATGACCGCGGCGACGCGGTCGTCGAGGTCGGGTACGACGTTGTAGGGCGCCACGATCGTGTTGGCCACGGCACCGTCGGGAACGCCGGCCGTGCCCGGGAGACCGAGGGTTGCCACACCACTGCCGCCGGCGACGAGCAGGGCGTCGGTCGCACCGTGGAAGTTGCCGGCAAAGGTCACGATGCGATCGCGTCCGGTCGCTCCCCTGGCCAGGCGCACCGCGGTGCTGGTCGCCTCGGTGCCCGAGTTCATCAGCCGGACGCGCTCGCAGCTCGGCACACGTTGGCGGATCGCCTCGGCGAGCTTCATCTCGCGAGGCGTCGGCGCCCCGTAGGAGGTCCCGTCCGCGACGGCGGCCCTGACCGCTTCGGTGATGGCCGGGTGGGCATGACCGAGGATGACGGCCCCATAGCTCTGGACCAGATCGAAGTACGTGGTTCCCTCGACGTCGGTGATCGTGGCCCCCTCGGCGCGGGCGACCACGAACGGCTCCCCACCGACCGCCTTGAACGCGCGGATCGAGGAGTTCACGCCGCCGGGAATGACGGCCCGTGACCTCTCGAAGAGGATGTGGTTCGACGGCACGCCCGCTCCGGTGCAGCGCGCGGCGACACAACCGGCGCCGACACAGGCGACGGGGTCGCAGAACGGGATCACGCGATGGATCGTCGCTCACGGGGCGATCGCTCCGGAGCGAACCGACTCGGCGAACCAGCGTGAGAAGTAGGTGAGCACGATGTCGGCACCCGCCCGCTTGATCGCAGTCAGGTGTTCGAGGGCGACGGCGTCACGGTCGATCCAGCCGCGGTCGGCGGCCGCATGGATCATCGCGTACTCGCCACTCACGTGATACGCCGCGATCGGGAGGTCGAGCCGACCGGCGGTGTCCGCGATGATGTCGAGGTAGGCCAGCGCCGGCTTGACCATGACGATGTCGGCACCCTCGGCGACGTCGAGGTCGATCTCGCGCTGAGCCTCCCGGGCGTTGCGCCAGTCCTGCTGGTACCCCTTGCGGTCACCGCCGCCGACGATGGACACGTCGACCGCCTCACGGAACGGTCCGTACAGCGCACTGGCGTACTTGGCCGAGTAGGCCATGATCGCCACGTCGTCGAAGCCCCCGTCGTCGAGCGCATGGCGGATCGCGGCCACCTGACCGTCCATCATCCCACTCGGCGCAACGACGTGGGCGCCGGCCGCGGCCTGCGCAACTGCGGCCCTGGCGTAGATCTCGAGCGTGGCATCGTTGTCGACCACGCCGTCGCCGCCCACGATGCCGCAGTGACCGTGATCGGTGTACTCGTCGACGCACAGATCGGTCATCAGCACGAGTTCGTCGCCGACGTCGGAGCGCAGATCGGAGATCGCGAGTTGCACGATGCCCTCGGGGTCGAAGGCACCGCTCCCGACGGCGTCCTTCCGCGCAGGAATGCCGAACAGGATGACGCTGCGGACTCCGAGATCGGCGAGATCGGCGACCTCGGCGCGCAACGAAGCCCGTGTGTGTTGCACGACACCCGGGAGGGACTCGATCGGGTGCGGTTCGTCGATGCCTTCGCGCACGAAGAGCGGAGCGACCAGGTCGTCCACGCGAAGGTGGTGCTCGGCGACGAGATCACGGAACGCCGGCGAGCGTCGGAGGCGACGTGGTCGAGACGAGGGCGTCGGCAACGACTCGTACGGCACGTCGTGGAGCCTAACGACTCTCCGACCGTTCGTCCGTGTGGCCGGAACCGCCACGGGCGAGCCGGTAGCGTGCTCGGCGTGTCGGTCCAGGCCTGGTTCTCCAACGACGACGTCACCGTCGCGCCCGGCTCGCGAGTGACCCTCCCCATCACGGTGCACAATCTCGGCGAATCCACCGAGTCCTACACGATCGTGCCGGCGGGGCTGGCGGCAAGTTGGACCAGCGTCTCGCGAGGCAATCTCACGTTGTTCGGTGGCTCCCAGGAGATCATCGATGTCGAGATCGCTCCACCCGCGCTACCCACCACCAGCGCCGGGCCCACCGCGATCGTGATCCGCATCATCCCGCTGGGTGACGCCGACGAAGCGGTCGTGGCCGAGTGCACCGTCGAGATCGATTCCTTCGACGACTGTCGTCTGGTGGCGCTGCAGCCGATCCAGCGGGCCAGGCATCGAGCGACGTACGAGTTCATGGTGGAGAACCATGGCAACACCGTGGCGAGCTGCCGTCTCCACCTCGTCGACCCGACCGACCGGATCGACGGTGATTTCGACCCTCCCGCCGTCGGCGTCGCGCCCGGCGCGGCAAGTCTCGTCCGCCTCAAGGCCCGGGCCCAGCGAGGCGGGTTCCGCCCGTCGACGCGCACTCTGGACTTCGACATCGAGGCCGCCCGCCAGGGCGTCGCTCCGGTCACGTCGTCGATGGCCTTCGTACAGTCACCGACCATCCCTGCCGAAGCCATCGGTCGAGCTGCCGTTGCCCTGGCGGTGGGCATCGGACTGATCCTGGCGTGGTTCGGTCTCATCAAGCCGACCATCGAGAATGCAGTGGCCGACGAGGTCCAGACCCAGGGGATCACGAACGCGACGACGCCGGGCGATTCCACGCCGACCACGACCGTTCCCACCGAGCAGACCCCGACCGACGTCGCTGCGATCAGGCGAGCCGACGTTCTTCCGCCTGGACGTCGCTGCGCCCGCTCACGCAGACCGCCGATCAGTCCACCACGGTGACCGAGGTGTTCGACATGACCGACGTTCGCATCGAGAACGCGTTCGGCGACAGTGGCGTCGCCACGATGCTGATCAACGGCGAGCCGCTGTACGTGTGGTCGCTCGCGAACGTCCGCGGTTCGACCTTCGAGCCGAGCATCACACCGATCAGACTGCAGCCGGGAGACATCGTCGCCTTCTCCGTGAAATGCGACGAGATCGGTGATCCGACCCGGGCCACGTGCACCACATCGCTCAACGTCGGCGGGTGACCGTCTCCGACGGCGGTTGAGCCCGTCCGCCGACGGATCAACGGTGTGGCGTCAGAACCCGAGGCCGAAACCGGGGAGTCCAGACGGCGCCGAATCTGCGGGAATCACTGCCACCGTCGTCGAGCCAACCGTTCCATCGGCCGCCTGCGCAACGACGGTGCGATCACCGCCCGGCTCACCGGCCGGCATCGGCACCCACGACCAGCAGACCGCCCTCGAAGCCAGTCGTCGTGGTCACGAGATTCTCGGCTCCGTCACCGAACAGGATCGACACGGGAGTGTTCGGCGGGAATCCCGAACCGCCCGCCAGCATCTCGGTGCCGGCGCGGACCTCGGTGTCGCCGAGCTGGAACTGCGGCGTGTAGCGACCATCGCCGGCTGCGACCATGGTCGTGTACTGACCGGTCGGCGTGACGATCCGCACCAGCGCGGTCCGTCGACCTGACGCCGTGGGCGTGAAGGTGACACCGACACTGCACGTCGCCCGGGGGTTCAGCGGCTTGCGTGCACAACTGTTGCTGGTGATCGCGAAGTCGAAGGCGTGCGCACCGGTGACCTCGACTCGGGCAACGCCGGTCGGAGCCAGCGAGACGTTCTCGACGTCGAACAGCAGCTCCGGGCTCGGCTGACCGACGACGACACTGCCGAGATCGGCCCCGGCAGGATTGGTGCGAAGCATCGGGTCTCCGCCCTCACCTCGCACGGTGGTGCTGACGCTCACGGCCTGGAACCCGGACTCGGCGACCTTCGAGTGTCGCGGTCGCCGGACCCGGCACGCTGGGAGTGAACGTGAGACGAACGGTGCAATCGCCTCCCGGCGGCACGGGCGCCCCGAGCGCACAGGTGCTGAGCTCCTGGTTCACCCCGAATCGGGGATCGGACACGGTGACGGTGGACGGCGTGAAGGTGGTCGGACCGTTGTTGATCACGGCCACGTACCACTCGTCGCTCGTGAAGCCCACCAGTGTGGTGCCGAGGTCGGCCTCGGCGAGCGACAGCGTCGGCGGCGTGGAGATGCTGACGACCTGTCGGCCCGCCGACCCACCCTCGACGAGTTGGGGTCCGGCGAGCGTGTCGAACACGACGGTGCGGCCGGTGTCGCTGAGCTGCGGATGGGAATGGGCAGCGACCGCCGGCTGGACCCCGTCGGCAGTCACCGTCAGACGCCGCATCGAGCCCGACCGGGCATCGGCCATCAACAGATCGCCGTCGTCGGGCTCGCCGCCGCCGGCCGACTTCACGAGTTGGAGATTCGGGGCCTTCGTCACGAACGCGATCAGCTGACCATCGGCGCTGAGTGTCGGTTGCGACGACGGTGCGGTCCCGGCGACGACCGGGTTGGATCCCGGAACGCTGCTGACCATGGTCATCGAGGTCCGGCCGGCCTCGTCGTACAGCCCGTTCAGGTCGACATCACGATCGAGCCGGTACACCTGCGTGGGACAGGCCCCTCCACACGGTGGGACGACGGCGGGAACGATGCCGACGTCGGCGCTGGTGAACGACACGACACGGCCGTCTCTCGACAGCACGGGGTCCGCTGCTCCTGCGACAGTGGGCTCGCCGTCGACCCGCCGGGACATCAACGCAACGGCGAGGAACGGGTCGAACTCCTGGCGGTCCCAGACGAAGACCTGACGGGTGGCCGGGCCACCCGGCTCCGTTCCGGTTCCCCAGCCCGACACCGCCTCGTTCGACGCGGCGTCGGATCGGTAGGCGACGAAGCGGCCGTCGCCGGAAATGGCCGGCTGGTCGAGACCGGCATGGACGAACGTGGTGTTCGGCGCGGCGACCGGCATGCCGGCGACCGGCACCGACCGCGCCGGATCTGTGACCGGTCGTTCGAGGTCGACCAGCGAGATCGACGTCACCGAACCGGCGTCGATCAGCTCGGTCGCCGGGTGGGTGTAGGCGATCAGCGTGCCGCTTCGCGACACTGCAGGCGGGTCGAGCGTGCTGACGTCGTCACGAGCCAGCGCCGAGCCATCGGTGCGCGTCGACACCAACTCCCAGGACCCCGGCGCGCCACCGCAGTGTTCGAGTCGGAGTCGGTACACGTCCCAACGATCGCCGGTGTCGTCGTCGCGGAAGACGTCGAGGGCCAGTTCGGTGACGACCACGATGTTGCATCCGTCGCCCGATACCACGGGGTGGACCGAGTCACCCGGGCGAAGGCCGTCGGGCACCGTCGTGATCTCGGTCGTGGAGTTCGACTCGCGGTCGGTGAGATAGATCGTCGAGGTCCGCGAGTCCGCGGACTCGTCGCCTCCCGCCGGACGGCCCTGGTAGGCGACGAATCGGCCGTCACCCGACACGGATCCGTTCGAACCCTGGCCGGGGCCGACCAGGTCGCCAGGTGCGGGAGCGGACGGTGCGCTCTGTTCGAGCACCACCGACGGGCGCGCGGAGACACCTGCGGTGCCCGCCCCCAGGATGAACCCGGCAGCGAGGAGGCCAGATGCGGCGGCAATCACACGCCGCCCGCTCCGATGTTCCACCTTGCTCCTCACTTGGATGTGTCGACCTTCGTAGTCTTGCATGGTTCCACGGTCGTGACCATCGCGGACGACGGTCACGAAAAGGTGTCGCGCTCCTGTCGCGTGCAAAGAACCTGTTCGAGCGCGGTCACGAGACCGTCAAGAGAATGTTCGGCCGCGACCGCAGTGACCTTGAGGCCCAATCGATGCGCGGTGGCAGCGGTCGTGGGTCCGATCGCCACCACGACGGGTGGCTGACGGTCACCCATCGTGTCGAACCAGGCCTCGGCTGCGGAGCCACTGGCCAACAGCAACGCATCGGCGCCGTCCAGCTCGATCGGATCCGGTCGACGCAACACGGTGCGGTAGGCGACGACAACGGTCACGTCGTGGCCTGCCGCGCGCAGCCGATCGACGAGCGTCGGCGCCGCCCGCGCACCAGGTAACGGAAGCCGAACCCCTGCATGCAGCGGTCGATGAGCAGCACCCGGGCTTGGTCGAGCCGGCGCATCTTCTGCTCGGTCAGGAGGTAGTCCTGCAGCGGCAGGTTCAGGCCCGTGATATCGCTGATCACCGGGATCGCGCCGATGGCCGGTTCCGAACTGTCGGCGCTCGGCGGTTTCCCACCCGCCGCCGAGCATCCGGCGAGAGCCAGACCCGCCACGCCGAGCGCGACCCCAGCCATCACGATCGTTTCGGTGAACCGCACAGAAACGGTGCCGAACATGCGAACCCGCATGAACTCTACCCCTCGTCAGCCGGTCCACGTGATTCACGAGCGACCGAAGAACATAACGACGTGCACCACGAGTCAGCCCGGGCACGAGAGTCCCGAATGAGGAGTACGACTCGAGCAGGTGCTCGCCGTGATTCATTTCTACCTGATCCGCAGTTGATTCCCGGAGGAAAAGAGAAAGAAGACTCGATGCCCTCCGGGAATCAACTGCGAAACTCGTCGATCAGCATACCGTAATTCCCTGGCATGGCCGTTCGAAACCGCTCTCTACGACGCCCACGCCCGTACGGTCGAGGTCAGTAGACCCTCTAGCCGAAGTACGCCGACGAGACGGTGTTGAAGAACGGGGACGGCAAGTTACCGTACGCCCCGGGCGACACGTAGAGCACACTCCCGGTCCCGTAACACCCGGTGTGAGCCTCCAGGTGTAGGCGTCCCGGTTCCAGACCGACTCCGTGTTGTTGTCCGCCGGGATCCACGTCCCCGGGAAATAGTCGCCGCTGAAACACGAGTCCGACCAGTACAGGTCGAAGATCGGCGCCCTGTACCCGCTCAGGTAGTAGAGCCCAATCTCGCCCGGCTCCACCACCCCGTTCCTCTCAGTCGCAGAGGCGGGATCGGCAGCCGCCAATCCCGCACCGCACAAGGCCGCCACCACTGCTCCGCCGGCTAGCATGCGCCGCAGCTTCGCTCCCCGAGCACTTCGCATGACCCCTCCAGATGTCGATTCGATAGTCCGCATTCGCAACCCGCTGATACTTCTCCTCGGGCCGCGTCTGCGGTTCTATCGAACCATGGGGCGGCGGAACGGACTATTGACCTTCGGGGCAATCATTTGTCCCGTAAGCCCAGGCCACCAGGCACGCTTCCATGCGCGATCCGAGCTCAAGCTTGTCCACGATGCTCGCTAAATGCGCCTTGACCGTGCGCTCCGTGATGTGCAGGGCGCCGGCGAGATCCCGGTTGGACGGCCCACCCGGGAGCAGAAGAAATACATCCATCTCACGCGGGGTGAGCCGAGAGACCTTTCTCAACGAGGAGGCAAACTCGCAGGCGCTCACGCTCCTCAAACACCCGACTGCCGTGGCACAGATTTGGGCGCTCTCACGGCCATCATCCATGATCTTCCCCTGACTCCACCGACAGCTGCCTTCGGCTCCTCGGCAAGACAGGCGAGGACACCCCGTGACCACACGGATCCTATCAGCGATGATTATCTTGGCGTGGCGCTTTTCGAACTTCTCGTATTTGCGGGGCGAAACGGCTCCACCCGGCCGAGAACCCTCACCATCCGGGCAGTACGACCTCCACCACCAACCCGCCGCCGTCCCGCGGCGCTGCCGTGACCTCGCCGCCGTGGGCCCTGGCCACCGACCTGACGATCGACAGTCCCAGCCCTGAGCCCTCGGCGGAACCCACGCGGTCAGTCTGGCGCCGGAAGGGCTCGAACAGCCCGGGGATCTCGTAGCCGGCCAGCTCGGGTCCGGTGTTCACCACGGTCACCAGCGCCTTGCCCGCTGTGTCCGCGGTGGTCACCCGGGCCCAGCCGCCCGCGTGGTTATGGCGGATGGCGTTCTGCAGCAGGTTCAGCGTCAGCCTCTCCAGCAGCACGGGGTCGCCCGGCAAAGGAGCCGCTGCGCGGTGCGAGGTCACCTCGACGCCGGCCCGCTGTGCCTCCGCCCCAGCGAGGTCCATGACCCTCCGCACCACGTCCGCCAGGTCGACCGGCACCCGTTGGAAGGCCGCATGCTCCGATCTCGCCAGAGTGAGCAACCCGTCGATCAGCCGCTCATGACGGGCGTTGACCTCCAGCAGCGTCTGGCCGAGCTGAGCCAGTTGCGCAGAGGCGTCGGGGCGGCCGAGCGCGACCTCGAGCAGGGTCCGATTGATCGCGAGCGGTGTCTTCAACTCGTGGGAGGCGTTCGCCACGAACCGCCACTGCCCGTCGACGGCCGTGTCGAGCCGGGCCAGGAGATCGTCGAACGCCTCCGCGAGATCGCGCAGTTCATCCCGGGGTCCGTCCGAGGCGATCCGCTCTTTCAGACCGCGCCCGGCGATCCGGCGAGCAGCAGCCTTGGTGATGTCGCTGACCGGTCGCAATGCGCGGCCGGAGACCAGCCAGCCGATCGCTGCGGCGCCCAGGCAGAACCCCGCCATCGTGACGGCAGCCCCCCGGGCCAGCGCGGTGAGAGTCCGGTGGCGCAAGCTGTCCCGCACCTGCCGCTCGTCGCGGGCGAACTGCCGCTTCAGGTCGGCCGCGCGCTCCGGACTGAGGGCCGTCCCCGCTCCCTGGTCAATCCCTTCCAGCACCTGCCGCTGGTAGGTGGCAAGGTCGATCGGCTGAACGCTGATGATCCGGTCGAGGAGCACGAACGTGACCGCCAGCAGCAAGGCCCCGGCGAAGGCCACCAGGCCGCCGCACAGAACTGCCAGCCGGACCCGGACAGGCCAGCGACGAGTCATCGGCCCCACCCGCTCCTCGAATCCGCACTTTCCCTTGAATCGACCGTTTCGCTGGAGCCGACCGTTTCGCTCGAAGTGAACAGGCCCATCGAAGCCGACCGGTTCACGGGATCCGATACCCGACGCCCGTGACGGTCTGGATGACGGGTGGCGGCCCCAGCTTGCGACGCAAGGTCATCACGGTTACCCGCACCACATTGGTGAAGGGGTCGATGTGCTCGTCCCAGACACGCTCGAGCAACTGCTCGGTGCTGACGGCGGTGCCGTCGCCGAGGAGCAGCTCCTCCAGCACGGCGAACTCCTTGCGGGACAGCCCGACGGGATGACCGTCCCGCAGCACCTCCCGCCCTCCCGGGTCCAGACAGATCCCGGCCCGAGACAGCACGGGTGGCGCAGCCTCTCTGGAGCGTCGGCCCAGGGCGCGGACCCGGGCCAGGAGCTCCACGAAGGCAAACGGTTTGGCCAGGTAGTCGTCGGCTCCCATCGACAACCCCGCGACCCGGTCGGCCACGTCCCCGGCCGCCGTCAGCATGAGCACGCGGGTCCGACGCCTGTCTGCGACCACGGTCCGGCACACGTCGTCGCCGTGCACCCGGGGAAGGTCGCGGTCCAGCACGAGAACGTCGTACTCGTTGATGCCGATCCGCTCCAACGCGGCATCCCCGTCGTAGGCCACGTCGACCGCAAGGGCCTCGCGGCGCAGTCCCTCGGCGATGGCGTCGGCCAGCAACCGTTCATCATCGACAACGAGCACTCGCAATGACTCCCCCTTCTGGCCGGTACACAGTGCCTGGCCGGTACACAGTGCCTGGCCGGTACACAGTGCCTGACCGCCCCGGCAGGACGCCGCACTCACGAGACTCCCACAGGCCCCCGGCAGGAAGCCCGTCGGGATCAATCTTGACAGCCCCTTTATCCCCTTCCCGCTGTAATGGCCGAGGACGTCATACCTCGTCCCTCAGGGCTGCGCTGTCCCTGCGACCCGCGCCCTTCTCAGACTCGACCATTCCCAGGCTCGGAGGTCTTGGCAGTGATCACGTACCGACAACTGACGCGGGTCTCGGCCTCGCTGTTCACGGTGGCCGTCGCGCTGACCGGCTGCGGTGCCGCCTCCGGACCCGGGGTGGCCAGCGCCGATCCGACAGGCACCGGCACTTCCTCGGCGGAACGCTCCGCGACGAACTCGCAGCAGCAAGTCGATCGCTGGGTGCAGTGCATGACGGCTGCCGGGGTGACGATGGTGAAGTCCGAGGAGGGGGTCTTCCAGGCGGACAAGGAGAAGGTCCCCGCAGGGAAGATCGCCGCAGCGACGGAGAGGTGCCGCCCCTTGGCGCCGGCAGCCAGTGCGGCGGCCCCACTGTCCGCAGCCGATCTCGAGCGGGCGAGACGGCTGTCGGCGTGCATCCGCGACCACGGCGTTGCGGACTACCCCGACCCTGATCCGCGTACTGGCATCGCGTCCTTGTCCTCGGAACAGGCCTCGAAGACTCAAGTTGGACCCCAAGTTCTCCAGCGCCCTCGAGGCCTGCCGCAGTGCCGGGCCCGGGTCGACCGGCACGATGACAATCGGATGACCGGCGACCGACGCCGCGCCAGGCGGGCGGCCATCCTGGTCGTGACCCTTGTCCTGGCCGTCACCGGAGCCACCGTCGCCGCGGCCATCGGCTTCGGCGGCGCGGATTCCACCGACCGGCCGTCGGCAACCGACCAGCCTCCGGCAACGGCACACGTCACCCGACGCGACCTCACCACGACCACGACGATCTCGGGTGAGCTGGGGTACGGCGAGGCCACCCCGCTCATCGTGAAGGCCTCAGGAACCGTGACCTGGATGCCCGCTGAGGGCACCCTGGTCACCCGTGGACAGAGCCTGTTGCGAGTCAACGATCGGCCGGTGGTCCTGCTGTACGGGGCACTCCCGATGTACCGAGGGCTGGCCGAGGCGTCAAGACCTCCGGCGTCGGCCACCCCAGCCCCGTCCGCGTCCGGATCGGCCGCCTCGGGCGCTTCCCGCAGGACAGCGGCGCCGCAGGCCTCGGCCGCACCGCGCACCCCTCGGGTTACGCCGTTCCGCGGCCGCGACGTGCGGCAGTTCGAGGAGAACCTCAGGGCGTTGGGCTACTCGGGCTTCACCGTTGACGACACCTACTCGTCCCAGACCGCCAGGGCCGTTCGACGCTGGCAACACAACCTCGGCCTGCCGAGCACCGGCGCGGTGGGTCTCGGCGACGTGGTGTACGCCCAGGGGCCGATCCGGATCGAGCAGGCACTTGTCCGGGTCGGGGCCGAAGCCAGCGGTCAGCCGCTGAAGTACACAGCTACCGTCAAGGTGGCTGTCGCGGACGTCCAGGTCAATGACAGCGCCTGGGCGGTGCCGGGTGCGGCA
>CAVZTM010000035.1:0-11719 GCA_963778175.1 Ilumatobacteraceae bacterium
CCGAGTCGTCGAATCAGAGGTCTGAGGTCCGCAGGACTCAGCGCTTGGTGGCAACCAGCCAGTAGTGGGTCGGGTTGATCCCCGGCGAACTCCCGCACGGTTGCTCCGCTGCCGGAGAACTTGCTCCTCGGGTTCCGCCAGACCTCGATGTCGGTCAGTGACGCCGACACGAGCCCGATCAGGTGGTCGGGCTGGAGGCGATTGGCCTGCCAGCCGAGCCGGGCCGCCCAGCGCTGCTGGGAGAGCCAGGGCCCGAACTTCGGAACTCGGAACAACGCCCGCACGATCGCACCCAGCGGCAGCAGGACGATGTCCTGGGCGCCCCCGCCCCGGTAGTTCAGCGCAATCTTCCCACCGGGTCGTGTGATCCTGACCGCCTCGGACGTCAAGGCCCGTGCGTCCTCGGGTCGGCAATGCTGCAGGGTGATGTAGCTGAACGCAACATCCGCGGAGTCGTCGGAAAGGTCCAGGGTGCGCCCGTCCACGACGTGGCTCGTCCGCAGCCGATCGACCTTGCCGAACGTGCTCACGGTCTCGAAACACCGCTCGAGGAATCCGGCATCGAGGTCGCACGCGACCACGGCACCGTACTCGCGGGTGAAGGCACAGGTCATCCGGCCGATACCGCAACCGATCTCGACCAGCGTCTTGTCCTCGTTCGTGCGCCCGTCGGGATCCGCCGCCAGCAGGCCGAACTCGGTGAGGTAGGCGGGCACCTCGTCGTCACCGGTCGCCACGAACTGCTCCAGGGTCAGCTCGCTCCCGGTCTCGTTGTTGAACACCCAACCGGTGGTGCGCACGACGTCGTCGCCGCTCACCTGCCGCTCGCTGGTCTGACCAGCCGCTTTCCAGGGGACGAGTTGCGGACGCCGGCGCATCGCACGATTGTGCCAGAGCCATCGTGCAACCGTTCAGCGCGCCGCGCAAACCTGCGATGTTCGAGCCGACGACCACCGTTATCGTGCAACCCATGTCTGCAGCTCGACGCATCGTCAGGACTCCGTGTCGGCGTGGTCGGCGCAACGGGCCAGGTCGGCAGCGTCATGCGCCGACTGCTCGAGGAACGCAACTTCCCGGTCGCCGAGATGCGCTACTTCGCGTCGGCCCGCTCCGCCGGCACGACCTTGCCGTGGAAGGGAACCGACGCCGTCGTCGAGGACGCCGAGACCGCCGATCCGACCGGGCTCGACATCGCCCTGTTCTCGGCCGGGGCGACCTCGTCACGGGCATTCGCGGCGAAGTTCGCTGCGGCCGGGGCCATCGTCATCGACAACTCGTCGGCGTTCCGTATGGATCCCGAGGTGCCGCTGATCGTCGCCGAGGTCAACGGCCACGAGGTTCGCAACACCCCCAAGGGGATCATCGCCAACCCGAACTGCACGACGATGGCCTTCATGCCGGTCCTCAAGCCACTGCACGACGAAGCCGGCCTGGTCCGGATCGTCACGTCGACCTATCAGGCCGTCTCGGGCGGGGGACTCGCCGGCGTCGACGAACTCGACAAGCAGGTTCGTGAGGTCGTCGACCGGGCGGCCGAACTCACCCACGACGGTTCGGCGGTCACCTTCCCCACGCCCGTCAAGTTCGCCAAGCCGATCGCCTTCAACGTGCTCCCGTTCGCCGGGTCGCTGGTCGACGACGGGTCGTTCGAGACCGACGAGGAGCAGAAGCTCCGCAACGAGAGCCGCAAGATCCTCGACATCCCCGAGCTCCTGGTCTCGGGGACCTGCGTGCGGGTCCCCGTGTTCACCGGCCATTCCTTGTCGGTCAACGCCGAGTTCGAACGCCCCCTGTCGGTGGAGCGCGCCACCGAACTGCTCGCGCAGGCGCCCGGCGTGGTGCTGTCCGACATTCCGACGCCGCTGGAGGCTGCCGGCCAGGATCCCAGCTACGTCGGCCGGATCCGCGCCGACGAGGGCGTCGCGGGCGGACGCGGCTTGGCGCTGTTCGTCAGCAACGACAACCTGCGCAAGGGTGCCGCTCTGAACGCGATCCAGATCGCCGAACTGTTGATCTGACCTGCGGGATCTGCGTGCGGGATCTGCGTGCGGGATCTGCGTGCGGGATCTGCCTACGGGCACTCGCAGGGAATGCGGAGGCAACGCGGACAACCGTCGGCGAACCGGGCGATCGCCTCGTTCAGGTCGACGCCCTGCTGATTCGCGAGCGTCGCCACCCACGCGACGACATCGCCGAACTCGTGGACGCGCTGTTCGTGGCTGCCCTTGCGCACCGCCTGGGCCAGTTCACCGATCTCCTCCGCCAGCCAGGCGACCGTTGCCGAGACACCACGGGCACGATCGCGATCGCCGTAGGTCCGTTCGATCACGTCTTGCAGTTCGGCGAAGTCCATGTCGGGCGACCGTAGCTCGCCGCGCAGGATCAGAACTCGGCGCCGACCCGTGTGCCGTGCTCGAACGTCTCGCCGAACTCGGCCATTCGGGGATCGGAGTTGATCACCACGAGATGGGACTCGTCGAGCCCCCGCGTGCGAGCAGACACGTGTCATCGCGGTGTAGGCGAGGCGACGGGAGCGTTCCTCCATGCCGATGCCGAGCACGACCGCAGGGCTCTCCCACCCCTTGAACGCGTGCACCGTGCACCCCTTGACCGCATCGGCGTCCGGCCAGAACCTGGACTTGCGACGCTGACGCTCATCGGGATCGCGGCTGTAGACGTGGTGCACCGGATACCCGGCGGCTTCGATCACCGCAGCCGCGGCGAGACCGTCGTGGTGGTACTCACAGAGGAACACCACGTCGCTGGGTCGCAGCGTCGGGTTGTCGATCAGGAGTCGCACGACTTCCTGACCGAGTGCCGGCCCGAGGTCGGCGACACGCTCGATGTTGCGCCACGATCGCTGTCCCGACGACACCTGACCGACCACGGCGACCTGGTCGTCGGGCACCAGAGGGATCGGCGCGTCATCGGAGACGTACTCGCGGGCAAACCGGTTCGTCGACTCGATCAGTTCGGGTGCCATGCGGTACGAGCCGGACATCTCGATCCACGGCTCGGTGAAACCGGCGGCCTCGAGCGTGCTCGGCGCCGTCCAGCTCGACTTGCCGTACAGATCGACGGTCGGATCGGTCACGAGCAGCATCTCGCCGCCGGGACGAAGGACCTGCTCACGCAGCAGGTTCCACCACTGCAGGGTGAAGTCCTGACCCTCGTCCACCAAGATGGCGTCGTACCTGCGGTCGAACCCGCGAGCGAGCACGTCGGCGGTCTTCTCGACGATCTTGACCGGCCAGGTGCCGCGGGCGGGTTCGGCGGCGACGATCCCGGCTGCGGCAGCGTCGTCCACGACCCGAGCACAGAACGTGTGGAAGCTGGTGCAGGTGACGCGGGCGGGGTTCGCGCCGTACTCCGCACATCGGGCCACGACGAGGCCCCGGAGCCGATGGGCGAGCGTCAGGTTGAAACACAGCACCAGCACGCTCTTGCCCTCGGAGGCCAGCCGCGCCGCTCGGGCCGTCAGCGCGAACGACTTGCCGCTTCCGGGCGGACCCGTCACCCCACGGATCGCCGAACCCTTCGGGTTGGCTGCGACCATGCGGGCATCGCCGCTGAGCTGGACGGGCGTGACCATGCCGTGGGCGACGCCGTCGACCACCAGCTGGTGCCGCAGGCGTCGAATCGACTCCGCCGGCACGGCGATGTCGGCAGGCGCGAGCACCAACGCCGTCAGGTCGCGGTCGACGAGCTCGCCATCGGGCTCGCCGTCGATCGCCTCCTCGGACCCTGCTGACGGCGTGACGAGGGCAACGCGGACGGTCGATCCGGGATCACGGCTGTCGCCCGGCAACGAGAAGAACTGATCGACGATGGTGTTGCGTCGACGGCGGGCGGTGGTGTCGTCGTGATCCGATCCGCGCACCACATCGACGACCACCACGCCCTGGATGTCGTGCACGAGCAGGAAGTCGGGCACGTCCTGACCCAACTGCGGATGGACGTACACCGTCCAGTCGTCATCGAGCCTCGCGAGCCGTTCGGCAACGTCGAGCGCGCCGGGGTCGAGGGGATCGAGGAGCTCATCGAAATGAGTGGCGGGCGGATGAAAGGTGGCCATGCGGAACCCCCGTCGTGACTTGGCGGACGGTTCGTCATCGGCAGCTTCGACGCCCGACTTGAGCAGGATTTGACGCAATCCTGTCCGAGCCCGGACGGAACACGAGCTGCCGGCTCACCGGACAGCCCTGGTCGGGGTGGGGAGATTTGAACTCCCGGCCTCCACGTCCCGAACGTGGCGCGCTAACCAAGCTGCGCTACACCCCGTAGCGGCTGGCCATGCTACCGCGCGGGTGCGGGTTCTTCCTCGGCCGATTCGGCATCCGCAGCGTCTGGCAGAGGCACCATCGACTCGACCTCGGCGGCGTCGTGTGGCAGCCCTTCGGTGTACCGGCCACCGGCGAGGAGAGCGTCGGTTGCTCGACGGAGCCGGAGGGCGTCGAGGGGCTTGATCAGCCAGCCTTCGGCACCGCAGCGGCGGGCGAGGTGGATGTCGGCGCGTCGATCGAGCAGCATCAGCACGCGGACGTGATCGACCGCGCCGGCGGATTCGTCGAGCCGCAGCGCCATCGTCACCGCCATGCCCCCCATGGAGCCGACCTGGAGGTCCAAGATGGCGAGGTCGGGCACCTGCTTGTTCACCTCGCCCGTGACCGCTCGACCGTCACGGCAGACGGTGAAGTGGACATCGTCGTCACCCAGCGCGGCGGTGACTTCGTCGACGATCCAGTCGGCGTCGGTGGCAATCAGAATGTGCACGGTCCAGAACCTACCGCTCCGCCACCGGATGATCGAAGAGATGCGCACCCATGGCGTGCAGCCCGGCGAGATCGTGGACGTCGCGGTCGAGCAGCGGCAGCACGACCACTCGATCACTGCCGACACTGGTCGCCAGTGGTTCGATCACGTCGAGTTCACGCTCGCGAAGCATTCGGAGGTCGGCGACGTTGCGCCACAGCGCACCGAGCGCCGGATCACCGACAGCCGCCTCGGCGGCAGCCGCAGCGTCGTCCGACGAGCCCTCTCCGAACAACGGATGCGCCCGATTGACGATGGCCGCCGTCACGTCGACGCCTTGAGCAGCCAGCTGTTCGACGAACCACACGGCCTCGCCGATCGTGTCGTGGTGGGCCGATGCGACGACCACGAACGACGTCTCCGGCGCGCGGATCAGTGCGATGACGTCGTCGGCCCGCTCGCGAAAGCCGGTCTCCATCCCGGCGAAGGCCTGGAAGAACGCCACCGAGTCGGCGAGCACGTCGGACCCGACGACCTTGCCCACCGCGCGCAGCAGGGGTTGCGTCGCCGTGCTGATGAACTTGAGCCCACCCTTGGTGGGCAGCATCAGGAGCTTGAACAACCGGTGGTCGAGGAACCGTGACAGCACGCCGGGCGCATCGAGGAAGTCGAGGGCGTTGCGACTCGGTGGGGTGTCGACGACGACGAGATCGAACCGCTCGTCGGCGTGCAGGGCGTGCAGTGTCTCGGCGGCCATGTACTCCTGGGTGCCGCTGAGGGCCCCGGCGATGTTGCGGTAGAACGCGTTGTTCAGGATCCGCTCGACCTGTTCGTCGCTCTCGGCCTGCGAACGCACCAGCCCGTCGAACGTCGCCGCGGTGTCGAGCATCATCGCCCAGAGTTCGCCGGCCGGGTCGTGGCTCGGTTCACCGAGTGCCGAGCTGTCCAGCTCGATGCGCTGGGGCTCGGACGCCAACCCGTCGGGTAACCCCAACGCGTCGGCGAGCCGGCGAGCGGGGTCGATCGTCACGACGACGGCACGGCGACCCAGACGGGCCGCTTCGAGCCCGATCACGGCCGCCGTCGTCGTCTTGCCGACTCCTCCCGATCCGCAGCAGATGATCACGGTCGACGAGTCGATGAGCGATGGTCGCGCCGTCACGAGTCACCGCCCGGCGTCGGCGCCGAGATCAGCGCCGCCAGCGCCTCGATGTCGCCCGGGCCGAGCCCTGCCACGAGACGGGCCGGCAGGACGATGCGCTGGAGGGGGAGCTGCTCGGCGAGGCGAGCCATCTCCTGGGCCTCCATGAGTCGGCGAGATCGGCGGAACGCTGCGGCTTCGGTCAACACCTTGGCCGTCTCCGCGTCGATCGACCCGAGGCATGCGCCGATGGCGTCGTCATCGGGCAGTTCGACGCCGAGGTCGACACCGTTGACGACGACCGGACCGAGCCGAACCCCGACGCGGTCCTCGAGCGCGAACGCCGTCTCGATCATCTCGTTCACCGGCGTGGTCTCGGGCAGGGCGACCAGCACGACCTGGCAGCGTTGTGGATCCTGCAGGAGCTCCAACACGGCATCGGCCTGGGCCCGCACCGGACCCGAGCGGGCCGCCTCGGCCAACCCGGACGCCGAGGTGAGGAACGTGATGGCGTGTCCGGCTGCGGGGCCGTCGACCACGATCAGGTCGTAGTCACCGGAACGTTCGAGTTGCTTGATCTTGCCGAGGACCACGATGTCGTCGATGCCGGGCGCTGCGGTGCCGACCATGTCGATGACGCCGGTCCGGTTGAGGCGGGCGGCGACCCGCGCGAAACCGTGCTCACGCAGGTACTCGTCCAGGGCCTCGGGCGCGGCGATCGCCAACACCTCGAGATCGGGGACCAGTTCGGCGAGCGTGGGTTTGCCGTCCAGTTCCACGACGAGCACACGTTGTCCGGCGCTCGATGCGGCACGGGCGATCACAGCCGTTACCGTGGTCTTCCCGACACCCCCCTTGCCCGCCACCACGACGACTCGGGAGGCGGTCAACGATTGCAGCGGATATTCGCTCTCCGGAGGCACCTTTGCGAAGACTAGCGATCAGCATCCTCACGCTGATGGCCGGGCTCACTCTCTTCGGCCCCGCCGTCCAGGCGCAGACCGACAGCGACACCCCCGACCGACAACCGGCCGACCGACGGTTCTGCGCCGGCGCGGATCGATGTCCTCCAGGTGAGCGGCTACATGGATCCGATCCTGGTCGAGGCGATCGACCAGGCCATCGACCGCGCGCAGCGGGAGGGCTCGCAGGCGCTCATCCTGCAGGTCAACAGCGACGGCACCGTCGTGTCCGACGATGTCGTGGAAGAGCTGCTGGTGCGGGTGGCGAACGCACCGATCCCGATCGGGATCTGGGTCGGACCGAGTGGCGCCCGTTTCTACGGCACCGCCGCGCAACTGCTCGCCGTTGCCGACGTGACCGGGATGGCGCCCGGTGCCCGGGTCGGCTACATCGGGGTCCCGCTGGACCCCGCCGGCCTGCCCGACGGGGTCAGCGTCGACTTCGGCGTCGCCGAGGAACGCCTTCGCAACGGATCCGTCGGGCTGTCCGACACGCGCTCGCTGAACGTCTTCAAGCAACGCATCGACGACGAAGGTGTCCCGACGATCAGCAACATGGTGCAGGCGATGGACGGTTACGAGGAGAACGGCGTCGTGCTCGTCACGAGCGAGCTCGTCGTGCTCGACGACGGGTCGACCCGCTTCGACACGGTCTCGGTCGTCCGGTTCTCGAAGTTGTCCCTGGTCGATCAGCTGTTCCACACCGTGGCCAGCCCACCGGTTGCCTACCTGCTGTTGCTCACGGGCCTGGCACTGCTCGTGTTCGAGTTCTTCACGGCCGGCGTCGGGTTGGCCGGCGGCGTCGGTGCCATCTGTACGGTGCTCGCCTTCAGTGGCCTCGCCGTCCTGCCGACCCAGCCGTGGGCGGTGGGGCTGATCATGCTGGCCATGCTGGCGTTCGCCGTCGACGTCCAAGTCGGCATTCCACGGTTCTGGACCGGTGTCGGGATCGTGCTGACGATCGTCGGGAGTTGGTTCCTGTTCGAACCGATCCCCGGCTCGTCGATGCGACCGTCGTGGCTCGCCCTGGTCGCGGGGATCGGCGGCATCACCCTCACGTTCATCGTCGGGATGCCATCGATGGTGCGGACCCGCTTCTCCACACCCACGATCGGCCGGGAGTGGATGATCGGCCAGCAGGGTGTTGCGATCGGGCCCGTGGATCCCGAAGGGATCGTCGAGGTCGACGGTGCACGATGGAGGGCCCGCACGAACCGGGCGACGCCGATTCCCGATGGGCGACCCGCTGCGAGTGGCGGCGATCGACGGCGTCACCCTCGACGTCGAACCCCTGGAAGGCGCCGCCCGCGACTACCGCGAGATGCGCAAGAAGGCCGACCCACCTCCCGCTTCGGCGTCAGCCACGACGACGAACGTTGCCGAGGCCGACACCGGCGCCTGAGGCGCATCGATCATCGGGGCAGACGAGGGCCGGCGATGCGCACGTCGTCGCGACGGCGGGTGACACCCCGGGCATCGAGCTCGGACACCAGCGGTAAGGCGAACTTGCGGCTGGCCCCCGTGGCGTCGCGGAACTGCGCCACCGTGAACCCGTCGCGGGTTACGCGACCAGCAACTCGGCGGCCACGACGCCGGCCGCATCGACCGTCGACGCGTGGAAGTGGAGCCCGTCGCGGGCGACCACGTGACCCCGGCGGATCAGCTCGCGGAGTTCGCCGCGGTCGACCCCGTCGGGCTGTGGCGGCGCGAAACCACCTGCCAGCAGTTCCTCGAGGTACGGGTGCTCGGATACGGATCGGCAACGTCGGCGAGGCGGGCGGTCGTGGCGTCGACCACCACGGCGTCGAGTGTGCCCAGCACTGCCCGCTCACGGTCGTCGAACGCTGCGACGTCGAGGCCGGCCGGGCCCGCCGCGGTGACCCGGTCGACGAGGTCGGTACGCATCGACTCCAGCAACTCCGGCGTCGTCAGCCAACCGCCGACCATCGCGTCGACCGACTCACCGGTGAGCGCTTCGATCTCGCTCGCCGTCACCCAGCCGCGCTCCCGCACGAGCCGCTCGATCGTCCGATCCGGAGCCGCCTTCGATGCTCGCAGCACGGGGTCGATGTCGAGGATCTCCCCGCCGCCGACCGTCTCGTCCCGACCCGACTCCCGCAGCACGAACCGGTCACCGGGCAGCAGCGGCAGCGCCTGATCGAGGAAGAGGCGCACGGCGCCCTCGGTCGCCGGGCGCGAGGGCTTCGGCGCCGAGCACGCGCAGGGCCGTGGGGTGTTCGCCGGCGCCGATGTACGCGACGTAGGCGCCCCGACGCGAGACGTCGTGGTCGAGCGCCTCGAGCACGTGCAGGGAGGCGTCGAGACGAGCGCTGAGTCGCCACCGATCCGGCTCGACGACCGCGTCGCCGCGGGCGAGGTCGTGGTGATCGACACCGGCGAGGTTCACGGCGACTCGGTTGCCCGGTCCGATGGCGTCGACGGACCGACCGGCGGTCTGGATTCCCCGAATCCTCGCCGTCCGGGCGCCCGGCTCGATCACCACCTGCTGGTCGACGGCGAGCCGACCACCCACCAGGGTTCCGGTTGCCACCGTGCCACTGCCCTTCGCGGCGAACACCCGGTCGATCCAGAGTCGCGGTCGGTCCCGGTCGACGACGGCGACCGACTCGACGAGACGGTCGAGCGCGCTGCGCAAGGCGTCGAGGCCGGCACCGGTGGTCGACGAGACGGCGAGGACCGGCGCCGATTCGAGGAAGGTGCCGGCCACGTGGTCGGCGACGTCCATTGCCGCCAACTCCGCGAGATCGGCGTCGACGAGGTCGATCTTGGTGAGGACGACCAGTCCCGACTCGATGCCGAGCAGTTCGAGGATGCGGAGATGTTCCTCCGACTGCGGCTTCCAGCCCTCCGTCGCCGCCACGACGAACACGCACCCGCTCACGCCGCCGACGCCGGCGAGCATGTTGCGGAGGAACTTCACGTGTCCGGGCACGTCGACGAAGCTCAGCTGCGTGCCCGAGGGCAGGGTCGTGTGGGCGAAGCCGAGATCGATCGTCAGGCCGCGACGCTTCTCCTCCTCCAAGCGGTCGGGATCGGTGCCGGTGAGCGCTCGGACCAGCGACGACTTGCCGTGGTCGACGTGGCCGGCGGTGGCGATGACGGTCACGACGGCGCAGCGCTGCGCAACGCCTCGATGATCACGAGGTCGTCCGACGGGGTCGACCGATCGAAGATCGAGCATCGTGCGGTCCGTCGCGGGAGCGGGCGATCACCGGGCGGTTCGTGGGCGCGCAGCGCTGCGAGGAGATCGCCGTCGACGCACGACCCCGAACGACGGGATCGTCACGCCGGGCGCCGAGCCGGCGCCCGGCAGCGCCTTCGCTTCGGCCGGACACTCGGATGCACGTCGACGACGGCCCGACGAGGTCGTCGGCCGCGCTGCGCGCAGGGCTGCCAGCGGGGTGGCGACCATCGCCCAGAACGGCACCTCGGTGGCGGCACCGCGGTCGAGGTAGGCGAGCACCGTGTCCTGCAGGGACGCCAGCACGAGACCGCCCGGGCGCAGCGCGCGGGCCAGCGGGTGACGCACGCAGGCGGCGACGAGATCGGCGCGACCGGCGATGATCCCGGCCTGCGGTCCACCGAGCAGCTTGTCGCCGCTGAACGTGACGAGCGCGGCGCCGTCCGCGAGCGTCTGCCGCGCGGCCGGCTCGCCGGCCAGCCACGCCGGCGGCGGCCCGGGGAGCCACGGGCAGGTGGCGTCGATCAGCCCGCTGCCGATGTCGGCGACCACCGGCACCCCGAGCGTCGCCAGCTCGCGCGACCGAGGTCGCCTCGACGAAGCCCTCGACGCGATAGTTGCTCGGGTGGACCTTCAGCACGATGGCGACGTCGGCGCCCGGCCGGTCGATGGCGCGGCGGTAGTCGGCGAGGCGGGTGCGGTTCGTCGTGCCGACGTCGACCAGGCGGGCACCGGACTGCTCCATCACCTCGGGCACACGGAACGACCCACCGATCTCGACGCTCTCGCCCCGACTCACCGGCACGTCGCGCCCGCGGCCGAGCGCGGCGAGGACGAGCAGCACGGCGGCGGCGTTGTTGTTGACGACCATCGCCGCCTCGGCGCCGCAGAGCCGGGCGAGCAGCTGCCCGACGGCACGCTGCCGCGAGCCACGCTCGCCGGTCGCGAGATCGAACTCGACGGTCTGCGCGGCCGCGTCGGTGAGCGCGAGCGGCGCGCGCCCGAGGTTGGTGTGCAGCGAGCACGCCGGTGGCGTTGATGACCGGGCTGAGCAGCGGCGACGGAACGCCGCCGGCCTGCCGGGGCACCGTCGACGTCGCCGGCGGCGATCGCCTCTCGGGCGATCTCGACGCAGACGGGTGGGGGAGGCCCGACGGCGCAGCGACCGGGCCAGCGTGTCGACCGACGGCGGGCGCTCGCGTCGGGCTCAGCGGGAGGATGCCTCGACTCGATCCTACGGGACGCCCCGTGCACCGCATTCTCTCCGTCGGCTCAGGCGTCGGGCAGCTTGTCGATCTCGTCCTTGACCACCTCGGCACCCCGCTCCACCTTGTCGGCGTGCGCCCCGGCCTTGTCGTCGATCACGTCGGCAGCCGTGTCGATCCCCTGCTTCACCTGGGGCTTGTTCTTGCCCCCGAGCTTGGCCTTGATCGAATCGAGGAAACCCATGTCGGAACCCCTCCTCTGTTGTGAAGCTTGTCGTACAAGCGTGTGCAGGACTCCGACCTTAGTTCGGTCGCAACACCTGCCAGAAGAGCGCGGTGAGCGGCGTCGAGCACGGCCGCGCCGTGTGCTCGCGCCAGAGTTCCCAGTCGGGGTCGTCCGGGGTGGACCCGCAGCGGTGGTCCCACACGATTCGTGCATGGTCGGGGTTCGAACGGT
>CAVZTM010000036.1:0-39717 GCA_963778175.1 Ilumatobacteraceae bacterium
CTGTGAGCGATCAGGGAAATCCGTCATCGGCGATCATCGAAAACCGACATGGAGTCGGTGTTCTGGTCGACGGTTGGTGAGGTTAGCGGGCGCCTCCGTCGCGGGGGTTGGTGGTGGCGATCTCGAGGCCGTTGTGTTCGCGTAGGCGCCAGCTGGGGCCTTTGATGTTGAACACGATGGCGTTGTGCATGAGGCGGTCGAGGACGGCGGCGGCGACGACGGTGTCGCCGAAGATTGCGCCCCAGTCGGGCAGTCCGCGGTTGGTGGTGACGATGGTGGGGTGGCCTTTCTCGTAGCGGGTGTTGACGACTTGGAAGAACACGGCGGAGGCTTCGGTGCCGCCGATCGGGAGGAGTCCGACGTCGTCGATGACGAGCACGGTCGGCGCGGTGAAGGTCTTCATCTTCGACGTCAGGTTGCCTTCGATGGAGGCTCGCACGAGGGTGCGGCAGAGGTGGTCGGCGGTGGTGAAGTAGCCGCGGTAGCCGGCTTCGACGGCGATGGTGGCGAGGGCGACGGCGAGGTGGGTTTTGCCGCAGCCGGGTTGACCGAGGAACAGGATGGGTCGGTTCTCGTCGATGAAGCGCAGCGTCGCGAGGTCCTCGACGAGTTTGCGGTCGACGGAGGGTTGGAAGTCGTAGTCGAAGTCGTCGATGCTGCGCCGGTGCGGGAACCTCGCGTAACGCAGCCGGGCAGCCAACCTGCGGTCACGATCCGCGGTGGCTTGCTCGGCGACGAGTCGGGCGAGGAACTCGATGTGCGACCACTCCTCGGTGCGGGCTTGGTCGGCGAGGGTGGCGAACACGCCTGCGGCGGCGTCGAGCTTGAGGTAGCCGAGGTCGGCTTTGATCTGTTCGTAGAGGCTGCTCATCCGACGTCCTCCGCGTCGATGTCGAGCGGGTAGCGGGCCTCGAGATCGACAGGGTCGACGTCGAAGTCACCGTCGAGTTCGAGGCGGGCGGGGACGTGTTCGTCGTCGTGGTCGGCGATGAGTCGCAGGTCGGGTCGGTCGGTGTTCCAGCCGAGTGCGAGCGCTTCTGCAGCAGCACGATGTTCGGGGTTCCAGACGTCGACACGCCTGCCGGCGACGAGGCGGTGGGTGGCGATGAGTCGGCCGGCGAGGCGGATCTCGACGGTGATGCCGTTGACCTTGCGGCGGATCTCGACCTTGTGCCCCAACGCTTCTGGTGGAACCGAGTAGCGGTTGGCGTCGATCGACACGAACGGCAACACGTTGTGCACCCGGCGCACCTCGACGTAGTCCGTGTCGAACCGCACCCTCGGCAACGGACCGAGAAAGTCACGCTCGACCGTCAACCGGTCGGCGGGTTTCTCGCCGGTGGTGCGTGACTCGACCGCGTGGACTCGTTCGTCGAGCCAGACCACGGCTCGCCGGTTCAAGTCGTCGAGACCTGTCGGGATGCCGTCGTATTCGACCTCGGGCAGGAACGTCTCCTGCAACGACCGGAACGGACGCTCGACCTTGCCTTTGCGTTTCGCGTCGCCGGCCTGACACGAGGTGATCTTCGTCGAGTGATGCGCCGCGAAACCGACCGTCGGCGCATGCAGCTCGAAACGTCGACCCTGAGATCGGCCGAGAGCTCCCATCCGATCGGTGCGACACGCCGTCGGAACACCATCGATCGCCTCGAAGAAGCGGGCGATGCCTTCGAAGGTGTGATGGCGATCCTCGGCGGTGGTGAACCACCACATCCGATACCGCGACCACGACAAGATCATCCCGAAACACACCAAGTTGATCTTCCAACCGATGCTCGCCGCCCACGACGACAGGTCGCAGAAGTCGAACTGGGCTTCCTCGCCCGGGTCGGTGTGGATCGGCACCGACACCGCGTCAGCCGCCCGGAACCGAGGGCCACGAATGTCGCGCACCGCCCGAACAACGGTCGGGTAGCTGCCCTTGAAGCCGGTCGCGGCGAGCTTGTTGTGGATGCTCACCGACTGCAACCTCGGCCACGACTCGAGCATCGTCGAGATCCGTTGCTGCCAGTGCTCGGTCATCACCGTCGCCTCGGTCGCCCGAGTCGCCGGTGGTGGGCCGTTCTTCAAATAGTTGCTCACCGTGGTGCGGTGCCAACCGGTCGCTTCGGCGATCTCGAGGATCGTCCATCCCTGCTGGTGCAGGTCATTGATATTCACGTAGTTCTCCTGGGACATCATGGACAGCGGCTCCTCCGGCTCGTGTCGTGCTTGGTCGCTTGACACGCTGGAGGAGCCACCCCAACGGGTGGTGGATGCCGGCCAGAAGACCCCGACACCCATGTCAGTTTTCAATGATCGTGAATGTCAGTTTTCAGTGATCGCTCACAGATCCGATGTCCCTGTCTGTCAGATTTCGACAGAAAGGACAGTCGTAGCCAGGAGGCTGCGTTGGTTGTACCACGTTTTCATCTTCGTCGATGGTCCGGGGCGTACGCGGCCTGAGGGGAACCCGTTTTGGTGGTCCAAGGAGCGACCCGACCACCGGAGCATCCGAGCGCGGTGCTTGGGCCGTACTCGCACGTGCTTCGGGCGACACACCCTGGGATTATGAGCGGCACTATCGGGCGGTCGTCGCCGCGTGTCGAGATGCGTCAGCGTTGCGCCCGCACGCCAGAACAGGTCTATGCGCTAACTCCAGCCGGCGGCTCGCCGCCGAATGGGATGATGGGTACATGCAGGCAACTCCACGGGCTGTCGTTGTTGTGGGGGCTCAGGCCGCTGGCAAGTCGTCGATAGCGAAGTCTTTGGCGATGCGGTTCGACCGTGGGGCGTTCGTTGAAGGTGACGTTCTTTGGAAGATGATCGTTGGTGGCGCGGTCGACATGGGTGCTGACTCAGACCCGGAGGCCGACCGACAACTCGCGCTGCGGTATCGACATGGTGCGCTGCTGTGCGAGTCGTTCGTGAGCGAGGGCTACGTCGCCGTTCACGCCGAGAACATGTATGGCCCGGCCGTCGAGCAGCACCTGCGGTCTCTACGATGCGCGCGGTCGCTTGTCGTGCTTCGGCCCCGTCCCGAAGTGATTGAACGGCGCGAGCGTGATCGAGGAACCAACGCGTACGAACCGTGGGTGCCGCCTGGTGGTTCCCTGCTCGACGCGATCATCCGTTTCGATGAGTGGGTTGCCGAGACACCTCGCATCGGTCTGTGGATTGATTCCTCCGATCTCACCATCGAGGAAACGGTCAATGCGATCCTCGACCACTGGGACGATGCCGCGATCGAGTAGCGACCGATCCGCCCCAAGCGGCCAGAGAGAATGCCGGCTCGAAGCGCTATTCCCGAGCACTCGGCTTGGGTGGTGATGTCTGTGAAAGTGCGGCGCAACGCTTGGGCCGCAGTGTGGCGCGAGGTTGATTGCGAGTGCGGCTATTGCGCTCCGTTAGGTGCGAAGTTGACCCGGGTTCGCCAGGTGAGAGAGAAGACATCGGGTGAATCGTGACGGCGGCGGGTTCGCGGACCTTAGTGTGATCAGTCATCGGCTCACGGCTTGGAGGAGAAGGCCAATGACGGCAGGGTCAGCCCCACGGCCAGTAGGATCAACCCGGGACGCAGAAGCCAGGCAAGCACGACGAGTCCGCCTTCGGCCGGGTTCTCGATAGCTGATCTCGTCGAATTCATCTCTGTGGGAGCTGCCTAACCCCCGTGAGCGCAGGATGACGTCCCCTATTCCGGCGAGCAGCAGCAGGAAGCCAGCGATCAGACAAGTCACCGTTCCGAGCTGCAGGCCGAGCGACGATTCGACGGCTAGCATCGCTTCGGCCTCTCCGTGGTATCGGAATCCAGCCAGCTACCCAGCCAGCTACGTCTACATTCCAGACCATTACGCCGCCCATCGCAAGTTCAGGAACAGGTCTGTACCGGGGCCCACAAGCTTCATCGTCTTGTTACGAGTCCAATGGTCGAAGCGTTTATGAGAGTGGCAATGGCCGAGTTACGGCAGTAACTGTCGATGCTGGCACGTGACAAGCGTGTGGAGGCTGGATGCAGCCAGCGAGGGTCCGGTTGCGCCCACCTGGGTTAATTGCCAGCGGCAACGTGCACCTCGGCCCGTCTGCGCCGCAACAGACTCGAAGTGGCACCGGTTGCCCATAAGCAGTCAATAAGCAGTCAAACGCCGAACGAGGGACCCGCTTGTCCACAAAATCCCTGCCAGTCGGTGGGCGCAGAGGGACTCGAACCCCCGACATCTTCCTTGTAAGGGAAGCGCTCTAGCCAACTGAGCTATGCGCCCGTAAGAGCCCAGCTCGAGCCGGTTTCCTGGCCGGAAGCTTACCCATCGTCCGGCACCGGCAACGTGACCGCCTCATCGTGAGCGGCCAGGCGCTGGCGACCACCGAAGCGTCACGGCCCGACGATGCGACCTTCCACAACCGGGCCAACAGGTGCGTTGGCGGTGATGTAGTCGACAGTCACCTGCAGCAAGTCGTCTCCCGGCTGCTGCACGTTCGTACCTTGAGAGAAGACGGTGTAGCCGTCACCGCCGGTGTACATGAAGTCGTTGGTCACGAAACGTACGGTGTCGGCCGGCCCCACCGGAATGGCCGGGCCGCTGATGCCCTGCGGAGTCTTCCAGATGCCGGTCACGACAGGAGTGGTACCGGTGCACGCGTACGTCACCTTCAGGCCGGAGATCTGCGGGAAGCGGCCGGTGGCGATGGCCGAGTTGCACGTCGGTGAGAAACCGTTGAGGAACGCCTGCTCCAGCTGTGCGCCCGTGAGCGTCTCGATCACAGTCCGGTTGCCGAACGGCAGGACCGAGAACACCTCGCCCCAAGTGGTCTCGCACGGTTGCTCACCGGCACTCGGCGGGGCGCAGTTGAGGTCGGCACGGAGGCCACCCGAGTTGGTGATGGCGGCGTCGACGCCCGGATACTTGAGGCGCATTGCATCGGCCACCATGTTCCCCATCGCCGACTCGAACAGGCGGGTCGGCGCTCGCTTGATGTCGAACTGTTGAGTTCCGATCACCCGGTTGCGCAGCACGGCGGTCTGAGCGTTGGCGTCGTCGACGATCGCCTGCACGTCGGCACGCTTGGGTACCCCGATGTTCTTGGCGACACGCGTCGCGGCACCGGCCCATTCGACGTCTTGTCCATGGACGACCATCTGGACCACCGAGTAGCTGGCCCCCGCGTTCAGGCCCTCGGCCACGAGGATGTCACCGACCATGAGATTCGATACCCGGTGCGTATGACCGGCGAGAACCACATCGACGGTCGTGTCCTGGATGCCCTGGGCGATCGTCATGATCGGGCCGTCCCACGGCACCGGCGCCACGCCGTCGACGGCGTTGCTGCCGGTGGCGGTGCCCTGATGGATCAGCACGACCTGCACCTTGACGCCCTGCCGTGCGCAACTTCTCCGACTCGCGCTTGATCGTCTCCGTTTCGTCGAGGAACTGCAGCCCGGCCGTGGCGCCGGCGCTGACGAGCTCGGGGGTTTCCTTCAGCTCGATGCCGATCACGCCCACGCTCACCTTGCCGTACTGGAACACCTCGGTGCCTTGCACCCATGACGGGTTCTCCCCGGTGACCTCGTCGACGATGTTCGCGCCCAGGAAGGGGAAGTTGGCACGAGCCTGGTGTGCCTGCAGACGGGCGATGCCGTAATCGAACTCGTGGTTGCCGTATGACGTGGCGTCGAGACCCCACGCGTTCTCCACGTCGATGGCCGGCCTGTCCTCGAGCAACCCGGAGTTCGCCGGGGATGCCCCGACGTTGTCACCGGACGCGAACAGGTACGAGCCGCGCGGGAAGGCGGCCGCGTCCTGGTCGAACATCGTCGCAAGCTGTGAGGCGCCGCCGACACCCACGTTCAGACCATCCATCGTCATCGTCGTCTGCTCGAGCTGGCCGTGGAAGTCGGTCAGGCCGATCAACGGTACGAGCGTGCGCGACCGGCTGCCCTTCAGCAGGTCGAGACGCACCACGCCCTGGCTGTGCTGCGGCTCGGGCACGCCGAGGAGGTACGCGATCGTCGGCGCCAGATCGATCGTGCGAACACCGTCGACGCGGCTCTTCACGATGCCGGGACCACCGGCAATGAACGTTGCTCGCATGTTGACGTTCGCGGCGAGGTCCTGTACGTCGGGCACGTAGCCGTGCTGCCCGAAGAACGCGGATCGGGCGACGAGCGTGCCGGGGGTCGCAGCATCGAACTGGTACGGCGGATAGGAGAACACGACAAGGTCACCCGTGCGGGTCGGGTGCGCCATGTCGGCCGTCGACCCTGCCCCGTTGGGGATGTAGCGTGCCTCCGCTTTGGTGAACGCCCGGTCGATCACCTTCCACGCCTCCGGCTGGCCGTCGCCGGTCCAGTCGTTCGGATCGGCGAGAGCCAGGAATGCAGCCTTCACCTGGGCCACGGTCGCCGTCTCCTCGCGCGGCCGGCACCTGTTGCAGCCCATCGCCGGCCGGGTCGCGGCCGGCGAGGTTGAGGTAGATCTGCACGGTTCCGCCGGCCCAGCAGGCCTTGGCCTTGCCGATGGTCTCACCCGTGGCAGGTCGGCAGTTCGACGTCTGCGGCTTGGACAGCAGCCCGAGATCGACCAGCACCTTGCTGGCATCGATCGCGGCGAACTGGGGTGCGAAACCGTGATCGGACGAAACGAACGTGGTGGGATCATCGAGCAGTTTCTGCGCGAGGGACAGGAACCGGTCGGCCCCTTCGTACGCGCCACGCACGAACGCCGTGCGCTGGGCGACGCGGCCATCGGGTGTTCCGTTCACCTGGACGTCGTCGTACGCCGGGTTCGGCGCGCCACCCGGCAGCTTCGGGCTGATCAGGCCGAGGAACTGATGCTGGAACTCGTCGGTCGTCGGGTAGCCGACGAGCGCGAGGTCGGGCCGATACTTCGTCACGATGTACTTCAGCAGCGGCGTCGCGAACGTCTCCCAGTAGAAGCCCTGTTGGACGTATGTCTCCTCGCTCGTGACGCCCGCCTCGAGGATCGCGAAGTCCGCCGCCGTCGACGATGGGAACTTCTGCGCCACGTATTCCTCGAAGTCACCCGTGAAGCCCGGCTCACTCCAACTGGGCCAGGTCGCGATCGCGCGAGCAACCGAGGTGTGGAACAGGCGGACCTTCGAGAGGTCCCCCGTCAGCTCCTCCACCTTGACGAGGAACCCGGCGGTCTTGCCGGCGAGGGCACCGTCGACGATCTTCACCTTCACGTCGGCCCACTGACCCCTCGCCAGGGTGCCCACGCCCTGAGCACCGTCCTTCGTCGGAGAGAAGAGCACGCGGTCGTAGTTGACTCTCCGGTCGTTGCTGGTGTCGAAGATGTAGGCGTTGAGACCGTACTTGTCGGTGCCGAAGTCCAGCACCCGCAGCCGCATCTCCTTCGCCGGGCTGTAGCTGACCGGGACGTTCGACCACCCCGTCACATCGGTGGGCGCAGCGCCGGCGAACGGCGGCTGACCCGCAAACCCGGCCGGGTGGTCGAATTGCAGCCCGAACGAAGCAACGAAGGCAGCGTCATCGGTCGGGCTGACATAGTTGGTCGCCACGCCGCGGCCCGAGAAGAAGTTGCGGAAGTCGACGGTGGGCCCACTGGTGGTCGCTCCTCGGCCACCGGCGAACTCGAACTGGACGACTTTCTTGCCACCGCGCTCTGCGGACTGAGCGATGGATTCCGCCTGGAGCACGCCGGGATCGAACGCAGCTGTTCGAGAACTGAAGGCCGCTCCGTTCTTGTGGAACGTGTTGTTGGTCGAGCCCGTGACGGCCGGCCACGCTCCGGTTGCCAGGCTGTACCAGCCGGCGCCGGTGTTCGGTGGGGCCTGGGTCAGCAGTCCACCGCCCGACGCCGAGCTGCCCTTCCTCAACAGCTCGGCCATCGCCGGCATCGTGCTCCGGTTCTTCTTCGAGCTCACGGAGTACTGCTCGACGAGATCCTGTCGCAGACCGTCGGCGACGAAGAACAGGACCGGCGCGCCATGGTCGTCGTGCGAGCTCCCCTCGGTCGCCCCGGCGGTGCCCGTCGAAACACCGGCGGGGCCGCCGATGATCGAGGCGGTCGAAGCCAGCAGGGCGGCCACGATCGCCAGGCGAATCGTCCGGGAACCGGTTCTCGAATCCACCACGCACCCCCTGTGTGACTGTGGGAACAACCCGGCTCATGGAACCGGACCTCGGAATGACCGTACGCCGTCGGCAACGCCCGATCAACAGGAAAACTGTCGCGGTGCGCGGCGCCGGCTGCATCCTTTCACCGGCGATCGGATCGGGCATGGCGGGAGCGGGAGACCGGTCACGTTGGCGAGCGGCGTGAAGGCGGCCACCTGCATCGTCAGTTTCACGGCGAGGCGAGGGCCGGTCCCCGTGGAATCGAGGCGGGTGATGAACGTCGACATGGCCGAACACTACTCAGCCGATCCGACACCGATGCCCGTGGAACGTGACGATCCGCGCAGGGGTACCATCGGCTCGACCCCCAAGGAGACCAGATCACGATGGAACTAGGCGCCGAGGAACGTCGACTGCGCGAATCCCGCACCGGAGCACGGTGGCGCCGATGGGGCCCGTACCTCAGCGAACGCCAGTGGGGCACGGTGCGCGAGGACTACAGCGACAACGGCGACGCCTGGTCCTACTTCACCCACGACGAGTCGCGTTCGCGCGCCTACCGGTGGGGCGAGGACGGCCTCGCCGGCATCTCCGACACCCATCAGCGACTGTGCTTCGCGATCGCGCTCTGGAACGAGCACGACCCGATCCTCAAGGAGCGGCTCTTCGGGCTCACGAACACCGAGGGCAACCACGGCGAGGACGTCAAGGAGTACTACTTCTACCTCGACAACCTCCCGACGCACTCCTACCAGCGGTGGCTCTACAAGTACCCGCACCAGGCCTACCCGTACGACGACCTGGTCGCCACGAACCGATCCCGCAGCCGGCTCGAAGCCGGAGTACGAACTGATCGACACCGGGATCTTCGACGACAACCGCTACTTCGACGTCGAGGTCGAGTACGCGAAGGACGGCCCGAACGACATCCTGTGCCGCATCACCGTGCACAACCGCGGTGACGTCGACGCCCCGCTCCACGTGCTGCCCACCCTCTGGTTCCGCAACACCTGGTCGGACGCGACCGACGACGACGACGCGACGCGCCCGGCCGCAGCTGTCGACGGTGACGGCGGACCATCCGGTGGTCCAGGCCGACCACGACGAACTCGGCCGCTACCACCTCCACGCCGAGCCCGGCGCCGAGCTGCTGTTCTGCGAGAACGAGACCAACCACGTCCGCTTCGGCAGCGACACCAACGTCACGCCGTTCGTGAAGGACGGCATCAACGACCACGTGGTGAACGGCGCAGCGGGAACGACGAACCCGCCGGAACGGGCACCAAGGTCGCCGCCCACACACGAGTGATGGTCCCCGCCGGCGGATCCGCCGTGGTGCGGGTCCGGCTCACCGACGCGCCGATCGAGGCGCTCGCCGCGCCGTTCGCCGACTTCGACGCCGTCGTCGAGGCCCGCCGAGCCGACGCCGACGAGTTCTACGACTCGATCAGCCCCGGCTGCGCTCAGCGACGACGAGCGATCCGTGATGCGCCAGGCGCTCGCCGGGATGCTGTGGTCGAAGCAGACCTACAACTTCGACGTCGACACCTGGCTACGCGAACGCAAGTCGCACCCGTTGCGCTCCCCCGCTCACCGCGGCACCCGCAACGAGGCGTGGTTCCACATGCAGAACGACGACGTCATCTCGATGCCCGACAAGTGGGAGTACCCGTGGTACGCGGCGTGGGACCTCGCGTTCCACACGATCCCGCTGATGATGGTCGACCCCGACTTCGCCAAGGGCCAACTCGACCTCATGCTGTCGCCGGCGTACCTCCACCCGAACGGGCAGATCCCCGCGTACGAGTGGAACTTCAGCGACGTCAACCCGCCGGTGCACGCCTTCGCCACGATCCTCATCCATCACCTCGACGAGGAGACGAGCGGCGACGACGACATCGACCTGACGTTCCTGCGCGAGTCGTTCCACAAGCTGCTGCTGAACTTCACGTGGTGGGTCAACCGCAAGGACCCGACCGGTCGCAGCGTGTTCGAGGGTGGCTTCCTCGGCCTCGACAACATCGGCGTGTTCGACCGCAGCGCGTCCCTGCCCACCGGCGGCAGCCTCGAGCAGGCCGACGGCACGGCGTGGATGGCGCTGTACAGCCAGAACATGCTGGAGTTGGCGCTCGCCCTCGCCGAGCGCGACCCGACCTACGAGGACTTCATCGTGAAGTTCCTCGAGCGGTTCTTCTGGATCGCCGCTGCGATGGATCCGGTCGGCGACCACCCCGACGAGATGTGGGACGAGGAGGACGGCTTCTTCTACGACGTCCTCCGCCTCCCCGACGGCACCGGCCAGCGCCTGGAGGTCCGCTCGCTCGTCGGCCTGCTCCCGCTGTGCGCGACGACCGTGTTCGAGCCGGACGTCCTCGGCAAGTTCCCGTCGCTGCGCCCCGCCGTCGAGGACCACTTCCGCCGCAACGGCGATCTCATCGCCCGCATCGCCGACCCGCTCAAGCCGGGCAAGCACGGACGCCACATCCTGTCGCTCGTCAACGAGGACAAGCTGCGGCGCATCCTCACGCGCATGCTCGACGAGGAGCGCTTCCTCGGCCCCCACGGCATCCGCTCGCTGTCCAAGTGGCACCTCGAGCACCCCTACGAGTTCGACGTCGACGGCACCGCGTACCGGGTGCAGTACGAACCGGCCGAGTCGACGACGGGGATGTTCGGCGGCAACTCGAACTGGCGGGGGCCGGTGTGGTTCCCGGTCAACGTGCTCATCGTGCGGGCGCTGCTGCAGCACTACCAGTACTACGGCGACGACTTCACGATCGAGTGCCCCACCGGGTCCGGCAACCAGATGACGCTGTTCGAGGTCGCCAAGGAGATCTCCGACCGCCTCATCAGCACGTTCCTCACCGACGAACGACGGGCGCCGGCCGGTGTACGGCGGCACCGAGAAGTTCCAGACGGACGAGCACTGGCGCGACCTCGTGCTGTTCTACGAGTACTTCCACGGCGACAACGGCGCCGGTCTCGGCGCGTCGCACCAGACCGGCTGGACCGGCGTGGTCGCCCGCCTCATCCAGCTGTTCGGCGAGCTCGACGCGGAGTCGACCTTGCGCATCGGCGGCCGTCCACTCGCCCGGCCCTTCCGGCGACTGGCCGACCACAAGATCGCCGATGCCACCACTGCCCGCCGGACACGTGGCGTGACATCGTGAGTCTGCCGCTGTCGGCGCGAACGTCCGGGCCCTGGCCGGTGAACCCCGTCGTCCACGAGATCTTCACGTGGGTGTGGCTGGCCGACCTCGCCGCCTTCGCCGGCCGGCCGGTCACCTTGGCCGACGTGCCCGATTCCGTGTGGGACGACGTCGCCCGTCCCGGCATCGACGCCGTGTGGTTGATGGGCGTGTGGCAGCGCAGCCCCGAAGGTGCCCGCATCGCCGCGACCAACCCGGCGATGCGCGGCGACGCCGAGCGGGCACTCCCCGGCCTCGTCGACGCCGACGTCGTCGGGTCCGCCTACTGCGTCCGCGACTACACCGTCGACCCCCACCTCGGCGGCGACGACGGCCTCGCCGTCGCTCGCGCCCGGCTCGCCGAACGTGGCGTGCGCCTCGTCCTCGACTTCGTGCCCAACCACGTCGCCCCCGACCACGCGTGGACCCGCTCCCATCCGGAGTACTTCGTGCAGGGCACCGCCGACGATCTCGCCCGCGACCCCGCCTCGTTCATCGACGTCGCCGGCAACGTCCTCGCCTGCGGGCGCGATCCGTACTTCCCGGCCTGGCCCGAGGTCGTCCAGCTCGACGCATCGCGAGCCGACGTGCGCAGCGCCGTCACCGAGGTGGTGTCGAGCATCGCCGATCGCTGCGACGGCGTGCGGTGCGACATGGCGATGCTGATGCTCGACGACGTGTTCGCCCGCACCTGGGGTGAACGGACCGCCGGTCCCGACGGACGATCGGGGCTACTGGCCCCCGCTGATCGAGTCGGTGCGGGCGACCCATCCCGACTTCGTGTTCTGGGCCGAGGCGTACTGGGATCTGGAGCCGGTGCTGGTCGAGCAGGGCTTCGACGCCTGCTACGACAAGCGGCTCTACGACCGCATGGTGCACCACGAACCGGCGTCGTCGATCCGGGCCCATCTCGGCGCCGACGCCGACTACCAGCGCCACATGCTGCGCTTCGTCGAGAACCACGACGAACCGCGGGCGGCGTCGCTGTTCGATCGCCCGGCCCACCAGGCCGCCCTCACGAGCGTGCTGACGCTGCCCGGCGTGGCGCTGCTCCACGAAGGCGAGGCCGAGGGCCGACAGCTCCGCACCCCGGTCACGCTCGGTCGGCGGGCGATCGAGCCGACCGACGGCGAGCTGCGGGCGTTCGTCGATCGGCTCCTCGACGCCGTGTCCGGCGGCCTACGACGGGGCACCTGGCAGCTCGCGGCGGTCGAGGGTTGGCCCGACAACCAGAGCGCCGACCGGCTGACTGGCGTGGACCTGGGACCAACCCGGCCAGCGGCACCTCGTCGTCGTCAACCTCTCCGACACCCGTGCCGACGGCATGGTCCGCCTTCCCTGGACCGACCTCGCCGGCCAGTGCGAACTCGTCGACCTCCTCTCCGGTGCCGTGTTCGAGCGCGACGGCAACCAGATGATGACCGACGGTCTCTACGTCGCACTCGACCCCGACGCCGTCCACCTCCTCCACCTCACCCCCTAGACCCGAAAAATGCCGCGGGCTGTCGCGCTGAGCGCAACAATCGACGCATTTTTCGGATAGGGGTTGGGTGCAGACTGGGGCGATGTCCGCCGACCTCGACCTGATTCGCGCCGCTGCCGACCACGCCATTGCGTACGCGGCAGGCATCGACGACCGGCATCCCACGCCGACGGCGGATGCACGCGGCCGCACTCGCCGAGTTCGACGAGCAACTGCCCGACGGTCCGACCGATCCGGCCTCGACGATCGACCTGCTGCAGCGCGTCGGCGGGCCGGCGACGATGGGCACGACCGGCCAGAACTACTTCGGTTTCGTGAACGGCGCGACCTATCCCGTCGCGCTCGGCGCGTCGTTCCTGGTGAACGCGTGGGACCAGAACGCCGCCCTGCCCGTGATGTCGCCCGTCTCCGCGGCGATCCACGACGTCGCTCGCCGATGGGTGCTCGACGTGCTCCGCCTCCCGCCCGAGAGCGACGTCGGGTTCGTCACCGGCGCGACCGTTGCCAACGCGAGCTGCCTCGCCGCGGCCCGCGATGCGCTGCTCGCCGAGCACGGTTGGGACGTCCAACGCGACGGCTTGTTCGGCGCTCCGGAGATCCAGGTCGTCATCGGCGAGAAGGCCCACAGCACGCTGCGCAAGTCGCTCGGTCTGATCGGTCTCGGCCGCGAGCGGGTCACCGTCGTGCCGAGCGACGACCAGGGGCGGCTGCGGGCGGACCTCCTCCCGACCGATCTCCCGAGCGGGGTACCCGTGCTCGTGTGCGCACAGGCCGGCGAGGTGAACACCGGCGCGTTCGACCCGTTCGACGAGATCGCCGACTGGGTGGCCGAGCGCAACGGATGGTTGCACGTCGACGGTGCGTTCGGGCTCTGGGCGCTCGCCGACCCGACGCGGGCCCACCTCGTCGCCGGACTGGATCGGGCGGACTCGTGGGCGACCGACGGACACAAGTGGCTGAACGTCACCTACGACTGCGGCATCGCCATCGTCCGCCGGCAGGGTGCGCTCCGCCGGACGTTCGCCGCCGTCGCCGGGTATCTCCCGCCGGACGTCGGGTTCGAGGCGATGCATCACACCCCGCAGTCCTCGCAGCGTGCTCGCCAGGTCGAGGTGTGGGCAGTGCTGCGCACCCTCGGCCGTTCGGGTGTCGAACGGATGGTGCAGCAGGCGTGCGAGGCCGCCACCGCGATCGGTGACCACCTGCGCGATGCCGGGTTCACCATCCTCAACGACGTCGTCCTCAACCAGGTGCTGGTGCTGCTCGACGATCCGCCGACGACCGAGCGTCTGATCGCCGAGATCCAACGCGACGGCCGGATCTGGTGCGGCGCGACCCAGTGGAACGGCGCGACGGCGATGCGGATCAGCGTGTCGTCGTGGAAGACGACCGTCGAGGACGCGATCGCAGCAGCTCACGTGATCGAGGACTGCGCCGACCGCATCTCCCGATGAGGCGCCGAGCGGTCAGTCGAGCTGCGGACGGACCCAGTTCCCCTGCTCGTCGAAGCGCAGATCGCTCAACTCGCCCGGCCTGATCCAGCTGTCGGTCCCGAGTGCCACCGCCACCTTCTGCGCGTTCCACTTCATGACGTCGAGTGTCAGTTCGATGATCTGCTCCTCGGTGAAGTGGCGATGCAGCTCGTCGACCGTCGCGTCACTGAGCGACGACGGCTGGGTCATCAGCGCGTCGGCCAACGCCAGCGCCGCACGATGGCGGTCCGAGAACCCCGTCGGTCGAGTCGGTGAACACGCCGTCGATCGTCTCCTCGTCGAGTCCTGCGTCCATGGCAACTGCCAGGCGGAGAGACAGTCAAGTCCCGCAGTCGTGGTGATGGGCACAGCGCAGACGCACGATCTCGGTCGTCACCGGGTCGACGGACGGCAGGCGCACCGTGGCGGCGGCGAAGCCACCGAGCGCCCTGCGCAGGTCCCGATCGGAGGAGGTCCCGGGAGCGATTCGAGCGGATCGTTCCATGTCAGGCGCCTCCCAACAGCCGGTCCCAGGCGAGGCGCAGCCGGATGCGCTGCTCGACCACCAGGAGGGCGTTCACGAAGTTCACCAAGCCCTCGTCGCCGAGGTGCTCGCGCACCGCCGCCACCGTGTCGTCGTCGATCGAGGCGACGTCGATCACGTAGTGCTCGGTGAAGCCGAGGCACGCCCGGTCGAGGGCATCGAAGCGGGAATCGGTCGGCCATGATCGGATCGCAGCGAGGTCATCGTCGGCCACCCCGCTGCCGGGAGTTCGTGCGTCGGCTTCCGCGGCGCATCCCAGCAGGATGGCGATGCGCACCCGGCACAGTTCGAGCAACCGCGGGCGAGGTGGCCGCCCACGCCGCGGCGTTGGCAGCCCGCAGCTGTTCGGCGACCTCGGCCAGCCCTGGGCGATCGCCCTCGAGAACCCGGGCGATGACCTCGCTCGGTCGACAACTCGGCGAGCGATCCCACGGGCCGATGCTACGACGTCGCCACTCGGCGGTCGTCACCACACGCCCAGGCCGTCCAGCCCCTTGACGAGGAACCAGACGCCGAACACCAGGCCGATCACGATCATCATCACGCGGTTGTGTCGGCTCAGCCAGTTCGATGCCCGTTCGAGGAGCGCATCGGACCGAGCCGGGGCGACCACGGTGACGCCGATGAGCACCAGTTGAACGCCGACGGCGAGCACGGTGAACACGAGGAACGTGCCGATCGACGCAGGGCGACCGAGGTCGGCCTCACCGATCGCCGCGATCGCACTCAGGGTGAACACCCAGAACTTGGCGCTGATCGCCAGCAGACCGGCACCGAACAGGAATGCCTTCCCGGGCGTCATCGATGCAGTCGCCTGCATCCACTTGGGTGGCGCCGCGTCGGGGTCGTCGTCGGAGAGGAGTTTCCGCAGTGCCATCACGAGGAACAGCACCGCCACGACGACCAGCAGTGTCGAAGCGATGGCGGAACTCCCCTGCGACGTCGCCTCGACATCGCTGGACGACAGGATCAACCCGAAGACGACCCCCTGTGCGAGCCGAACGGCCGTCATCCCCGACGCGAAGGCGATCGCCGCACCTCTACCGGCGGTGGACTGCAGCAGCAGGATCGTCACGACGATCTGCACCGGAACCACCGCGCTCCCGATGATCAACGGCGCGAGCGTGCTCCACATGGCCACGATCCTCGCATGCATCGTGGTCGTGATCCGTGCTGCGTCTACGACGCTCGCATGCCTCGACGACCTGCACGGGCGATGCTCAGGCCCACGGCGACTGGATGGAGCTCGGATCGGCTGACGAACAGAAGCCGGCCAAGGACGGGACCGTCGAAGCTGGGCTCGCTCGACCGACAATCCGATCGGCGGCTGGTACGGCTTGAAGAAGGGCTCGGGGGCGATTCGGCATGTACGTGCCGCCCCTGATGGAGCACCTCGGCCTCGCCGAGCTCGAGCACAACCCGCGAACAACCGCATGCGCGCGTCTGACCAGCTCGGCTCGACTCGCCAACACGCCCTCGCGACGCCGTGCCACTCCATCCGATCATTTGTTGTTTTTCGGTTGACTTTCGCGCACACGTACGGTAGTGTCAGTTCATGGTCGCCACCAGTGTCGACAACCTCCGGAACGAACTCGCCGGGCTCGACGATGCGACCGTGACCGAACGCTTCCGACAGCTGGAACTCGAGGCCCGTCGCGTCGAAGCCGAACTCGCCGTCGTGGTCGCGGAAGCCGAAACGGCGGCAGTTGTTCCTCGACGACGGTCACCGCTCGATGGCCGGCTGGTTGCGAGCCAACGCCAACCTCGCCAACCGCCAGATCCGACCCCGCCTGCAGTTGGCGGCCCTGGTCGACGACCTGCCGGTGGTGATCGACACGCTCGCCGCCGGCCACATCGGGATCGCCCAGGCCGAACAGCTGGCGACCGTGGCCGCCAATCCTCGCTGCGGACCGCTCCTCGCGGACTCGATCGACGTGTTGCTGGAACAAGCCGAGCAACTCCCCCACGACGACGCCAAACGCTGCCTGGATCGCTGGGTGATGTTCGCCGACCTCGACGGCGCCCACCGCCAACGCGAACTCGACCACGAACGCCGCACCGCCACCGTCATCGAACTCGACGGGACCGTCCACGCTGTCCGCCTCCGGTGGCACCGCGCTGCTCGCCGCCGAACTGCAGACGATCTTCCAACACTTCGTCGATGCCGAGTTCGCCGCCGACTCAGCCGAACGACTCGAACAGCACGGCGCCAACGCCCCCACCGCCCTGCTGGCACGCACCGACGCCCAACGCCGCTTCGACGCCCTGGTCACGATCTTCCGCACCGCCGCCAACGCTGTCGCCGACGGCTCGACGACGGCCCGGCCGCTCGACCTGGTCCTCAACCTGATCTGCGACCAGACCACCTTCGAACAACAACTCGCCACACGACGGCCTCATCCCCACCCCCACCGATCTGCCGCCCACCGACTGGTCACAGCGACGCTGTGAGACGATCGACGGCACCGTGCTCCTCCCGGCCGACGCCGCACGCGCCGCACTGCACGGCCACATCCGCCGCGTCGTCATCACCACCGCCGGCGTCCCCGTCGACGTCGGCCGCAAACGACGCCTCTTCACCGGCGTCGCCCGAGAGGTCGCCCGCCTCCTCGGCCACCACTGCGACCACCCCGGCTGCACCGTGCCCGGCCTCACAGTGCGAGATCGACCACCTCGACGAATGGGTCCGCGACCACGGGCGCCACCGACCTCGACAACGCCGGCCTGCAGTGCAACCTCCACAACCGGCACAAACAACGCACCCGACTCCACGTCTACCGCGACCCCGACGGCCGACCCCACACCCGACGACCCGACGGCACGTGGATCCACCCCGTCGGCCAACGACAACAACACCCCCAAGCCCTCGCTCCACCCGGCGCGACCACGGCGCCCGAACGCGACGACGACCCCGCCTACATCACACACCTCACCCACCTCGCTCGCGCACGGGTCGCCGCACTGCAACGGACCGCGAGCTGACGAAGATCACTCGGCGTCGGCCACACTGGGCGGCGTGACGCCCCTGGCCGACATCGTCGAACGCATCAGCTCCGCCCGGAGCCAGGCGTCGCTCGTGTTCGTCGGGATCGGGGGGCACGGGGCGTCCGGGAAGTCGACGCTGGCGAGGCGTATCGCCGAGGAGATCGCCGACACCCAGATCGTCGCGACGGACGCCTTCTGGAACGGGACGCAGTTCGACCTCGATCGGCTTCGAACCGACGTCGTCGACGTGCTGCTCGGCGGTCAGGTCGCCCGCTACGACGAATGGGACTGGGCCACCAAGCAACTCCGACCCGGCCGCAGCGTCGTCCCGACAGGGGTGGTGATCATCGAAGGGGTCTGTGCGCTGCACCAGATGTTCCGTGACGATCTCGCCGTGCGCATCTGGATCGACGCTCCCTACGAGGTACGACTCGCCCGCGGGGTCGCCCGCGACGGCGAGGGATCACGCGACACGTGGGTCAACGTCTGGATGCCGAACGAGCTGGCCTACGTCCGGCGCGACGACCCCATCAGCTGCGCCGAGCTCATCGTCGACGGCACCCAGCCCTACGACTGACTGTTACTCGTGGTGTCAGACACCGTGAGTAACGCACGCCGCCGTCAACGGCGCTGGTCGAGCAGGTCGTCGAGCAGCGAGGGGTTCGTCGCTGCGACCGGTGTGCGCCGGGCCTCGTGATCGATGACGACCAGGTCGCGTCCGAATGCATCGACGACCACTCCCCCGGCCTCCTGCACGACGAGCATCGCCCCGATGTAGTCCCACACGCCGTGGGCGTCGGGGCTCATGTCGACGAACCCGTCGAAGGATCCACTGGCCACCGCGCTGATGTCGAGCGCCGACGCCCCCATGGCCCGGAACTGACGCCACCCGTAGTGGTGGGTCGGCAGCCCGCTGATCGCCACGACCGAGTCGTCCAAGGGTCTCCCCGGCGCGACCCTCGAGATGCTCGCCGTTCAATCGGGCGCCGCCACCTCGCACGGCGCTGTACCGCGCCCCGGTCACGAGGTTGGCGACCATCGACACGGTGGGCTCGGCGGCGACGACGAGGCACAGCGACGTGGCGAACCACGGCAGGCCGAGACTGGCGTTCGTCGAGCCGTCGAGCGGGTCGACGACCACGATGCCCAGCGTCGGACGGACCAGACGGCGGGTGCTGGATCCCGCTCTCCTCGGACAGCACCGAGAACCCGGCGCCGAGCAACGGAGCGACGCACACGTCGTCCACGTCGAGGTCCACCCGGTACTGGCCGGGACGGCGACCCGATGCTCCCCAGTCCGTGGTGCCCGCGACCACCTCGGTCGTGCGGTCGCAGATCGACGCGAACAGTTCCAGGACGTCGTTGTCATTCGGCACGATCACGGTCAGGGACGGTAGTGTCCGAAACGCATGGCAGTGATCGACGTAGCAGGTTTCGTGGCCGATGTGAAGAGTCAGGCCATCGACCACGGGTTCCACGTCCACGACGAACGCCACTTCGTCGAGACGTACTCGCTGCGACAGCTGTGGGAGGTCGACCTGCACCCCGAGGAGGCGTGCGCCGGGCCGATCGACCTGCACCTGTCGCTCGACGTCGACCCCCGGGCGATGCTCGGCTTCGAGGACGAGGTGATGAAGCTCGACGAGGTCGACGACCCACCGCCGACCGGGTTCTCGTTCCCCTTGATCTTCACCTGGACACTCCCACCGCTCCCCGAACCACCCGACCTGCTCGTGCTCGCCACCGATCTGGCCGGGATCGGCGGCATCGACCTGCCCGTCGAGGTGTCGGCGATCGACTCGTTCCCGAGCGTCACCGACGCGCCCGAGCGGAGCGTGTCCATCGTGGCGAAGATGACCATCGACCTCGCCGACGTGTACATGAACGTGGACGATGCCATCGAAGCCGCACTCGACCGCTGCAAACATGTCAGTCTGTACCTGCTCGAGCGGGCACCGACCTGGCTCGACGAATACTGAACCCACCGCCCAGCCACGTCCACCCCTCACCGCCCGGGAGAGCCATGCGAGTCCACGAACTGATCGACATCCTGAGCGACCAACCCGCTGACGCCGAGGTCGAACTCGCCGTCATCGCGCCGGTGGAGGAGGGATCCGACGACATCACGGTCGACCGCTACTTCGTCGACGGCGTGCTGCCCTGGGAGGACGACGAAGACGACGAGGACTCCGACGGCGAGCTCACGATCTGGCTCGTCGGCGGCGAGGAGGCCGACGTCAACGCCTTCCTCGATGCCATCGAGCAACCCGACGACGCATCGCCCTGACATCCCCGCTGACAGGCAGTGTCAGCTACGTTGCCGGGATCACGAACCGGGAGGCACACTGCGTCACCGCCGTGTTGTCATCGTCGCAGGTCGCCGCAGCCGTCCCGACGCCGTCTGACCGTCGCACGTCCGACCGTCGAGCTCCGACCGGATGTGTTACGGTTCGGTGACGGATCGCTCACGTTGAGTGCACGATTCGTCACTCAACCAGCTCAGCGGGTACGATCGGACGCCACATGACCCCCTCATTCCTCAGACCGCGATGGTTCCAGCATCACCTGGGCGCCTTCGGCATGACCGCCGCGCTCGGGCTGTTCGGCTTCGCCGCAGTGGCTCCGAAGTGCGCTCCCCCACCCCGCCTCCGCCGCCCATCGTGCAGGTGGCCGACGTGCAGGATTCCGTCGTCGCCGTCCGTGAATCAGTATCGAGCCGAGGCCGGGCTCGGTCCCGTCACCGTCGATGCCCGCCTCACCGGTGCCGCACAGAGCCATGCGAACGACCTCGCTCAGCGCCAGGTGCTGACCCACACCGGTGCCGACGGCAGCAACGCCGGAGCCCGGATCTCCGCCCAGGGCTACGGGTGGAGGACCTGGGCCGAGAACGCGGCGGCGGGTCAGCCGACTCCGGCCGACGTCATGAACTCGTGGATCAACAGCCCCGGACATGCCGCCAACATGCGCAACGGCTCGATGGTCAACATCGGCGTCGCCGCCGCGCAGGGCTCCAACGGCGTCACCTACTGGGTGATGGTGCTGGCGGCCTGATCGCCTCGTCGGGCATGGCCGGCGAGCGGATCGCCGGTACGAACGATTCGGAGCAACCGCTCGAACGCGTCGACGAGTCCGTCGGGATGCGCCGCTGACGGCGACGCTCCCGGGTGCTGCGGTGCGATCCGCACACGCAGCGCACCGGGTCGGATCGTGAACCGCAGCGGCGGATCCATCACCAGCGCCTCACCGTCGACCCCGGCAGGCACCGGGCCATCGGAGTCGACCTCGAACGTCGGCGCCTCCCACTGCATGAATCTCGGTCGTGTCTGGCCGGCAGGCGTCGCCAGCACCGCGATGCCGAGGCGACCGTCGTCGATCCGCGGACGGGTGCCCGAACCGACCACCTTGCGCAACCGGTAGGAGTTGTTGGACACCATGACCACGATCGGCTCGACATGCTCCTGCGCATCGGTCTGGAGCCGAGTACACCAACGGGTGCTGGCCTCCGGTCGAGCCACCGAAGTCGGGCATCGTGTCCAGCACCGTTCGCAGCTTCGCATCGCGATAGCCGGCGTGCTGCACCGCTTCCGCGTACAGCCCGAGCGACACGTTGTTCACGAACACGCGACCGTTGACCTCGGCGAGATCGACCCGCCGCTCACCACCGTTCACGAAGGCGTCGAGCGCTCCGACGACGTCGTCACGGTCGACACCGAGATCGAGCGCGAAGTGATTGCGGGTACCCGCCGGAATGCACGCGAACGGGAGATCGAGTTCGGCAGCGATGGTGGCGACCAGCGCCTGCGTACCGTCTCCCCCGGCCGCCGCCAGCGCATCGGCTCCGTTGGCGACGGCGTCGCGGACGAGTTGGACGAGGTCGTCACCGGGGCGCAACTCGATCGGCTCGATCCCGCGGGCGCGGGCCTGTTCGTCGAGGTGGACGGCCGCGGCCTTGCCGCCTCCCGATCTCGGGTTCCACACGACGACCGGTCGCTTCGGCGGTTCCGCGAACGGCAACGGCACATGAATGCGAAATGCCCACCGCGACGTGATGGCAACGACGCCCAACAGCAGCTGCAAGGATCAGCACTTCGGCGACGATCTCCCCGACGATCAATGCCACGACGAACCCGATCACGAGCAGCACGCCGACGATCGTCAGGATGGTTCGAGCGGCACCCCGCCGCAACGATGCCTCCCAGACCGCGACGAAGGCGAGGACGAGGAGCACCGCGGCAATCAGCCCTCGGGGGAAGCTCCGAGAAGCGCTGAGTGCAACGAACACGACGCTCGCGACGAACGCGACCAACGAGATCAACGCGGCGATCCGCCGAGTGCGCGCCTTGGGTTCCTGCCGACTGCTCATGCTGTCCCTGCTTCCTCGTCGTCGGTCGGAGGCGACGGTGTCGCGTCGATCACGTCGATCTCGCGGAGCGCCTCGTCGATGGAGTCGTAGAAGTGGTCCCGGTCGAGTGTCGCGAACAACCCGTAGCGGTACACGAGATCTTCCAGACGTGTCCGCAGCTCGACGAACGCCAGGTGGACGCCCTGCGCATTCAGTTCCCCGTCGAGCTGTTCGAGGATCGCCGCGGCCGTGACGTCGATGTCGGTGATCGCCTCGCACTGGAGCACGACCCATCTCGGTTGACGCTCACGGACCAGGTGACGAACCTGCTGGCGGAACATGCCCGCGTTGGCGAAGAACAACGGCGCCTCCCACCGGAAGACCAGCACGCCGTCGGGCTGTTCGGCCGTCGGCGCCGTGGCGACGGCGTGCCAGTCGCCGTCGGGCTTCTTGCCCAGTACTTCACCGTGCGGCCACCAGCTGCGCCGGAAGAAGAGCAGGATGGACAGTGCGACGGCGATGAGGATGCCCTGCAACACACCGAAGAAGACGACGCCGGCCGTCGCCGCCAGGGAGAGCAGGAACGACGTCCGCCTGATGTCGTAGTACCGGCGGATCGTCGGCAGGTCGGCCAGCGACAGCGCCGCCGCGATGACCACCGCGGCGAGCGCAGTCTGAGGGAGGTTCGCCAGCAGACCGTTGAAGATGAGCAGCAGCAGCGCCACGACCCCGGCACCGATCACGCCGGTGAGCTGGCTCTTCGCGCCGGTCTGGTCGGCGACGGCGGTGCGAGAGCCGCTGGTGGACACGGCGAACCCCTGGAAGCAGCCGGCCGCGATGTTGGCCGTGCCGATGCCGATCATCTCCTGGTTCGGGTCGACCTCCTCACCTCGGCGGGCGGCGAAGCTCGTCGAGGTCGCGATCGTGTCGGTCAGCGACACCAGGGTGATGCCGATCGCGGCGACGAGCATGGGAGCGAGATCGCCGACCTCCGTCCACGGCAGCGCCGGGCGTGGGAGGCCCTGCGGAAGCGCCCCCACCGTGGCGATGTCGAGGTCGAACAGGCCGGTGACGACCGTGGCGCCGATGACGGCGACGAGGACGGCCGGGATGGTCTTCGTCGCCCGGGGGAGCACCAGCAGGACGGCCAGGGTCGCGAGCCCGAGCCAGAGGGCCGTCGGGTTGCGGCCGGCGAACCCGTCGACGAAGGCCTGGAGTTCGTCGACGAAGCCGTCGGCGTCGGTGGAGAACCCGCACAGTTTCGGCAGCTGGCCCACGATGATGGTGATCGCCAGGCCGTTCATGTAGCCGACCTGCACCTCCTTGGAGAGCAGGTCGGCGACGAAGCCGAGCTTGCCCGCCCCGAGCGCGATCAGGATCAGCCCGACGATCACGGCCATCATCCCGGCGAGCGCAATGGCCCGCGCCGGATCGTCGGTGACCACCACGAGCGGGACGATCGCGGCGAAGATCAGCGGCGACACCGACGAGTCCGGACCGAGGACCAGGATGCGCGAGGGCCCCATGAGCGCGTACCCGAGGAGGCAGGCAATCGTGGTGTACAGCCCGGTGACCGCCGGGAGGCCGGCGAGTTCTGCGTAGGCCATGCCCTGCGGGACGAGGATCGCCGCGAGCACGGCGCCGGCGACGAGGTCGAACCGGAACCACGATCGCTCGTAGCCACGCACGACACCGACGCCCGGAACGTGCCGGGCTGACGGCCGCCACGAACCCGGATTCCCTCGACTCGGGGTGCGCCACCTCCACCATGGCGGGTCAGACTACGTCAGCGTGCCGCCGTGCGCCTGTTGTGAGCGCAGGTACAGCTTGATCAACTCGTCGATGACGAGGAGCCCGACGGCGGCCGCGAGGCACACCAGCCACTGCCCACCGGTGAGCGGTGTGGTGTCGAGCACTCGCTGGAGCACGCCGAGCTCGGAGGCGAGCACGATCATCAGGAACGACAGGCCGAACAGCATCAGCTGGCGACGACCGCCGACCACATCGCGGTCGAAGACGGTGCCGAACTCGCTGCGGGCGCCGAGACCGACCGCCATCTCCATCAGCCCGAACACCACCAGCGCCATCGTGGCGCCGGTCGCCGTGCCGAGTTCCCGGTCGGCCCAGTCGAGGAACGCCAGTGTGGTGACGGCGATGAGCGCCCCCATCACGATGATCCGTGCCCATTGGGCCCGGCTGAGGACCGGAGCCGACATGGGACGAGGGGGGTGGCTCATGACGTCGGGCAACGGTCTGTCGAATCCGAGCGCCATCGCGATCGGCACCTGGATGATGAAGTTGATGTACAGCACCGAGATCGGCGAGAACGGGATGCCGCCGGCGATCGAGAAGATCGCCGCACCGAGGAAGCTCGTGATGAACGCGACCAGTGCGGTCATCTGGAACCGGATGAACTTCGAGAGGTTCCCGTACAGCTCGCGGCCGTACTTCACCGCCTTGACGATCGTCGCGAAGTTGTCGTCGGTGAGGATCATGATGGCGGCCTCCTTGGAGACCTCCGTCCCGGTGATCCCCATGGCCACACCGATGTCGGCCTTCTTCAACGCCGGCGCATCGTTGACGCCGTCGCCCGTCATCGACACGATGTTGCCCTGCTCCTGCAGCGACCGGACGAGACGCACCTTGTCCTCCGGGGCGACGCGAGCGACCACGGCGATGTTCGGCAGGCGAGCGGCCAGCTCCGCGTCGCTCAACGCGGCGAACTCCGCGCCGGTCAACGCGTCGCCCTCGATGCCCAGTTCACGACCGATCGCGGCGGCGGTGACCGCATGGTCGCCGGTGATCATCCGGACCTGGATGCCGGCGCTGTGACACTCGGCGATCGCCGCCTTCGCCTCCGCTCGGGGCGGGTCGACGATGCCGACCATGGCGAGCAGGGTGAGGTCCTGCACGAGTTCGATGAGGTCGCCGCTCGCGATCGAAGGTCGCAGGATCGAAGTCGCGTCTGGCCACCACCATCACCCGCTCCCCCGCCCCGGCGATCCGGTCGTTCTCCTCGAGCGCCAGGTGGCGGTTCTCGTCGGTGACGGGCAGCACCTCCCCACCGGGCAGCCAGTAGGAGCCCCCGCGTGAGATCAGCACGTCCGGCGCGCCCTTGACGAAGCATCGCACGACGGGCTGTCCACGCTCGCTGGTCATCTCGTGGAAGGTCGCCATGAACTTGTAGTCGGAGTCGAACGGCACCTCGGCCACCCGCGGGTAGCGGGCGCGCACGCCGTCGAGGTCCAGGCCGCCTTTGGCCGCCAGCACGATCAGCGCGCCCTCCGTCGGGTCACCGATCAACTCGCCGTCCTCGTCGAGGCGGGCGTCGGCGCACAGCGCCATCGGCATCAGCACGGCGTCCAGATCCACCGGTGAGCCACCGTCGCTCAGGAACTCGCCGGTGGTGCTGTACCCCTCACCGGTCACCTTGTAGCGGTGCTGCCCGGGCACGACGAACTCGCGGGCCGTCATCTTGTTGAGCGTGAGGGTGCCGGTCTTGTCCGAACAGACCGCGGACACCGATCCGAGCGTCTCGACCGAGGGAAGACGCTTGACGATCGCGCCGAGGTCGGCGAGCGCCCGGGTGCCCATCGAGTACATGGTCGTGACCACGGCCGGGAGCCCGCACGGGATGGCGGCGATGGCCAGTGCGATCCCGGCGGTGAAGATGGTGTCGAAGGGATCGTCGTTGCTGATCCCGATCAGGAGCATGACGACGAATGCGACGCCGGCAATGCAGGCGATGGTCACCGTCAGCTTGTCCAGTTGCTTCTGCAACGGGGTCTTGTCGGCCTCGGTCTGGTTGAGGAGGTCGGCGATGTGACCGATCTCGGTGCCCATCCCGGTGGTGGTGACGATCATCTCGCCCCGCCCCCTCGTGACCGAGGTGTTCATGAACGCGAGGCAGTGCCGGTCGCCGATCCCGACATCGGTGGCCTCGATCGCGGCGACGTCCTTCAGGACCGGGACGCTCTCGCCGGTGAGTGCACCCTCCTCGATCTCGAGCGTCGCCGCCACGAAGAGCCGACCGTCCGCTGGCACGCGGTTCCCGGCCTCCATCAGGACGATGTCACCGGGCACGAGCCCTTCGGAGTCGATCTCGATCGCCTCACCGTCGCGACGGACCCTGGCGATGTTCTTGAGCATCTTCTCGAGGGCGCCGACGCTGGCCGCTGCCTTGGCTTCTCCGCGCAGGCTGAGCACGGCGTTGAACACGGTGAGCAGCAGGAGCACGATCGTGGTGCCCCACTCGCCGGTCACCAGGACGTTCACGATCGCCGCGCTGAGCAACAGGATCTGCATGAAGTCCTGGTACTGGCGGACGAAGGCGTGCAGGCCGGATTCGGTCTGCTTCGCCGCCATGCGGTTCGGGCCGTACTGCTGGAGGCGGCGAGCGGCCTCCTCGGCGCTCAACCCGACCGCAGGGTCGACGCCGAGTTCCGTCGCAACCTCCTCCGGCGTCCGGGAGTACCACGCTGCCGGCGCGCGGGCAGGGTCGGAGGTGGGCTGGTGATCGTGTCGGTCATCGAGGCTCAGAACTTCTCGGGAACCAGACGCAGCGGGAGGTCGGGCTCGACGTAGCCACGGGCGGACTGACGCCGCGGCAGCTTCACGTCGCGAGGCGCCAGTGGCTCGTACGGCACGTGCGCCAGGAGGTGGGAGATGATGTTGAGCCGCCCTCGCTTCTTGTCGTCGGTGTTGGCGACGAACCACGGCGCCCACGAGGTGTCGGTCGCCGCGAACATCCGATCGCGTGCGCGGGAGTAGTCGTACCAGCGGCTGTAGGACTTGAGGTCCATGTCGGACAGCTTCCAGATCTTGCGCGGATCGTCGATCCGGCTGCGGAGGCGTCTGGTCTGCTCGTGCGGGCTCACCTCGAGCCAGTACTTGAACAGCAGGATGCCCGACTCGACCATCGCGTGCTCGACGGCAGGGACCTGGTCGAGGAACCGCTGCGGACTGTTCGGGCGTGCAGAACCCCATCACCGGCTCGACGCCGGCGCGGTTGTACCAGCTGCGGTCGAAGATGACGACTTCGCCGGCGGCGGGGAAGTGCGAGATGTAGCGCTGCACGTACATCTGCGACTTCTCACGGTCGGTCGGCGCGGGCAACGCCACGACCCGGAACGTGCGAGGACTCACGCGTTCGGTGATCCGCTTGATCGTGCCACCCTTGCCGGCGGTGTCACGCCCTTCGAAGACGATGCAGATCTTCGCACCCGACGCCTTCACCCACTCCTGCATCGCCACCAGCTCACCCTGGAGTCGACGGAGCTCGGCCTCGTAGACCTTGCGCTTCATCTTGCCGTCGCCGCGCCGACATCATCAGGTCGTGGTGGCTCCCCTGCGGCCTCCCGCGTTCTCGGACTTCCCGGACTTCTCGACTTGTCGGACTTCTTGCCCATGACACACCTCTCTCGAGCGAAACGCCCGACAACGGATCCTTGCAGCCGCCCGGCCCCGACTGAAGGGCCGAAGTACTCACGTCCTCGGGAGCAGCACGTGCGCATACTTGGGTGATGGACGAACGACGCCGAGACCGCCCCGACGGCGCCGACTGACGCACGATCCCAACAGAAGCTGGCCGTGCTGCTGGCCATGGCGATGTTCGTCCTCGTCGTCGACACGTCGATCATGAACGTGTCGATCACGGCGGTGGCCGAGGATCTCGGCGCCACCGTCAGCGACGTGCAGTCAGCGATCGCCCTCGAGGCGCTGGTGTCGGCCGCGTTCATCCTGATCGCCAGCAAGGTCGGTGATCTCATCGGCCGCAAGCGCGCGTACGTGATGGGCCTGTGCGGTTACGCGATCGGTGCGTTGGCGATGACGCTCGCGCAGAGCATGACGGCGGTCTACATCTTCTGGGCGATCATCGGCGGGCTCGGCGCGTCGCTCCTGCTGCCGGCGATGCAGTCGTTGATCCACGGCAACTTCGAGGGTGCCGCGATGAAGAAGACCTACGCACTCGTCGGTGCCGCCGCCGCGGTCGGCGCGGCGATCGGCCCGCTGATCGGAGGGTTCTTCACCACGTACCTGTCGTGGCGGGTCGGGTTCATGATGGAGCTGGTCATCATCGTGATCGTCCTGTTCAACATCAAGCTCGTCCGCGACGTCGCGTTCACCGGCCTCCGCAAGATCGACACGGTGGGTGCCGGGCTCTCGATCGTCGGCATGGGTGGCGTCGTTCTCGGCATCCTCGTGTGGCAGGAGGGCGGCGCGTACGTCGGTCTCATGATCGCCGTCGGATCGGTCGCCCTGGCGGTGCTGGCCTGGTGGTTGGTGAAGCGCAAGCGTGAGGGCAAGGTGGCCCTGATCGACCCCGACCTGTTCCGGATCAAGAACTTCCGGGTCGGCGCCTCGGCGATGGTGCTGCAACAGATCACCCTCGGCGGGGCGATGATCGCACTGCCGCTGTACCTGCAGGTGACCCTGGAGTACAACGCGATGCAGGCGGGTCTGTCGCTGGCCCCACTGTCGCTCACGATGTTCGCCGTCGCCCTGCTCGCCGGGAAGAAGAGCCGGTGACCGCCGCCCTGCCAGCATCATCCGGGCCGGATTCGCGCTCGGCGCTCATCGGGATGGTCCTGATCGTCCCGGTGATCCCGATCGGCGAGTCGGGCTGGGCGCTGCTCGTGCCGCTCCTGATCGCCGGCACCGGTCTCGGGCTGCTGGTCTCGCAGTTGAACAACTACATCCTCGGTCCCATCGAGGAGGAGCGTGTGAGCGAGGCCGCCGGCGTCAACTCCGCCGGGCAGTCGTTCGGGCTCTCGTTCGGGCTGGCCTTGGCCGGCGGCATCCTCCTGGCTGCGCTGTCGTTCAACTTCACCAACCAGGTCGAATCGAGCGACGTGATCCCGCCCGCCGATCAGGAGGTGATCACGAACGCCCTCGAGGACAATGCCCAGTTGGTGAGCGACCACCGACCTGGAGGAGTTGCTCGCGGCGCAGCCCGACGAGGTCGCGCAGGAGATCATCGACATCAACACCAGCTGCCGGTGACCGGGCACTGCAAGTGGCGATGCTCATACCGATCCTCGCCTGCCTGCTCGGATTCGCGAACTCGTTCCGGATGATGAAGCTGCCCGACTTCAAGCCCTCCGAAGCCGCCGAAGGCGTCCTCGGCGGCCTGAACGTCGACTCGCAGTGAAACTGCTGCACCCACCGGTCTCGTCGAAACAACGAGCAGTTGTCCGGTCTCCTCCCACTCGCGACCCCACAGGACTCACCGGTGACCAGCATCCCTATCGAGTTGACCACCAAACCGATGGTTGTGGCCGCTCCGGTCGACCGGCCACCGACGGCGCCGGCCCAGTTCCATGTGTTGGCCAAGCCGTCGGGACCGATCTGCAACCTCGATTGTGAGTACTGCTTCTTCTTGTCGAAGGAGGCGCTGTATCCAGGGGATCGGTTCCGGATGAGCGACGAACTCCTGGAGACCTACATCCGTCAGCTCCTGGAATCCCAGACCGGCACCGAGGTCACCGTTGCCTGGCAGGGTGGTGAGCCGACCCTGATGGGGGTCGACTTCTTCCGCCGAGCGGTCGCCCTGGTCGAGCAGTACCGCCGGCCCGACCAGCAGGTGCAGCACACGATCCAAACCAATGGCACGCTGCTCACCGACCAATGGTGTCGACTGTTCGCTGAGCACGGCTTCCTGGTCGGCATCAGTATCGACGGCCCACCGGCGATGCACGACACGTTCCGTGTCGACAAGCGGGGCAACCCGACGTCGGGCAAGGTCCTGCGCGGCTACGACCTGCTCAGACGCCACGGCGTTGACACCAACATCTTGTGCACTGTCAATGCCGCCAATCAGGACCACCCCGTACGTGTCTACCGGTACTTCCGTGATGAACTCGGTGCTTCGTTCATCCAGCTGATCCCCATCGTGGAACGGGACAACGACACCGGGTTCCAGGAGGGCGACACCGTCACCGACCGGTCGGTCGATCCCGAAGCGTGGGGCCGGTTCCTGATCGGCGTGTTCGATGAATGGGTCCGCGCCGATGTCGGCTCGGTGTACGTCCAGACGTTCGACTCGGCACTGGCGTCGTGGCTCGGCGTTCCCGGCGCGGTGTGCGTGTTCGCCGAGACGTGCGGCGACGCCGTCGCGCTGGAACACAACGGCGACTTGTATTCCTGTGACCACTTCGTGGAACCGGACGTACCTGCTCGGCAACATCACCACCACCCACATGGTCGAACTGCTGGCGTCACCGCAGCAGCGCGCGCTTCGGCGACGCCAAGCGGGACACGCTGCCCCGATACTGCCTCGACTGCGAGGTCCGCTTCGCGTGCAACGGCGAATGCCCCAAGAACCGGTTCACGACCACCCCCGACGGCGACGACGGACTCAACTACCTGTGTGCCGGCTACAAGGCGTTCTTCACCCACATCGACGGGGTCATGCGCCTGATGGCCGACCGACTCCGCAACGGCGGATTCGCCGACGAAGTCATGGGAATCCTGGCGTCCGCCGGCCGTAACGAGCCCTGCCCGTGCGGTTCCGGGCGAAAGGCCAAGTACTGCCACCAGCGAACGGCCGAGATGCGAACGCCAGAGGTCGGGTAGCGGATACGGCGCTCACGATCCGGTGATCGGGGTCGCGCTGATGCCCTGGGCGCGGTATCAGCCGGCGTCAGGTCACGGCGATCCCGGTGGCGGGAGTTCCATCCTGTGTGGTTCCGGTGTACAGGTTGTAGTTGAAACCGTTGCTGTCGGCGGTGTTGTCAGTGCCGTCCGGGAACGGTGGCGTGCCCTTCTCGCGGCCGAGGCTGGTCTCGAGCGCAGAGATCTCCCTGTCGGTGATCGACGGATCGATGGCTTGGGTGAGGACACCGAACGACTCCCAGTAGAAGTCGCTGGCGGACTCATCGGGCCCGGACACGTACACGAGGAGCAGTTCGGCGATCTGCGTCGGGTCGGTCGTCGACATCGTGCCGATGAGCCCGACCTGTGGCGCCATCTCGTTGCCGTCCGTCGGCGACAACGTGGCGAGGAAGGCGCCGGCGAACGGGCCGTCGACGATCTCGGTGATCTGGTCACGGCTGAGTGACGGAACATCAGTGCCTTCTGCGGCGGCGTTCCACTGCTCCAGGAAGTCATCCGGGCTCGGTAGCGCCGACGCGGACCCATCGGTTGTCGGCGGCGCCGCTTCGGTGGTCGTGGTGGCTTGCGGTCGTCGGTGCCGCTGTGGTGGGCGCTGCGGTCGTTGCCGGTGTGGTCGTCGCCGGTGATGTGGTCGGCGCCGGGATGGCAGCACCTGCCGTCGTCGTCGGCGCGAGTGTCGTCTCTGGTGCCACCGTCGTCGCGACCGTCGTCGTCGGCTCGGTCGCGTGCGGTCGTCGGCTCCTCGGTGACGACCTCGGTCGTGGTCGTGGTCTCACCCCGGATCCCTCCGGCGATGATGATGCCGCGCAATACGTCGTCCATGCTGGAATCGGCAACGGTCGTGTCCGACGACGTCGAATCGTCGGAGCCGCTCGTGGCGATCGCCCAGATACCGATGACCACTGCCAGGATCACCACGGGGATGAGGACCTGGAGCCACACCGGGAGCGCCCGGTAGCGACCCCACAGCGAAGTACCCGTGACCGGTGGTGGCGTCGCCCGGGCTCCGGCGGAGGTGATCCCGCCGGCGGCACACCGGGTGGGACGCTCGGTGGCGCCGGCGGTACGGGTGGTGGGGGTACGTCACTCATCGGTATGCCTTTCGTTGTCGCACGGACTCAGACGTTGCGGTCGCCAGGGTTTCAGCCTTCGGCGGATTCGAACGCTGCGCTGAGCGCTCCGTCGGTGTCTTCGACGTTGTCGACGACGACCTTGTCGACCGCGTTGGTGAGCAGCGCCCCGACGTCGGTGCCCTTCGGGTTCACCGCAACCACCACGAGGCCGAACTCGCCCGTATCGAGCAGGTCGCTCATCTTGCGGACCTCGTCTTTGGGGATGTTGTGCCAGAAGTGGCCGACCAGTCCGCCGGCGCCGGCATACACGGCGGTGTTCGCCACGAGCGGACCGAGGAACACCAGGCCGAGCGGTGCGGCCACGACGGTCAGCGCGGCACCGAGGATGCCGCCGCCCCATGCGAGGTGCTTGGCGGTGCTGTCGTGACGGTCGATCTTGAGTTTGCCGTCGGCGCCCTTCTCGACCACGGAGATGGCGACGTGGTCGAGTTGTCCGCCGGACTTGACGCTGCGCAGCATGTCGTAGTCGAGGTCGGCGTTGGTCTTGTTGGCATAGGTTGCGACGGCGATCGTCGTGGGCTTGTCGGACATCGGAGGTCTCCCTGTGAGGTGGTTGGCGGTGAGGTGGTTGGCGACCTCGACCGTAGGCACCGTGGGCGCTCCCGGCATCCTCCCATCTGGGCGATTCATGCTGTCGACGTACTCGGGTTCATCCACCTGGGAGGATGAACCCGTCGTCGCTCGTCTGCTTGGGTGGAGCCGATGCAGCCGTTCCGGGAGGCCTACCAGGGTCGTGGCGCGTTTGCCTCGGAGAGCCGACCGCCGATCACGACCCGGTACGTGCCGTTCGCCCGCTCGATGTCGGGCTACTCGCGAGCGCGGCTCCGGACCGACGTCGTCGCCGGCGTCACGGTGGCGGCGCTGGCCCTGCCGTCGGCCATGGCCTACGCGGAGCTCGCCGGTGTTCCGGTCAGCGCCGGCCTCTACGCCCTGCTGCTGCCCGTCGTGGCGTACGCCGTGTTCGGGTCGGCGCCACGGGTGGTCGTCGGGCCGGAGGGCACGGTGGCGCTGCTCGTCGCGACGGCGCTCGCCCCGCTCGCCGCCACCGGGAGCGCCGAGTACGCCGCGCTGGCGGCGATGCTCGCCCTGCTGGTGGGCGTGGTGTACTTCGCCGCCCGCCTCGCTCGGCTCGGCTGGATCGCCGACTACTTCTCCCAGGCGGTGCTGGTCGGCTACATCACCGGGGTCGCCGTCGTGCTGATCCTCGGCCAGCTCGGCAAGCTGGTCGGCGTCTCCAGCGACGAGGACGGCGCCATCCGCGAGACGCTCGACATCCTCGGCCATCTCGGCGACGCCAACGGTGCGACGGTCGTGGTCGGTGCCGTCTCGCTGGGGCTCCTCGTCCTCGCCGCCAGGATCAGCAAGCGCATCCCGGGCGCGCTCGATCGCTCGTCGTCCTCGGCATCGCCGCGTCGTGGGCGCTGGACCTTGCCGTCCCGCGGCGTCGCCGTCACCGGTCCCGTGCCGAGCGGGCTGCCGTCGCTCGCGGTGCCCGACGTGTCGCGTTCGGACCTCGGCGACGCTCGCCGCGGCGGCGGTGGCCATCTTCCTCGTTGCGTTCTCCGACTCGATCCTCACCGCCCGCTCCTTCGCCGCCCGCCACCACGAGGTCGTCGACGCCGACCAGGAGCTGCTGGCGTTCGGCTTCGCCCAGGTGGCCTCCGGGGTCACCCAGGGCATACCGGTCGGCACGAGCGGGTCGCGCACGGCGGTCAACGACGACATGGGCGCGACGAGCCAGGTCAGCGGGCTGGCCGCTGCCGCGACGATCGCCGTCATCCTGCTGTTCCTGACCGCACCCATCGAGTACCTGCCGTCGGCGGTCCTCGGCGCGGTGATCGTGTTCGCCGCGTCCAAGCTGATCGACCCCGAGCCAGTGGCGGTCGCTCGCCCGCAGCAGCACGGACCGAGGTCGTCATCGCCGCCATCACGGCGGTGTTCGTCGTCACGATCGGTGTGCTGCAGGCGATCGTCGTGGCCGTCGTGCTGTCGGTCGCCGACGTCATCCGCCGGGCGGCACGACCGGCGGACGCCGTGCTCGGATGGTCCGCCGAGGACGACCGGTACGTCGACGTCAGCGACCACCCCGACGCCGGCGTCACGCCCGGGGTGGTCGTCGTACCGCATCCAGGACAGGATGTTCTTCGCCAACGCCCACTTCTTCAAGCGCCGACTCTGGGCCGCCGTCGACGGCGCGCCCAAGCCGGTCCGCCACGTGATCCTCGACGCCTCGTTCATCAGCGACATCGACGCCAGTGCCGAGGTCGCCCTCCGCGAGGTGATCGACGGTCTGCGCGAGCGGAACATCGAGCTCCACGTCGCCAGGGCGACCGTCGAGCTGCGGCTGCGCTTCGACGAGGTCGGCCTGACCGACGTCATCGGAGCCGATCACTTCCACGGCACGGTCACCGCAGCCGCTGACGCCTGTCGAGTGCCACCACTGCCTGGATGAAGGCACGTGGCAGCGTGGCGGTTCGCAACGATCGCCGGTCCGGATAGTGTCGTTGTTCGTGACGGGTACGACGGCTGCCGAGTCCGAACACTCGATCGCCCCTGCAACGGGTCCTGCCGAACCCGATCTGGAGATCGTCGAGTCCAAGCTGTCGGCTCCGAGGCGCCGTCCAGGTTCTGTCGTGCGCACCAGGCTGCTGGAGCGTCTCGATGCCTCGAGTGCCCCCATCATCACCGTCGTCGCTCCGGCGGGCTACGGCAAGACCACGCTGCTGGGGCAGTGGAGTGACCAGCACCTCGGGCGCAGTGACGTGGCTCTCGCTGGACCGTCAGGACAACGAGCCCGCAGCGTTGCTGGCCTACTTGGTCGCCTCGCTCGAGCGGATCGAACCTGTCGATCCGCAATGGCGGCGCAGGTCGCTCGGTGAGTCGGCGATCGGAGTCACCGGGGCAGTGCGACTCATCGCCGCCTGGGTGTCGTCGATCCGGACACCGTTCCTGATGATCATCGACCAAGCGGAGGCAATTCAGCACCCGGTCAGCGGCGACTTGATCGCCGCAGTGGCATTGAACCTGCCCGCTGGATGTCGCCTCGCGCTCGCCTCACGCACCGAGCCACTCCTTCCGATGGCCCGGCTTCGCTCCGGGGGCCTGGTCGAGGAGATCGCTCAGGCCGATCTGGCCCTGGGCGACGAGGAGGCTCAGGGGTTACTCGTAGGTGCCGGAGTCACGCTGAGCGATTCCGAGGTCACCGACCTCGTCGCCCACATGGAAGGGTGGCCGGTCGGTTTGTACCTGGCGAGTCTCTGCGATCCGATCGAGCGCCTCGCGGACCGGACCGCTGATCCCACCACGACGGCGATGACCGAGTGGTGGCGGACTATCTCCGAGCCGAGGTCATTTCGAGCCTGCCGCCGTCCACCGTCGGTATGTTGATCCGAACCTCGATCCTCGATCGGCTGAGTGGGCCGCTGTGCGACGCCGTGACGGCGTCAGCCGGATCGCAACAGTTGCTCGAGTCGCTCGAGAAGGCCAACACCCTGATGATTCCCCTCGATCGCGAGCGGTCCTGGTACCGCTGCCATCATCTCTTGGCGGAGATGCTGCGAGCCGAACTCGAGCGGACCGAGCCCGAGATGGTGAGCCGCCTGCACGACCGGGCGTCGACCTGGTTCGAGGCGAACGGTGATCCCTCATCTGCGCTCGACCATGCCCAGCTCGCCGGTGACGGTGATCGGGCGGCCCTGCTGTTCTGCAAGATCGGACCCACCTTTCAGGCGGCAGGTCGGACGGAGACCGTCGGGCGGTGGCTCCGGTGGTTCGAGGAGCGGAACCTGATCGGGCACTATCCGCAGGTGGCAGCGCTCGGCGCCATCTTGGAGGCGTTGAACGGGCAACGGGCGTACTCCTTGCTTCTCGCTGATTCCGCTGCTGACGGCGACATGAACAGTCCGGTTCCGGACGGAGGCCAGCTGGGTGGATGGGTCGCTGCGATGGAGACGTGCCTGTGCCGCCGGGGCGTGGATCGTATGCGCGACGACGCCGGCCGTGCAGTGGAGCTCCTCAGCCCGTGGAGCTCTCTCCGAGGCCCTGTGATCGTTCTCGAGGCCCTGGCTGCACTCATCCAGGGCGACCCCATGGCAGCGGATCAGCTGTTCGTCACCGGCGCAGAGCTCTGTTCGCGTAGCGGCAACGCTCCATCACACGCGCTGGCACTGGCCGAGCGCTCGGTCATCTCTCTCGACCGAGGCGACCGTTCCGGCGCTCGGGTGCTGTCCGAGCAGGCGGTGAAGGTCGTCGAGGAACATCATCTCGAAGGCTACGTCGATGCCACATTGGTCTACGCAGTCGCCGCCCGGACGGCGGCCCACGCAGGCGAGCTGCAGGATGCCCGTCGTTACGTGGCGGCGAGCGCTCGACTTCGCCCCCGCTGCACAGCGGCAATCCCGTGGTCGGCGCAGTTCCTGGTGCAATTGGCCCATGCGTACGTCGCGCTCGGCGACGCGGCGGGCGCGCGGGCGGTACTGCGACAGGCACGCGACATCATGCTCGTCTCGCCGGAGCTCGGCGTCCTGCCAGAGCAGTGCGCCGAACTCAGCGAACTCCTCGACGCGATCACGACCGGTTCCATCGGCGCCTCGTCGCTCACCGCCGCCGAGTTGCGACTCCTGCCGTTGCTCGCCACTCACCTGACTCACCAGGAGATCGGCGAGCGGCTGTACGTCTCGCGGAACACGGTCAAGTCCCAGGCCATGTCGATTTATCGCAAGCTCGGCGCGTCAACTCGAGGTGAGGCCGTCCGAATTGCGGAGCAGATCGGGCTGCTCGGACGCTGACCCGGCAGTCGGCGTCATGCTTTCTGGATGATGCGGACGCAGACGGACGACGAGTTCAGTGGAGACATGCTCTCGTCGACGCGATCGCTCCAAGCGAAGCGGACCACCCCAGGAAGCTCGACCAGGTGCACGGCAGCGGACAGCCACCCGTGTGCGGAGCCCGCACGGTGACGCCCGATGAGCAGGAGTTGCTGCGGCGTCTCTCCATCAGCGATGCAGGCGACGTGCTGATTGCCGCGTCGGTCGAGGCGATCGGGCTGAACGACAAGATTTCCGCGCTCAACCGGATCGCGGCCTTGATTGCCGTCGACGCCGGCGTGTCGTCATACCAGCGGGTGATCGACGACGCCATCGCGAGCGGCGCCACTGAGTCGGAGGTCGTCGGCGTACTGATCACGGTCGCCCCGATCGTCGGACTCGCCCGAGTGGCCTCCGCCGCATCCGGACTGGCCTTGGCCCTCGGATACGACGTCGAACAGGCGCTGGAATAGCACGCGCTCGAACGCGACCACGTCAGCGGGCTTCGCCCGGCGGCTGCAGGCGCTTGCGGTACCAGAAGGTGTCGGTGCCCGATGGGAACTCGTCCACTCGACCCATGACCTCGTACCCGTTCTGCTCGTACAGAGCCTGGGCCTGGAAGCCGTACGTGAAATGAACGGTCTGCGTGCAGCCACGCGCGGCCGCCTCGGCTTCGGCGGCCAGGAGGAGCTGGGTGGCCAGCCCGCGACCTCGCAGATCCGGCTGCACCCAGAGGCTCTGCAACTCGCAGCAGTCGCCCCACGTCCAACCGGCGATACCGGCGACGACCTTGCCGCCCTCGCGTACGAAGATCGCCAAGTCGACCTCTTCACCGAGGCCCATCGCGATGGAGGCCTCGCGGCGGATCTGCGTCTCGAGGACTTCGAGGTCGGCGGATCCGGGTGGATCTCGACCTCGAAGTCCATCCGTCGTGACCGTCAGGCGTCGATGATCTGCTCGAGGAGCGACATGTCGTCGAAGTAGGTCCGGAACGAGCGGATCTTCCCGTCGCGGAAGTCGGCCATCGTGGCGCCGGCCAGCTGTACGTGCCGTCCTGTTGCTTCCACCACGACATCTTCGTCGAGGATGAATGGACCCGTGTGGTCGGCTTCGATGACCCATTCGGCGAAGGCCTTGTTGCCCACTTCGTCGAGCCCACGAAACAGGATGACGACATTGGAGAACGCAAGCTCGTGCAACACGGACAACGCGAGGAGCGCCTCCAAACCCGACACACTTGCGTACGGTGACCAGCCCACGACATCGTCGGTGAACAGCGTGCTCAGGTCGGCCGACGAGCCACCGACTTCGGCCTCGAGGGCCTTCAGCAGTGTTTCCTTGTTGGATTCGCTCATGTCAGTCCCAGGACCTTCGCCTTTTCCGACGCAAACTCCTCGTCGGTCAACGCACCCGAAGCGTGCAGTGCCGCGAGGTGATCGATCTCTTCGTACGGGTCCGCCGGGGCCGGCGCATACTGAGCGGCGGCGGGGCGGCGCTTGTTCCTGATACTGCTCGGGAGGCGGTGCCTGCTCCTCGACTACTCAGCGTTCTTCGTTGCGTTGTGGTGTCCGATCGCCGCTCCGGCGACCAGCGCCCGACGCCTGGTACGTCGTCTCATTCCCATGGGAAACCCTCCTGATTGATATGTCCGACGAGAACTTCTCGGACCCACAACAGCGTGGCACCGGCCGCCGGAAGCGTCGTCCTCCACAACGGGTGAAACGTCCGCCTGAGCGCCCGGCCCGCGTCGTGACCAACAGTGTCCCCCCAGGCGCCGGACTACATTGAACAAATGCGGACGCCGATCAAGAGTGACCCGGACCCGATGTACGCCGAGTTCGAAGTGCACCGGACGATGATCCGCGACAGCGTGCGCACCGAGGCGTTCCGACGAGCGATCGACTCGGTGGTGCGCCCGGGCGACGTCGTGCTCGACGTCGGCGCAGGAAGCGGCATCCTGAGCGTGTTCGCCGCACGGGCAGGAGCAGCACGGGTCTACGCGGTCGAGCGCACGACGATCGCCGTCCTGGCCCAGGAGCTCGCCGCCGCGAACGGGTTCGCTGACATTGTCGAAGTGATCCAGGGTGATCTCTTCGACATCGACCTGCCCGAACAGGTCGACGTCATCGTGTCGGAGTGGCTCGGAGGGTTCGGCATCGACGAAGGGATGCTCGCTCCGGTCATCGCAGCCCGTGACCGTTGGCTCAAGCCGGGCGGCGCCATGATCCCCAGCTCGGTCACTGCGTGGGCCGGCCTCGTCCACGACCGCTATCTCGACGACATGGTGGAGTTCATGGAGAACAACCCGTACGGCGTCGAGCTCGACGACCTGATCGAGAAGACCGTCAACGAGATCTCCTACTCCGGCTCGTTTCGTCATCTCGTGGCCGGCGACATGCGCTCCGAGGCCAGGCCACTCTGGGTGACCGACACGGGGACGATTCCGCTCGACGACGCGCAGTCGGCTCACGACGCCGAGATACTGCTGCCGGTCCACGACCGTGCAACGGCCAACGCGCTCGCGCTGTGGTTCAGTGCAGAGCTGGCCCCCGGCGTGTCACTCTCCGTCGGCCCCGGTGATCCACCGACGCACTGGGGCATGACGACGGCCCCGTTGCGTTCGTCCGTGGAGCTGATGCCCGGCACGGTCGTGCGCGCCAAAGTACGAACTGCCCCGGCTCAGCCGATGGGCACATGGACGCGCTGGGCGATCGCCATGCCCGGCGCAGACTGGGAGGAGCACGATGAACAGGCGATCTGGGAGGAGATCGACGACTGATGCCGATGGATACGCCCGACGAGAGCGATGATCCACGAACGCGAACTCCAGGCAGGTGGGATCCTCGAAGATTCGGCGGACATCGCGATCATCAGGGCATTGACCGTCCACGGTCGCGTCCTCGCCAACGGGGCTGACGTCAGCGGGCATCGGCACTTCGGAACCGCTGCCGTATGCGGATCCGTGAAACCGATCCCGCTTCGGTACATCGCCCCCGCAGAGCCGCTGGTGTACAGCTGTGGTGAACTCGTCTCCCCCACCGCATGAGCCCGCACGGTACTCCGCCCTCCCCGCTATCT
>CAVZTM010000037.1:0-36584 GCA_963778175.1 Ilumatobacteraceae bacterium
CACCCGAGAGTTGCTTGGGGTACTTGTCCTCGTGCCCGACCAGGTTCACCAGCTCGATCGCCGCCGCCGCCTTCGCCGCACGTTCGGCCTTCGGCATGTGCTGAAGCTGGCGTTGAGCTCGACGTTCTTCTGCACTGTGCGCCACGGCAGCAGCGTGGCGTCCTGGAAGACGTAGCCGATCGAGGTGCACGGGTCGACCTCCGCAGGTTCCCGATGTGTGCTCGGTGAGTCCGGAGGCGATGCGCAACAGCGTCGACTTGCCGCACCCCGATGGCCCCACCACGGTGACGAACTCGCCGGCGGCGACTTCGAACGACACGTCGTTGATCGCATGAGTACCGTCGGGGAACACCATGGAGAGGTATGAAACTTGAGCCGGGTCTCCCCCGTGGGCTCCAAGACCTCGGGGGCCGTCGCCGCCGCGTCAGCGGCTGTCGTCGTGTCGGTCATCATGTCCTCGCTGAAGATAGTTGTCCTCGGTTGCCGGACCCAGCCGGTGATCGTGAAGATCATGTTTCGGGCGGTCGCAACCCCCACGCAGCGACCCGTTCACCTCGGGCCAGGGCGTTTCACACCCCCGGCCGACAACTGGCCCGCGACGTTGGCCGCGTCCACGATGCTCCGCGGTGTCGCCAGTCGACCAGCGGGATCAGTGGTAGGCGCACAGGTCGAACGGATTCCAGTCGGGGTCACACAGATTGGCGATCGAACCGTACGGCTCATGGCACGGCGGCACAGCAGGCGAGCGCCGAGCGCCACCATCCGGGCCAGTTCGGCGTCGAAGTCGCCGACGTCGCAGGCGAGGTCCAGATGCATCAACCGGGTCGCGCCGGCCCTCGTTGGATGCCCAGTCGGCGTTGTCCTCCAGCATCGGCCAACACGATCCAGCGATCGACGTCTTCACGCTCGACTTCGTACAGACCGGTGGTCTCGCTCCAGACCGTGCGCCGCTCGGTGTCCGGCACGTCGATCGTGACCAGGTCGAACCGGGTCGCGGGTGCCGGGTCGTGGGTACGGGGTCACGGGGACCTGAGACGGTCGAGCAGGACCTGGAGCAGCACGTTGGCGCCGGCCTCGAGGTCGGCCGGGTTCGGTGAACTCGGCGATGTTGTGGCTCGAGCCCGTTGACGCTCGGGCGTGAAGATCATCGCCGTCGGGCAGATCCGGGCCAGCATCTGGGCGTCGTGGCCGGCGCCGCTCGGCATCCGTCGGGTCGAGTGCCCGAGCCGACCGCGGTCCGCTCCACGAGGTCGACCATGCCGGCGTCGAACACGACCGGCTCGAAGCGAGCGAGCGACCGCGTCGTGATGGTCGACGCCCTCCGACGGCGGCCAACTCGCTCCAGCGAACTCGCCAGTCGGCGTCTCGGCCTCGCCAGCGACGCGCTCGTCGGTGTTGCGGAGGTCGACGGTCATCGAGCCACTCGGGACGGGACCACGTTGACGAGGTTCGGATGCAGGTCGACCCGACCGACCGTGGCGACCTGGTCGCCGCCCAGGTGTCGAGCCAGATCACGGACGTACGTGGTGATCGGCGCCGCGCAGTAGGCCGGGTCGTGGCGGAGGCGCATCGGGGTGGTGCCGGCGTGGGCCGACTGCCCGACGATGGTGACCTCGGTCCACGAGATGCCCTGCACGCCCTCGACGACGCCGATGGTGACGCCCTCGTCTTCCAGGATCGGGCCCTGTTCGATGTGCAGCTCGACGAACGCGTGCGGTGCCGTGGCCGTCGGGCACGGCAGCGTGCCCGGCGTAGCCGATCCGTACGAGTTCGTCGCCGAGACGTGCCCCGTCGTCGGCCGCCGTCAGGTCGAGGGCCTCCTCGAGGGCGAGCCCGCCCACGTACACCAGGCTGCCCAGCATGTCCGGGGCGAACCGGGAGCCCTCCTCGTCCGTGAAGAACGCCACCTGGAGCGATCGCGGCGTCGTGACGCCGTGCTGTTCCAGCACCTCGACGACTTCGAGGCCGGCGAGCACCCCAGGTTGCCGTCGAAGCGGCCACCGGTGCCGACGGTGTCGATGTGCGAGCCGGTCATCACCGGCGCGAGGTTCGGATCGCTTCCGGGCCGAGTTGCGACCACGTTGCCGATGGCGTCGATCGCGACCTCCATGCCGAGATCGCGCATCCAGCCGACCACGAGGTCGCGCCCGGCGCCGTCCTCGTCGGTCAGGGCGAGGCGGGCGTTGCCCCATTCGCCGTCCGGACCGTCGATGCGGCCGATCTCACCGAGCGCGTCGATCCGCGCCAGCAGACGGTCGATGTCGATACGCAGGTCGTGCGGGTCCAGGTCGCCCATGGTCAGCGGACCGGGAGTTCGAATCGTGGCGATCTCGGCGAGCGCCTCGCAGAACGCATCGACGGCACCCTCGAACAGCGCGGCCCCGTGTCGGCCGTCGCCGCCGTCGGATCGCCGATGTGGCCGTCGGGGCCGAAGTCGTTCGACAGCCATCCGAAGCCGACGGCGCCGCCGAATCGCACGTAGCGGTTGTCGGCGAGTGACTCGGGCACGTTGCGCGTCGCCGTGGACATGTCGACGAGTTCCGGGGCCAGGTGCAGCATGATCGACGTCTCGTCGGTCCCCCCGTGGATGCCCATGCCGAGCTCACTCGGCCGGCGACGCGCCTCCCTGGTCCGGCGGCACGCCCGGGTGCGCGAGGAACGTCATCAGCCCGTGGGCCAGACGGAGCTCGCGGTTGGCGACGCCCACCAGCGCCGAGTTGCCGCCGTGGCCGTTGAAGAACACCAGCCGGCGCGCCGGCGGTCGTGGCGACGCAGCGACCGATGTCGTCGAGCACGGCGAGCAGGGTGGTGGCCGACAGCCAGATGGTGCCCGCGCGACCAGGCGTGCTCGTTCGACTTCGTGTACGCGAGCGGCGGCAGGAGCCAGACGTCGAGTTCGGCGCCGACGCGTTCGACGGCGGCGGTCGCCACGCGATCGGCGATCAGCAGGTCGGTGTTGAACGGCAGGTGCGGGCCGTGCTGCTCGACGGCGCCGAGCGGCTGCACGAAGATGCTCGTGGCCGTGATCAGCTCGGGCGACCTCGGGCGCACGCAGTTCGTCCAGCTTTCGCGAAACAGAAGACACATCGGAACGTTACGCCCCCGACACCGAACTGCGGGAGACTCTCCGCCGTGAGTGCGACCGAGACCCATCTCGACAGCCGGCCCCGCCTGCAGCCGACTTCGACGCGATCGTCATCGGCGCCGGCCACAACGGTCTGGTCACCGCCGCCTACCTGGCCCGGGCCGGGGTCCGCACGCTGCTGCTCGAGGCTCGCGCCGCCGTCGGTGGCACCGCCGCCAGCGAGTCGCTTCGCCGGCGCCACGGTCAACATCTGCAACTGCGATCACCTCACGTTCCGCACGACTCCGGTCATCGACGAACTCGGCCTGGTGGCCCTCGGGCTCGACTACATCGACGTCGAACCGGCCCAGAACAACTACTCGTGGGTGAGCGCCGCCGACGGTCGCGGATGGTCGCACCATCACGACCTCGACGCAACGCTCGACGACCTCGGTGCCGGCCTTCCCGTCGCAGGTCGACGGGTACCGCCGCTACGCGCAAGGCGGCGATGCCGGCAGTCCGGATGATCCTCGATGCGGCCGCCGAACCGCCGACCGTCAGCGGGCTCACCCGGCTGGCACTGCGCCACCGGCTCGCGCGGCGCACCCACGCTCATGCGCTGGACCCGCCGCAGCGCCGCCGACGTCCTGCGCTCGTTCTTCGACGACGACGCCGTGCATGGGGCCGGCCGCGCTGACCGGGCCGATGGTGTGGGGCATCTCGCCGGAGACGCCGGGAAGCGGCCTCGGTGCGCTCACCCATGCGATCCGCCACGTCGGCAAGGTCGGGCGGCCGGTCGGCGGCAGCGGGCAGGTTCCGCTGGCGCTGCTGGCGGCATTCGAGGCTGCCGGTGGCGTGCTGCGGACCGAAGAGCGCCGTCGACACGATCCTGTGCCACCGGCGATCGCGTGCGTGGCGTCGCGCTCGTCGACGGCACCGAGATCACCGCACCGATCGTGGTGTCGGCGTGCAATCCCCACGACACGTTCCTCAAGTGGCTGAAGCACCCGCCGGCTGTCGGCCGACGATCTCGTGCGGCGTTGGAGGAACGCCCGCCACGACGAGGGGTACGAGTCGAAGATCGACGCCGTCCTGACCGCTGCCCCGGTCCTGCGCGGCGGCGAACGTCCGCTCGGTCCGACGCACGATCATCGCACCGGGTCTCGCCGAGATCGATCGGGGCGCCACCCTCATGGCCGGCGGGCAGATCCTCGAACGACCCGGCATGCTCGTCAACGTGCCGACGCTGCTCGACCCGTCGATGGCCCCCGAGGGCCGCCACGTGTTCAGCCTCGAGGCGCTGTTCACGCCGTTCGGCCTGCCGCGGCGGCTGGCCGGACTCGACGGAGCCGCGGCGCTGGCTCGAGGCGTTCGCCGAGCTCTGCGAACCCGGGTTCCTCGACTCGATCGTCGACTGGCGGGCGATGACCCCCGACGTCTACGAGCGGGACTTCCACCTCCCCGCCGGCCATGCGACCAGCTTCGCGGGGGGACCGCTGGCCGCGTTCCGCAATCCGAACCCCGAGCTGACCAGGTACGAGACCGCGGTCGACGGCCTGTACCTGACCGGCGCGGCGACCTTCCCCGGCGCCGGCGTGTGGGGCGCCAGCGGCCGCAACTGCGCCGCCGTCGTCCTCGAACAGCGGGGATGAGCGGAACCGCGGGGATGACGAACCCGGGGTAAGGAAACGGTGGGAATGCCACGAACGCCGGAATGGCTCGGGTCGAGCCCCGGTTGACCGTCGCAACCAACCAGGTGTTCGCCGAAAGGAGCACTCCCCCGCCATGACCACCGGATCGATCCGACTGGGCACGTACGCCGGCATCCCGGTGCGAGCTCACTGGAGCATGGCCCTCGTCGCCGTGCTGTTCGGTGTCAACCTGTCCGCACGGCTCGGCGCGGCGCCGGGCATCGTCGCGACGATCGCGTTCTTCGCGTCGATCCTCGCCCACGAGTTCGGCCACGCCCTCGTCGCACGGCGCTACGGCGTCCAGACCCAGTCGATCGATCTCTGGGCGCTCGGCGGCGTCGCCCACCTCGATCGCGAGTCCCCCACCCCGCGGGCCGACGGCCTGATCGCCGTCGCCGGCCCCGCCGTCAGCCTCGCCATCGGTGTCGGTCGCGCCTCGGTCTCGGCATCGCGTTCGCAGTCCGACGGTGCTCGGCTGGATCGGTGTCGTCAACCTGCTCCTGGCCGTGTTCAACATGCTCCCGGGCGCTCCGCTCGACGGCGGTCGAGTGCTGCGGGCCGTTCCGCTGGGCGCGCACCGGCGACAAGTACCGGGCGATGCGCGAGGCCGGCAACGCCGGTCGACTCCTCGGGTGGCTGATGGTGGGTGGCGGCGTCGTGCTCATGCTCAACGGCCAGTTCGGGGTGTTCATCATCATCACCGGCGTGTTCATCGCCGTCAGCGCCAAGTCGGAGATCATGGCCTGCCCACATCGGCGAACGACTCGACGGCATCACGGTGGGCGACCTCACCTGGTTCGGGATCGCCGAGGCCGGCACCGACATGGACGCCGACTCGATGTTCTGGCAACGTCAACGGCTCGGCAACGCCGGTGCCGTGGCCGTGCTCGACGACGACGGCCAGCTCGACGGCCTCGTCCTGGAGGACCAACTCTGGGCGATCCCGTCGGAGCGGCGCCCCATGGTCATGCTCACCCAGCTCATGGTGCCGTTCGACAAACTGGCGAAGGCATCTCCCGACGAGGAACTGTCCGCCGTGCTCCCCCGGCTGAACCCGCTGCGGCCCGTGGTGACGGTGTGGAACGGCGACAAGCTGCTCGGCATCGTGCCGCCCAAGCGACTCGAGGAGCGCCTGAAGCAGGCCCAGCACACCGCCTTGCCCGCCCCCGCCTGAGTTCGCCGGGCCCCGAGCAGACTCCGCGTGGAATCAGGCGTCGGCGACCGACCAGTCCCGCTTGGCCACGGGCTCCTTGTCGCTCCACGGGAAGTTGATCCACAGGTCGGTGCGCTTCCAGATGTAATCGCACTTGACGAGCGAGTGGGACTTCTCGTACAGGACGCCCGTGCGCACCTCGGCCACCTTGCCGGCGCAGAACTCCTGCACCGACCGCAGCGTGTGGCCGGTGTCGGCGACGTCGTCGACGATCAGGATCCGGGCGTCGGACACGTCGACGAAGTCGGGCGCCGGCGGCAGGATCCGGGGCACCTCGAGACGTTCGTCGACACCGGTGTAGAACTCGACGTTCATCGTGTAGACGTTCTTCACCGACAGCGCATAGCCGATCGCTCCGCCGATCAGCAGACCTCCCCTGGCGATCGCCAGCACCATGTCGGGTTCGTAGTCGCTGTCGGCGACCATCTGGGCCAACTCCCGCGAAGCGGATCCGAAGATGTCCCAGGTCATGATTTCGCGCTCGTCAGGCATGGGCGCCGAACCTAGCCGAGCCCGGCGCAGACCCGGACATTCCGACGTACACGTCGTGCCTGGCACCGGATGTACGTCACAGGCAGATGTCGCCGGGACGGACGGGGACGCGGTCGAGGGATCGGCCGATGCCGTCCACCTGGCGCAACGCGTCACGGATCGCATTCACGATCGCCGGTGTCGAGGAGATGCACGGTGGTTCGCCGACACCCTTGGCGCCGAGTGGGGCGTGCGGATCGGGCTCCTCGATCAGGGTGGCGACGACCTCGGGCATGTCGAGAAACGTCGGGAGCAGGTAGTCGGTGAAGTTGCCGTTGCGGATCACCCCGTCGATCTGGATGATCTCCTCCATCACCGCGAGGCCGAGGCCCTGGGCGATGCCGCCTTCGATCTGACCGAGCACGGACAGCGGGTTCAACGCCCTGCCGACGTCCTGCGCCGTGGCGATCTGCACGACCTTGACCAGGCCGAGCTCGGGATCGACGTCCACGACCGCCCGGTGTGCCACGAAGGCGAACGCGGTGTGGCAGTTGCCCTGGCCGTTCTCGTCGAGTTCCTCGGTCGGTGGATGGCGGTACTCGACGGTTTCGTCGAACTCGACCCCGGCGGTCGCCTCGGCGACCGACAGCCGCCAACCCGACACCGTGTCCACGATGTCGTTCCCTTCGACGGCGAGGCGGATCGGGTCCAGGTCGTGGTCGGGCGGCGACGTGCTCGAACATCCGCTCCCGGACCAACCGGCACGCCGCATCGACGGCGCCGCCGCTCATCCACGTCTGGCGCGACGCCGACGTCGAGCCGGCCGATCCGACCTGGGTGTCGATGCGATCGAGTTCGACGTCGTCGACTCCGAGGATCGTCCTCGCGATCTGCGGCGCGATCGTGACGAACCCCTGGCCGACCTCGGAGGTCGCGAACTTCAAGGTCGCAACGCCGTCGGCGAGGCGACAGCGAGCAGTCGCGTAGTCATCGAACCCCTCGGAGTACATCAGGTTCTTGATCGCCACGCCCCAGCCGATTCCACGGACGACGTCCGAGCGATCCGCCGTACGGCCGGCACCACCCGGCAGCTGCATCACGTCGACCACGCCGCCGGCTCCCGAGGGACCCGCCGATCGGCTCCGTCGGCAGCGGCAGGGCGGCGGTGTCACGGATGCACCGCTCCACCGGAGCGACGTTCAGCACGGGTTGGCCCGTGATCAACAGGTCGCCCGACCGCATGGCGTTGCGCAGCCGGATCTCGACGGGATCGACCCCGCAGGCCAGCGCGAGCTTGTCCATCTGGGACTCGTGGGCGAAGCACGCCTGGACGACACCGAAGCCCCGCATGGCCCCGCACGGCAGGTGATTGGTCCGCACGGCGTACCCGTCGACGACGGCGTTCGCACACCGGTACGGACCCTGCGTGTGGGTCACTGCATTGATCAGCACCGCCGACGACGTCGAGGCGTACGCACCGCCGTCCATCACCACGCGCGCCTCGATCTTCACGATCTCGCCGTCCGCCGTGGCGTGGTGACGCATCCAGATCGTCGCCGGGTGGCGATGGACATGACCGAGGAAGCTCTCCGCTCGGCTGTACGCGATTCGCACCGGCCGACCGATCCGCAGGGCGAGCAGACAGGTGTGGACCTGCAGGCTGATGTCCTCGCGGGCACCGAACGCTCCGCCGACCCCGCCGAGCACCAGACGCACCGACTCGACCGGAAGGTCCAGACAGGCGGCGATCTGCCCGCGATCCTCGTGCAACCACTGGGTGGCGACGTGCAGTTCGACCCCACGCCCCCCGGGATCCGGGATCGCGAGTGCGGCCTCGAGGCCGAGAAAGGCCTGGTCCTGCATCCCGATCTCGTACGTCCCCTCGACGACGACCGCGCCGGTCGCCTCGGGGTCACCGCACACGATGCGCTGATGGCGTATGAGGTTGCCATCAGGATGGATCGGTGGGTGACTGCCGTCGATCGCCGCCTCGGGGTCGAGGAGCGGGTCGAGGAGTTCGTAGGTCACCACGATCGCCTCGAGTGCTCGACGGCAGGTTTCGGGATGATCGGCGGCAACCGCGGCGACCGGCTCGCCCACGTACCGGACGACGTCGGACGCGAACACGGGCTGGTCCTGGCTGATCAGACCGTAGGTCATCTGGCCGGGGACGTCGTCGGCGGTGATCACGGCCTCCACGCCGTCGATCTTCCACGCCGCGCCGAGGTCGATCGAGACGATCCGGGCGTGCGGATGCGGTGACCGCAACGTCGCCCCCCACAGGCAGCCATCGGCGGACAGGTCCGAGGAGAACTCGAACGCCCCCTGCACCTTGGCGATCCCGTCCGGACGGGTGGGTGAGGTACCGATGGTGCCGTGCCGATTCGAATCGGGCCGGGTCGAGTCGACGGAGGTGCGGTCTCGACGACGGTCATGACCCGCTCCGGCGGGCGACGGCCACCTGCTGGACGGCATCGATGATCCGGCCGTACCCGGTACACCGGCACACGTTGCCTGCGAGTTCCTCGCGGATCTCCGTCTCGGTCGGATCGCCGGTTCGCTCCAACAGATCGTGGACCGCCATGATCAGCCCCGGGGTGCAGAAGCCGCACTGCACCGCGCCGGCCTCGACGAAGGCCGCCTGGACATCGGAGGGAGATCCCACCGGTGCGATGCCCTCGATCGTGACGATCGGCTGACCGACGGCCGCGGCCGCCATCACCAGGCACGAACACACCAGCACGCCGTCGAGCATGACGCTGCACGAACCACACTCGCCCTGCTCGCACGCTCCCTTGGTTCCCGTGAACCCGAGCCGATCGCGCAGCACGTCGAGCAGACTCTCACCGAGCCACGAGTCGGTCACCTCCCGGGCGACACCGTTCACGTCCAGTGTGTAGTGGTCGCTGTCGTGGGTCATCCCGGCACCATCATCTGTCCCATCATGGCCGTCAGCTGTCCCGTCATGCCGCCACCGGGGCCGACGATGCCCTCCGGACGAGTCGGCGTGCGAGGACGCCGACCGCGTGGCGTCGATACTCCGCCGTCGAACGATGGTCCGTGATCGGGCGACTCTCGGAGGCCACGAGTTCACCGAATCGGAGGAGTTCGCCCGCATCCACCTCGAGTGTGGACCAATCGATCGCCGCCGCGAGGTGCGCCTCAGCGGTCGGGCACCGCAGGATCGTCGGCCCGACGGACCCCAGGGCCACACCGACCGCTGCGGTTGGCACGATCGAGGACCACACAGGCACTGGCGACAGCGATCACCATCGCGTTGCGCACCCCGACCTTCGCGTATCCCTGCCAACCCTGCGACGAGCGGCACCGTGACCGACACGATCATCTCACCCGGTTCCAGCGCCGTGCGCTTCACGCCGACCATGAAGTCGGTGACCGGCATCGTTCGCCGACCGCCCGGTCCCGCCAACTCGACGATGGCATCCAGGGCCGCCAGCACGGGAAGCCCGTCGCCGGCCGGCGAGCAGGTCCCCAGGTTGCCGCCGAGTGTGCCGGCATTGCGGATCTGTGGGGAGCCGACGGTTCGTGCCGCCTGCGCGAGTGCGGGGAGCAGCTCGGCGAGGGGTCCGATCTCCAACTCCCGGTAGCTGACCGCGGCGCCGATCGTGACCGTCTGGTCCGCGGCGTTGCGTCGCCACGACCGAAGCTCGGCGATCCGGTTGACCACCACCACGGTAGCGGTCGGGCCGTCGATGCCCGTCGTTCACCTCGACCATCAGGTCGGTGCCTCCGGCCAACACGGTCGCGGTCGGATCCTCGGCGAGCTGCGCCACCGCGGCGTCGACGGTGTCGGGGAGATGGACCGGCATGAGCCGCGACTGTACAAAACGTCAAGGCTGCAGCAGCGCGCATGCCGGCGGATTCACACACACGAAACGATCGACCCGATCGGTGCCCGGGACGCTGCGACGCCCGCTGCTAGCGTCGCAGCGTTCTTCGAACGGCTCTGCGCCGCTCGTCGCACCGCGCCGACATGACCGAGACTTCCGAACCATCGCCATCCTCCTCCCCCTCCGACGCCGTCGGCTTCGAGCCGATCGGTGATGTCGAGGCCTCATGGCGCCGAGCCCTCGTCATCGGTCTTGCCGCCTACGTCGTCTCCCGGCTCTGCGTGGTCGCCGGCGCAGCCGTCGCGGACCGCCCAGATCACCGTGGATGCCCGTGCCGATGGCGAGCCGGAGGTCGGTGCCGGTTCGGTGATCTCGCAGGTCCTGACCTCGTGGGACGGCAAGTGGTATCTCGAGATCGTCCGGGGCGGCTACCCCTCCCGGGTCCCGCCGAACATCACGTACGAGCAACTCGAAGCACGGGCTGCGTTCTTCCCGCTGTTCCCGTGGTTGGCTCGCGCCGTCGACACCGTGCTCCCTGGAGGCGACACCCTCGCCGCGTTGTTCGTGAACTTCGTCCTCGGGGCGATCTCCGTCGTCCTGGTCGGGGTCCTGGCCCGCAAGCTCTACAACGTCAGCGTGGCCGCACGGGCCATGACGCTGTACGCCATCTTCCCCGGCAGCGTCATCTTGTCGTTCGCGTACTCCGAGGCCCTGCTGATCGTGCTGGCGGCAGCGTGTCTCCTGCTGCTGCTCGACGAGCGATGGCTCCTCGCCGGGATCGCCGCAGCGCTCGCGACGGCAACCAGACCCAACGGCATCGCCGTGGTCGCCGCCTGCGTCGTCGCCAGCTTCATCGCGATCCGGCGGTCTCGGCAGTGGTGGTCGCTGATCGCCGTGCTGCTCGCTCCGATCGGATTCATCTTCTTCCAGTGGTACGTCGGCTCGACCGCCGGTGAACGTGGGGTGTGGTTCCGGGTGCAGCGCGAGGCCTGGGCCGAGGGCACCAGTTTCGGTGCGACGGCAGTGACGAACACCTTCGGGTTCATCACCAACCCGTTGTCGTCACCCACCGATGCGCTGACTGCCCTCACCGTGTTCACGCTCGCCGGCATGGTGTACTGCACGTGGAAGGTCCGCCTGGCCGTGGCCGCTCGTCGCGTACTGCGCGGTGATCGTGGCGCCTGATGCTGATCCCCGAGACGGTCACGGCCCGGCCCCGGTTCCTGTTCACGGCCTTCCCGTTCTTCATCGCCGTCGCAGCCTGGTGGCCCGAACCCAAGCGCGACTCCGAACACCAGCGGGCCAGCTGGGAGTACGCGGGCTGGGACTTCACGCTGGTCGCGTGCGGCGCCGGCCTCGCCGCGCTCACCGGGTCTGTACGCGGTCTTCGGCGTGATCCCGTAGCCGGCTGCTGGCGCCTGGGTCTATTGGCCCTGGAACTACTGGTAGGGCTTGAGTTCGTACAGGAACTGATACCCGAAGATCTGCGGCCGGATTCGAACGCCGAGACGGTCGATCGATCCCAGCACTCCCACTTTCGGCGTGTCGGCGTCCTCGCCGGCGCCGCGCTGTGCCACGTCGAACGGGCAGACCCGTGGCCTCCCGTCGCACCACGACGAGACCTGCGGCATCGATCAGGTGCTCGAAGCTTCGCCGTGTGAAGAATCGGATGTGGGTCTTGTCGAGGATTCCGCGGCGGTCGTAGTCGAACATGCCGATCGCGACGCGAAGTGCGCGGATACCAGTGCCCGAAGTTCGGCACGCTGGCAATGACGGATCCACCAGCGGAGACGAGGCGGCCCGCGTCGTGCAGCAGTTGTCTCGGATCACGTACGTGCTCGATCACGTCAGCGCACAACACGACGTCGTACCCAGCACCCACCGAGTCCGGGATTCCGTGTTCCAGATCAGCCTGGACGAACGCGTCGAGGCGCTCCTCCACCCCGTCGAACCGGTCCAGATCGACGCCGGTCACGTGGTGGCCGAGCGAACGAATCCGCTGTCCCAGCGCACCGTCGGCGCACCCGAGATCCAGGATCTTGGCGGGCGGCCGGTTCGAGAGCCAATTGAGCAACCGTCCATGGGACGACCCGGGAGCCGGCTTCAGTTCGTAGGGTTCCGAGGAGAACGCGAGTTCACCGCTGCCGAACCCCATCTTGTGCAGTCGGTATCTTCCGACGAGCTTCGAGACGTCCCAGGCGTACTCCAGTCCGTTGACGTGACAGATCTCGTCGCCGTAGTACGTGGGGATCGGGATCTCCTCGATGCGTGCGCCGGACTCGATCAGCTGCACGATGATCTCGGTGTCGAAGTCGAAACCGTCGGAGTTCTTCTGGAAGGGACCGCCTGGAGTGCGGCGACGGAGTAGGCGCGGTAGCCGCTGTGCCACTCGGTGAGCTTGATCCCGGCCATGCGTGTTCTGCCAGGTGCTCAGGATGCGATTGCCGAGGTACTTGTACGCGGCATCCCACCCTCGAGTCGCAGTTCCGGGCTCCATCATCCGCGAGCCGAAGACCGCGTCGGCCTCGCCGTCGACGATCGGAGCCACCATCTCGGGGAGGCACTCCGGCGCGTACTGCCCATCGGCATGCAGGAGCACGACGATGTCGAGGCCGGCGATTCGATCGCCCACCGGTAGCCGTACTTCTGGTTGCCGCCGTACCCAGGTTGACCGGATGCTTGACGACACGGATCGGCCGGTGCCCCGCTCGCTCCTGATATGCGAGTCCGACGCCGTAGGTGTCGTCCTGGCTCGCATCGTCGCAGACGAACACTTCCGCGAGTTGGTCGAAGAAGTCCTCGGGTATCCGGTCGAGCGTCCGCGAGAGATGCTGCTCGGCGTTGTACGCCACCACGAGGATTCCGATCTTCGGCGCACGCACGCTCATCGTTCACGGCCGGGATGCTACCCCGCGGGTCGTCCGCTTGCATGATCAGGATCTGCGCATCACGTCCAGCTACCCTGCCGCATCGATGAAGGACACAACGTGAGCACAGATCGCGAACGTGGGAGGCGACGCGACATCGACGAGTTCATCAATCTCGGCGGCCATCGAGCGGCGGGTCGACGAGCACCGCCGAGTCGTACCAGCATGCGCAGCCCTACCCGCACATCGTGCTCGACGACGTCCTGCCGGAGGACGTGCTCGCCCAGGTGTACGCCGAGCTCGCGGACATGGACTCGGCGGACTGGAACAGCTACATGCACTTCAACGAACGCAAGTTCTCGAACACGGACATCGCGAGTTGGGGCCCGACGCTGCGGGCCGTCAGCGAGCCTTCGCCAGCGATCGGTTCGTCCACTTCCTCGAGCAGGTCACCGGATTCGACGACCTGCATGCCGACGTCTCGCTCGACGGTGGCGGAGTCCATCGGTGCTACCGGGGTGGCTTCCTCAACATCCATGCGGACTTCACGGCCCACCACACGTCGCGACTGGCGCCGACGGGTCAACCTGCTGCTGTATCTCAACCCCGAGTGGGACGAGACTGGGGCGGGATCTCGAGTTGTGGAGTCGCGACGATGACCGCTGCGAGGCACGGGTGCCCCGATGGGCAACCGGATGCTGCTCTTCACGACCGGTGAGCATTCGTTCCACGGGCACCCCGATCCGCTGCAGACACCCGACGGGGATCGCCCGCCAGTCGCTGGCGCTGTACTACTTCACCGAGGAAGCCACCCGCTGGCGAAGTCGACCGACTACCGTCCGCGGCCCGACGACGGAGCGAAGCGGTTCGTGATCTTCGCCGACAGGAAGGCACTTGGCCGTCTACGACGTGGTGAAGCGTCGCTTCCATCTCCGACACTGCAGTTCGCCGTGTGATGGCTCGGTTCTCGCGTCGTCGAAGTGACGCGTGCCGATCGTGAGCGAGACCACCGTGGATTCGGCGCCGTCGACCCTGATCAAGCACGATCGGCGGGCAGGTCGATCCGGACGTCGACGTCGCTGACGGTCAGCGGGCGGACACCGCCGACATCACGTCCGCCGTTCGCGTCGGACCCGCGTCGACCGGGTCATCGACTGCCGTCGCGTTCATCTGTGTCGGCGTCGCCACCGCGTGGACGTTCAACCCGATCCATCGTCAGTTCACCGGCGGCACCTTCTCGAACTACTTCGAAGGACAGGCACGCTCGTTCCTCGACGGCCACCTCGCGATCGAGCCCGGAGTCCTCGGCATCGAGGCGTTCATCCGCGACGGCAACGAGTACATGTACTTCGGTCCGCTGCTCGGCATCTTCCGACTGCCCCAGGTACTGCTGACCTACTCGCTCGACGGTCGCACGACAGCCATCTCGCTGCTCATCGGTACGCTCGTCCTCTACTGGCAGTCGATCAAGCTGCTCGACCGAGTGCTCGCCCTGGTGCATCCGGATGTCGAGGAGAGCCCCACCGAACGCTGGTTCCGACTCGGTTGGCGAGCGTCCGTGGCCGCCGGCACGGTCGTGCTCACGCTCCTCGCGATCCCGTGGGGCTACCACGAGGCGCACCTCTGGAGCGCTGCGCTCTTCATCGCGCTGCTCACCCAGATCCTTCGGTTCAACGAGATGACGCCGCGTCGGATCTGGATCTTCGGGCTCGTGTCTCCTGGCGCTCGTCCTCAACCGACCGACCACCGCGTACGCCGGCCTCATCGGGGTGGCGCTCCTCATCGTCGTCGTGTTCGTCCGCAAGTCCGTCAGCCGAGGGAATCTCACTCGACTCTCGGTGTGTTTCGGTGTGGCACTGTTCGCCACGGTCTCGGTGAACTACGCGAAGTTCCGCCGGCCCTTCGGCATACCGATGGAAGATCAGTTCTTCACGAAAGTCGACGAGAACCGCGCCCAGATGCTGCTGGTGAACGACGGCAAGTACTTTCAGACGAAGTTCATCCCATCGAACCTGTGGGCGTACTTCCGGCCGAACGGCGTCGATCTCTCGACCACCTTTCCGTTCGTGTCGATGCCGCGATCGATTCCATGGGTGTGGGGCGACGCGTTCTACGACGCGACGTACCGGACCGCCAGCGTCACGGCCACCAACCCGCTCCTCACCTTCGCGTCCGTCGCCGGCGTCGTCGTCGTTCGTCCGGCTGTTCCGGCAGGAGTCGTTCTGGCGGCTCCTACCGGCTGTCGTCGCCGGGATCCTCGCTGCCGGGGGGGTCGCCGGTTGGGGATACATCGCGACGAGATACCTGACGGATTTCCTCCCCGGCATGCTGCTGCTGTCGGCGATCGGAATCGCCGGGTTCGTCCGGTACGTCCACGGGCGGACCAAGCCGTTCCCCATCGGACTCAAGCGGACCGCTCAGGTGGGTGGGATCGCGCTCGTCGCGTGGTCGATCCTCGCGAACCTCGCGATCGCGTTCAGCTACAGCTTCAGCGTCGGCGACTCGGCAGCCGGCCTCGACCGCTACTTGGCGGTGCAGGATGCAGCTGCGCAGGTCATCGGCCCGTCGCTGGCGGACCGCACGATCGTCGTCGACTCGCTCGCGTACGATCGCCTCAACCCGATCGCACCCGGAACCCTTGCGATCATCGGTGACTGTGAGGCGCTCTACCTCTCCAACGGCGAGCCGGTCGACACGTGGACCGCCGTCGAGTACGGGAACAGCGACTGGCGCACGCGACTTCACGCTCACACCGTCACCGGACATCGCGCCCGGCTACGAGCTCGAGCTCGTCCGGCTCTCCGAGTCCGCAACGTTCGACGAGGAGGCGTACTGGTTCAGCCTCGTACTCAGTGTCGACGACGTCCGCCCCGATGACGACGAGATCGAGTACACCCTCAGCATGGTCGACAACTTCGGAGAGATCCGAACCGAGGAGTTGCTGATTCCGCTCAGCGAGCCGACCGATCTGTCGATCACGTTCGACGAGAACCGACGCGTCTTCTTCGTCGAGAAGGACGGCCAGAACATCCTGTACGGACACTTCGACATGGACCCGCTGTACGACTCGAACGAGCCGGGCATTCGATTCCCCCGTGCAGGAACCTACGGTGACATGACGATCGACCAGCGATCCGTCGAGACTCCGTGGTGCGACCGGCTCGTGGCCACCGCGGGTCGATGAGCCGGCGCTCGAACGGAGCGCTCTTCACTGCGTGCGCGGTCGCCTACCTCGCGATCGCAACACGCATCAACGACGGGCTGAGCCGCACCCAGTTCAGCGACGGCGCGTACTCCAACTTCTTCGACATCCAGACTCGAGCCCTGCTCCGCGGGAATCTTGCGCTCCCGCCGAACTCGATCGGCATCGAGGCCTTCGTCGTGCGTGGACGCGAGCAGATGTACTTCGGGTTGTTCCCGGCGCTGCTGCGACTTCCCGTCGAGCTGCTCACCGACTCGTTCTTCGGCGAGTTGACAGTGCTCTCGTCCTTTCTCGCCTGGGCGCTCTTCGTCGGCTCCGCATGGGCGCTGTCGGACCGGGTCACCCAGGAGTTGTGGCCCGAACCTGGTACGCGACTCACAGGTTTCTGGCTGCCGGTCACCTGGAAAGTCGTGGTCGCGCTCGGCACGCCGATGCTGATGTTGGCAGGCCCGGCGTGGGTGTTCAGCGAAGCGATCCTGTGGGGCGTCGCGGCTGCCACGTTCTTCCAGTACCGCCTGTTCCGAGAGCTCCAGACGTCATCGCTGAGGAACCAGATGTGGCTCGGGGCCGCACTGTTGCTCGCCGTCCTCAACCGACCCACACTCGGGCTCGGTTGCCTCCTGGCGACCGTTGCGGTGGCGATCGTTCGCAGCCGGCGAGGCATCGGATACGGTCCGAGCTCCGGTTGGCGGGCATCGCCGCGGTCTCCACGTTGATCCTGGTCCTGCCGAACATGTTCAGGTTCGGCAGGCTCCTCGGACCGCCCATGGAACGCCAGCTCCTCAGCCAGATCGACGAGCAGCGGATCCGCATGCTGGCGTACGCCGGAGGCGACTTCGTCGATGTCCGCTACGCGCCGAGCAACCTCGTTGCCTACCTTCGTCCGGACGGGTTCTCGATCAGCTCCCGATTCCCCTTCATCGATGGGCCCCGATCCGTTCCCACGGTCTATCTGCGACGCGGTGTACGACATCACCTATCGCACACCGAGCCTGATCGCCGTGACATCCCCTGCTGTTCGGTCTCGGAGTGTGGGGCTCGATCGTCGGCGTGCGAGCCGTCCGGCGGGACGCCCGGATCCGCCGAGTCGCATTCTTGGCGACCGTCGGGGTTCCTGCCGCTGCCACCCTGCTCATCTGGGGCTTCATCGCCCCCAGGTACCTGGCGGACTTCCTGCCCCTGTTGATTCCCCTGAGCCTGCTCGGCCTCGGCGGCCTCTCGACGGTGCTGGACCGTTCCGGTCGTCGCCTCCGGAGCCGGTGCGGTCGCCGTCGTCGCCGTCCTGGGCTGCTGGTCGATCGCGGCCGGCGCAGCACTCGCGGTGTCGTCGTCCTACCTGACCGGGCCTGACGGTGACGCCGCCGAACTCGTTCGCATCCAGGGCCGAGGCAGTTTCTGGGACTCCACGCCCGGGCGCCGCACTGACACCATCGACGACTTTCGCTTCGACCGGACGAACCCGCCGCCACCGGGCACGATCGCGATCCTCGGTGCAATGCGAGGCGGCGTACCTGTCGAGTGGCGAGCCGGTGGATCCATGGCTGACGCTCGCCTACGGACCCAACGAGTTCCGTCGGGTCTTCGAGGTGACCGTGGCGGAGTCGCCGGAGCCGTCATCGGTCCGGCTGGCGACCTTCACCAGTGCGCCGCCCAACGATCCCGCAGCGCCGGCAGCGTTCGAACTGTTCCTCGTCGTCGATGAGCAGGGCGATGTGTCGCTACAACTTGCCGACGAGTTCGGTGTCGTCCCGTACCCTCTCGACGTCGCGGCCCGGAGACACCTTCGAACTCGGCGTCACGTCGGATCCTGTGCGCAAGACGATGTTCTTCGAGGTCGACGGCAGGACCGCCGGCTACGGGCACTACCTGACGAGGTCGCTCTACGACGCCGACGGCCAGGTCGTCGAGTTCTTCCCGGGCGATCAGCAGCGCGGACTCGATGTCCGTGTGCTTCGCTCACCTCCTGCACCCTGTTGAGCGAGTCTCCGACTGCGTCGCCACTGTTCAGCGGTCGAGCTTTCGCCACACCGCCGAGGGTGCGTAGCGGAGCACGCCGAAGACGAAGCGCAAGATGCCAGGCACCCACACCACACTGCGTCCGCGGACCAGACCGGCAGCAACCGCCCGGCCGACATCGGCCGGGTCCGCTGCGAACGGCGCCGCGGGAAGACCTGCCGTCATCGACGACCGGACGAAACCGGGGCGTACCGTCATGACCCGAGCCCCCGATCCGTGCAGGGCATGGCCGAGGCCCGTCGAGAACGCGTCCTGGCCCGCCTTGGTCGATCCGTAGACGTAGTTCGAAGGACGCGTGCGGACACCGGCGACGCTCGACAACACCACGAGGACGCCGTGTCCTTGCGCCCGCAGCCGGCGAGCGACGGCCAGGCCGGACGAGACCGCCCCGACGTAGTTGACCTGAGCGAGCGCAGCCGCCTCGAGTGGGTCGTCGAGACCTGCCGAACCGAGTTGACCGAACGCTTGGATCACCACGTCGAGGTCGCCGTACTTCTCGGCCAGGTCGGCGATCAGCGGTTCGTGGCTGGCCGAGTCGGTGGCATCGAAGACCACGGCGACCACGTTCGCCGTCCCGAACCCGACGGCGTCGAGGTCCACTGCCTCCGGGTCGCGCACTGCCAGGATCACCTGGCGCAGCGACGGCGAGACCAATTCCGAGACGATCGCCTGGCCGATCTCGCTGGATCCTCCGAGTACGAGGACGGTCTGGGGTTGCTGACGGCGTTGTTCACGTTGTCAATCCTGTCGATGGTTCGGTCGTGGCGTGGTCAGCAGAGGTCGAGTCGTCGGGCCTGATCGCTGATCCACACGCCCGTGCGGGATCGCAACGTCGACGAACGGCCAGCCACTCCTCCAGCCGGGGGTACCCGGCGCGGATGACCTCGGGTGTGGCCGTGGCATCCTTGGCCAGGTAGTGGCGGCCGCCGGCGTCGAGCACCCGCCGATCCAGGTCGTCAATGAGCTCGCCCAGGCCGCTGCACACCGGCGGGGAGATCGAGCGTCAGCGTCCATCCCGGGGTCGGGAAGCTCAGCATCCCGCCACTCTCGCGCCCGAAGCGCTTGAGCACGGCAAGGAAGCTGGCGTGGCCCGACTCGGCGACGGTCGTCGACGATCGCACGCAGCGCGTCGACGGCCTCGAACGGCACGACGAACTGGTACTGCAGGAAGCCGGGCCGACCGTAGAGGCGGTTCCAGTGCCCGACCATGTCGAGCGGATGGAAGAATCCGGTGATCGTCTCGATCCCGACGTGCGATCGCGGCGCCTTGCGATACCAGCAGCTCGTTGAACGCCCTCACGGTCGATCCGATTGAGCACGTTCGGCACGCCGGCGGGCACGGCGACCAGCGAACCCGGGGTCGAACGCGAGCGCCGACTCCTCACCTGCGGTGGCTCGGCGGCCAGCAGCTCGTCGAGGTGGCGTGATCGCCCTGGGTCAGGACCGACCGACCGAGGTGGATCCCGGTGGCGACGAGGTCGATCCACACGACCGAGTAGCGGTGCAGCGTGTCGCGTCGCCGCCATCCGTTCGATGAGCGCATCGAGGTTTCGATCCGCTCGGTGTCGACGAGGCATCGACTCGTCTCGATCGGCAGCAATCGCAGCGTCGCCTCCACCACGATGCCGGTGAGACCCATGCCGCCGATCGTCGCCCACCACAGATCGGATGGCCTCGTCCGCCGTCAGATCGCGCGCCGACTGCCGTCGGCCAGCAACAACGTCATGGCGCTGACCAGTGGTCGCCGATCGACCCGTCGGCGTGGTGGTTCTTGCCGTGGATGTCACTGGCGATCGCCCCGCCGACCGTCACGTACCTGGTTCCGGGGGTGACCGGGACGAACCAGCCCCTCGGGCACGATGAGCCGCAGGAGTTCGTCGATGCTGACGCCCGCGCCGACGCGTCACCGTCCCGCGGACGCGGATCGAGGTCGATGCGTCCCGGCGCGAGGCGGATCACGCGTGCCCTCCGCCGTTCTGCGCCGAGTCGCCGTACGCCCGCCCGAGTCCCGCGGCGATCACGCCTCGTGAGCGCGGCGAGTCGAGAGAGCACGCTCGGTCGCCGTGAGCTCGGCGCCGAGGTGGACGAGATCGGCCGTCGACGGAGCGGTCCGTCCCCAACCCGCCAGTTGGCGACGCGCCGTCCTCATCGCCTGGCCCATCACGCCGCGGTGCGCCCATGTCGCGCCTCATCACGTGTCGTCAGGACGACATAGACAGCCAGACCATAGACGACGACCCAGCACAGCCCGAGGAGCCTGCAGGACTCGATCGCCGGCGAACACCTCCTCGGGGGCCGAACCCTCCCCGTGGTCGAGCACGAGGAGATAGCGCATCAGCGCCATCAGCATCGGCACGATCGACAGTTCGTACAGCGGCCAGTCGGTTCTCCGAGCCTGACGCGGTCTCGAACGCCCACACGCAGTAGCTGATGAGCACCCCGGCGAGGCTCATCGACGAGGATCATGCGGAGGTAGTCCAGCGAGTAGACTCTCGAGGGTGGCCCGCGTGCCGGCGTCGTCGCCGAGTTCGTTCAGTTCCGCGTACCGCTTGCCGACGACGATGAACAGCGATCCGAACGTGATGCACAGGACGAACCAGCTCGACATCGGCACGTCGACGGCGACGGCCCCGGCTGCCGCGCGCAGCACGAATCCGGCCGCCACGGTCACCACGTCGACGACCGGGACGTGCTTGAGCTGAGGGTGTAGGCGATGGTGATGACGATGTAGGTACCGACGACCGCCACGGTCTCCCACCGACCGGTGAGTCGCTGCGAGACCGAGCGCGAGGATGGGCAACAGCACACCGGCCGCCGCGAGCGGCACCCATCGAGCAGCTCGCCCGGCGGCGATCGGTCGCTCGCACTTGGTCGGGTGCCGCCGGTCGGCCTCGACGTCGAGCAGGTCGTTCCAGATGTAGATGCCGCTGGCGGCGAAGCAGAATGACACGAAGGCGAGGATCGTCAGGGCCAGGTTGTTGCCCTCGTCGAGCACACCCGCAGCGCCCGGCGCCGCGAACACGAGCACGTTCTTGAGCCACTGCTTCGGACGCGACGGTGCGCCACAGACCGCTCAGCACGTCGAGCTCGTTGCAGATGACCTCATGGCGTCGGTGACGGTAGTACCGATGGCCATCATGAGCCGGGCATCCTCCCCCGACCCAGTGGGCGACATCGGCGTCGGCGAGGAGTTCGAGGTCACCGGCCGAGTCACCGTACGCGGTGACGTGCACGGCTCGTCGACCCCCGGCGCGCTGGTCGAGCCACTCGTGGAGCCGGCGCACCTTCTCCGGACCGCGGCAGTTCGGCCCGTCGAGGCGGCCGGTGAGCCGGTCGTCGTCCACCTCGAGACGAACGGCGAGCACGTCATCAGCTCCGAGAAGCCCTGCCAGCGGACGAAGGTAGAGCTCGTACGACGCCGACACGAGCACCACGGTGTCGCCGGACTGTTGGTGCGCACGCATCGATTCGAGCACCCCGGAGCGCAGCCGATCGGAGAACACGCTGCGGGCGAAGACGTCGGCCTCGGCCTGCACCTCGACGAGTGTCGCGGCCCGCGAACGCGGCCGACGCACTCGCCGCCTTGAGCGCATCGCGGTCCCGACGGCGCCTGCGGCCGCGACCAGCCCGCCGGGCGAGCGCAGCATCCCGCCGACGAGCCGTGGCGTTCCGGCCACACGTCGCATGAACGGCACGACGCAGTCACGGGTCGTGAGCGTGCCGTCGACGTCGAACGCGGCGACCCGGGTGATCGAGCCGGTCACAGCAACCGGGCGGGGATCGAGGCGAGTTCGTCCCAGAAGCTCGGCCAGCTCTTGGACACCACGGCGGGATCGCGGATCTCGATGCCGTCGACGACCAGACCGAGCAGACCGAATGCCATCGCCAGGCGGTGATCGTGATGGGTGTCGAGCCGGGCGCCGTGGAGCAGGTCCGTCGGTTCGATCAGCAGTCCGTCGGGCTCCACGCTCACCAGAGCACCGGTCTTGCGCAGTTCGTCGGCGAGATCGCCGAGCCGGTCACTCTCCTTGGATCTGATGAAGCCGACGCCCGTGATCCGGGTCGGGGTGACGGCCTGGGTGGCCACGACGGCGAGGGTCGGGACGAGATCGGAGATGTCGGCCATGTCGACCTCGATCCCACGCAGCGGCGTGTCGCGTCGGCGCATCACGACGGTGTCGTGCGCGGCGGCCGTCACCAGACAGCCCATCGACTCGCAGCACCTCGACGAAACGCGCATCACCCTGCACCGAGGCGGTACCCAGGCCACGGACGCTCACCGCGCCGCCCACCATGGCGGCCGCTGCGAGCGGATAGCTCGCAGAGCTGGCGTCCGGTTCGACCCGGTAGTTCGTCGCGACGTACTCCCCGGGGCCGACGGTGACGTGACGCTCACGCAGCTCGACGTCGGTGACACCGAACGCGGCCATCACCGATCGCGTGATCTCCAGGTAGGGGCGAGACACCAGACCCGACGACAACCAGAGTTTCAGGCCACCGGGCACGTACGGCCCGATCAGCATCATCGCGGTGACGTACTGACTCGACACGTTCCCGGGCATCACCACGGCGTCGGCGGGACGAAGAGGACCCTCGACCGTCACGGGGAGGTGACCGACCCGCTCGCCGGGTTCGACCCGGGCACCGAGCGCCGCCAAGGAGTCGTGCAGCGGCCCCATCGGACGCGCCCGCAACGGCGGCGCCCCGTCGATCGTGTACTCGCCCGAGCCGAGCGCCGTGAGCGCCGTGACGAACCGCGAGGTCGTGCCGGCGAGACCGGCATCGAGCGTCATCGGTCCCGGAGCGAGCTCGGCCGCCGGTGCCGATCACATCGGCGATGCGTTCCCCGTCGTCGACTCGCACACCGATCCCGCAGCCGAGTCGCTGCAGGCACTCGATCATCGACGCGGTGTCGTCACCCGGTGCCACACCCACGATCTCGCTCGTGCCCTCGGCCAACGCCGCACAGATGAGAGCTCGATTGACGATGCTCTTCGAGGCCGGCACCCGCACCTCGGCGATGACGGGCCCTTCCGCTCGACGGACGCGGTAGACGTCGTCGCTCATGACAGCGCTTGCACGGCCGGGCGGAATCCCCGGGCCAACAGGCCGCCACGGAACAGCTCGACGAGCGCCCGATCGACGAGCACGACGGCGACGCCTCGTGTGCTCTCGGCGACGTGGACGACTTCGAAGCTGGCGATGTTCACGCTCAGTTCCGCAGCGAGCGTGAACACCTCGGCGGCGGCGCCGGCGCGGTCCGGGATCGGAATGCGAACCTCGGCGAGTTCGTCGGGATGCATGACCCTCGCCGGGAGGTTGACCCGCGCCTGACGAGCAGCGGTGAGCAACGCGTAGAGCCGCTCACGGTCGTCGGAGCCGACGATGTCGCGCATCTCGGTGAGCCCGGCGATGAGCTGGTCGAGGACGTCGACGATCGCGGGGCGGTTCTCGGCGCAGATGTCGAGCCAGATGCCCGGTCGACCGCTGGCGACACGGGTCATGTCACGGAACCCGCCGGCCGCGAGCCGCAGCAGTGCCGGCGTGTTCCTCGGCGCGTTCACTGGCGAGACCCATCAGCGTTGCCGCCGTCAGGTGGGGAACGTGTGACACGACCGCCACGAGCTGATCGTGGCGTTCCGGCGACAGTGCGACCACCTCGGCGCCGAGCGACGCCACGATCGAGGCGACCTGGGCGAACACCGTGTCATCGCTGTGGGGAACCGGGGTGAGCACCCAGACCGCCCCGTTGAAGAGGTCTGCCTGGGCACCGTCGAGCCCGTCGAGTTCCGACCCGGCCATCGGATGGCCACCGACGAAACGGGGGTCGTCGCACGTCCCACAGATCGCCGCCTTCACGCTGCCGACGTCGGTGACGGCACCGGTGGTCTCGGCGAGGGCCCGCTTGACCTGGTCGGCTGCCGCCAACACCGGGACGGCGACGAAGGTGATCTCCGCGGTCGGATCCACGGCCAGGACGTCGACGACGCCACGCTCCAACGCCGCCGCTGCGGTCGCACTGTCGACATCGTCACCCGCCACGTGCCAGCCGAGTTCCCGCAGGCCGAGCGCGACGGATCCTCCGATCAGGCCGAGGCCGATGACGTTGCGCTCGACGGGCGGGGTCACTCACGGCGATCGATCGTACCGTCGCTGGTCTGAGCGACCGCCTCGGTGAGTGATCGCCATTCGTCGGTGGTCAACTCACGCCACGAGCCGGGACGCAGCGTGCGGTCGCTGAGCGGGCCGATCCGGGTACGAACCAGCCGATCGACCGGATGGCCGATCGCCTCACACATCCGGCGGACCTGGCGGTTACGGCCCTCGTGGATCGCCAGCCGGAGGATCCCCGGCTCGGGCTGCGAGACCCGGGCGGGCGCGGTCATCCCGTCGTCCAACTCCACGCCGTCGCGCAGGGCCCGCAGGCCACCGGCAGACACCTGTCCGTTGCTGCACCTCGACGAGGTACTCCTTCTCGATGCCGTGGGAAGGATGGGCGATCCGGTTGGCGAGATCGCCGTCGTTCGTCAGGAGCAGCAATCCCTCGGTGTCGACGTCGAGACGACCCGACCGAGAAGACCCGGGGTTCGGTCGGCACGAGTTCGAGCACGGTCGGTCGACCGTGCGTGTCGCGGGCGGTCGTGATGACGCCGACGGGTTTGTTCAGCAGGTAGTAGACCAGGTCGGGGCGCACCCCGATCGGGGCACCGTCGACCTCGATGCGATCGTTGTCGGGGTCGACCCGTCGGCCGAGGATCGCCACCTCGCCGTTGACGGTGATGCGGCCCGCGGCGATGAGGTCCTCACAGACCCGTCGACTGCCGTAGCCGGTCGCGGCCAGCACCTTCTGGAGCCGTTCGCCCTGCGGGAGTTCGGCGTTGCGCTGCGCCCACTGTTCCCACAGTGGCGGCTCCGGGGTACGGTCGTTCACGACTCCGGTGGCGTCCCGGGGGCCGTCGACACCTCGATCACCGGGGTGATGCGCAGGCCGGTCTCGAGCGCCTCGACGACTTCGGCACTCGGGATGAACTCGGCGATGGGCGGCAGGTCGTCGAGCGACGCGAGGCCAAGTTTCTCCAGGAACGAACCGGTCGTACCGAACAGGATCGCCTGGCCCGGCCCGTCGTCCCGACCGATCTCGTCGATGTAGCCGCTGGCCTGCAGCGTGCGCAGCACACCGTCGGGGTCGACCCCGCGGATGGACGCGATCTGGCCGCGAGAGATCGGCTGCTTGTAGGCGATGATCGCCAGGGTTTCGAGCGCTGCGCCGGACAGGCGGGCGCGCTGATCGTGCAGGAGGAACCGCTCGACGTAGGGCGTGAGGTCCGCAGCGGTCTGGTATCGCCAGCCACCGGCGATCCGGACGAACTCGAAGCCGTGTCCGGAGTCGACGTAGGCCGCCGCCAGCTCCTCGCACCACTGTTCGACCATCACCGTCGGCGCTTCCAGCAGCTGGGCGAGCAACTCGGCGGGGACCGGATCGTGCGCGACCAGGACGATCGCCTCGATTGCCCGCTTGTACTCCAGGACCCGTTCGTCGACGGAGTCGTTCGAGTCGCCGGTCAGGTGGTCGGTCATGCGGCTCAGCCCTCGTAGGCGTCGATGAGGATCGACTCGGTGTCGAAGTCGGCGTCGGCGGTCCAGGTGACCTCGATGTCGCCGAACCGCTCGGGCTGGTCGAGCTCGACCGCACCCTGCTTGTACAGCTCGAGGACGGCCAGGAACCGGATGATCACGTCGATCCGGTCGACGAAGTCGGCGGTGAGCCGACGGAACGTGATGCGACCCGCCCGCGGGAGTTCGTCGAGCAGCTCGGCCACGGCGTCGGCGACCGTCGTGGTGATCGGGTTCACGTGGTACAGATCGACCACGGGGACCGGCCTCGGTGTGAGCGCACTGATCGCCGCATTGCGCAGCCGCAGGACCGAGGTGCCTTCGAGCATGTCCGGCACGACGTCGGCGAACCGCTCGTCGGGGCCGACGACACGCGGGAACGACAGGTCGGCGTCGTCGGCGAGCCGGGAGAAGACCTGAGCGACATCCTTGAAGGTCTTGGCTTCGAGCAGCCGAGCCAGGAGTAGGTCGCGCTCGTCCCACAGGGCCAGTTCGTCGTCCAGGTCCAGGTCGGTCGGGTTCGGCAGCAGCCGCCTCGCCTTGAGCTCGACGAGCGTCGCAGCGATCAGGAGGAACCCGGTGGCGACGTCGAGATCGAGGAACTGCATCGTCTCGATCTCGGTCAGGTACGCGTCCACGATGTTCGACAGGTTGACCTCGTAGATGTCGACCTGCTCGCGCAGGATCAGTTGCAGCAGCATGTCGAAGGGACCCTCGTAGACAGGGGTCGAGACGACGGTGCCGTGAGCGTCGAGAGACATCGGCCACAACCTACCGGAGCGGCCTGCCCGCAACGGGGTATCGTCAGCGCCCGTGACGAGCAGCGCAGCCACCACCGCCGGCGGGACACCCCGTGTGCTGTCGTGCATGCAGCCCACGGGCGACGTGCACCTCGGCAACTACCTCGGTGCGCTGCGGAACTGGGTGTCCGGCCAGCACACGTGTGACGCCTTCCACGGGATCGTTGACCTCCACGCACTGACCGTGATCGAGGAGCCGGGCGTCGTGGGCCGCCAGACGATGTCGCTGGCCGCGATGTTCTTCGCCATCGGGCTCGACCCGGACGTCGCGACGGTGTTCGTGCAGAGCCACGTCCCCGAGCACAATCAGCTGGGCTGGATCATGGAGTGCACCGTCAGCTACGGCGAACTGTCGCGGATGACCCAGTTCAAGGACAAGAGCGCGAAGCGCGAGCACGAGTTCGTGTCCGCCGGACTGTTCACGTACCCGGCGCTGCAGGCCGCTGACATCGTGCTCTACGACGCCAACCAGGTACCGATCGGTGACGACCAGCGTCAGCACGTCGAGATCACGCGTGACATCGCCATCCGGTTCAACCATCGCTTCGGCGAGACCTTCGTCATCCCCGAGGCGGTCACGCCGGCCGCAGGCGCGAGAGTGATGAGCCTGCAGGATCCGACGTCGAAGATGTCGAAGTCCGACGAGTCCGACGCCGGATGCGTCTACCTCGTCGACGATCCCGGCACCGTGATGAGGAAGTTCAAACGGGCGGTCACGGACTCCGACACTGGCCCCGATGCCGTCCGCTACGACCGGGCGGAGAAGCCCGGTGTTGCAAACCTGTTGGAGATCAACGCCGCGGTGACCGGCCGTACCCCCCAGGCTGTGGCCGAGGAGTACGAGCAGTACGGCAAGCTCAAGGTCGAAACGGGCGAAGCGGTCCTCGCCGTCCTCGATCCCATCCGAGCCCGCTACCTGGAACTGCTCGAAGATCCCGGCGAACTGGCCCGACTCCTGCGTGTCGGCGCCGACAAGGCCCGCGACGTCGCTGCCGCCACGCTCGCCCGAGCCCAGACCGCCATCGGCCTCCTCCCCGCCTGATCACTCTCACCACGCCCGAAAAATGCCGGGAACTGGTCGCTCAGCGTCCAGATTCCGCGATGTTTCGGAGATTGGGGTTCGCGATGTCGGCGACGGTGGCCGCGTGACGCCAGGTGGAGAACGACCGCGGATGCCTCCAGACGGGCCGGGCGGCGGAGCGATCGGCCGGGAACCAGGCCAGTTCGTGCCCGATGCCCGCCGCCGAGCGACACCACACTCCGCGAAGACCGTGGTCGATGCACGCTGCACACCGATCTGCTGCGTGATCGAGTGTGGGACCTGTGCGCCGTCGGCATCCGACGGGTAGGAGCTCGGGAGACCGACGGCGTCGACGCCGGCATCGGTGATCACGTCGGCCACCCGCTGACGCCCGGGCAGCGTGCAGGCGGCGAGACGGATCGGGGCATCGTCGTCGAGATCGTCGGGTTCGACGCCCCGGCCGGTGAACAGATGGCGGACCTGAGCGTGCACCGTGGCGAGATCCTCGTTGAGGTACAACGTCGGCCAGGATCCCGGCGGATTCCAGCGGCCTCCTCGTCGTTGCGCGAACGACGGGTCGAACGGGTCCGTGTAGTGCGGCCGAGTGATCCGCAGCCACACATGCCCGTCGGGGATCTGGGTGACGATCACGGGGCGATGCGCGTGAGATCGAACGTGTCGCGCAGCTCGGCGAGCAGCACGTCGAACTCACCGGCGAGCGCCACCTCGAGGCGTGTTCGACCACCGAGCACCTCGACCGGCCGCCGCACGACCGCCGGGATGCGCTCACGCTTGACCCACTGGTCAAGGAGATCCGTCGCCTGGCCGAGCACGGCCACCTGATCGCGGCGGCCTGCCGGCGCACCCTCGAGCAGCCACTTCGAGGCGGCCTGGCGGCTGATTCCGAACATCCGACCCAACTGCGTGGCAGAGATGTCCCAGAGCCGCACCGTTCGCTGCAACGGGCTGGCGTTCAACTCGTGGTCGAGTCGGTCGACGATCTGCCGCAGGAGGTCAGGATTCCCACCCGCCCGCAGCAACACCTCCTGGGCCGTGGACTCGACGATGGACACGTACACAGCGTAGTGCAACCGCCTGTCAACCGCAACCGTTTGTCAATCGAGCGTCGACCGGGGCCCGGACCGCCGTCAGGCGTGGTCGGATGCCCGCAGCGCCGGGAAGGCAGGGCCGCATTCGGCAACCAGCTCGACCGTCGCAGGGTCGGAGCCGGCCGACCGGACCATCTCGGCACCGATCCGCTCATGATCGTGGTACGCACGGAATCGACGCGTGCGAGGTCCGACCAGCGTCGCGACGACTCGGCCCCAGGTGCCCAGACCGCACTCGATCTTGCCGATGTCGTGGAGGAGCGCGCCGGCGATCTCTGCACGCGTCGCACCCGGACGGGCTTCGACGAATCGGCGTCCCACGGCGGCACTGTGTCGACGATCCTGGTTGGACAGTTGCACCCACAGCCGGCGCTCGCCCTGCGAGCAGGTGATCGTCGACCCACACCTCGTCGTCGACGGTAGGAGGGGTGGCGGGGAGCGACGTCACGAACCGTGCGGCGAGGTGCCATGTCGACAGGATGGGGGACCGGGTCACGACGCCAGTGTGGCGCGTGGATGGGCCGAGCGATACACATCCCACAGTCGCTCCTGGCTGACCTTGGTGTAGATCTGCGTGGTCGAGATCGAGGCATGACCGAGCATCTCCTGGACCACACGCAGATCCGCGCCGTGATCGAGGAGGTGGGTCGCACACGAATGCCGGAGCACGTGTGGCGACAGGTCGTCCCCGATGCCGGCGCGGGCGCCGTACTTCTTGATCACGCAGCCATGCCGCCTGGCGTGTCAGCCGGCCACCTCGCCGGTTCAGGAACACGGCCTCGGCGTCGCCTCGGGTCCGCCACTGATCGGGAACGAGCCGGGCCCGACCGCTCGCCGAGAACCAGTCGTCGAGGGCCGCTGCTGCCGACGAACCGAACGGGACGATCCGCTCCTTGGAACCCTTGCCGTACAGCCTGACCAGACGGGCCTCGATGTCGATCTCGCCGATCGACAGCCCGACCGCCTCGGAGATGCGGGCTCCGGTGGCGTACAGCAGCTCGATCAGGGCCAGATCGCGACGGTGGATCGGCTCGGTGATCACCACCGCATCGATCAGACTCGTGACCTGCGCCTCGGAGAGCGGCTTGGGGATCCCCGACGGCACCCTGACGCCCGCCAGCTCGGCAGCAGGATCGTCGCGTCGCTCCCCCTCGATCGACAGGTAGCGGTGCAACATGCGAACGGCCGCCAACTGGCGGGCGATCGAAGAGGTCGCGGCGCCACTCTGCCGTCGCTGGCCGACGAACTCGACCAGCTGGGCATGGTCGACATCGAGCGGCGTGACCCCACGGTGCTCCAGCCAGACGCAGTACCCGGTGAGATCACGCCGGTACGCGGCCACCGTGTTCGCCGCACGACCCTTCTCCGCCACCATCCACGAGAGGAACTCCTCGACCTCGAGTGGCAGCATCCGTCACCCGATTCAGGTACCGGTGCGGTCCGAGGCACGAAGGCGGCGCTCGGTCAGCAGCAGCGCGACGACCGACTTCGCATCGCTGATCTCACCGCGTTCGATCATCGCGACGGCATCGTCGAGCGGCACGTGGAGCACGACCATGTGCTGTTCCTCGGGGCCCTGGCGGTCGTGCGGAACGGGCGTGCAGTCGGTCGCCAGGTACAGCGTCGTCACCGAATCGGTCATGCCCGGCGACGGGAGGATCTCCGCCAGGAGTTCGAGGTGCCCCGCCGTCAGGCCGGCTTCCTCGACGAGTTCCCGGCGCGCCACCTCGGCGGTGTCCTCGCCGGCGATGTCACGCATCCCTGCGGGGATCTCGACCAGGTTGCGCTCGTACGGCGGTCGATACTGCGACACGAGCACCACCGACGGATTGCCCTCTGCGTCGAACACCAGCGGGACGACTCCCACCGCACCGGGCGAACGCACGATGTCGCGGGTGAACGTGGATCCGTCCGGAGCCTCGAACTCGGCGACCGCGAGATTCCAGATGTAGCCCTCGTGGATGATCGACTCGGACAGCCGCCGGAACTCCGCCTCGTCGCTCACGACGACAACGACGGCTCCGAGTCCGACCGGGCATCCGCCGCCTCCTCGATCGCATCACCGGGCTGGGCGATCGCACGGCGCGCCAGGGCTGCCGCGATCAGCTCGCGGAACAGCGGATGCGGCCGGTCCGGACGGCTCTTGAACTCCGGATGCGCCTGCGTCCCGACCCAGAACGGATGGCCCGGCAGCTCGATGAACTCCACGAGCCGATTGTCCGGCGACGTTCCCGAGCACCACAGCCCGGCACCTTCGAGTTGCCCGCGGTAGCGCTCGTTGAACTCGTAGCGATGTCGGTGACGCTCGCTGACCACCGGCTCGCCGTAGGCCGCAGCGACCTGCGAGCCCGACGCCAGCACGGCGTAGTAGGCGCCGAGGCGCATCGTGCCGCCCTTGTCCTCGATCCCTCGCTGCTCCAGCATCAGGTCGATGACGGGATGATGGGTCGTCGGATCGAACTCCGTCGAGTTGGCTCCGACCAGACCGACGACGTCGCGTGCGTACTCGATCGTCATCGCCTGGAGGCCGAGACACAACCCGAGACACGGCACCAGTTCCTCGCGTGCGTACCTCGCTGCGGCGATCTTGCCCTCGACGCCGCGGGATCCGAATCCGCCCGGGATGACGATCCCGTCGAGATGATCGAGCTGCCCGGCGGCGAGGAGGCCCTCCACGCTCTCGGACTGGATCCAGACGATCTCGACGTTCGCGCCGTGGTGGAACCCGGCATGCTTGAGGCTCTCCACGACCGACAGGTACGCGTCGGGCAGCTCGATGTACTTGCCGATCAACCCGATGCGAACGGGAGTCGTCGCCGCCTCGACCTTGGCGACGAACTGCTCCCAGTAGCTGAGATCCGGCTCACCGCCGAGACGAAGGACGTCACACACGTAGTCGTCGAGTCCCTCGTCGTGCAGGATCAGCGGCAGCTCGTAGATGTTCTTGGCGTCGGCGGCGTTGACGACCGCTCGCTCCTCGACGTCACAGAGGCTCGAGATCTTGCGCTTGAGGTCGTCGGACAGCGGCTCCTCGCTGCGGCAGACGATGACATCGGGCTGGATGCCGCGGCTGCGCAGCTCGGTCACCGAGTGCTGCGTCGGCTTGGTCTTCTGCTCTCCCGACGGCCCGATGAACGGCACGAGCGTGACGTGGATGTAGCAGACGTTGTCACGCCCGACCATGTTGCGGAACTGGCGGATCGCCTCGAGAAACGGCAGGATCTCGATGTCGCCGACGGTGCCACCGACCTCGGTGATCACCACGTCGACGTCGGTGCGGGCGACACGCTCGACCCGCCGCTTGATCTCGTCGGTGATGTGCGGGATGACCTGCACGGTCTTGCCGAGGTAGTCGCCACGTCGTTCCGCGGCGAGCACCGCCTGGTAGATGGAACCGGTCGTGGCGTTGGAGTTGCGGGAGAGGTTCTCGTCGATGAAGCGCTCGTAGTGGCCGAGGTCGAGGTCGGTCTCGCCGCCGTCGTCGGTGACGAACACCTCGCCGTGCTCGAACGGGTTCATCGTGCCCGGATCGATGTTGATGTACGGGTCCAGCTTCTGGAGGGTGACGCGCAGACCACGAAGCTTGAGCAGGCGACCGAGCGACGAGGCCGTGAGGCCCTTGCCGAGCGAGCTGGCGACACCACCGGTCACGAAAATGTGCTTCGGCATCTGCCACTCCTCCGTCTCGATGTTCGATGTCCAGCACGATCTCACGCGACACCATGACGGGAGATCACCATACCCCGCTCGGACTGGTGCGAGTGCGATCTCGATGGATCTGCCCGATTCTCAGCGCCCGAGCAGTTCTCGGGCGTGCTCCATCGCCGACTCGGTGGTCGACCCCGACAGCATCCGGGCCACTTCCACCGCTCGGTCATCCCCGTCGAGTCGCGCGTGCGACCACCGAGGTCGTCCCGCCCTGCGACCGTCTTGGTGACCGAGATCTGTGCGTCGGCGGCCGCGGCGACCTGGGCCAGGTGGGTGACGACGAGCACCTGATGGCTGCGACCGAGCCCCGCCAACGCATCGCCGATCGCCTGGCGCCGCGGTCCCGCCGATGCCGGCATCGACCTCGTCGAACACCAGCGTGCGACCGGCGTCATGACGACCCGAGGACAGCACGAGTCGCAGCGCCAGCATCGCCCGGGCCAGTTCGCCGCCCGATGCGACCCGATTGAGCGGGAGCAGCGGGGAACCCGGGTTGGCGGCGAGCAGGAACTGCACCCGGTCGCCCGGATGATCCTCGGGGTGTTCACCGACCTCGACCGCGATCGAGACGTGCGGCATCGCCAACGCACGGAGTTCGGCTTCGACCGCCGCTGCGAGCTCGGGGCCGACTTCGCGCCGGCGCCGGCCCACCTCGGCGGCCGCGACTCGCTCGGCCGCCAGCGCCTGCTGCCGCTGCGGCATCGAGCTCGGCGGCCCGCTGGTCGAACGACTCCAGCTCGGCGAGCCGCTGTCGGAGACCTCGCGGTAGGCCATCACCGCGGCGAGATCGTCGCCGTACTTTCGCTGCAGGTTCTTGAGCAGCTGCCGTCGCTCCCGGATCTCGGCGAGCCGGGCCGGGCGACTCGGCGATCCGCTCCCCTGCCGCACGGAGCTCGCTGACGATGTCGTCGAGTTCGGCGAGCACGTCGCGCGAGCCGCACGGCCTCGGACGGCGAACGGCGCCCTGCCGTCGACCGCGCCGAGGGCCCGGGCGATCGCGTCTCGCCCCCCGTCGTCGTCGGCGAGCAGGGCGACGGATGCCTCGGCCGCTTCCCGGTGCGCCGACGGCATCGGCCAGTACGGACTCCTCGGCGTCGAGGCCCTCGTCCTCGTCGGCGTCGACGATGTCCGCGCTCGACAGTTCCTCGACCTGGAACCGCAGGAGGTCGATCTCGCGGGCACGGCCGCGTTCGTCGCCACCCAGCGCCGCCAGGCCGGCATCGATCTCCGTCAGCCGGGCCCGCGCCGCCCGCAGCGGCCCGAGGTCGATGCGTCCGTACTCGTCGAGCGCAGCTCGCTGGGTGGCCGTCGACAGCAGCGACTGATGGGCATGCTGGCCGTGCAGGTCGACGATGTCCGCCGCCGCCTCGGCCAGCGTCGCCACGGTGGCGAGACGACCGTTGAGGTACGCCCGCGACCGCCCGTCGGCGGGGATGACCCGCGTGAGCACGATCTCTTCTCCGTCGACCGAGACGAGACGCCCGTCGATCCGGGCCTCGGCGGCCCCGTGGCGCACCATCGAGGCATCGGCCCGACCACCGACGAGCAGTTCGATCGCCTCGACCAGCATCGTCTTGCCCGCCCCGGTCTCGCCGGTGACTGCCGTCAGACCCGGGCCGAGCATGATCTCGATGCGCTCGATCACGCCGAGGTTCTCGATGTGGAGTTCGGTCAGCATCGGTCGTCGACCCTGATCACCGGTCGGCCAGGCCGAACTTGGCCTTCAGGATCTGGTGGTACTGCTCGCCGCCGAACCGCACGAACCGTGCGGTCGCCGTCCGACGGCATGCACCGCACGACGTCGCCATCGACCAGCGAGGCGTACGGCTGCCCGTCGAGCGTCAGCGCCGCCCGCCGGTGACCCGACACCTCGATCTCGACGACTTCGGACGGGTCGAGCACGAGCGTGCGGTCGAAGAGCATGTGGGGCGACACGGGCGTGAGCAGCATCGCCCGGTGTCGCGGCGACACGATCGGACCGCGGGCCGACAGCGAGTAGGCCGTCGAGCCGGTCGGGGTGGCGACGATGAGGCCGTCGGCGGCGTAGTAGGTGAACGCCTCGCCGTCGATTCGCGCCAGCAGCCGGACCGTGTGACCGGACTCCGCCTTCTCGACGACCGCCTCGTTCAGCGCCCGGCCGACGTCGACTCCGTTGACGGCCACGTCGAGCATCATCCGCTCGTCCAGGTGCCACTCGCCGGCCTCGGAGCCGTGCACGAACCGTTCGAGCGCATCGGTCAGCCGGTCCGGCTCGACCTCGGTGAGGTAGCCGAGATCGCCGAGGTTGACCCCGAGCAGCGCAACCGCAGCGCCCTCCAGCAGCCGCACGCTGCGGAGCATCGTGCCGTCGCCACCGAGGCTGAGCACGAGGTCGGCCTGCGAGATCGGACGGTCATCGGCGTACTGACCCAGGTCCAGCGCGCCGGCGTCGGCGTCGTCGGCATCCAGAACGGGATGCCCTGCTCGGCACACCAGTCTCGCCGCCGGTCGCATGCTGCCTGGCCGTGCGCGCTCGTGGTGGGCGACGAGCAGCGACTCCGGCGGTCACGGCTGTTCCGCCGTCGGTGGCGTGGACGAGGAACTCGCCGTTGCCGTCGGCGCCGGTGATCGGCGACGTCGTCCAGCCGACGCACCTGACACCCGCGCCTCGACCAGTGCGCTGCCGACCTCGTCGCGCACCCGATCGTGCACCGACGGGTCGGCGATCACCCCGCGACCGCGGCTGACCTCGTCCCGACCGGCTTCGAACTGGGGCTTGACGAGCAGGACCATCGGCGACCCAGGTTGGCACAGCCGGGTCAGCACGGGGATCACCAGCGTCAGCGAGATGAACGACAGGTCGACCGACGATCAGCTCCACCGGTCCGCCGATGTCGTCGAGCGTCGGCGTGTCGGACGTTGCACCGCTCGAGATTGGTCACACGCGGGTCGTCGGCGCAGCCGCTCGTGGAGCTGGCCGTGACCGACGTCGAGGGCGACGACGTGGGCCGCGCCCCGCTGCAGCAGGCAGTCGGTGAATCCTCCGGTCGAGGCGCCGACGTCGAGCGCCCGCACGCCGGTGACGTCCAGCCGGAACGCCGTCGAGCGCATGATCGAGCTTCTCGCCGCCGCGACCGACGAACCGCGGGTGGGCCCTCGACGACGATCGCGTCACCGGGTGCGACCTGCCGGGCCGCCTTGTCGGCGACGGCTCCGTTCACGATGATCCGATTTGCCGCGATGAGTGTCTGGGCTTCGGTGCGGCTCGTCACCAGTTCACGCCGAACGAGTTCGGCGTCGAGGCGTCGACGGGTCGCCACGAATCGGTTCAGCCCGCAGGTGTGGTGGGGGCCGCGGCCTTCTTGGCGGAGCCTTCTTGGCCGGGCCTTCTTGGCCGGAGCCTTCTTCGCCGGAGCCTTCTTGGCCGGGAGCCTTCTTGGCCGGAGCCTTCTTCGCCGGAGCCTTCTTGGCCGGAGCCTTCTTCGCCGGAGCCTCCTGCTTCTGGCCGGAGCCTTCTTGGCCGGAGCTGCCGTCTCGTTCTTCACACGCTCGGCGATCTTCTCGGCGAGCTCCTCGAAGCGGTCCTCGAGTTCGTCGAAGCGTTCCGACAGCCAGTTGACCTGCTTGGAGAACTCCTTCTGGAGGGTGTCGTTCAAGCGCTCCGAGGTCTCCCGACCACGGTCGAGCAGTGTCTGCACTGCCTGCTCGGCATCACTCCGGCGCACCTCGCCGGCCTTCACCATCGACTGCACGATGGACTCGGCCTGCTTGCGGGAAATGTCGGAGAACTCGACGCCAGCGTCGACCAGTAGTTGCAATGTCGTTTTTGCCATGGGTCAGGCTACTGCGCATTCAGACCGGCAACGCGAGCGATCCGCCACCGCTCGCAGGTCGGCAACGTGAGGTCGACGGCCACTCCGCGCACGATGCGATCGCCGGCACGGGTGACACCTGATCGAACCGACGCGAACCGAGCGC
>CAVZTM010000038.1:0-35334 GCA_963778175.1 Ilumatobacteraceae bacterium
CGATGAAGTCCCTGGTAGATCATGGTGCTGAACGATCTGCCGGGAACCCGTCGTGCCAGTTACGTGCCATGTCGTGGCCGCTGCTGTCCTGTGCTACTGGCACGAGATCGGGCCGGTAGCCATATCGTGTCGCTGCTCCGATCGCGTCAGTGCTGGTCATGGCTTCGTCGCAAAGTTGGCGACCCTGCCGAGTCCGAAAGGGGGTCGCGAAGCAGCCGAGGGCCGTTTTGCTCGGATGATGCGCAGCCAACCTGGCGGGGCTCGGCAGGGCAGGCGGACACCGATCAGGTTGAGCGACACGGCCTTCCAGGGGCACGCAACCGCTCCGGGACCAGACGCGACGCTGTGTGATCTGGCGTTTGGCTTTCGGTAACGATGTGCCCATGACGGACTCCGTACGGTTGGTGCTCGACCAACACTCGGACTCTCCGATGTCGAGCGAGCCGACGTCGTTGCGGAGTTGCTGGCTGTGCGTCCTGCTGAGGATGCAACCGAAGCCGAACTTCGCGAGCTGTGGGCCGAGGAGATCCGTCGACGTGTCGCCCGGGTGCGATCCGGTGCAGATGACGCAATCGACTGGGAGACAGTTCGATCGGAAACCGAGCACCGGCTGACCACTGGGTGACCCAGCGCGATCCGATTCGACCCGTCGGCCAACGACGAACTGTTCGAGGCGATCGATTGGTACGACGAACGGCTTCGGGGTTGGGGGCAGAGTTCTTGGACTCGGTTCGGCGCACGCTGGATTCTGCCGTTCGTCAGCCACGCCCCGGATCGTTGGTGCCTGGCATCGAGGACGATCCTGCCGTTCGCCGCGTTCCGTTGGCTCGGTTCCCGTATCAGCTCGTGGTGCTCACGTCGCCTGGAGACCTGCTCGTGATTGCGGTGATGCACGAGCGTCGGCGGCCGGACTACTGGAGCGGTTCGCCTGGTCGAGTGAACGACTGAGAGGCCTGGGCGGCCTCAGACGCTCTATCAGAGCGAATCCGTGACTGCGGTTGCCGCCAGATCCTTGACTGGTCGGGCGGTGGCACGGTCTCCAACCCGATGCAACCGGAAAGTGGCACCTCGACGGGCGTCCTGCGTGTCGGCGTCATGCAGCAGATCACGACCGGCATCGATGTCGCCGAGGACAGTAGCGCAGTGTTCCGAGGGCTCGGTCGGCGCTTCCGAGGTAGGCGGCACCGTGAATGGAGAGCCCGTACCCTGACCATGGTCGGAGTTCGGTGATCAGCGAGCTCGCCAGCTGCGTGCTCGACGTCGCTCGCGCGATTTCCGTGGAGAGGACTGCTACGAACGGCCACGTGACGCCAACCGACCTGAGTAGCTGAGCTTCGCCGGCGAGGAGCGTTGCGGCATGCTCGAGACCGTTCTCGTCGTCGTTGACGAGGCAGGAGATCCCGTAGGTGGCAACCACGGTGGGCGACGTAGCTCCGCTGGCGACGATGTTGCCGAGCGTGCTGTGGAGCATGCCGAGAGAGCCGTCTTGGAGCATGAGCAAAGTTCGTTGGATCGTGGAGACGTGCGTGGCCACGCCGACGTTCAGTTGGCCACCGAGCAGCGAGGATTCCTCCAGCAGCGTTCTCGCCTCTTCGGTGTTTCCTTCGGCGAGCGCCAGCGAGACAGCGATTGCAGACGGCCACCACCTCAGATCGGGGCGACGCACCTCGTTGGCGACAGACTGCAGCTCGGCGCAGCGTGCACGAACGTCGTCGAGCGTGCCCGTGACGAACGCGTCGGTGACTCCGAGGAGACACGCAGCGGCGTTGCCGGCCACGTCCCCGGTCAGATTGACCCAGTCGACAAGGCGACGATACGACGCGCTCGCCAACGAGGGTCCTCCATCGACCAGGTGGTCGGCCTGGACCCGGACGGCGAGTTCGAGGGACCGGAACGCAGCCGCATCGGCGGTGGCGGCCTGAACCGTCACCTCGTCGAGCAAGTCGAGCGCTCCGGCACGGTCTCCGCGATTGATCGCGTGATGTGCCGCCCAGCATGCGACCTGGACTCGGCGAGGTGCGTCTGTCGGGTCGAGCCGGGCCAACAGCCGGTCGAACCGCTCGAGATCGTCCGGGAGGATGGTGTTGCCGGTATCGACGGGGCCCCGCGCCAGCACCAGGTCGGCCTCCAAGGCGGGATCGTCGAATGCCGTGATCCGGTCGCCGAGCAATTCGAGGAGTGCATGACCACGACGTACCTCACCGGCGGCCATCAGTGCCGTGGCGCACGAAAGTTGCGCCCGGACCGACGTGTCGGCGACCCGGCTGGTCCCCACGTTGTCCAGATAGCGGTCGGCCAACCCCGCAGCGGTCGCCGTGTCACCGAGCCGGAGCGCGCAGGAACACGCGTCGGTCACCGCAACATCAACCAGCGTGTTCTCGTCTGGTGATCGCCCATCGATGTCCAGGAGGAGCGATGCCAGCAGGTAGGGAGCCGACCTCGATCGGTGCAACGCCGGCACGAGCCGGCGGGTAGCCGATGTCCGTTCGTGTGGTCCGAGAAGCTGGCGGGCAACCCGACCGACCACGGACGATCGGAACCCAAGAGTTCCTGCGCCGCGGTCGACCACCAGGCCGACGTCCATCAATGCAGCGGACGCGTCGAGAGTTGTCAACTCGTCGGTCTCCATGGCGTCGGCCAGTACCGAGAGGTCGAGCGGGACGTCGTCGGCCACTGCCATCATCTCGACGATCGACCTCGACCCCGGATCGAGTTCGGAAATGACGCTGCCGATCACGGCACGGAACCGGTCGTCGGCCGGTCCTGATCGTGGCGACGACGTTGGTGCGATGGCGATCAGTTCGGATGCGATCAAGGGATTGCCGGCTGACTCGCTCCAGATCGTCTGTGCCAACTGGTGACGATCTGGGTTGGAATCGTTTGAGGTCGAGGGATCGAGCAGGTGCTCGATGTCGGCGACCGTCAACGGATCGAGGGTGACGAACGACCGCACTCCACGGCGCACGAGCGCTGCCGTGCTGAGGTCGTCCGCACCCGATCGGATCGCAAGACACCAGGCGCTCCCCGGTTCTGACCGATCGATGAGTTCGAGCAGCAGGTCGAGGTAGTGCTCATCCAGCCGGTGAACGTCGTCGATCATGACCAGAGTCGGTGATCGTGCGGTGCGTTCTCCGATCGCATCAGCGAGACACAGGCGCATCTGCAACCGGAGAAGGTGCGTATCCGGCTCGATCCATCCGGATGTGCTGTCGCGCACGACAGAGAACGGCGTGCTGCGGCCGATCGTGTCATCGCCCAGTTCGTTGGCGAGATCGACCACGAACTGTGCGCCGGTGTTCGATCGTCTGCAGCCCACGTACAGCACATCGGTGAACCGGTCGGCGTGAGCAGCGAACTCGGCCAAGAGCCGGGTCTTGCCGCTCCCGGCCGGCCCGGTGATCACTTGTACGTCCGCTGTCGACTCGAGGAGTCGCAGCAGGTGTGGCCCGCGGCCGGCGATCGGCACTCCCCCAACTCCGCGGAGTCGACGATTGCCGCTCGATCGTTCCCTGATCATGTCGTCGTCGATGACAGATCGCTCGGAGGCAAGTAGCTCGGAACTGGGTGAGAGACCGAACTCTGCAAGTGCCCGTCGGGCCTCGCGGGCCGCTCGTAGCGCTTCGGTCCGACGTCCTGCGAGGCGGAACCCGTCGATCAACTGCCTCCAGCGGATCTCACGTTCGGGATGGGCTCGGGCCGCTGATTGCAGCCGAGCGGTCTCGCGTGAGATGCGTCCGCCCCGCAGCCGAGCTTCCGCCCAGAGTTCGTGTGCAGCGCAGACCCGTTCGTCGAGTTCGGCCGACTGTGGTACGAGCCCAGGGCTCGTCACGGACATCGGCGAACACTTCGCCCCGCACGAGCAGGGTGGTCTCCTCGAGGAGCGTTACGGCCCCGGCGAAGTCCCCACGAGCGAACAGTTGACGGGCGTCAGCGAGCAGCTCGCCGAATCGCTCCGAATCCAGCCGACAGAGGCCGAGATCGATCATGTAGCTCGATCGCCGGCGAACGATCACGGACGCTCCGAGAACCTGACGCAGTTTCGAGATGAGGTTGCGGAGTGAGAACAAGGCATTGGACGGCGGGGTTCCGTGCCAGAGGCAGTCGATGGCTGCGGAGTCGGTCACTCCCGCAGGTTCGATCAGCAGCAGCTGCAGGAGCCGCGAGGCCATCCCGGCCGGGAGCGCCACGTCGACGCCACCTGCGGAAATCTCGAGCGGCCCGAGTACACCCACGTCGAGAACGACCTCGTCATCCCGCCTACGAGGGACGCCTTTCGTGTCCACCGGAAAGACAGTAGTCCACTCGTCGCGCTTCGGTTCCACGGGGTGTTATCGCCCTGTTATCGCATTTCAGTAGAAGTTGCGCCCAGTTGGAAGTTGCACGCCAGGAGGTGGGCTCATGGGCGAGATTCAGTTGAACGGTTCTGCGAACAACCGCAGTCGGCCGTTCACATCGGGTGGATCGGAGACGGCAGTGGGGTCGCATCGCGCGCGGGGTCGGAGCACCACGTCCCCGCACTCGTACACGTCGCGTCGGCATGCTCCTCGCCTTGGCGACCGTGGTCTCCTCGTTCGCAGTCGCCGTCACCAGCCCCACGGTGCAGGCTGCTGCGGCTCCGGTGGCTCGTGATGATGTGGCACGTACGAATGCGGCGGCGAGCGCCGGTGGCGCTGTACGTGATCGGCAATGACTTCGATCCTGATGGTGGCAGTGTCGGGGTGGTCGAAGTGTCGACGCCCGCTCAACGGCACGATCACCTCGTCCAGCAGTAGCTACATCTATTACACCCCCGACGTGGGTTTCGCCGGGGTCGAGACCATCACCTACACCATCCGTGACAACGAAGGACTCACCGCCACCGGCACGCTGACGGTGTGGGTCGACCCGGGGTCTGCCAGCGCCGCGCAGTCACCGGATCTCGCAGACCGACTACTTCTACGTCTATCAGGGTTCCTCGGTCGGGTTCACCACCGCCCAACTCCTCGACAACGACGTCGACCCCAACGGTCAGGCGCTCACCGTCGTCGCAGTGTCGGAACCCTCCAACAACGGCACCCTCACGGGCACCCTGTCGACGGCTACACCTACACCCCCGGCCTTGCCGCCAACCTCGTCGGCACCGACATCCAACTCAACTATCTGGTGACCGACACCGACGGCCACGTCACCCAAGGCACCATCACCATCCGCATCCTCGCCGCCAACGACACCAACCAACCGCCCGGTGGCTCGTGATGATGTGGCGCGTACGAATGCGGGGCGAGCACCGGTGCGCTGTACGTGATCGGCAACGACTTCGATCCTGATGGTGGCAGTGTCAGGGTGGTCGAAGTGTCGACCCCCGCCAACGGCACGATCACCTCGTCCAACGTAGTTCATCTATTACACCCCCGACGTGGGTTTCGCCGGGGTCGAGACCATCACCTACACCATCCGTGACAACGAAGGACTCACCGCCACCGGCACGCTGACGGTGTGGGTCGACTCGGGGTCTGCCAGCACCGCGCAGTCACCGGATCTCGCAGACCGACTACTTCTACGTCTATCAGGGTTCCTCGGTCGGGTTCACCACCGCCCAACTCCTCGACAACGACGTCGACCCCAACGGTCAGGCGCTCACCGTCGTCGCAGTGTCGGAACCCTCCAACAACGGCACCCTCACGGGCACCCTGTCGACGGCTACACCTACACCCCCAGCCTTGCCGCCAACCTCGTCGGCATCGACATCCAACTCAACTATCTCGTGACCGACACCGACGGCCACGTCACCCAAGGCACCATCACCATCCGCATCCTCGCCGCCGACGACACCAACCCACCACCCGGTGGCGCGTTCCCGACAGCGGCGCAGACGAATGCGGGGACGAGTGCTGGTGCGTGATACGTGATCGGGAACGACTTCGATCCCGACGGTGGCACGTCAACGTGGTCGAAGTGTCCACCCCGCCAACGGCACCGTTCACCACGTCCAACGACTACATCTATTACACCCCCAACGCCGGGTTCTCCGGCGTCGAGACCATCACCTACACCATCCGCGACAACGAAGGACTCACCGCCACCGGACTGCTCACGGTGCTCGTCGGCACGACGGGCGACCAACCCCCGGTTGCGCAGTCGCGGAGCTACTCAGGTGCCGGCGGGTGGCACGCTGCCGATCACGCTGTCGGCGGTGGATCCGAACGGGCTGCCACTCACGTGGACGCTCGTCACGCCGCCCGTCGGTCAACTGACGGGCTCGCTCACGGGCAGCGGCCCCGCAGCTCACGTACACGGCACCGACGAACCGGCCGACCGACACGTTCGTCTACGAGGTGAGTGACGGCACGTTCACGACTCGAGCGACGATCACCATCACCATCCTGCGGTCCAACGTCGCGCCGGTGGCAGTCGACGACACTGCAACGACGAACGAGGCGACGCCGGTGTCGATCGACGTGCGCGCAAACGACACCGATGCCGACAGCGACGTCCTGGAGGTGTTCGAGTGGTCCGCAGGGAGCCACGGTTCGGTGGTGTGCTCGATCGCGGCGTGCTCCTACACCCCAGACGCCGGCTACACCGGCACCGATACGTTCACGTACAGCGTCCGCGACGGCTTCGGTGGCCAGGCGGAGGCAACGGTGACGGTCACGATCCTCGTCGTCAACAACCGGCCGTTCGCTGTCGACGACATTGCCCTGCACCATGGCAACGCCCCGATCACGATCGACGTGTTGCGCAACGACACCGACATCGACCCGGGCGACGTGCTCGGGGTCGTCGAGAGCACTGCACTCGGGGGCCGGGTCGCGTGCGGGGGCGGTTCGTGCACCTACAGCCCGCCGCCCGGGTTCTCAGGTGAGGAGTCATTCCGATACACGGTCAGCGACGGCAACGGCGGGCTGTCGACGGCCACGGTGGTCGTACGGGTTCGAGGCAACAACGCCCCGATTGCCGATCCCGACGAGTTGGTGGTCCTCGGCACCCGATCCGGAACGGTCGAGGTCCTCGACAACGACCTCGACCCTGACGGTGACCGGCTCACCGTCACCGTCGCCACACCGCCCACCTCGGGCACGGCCACCTGCGGGTCGAACAGATGTCAATACACCTCGGACACCGCCTCCGCAGCAGTCGACTCGTTCACCTATCGGGTCGACGACGGCAGGGGAGGCACCGCCACAGCACGCGTCGACGTCGTGGTCCAAGCACACGTCAACAGCGGCCCAACAGCGGTCGACGACAAGGCGATCAGCCACGGGTTCAAGGCGTTCTCGATCTCGCCGTTGAGCAACGACGTCGACCCTGACGGCGACTCCCTCGTCTTCGTCGCCAACACCCAGACCGGTGTAGGAACCGTTGCGTGCGCCAACGGCAGCTGCACCTACACGCCCCCGACGGACCAGCCGTTCCCGATCGAGACCAGCTTCACCTACACCATCAGCGACAGCTACGGCGGCGCACCGTCGACCGCAACGGTGGAGATCCTCGTCACCGAGAACCAAGGCCCGACGGCCCGAAACGACCTCCTGACGGCCCCCGGTTGGGATGCGCCCGCCACGAATCCGCCATGGGGCGAGATCAGCCGCTCAGCAACGATCTCGACCCCGACGGCGATCGCCTCGCCATCGTGGATTGGAGCGACCCGGTGGGCGGCAACGGCACGTCCAATTGCTACTTCGACGGCCTTCGTCTGGTTCTGCGAGTACCTGCCGAACCCGGGCAACACCGAGCCCGACTCGTTCACGTACACCATCGACGACCTCAACGGTGGCACGTCGACTGCCACCATCACCGTCAACGTGACACCCAACCGGGCACCCGCGGGCCTTCCCCGACGTGGTGCTCGCACATGGATCGGCGAACGCAGGCGATGGACCTGGTGACCAACGACACCGACCCCGACGGCGACCCGCTGTCGGTGGTCTCCAACACCGACATCCCGCCCGAACAGGGGTCGGTCCAATGCGTCGGCGGTGGCTGCACCTACACCCCGCCTGTCGGCTACACCGGGCCGTACCCACTCCGTACCGACCCGTTCGACTACACCGTCGATGACGGCCGCGGTGGCCGTGTCGACATCCCAAGCCTCGATCAACCTGATCAGGAACCAGCCGCCGATCCCGCTGGACGATCGAGTGACCTCACGCTTCGGGGCACCGGGCGAGGTCTTCGTGCTCGCCAACGACGTCGACCCGGACGGTGACGGGCTGGAGATCACCGAACGTCACCCAACCCGCCCACGGGGTGTCTCAGTGCTACCGCCGCGAGGCGACCATGGCGTGCAGCCACACGCCGGTCCCCGGCTACCTCGGACCCGACAGCTTCACCTACACGATCAGCGACGGCCACGGAGACACGGCGACGGCCACGGTGAACGTCACGGTGGTGCGCAACAGCGCGCCGATCGCGGGCGACGACGAGATCTCGACGAAGCAGGGTCAATTGACCGAGATCGACCTTCCGAACATCAACGACTCCGACCCTGACGGCGACAGCATCAGCCTCCTCGAGTACTCGTGGCCCGAGCACGGCACGCTCACCTGTGGCACCGAGAAGGGGTGTGTCTACTTCCCGGAACCCGGCAACCTCAGCGACGACTCCTTCACCTACACCGTGACCGACGGCCTCGGCGGTGTCTCCAACCCTGCAACGGTCACGATCCGCGTCAACGCGAGCCCCAACCGGTCGCCCATCGCGAACGACGACTCGTTCACCGTCGTCCAGCACCGCACCAGCTCGCTCGAGGTGCTGGCAAACGACACCGACGCCGACGCCGACAAGTTGAAGATCGTCGATTGGGCCTATCCGGCGGAGCCTTCCGACACGGCACACGGCACCGTCGATTGCACCAAGACGTTCCAAACCCGCTGTACCTACACCCTCGACCAGTCCTATGCCGGCCCGTTCCCTCTGACCGAAACGTTCACGTACCGGATCACCGATCGCCGATCGGGCAGCACGCCGTCGACTGCAACGGTGACGTTGACCATCATCGACAACCGTGCACCGACCGCTGGCGACGACGTCGCTCTCACACGGGGGATCGTTCCGGTCTCGATCAGCGTGCTCGACAACGACGACGATCTGGACGATGATCCGATCGAAGTCGTCGACCTCGACCCCGATCCCACGATGCTCGGAACGGTGACGTGCGGTGCTGCCACCTGCCGCTACGAGCCGCCGGCTGCGCTGGATCCCGGCGCCTATCCCTTCACCGACGTGTTCACGTACACGATCGCCGACCCTCGCGGCCTCACCGATGCGGCCGAGGTGAGCATCACCGTCAACGCCCCGATCGGTCCGCCCAACGCCGTCGACGACTTGGGCCAGGTCACGACCGGTCAAACGACCACGATCTCCGTGCAGGCCAACGACACGGGAACCCCGGCAAACATCGTCGACTTCAGCCAGCCTGCGAACGGCATTGCTTCCTGCCCGGTCCTGAACGGCGCTCCCGGAACGTGCTCCTACGCTCCCGACCCGTCCTTCGTCGGCACCGACACCTTCACCTACACGATCGTGGATGTCGATGATCCCGATCGGACGGACACCGCCGTCGTGACCATCGAAGTGGTCGACGTTCCGGGCGCGTTCGCTGCCGTAGACGACGAGTGGACGGTCTCCCGTCGCGTGCCCACCGCCATCGACGTGCTCGCCAACGACGGCAACCCTGGCGGGCGGCCCGTACGAATCGTGGACTTCGATCCCAAGTTCCCGACCCTGACGACCGCCCTCGGAGCGCAGGTCAGCTGCAACGCCTCGATCTGTTGGTACGTGCCACCGAAGGATGCTGCCGGACCGTTCCCTCTCACCGACACGTTCACGTACCAGGCGACCGACGGCAGGGGCGACCCGCTGCCGGCGATCGTGACGATCACGGTCATCGACAACCGTCCACCCGTGACCACGGCAGACAGTGCGACGGTCCGCGGCCCGGACAGCATCAACGTGCTCGAGAACGACAGCGACCCGGACGGCGACCCGTTCGGTGAGATCCAGTGGGACACGACCGGTACGACGGGAACCGTTGCGGGGTGCTCCGTCGCCACGGGGTACTGCGAGTACGAGCCCAGCGGCTCGGGAAGCGACTCGTTCACCTATCGCGTGTCCGACGATCCCGATGGCGCCTGGAGTGCATGGACCACCGTGAGCATCCAGGTCATCGGCAACAAGACTCCCATCGCTCTCGCCGACACCGAACGGGTCGAGAACACCGATCCCGTGTTCATCAACGTCCGCTCGAACGATCGCGATCCCGACGGCGACCCGCTCCTCGTTGTCGATGACTCTGGGACATCGCGCCACGGAACCTTCACGTGCATCTCCGACGGGTGCACCTACCAGGCGACCGAGGCGTTCACCGGGATCGACGTGTTCGACTACACGATCGACGATGGCCAGGGCGGCACGGCGACCGCCACGGTGACCGTGACCTTCGGCGATCAGCCGGTCGCGGCGGTGGTGCACCGGACTCGATCCGGCCGCGGGTCCGACCGCTGGCGGAACGTCGGTGACCGTGTCGGGTGCCGGCTTCACGGGGGTATCCGCCGTGGCGTTCGGTTCGAGCTCGGGTTCCGATGTCGTGGTGGTCTCGGATTCGGAGATCACGGTGACGTCGCCGGCCCACCCGGCCGGTGAGGTCTTCGTCACGGTGACCACGCCGAGCGGGACCAGTGCCGAGGCTGCCCGCAGCGGTGTTCACCTACGAGGCAGCGGCTCCGGTGTTGGCCCCGATCGGTGACCGCAGCGTGGATGAGGGTGTCGCGCTGTCGTTCACTGCGGTGGCGACTGATGCCGACGTCCCCGCCGATGTCTTGAGGTTCTCGTTGGACAACGAACCGGTCGGCGCAGCGATCGATGCGGTGACCGGGGAGTTCTCGTGGACGCCGACGGAGGCCGACGGCCCCGGGCTGTTCACGTTCGACGTGGTCGTCACCGACGACGACGTTCCGGCGTTGGCGGACCGCGAGACGATCACTGTCACGGTCACCGAGGTCAACGACGAACCGGTCGCGCTGATCAGCGCCGGGTCGACGGTGGTCGAGGGCTCGACGCTGGCGTTGGACGGTTCTGGTTCGTCCGATGTGGATGGTTCGGTCGCGGCGTACGCGTGGTCCGTTACGTCGGGTGCGGTGCTCGATGATGCTCGGTGTCGTGGCACCGATGTTGACGGGTGTGGACGACGCGACGGTGACGGTGACGCTCACGGTGACCGTACGACGACGGTGCAACGGCGTCGACGACGCAGCAGCTCACGGTGACGAACGCAGCGCCGGTGGTTGTTCCGGCGGGTCCGTTGGCGGCGAACGTCGGGGAGGTGTTGACGTTGTCGACGTCGTTCAGCGATGCGGGCACGCTCGACGGTCATGTGGCGTCGGTGGATTGGGGCGACGGTACGCCGGTGGTCGATCTGGGTGTGGTCGTGTCGCCGTTCGAACGCGGCGCACACGTTCACCGCGCCGGGTACGTACACGGCGACGGTGACGGTGACCGATGATGACGGCGGTGTCGGCACGGTCGACATCGATGTCGTTGTAGTCGCGGTGGATGTGAACGAGCCGCCGGTGTTGGATCCGATCGGTGATCTCGCGGTGGACGAGGGCGCAGTTGTCGTTCACGGCGTCGGCGACCGACGCGGATGTCCCGGCCGATGTGCTGAGGTTCTCGTTCGAGGATGCGCCGTCGGGCGCGTACATCGACCGGCAACGGGGCGTTCTCGTGGACCCCGAGTGAGACGGACGGGCCGGGAACGTACACGTTCGATGTGGTGGTGACCGACTTCGGGACGCCCGGTTGGAGGATCGCGAGACGATCACGGTCACGGTCAACGAGCTCAACACCGACCCGCAGGCGCTTGCAGTCACCCAGCAGTCGGCGACCGCGAGCGTCGGGCCCGCTGCGTCGTCGACTCCGAGTTCGCTGCGTTGACGACGGGTCAGGCGCTCGGAGTTCATCGACTTCGACGGCGACGGGTTCGACTGCTCTCGCGCCGAACACGTTCACGCCGATTCCCGTCGGGCACGTACGCCGCTCAAGGTGTCACGGTGCTGGGCCTCGACGCACGCAGCGTGCTGGTCAGCTCGAACTGGACGCACAGCCCGCCGATCGGTGCGTGGCAGACGGGCTTCAGCACCCCGACGGATCCGTACTCGTTCGTGTTCGACGAGCCGGTGGCGAGCTTCGGGATGTTCGGCACGCGACATCGCCGGCAGACATCGCCGCGACGGTGCACCTCGCATCTGGTGGGACCGACACGGTCGTCATGCCTGCCCAAGCTGGTCTGGCGACGAATGCGGCAGTTCTTCGGCTTATACGGCCGCCAGCGACGTGATCACCCGGATCGACTTCTACAGCGGCGTGGTATCACATCATCGACGACGTGCAGTTCGGGCGCGGTGGTGGACGGTCGGCGACGACTACGAGGTGGACGAAGGCGCCGAGTTGATCGTTCACCACCGCGGCGAGCGATGCGGATCGTGCCGGCCAATGTGTTGACGTTCTCGTTGGAGGGTGCACCGGCCGGCGCTTCGATCGACCCGGTGACGGGAGCGTTCACGTGGACTCCGAGCGAGGCCGACGGCCCCGGCGTGTTCAGCTTCGATGTCGTCGTCACCGATGACGGTGTGCCCCCGCTGGAGGGTCGCCGGACCGTCACGGTCACGGTCAACGACGTCAACGACGGTCCGGTTGCGGTGATCAGCGGTGGTTCGACGGTGGTGGAGGGTTCGACGTGGTGCTGGACGGTTCTGGTTCGTCCGATGTCGACGGCTCGATCGTGGCGTACGCGTGGTCGGTGTCGTCGGGTGCGGTGCTCGACGATGCCGGTGTCGGTGTCGCCGATGTTGACGGGTGTCGACGACGCGACGGTGACGGTGACGCTCACGGTGACCGACGACGACGGTGCGACGGCGTCGACGACGCATGCAGGTCGCGGTGACCAACGCGTCGCCGGTGGTGGCTCCGGCGGGCCCGTTGGCGGCGACGGTCGGCGAGGTGTTCACGTTGCCGACGTCGTTCAGCGATGCGGGCACCCTCGACGTTCACGGTGGCGTCGGTCGATTGGGGTGACGGTTCGCCGGATGGTCGATCTGGGTGTGGTGAGTGTCGCCGTTCGACGCGGCGCACACGTTCACGGCGCCGGGTACGTACACGGCGACGGTGACGGTGACCGATGACGACGGCGGTGTCGGCACGGTCGACGTCGAGGTCGAGGTGGCTGCGAGCTGGCGAGCCTGGTGCTGACACCGAACACAGCGGTGGTCGGCACCAATACCTCGCAGGCGTTCACCGTCGAGGGGTTCGACGCCGCTCGGGAACTCGCTCGGCGATCGGACGGCGGAGGCAGCGTTCACGATCACCCCGAACGGGAGCTGCACCCTCAACGTGTGCCGCGTCGGGCTCGACCGGGTTGAAGGTGGTGACGGCCCGAGTCGGCACGCTGACCGCGACGGCGACCCTCGACGTACGGGTGCGTCAGACCATCTCGTTCCCGACCATCGGCGCCAGGACCATGCTCCAGTCGCCGGTGGTCGTGAGTGCGACGGCCTCGTCGGGGCTGCCGGTCACCTTCACGACGACCACGCCCGACGTGTGCACCGCCGGAGGGCTCGAACGGCTCGTCGATCACCTTGATCGGTCCCGGAACGTGCACGGTGCGGGCCGATCAGGCCGGCGACGCGCACCCGGGCACCGGCGGTGCCGGTGCTGCGGAACTCCACCGTGAGCAAGGTGGCTCAGACGATCACGTTCCCGTCGCTGACGGGCAAGCTGATCACCGAGTCGCCGGTGCTCGTGAGTGCGACGGCCTCGAGTGGTCTGCCGGTGTCGTTCACGACCACGACACCGACCGTGTGCACCGCCGACGGCGGCTACGATCACGTTGCTCGACGCCGGGAGGTGCACGGTGCGCGCCGAGCAGGCCGGCGACTCGGTGTACCGATCCGCCACCCCGGTCAACCGGAGCTTCACGGTGACGAAACTGGCCAACACGATCACGTTCCCGACCATCAGCACCAAGACGCTTGCGGAGAGCCCGGTGACGGTGACGGCGACGTCGTCGAGTGGTCTGCCGGTGTCGTTCACGACCACGACTCCGACGATGTGCACCGTCGACGGTGCCACGGTCACGTTGGTCGTGGCCGGGACGTGCACCGTACGGGCCGAGCAGCCTGGTGATTCGGTGTATCGGTCGGCCACCGCGGTCAACCGGACCTTCACGGTGGCGAAGGTGGCCCAGACCATCACGTTCCCGACCATCGGCACCAAGACGCTTGCCGAGAGCCCGCTCACGGTGACGGCGACGTCATCGAGCGGTCTGGCGGTGACGTTCACGACAACCACCCCGACGGTGTGCACCGCCGGAGGCGCTGACGGCGGCTCCATCACCCTGCTCGCCACGGGGACCTGCACGGTTCGTGCTGAGCAGGCCGGCGACGACTATTGGCGGGCCGCGACCGGCCGTGAATCGGTCGTTCAACGTGACCCTGCCGCCACCGGGCGTCACGAGCTTCGCGGCGTCGCCGACAGCTGCTGAGTTCGGCCGGTGGTTCGGTCGACCTGTCCGGCACGGCGAGCTTCGGCCGACACGTGCCGTTTCACGGTCTCGCCGGCGCTCGCCGGGTTCCCGCTCACCGTGCCCTGCACGGGCGGTTCAGCATCCGCCACCGCGACGCTGCCGGCGAACACGACGACCGAGCAGCCGGACCTACACGTTCGGGTTCTCGGCGCTGCGTACGGGAGCAACGACCGCCACGGCGACTCCCGATCGCCGTCCGAGTGGCGCCGGCGAGTGAGGCCGTTGCCGATCTGTCCGTCAGCGCCACTGTGTCCGCGGACCCGGCGACGACTGGCCAGCCCCTGACGTACACCTTCACGATCGTCAACGACGGGTCCGGACGCGGTGCCCGACGTCGACTTCACCGCCATCCTGCCGTCGGGCGTCACGTTCGTGTCGGCGACGGCCACGCAGGGTTCCGGGATGCGTCGATGCGTCCGGCGTCGCCAGCTGCTCGCTCGGCGATCGTGGCGAGCGGCGGTTCCGCTGATGTCACGATCGTGGTCGTGCCGAACACCGCCCGGCTCGGGATCGATCACCGGGTCCGTCACGTCCGCAGCGACGGACGCCAACCCGGCGAACGACGAGACGACGACTCGACACGCTCTTCTTCAACCCGACCGATCGTGTACACGGACGACCAGACGGGAACCGTCCGGCGTATGGAGCCCTTCGGCGAGTTCGGTAGCGCTGACGACGCAACCGGGTGGCAAGAGTGACGCCGTCGTGTCGCCTGATGGCCAGACGGTCGCCTACTGGCGCCAGAGTCCCGCCCCCGAGTACGCAGAGCGAGATCTGGATGGTCGGTATCGACGGGACGAACGAACGGTTCGTGGCGACGGTCGGCGTGTCGATGGTGCCACGGGTGTCCTGGTCGCCGGACAGCTCCAAGATCGTGTTCTCGGTGCTCACTGGCGGCAAGTGGAAGGCCACGGTGGCGAGCGCGGTCGGCGCCCCGAACCCGCAGCTGTTGATCCCGGACATGACCTACGGTGAGAGCGCCCCGGCGTACAGCCCCGATGGGTTCGAAGATCATCTTCCGCGACTCGTGTCAGCGTCCGAGCCCGGCGCAGTGTCGATACCACCTCGTCGACGCCGACGGCAGCGGAACACCGGTGCCGTACACCACCTATCCGACCGGTCGCAGGCGTGGTGTGGGATCCAGACGGCGAATGGTTCTACTTCGCTGTCTCCAGCACCATCTACCGCGCCCGAGTCGATGGAAGCCTCGCCGAGCCGATCGTCACCGAACGCCTACGGGGGCACGTACTGGTCGCTGTCGCCCCAGGGAGACCGCATCGCCTACACCGAATACTGTTGGCGGCAAGAACGTGATCTCGGTCGTCGATGTCGACGGCTCGAACCGCCAGCAGCTGACCACCGCCTACACGGCGGCCGATCCGGCCGGCTGCTACTCGCCGGTTTGGACCACGGATCAGTCGGCAGTCGTGATGCATTGCTACCCCGGTTCGGGAGCCATCGGCATCTACCGAGTCGATTCGGACCTGACGACGCCGGTGGCTCCGACCGGCATCGGCGGCAGCTTCCGTTCGAAGAACCCCGAGCTCGCTGGCAGCCGCCCGACGAACTGACGCCGTGCGTCGGCACGCTTTCGCGCCTGCTGACCGGGCCGGCTCAGAGGTACCGGTTGCGCTCCAACCACTTCAGGGAGAAGAAGCCCCAGATGGGCGGCGTGTAGAAGGTCGAGAATCGATAGAGCAGGACGGCGGTGAACGCGATCTCCTGGGGAACACCGAACGACGTCAAGCCGAAGATCAGTCCGCCCTCGGTGACACCGACGCCACCGGGAATCGGGAGCAGGCCGGCGAAGAGTGCCACGGTCATGTTGATGAAGAGCAACTCGTGGAGATCGAGCGAGTAGCCGAACGCCAGCACGAAGACGCCGAGCGCGGTCGCGAACAGCACCTCGGCCATGAGGTTGCCGCCGAACAGCATCACGAGTCGGCGTGGCGACTTCAGGCCACGAAGCACGGTGAACGCTTCGCGAACGGTCTTGCGAACCCCACCGAGGACGTACCGTCGCAGCCGCGGGATCGCGAGGATCACGACGATGACGACGGCGAGGACGATCCCGAGCATCCAGGCGATGCGGATCGCCGCCGAGGCCGGGCCCCCGAGGTCGACGTCGAGCGACAGGCCGGTGAACAACAGCAGCGACGTGAGCAACAGGGCCTGCACGATGAAGCCGCTGACGCCGTCGAGCGCGCCGGTGGCGACCGCAGCGCCGGGAGCGACGCCCTGACGCTGGAAGAACCGGACGTTCACGGCGATGCGGGCGGCGGCGGTGGGGATGGCGAGGTTGATGTACGAGATCGCGAGCTGCAGGGCATACACCGGTCCGAGCGGCATGGGGATGGGAGCTGCACCGAGGGTCGACACGGCCTGCGCCACACGCGGGAGTTGGGCGACCACGAAACCGATGACGACGAGCCACCAGGCGGCGTCCTGCAGTGTGTTGGCGAACTCCTCGAGGTCGAAACCGGCGAGCGCCGACAACAGCATCACGATCGCCAGCGCCGGCAGCGCCACCCTGACGACCGACCCGAACGTGAACCGGCGCATCTGGATCAGCGGGGGAGACTCGACGCCCGCGGCCTCGGCGACCTCGGTCCGCAACTTGTCGAGGTCGATGTCGAGCGCCTTCATCATCCGCCGCTGGTCGGGGGTGAGCGCGGTCGGTTGGAGGTACGGGGAGCAGCCCCTCGATCTGCTCGAGGGATCGTTGCTCGACGAGTCCTTCGATGGCGAGGTCCCGCCCGAACAGCCCGATCGACGTGGTGAAGAGCTGCGCGTCGTCGCTGCGCAACTGCGCGGGTGTCGGCGCGACCGCGGCACCGCGGAAGTCGATGACACCGAGCCGACCGTCGTCGAGGACGAGATGGTCCTCGTCGAGCTTGCCGTGCGCGATCCCGTTGTCGTGGAGTGTCGTGAGCAGTTCCCAGAGTTCACGGAGCCGACCACGCGCCTCGTCGCCGGTGAAGATCGGGGCCGGGGTGCCCTCCGGGTCACGGAACCGGTCGGGTTCGACGAGCAGCGTGCCCGTGCGCCGCAGCACGAGCACGGCATCGTCGGTGTGCGTGGCCCCTGCGATCACGACCGAGTCCGTGGCGACACCGGCTTGCGCGGCGAGCAGCGTCAACAGGGCCTCGTGTTCGACCTGACGCAGTCGACCGAAGCCGACGGGTGAGCCCGGCTGGCGGAGCCAGATGGTTCTCCACACGGTCGAGACGAGCGCAGCATCGTGGGCGTCGCGCCCGTACAGCTTGATGATCAGGTCACCGCCGTCGGCGCCCCGGGCGGCGACGGCGAAGTGGCCGGCGTCCTGACGGTCGGCGACGCCGAGTTCGGTCACCTCGACCTTCATGTCCGCCAGGGCGAACCGGACGTCGTCGAGGCTCGGACGCCCTGCGCTCGACCCGACGGCGAGGTGCACGATCGCGGCCGCGCCGGCGGCCGAGAGCAGGCCGCCGAGCACCCCGAGCGTCGAGCTCGCCCCGAGCGCCACCGCAGCGACCGAACCGAGGACGATGACGGCGTACCCGAAGCGCCGAGCAGGTCGGACGAGGTGGGGTGACGCCGTGATGATCAACGCCGTCGGGATGCCGAGTCGAGCCGACGGGAAGACCGGTGGCGGTTGGACGTCACCGAACAGCCGCGGGAGGTCCGGCCAGTCGCCGGTGACGACCCGCGCCAGCAGCAACCACATGGCAAGGCCGACGACGATGGCGAACAGCATGTCGCGCCCGACCTTCGCCTTGCCCCGGACGAATGCAGCGACGAGGAGGATGGCGGCCCACACGGTCGGCATGTCGGCGAAGAGCTCCCACATGCCGATCAGCGCGTCCGGGAAGGCGAGCAAGAACCTGGTGACGGCGTTGGAGATTCCGGGTTCGGGGATCGCGACGAGCCCGACGAGCACGATGCCGACGAACGAGACGATCAGCAAGATGAGGTCGGTGGCTCGACGCGACCGGGGTTGATCCCCGCCGCTGGCGAACAGCCTCAGGCCGCGCCGGAGCTTGCCCGCCACAGCGGTGACGGTGTCGGTGACTGCATCGGTGACCGTCTCGCCGTGACGTCCGGCTCGGGGACCTGGTTCGGGAACGGTCGTCATCACGTTCGCCGGAGCTCGCGCAGGTTGAGGACGAGGAACACGACGGCCAAGGAGCCCAACAGTACGACCATCGTGGCCTGCCAGGAGGCGATGAGCCCGGCGACGATGACACCCGCGAGCGTGAACACCGCGAAGAGGAGTGCGACTCGGACGAGGTAGCTCGCGAGGCGCCGTCGCGTGAGCGCCTCGATGCCGAGCACGAGCAGGAAGGCCACGAGTGCGCTGCCGAGGATCGACGGGCCGCCGGACGAGAACATCAGGGCGAGCAGCGCGAAGAGCAGTGGTGTGCTGATCGTCGCCCAGATCCGCAGCAGCCGCCGGCGTTCACTCGGGTCGGTGGGCAACGGGAGGGCGCGATGGCGCAGGTGGGCGTGTGGATGATCGGCCACCGGGTCGCCGTCGCGCAGCCGGGTGAGGCGGAGTTGTTCGTCGGCGTTGACCGTCGCCTGGGCCGCGAGGTCGGCGAGCGTGCGTTCGTCGGTCCCGTGGGTCGAGACACCGGCGATCGAATCGGCGCGGAACTGGGCTCGGCGAGCTTGCTCGTTCGGCGTCGATGCTGCGGCCTTCGGTGGCGAGTTGTTCGAGCCGGGCCCCGATCACGGCCCGTCGTTCGGTGTCGGTGGGAGCGACCGCGTCGAGCGCGACCCAGCCCACGGGATCGGACCACGATGCCCGCACCGTGCCGTTGCGTTCGTACCGCGGGCCGGCCGGGCCGCGCTCACCTCCGAACGGGTCGTTCGTGTCGTCACCCCAGAGCCCGCTGTAGGAACGGATCCACGGCGTGTCGTCGCCGACCACGACCGGTCGCCACGCGTTCGACGTGTCCGGGCCGATCGCCACACCGTCGCCGCGGTTGTACTCGACGTACGGGATCCCGACGCCGGCGCGCTCCTCGTCGTCCGTGGCCCACGGTTGCAGGTAGTGCGACACGGCACGCAGGACCGCAGTGAGGCGGGCCCAACGATGGGTTCGGACCGTGATGAGGTACTCCCCGGCCAGTGCCGCGCCGGCGTGGGATCCCAGTCCGGCGAAGACCACGGGGTGTTCGCCGACGAACGACAGATCGGGATCGTCCCAACGTCGTCGCAGGTCGGCGCCCTGCTCGTCGTGCGCCGAGAACGCGACCCAGGCAGGCCGCACCACCCCGGCGCCTTCGTCCACGAGGTAGATGGTGACCTGTTCCCAGTCGCCCTCGTGGTCGTTGACACCGTAGGCACGCGAGCGCCAGTCGTTGAAGAAGTAGAAGAACCAGTACTGCAGCACGACGTATCCGGCGCTGCGCACGACGCGCCCGTAGTACGGGTGATCGCCGTGGTCCGCGCGGTCACGGTCGAGGAGTGCCGCAGCGGCCTGAGCCCCCCGAGGTGTCCGCCCGCGAGCCAGCAGCGACACGCGTCCGGCGGCGTCGACGAGCCGGGTGAGGACCCCGACCCGACCGAGTCGGGTCTCCGGACGGAACCGCGGGCGATCTCGACGGCGTTGCCACGCGAAGAAGTCGGTCCGGCTCAGCCGGCTGTCGACCAGCCGGAGATAAGTGGCGTGCCGCGCTGTGCGTCCGTCAGTTCGACGAGTCGGTCGAGATCGATCGTTCCGGCCGGCGCGACGAGCCGTTTGTCGGACGGTCCGGTCCGTTCCCACAGCTCGGCAACCCGCACGTAGGACTCGACCGATGCGGGGAGGAAGTACTCGCCCTCGTTGAAGCGCACGACCGGCTCGAAGCGCCGGAGCAGTTCGAGGTCGTCGGCGTCGGAGGGGCCGCCGTGTGACGCCCGATCACCAGCGGTCGACATGGTGGTCACCGTAGTGCGGCATCCGTGAGCAGGCCGCCACGTAACCCGCCCAAGAAATTAGGTACATCAAGTTGTATGAATTGACACTTCGTGTATTAGGGTTCCGGCGATGTCTGGAGTCCTGGTCGCAGTTCCCGCCGTGCCGCTGGTGGCAGCGCTGGCACTCGTCGTGTTGCGGTCGGCGGCGGCGGTCGCTGCCCGCATCGCCATCATCGCCAGTGCCGTGGCCTTCGCAGCGGCGGCGGTCACGCTCGTCGCGGTGGGGGTCGACGGTCCCATGAGCGTCGTCGCGACCGGAGACGACGCCGGCGCGATCGTCGGCCTGGCTGCCGACCGCGTCGGAGCGATCCTGATCACGCTCACCACCCTCGTGGGGCTGATCGTGCAGTCGTTCGCCTCCCGGTCACTGCGAGGTGATCTGCGGGCCCGGCGATTCCACGTGCTCGCGCTCGTGCTCACGGCGTCGACCACCGTGGTGGCGATCTCTGCGACCGGCACCGGGTTCGTCGTCGGCTGGATCGCCACCAGCGTCGTGCTCGTGGCACTCATCGGTCACCGGGCTCCGTGGCCGCCGGCAGTCGCCGCGCAGCGCCGGACCGGGTGGAGCTTCCTCATCGGCGACAGTGTGCTCGTCGTGGCGATGGTCGTCACCCTCGTCCTGGTCGGTGACATCGACCTGCGGTCGGTCGGTACGAGCGCGGCAGCACTCGACGGCGAACAGATCGCCGGCATCAACGCCCTCACCGTCGTGGCCACGCTGCTCGTGCTGGCCGGAATCGCCCGGTCGGCACTGGTGCCGATCCACCGGTGGCTGCCGTCGACGCTGGCCGCCCCGACGCCGGTGTCGGCACTGCTCCACGCCGGCGTGATCAACGGCGCCGGTGTGCTGTTGATCCGCTTCTCGCCGGTGTTCGCCTCGTCGGCCACGGCGATGGCAGTCGCGTTCGCAATCGGCATGCTCACCGCGCTGTTGGCCACGGCGGTGATGCTCGTGCGCACCGACGTGAAGGGCGGCCTCGTCTGGTCGACCGCCGGGCAGATGGGCTTCATGGTCATGCAGCTCGGCGTCGGCGCATTCGCCGCCGCCCTGTTCCACATCGTCGGGCACGCGATGTACAAGGCCGCGATGTTCCTCGGAGCCGGCGGCGCCATCTCTGCCCATCAACGCCAGCAGCAGCGCCCGCATCTCGGTCTCGCCGCGTGGAGCACGCTGACGTCGTGGCCCGTCCGGCTCCTCGTCGGTCTGATCGTTCCGCTTGCCTCCTTCGCCCTGGCGCTGGCGATCGTCGATCCGCACCTCACGGCGTCGGCGACGATCCTGATCGTCGTGTTCGGGGTGCTGTCGGTGGGACGCTGCGGCGAACGGCTGGATGGGCTCGACACCGTTCCGGGTCACCACCACGATCCTCACCGCGACGATCGGCATCCTCGTCGGCGTGTTCGCCTACGTCGGGGGCATCACCGTGTTCGAGCACTTCGTCGTCGACGTCGTGCCGTACGACGTACCGGCCGCAGTGGGCCCGCTGTGGGTGGCCGCCACGCTGATCGGTCATCGCCGTCGTGGTCGCCGTCATCACCCTCACGCCCGGACCTCGCGGTCAGGATCTCCGTCGCAGGGTGTACGTCTGGCTCGTCTCGACCGGCGCGGCAACGCCCCGGCCCGTCGTCGCTCCCATCGCTCCCGCCCCCCGTTCGCCGGCGTCGGCGAACTCGGCCCCCGCCGAGGTCGCAACGCCCGTCACCGTCGGAGACCCCTCATGACCACCGTCGCTCCATCCACACGATCTCTGACGGCCGTCGAGCGGAGCGAACTCCTCGCCGACGTCTCGCAGGCCGGCTCGTTCGTGGCGCCGTACTGGCCGTTGACCGCCTTCGTCGCCGTCAACCCGCTCGGTGGGCTGCAGGACCGATCGTTCGCCGATGCGACCGACACGGCTCGCACCTGGTTCTCGGCGCGGACGCATCTCACCCTGTCGGCCTACCGCGAGGAGCGGAGCCGCGGCCAGATCAGCGACGCCGACCTCGACGCCGCCATCCTGCGGCTGCTTCCCGAGGTGGCCACCGCTGCGCCGCTCACGTTGGGGTCGGCGCGCGTGGAGGTGCTGGACCTGCTCCGCTTCGATCTCGTCGAGGGACCGACCGGCGCGGAGTCGGGCGGTCACAGCGCGAGCCGCAGTCGCCGACGCGTTCGACGAGATCCTGACGACCTGGTGCGCCGCGTTCGTCGACGATGCGCACGTTCCCTGGGCGATGCCTGATCGCCACCTCGGCTTCTACCGTTCGTGGCGCGCCGTCGCCGGTGGCGATCGCCGACTGCGGGGCCTCATCGGGCGTGACGGGTGCTCGCGAGTCGGTGATCTCCCCGAAGACCCCGCCGACATGCTGGCCCTGGCGATTCCCGACCCTGACCAGCGGGTTCCCATGATTCGGACGCTCCTGCTGCGCACGCCCGGGCTGGGCGAGCTTCGCGCGGTGGTGCGACGACTGGGCGCCGGCCGATCATCCCGGTGTCCGACTCCGGATGCTCGATCTCGCCGCCGTCCGCGCCGCGCTGGATCATCTCGCACCGGAGCGCCTGCAGGCCGTCGACGCCGTCGATCACGATGACGCGGCACTGACGGCGCTGCGAGTCGACGCGATCGTCGAGGCGTTGGGTGCACCGTCGGAGCTCGCCGAGCTGTCGACGTGGATCGGTCGGGTGCCGGCATCGTTGCGCTCGGCGATGTGGCTCAGCGCCCAGGAGTGGAACTTCCGTGATCGCCTGCTGACCCGACTGTCGGCACCGTCGAGCGCACGCGGTCGCACCGGGCGCCCCGACGCCCAGCTGGTGTTCTGCATCGACGTCCGGTCCGAAGGGTTCCGACGGCACCTCGAGTCGCTGGGCGACTACGAGACGTTCGGGTTCGCCGGGTTCTTCGGCGTGCCGGTCCGGTGGCGGCCGCTCGGCTCGCCGGTGGCCCAGGCTCGCTGCCCGGTCCTCGTGTCGCCACGCCACGAAGTGGTGGAGCAGCCGCTCGACGATGACGCTCGCTACCTGGCGAGTTGCTCGACGTCGGCGGGCCTGCACGACGCCTTCTACGCCGCCAAGGGAGGAATCGGGTCACCGTTCGCCCTCGCCGAGTCGGCCGGGTGGTTCGCCGGGCCGGTCGCCGCGGCCCGCACGCTCGCCCCGGGCAGGGCGACCCTCGACGCTGACGCTCCCGCTCGTTCGCGTTGGCGTCGCCGGCCGCGGACCGCTGCGGTCGTCGCCGAGAACGCCGACCTGCACTCCGGCCTGTCGCTCGACGAGCGCACGCTGTTCGCCGAGGCGATCGTCACGACCATCGGTCTGTCCGACTTCGCGCCCGCTCGTCGTGCTGTGCGGCCACGGCAGCGCGACGACCAACAACCCGCACGCCTCGTCGCTGGACTGCGGTGCCTGTGGCGGCGCGCCCGGTGGTGCGAGCGCGCGGATCGCCGTGGCGATCCTGAACGACCCGGCGGTGTTCGCAGCGGACTCGCCGAGCGTGGCATCGAGATCCCGGCGGACACGTGGTTCGTCGCCGCCGAGCACGACACGACTGCCGATGTCGTGACGATCTTCGATCGAGACCGATTCCCGCCGGCACACCGGCCCGTCGTCGACAACCTGCAGCGTCATCTCGACACCGCAGGTGCTGCCAACGCCAGGGATCGGGCGCACCGTCTGCCAGGCAGATCCCGACCGGGTTCGTGACCGCGGCCGTGACTGGGCCCAGGTTCGGCCGGAGTGGGGACTCGCCGGCAACGGAGCGTTCATCATCGGCCCGCGTCTCGATCACGGCGGACCACGACCTCGCCGGCCGTTCGTTCCTGCACAGCTACGTCGCCGAGCGCGACCCCGAGGGTGTGGCGCTCGAGACGATCATGACCGCGCCGCTCGTCGTGGCGCAGTGGATCTCCGCGGAGTACTACTTCTCGACCGTCGAGCCCGACGTGTTCGGCGCGGGCGACAAGATGCTGCACAATCCGGTCGGAGGCATCGGTGTCGTCGTGGGGGAGTCGGGCGATCTCGCCGTCGGACTGCCGATGCAGTCGGTGATGTACGGCGCCCAGCGGGCGCACGATCCGATCCGCCTGCTCGCCGTCATCCAAGCTCCGATCGAGCGCATCGACGGCATCGTCATGCGCAACCCCGGGCTCCGACAACTCGTCGACGGCGAGTGGATCCACCTCGTCGCACGCGAGAGCGAGCACGATGGCTGGTCGTTCCGTACTCCCGGCGGTAGCTGGGAACCCTGGCAGCCAGCCGACCCGGACGCCGCCGCGGCGACCGGCCTCCTGACCCCACTGGAGATCTCATGACCACCTGGACCAACCTCACTCCCATGGCCAAGATCGAAGTCGTCGTCGACGGCGAGGATGTTCCGGCTGTTCGGGACCTCTTCGTCGAGGCCGGCGCCACCGGCTACACGACCGTCCCCGGGCTGTCGGGCCTCGGCCACGACGGCTACCACCAGGGTCAGCTGCTGTTCAACGACCGCGCCAGCCTGTCGATGCTGATCACGGTGGTGCCGATGGAACGATCCGACGCGCTGATCGCCGGCATTCGTCGACTGCTGGAGTCCCGAAGCGGCGTGCTGTTCGTGTCGGAGACCCACGTGAGCCGCCCGGAGTACTTCACCTGACGGCGACCCGCCATTCCGGGGACGGTTGCCGGATCGACCATCGAGCGCGGCAAGATGGAGTGACCCGATACAGATGGAGCTTTCGTGGACACGATCATCGACACCGACGCGGTCAACCCGATCCTCAACGAGATCATGAAGGCGGAGCTCGCCGGCGTGGTGCGGTACACGCACTACTCGCTGGTGATCACCGGTCCGACCCGCCTACCGCTCGTCGACTTCATGAAGGCCCAGGCCGCGGAGTCGCTGTTGCACGCACAGCAGGTCGGTGAGATCCTCACCGGGCTCGGCGGTCACCCGGAACAGGGGATCGCCCGGATCGAGGAGTCCCAGATCACTCGATCGAAGCGATCCTTCGAGAGTCGATCGGTCACGAGCGGCGGGCGTTGGACCTGTACCGCGACCTGCTCGCCATGGTCGAGGGCAAGTCGATCTACCTGGAGGAGTTCGCCCGCGGGCAGATCGGCCAGGAGGAGCTGCACGTGATCGAGATGAACAAGCTCCTGCGCGACTACGCCATCGTCTGACGGCACGGACGAGTGATGACGGACGACTGATGCGGCGTTCGACGACGACACCACCCGAGATCGGGTTGTGCACCGGCAAGGACTGTCGTCGCGTGGACGGGTTCCGAACCGTGCAGCGAGAGCTGGCCTCGGGGTGCACGGTGATCGAACTGCCGTGCCTCGATGTGTGTGACGGCGCGCTGGTGGTGCTGTCGCCACGTGACGAACCGGTGGTCATCGAACGGGTCCGCAACCGCGCGATGGCGCTCGAGATCGTTGCCCATGTGGTCGACGAGGCACCGCTGCCGGGTCGTCTGCGCAAGCGACGCCTGACCGGATCGAAGCGATCCAAGGCGCTGCGACGCGGTCCACCGCGCGCTCTGACTGACCGCAGTGGTCAGCTGGTGCGAGTCAGTCGGAACGCCGGGATGATCCGCGGCGCAGCCTTGGGGATGTAGTCGGCGAACTGCGGCATGAGTTCGGCCTGCTGCATCAGCTTGGCGTGAGCTTCGTCGGCGGGGAGTTCGGTGGCGGTCACTTCGAAGGTGTCGACGCCGAACTCGATGGTGATCGTCGGGTTCGCCGTGAGGTTGTAGTACCAGTCGGGGTGCTTCGGGGATCCGGCCGCGGAGGCGAACACGTAGAAGTCGTCGCCCTCGAGGAACGCCACGAGGGGAATCTCGCGGACCTCGCCGGACTTGGCGCCGATCGTGTGGAGGATCACGAGTGGGTTGTCGCCGAACTGTGCGGCCTTGCCGCCGGTGGCTCGGAACTCGGCAATGATCTGTGCATTCCAGTCGTTCATGTCCGACACCCTAACCGAGCTCATTGAGATCACAACTATTGTTTCCACAATTCAGGTGGTGTAACGGTGTAATTGTGTAATTCACCGTCTACGCTGCCGGCATGACCAACACCGACAACTCCACCATCACCGCATGGCTCCTCGGTCGGCTCCCCGAGTCCTGGAGCACCGTCGCCGCACCGACCATCACCATCGATCGCGACGAGATCACGATCATCGTCACCGTCGAAGCACCCGTCCTCGAGGACACCGCCACCGATGCCGACCGCGCCGAGGCCGTCGCCGGCCGAATCTCCGGGTATCGGGAGGACACTCGCGAACAACGCATGCAGATCGCCCGGGAAACCGAGCACCGTTACGACCGCAAAGTCGCCTGGGGTGTCACCGTCGGCGATCGCACCGCGTTGTTCACCCACCTCGCTGCACCGGTGATGACACGTCTGCGGCAGCCCGAGCGCATGGTGCTCGACACGCTGGTCGCCGCCAACGTCGCCCGCTCACGCGCCGACGCGTTGGCGTGGTGCGTCCGGCTCGTCGGTCAGCACACCGATCAGTGGCTGACCGAACTCCGTGAAGCGATGGAGGCCGTGGATCGACTGCGAGCTTCCGGGCCCGTCACACGGTGACGCGGCGCTCGAAGACGAACTCGTACTCCAGATAGTTGTTCAGGTGCTCCTCGCCCGGCAGTGGCGGGGTGAGCTGCGACGACTGCAACAGCATCCAACCGTCGCGTAACGCGGCAACACCGCTCGCGTACGGAGGAGACGATTCGGGGAGCTCGGGCCCGGCACCGTCGGCACCGTCGTGGAACGCCCACCCGACGGTGCCGGAGTCGAGCGCCGACCCACTGGCCCACAGGTACAGGATCTGCTGGCGCTGGGTCATTGCGTCGCTCACCGGCCGACCAGCGCCGCGCGCCCTTCGAGCCGCGTCAGGTAGTGGTCGACGTCGTAGGTGTCGTCGCCGGTGAGGTAGCGCCAGAGGCGGGCTCGCTGGACCTGCTCGTTGCGGTAGTCGGTGACGCTCATCCACGGATGCCAGGTGCGGAAGATCTGCGCAACGCTGTCGGGCAGGATCCGGGCGAAGATGTGATCCGACGGCGGATTCTGCAGGTCCGGCAGATCGTCGGTGTTCCAGAGGCGGACCTGGGCGACGGTGGGGTTGAGGCGCACCTTGTGCATCCATCGGTGCCCGTCGCCCGGGTTGGGTTGGCCGGCGTGCCACAGCCCGTGGTGGAACACGACGACGGTGCCGGCCGGTCCGGCAAACTGCTGCTCGCCGGCGATGTGCTGGTACCGATCGAGCCCTGACGACCGCACACGGCGGAGGTGGCTGCCGGGGACGAAGCGGGTGCCGCCCTCGCCGGGCGCGACGGCGTGGGGATACCAGAACAGCTGCACGTCGAACGTCGGGTCGTCGGAGTCGGTGATCGCGTCGACGTGCAAGGGCTGGACATAGGTGGCGTGGGGCGCGATGTGGTGCGTCCAGTCGTGGTCGAACCTCGGGTTGGCGCCCACGAACGACTCGATGATCCCCTGGATCTGCGGCAGGCGGAGGTACTCACCGATCGCCGACGGGGGCGGGTAGCAGTCGTCGAGCAGCGTGCCGGTGTGGGGAGGTTTCATCCCGCCCGGCGCCAGGCGTTCGGCTTCGAGCTGTTGCATCTCGATGATCGCCCGCTGGTTGACGTCCTCCGGGACGATCGAGTCGAACCGGATGTACCCGTTGGCGACGAACTCCGCCATCTGGCGCGTCGTCAGTCGATGATCGGTCATCGCCCGATTCTGTCAGGCGATGCAACAGGGGTCAGACCCCGGATGTCAGACCCCGGATGTCACGTCAGTTGGACTGCGTGCCGACCTTGAGTTCGCGGAACGGGACGCCGCGGTCGACGGCGGGCTCCCGTGGCAGGCCCAGCACGCGGTCACCGATGATGTTGCGCTGGATCTCGTCGGTGCCGCCGGCGATGCTCGATTGGAAGCTGTTGAGCACGATGCGCTGCAACTCGGCGCCGCCCTCGTCGTCGGGATCCCAGGCGACCGAACCCGGGCCGGCGAACTCGAGCGCCATCGTGCGTACCTTCCAGGCGATGTTCGAGCCGAAGAGCTTGCCGAGGGAGCCACCCGGCCCGGGCGTCTTGCCGGCCTTGAGTTCGTCGCGGGTCTTCATCGCCACGAGCGACTTGCAGGTCTCCATCGACCAGATCTGCATCAACTGGTCGCGCACGACCGGGTCACCGAGCTTGCCGGTCGACTCGGCGGCCTTGCGGAGCATCTTGAAGTTGGGTTGGTTGATCTTGCCGGCGCCGGCGCCACCGATGGCCACGCGCTCGTACATGAGCATCGCGGTCGCGAGGTTCCAGCCGTTGTTGAGATCGCCGATCAGCCAGTCCTTCGGGATGCGCACGTCGGTGAAGAACACCTCGTTGAAGTGGGAGCCGCCGTCGATCTGGTGGATCGGGCGGATCTCGACGCCCTGGCCGCGCATGTCGAGGATGAACATCGAGATGCCCGCGTGCTTCGGCTGGTCGGGATCGGTGCGGGCGACGACGAGGCCGTAGTCGCTCTTGTGGGCGAGTGTGGTCCAGACCTTCTGGCCGTTGATGACCCACTCGTCGCCGTCGAGTTCGGCCTTCGTCTGCAGGCTGGCCACGTCGGATCCGGCGCCGGGCTCGGAGAACATCTGGCACCACATGGTCTTGCCCGAGATGTTGTCGGCGAGGAACCGCTCCTTCTGCTCGTGGGTGCCGTACTCGGCGAGCATCGGCATGCACATGCCGTGGCTGATGATGAACTCGCTGTCGGGCATCGGGTAGTTGCCCTTGACCTCGCGCCAGATCTTTTCGTGGGCGAGCGTCTTGCCGCCGCCGCCGTACTCGCTCGGCACGGGCAGCCCGGCGAGACCGGCGTCGGCGGCCGCCGCGAGGAACGCCTTCTGGTCGTCGAGCGTGGGGTTCTGACCCGGTGCGAACTGGTCCATGAACTCCACGCACTTCTGGCGGAACTCGGCGGCCTCGGCGTCGGTCAATCCGGTGGCGGTGTCGGTCATGTCATGTCCTCCGTGGCGTGTCGTGGCGTGTCTGTGCGCGTGCGGGCCGGTGTCGGCTGATCGGCGATCTGCAGTTGCAATACTGTATGGCATCGTACAGTATGTGTCCACACCGAGCGTCATACGCGATGAACCCGACCCGATGAACCCCGACCCGATGAACACCGCCAACCTCACCACTCACGAACTCGATTCGCCGCCGTGGCTCCGTGTGGAGTCGACGCTGATGGCAACGGCGCGTCTGCTGCGCGTGGCGTTCGACGCCCGCTTGGCCGCACTCGACCTCAACCTCACCCAGGCGTCCTTGCTCGGCTACGTCGGCCGAGTTCGGTGCCACCACCCAGACCGATCTCGCCGACCACCTCGGCATCGGTCGGGCGGCGATCGGCTCGGTCATCGACCGTCTGGAGTCCCGAGGTCTGGTGGAGCGCCGGCCGAAGGCCGACGACCGCCGGGTGTGGCTCGTCGCCATCACCGACGACGGCGGGGAGATGGCGACGCAGATCTCCGACGTCGATCAGGTGCTGCGCGCCGAACTCCGCCACGGCATCGGCCGCGAAGAACGCCAGGCGCTCGCGTGGGTGATGACCCGACTGCAGCAGAACCTCGCCACCGCCATCGCCACCCGACGCCCATCCCCATCCACATCGCAACATCGAATCTCAACCAACACCACAGGAGAACAGCAATGACAGAAGCAGTGATCGTCGACGCCATCCGCACCCCGGGTGGCAAGCGCAACGGCAAGTTGAAGGATCAGCATCCCGCTGCCCTCGCTGCCCAGGTGCTCAAGGCGCTGCAGGAGCGCAACAACCTCGACCCGGCCATGGTCGACGACGTCATCATGGGCTGCGTCATGCAGGTCGGCGAACAGTCCCTCAACATCGGCCGCAACGCCGTGCTCGCCGCCGGGTGGCCCGAAGAGGTTCCGTCGACGACGATCGACCGCCAGTGCGGCTCGAGCCAGCAGTCGATGCACTTCGCCGCGCAGGGCGTCATGGCCGGCGCGTACGACGTCGTCGTCGCGGCGGGCGTCGAAGTGATGACCCGCACTCCGATGGGCGCGTCGGTCGTCCAGGGCATGGGCTTCCCGTTCCCGAAGGAGCAGCTCGACCGCTACGCCGAGACCGGCCTGCCGCCGCAGGGCATCGGTGCCGACATGATCGCCGCCGAGTACGGCATCACCCGCGAGGACCTCGACGAGTTCGGCGCGCTCAGCCAGCAGCGCGCGCCGCGATCGCTCGCGACGAAGGTCGCTTCGACAACGAGATCATCCCGATCGAGGTCGAGATCGACGGCGAGATCGAGATCATGAAGTCCGACGAGGGCATCCGCGAGGGCACGACCGCCGAGACGCTCGCCAAGCTCAAGCCCGCCTTCAAGGAGGACGGCGTGATCACCGCCGGCAACTCCTCGCAGATCTCCGACGGCGCATCGGCGGTGCTGATCATGAGCAAGGAGAAGGCCGAGGAGCTGGGCATGAAGCCCCGCGCCCGCTTCCATGCGTTCGCCGTCACCGGCACCGACCCGGTCACGATGCTCAAGGGGCCGATCCCGGCCACCAAGAAGATCCTCGAGAAGACCGGCCTCACGATCGACGACATCGACCTGTTCGAGGTCAACGAGGCGTTCGCCTCGGTCGTGCTCGCGTGGCAGAAGGAGACCGGCGCCGACATGAGCAAGGTCAACGTGAACGGTGGCGCCATCGCCCTCGGTCACCCGCTCGGCGCGTCCGGGCACGAAGCTGATGGCGACGCTGCTCAACGAGCTCGAGCGCACCGGTGGCCGCTACGGCCTGCAGGTGATGTGTGAAGGCGGCGGCATGGCCAACGCCACCATCATCGAACGCCTCGACTGACCCGACCCCCAACCCGACCAACCCGAAACTTCGCGGAATCCGGACGCTCAGCGTCCGGATTCCGTCATTTTTCGGTGGGGGTTGGGGTGGGTCGGGTACGGTCGCGGGGGTGGAGACCGACGTCGCGATGACGACCGTGCGGATCGCGTCGACGAGCGGGGCGATTCGGGTCATCGCGGAGGAGCGCTCCGACGTCGAGGTGCCGGATTCGGTGGAGTACTCGGTCGAGGAGTCGACGACGACGGTCAATGCCGGAAGCCGACGTGTCACGGTGCGAGTGCCCGAGGGGACCAACCTCGTGATCGGCTCGACGTCGGGTCGTGTCGAGGTGCTCGGTCGGGTGGACTCCGTCGCCGTGGTCACGACGTCTGCTCGCGTGTCCGTCGAGGTGGCGGACTCCGTCGACATCAGAACGACGAGCGGACGCGTGACGGTGGGCGCGGCGATCGAATCCTGCCGGGTCCTGACCAAGAGCGGTCGTGTGCAGGTCGGACGTTGCGGCACGGCCCACCTCACTGCGTCATCGGGCAGGATCACCGTCGACGCGGCGAGCGGACCGGCGCACGCGCACTGTGTCTCGGGCAGGGTCGACATCACGATGGTGGCCGCGCAGGACGTCGATGCCGAGACCGTCTCGGGTCGGATCACCGTGCGTCTGCCTCACGGAGTCCGGCCATGGGTCGTTCAGCGCTCGGACGTCGATCTCGGCACCCGAACGGCACGACTGTGTGGTGACGGCCCGCTCCGTGAGCGGCCGCGTCGATGTCGTCACGGCATGACCGCGACGTCGGGAGCCGTCGAGACCCAACTCGGGTCGGTGCTGTTCACCGACCTCGTCGGGTTCACCGAGTACACCGACGCCGCCGGCGATGCAGCGGCGCTCCGGGTGCTCGACGAGCAGACGAGCCTCGTGTCGTCGGTCCTCGCGAACGACACGACCTGTCGCGTCGTCAAGGAACTCGGCGACGGGCTGATGGTGTGGCTGGCCCACCCCACGACCGCTGTCGATGTCGCGTGTCGACTCCTGGACGGCTTCAGGCAGGCCCAGGCCGACGATCGGATCCCGCTCGCCGTTCGCATGGGCATGCACTTCGGTGAGGCGATCGTTCGCGGCGCCGACTTCATCGGCCAGACCGTGAACATCGCGTCGCGCGTGTCCGACCTCGCCGGCCCCGGTGAGCTCCTGGTGTCCGAGGGTGTCGTTGCGGCCGCTCGCACGTCACCGGTGTCGAGATCGTTCGAACCGGTGGGCCCGACCCAGGTGAAGGGTGTCCAGGCACCGGTCTGGCTCTACCGCGTCGCCGGATGACCTATGCCGGTCACCGACCCCTCCGAAATATGTCGGAAATCGGTCGCTCAGCGTCCGAATCCCGCGATTTTTCGGGTGGGGGTTGAGGGCGGGTGAGCGGGCAGACTTCGCCGATGCGCAGCATCGTGATCGACACCGACACCGCATCCGACGACGCGATCGCCCTCGTGCTGGCGGTGCGAGAGCCGGCGGTGGAGGTGCGGGCAGTCACCGTGGTCGCCGGCAACGTGCCGCTCGATCTCGCGGTCCGCAATGCCATCGTCACGCTCGACCTGTGTGGTGGTGCCGACATTCCGCTGCATGCGGGACGAGCCGTGCCCCTCGAGCGCCCGCTCGACACCGCCCAGTTCGTGCACGGAGAGGACGGCATGGGCGGGGCGACACTGCCCCTGCCATCGCGAGCACCCACCTCCCACGACGCCGTCGCCGCGCTGCTCGACATCGCCGCGAACGAACCCGGTCGACACGACCTCGTCACCCTCGGGCCACTCACGAACATCGCGGCCGCGATCCAGGTTGATCCGGACGTGCTCACGAAGTTCGGTCACACCTACCTCATGGCCGGCTCGCCGGACGGGGTCGGCAACGTCGACGCGCTCGGTGAGTACAACGTGTGGGCCGACCCCGAAGCGGCCACGATCGTGTTCGCCGCCCCTGGCGCGAAGACGATGATCGGCTGGAACATCTCGCGTCTCTACGCGGTGATGGACCACGCCGAACAGTCGACGTCTCGCGGAGGTCGGTCGGCTCGGCCGGTTCGCCATCGACATCAACGGTGACGTCGATCAGTACGCCATCGACACCGGTCTCGCCGGATTCGATCTCCCCGACCCGATTGCGATGGCGGTCGCGCTCGACGACTCGATCATCGTCGAATCGACCGACGAGTGGTTGGTGGTCGGCCTCGACGGCCCGACGCGAGGGTGCACGATCCCGGATCGCCGCCACGGCCGTCCGGACCCGAACATCCGGGTGCTCTGGTCCGTCGACGAGGCGGCGTTCAAGCGGCGCCTGTTCACGGCCTGCGCCGACTGAACGCGATGTCCGTCAACGAGGCAGCGGACGGTCGCCCGGCTTGGGGCCTTCGGTGCGGGTGCGCTTGAGCTCGAAGAACGAGTCGATGTCCATCAGCGTGACGAGGGCGTCCCACATCGCGACGCTCTGCTCGGTGCTCGGAATCTTCGTGATGATCGGGCCGAAGTAGCCGACCTTGACACCGCCTGAGTTCTCGAAGGCGATGATCGGTGTTCCGACGTCGTTGCCGACCAGCTCGAGCCCGGCGTCCATCCCCTCGCGGATCACGACATCCCACGACTCGTCGTCGAATGCCGCCGCGTGCGAGACGTCGAGCCCGACGGTCATGAGCGCCTCGGCGGGATCGAACGGGAACTCCTTGTCGTGGTGGATCCGGCTGCCGAGCTCCCAGTAGAGCTTGAACACGCCGTCGTTGCCGTCGGTCGTGCGAACGGACTCCATCACCCGGAGCAGGCCGTGCGTGAACTTCGCCCCCTCGTACCAGGACGTCTCGGGGTCGGGCTGGTTCTTGAAGAACAGACTGATCGGACGCCACGTGATGTCGAGGTCGCGATGCGGCTGTACTTCGTCGACGGCCCAGCGGGCAGTCGTCCAGCAGAAGGGGCATCCCGGGTCGACCCAGAAGTCGATGTTCATGTCGTCACGTCACTTTCGTGTGGAGGGGTGGCGAGGAGATGCCGATGCCGCCGGGTTCGTCGGCGCCGAACCGGGCGATCTCGGCGGGCAGGTCGAGCGCTCCGATCGACGTGCGGGCGGCAAGGTCGTCGGGCGTCAGAAGTGCGGCCGGGATGATCCAGACGACCTCGAACTCGAGTCCGTCGGGATCCTTCGCGTACAGGCTCTTGGTGGTGCCGTGGTCACTGGCACCGACGAGCGCGCCGCGTTCACGTAGGCGGGTGGCCAGGCGTTGGAGTTCGCCGAGGGTGTCCACCTCCCAGGCGAGGTGATACAGACCGACCGTCGTGCGGCCGGCTTCGGACCCTCGGGCATCGGCGCCGATCTGGAACACGCCGAGATCGTGGTCGTTGGTCGAGTCCGGTGCCTGCAGGAACGCCGCACCCGGGCCCGACATGACGACACGGAACCCGACGACATCGCCGTAGAACTCCGTCGTTCGCTCGACGTCACGGACGTACAGCACTGCGTGGTTGAGACGTTGGACTGCCATGGACCTCCGAAACCTGTTTGCGATCGCAAATATTCCGGAGGGAGCGACGACGGGGAGGACCGCACGAGGAAACCCTCCGCGTGCCGGAGCGACCGGTGCGGGACAATGTCCGGATGGCAACCGTGACCGCGCCGAGCGGCACTCGTTGGCGCGCACTCGGCGCGCTCCTCCGGCCCGACGCATGGCGTTGGGCCGGCCTCGGCGTACTCGTCGCCGTCGGCTCGGGCCTGCTCATCGCCGGTCCGCTCATTGTCCGGCGGATCATCGACGAGGCAACCGACGGCGCCACGAGCACCCAGATCGCACAGCTCGCCGTGCTCTACCTCGTGGTCGCGGTCGTCGCGCAGGTGCTGGCCGTGGTCGTCGTGTGGCTCGCGACGATCGCGGCGTGGAAGACGACCAACGAACTCCGCCTGACGATGACCCGTCACGTGCTGGGCCTCGACCACGAGTTCCACCGGACCCACACCCCTGGCGAGCTGATCCAACGTGTCG
>CAVZTM010000039.1:0-70711 GCA_963778175.1 Ilumatobacteraceae bacterium
TCAACAAGAGTGCGCCGAGTTGGCTTCCTATGAGTCGCGGCCGCAGCGCATTGATCATCGGGCCGAAGTCCTTTTCCACGACGTCCAACGCTTCGTCGTGACGTCCGAGTGCCGCGAGTGATTTCGCGGCGGGGACCAGCGAATCCACTTTGCTCGCTTGGCCCACCAGGGGGGAGTCGAAGCAGTGTGTAGCTGCTGCGAGCATCTCGTCGTATCGACTGGTGAACGACAGCAGAATCGATTTTGCCGCAATCACGGTGTCGACGGCGTACCTCGAGATGGTCCGTCCCGCGGCTTCGGCCGCGATCACCGACGTCAACCACGGGGTCGTCTCCATCGAACTCAACGCGACGGTCCGCAACGACGACGAGATCCACTCGGCGACTCTGGGTTCGCCATCGACCTGGAGCCCACTCAGGCGATCGCTCTCTGCAAGTGAGGCCGAGACAGGACACGACGTCGCGAGCACGATGCCGCGATAGAGCAGCGCCAAGAACGATGGGATCGTCGAGCCTCGCGGACGGGTCGGCCTCGATGAGTTCATCCGCCGACGCGGCACCTTGGAAGAGCTGTGCATACCCCGTGGCCGTGTCCCCGGTCACGACTCGGATGATGCCGGAGGTGCCCAGCCATTGGCTGCGGCGGTTCGGATCGTCCGCGGGGGTTCTGGCACCCGGTCGAGCCACGTCCTGGCCAGCCCTCCGGTGCTTGCCCAACACATGCTGCCGCCGACGAAGAGACTGAGCAGGGCATCGGGCTGATTGGTCTGTTCGGCCCATTCCATGGCAGCGAGGGTGTTGGCGATCTCTGCGAGCTTCTGTTCTTCCAACTCCCAGGTCCCACCCCCTCGAGTCGAAGCGAGCCGGTCGCTGCCTGCAAGTGCGTCGATCCACACGAGGTGTCGGTTGCGGGTGGCGGCGATCTGCTCGGTCTCGACGAGACGGTCGAGTGCATACAGCCGGACGGTTTCGAGCAGTCGGTACCTTCCGGAGTCGACCGATGCCACGACCAGGGACTGTTCGACGAGTGAGTCCATCACATCCAGCAGTGGGGTCTCTGTCGATGCAACGACGGCCTCGACGCCCGACAGCGAGAACGTGCCGACGAACACTGCCAACTGGTTCAGGACGTGTTGCTCGTCATCATCGAGGAGGCTGTAGCTCCAGTCCATCATCGCTTGCAGGGTCTGTTGGCGTTGTCGACGTCTGCTGCGTCCGCCGCCGAGGAGTGCGAAACGGTCATCCAGGCGTCGGTGAGTTCGTCGATCGACAACGACGTCAGGCGGGCGGCTGCGAGTTCGATCGCGAGTGGGATGTCGTCGAGTTGAGCGCAGATGTCCTTGATCTGGGTGTGGCGATCGTCGAGGCCGCTGATGCCGGCCGCGGTGGCTCGGTCGAGAAACAGTTCGACCGCTGAATCGTGCATGTTCGGAATACGCCATGCCCGCTCACCGTCGACGTTGAGTGCCTCTCGTGACGTGGCAAGGATGGTGACCGCCTCGGCTGCCGAGAGTACGGCGGTCGCGAAGTCGGCGACGTCGTCGATGAGGTGTTCGCAGTTGTCGACGACCAGCAACGTCGCAGTGTCGGTTGTTGCCTCACTGAGCGCCCTGATGGCTCCGCTACCGTCGACGTCGATCTGCGGTGCCAGTCCGAGTGCACTGATCGCTCGGTCAGCGACCTGGCTGCCGTCGCGTTCGGTGGTGAGGTCGACGAACCAGACGCCACCCGGGAACCGGTCAGCGCTCGCAGCGGCGACTTCGATGGCGAGGCGGGTCTTGCCGCACCCGCCCACACCGCTGATGGTGACGAGTCGGTGATGATCGACCAGTGCACGGAGTTCGTCGACCTCGTTCTGACGTCCGATGAACTCGGTCGGCATCACCGGCAGATTGTGGCGTGCCTGCTTCAACGTCCGCAGCGACGGATGATTCCCCTCATCGAACTGCCACAGCCTGACGGGCTCGGACAGGTCACGTAACTGGTGCACCCCGAGGTCGACGCCGGCGGGTCGGCTCATCAGCTGACGCGCGACGTCGGAGACCAACACCTGGCCACTGTGGCCGATCCCGTTGATCCGCGCGACCTGGTTCACTGGTGGACCGAAGAAGTCGCCATCGCGCTCCGATGCCGACCCAGCGTGCACCGACACCCGAACACTCAAGGGTCCCGTGGCGCCCCACTGGCTACCCGTCAACGCATCAACGGCGTCCAAGGCACCCGCGACCGCGCCGTCGGCCTCGTCGAACACCGCAATCATCCCGTCGCCGGTGTGTTTGAACACACGGCCGCCGGCGGAGTGCATCGCGCCGTGCACCACGTCGTCGTGCATCTCGAGCGCGGCCCTCATCGAATCGCCGTGCGTCTCCCACAACGCCGTCGACCCGACCACGTCGGTCATCACGAACACCAACGGTTTCACACCACGTCCCCCCGAGCCGATCGAGCGAAACCTAGCAGTTGCGCCACCGGCGAATCCCGACCACGAACACCGGCCAGCTGGCTCGTGCACTACCGTCTCCGTGCGGTCGCTGGCCGACTGCACGAGTTGCGTCACGAGTGAGGGAGACCGATCATGCCGAACGACGAGAATCCACCGATTCCTGCGGGGTGGATCGGAGGCTTTGCCGAGTCGGACAAGAGGTTCGCCTATCCGACACCCGATCTGCGTTCGCTGGACATGTTGAAGAACATGGACAACATCCACTTGCTCGAGCGCCAGCAACGCGTCCTCTGGCCGGAGTTCAGCTGGGAGAGCGAGCCCGGCAACAGCGACCCGAAGCGGTGCTTCCAGATGTTCGCACCGGACATCTCACGTACTGGGCTACACCAACGAAGGTCGCGTGTACTCCATCATCTGCCCGCAACAGGGCGTCGAGTCACCGTCGCTCGGCAGCATCAACCTCGAGGTGACGGTGACCGGACAGCGTGGCTGGGCCGACGAGAACACTCGCGGGCTCGCCTGCGACATGACGGTGGAGGCCCGGGCCTGGTTCGGTCGGGGTGCCCACGAGAAGGCCGCTGTCAAGTTGCTCTGGAAGCTGCTCGACGAGCTCGGCCACGACTTCCCGATCAGCAAGGACAAGGCGATCGTGATCAGCGCCCACAAGCCCGGGGACCCTGGTCAACCGATCTTTCCGCTGTCGAAGGGCGAGAGCACGTACTTCGACGCACCCGAATTCGCCCGCCATGACCACGAGGCATGGTCGGTTGGGCATCTCGAGGCCGAGATCGGCGTGATCGAGCCAACCCACCACACCGTGGTCGACGAGTTCAGCCGTCTGGTCTTGGACATCTTCAACATGAGCAGCGGCAACATGCTGAAGGCAGGCAACGTGTTGACGTGGAACGTGTGGTTCAACCATCCAGAGCTCGTCGACCAGGACGAGTGGCGCACACACGCCGAGAAGTGGCGCAAGTCGATCGACGTCGACCACACCACCCCCGATCGTCAGATGTCGCCCGCCCGCTTTCACGACGGGACTCCGTTCCGAGCCGTCGACGAACTCATGGATCAGGAGGTCTCCAAGATCTACGACTTCCTGAGTCGGCAATGGTCACCGCAGCAACGCCTCGTCCGCGCATCGAAGTCCGTGGCACGGACACTTCATGTGTTGCCGAAGTCGCTCGGCGGGTGAGGACGCGGCGCCGCTAGCTGGGCAGATGCCCGTATCCCGGGTCGCTCGGCCAGTTGGCCTGGAACATGTGCCACTGCGACGGCGCTCGGCGGATCAGGCCCTCGAGTTCGACCGCGAGGTCCTGGGTGATCCTGGCGACGTCGTCACGCAGCCGCTTCTCGACTCGCTCGACCGGCAGCGGTGGACGCACGACCGCATGGTGGCCGTCGATTCGGCCCGGTGAAGTACACCGCGGTCGGCAGGATCGGGGCGCCCAGGCGCATGGTCAGCGTCGCCGGGCCCGCCGGCAGGGTGGTTCGCTCGCCGAAGAACTCGACCTCGGGACCGCCACCCTGCAGGTCGCGGTCGGCGAGGAGGCACACGACGTGATTGTCACGCAGCGCCCGCATCACCGTGGTGCCTGCGTCGGGTCCCAACGGCACCACGTTCATGCCGAGCGCCGATCGCAGCTCGACGAACCACTCGAAGAGCTCCGGGTGGCTCGATCTTCTCGACCACCACGGTGATCTGGTGTCCCTGGTCGGCCATCCACCGCCCGGCCCACTCCCAGCCTCCGAGGTGCGGCAGCACGAGCATCACCCCGTTGCCGACGGCGAGGGCGTCGGTGATGTGCTCGTAGCCCTCGACGCTCCACCCCCGCTCGACGGTCTCGGCCGAGAGGTTCGGCAGCCGAAAGCTCTCGAGCCAGTAGTGCGCGTACGAGTCGAATGCTTCCTGCACGGCGCGACGAAGACGCAGCCCGCTCAACGTCGGATCGACGCGGCGGAGATGACGGGCGATCATCTCGCGTCGATCTCGGCTCGCGAAGTTCGCGCCGAACCCGAACGGCGTGGTCAACCCCGCGGCGACCGGCGCCGGCATCCACCGGGCAGCCGCCGCGCCGAAGCGATAGGACGACGTCGTCGCGAGGTCCGTGAATCGGCGGGTCTCGGGCACGGTCAGGCGGGCCGACGGGGCACGCGGGTGCGGCGTCGCTCGGTCCGCGCCACTCGCCGGCTCTGGCGTCGTGAACGGCGCATCTCGATGCGGGCCGCCGTCACCGGGGCAACGGCCGCCTGCTTCCAGACCTTGATGAAGCGTTGGACCGCGGTGATCGAGACGAGCACGAGCATGATCCACAGGATCGGGATGAGCAGGACCGGGACGAGCAGGCCGACGCAGATGCGCGATGATCCGCTCGGCGCGTTCCATCAGCCCGCCCTTGGCATCGATGCCCAGCGACTCGGCCTTGGCCCGCTCGTAGCTGATGATGCTCGACACCGCAGCGACCGCGAACGGCAGCATCGCCATGTGTGCCGACTCGGTGCTCATGAAGTACCAGGCGATGCCACCCAGGAGCAGGAAGTCGGTGACCCGGTCGACCGTCGAGTCGAAGAAGGCGCCACGCTGACTCGACGAGTCGGAGGCCTTCGCCAGTGCGCCGTCGAGCAGGTCGGGCAGCGCAGCGAGGATCACCAGGAACATTCCGAGCAGCAGGTTGCCGGACCCGATCGCAACGGCGGCACCGACCCCGACGAGCAGGCCGAGCACCGTCAGGTGATCAGGGGTGAGGCCCGTCTTGCGCAGCGCGTTCCCCATCGGCTTCACGGCCTTGTCGACCGGAGCCCGGAACTTGCCGTCGAACATTCCCGAGACGTTATCGCGGGTCGACGGAGAGTTCGGGGTTGTCCTCGCTCAGGTGCTCGACGACTCGGCCGTCGACCGCGTCGACCAGCACCAGGCCCCGCTGCCGGGGCGGATCCTCGGCCGAGTAGCACAGCACTCGCCAGGTCGGACGGCTCCGGACGCCGCGCCACACCTGCTGGGCCGATGCGTGACCCACCGGGAATCCGAGTGCCTGCTGTGCGGCCACGAGCGCCTCTTTCTCGTCGACGTGCATCCTCCACCCCGAGGTGATCGAGAAGATGCCCACGACGGCGAGCACCACGGCGGCCACGAGGAACCCCTCGTTGACGATGGCGAGATCGGGTGCTGCGGCGTACAGCACGACACAGAGCGCTGCGATGACGAGATAGATCACGCCCGGCCAGCGTCGGCGGCTGTTGTCCGGGAACTGGTACGGGCCGACGAACCCGCTGGGGTTGAGATCGTCCGGCAGTTCGTCACGCAGGTCGTCGGTCATCACCGTCAGGCTAGAGGCGAGTCCAGCCGTCGCGGAGTTTCGACGCCGTGGTCACGAGCGCTTCGGGGAGGTTCTGCGTGTTCGAGATCGCCGCCATGAAGTTGGAGTCCCCGGTCCATCGGGGAACGACGTGGACGTGCAGATGGTCGGGCACCGAGCCACCTGCGGGCCTGCCGAGGTTCATCCCGACGTTGAGCCCGTCGGGCCGGTACACCGCCCGAACCACCCGAACGGCATCGGTCACCGTTGCCCAGAGGTCAGCGGTCTCGGCCGCGGTCAGCCCATCCAGATCGGCGACTTCGGAGTACGGAACGATCAGCAGGTGTCCGCTCGTGTACGGGAAACAGGTTGCACACCGCGAAGCAGGTCGCGCCGCGGTGCACGATGTGCGTCTCGGTGTCAGGCGCCCCCGACCGGAGCAAGCGGGTGAACACCGAACCGGTCTCGGGGTCGGACCCCGAAGCGGCCCGTTCGGGCGCGCGGCTCGGGGCGTCGACCACGTAGGACGACCTCCAACCCGACCAGATCCGCTCCAACATGTTCGCGGGTCAGGCTCCGAGCGCCGCCGCTGTCGCCCCGGTGATCTCGTCGAGGATCCGGCCGAGGAAGGTGTCGACCGCCACCCCACGCTCGACCTCGCCACCTCGGGGGTTGACGCCGACGGTTCCTGCTTCGACGTCGTCGTCACCGACGACGAGCACGTACGGGATCTTCTCGAGCTTGGCGTTGCGGATTCGTTTGCCGAGCCCGTCGTCGGCCACCGACGTGTCGACTCGCAGCCCCGCCGGCGCGGAGTCGCTCGACGACCGTCGCGGCATAGTCCTCATGGGCCTGGGCGACGGGCAGCACCCGCACCTGGACCGGCGCCAGCCACGTCGGGAACGCACCCGCGTAGTGCTCGATCAGCACGCCGAAGAACCGCTCGATCGACCCGAGGAGCGCCCGGTGCAACATGATCGGCCGGTGGCGGTTGTTGTCGGCGCCGACGTACTCCAGACCGAACCGCTCGGGGAGCTGGAAGTCGGCCTGGATCGTCGACAGCTGCCACGAGCGACCGATGGCATCGCGGACGTCGACGTCGATCTTCGGACCGTAGAAGGCCGCATCGCCCTCCTTGATGCCGTACTCGACGCCGTGCGCCTCGAGCGCCTGACGGAGCGCCTCGGTGGCTTCGTCCCAGATCTCGTCGCTGCCGACGTACTTGTCGGGGTCCTTCGTCGACAGGTTGAACGTGAAGTCCTCGAACCCGAAGGCCCGAAGGACCGACAGCACGAAGTCGAGCAGGCTCGCGACCTCCTCGGCCAGCTGCTCCCTCGTGCAGTAGATGTGGCTGTCGTCCTGCGTGAACCCGCGGATGCGCATCAGCCCGTGCAACGTGCCGGCGCGCTCGTACCGGTACACCGTGCCGAGTTCGAACAGCCGCAGCGGGAGCTCGCGATAGCTGCGCTGGCGACTGTCGAAGATCAGACAGTGCATCGGGCAGTTCATCGGCTTCATGTAGTACGTGCCGTTGTCCATCTCCATCGGCGGGTACATGCCGTCGGCGTACCACTGCAGGTGTCCCGACGTCTCGAACAGCTTGCCGTTGGCCAGGTGCGGCGTGTACACGAACTCGTAGCCCCCGCGTTCGTGACGCAGCCGGCTGTAGTCCTCGATCAGCTTGCGGACGATGGCGCCCTTCGGGTGCCAGACGGCGAGGCCACCACCGAGCGCACTCGGGAAACTGAGCAGGTCGAGTTCCGTGGCCAGCTTGCGATGGTCGCGCTTGAGCGCCTCTTCGAGCTGATGGAGATGGTCGGCCAACGCCTGCTTGGACTCCCAGGCCGTGCCGTAGATGCGCTGCAGCATCGGGCCCTTCTCGTTGCCCCGCCAGTAGGCGCCGGACACCCGCTGCAGCTTGAAGAATCCCAGCTTGCCGGTCGACGGCACGTGCGGGCCGACACACATGTCCACGAACGAGTCGGTGTTGCGATACGCGCTGATGATCCCGCCCTCGCCGACCTCGGCGGCATCCTCGTTGTCCGCTTCCGCGGACTCGACGCGCTCGATGATCTCGACCTTGTACGGCTGATCGGCGAACAGCTGCTTCGCCTCGGCCATCGTCATCTCGGAGCGCACGAACGGCTGGTTCGCCTTCACGATCTCGCGCATCTCGGCCTCGATGGATTCGAGGTCGTCGTCGCTGAACGTCGCCCCACCGGGCAGCTCGAAGTCGTAGTAGAAGCCGTTCTCGATGGCCGGCCCGATGGAGAACTTCGCGCCGGGGAACAGCCGCGTGACCGCCTGCGCCATGACGTGGGCCGTCGAGTGGCGCAGCACGTGACGGCCCTCGTCCGTCGCCGCCGTGATGATCGCCACGGTGGATCCATCGCGCAGTGCCGCAGTCAGGTCGGTCTCGCTGTCCGTCCACCACGGCCGCAACGGCCGCCTTCTTGAGGCCGGAGCCGATGGCTGCGGCGAGATCGAGCGCCGTGGCACCATCGGCCAGCTGACGTTCGGATCCGTCGGGGAGGGACACCGTGATGTTGGACATGCGTTGCCCAGGATAGGAGCGCCAGCCCGTGGACCGATGGCAGGATTTGGCGGGAGCCGATCGGTCGGCGGTCAGTTGCCGGCGACGAGCGTGAGCTGGCGCTCCATCGCACCGGCTCGGGGGTCGTCGGCGGCGACCGGATCCACGACCGACGACACCCGAGCGGCGACGGTCGGCTCGGTCTCCGCCTTCGCGCCGGCGTACGTGTTCACGTACGTCTGGCCGGTCAGTTCCCGGATCTCGTACATGACCTCGTCGATCATCGAACGCCACGCAATGTGCTCGGCTCCACGACCGCGATACCGCTCAGGACGGATCGGGCGACCGATCTTGATCTCACAGCTGCCGAACAGCTTGGGGACCTTGGCGTCGGGAGGTTGGATCTTGTCGGTGCCGATCACGCCGACCGGGAAGATCGGGCAGTCGAGCTTCATCGCCAGTCTGGCGGCCCCGGTGCGTCCCTTGTGCAGGTTGCCGCTGCGGCTCCGGGTGCCCTCGGGAAAGATCCCGAACAGTTCACCGCGACGCAGCACCTCTTCGGCAGCATCGAGCGCCGCCGCACTGCGATCGCCGCCCGACCGGTCGATCGGGATCATGCCCATCGCCGGGAACAGGTACTTCGTCGTCCAGGAATCCATGTACTCGGCCTTGCCGACGAAGGAGATGTTGCGAGGCACGGTGAGCATCAGGAACGCAGAATCCAGGAAGCTCACATGGTTCGGGCACAAGATGGCGGGCCCTCGGCCGGAAGCCGCTCGAAGCCCGAGAGCTCGATGTGCCAGAGCCGAGTGGAGATCGGTCGACCGATCTTTCTCACTCTGCGCTGCATCGCGCCTGCTCCGGGTCCATGTGCCACGAACGACACAGTAGACCGCACAAGTGAACAATTGAAGCGCGCTCGATGAACTTCGTGTCAACGGTCGAGGTCGACGCCGAGCAGCGACGCTGCTTCGCCGACCCCGGCGCCGGCTCGTGCCGCCGCGTCGATGGCGGCCACGGCACCCGGGGTGTCGAGGTCGTCGTCGAGGAGCCGACGGACCTCCTCGAGGAGATCAGGGTTCGATCCGGCGCGCTCGTTCCACGCCGCGAGCCGATCGCCGTTGCGTGGCATCAGGTCGTCGTCCCACTCCCATTCGGTCCGGTAGTGGTGCTCGATGATCGCCAGTCGGATCGACCGCGGGTCCCACGTTTCGCGGAGCTGATCGACGAACACGAGGTTGCCCAGACTCTTGGACATCTTCTCACCGTCTTTGTGGATCAGCGCCGTGTGCATCCAGTGCTTCACGAACGGCTCCCCCGTCGCCGCCTCCGACTGCGCCCGCTCACACTCGTGGTGCGGGAAGATGAGGTCGGCCCCGCCCCCGTGGAGGTCGATCGTGGTGCCCAGTTCACGCAGGGCGAGCGCCGAACACTCGATGTGCCAACCGGGCCGTCCCGGCCCCCACATGGTGTCCCACGACGGCTCGTCGGCCGCCGACGGATGCCAGAGCACGAAGTCGAGCGGCGAGCGCTTGTTCGGATCCTCGACATTGCCGCCACGTTCCTTCGCGAGCGCCAACATCTCGTCGTCGGTGTAGTGGCTCAGCGAGCCGAACGACTCGAACTTCGACACGTCGAAGTACACCGAGCCGCCGGACTCGTAGGCGAAGCCACGGTCGAGGACCATCCCGATGAAGCCTCGGATGTCGGGGATCGCCGACGACGCACGCGGCGCCGCTGCCACCGGCAACGCGTTGAGCGCGACCATGTCCCGCTCGAACCTCGCTTCCTCACCCGCGGCGAGGTCCAGATAGTGCACTCCGAGCTCTCGCGCCTTGGCGAACAGCGGATCGTCGACATCGGTCACGTTGCGAATGCAGCGGACCGTGTGGCCCCGATCGATGAGCCGCCGCTGCAGCACGTCGTAGGCGATGAACGTGGCCGCGTGCCCGAGGTGGGTGGCGTCGTACGGCGTGATCCCGCACGTGTACATCAACACGTGGTCGTTGGGCTCGAACGCGACGACGGCTCGACGCGCGGTGTCGTAGAGATGCATCAGCCAGCGTCAACAACGCGAGGGTCGCGTTTGATTCCCGTCAGCTTCGGCGCCACCCGGGTCTTGTAGCGCACGTTCAGCTGCAGGAGCACCGCCGTGAACGCCTCGATCGCCGTGGCATTCGACAGTTCGCCCGCATCGAGCGGACGGCACCCGGGGAACTTCTCCACGATGGCACTGACGGCCTTCACGGCGGAGGGATCATCGCCGCAGATCAGGACGTCGGAGTCGATCGGCTCGTCGATGTGGCCGAGTTCGGTCGCCGGGAGGTGGTGGAACGCCGCGACCACCCGGCACCGCGGGACGGCGGCCTGGACATGGGCGGCGACACTGCCGCGTGGTGGCACCAGCGGCTGGAACTCCTTGTTCACGCGAACGAGCGCATTCGCCATCGAGATCACGATCTTGCCCGCCAGCGCATCCTCGTTCTCCTGGGCGGTCCCGGCCGCCGAGTCCCACGGCGTCGCGATCACGATGAGATCGCACGCTGCGGCGTCGGCGTTGTCACCGGCCTCCAGCAGTTCGGCGAGCTGGGGCCACTTGCCGATCAGTTCGTCTCGCGTTTCCATCGCCCGGTACTTCGATCGAGAACCGATCACCGTGGGGTAGCCGATGCTTGCCAGCCGTGCGGCCAGGCCGCTGCCTGCCGGGCCGGTCCCGCCGAGAATTCCGATGCGCATGGCGACAGCGTGACACATCGCCCACCGTCACCACCAAGGCGCGGGTCTCCGGCTCATCACGCGTCCGGTTCGTCACCTGCCCGATTCATCACGTCACGGTCACGAATGATCTACGGTCCTCGCCATGGGTCTGCTCGACGGGAAGAAGATCGTGGTCACCGGCGTCCTCACGGATGCGTCGTTGGCGTACGGAGTTGCTCGCCTCGCGCGTGAGGAAGGCGCCGAGATCGTGCTGACCGGGGCCGGCCGAGCGATGTCGCTCACGCAACGCACCGCCCGCAAGCTCGGCGACGGCATCGACGTGTACGAACTCGATGTCACGGTGCCCGAACACGGCGTTGCCGTGCGCGACGCACTGGCGGCGAAGTGGGGTCACGTCGACGGTGTCGTGCATTCCATCGGCTTCGCACCAGCGGTCTGCCTCGGCGACGACTTCCTCGCTGCGCAATGGGAGGACGTCGCGGTTGCCATGCACATCTCGGCGTACTCGCTCAAGGCGCTGGCCGACGCGTTCCTCCCGCTCATGAGCGAGGGCGGATCCTTCGTCGGGTTCGACTTCGACAACCGTCAGGCCTGGCCCGCCTACAACTGGATGGGTGTCGCGAAGTCCGCACTGCAGAGCGTTTCGCGGTATCTGGCCAAGGAGGTCGGACCGCGAGGCATCCGCTCCAACCTCATCGCCGCCGGGCCGATCAAGTCCATGGCGGCGAAGTCGATCCCCGGCTTCGCGCTCTTCGAGGACACCTGGGACGTCCGGGCTCCACTCGGATGGGACGTGACGAACTCCGAACCCGTCGCCCGTGCGTGCATCGCCCTGCTGTCGGACTGGTTCCCCGCCACCACGGGCGAGATCATCCACGTCGACGGCGGCTACCACGCCATGGGCGCCTGACCCCGCCCTCCCCCGACCCGCCCCCGACCCTCCCGGGCCCGTTCTCGTGAACAAGGGCGCGCCAGGAGTGCCGGATTGTTCACGAGAACGAGCTGGGTCGGAACTGGCTCGCCGATACCGTCGGAGGCGTGAATCGCCTCGCCGACGAAACGTCGCCGTACCTGCGCCAGCACCGTGACAACCCGGTCGACTGGTATCCCTGGGGTGCGGAGGCGTTCGCCGCCGCCCAGGAACGCAACGTCCCGATCCTGCTGTCCGTGGGGTACTCGGCCTGTCACTGGTGTCACGTGATGGCCCACGAGTGTTTCGAGGACCCCGAGGTCGCGACGAAGATGAACGAGCTGTTCGTCAACGTCAAGGTCGACCGGGAGGAGCGCCCCGATGTCGACGCGCTCTACATGGACGCCGTGCAGGCACTGACCGGGCGCGGCGGCTGGCCGATGACGGTGTTCATGACGCCCGACCGCGAGCCGTTCTACGGTGGCACCTACTTCCCCAAGGAGGCGTTCATGCAACTGATGGACGCCATCGACGACGTGTACCGGAACAAGCCGGCCGACGTGCGCCAGAACGTCGATGCGCTGGTGAAGGCGATCGACGCGTCCGCACGGATCGAGCCGGCGAACGAGGTCCCGGGCATCGACCAACTCAACGGCGGCCTGAAGGCCCTGGCGGTCGCCTTCGACAGGGAATGGGGCGGGTTCGGCACGGCGCCGAAGTTCCCGTCGACGTTCCACCTCGAGCTGATGCTTCGCTCGTACATGACCTCGGCGGGCGACGGACCCAAGACCATCATCACCACGTCGCTCGATGCGATGGCGTCGGGCGGGATGTACGACCACATCGGCGGAGGGTTCGCGCGGTACTCGACCGACCGTGAGTGGCTCGTTCCCCACTTCGAGAAGATGCTGTACGACCAGGGCCTGCTGCTCGGCACCTATCTGCGGGCGCTCATCGTCACGGGCCTCCCCCAGTACCGCCAGGTGGTCGAGGAGACGATCGAGTACGTCCTGCGCGAGCTCCGCCACCCCGACGGTGGCTTCTACTCCGCCGAGGACGCCGACTCGCTCGACCCGGCCGGCAACAGCGTCGAGGGGTGGTTCTACACCTGGACGCCCGACGAGGTCCGTCACGCGCTGGCCGGACCGGATGCAGGCCCGGATGCCGGAGTGGACCCCGGGGTCGTCGAGGAGTTCATCGACTGGTACGGCATCACCGCCGACGGGAACTTCGAGGGTCGCTCGATCCCGAACCGGCTGACCCACCGCGGGCAACTTGCCCGTACGCCGGAACTCGAGGCCGCCCGACTCCGCCTCCTCGCGGCCCGGGCGCAGCGACCCCGGCCCGGCCTCGACGACAAGGTCCTCGCCGAGTGGAACGCCATCTTCCTGTCGTCGTTGACGCAGGCGGCCGCGCTGTTCGGACGCCGCGACTGGCTCGATGCAGCCATCGCCAACGGTGAGTTCCTCGTTCGGGAACTCCGTGACGATCGCGGCCGGTGGCACCGGAGCTGGCACGCCGAAGGAACGCCGCGAGCACGTCACGCGGCACTCGCTGCCGACCACGCCGCGCTCGTCGACGCCTTCACCCGCCTGTCCGAGGCCACCGGGGAGGCGAGGTGGATGCGAGAGGCGATCAGCACCGCCGAGACGATGCTCGACTGGTTCTGGGATCCCGAGCAGGGTGGCCTGTTCACGACCGCCGAGGACGCCGAGGCGCTCATCGTCCGCCAGAAGGACATCGCCGATTCCGCAACCGCATCCGCCAACTCCGTCGCGGCGATCGCGCTGTTCCGCCTCGCCGCACTCACCGGTGAGCAGCGCTATGCACACCAGGCGGACCGAATCCTGCAACTCCTGGCCCCGATGATCGCCGCCACGCCCGGGCAGTTCACGAATGCGCTCGTTGCCGCGGACCTTCGCCGACGCGGGCTCACCGAGGTCGTGATCGTCGGTGACCGGCCCGACCTGGTCCGGATCGCACAGACCGTCTGGCGGCCCGACACGGTGCTGGCGTGGGGCGAGCCGTACGACTCACCGCTGTGGCAGGATCGGTCCGACGGGTTCGCCTACGTCTGCCGGGACTACTCCTGCCAGGCTCCGCAGGCGACCGCTCAGGGCTTCGCCGAAGTGCTCGCTGGGCGACCGGTCACCGTGATCACCAGTGACCTGACCTCGGTGACCCGGTCACCAGTGACCTCGGCGAATGATCTGACGCGAACGGCGGCGCTCACGCCCTGCACTCCGACCCGGCCCTGACGCGGGATCGTCCCGAGCGGCACCCGGTGCGACGCGGGGTAGCCGAGGGCGATCGCTCCGAGGAGTTCGAGTCCCGCCGGGATCCCGAGTCGCTGACGAAGGTCCCGCTCACCGCGGAACACCCCGAAGAACAATGCCCCCAGGCCGACATCCTCTGCGGCGAGCAGCAACGTCATCACCGCCATCGACGCATCGATGGTCCAGTACGGCACCGGCCACGCCGAGGCGCTGCTCCCGAGCCCGGTCTGCGCCTTGTCCGGCTCCGCATACCGGTCGACGTAGGCCTTCGCGTCGGCCAGCGGCAGCGCGATGACGGGCGCACTCAACAGGCCCTGCCAGCGGAAGGAATCACGGCGGACCGCTGGCAGTGTGGCGTCCCAGAACGTCTCGGTCTCGGCCCCTTCGAGGACGACGAGGTGCCATCCCTGGGTCTTGCCGGCACTCGGCGCCCGCGACGCCAGATCGACGAGCTCGTCGAGGACGGCGGCGTCGATGGGTCGATCGGAGAACGCCCTGGTCATCCGCCGGGATCGGACGACCTCGGCGAATTCGGTCATGTGATTCAGCGCTTGCCGAGTTTGACCAGGTCTTCGGCCATGGTCCAGCCGTACACGACCATGACCCCGCCCTTGGCGACCGGCACCGCGTCGAACATCTTCACCACCGCCGGATCGAGCTTGTCGGGCTTGGAGGATTCGTGGTCCAGATAGCCGTCGGCCCCGGAGGCGGCGATGAACGAGTTGGCGTCGTACTTGGCATCGACGCCGAAACGCTTGGCCAGTCGACGGCCCCAGGCTCGTTCCTCACCCACCGCGTTCGAGCCGGGCGTCGGCGTCACTTCGCGGAGATCCTTGAAGGCCTCGAGCCCATCGGCGCTCACGAACCGACTGCCGACGACGACATCTTCGTCGGGAAACGCCATCAGCGCACGGTGATAGGCCTCGCCCACGAGGCCGCGAAGCACCTGATCACGCTTCGCGGACCGCTTGACGGACATCAACCCGATCAGCACGCACGGGGTGCCGCCGATCCGCTCGAGGGTCGAGAAGGTGAACCCGTGCAGGGCGCCGCCGAACCGGGCCGTGGTGATCAGGACCCAGTCCTCTTTGGCCTTGGAGAGCTGCCCGGTGCTGAACGCGTCCTCCATCGACGCCAGTTCGTCGAGGTCGGAATCGGTCAGCGCTGCAGCGTCGTTGGTCGAGACGTCGAGTGCCATTCGCCCTATTCTGCCACCGGAAACGGGCATCGATTCAAACCGCAGCCGATTGGCGCTACAACAGCACCGCCTCGTGGCCGAACGCCATGCGCAATTCGCCGACCGATCGATCCAGGTCGACCCGGAACTCGTCGGCCAGCTTGAGGACCTTTCCCTGCCCGATGTCCACCATGACCACCGAGTCACCGGGGTGTTCGCGCAAGATGCGCTTGAGCCGCTGGATCTTGAGTTCGTCGAGCGCCGACGACGGCAATCGGAGCCGCAGCGGAGCGGCGGGGCCGTCGGTGAGCCCGGACAGCACCGTCACGGTCTGGCCGATGAGTCCGAAGCGCGACTCGTCGCGACGGTCCAGACGTCCTTTCACGGCCACGATCAGGTCGTCTTCGAGCTTGTGGCCCTGCTCGGCGAGCGTGCGGGGAAAGATCGTGACCTCGATCGAGGCATCGAGGTCCTCCAGCAGGAAGACCGCCATCTGGTCGCCCTTCTTCGTGAACTTGCGGGCCAGGTTGGTGATCACGCCGCCCACGACCACGGCAGCACCGTCGTCCATGGACTGCAGGTCGAGCACCGACTGCTCGACCTTGCGTTTCAGCGCCGCCTCCACCCCGAACAGCGGGTGATCCGACACGTACAGGCCCAACATCTCCTTTTCGTAGCGGAGCTGTTCGGTCTTGTCGAAGCTGAGATCGGGAATCTCGGTCCGCTCGTCGTATCCGTCACCGGTCGACTCCTGCTCGTCGTCGCCCCAGTCGCCGAACAGACTCATGACGCCCTTCTCACGTTCCCGGCGGCGCTTGACGGTCGTGTCGATGATGTGTTCGAACACCGTCAGCAATCCTCGACGTGTGTGTCCGAGCGTGTCGAACGCTCCACCCTTGATCAGCGACTCGATCGTGCGCTTGTTGAGCACCGGCTCGGGCACCCGCTCGACGAAGTCGTGGAAGCTCGTGAACTGCCCGTTCTCGGTCCGCTCCTCGATGAGCAGTTCGACGAGCCCCTCCCCGACGTTGCGCACCGCGGACAGTCCGAACGTGATCGCGCCGGGGCTGCCGAGCGAGAGCGACACACCCGGCGGGAGTTCGGTCGGGGCGAGCGCCCCGAAGTCGGACATCGAACGGTTCACGTCGGGCGGCAGCACCTTGATGCCCATCGAGCGGCAGTCGGACAGGTAGATCGCCGCCTTGTCGAGGTTCCCCTTCACGCTCGTGAGCAGACAGGCGAGGTACTCCACCGGGTAGTGCGCCTTCAGGTAGGCGGTCTGGTAGGTGATCAGCCCGTAGCCGAAGGTGTGACTCTTGTTGAACGCGTAGTCGGCGAACTTCTCGATGATGTCGAACAGTTGCCGGCCGAGCGCCGGTTCGTAGCCGGTCGCGACGACACCCTTTTCGAATCCGTCACGGGCGGCCGCCATCTGTTCGCGGACCTTCTTGCCCATCGCCTTTCGCAGGTTGTCCGCTTCGGCGAGGCTGTAGCCGGCGAACTTCTGGGCGACGCGCATCACGCTCTCCTGATAGATCATCAGGCCGTACGTGTCGTGGAGCACCTCCTCGGCGTCGTCGTGGAAGTACTCGACCGGCTTGCGCTGGTTCTTGCGGTCCGCGTAGTCGTAGTGCATGTTGACGCTCATCGGACCGGGCCGGTACAGCGCCAGCACAGCCGAGACGTCCTCGAAGCTGTTCGGCGCCATCGCCTTGAGCAACTGACGCATCGGTGGTGATTCGAGCTGGAACACGCCGATGGTGTCGCCGCGCGACAGCAACGCGAACGTTGCCGCGTCGTCGAGCGGGATGTCGTCGACGTCGAAGTCCGGATCACGCTGGGTCCGGATCATCAGGTTGGCGTCGGTGATCACGTCGAGGTTTCGCAACCCCAGGAAGTCCATCTTGAGCAGGCCGAGGTCCTCGACGCCGTGCATTTCGTACTGGGTGACCACGGGGGCATCGGCGGGGTCCTGACCGGACTCCGGCTTGCGCTGGATGGGCACGTAGTCGGTGACCGGGTCCTTCGTGATGACCACGGCTGCGGCATGGATGCCATCGGATCGCTTCAGCCCTTCGAGGCCCCGTGCGACGTCGATGACGCGCTTCAGGTCGTCGTCGGAGTCGTACATCGCCCGGAGGTCGGCGGCCGCCTTGTAGCCGTCGGCGTACTTCGGGCTCTGCTCGAAGCAGTACTTCAGCGGCGTGTCGCGCCCCATGACCATCGGTGGCATCGCCTTGGCCAACTTGTCACCGACCCCGTACGGGTAGCCGAGCACGCGGGCGGCGTCACGGACGGCGTTGCGGGCCTTGATGGTGCCGAACGTGATGATCTGGGCGACGTGGTCGCGGCCGTACCGCTCGGCGGCGTAGCGGATCATCTCGTCTCGGTATCGCGAGTCGAAGTCCATGTCGATGTCGGGCATCGAGATGCGGCTCGGGTTGAGGAACCGCTCGAAGAGCAGGTCGTACTTGATCGGGTCGAGATCGGTGATCTGCAGGCAGTAGGCCACCGCACATCCTGCGGCCGATCCACGGCCGGGGCCGACCCGGATGCCCGAGTCACGTGCGTGCTTGATCAGGTCCCACGTGATCAGGAAGTACGAGGCGAATCCCATGTCGTTGATGGTCTTCAGTTCGTAGGCCAGCCGTTCGACGACATCGTTGGGGAGTTGGTCACCCCACCGCCGACGGGCGCCTTCGTAGGTCAGGTGCTGCAGGTACGCAGCGGCATCGACGAACCCCTCCGGTACCGGGAACTCCGGCAGCAGCGGCTTGCCGAACTCGATCTCGAGGTCGGCACGCTCGGCGATCCACAGGGTGTTGTCGCACGCCGAGGGCACCTCCCGGAACAGGTAGCGCATCTCCGCGGCCGACTTGAGGTAGTGCTCGGTGCCCTCGAACTTGAACCGCTTGGGATCGGAGAGCAACGCGCCGGTCTGCACGCACAGCAGGGCGTCGTGGGACTCGTGGTCGTGCTGGTGGGTGTAGTGGCTGTCGTTGGTGGCGAGCAGCGGCGCGCCGATCTTCTTCGCGATCTCGATGAGCTTCGGGTTCGTCTGACGCTGTTCGGGGAGCCCGTGGTCCTGCAACTCGACGAAGAGGTTGTCGCGGCCGAAGATGTCCTGGAGACGGGCGGCCTTGGTCAGCGCACCCTGTTCGTCGCCGTTGAGCAACGACTGCAGGACGTGACCGCCGAGGCAGCCGGTCGTGGCGATGAGCCCGTCGGAGTACTTCTCGAGCAGCTCCCAGTCCATCCGGGGCTTGTAGTAGTAGCCCTCCATGAAGGCGAGGCTCGCCAACTGGATCAGGTTCTTGTAGCCGGTCTGGTTCTCGGCCAGGAGGGTCAGGTGGTAGTAGAGCTTCTTGCCGCCTTCGGTGTCGCCGCCGGAATCGTCGATCCGGCCTCGCCGGGCCGGCCGCTCGCTGCGATGGTCGTGGGCCATGTAGGCCTCGGTGCCGATGATCGGCTTGATGCCCTGCTTGTTGCACTCCTTGTAGAAGTCCAACGTGCCGTACATGTTGCCGTGATCGGTGATCCCGATCGCCGGCATGCCGTCCTCGACCGCTTTGGCGACCAGCTCGTCGAGCCGCGCCGCGCCGTCGAGCATCGAGAACTCGGTGTGGACGTGGAGGTGGGTGAAGGAGTCGGGCACGGATCGATTCGAGGATTACACGGATGTCGTTCTGCGACAGTAGCGCGCGCGTCCCGCTCTCGGGTCCTGTCACCGGCGAAGCTGCGGGGCTGCGGCCTGCGGCCGGTCCCCTTCGCTCCCCCGGCGCCACCCGTTCGCTCTCGGACACCCGCGGCGACGTCACACCTGCTGCCGGTCACGATGTGGCATTTCCGCCCGTTCAGGCGGCGCGGATGGTGGGTGGGCCAGTCGATTGCACGGTGCCGTCGGGGAATCGGATGGTGAGTTCCCGGTTGGGGCCGAGCGTGATCTTCCAGCCCGCGTCGTGGATCTTGTGGTGGTGCCGTGAGCAGACGGGCAGGAGGTTGTCGAGGTCGGTGCAGCCGCCGTGGCGCCACCAGATGACGTGATGCAACTTGCAGTGGTCGTAGCGCACCCCACAGCCCGGGATCGCACACGTCGCGTACAGGCCACGCAGCGCTCGTCGTTGCGCCCGGTTCGCCAACCGTGTGGAGCGACCGAGGTTCAGGTTGCCCGGAGCGTGCAACACGACCCCGTTACGAACCACCACGGTGTGGACGTCGGCGTCACCGGCGAGTTCGGCCAGGACCCGCCACGGGACCTCGACCGGGATCGAGAACTCCGTGCGGCGGACCGGTCGCGGTCGGGGGCGTCGGCGTCGACGACCACCACGTACTCGGGTCGACCCGGCTTGGTGGCGGTGCCGCCGGTCAGGATCAGATCAGCCAGCGCCAACGCTCGCAGGTGATCCTGCTTCGCGCCGGGGTCGGTCGGACACGTGTCCGGGGTCGACGTCGCGAACAACGCTTCGAGCGACTCACGCGATGCGGGCGTCGAGCCGGACACCGGTGAGCGGATCGAACCGGGCCTTCAGGTTCCACATGCCCTCGACGATCCACCCACGTCCGCAGACTCGTCGCCCGCCGTTGACGCTCCAGGATGTCCATGCCGTCGGCGGCTTGGAGGCGGCGGGCCTCGTCACGCACCCGACGAGCGAACTCCGCCTGGACTGGCATGCTCGGCCACATCCACCAGCGCATCCACCCGACCCAACAGCTCCTCACGCTGCGATGGGTCCAGGGTCTTGCCGGCACGGGTGATCGCATCCACATGACCCGCCGTCACCGCACCACGATCCAACGCCGCCGCGATCGCCGGGGTCGACTCCAACGTCGCCGCCCGCTCCATCACACTGGACGCCTGACCCAACGAACCCTTCGACGACTCCGCGATCGACTGCTCCGGGAACGACACCTCCGCCGCCAACCCGCGGACCAGATCGGCCTCGGACGCATCCAACCACGCCCGCACCCTGCGCACCTCGACGAGAGCCGACTCCCGCTCGCAGCGACCCGCAGCACCGTTCGCGCGCGCACGGCGCCGATACGCCCCACCCGCTCGAGGACTGTCGTGGTCTCCATACCGACCATCCTGACGAAGGGGTGTCACAGAGTTCCCCCGAATCCGAGGCCTTCCGAGATGTGACGTTCGTCACATTGCGGATTCGGCCGACCACGACGATGACGAACTCCGCGAGCAACCACGTGCAGGAGCTCTACCGCAGCTTGCGCGGGTGAGGGGTGTCGCCCACTTCGAGATCGGCGACGAAGCCCGCGATCTTCCTCGCCCGCGTCTCCGGCTTCTTCACGGAGCCGATGCGGTACACGATGGCGTAACGGTTCGCGCTGTCGAGTTCGGCGAAGAGGGCAGCGGCTGCGGGCGACGCGTCGAGCGCGGCTCGGAGGTCGTCGGGCTCAGGTGACATGTCAGCCGACCCGTATCTGCGCTCGTCCGGACGTCAGTCGCTCGGGCGGCGTCGTCAACGGGGCTTGCCCGCAAGGAACGAGCTGATGGCCTTGTCGATTCTTCGTTGGCGGGTCTCGTCTGACTTCGCGGTGTTGATGCTGTCAACGTGGTATCGCTGATTGCTGTTCGACAATGTGTCGAAGAACGACTTGGCAGCAGGATTCACCTCGAATGCCGCTGTCAGGTCGGCTGGAATGTCAACGATGCGATGCGTTGAGTCGACGACGAGCTCGACGTCGACTGGATCCCCGGCGGTCAGTCCGGCTGCGTCCCGGACTGCGGCGCTCACCGGGATCATCGACTGGCTGTTCATCACGCCCGCGGTGGTGCGGTATTCGTAGCCGTTGAGCGTGACGCGCAACGGTGGTTTCCTGCCAGCGCCCAACTGCTCGATCACCGCATCGGGGATGGCGATCCCAGTCGCCTTCTTCCCGGGGGCCTGCTCGAGTGTCGCTGCGAAGCGAAGAGATCCAGCGGCAGTGTCTCGCGTCATCGCCTTTCAGTCTGTCTCAGATGATTCGTCGCGCACCCACCGCCATCGTAGGGCCGGCGACGCTCAACCTCGATCACGGATCGTCGGTTCGCACAGCACCGATCGGCGTCGCACTCGCGGCACGAATCACTGCACCCTGCGCCAACCGCTCGATCGCGTGCGCGCCGGGCGGTGGTCGACGGGATCGAGACTCGGCGTGAGCCTGAACGGACCTGTCCTGTATCTGACGTTTCCTGGCAACGCCCGGGAAGCCCTCGAGTTCTACACATCAGTATTCGGTGGCGAGTTGCAGCTCCACACGTTCGAGTCGTTCTCGCGTACGGACGGTCCCGCCGACGCGATCGCTCACGGTGTGCTCAGCAACGGACCGGTGTCGCTGTTCGGGTCGGATGCCGCCTCGGGTGAAGACTCGATGCGTCTCGAAGGCGTGGCACTGTCTCTGCTCGGCACCGCCGAGCCCGAAGTCCTTCACGAATGGTTCGACCACCTTGCCGTGAACGGCACGATCATCGATCCGCTCGGACCGAAACCGTGGGGAGCTGCGGATGGTCAAGTACTGGATCACTACGGTTTGCGTTGGCTCATCGGCTACGAGCCAACGTCATGAACCTTGGCACTGCCTGATCGCCCCGTTTCAACCACACAAGCGTCGTATCGCTGACAGCGCACAGCGTCACCTCGGGCGACTGGCTCGATGACTTGTTCGAGGAGAGGGGGCCACCAGTCGATCGGGTTGGCAGCTGCGGCGAAGTCGTCGGTGTGAATCACCGGTGCTCCACCGGCCGCCTCGGACAGGTCGCGCGCGAAGGTGGACTTGCCGGCGCCGCCGGGTCCGTCGACCGCAACCAGTCGAAGCGGATCGTTCCTCGCCATGATCGAAGCAACGATCTCGTCGAGATGCACGCACCGAGCATTGTCGCTCCGGGCAGCCACCCGCCGACCCGGCCGGAACGTGTGGTTCGCTGCTTCCGCTGTGGTGCGGTGCGGCTGACTTGATCTCGACCGCGAAGCGGAGTTGTCGGGCTCAACCGAGCGGCAATCGACGGAAGAATGATCCCTGTGCTTGCCGGGTGACGACCTCACGGCTCACAGCACCAGGCGCGCCACCTTCTCTCCGTCGTCCCACTCGCCGGTCGGCTCGAACCCGAGTCCGAGGTAGAACGCCTCCGGTCCGCCGTCGCCAAGCACCCACGATGTGAACAGCTCCGTCGCGTTGCGTCGGCGACACTCCTCGACACCGAGGGACACGGCGGCCCGGCCATAGCCCTTGCCTTGGTGATCGGCGGCGATCATCAGCCGCCACAGCTGGAACGGCCGGCCGTCGTCGTCGTCCGGATCGAACTGCAACATGATGAACCCGACGACCGTGCCGTCGGCCACGACAGCACGCGGCCAAGCAATGTCTCGCTCGGCGTACGCCTGTGCAAGCGACCAGGGGTTCGACGCCACGAACTCACTCTGCCCCGGACCGACGGCGAGGTCATACACGTCCCCGACGTTGTCCGCCGTGATCTCGGTCAACTCGACTGCCATGCGACGCGACCGTAGCCGCCGTGCAAGAGACCGTGATCCCGCCGGTCGAGCGCCCGGCGGAGCACCCGTGAATTCATGGATGTGGATGGTGACTACCATTGTTCGATGGGTCGAACGTTGGTGGTGGCCGTGCTCATCGCACTCGGGGCCTGCGGGGGAAGTGATGCGACGTCGACGGATTCACCGTCGGATCCGTCCACCTACGATGCCCGCGTCCTGAAACGTCGGCCGCTCCGCAGACGACGGAGGCGGAGGCTGCTCGTGTCCGTGGAGTCAGTTGTCCCGTCCGTCGAGTCGGATGTCACGTCCGTGGAGTCGGATGTCGACGACATCGCCGGCGTCGTCGCGATCGACTCCACGCCCTACCCGGACTGGGTGACACTCGCCGGTGACTCAGCCTGGGTCGCAAACGTTGAGGATGGCGTCGCGAGGTACGACCGGGCGACTGGCGAACTCGTCGGCTCGGTGCCGACCGGCACCGACATCTGCCTCGCGATGGATACCGCGTTCGACTCGCTCTGGCTGGGAGATTGCGCGACGGCGACTCTGATCCGCGTGAACCTGGCAACTGGAGCCATCGAGGCAACCATCGCTCTGCCGTTCAATTCGATCACGGCAGGAATCATCCGTGGCCGCTGGTCCCGATGGCGTCTTCGTTCTCGGTGACGGATCGACAATCGCTCGCATCAACCCGCAAGACAACACCGTCATCGCCACGTTCGACGCTCCCAGCAAACCGAGTGCCTTGCGACGCGAGCGATGGTGCGCTCTGGGTGACGTCGGCAGGAACGAAGACGCTCAGTCGGATTGATCCAGCATCGGGCGAAGTGCTCGCGTCTGTCGAGGTCGGCTCTGGTGCCAGGTTCTTGGCCATCGACGACACCAGTGTGTGGGTGATGAACAGCGGCGACGGCACGGTCAGTCGGGTTGATCCATCGACCAACACAGTCATGGCGACGATCAAGGTTGCCGAATACCCGGTACAAGGAGGCGACATGGCCGTTGGCGGTGGATTCGCGTGGGCACGCGTCTCCGCTGACCTGGTTGCCCAGATCGACCCATCCACCAACTCGGTCGTGGCTCGCTATGGACCGTCCGCGGGGAGCGGCAGCGTCGCAGCCGATGACGATGCCGTGTGGATTTCCGCTCACGACGTGAAGACGGTCTGGCGAGTACCAATCGATTGAGCGTCAGGTCACCTACCGCCGACTTGCGGTCAACCCTTGGCCAACGCTGACCGACAGAGCTACAGATACGTGCCGGGGCGGTCGCCCTCGGCGTCGCGTCGCTGGTACGGGGCCTGCTGGGGCGCTCCGGGAAGCTGGCGCATCTCCTCGAGCTGTTGACGAGCGGCGAACTGCTGGGCCATCAGCGTCGCCTGGATGCCGTGGAACAGCCCTTCGAGCCAGCCGACGAGCTGCGCCTTGGCGATCCGGAGTTCGGACTCGCTCGGGACCTCACCTTCGTCGAAGGGAAGCGCCAGCGAGTGCAGCTCGTCCTGCAGATCCGGCGACAATGCCTCGGACAGCTCGGCGACCGAGCGCTCGTAGATCTCCGCGAGACGCTCACGCGACGCTTCGTCCAGCGACGAGCCACGGACCTCTTCGAGCAGCTGCTTGACCATCGACCCGATCCGCATGACCTTGGCCGGTGAGGTCACCATCTCCTCCTGCTCGACGGGCAGATCGGTACGGCCCGTCCCGGCCTCCTCACCGGGACCGCGAACCTCGTCGGGCTGGACGTGCTCGGGCTGGCTCGATGACGGCTGGCGCCTCGGTGGTGTCGGACATGTCCGCCTTTCTATCCGACTTTGCCTCGGCCGACCTCAGGCGCCGGCGCCGACGAGCGGCACGTTGACCTCCGCGGAGGTGAGCGATCCGTGTCGGCAGACCAGTTCGAACGGACCCGAGTCGGCCGGATCGTCGAAGCTCACCGGCTCTCTGGCCACGAGTGCGACATCTCCCAGCCGTGATCGGATCTCCGGGGCCATCGACGCGCCGAACCACTGCTCGTCGAGTATCTGCTGCTTCGTGGCGACCCACGCAACGTCGCCCACCTCGTCGAGCGCGAGTCGCGGCGACGTCGTCAGCAGCACCCTTGGGTGTGTGCAACCACCGGAAGCGCCCCTCGCCCGACTGCATCGTGACATCGGCGAGCAACGCGGCCGAGGGCACGACGATGCGATCACCGACGTGCACCTGGCCGTGGTCGGCCGTGACGAGCAGGGCGGTCCCCGTCGGCAGTGCGGCGAGCACGTCGGCCACCAGGACATCGGCCGCGCGCAGCTCCGCTTCGTAGTACGGACCGAACCCGCGCTCGTGGGCGATCTTGTCGATCCCGCCGTAGTAGCAGTAGACGAACCGCTCACCCGCCTCGACCTGGCGCCGGGCTTCCACGGCGATGGACGATGCGGCCCGCCACCCGACCGCTCGACAACCGCGGAGGTGCGCCTCACTGAAGGCCGAGTTCTGCAACTCGGCCGGGCTGACCACCGGAACCGTTCGACCGAGGAACGGGTCGAACGGCTGGATGTCGTGCGGCGGGCGAGATCGGCGGACTGCCTGCTCCCCCACGGTCCATCGCAGCACGTTCATGATCTCGCCACCGAGCACGATGCGGTAGCCGATCAGTCCGTGCTCGGCCGGGGTGAGTCCGGTGGTGATGGAACTCAGCGCCGTGGCCGTCGTCGTCGGCGCCACGGTGTGGATCGGCCCTCCGGTCATCGATGCGACGGTCGGCATCAGATCTCGATGGTCCTGCAGCTGGTCCCATCCGAGGCCATCGAGTACCAACAGCACCACGCTGCGGGCGCCGGCAACCACCGAGGGCATCCAGTCCGGGAGGTCCCGACGCCCACGAGGACGGCCCGAGCAGCGCCGGCACGATCCCACGAACGTTGGCTCCGGCATAGTCCGGGATGATCGGGCCATCCGAAGCGTTCGTGCTCACCGGTGCAGTCCACCACGTCGGGATCGTCGCCGACAAGCGGTGCGCGGCCCTCCGACTGAATAGGGTGGTCCCGTGCGCATCTCGACCCGTGGTGACTACGCCTGCAGGGCGTTGCTGTCGTTGACGTTGCACCTCGACGAAGGCGGCCCCACCTCGGTGCGCGACATCGCCGAACGCACGGCACTCCCGCAGCCATATCTCGAACAGATCCTCCTCGCCCTCAAGGGCGCCGGGCTGGTGCGCTCGAAGCGTGGGGTCGGCGGTGGCTACGTGCTCGCACGTCCTGCCGATCAGATCCGGCTCTCCGAGATCGTGTCGGCGGTCGACGGCCCGATCACCCTCGGCGACTTCGGACAACCCCACCAGGACGGATCCTGCGATCACGAGGGTCAGTGCGTGCTGCTCGGGATCTGGAACAAGGCCGGCGATCACATGCGGACCTACCTCGAGGGCTTCACGCTCGCCGCCATCGCGGACATCGCCCGCGGCGATGCCCCCTGGCCGTAACGCCTTGTTCGGCCTCACGACGATTCGGTGGCGGGGAGCTTCTGGTCGGCCGAACTCCGCCTCGTCGCTGGCGCTTCCCTCGGCGGGCGCGACACCATGTCGCACTCCTTGTTCGGCCTCACGACGATTCGGTGGCGGGGAGCTTCTGGTCGGCCGAACTCCGCCTCGTCGCTGGCGCTTCCCTCGGCGGGCGCGACACCATGTCGCACTCCTTGTTCGGCCTCACGACGATTCGGTGGCGGGGAGCTTCTGGTCGGCCGAACTCCGCCTCGTCGCTGGCGCTTCCCTCGGCGGGCGCGACACCATGTCGCACTCCTTGTTCGGCCTCACGACGATTCGGTGGCGGGGAGCTTCTGGTCGGCCGAACTCCGCCTCGTCGCTGGCGCTTCCCTCGGCGGGCGCGACACCATGTCGCACTCCTTGTTCGGCCTCACGACGATTCGGTGGCGGGGAGCTTCTGGTCGGCCGAACTCCGCCTCGTCGCTGGCGCTTCCCTCGGCGGGCGCGGCCCGTCAGACGTCGGCGGCGTCGAGCCAGGCCTGCAGGTCGGGGGCGAGTGGGCTCAGGAACGTGACGCGTTCGCCAGTGGCAGGATGGACGAACGCCAGCTCGGCGGCGTGCAGGAACGGTCTCGTCAGCCCGAGGGTGGGCCGGCGTTGGCTGTAGGTCGGATCCCCGATCAGCGGATGACCGATCGACGCCAGGTGGACTCGGATCTGGTGCGTGCGTCCGGTTTCCAGACGACACTCGAGCCGCGAGACCAGCGCCGGGCTCGAATAGGTCCCCACCACCCGGTAGTCGGTCCGAGCGGGTCGCCCGCCGGCGACGACCGCCATCCGGAGCGGATCACCCCGATCGCGACCGATCGGGGCATCGATGATGCCGTGCGGCGCATCGGGAACACCCCACACGACCGCGTCGTAACGCCGTGTCGCGCTGTGGTCGGAGAACTGTTCGATCAGGTCGAGCGCCGCATCGTCGGTGCGGGCGACGACCAGCAGACCGGAGCTTCCCGCGTCCAGCCGGTGCACGATCCCCGGACGGACCGGATCCTCACCGACTCCTTCGAGTTCGGGGTACCGGCTCAGCAGCCCGCTCACCAGCGTGCCGTCGAGGTTGCCCGCACCCGGATGCACCACCAGACCGGCCGGCTTGTCGACCACGATGACCGTGTCGTCCTCGTACACGACCCCGAACTCGACCGCGGCATCTGCCGTCGGCAGGACAGGTCCCGGAATGGCCGACAGCGTCGACCTCGACGATCTGCCCCTCCACGAGCCGGACCTTGCCCGACCCAGCCGCTTCGCCGTCGACACGGACCCCTCCCGCGGCAATCGTCGCAGCCGCCTCCGCCCGACTGACGTCGCCGATCAGCGCCACGATCCGGTCCAGTCGTTCGCCGGCGAGGGCCGCCGGCACCGCCTCGGTGATCATGAGGCCTCCTCGGACGGGACCGGTGGCGCCGGCCGCGAGCGCGACGACTGGATACTGCCGATGATCAACAGCAGCGCGCCCACGTTCACGGCCATGTCGGCGACGTTGAAGATCGGAAACCACTGCAGGTCGATGAAGTCGACGACCGCGCCGTTGAGCCAGGCGTCACCTCGCAGGAGTCGATCGATCAGGTTCCCGGCGGCCCCGCCGATGAGCAACCCCATTCCGATCGTGCTCAGCCGACTCGCCTCGTTCCGCAACGAGATCAGCAGGAACACGATCACGAGCGTCGCAACGATCCCGATGACGGGACCCAATCCTCTCCCCTGCCCGAACGCCATGCCGTTGTTGAACGCCAGGTTGAACCGCAGCGTCCACACGAGGTCGATGACACGATCGTCGCCGAGATGGGTGACCGCCCAGTGCTTGGTCAACTGGTCGACGACGACGACACCGAGCGCGATGGCAACCGGTGTTCGCCAGGCGCCGAGTGATGGCATCGCTCTCAGCGCGGACCGATGCCGCTGACCTTCTCGGCAGCCAGGACCGTGGTCTCCGGAATCGCCTCGAGACGCTCGCGGGGAATCGGCATCCCGGAGATCGCCGAGTAGCCGTAGGTCCCCTGCTCGATTCGAGCCAGCGCGGCGTCGATGTCGAGAATGGTCTGGCGGGCCTGCGTCGACAGCAGACGATCCAGATCGCGTTGGACGACCATCGTGTCGCCTTCGCCACCCTCGTCGTCGAACTGCACGTCGCCCATCTCACCGTCTTCGATGATGCTCGTGGCCTCGTCCTCGAGTCGCGTGGCACGAGCCAGCTCGGCCTGACGTCGTGCGATCAGTTCATCGCGCTGGGCCTTCAGGAACTTGATGTCGAAGTCCTTGGTGTAGGCGATCCCGTCCTTGCTGTGACCGCGAGGCGGCGGGATCTCGACCCGCTCGAACTGGGCGTTCGACAGCAGCGACGGTGTGAGGCTGCTCGCGCTCGGCGTCCGGCGTGCCGGGCGCGACGCCGAGGACGCTGACGTCGACTTCTTGGCGACAGGGGCCGCCTTCTTCGCGGGGCGCGGCCGGCGAGGCCTTCTTCGCGGGTGCGGCCTTCTTCACGGGTGCCGCCTTCTTGGCGGCGGGTGCCGCCTTCTTCGCCGCGTGGCGTCTTCGTTGCGGGCGCAGCCTTCTTCGCGGGCGCAGCCTTCTTCGCCGGCGCAGCCTTCTTCGCTGGCGCTGCCTGCTTGGTCGTTGCTGCCTTCTTCGCGGGCGCTGCCTTCTTCGCGGGCGCTGCCTTCTTCGCGGGCGCTGCCTTCTTGGCGGGCGCTGCCTTCTTCGCCGCGGTGCGTTCTTTGCCGGCGCTGCCTTCTTGGTCGCCGGCTTCTTCGTGGAACTTGTCGTGCTTGCTGCGGCCATTGCGCTCCTCCAGGCGTTGTGAGCGCCGGACTCTACCGCCGCCGACCGCCGAACGAGCACCTTGCGCCGGGCGCGTGCTCCGTTCGGCATCGACGCGCGCTCACGTGGCTGCGAGCTGTACCTCGATGATCGGATCGTCACCGGCCCCGCCGGAGCGGATCATCGCCACCGACGACGCGAGGGTTTCGCCCGCGATCAGGCCCTCGTGCGTCGCGACGGCATCGATCCAGCCATCCGACGCCGTGACCGTGAGTGCAATGCGGTCCGAGACGTCCAGGCCGGCATCACGACGCGCCTGCTGCACCAGGCGGACGAGATCCCGCGCCCGTCCTTCGACCTCGAGTTCCTCGGTCACCTCGATGTCGAGCGCGACGACACCGTCGTGCGCGCTCAGACCCGAACTCGCCTTGTCGTCCTGCGCGACCAGCTCGAGTGTGTACTCACCGTCGACGAGTTCGACCCCGCCGACGACCACCACCCCATCGGCGATCGACCAGTCGCCGGCCTTGTGGGCCCGGATCACCTGCTGGACGTCCTGACCCAGACGCGGGCCGAGTCGGGCGGGCACCAACTGCAACCGCTGCGTCGCCACCGAGGCGACGTCATCGGTGAGATCCACCCGCCGAACGTTCACTTCGTCGGCGATGACGTCCACGAAGTCCGCCAACCGATGGGCGTCCACCGATGCGACCGTCACGGCCTCGAGCGGGAGCCGCACCCGGCGCTGATGGGCCTTGCGGATCGACAGGGTCGCCGAACACACGTCACGAACCAGATCCATGGTGGACACCAGGTCGTCATCGGCCGGAAGCTCATCGACGTCCGGCCAGTCGGTGAGGTGGACGCTCGACGCAGCCTCGCTGACCGTGCAACCCGGCGTGGATCTCCTCGGCGACCAGGGGCAGCAGTGGTGCGATCACCCGCGTCAACACCGACAGCACGGTGTGCATCGTGTCGATCGCGTCGTGGTCCCCCGCCCAGAACCGGTCCCGACTGCGCCGGATGTACCAGTTGGTGAGGACGTCGAGGTAGTCGCGAACGATCTGGCACGAGCCGAACAGGTCGTACGCGTCCATCGACTCGGTGAGATCGGCGACGAGTGAGCGGGTCTTGGCCAGGACGTACCGATCGAGCACGTTCGTCGAGTCCGTGCGCGACATCCCCTGATGGTCGGCGGCGTTCGCGTACAACGCCAGGAAGTACCACGAGTTCCACAGCGGCAGGAGCACGTGGCGCACGGTGTCGCGCATGCCCTCCTCGGTCACCATGCCGTCACCGCCGCGCAGGATCGCCGACGACAGCAGGTGCCACCGCATGGCGTCCGCGCCGTGGGTGTCGAACATCTCCCGCGGGTCGGGGTAGTTGTTGAGGCTCTTGGACATCTTGCGGCCGTCGTCGCCCAGCACGTTGCCGTGACTCACGCAGTTGGAGAACGCCGGCCGATCGAACAGCGCCGTGGCGAGGACGTGCAACGTGTAGAACCACCCGCGCGTCTGGCCGATGTACTCCACGATGAAGTCACCGGGATAGTGGTGTTCGAACCATTCGTGGTTCTCGAACGGGTAGTGCACCTGCGCGAAGGGCATCGAGCCCGACTCGAACCAGCAGTCGAGCACCTCGGGGACCCGACGCATCATCGACTTCCCGGTCGGATCGTCGGGATTCGGTCGAACGAGTTCGTCGACACCGGGACGGTGGAGGTCGGTCACGGTCACCCCGAAGTCGGCCTCCAGCTCGGCCAGCGAGCCGTACACGTCGATGCGCGGGTAGGTCGGGTCGTCGGACTGCCAGACCGGGATCGGTGATCCCCAGAACCGGTTCCGGCTGATCGACCAGTCCCGCGCATTCTCCAGCCACTTGCCGAAACTGCCGTCCTTGATGTGCGCCGGCTGCCACGTGATCTGCTGGTTCAGTTCGACCATGCGATCCCGGATGGCCGTGACCTGCACGAACCACGACGAGATCGCCCGGTACACCAGTGGTTGGGCACAACGCCAGCAGTGCGGGTACGGATGGTCGTAGGTGGCATGACGCAGCACCACGCCACGATCCTTGAGGTGACGGATCACCAGCGGGTTGGCGTCGAAGACGTGCTGGCCGACCCAGTCCGACACCTCGGCGGTGTAGCGACCGTGCTCGTCCATCGGGCAGATGGTCGGGATCCCCGCCGCATTCGCCACGACCTGGTCGTCCTCACCGAATCCGGGGGCCATGTGCACGACACCGGTGCCGTCCTCGGTCGACACGAAGTCGGCGGCGAGCACCCGGAAGGCCTCCTGGGTGCCGAACCGTTCCACGTCCGTGAAGTAGTCGAAGAGCGGTGTGTAGCGCCGCCCGGCCAGGTCGGAGCCACGAACCGTGTCGACTCGGGTCGCCTCGCCCAACTCGGCCGCATAGGCCCCGAGGAGCGCCTCGGCCAGGATGTACCGGGTCCCGTCGAGTTCGACGACCGCGTAGTCGATGTCGGGACCCACCGCCAGCGCGAGGTTGGACGGCAGGGTCCACGGCGTCGTCGTCCACGCGAGGATCCGCTCACCCGTCTCCAACTCGAAGCCCACGGTGAGCGCCGGGTCCTGACGGTCGCGGTACACGTCGTCCATCCGAGTCTCGGTGTTGCTCAACGGGGTCTCGCACCGCCAGCAGTAGGCGATCACGCGGAATCCCTCGTAGATCAGACCCTTGTCCCACAGTGTCTTGAACGCCCACATGACGCTCTCCATGTAGGTGAGGTCGAGCGTCTTGTAGTCGTTGTCGAAGTCGACCCAGCGGGCCTGGCGCGTCACGTACTCGCGCCAGTCGTCGGTGAACTGCAGCACACTCGACCGGCAGGCCTCGTTGAACCGATCGATGCCGAACGCGGTGATCTCCGGGTGGCCCGAGATGCCCAGCTCCTGTTCCGCCTTGACCTCGGCAGGCAGGCCGTGGCAGTCCCAGCCGAATCGCCGCTCGACCCGATGGCCCCGCATCGTCTGATACCGAGGGATGGCGTCCTTGACGTAGCCGGTCAGCAGATGTCCGTAGTGAGGAAGGCCGTTCGCGAACGGCGGCCCGTCGTAGAACACGAACTCGTTGGCACCGAACTCACCGGCGTCGCGCTGGTCGATCGATGCCTGGAACGTCTCGTCCGCGGCCCAGCGAGCGAGGACAGCTTCTTCGAGCTGCGGGAAGTTCGGCCGGGGGTCGACGTCGGGATAGGACACGACGGCGATGCTACCGACGGGCACCGTCGGCGACGCCCGTGCGAGGCCGGGGTCAGCTGCGTTCGTCGTCGAAGGAGAAGGTGAAGTCGTCGGAGTCGTTCGGCGTGTCGTCGACGTCGGCGCGGAACACCGGGATCGCCTCGGTCGGATCGTCGGAGCGCCACGGTTCGGTGTTGAGATCGACCGCGGGTGCCGACTCGACCTCGTCCGCCACGACGATCTCGGCAACCGGGTCGCCCGCAGCCGATCGCCGGCGACATGTCGTCGACGCCATCGCCCTCGTCGACGGCCGCGTCGGTGACGATCAGCAGCTCGGCGGCTCCTCGACCACGATCTCGCCGGTGTCGTCGTCGGACGCCGACAGCAGCGGACTGCGGACGTCGCCGAGACCGCCGGGTACGCGATCGGTGAGCTGCAGCAGCGCGGTCGCCGCCTCACGGACCCGACTGCGTTGATCGACGAGGAACGTCTCGAGGTGATGCACGTCGGACTCCAGGAAGTCACGACGCGCCTTGAGCGCTTCGACCTCGCTCAGGATCGACTGGTGTTCGGCCTCGGCAGTTCGCCGCGCCTCGATGCGGGCCTCCGCGATCAGCTGCGCCGACATCTCCCTGGTCGAGTCGAGGGTCGCCGCCGCTTCGTTCTTGGCCTGCGCGACGATTCTGGCTGCCTCCGACTGTGAGTCTGCGATCGTGCTGTCGGCAGTCCGCTGGGCGAGCAGCAGTGTTCGACTGATGGTCTCGGCTTCCTCGGCCGATGCCTCGAGCTTCGGGGCGGCGGCCTCGTTCTCGGTGACCTCCTGGAGTCGGGCCACCGCCGCACGCGGCACGCGCCTCCATGGCCGTCGCCTGGTTCTGTGCGCGCTCGAGTTCGTCGGCAACATCGTTCAGGAAGACGCGGACTTCGTCCTGGTCGGCTCCCTTGCGAACCGTCTTGAACTCGGCGCTGCGGACTCGTTGAGGATTCATCTCCATGAGGGGCTCCTGTCGGTCAGTCGTCGTAGTCGTCGTAGCGGGGTCCACGTTGCGGAACGGGCGGCTTGAGGAGGTACACCCCGGTGGCCACCTTCTCCATCGAACCATCCAGGGCGTAGCAGATACCGCTGGCGAAGTCGATGAGCCGACGAGCCACCTCTCGTTCGGTCCCCTCGAGGTTCATGATGACGGGCTGACCGTCCTTGAACTTGTCGGCGACCTCTTGCGCCTGATCGAACCGACGTGGACGAACGGTGTGCGGCTCCATGGACCCTCCCGAGACACTGCGAAGACCTGGCGTTGAAGGGATCGGTCGAACCTGGACCCCGGAGTCGTCGGAACGGGCACTTGCGGCGGCCCGACGGGAAGGCGACGCGTCGAAATCCCGGGACGGAAAGCTCGGGCGTGCCGACACGGTACGCACGGACGGCTCGGCGTCGGGCTCGGCGTCCCACTCGCGTTGTCCACCGTTGGACGGACCGGAACCCCGATGGTCAGCGTCCCGAGACCCTCGACTCTGTCGCTGCGCGGGCGCGGGCTCGTCGTAGTCGTCGTAGTCGTCGTACGCATCGTCGGGACCCAGACCCAGGTAGTCCATGGTCTTCTTCCAGAGTGACATCCATTCCTCCTGCGGGCCGCAGGCTAGCCCAGCAGATCACACCCGAGGTGGACGGGCCCCGAACAGTGCCGTTCCGATCCGCAGTTCGGTGGACCCCTCCTGCACGGCGACCTCCAGATCACCACTCATTCCCATCGAGCAGACGCCGAGACCCAACTCGTCGACCAGCGCCCGAACGGCACGGAAACCACCACGTGCGGCCTCGGGCGACGCGTCCGTCGGACCCACCGTCATCAGCCCCTCGACCCGGAGCCCCTGCTCGGCGCACCGGGACACGTACTCGCCGACCATCGACAGCGCACACCCGCCCTTGGCCGGATCCCCGCTGGTGTCGACCTGCACGAGGACCCGCGATCCCGGCGCCCGTTTGGCGACCTCGTCGATCACCGAGGCCCGGTCGAGGCTGGACCACACCTGCACGAGACCGACGAGTTGGCGGACCTTGTTCGTCTGCAGGCGGCCGATGAAGTGCAACTCGGCGCCGGTGCGCCTCGATCACCGCTCGCTTCTCGAGGACCTCCTGGGCGTAGTTCTCCCCGACCAGACGACAACCGGCACCAACCGCCTCCTCGATCGCCCATCCCGGGAATCCCTTGGTGACGGCGACGACGTCGACGCGGTGGTCGAACGGGCGGTCGACCGCGTCGATCCGGCGGCGGATGTCGGCAAGACGGTGCGCCACGGAGTTCGGCCCACGTGCGGTCACGTCGCCGCCTCGTACCACGCCACCACCGCATGGCGCCCTGCGTCCCCGCGACGATGCGAGAACCAGCGCTCGTCGCAGCCGGTGCACGGCCCGATGACGTCCAGTTCGATGCCGTGACGAGCCAGTGCCGCGGCGACTGCTGCCGGCACGTCGAGCGCCGGCGCGCCCTGTGACGTGGTGCCGGCGATCGACTCCGGCGCGACCTGCACACCGTCGGCCACCCGTTGGAGCTCGCGCGCTCCGAACTCGTAGCAGCACGGGTGGATGCACGGCCCCAGCACCGCTGCGATCGGTCTCGTGGTCTCGTTCACGGCGACGTCGACGATGCCGGCCGCCAGTCCCCGCCACCCCGCGTGGCACCCCACGACGCCACCGTCACCGTCGAACAGCACGATCTCGGCGCAGTCGGCCGCCCAGACCGCAACGGGCACCGTCGACGCGACGGCCACGTCGGCAGTGCCGGCCACGGGCCAGTTCGTGGTCGCATCGACGGCGCGGAACACTGCGGTCCCGTGCATCTGATCGACCATCAACCACGCTCGTCCGGTGAGCGCCAGTTGCCGCCGTCGCAGGGTGGCTGCGTCGACGGCGATGGGATGCACGCTGCCGTCGCGACGCTCGGTGACCACCGCCACTGCGACGCCGACATCGGCCTCCCGTCGGAGCAGCTCGAGCACCCGCGTCGGAGGTCCGGCTACTTGAGGAAGGAAGGAACGTCGAAGTCGTCGTCGCCGTCGTCGTCGGCGAGCGGATCCGGTTCGTCGGCACTGCCGAACAGTTCGGTGATTCGCGTCGGCGAGGTCCGAGGCGCAGTCGTCTCCCGAGATGGACCGCACGCCCGCCGGCTCGTCGATCCGATCGAAGCCGGCGGCGATCACGGTGATGCGCACCTCGTCGCCCATCTCGTCGTCGATGACGGTGCCGAAGATGATGTTCGCGTCCTGATGGGCGACACCGTGGATGATCTCCGCCGCTGCGTTCATCTCGAACAAGCCCATGCCGGAGGGACCGGTGATGTTCAGCAGCACCCCGCGTGCGCCGTCGATCGCGGACTCGAGCAGCGGGCTCGAGATGGCGGCCTTCGCCGCCGACACGGCCCGGTCGTCGCCACTGGCCTGGCCGATGCCCATCAGCGCCGACCCGGCATTCGACAGCACCATCTTCACGTCGGCGAAGTCGGTGTTGATCAGGCCGGGCGTGGTGATGAGGCCGGTGATGCCCGACACGCCCTGGAGGAGTACCTCGTCGGCCATCTTGAAGGCATTGAGGACACTGGTCTTGTCGTTGGCGACGGTGAGCAGGCGATCGTTCGGGATGACGATCAGCGTGTCGACCTTCTCCTTGAGTTTCTGGACGCCGTTGTCGGCCTGCACGGCGCGTCGGCGGCCCTCGAAGGAGAACGGACGTGTCACGACGCCGATGGTCAGGGCTCCGGCTTCACGGGCGATCTCGGCGATGACCGGGGCCGCGCCGGTACCGGTACCGCCACCTTCCCCAGCGGTGATGAACACCATGTCGGCGCCACGGACCATCTCGGAGATCTCCTCGTGGTGCGCTTCGGCGGCCGACTTTCCGACCTCCGGATCACTCCCGGCGCCCAGACCGCGAGTCAGATCCCGCCCGATGTCGAGTTTGACGTCGGCGTCACTCATCAGCAGGGCCTGCGCATCGGTGTTGACGGCGATGAACTCGACGCCTTTCAACCCGGCATCGATCATCCGGTTGACGGCATTGACCCCGCCGCCTCCGACGCCGATGACCTTGATCACGGCGAGATAGTTCTGCGGAGCGCCGACCATCAGCTGATCCTCCCTTGGTTCTGGTCCAGACGTTGATCCTGGACGAGGCAGTGGTTGTGGTTCATGATTCGATTCGTTTCAGCAGAGAGGCTCGGAGCGTACTGCACCACATCCTGCCAGGTACGGGTTCCCGGAACGGGGACTGTCGGGGCGTTGCGGGCCGGAGCGTTCACCGCACGGTGACTTCGGACGTGGAGACATCGATCACGGAGGCCGGCTTGTCCTCGAGGTCGAGCAGTTTGCGCTCGAGCCGGACCAGCTTCTCGATCTGGGCGTTGTCACCGATCGCCGACCCGAAGCGCACCTCGATGGGACCCGACGGACCGGTGAGGATGAGCACCAGATCGGACCCGTCGGGCGTCACCATCATCGACTCGACCCGTGAGCGGATGTTCGGTGTCAGCTTGGTCACCAACGAAGCCGCCGATGAGTAACCGATCGGGGCGAAGTCGCCCGCAGCGAGGTCCAGCGTTCCGGGCCCGCTGATCCAGACCGGCGCGACCGGCTGCCCGTCGACCACGGCCAGGACACGACCGTCTGCATCGATGACCCGCGACCTGCCGTCCTCGCCCAGCATCGTGGCCACCGGGGTCCGCTCCCGGATCTCGATACCGGCCGAGTCCGGGAACTTCGTGGTCACTCGCGCCGACTCGACCCACGGGATCGCTTCGAGCTGCGCCTCGACGGCGTCGGTGTCGACGAGGAGTACCGGCGTGCCGCGCAGGTCGTCCACCACCTCGGCGAGCTGATCCGGGTCCGTGTACACGTTGCCGGTGACCGACACCTGGTCGACAGCGAAGATCGAGGATCCCAGCACCGCCAGCACCCCGACCACGACGACGAGCACCAACGCGATCAGCGCCGCCCACCAGAGGCGCCGACGGCTCGCCGCCCGCCGCACACCGATTCGGCGTTGCCGCAGCCGAGGCTCGATCCCGCGCGAGGTGGCCTCCCGCGGCATGACGGCATCGCTGCTGCCGTCGTCATCGATGAACACCGGGGCAGACGAATCGCGCTCGAGCTCCTCGTCGAGGTAGACGGCGTCGGGGATGCTCTCGTCGCCACCGATGGTGATGGTCGGGCGGCCGACGTCGGGCGCCTCGTCGCCCGTCGCCGTCTTCCCGAACACCCGCGACAACTCATCGAGCACGACGACGTCGGGAGCACCCACGGGATCGGGGGTGGCGGGATCGGGGGTGGCACCATCGGTGCCGCCACCACCGGATCCCACGACCGTCACGAGACCCGTCGCGTCCGAGCCGGACGTCCCGGAATCGGACGTCCCGGAATCGGACGTCCCGGAATCGACGCCTTCGACCGCCGCGACCAGGCCACCTCAGGCCGTCTCCCTCGTCGAAACCGACCAGCCGGATCTCGCTGCGCAACGAGTACCCGCTGTTCGACTGCACACGCTCGCGAACGATGCGCATGAGTGCTCGGACGTCATCGGCAGCACCGCCGTCGTCCACCTGGATGAAGTTCGCGTGCTTCTGTGACACGTGGGCCGACCCGACCCGCAACCCTCGGAGCCCGGCAGCATCGATCAGCTCGCCGGCGCTCACCTCGCCGGGGACGGGGTTGACGAACACCGACCCGGCGTTCTGTCCCCCGGGCTGGTTCGCCCGCCGCCACGCGACGATCTCGGAGATCAGCCGCTCGGACGTCTCGCGGTCTCCCGGTGCGAGCTGCAGCCGCGCCTCGACCACCACTGCCGTCGGCGACAGCTCGCTGTGCCGGAACCCCAGTCCCAGATCGGCGGCCGCCAGCTTCACGACCGACGGCGTCGGCCGCCCGGCGAGATCCACGACCGTCACGTCGACGAGCGACTCCGCCATGTCGGAGCCGTGGCCTCCGGCATTCATCCGCACCGCACCACCGATCGAACCCGGGACCCCGACGGCCCATTCGAATCCGGTGAGACCGCTCGCCGCCGTCTTGCGGGCGAGCACCGGCAGCGACATCCCCGCCGATGTCGTGACGACCCCGCCGGCGGTGTCCATCTCGAGGTGCTCGGCGAGGTCGACCAGACTGACGGCGATGCCGTGGAACCCGGCATCGGCGACGAGCATGTTGGAGCCTCGTCCGATCGGGAGCACGGGCAGGCCCGACACCTGGGCAGCGAGTCCGACCTGGACGAGATCCTCACGTCGACCGGCCCGGACGAACACCGTCGCGGGACCACCGACGCGGTAGGTCGTGAGCGGACCGAGTGCGACTCCCTGCTCGGCGAGCCCGCCGTCGTGCGACCAGCCACCCAACGCCTCGACGGCGAGCGCAACCGCTGCATCGTCGCCGACGTGTCGGCGCATGGCACGGGACACGTCAACGCCGTCGGACATCGAGGACCTCACTCGGCAGTGTCGCGATGTCACCGCAGCCCATCGAGATGCAGACATCGCCCTCGCGGACCTCGCCGGCGAGAAATGCCACGAGGTCGTCACGGCGAGGCAGCCACACCACGCGGCGACCCGGGTCCGCCTGCGTGACGGCGTTCACGATGAGCTTGCCGGTGACACCGGGAATCGGGACCGTGCCCGAGGGATAGATGTCGGTGAGCACCACGAGATCGGCGTCGACGAACGCACGCCCGTACTCCTGCCACATCTCGGCGATCCGGTTGTAGCGGTTGGGTTGGAAGACCGCGACGATTCGTCGCCAGCCGTCACCGCTGCCGCGCGCTGCTGCGATCACCGCCGCGATCTCCGACGGCAGATGCCCGTAGTCGTCCACGAACGTCGCGCCGCCGTCGACACCTCGGACGTCGAATCGTCTGGCAACGCCACCGAACCGACCGAGCGCGCTGCGAATGTCCTGGAAGTCGACGCCCAACTGCAGGGCCATGGCCACCACGCCGAGCGCATTGGTCACGTTGTGCAGTCCACGCAGCGGCAACGAGATCTCACCGACGCGCACATGGGACCCCGTGGCGTCACGGGTCTCGACGCCGAACGTGAACGCTCCGGTCTCGGCCTCGACGTCGACGCCGCGAACGTCGCAGTCGGCCGACAACCCGTAGGTCACCGCGCCGTGGCGGGCCGCGAGCGCAGCTGCCAACACATCGTCGCCGCAGACCACCTTGGGCCCCGGGACCTGGCCGAGGTACCGATCGAACCCGTCGACGATCCCGTCGAGCGAGCCGTAGTGGTCGAGGTGGTCGGTGTCCACGTTCGTCAGGATCGTGGCGTGGAGCGGCAACTCGAGATGGGTGCCGTCGCTCTCATCGGCCTCCACGACGAGCCAACGGCCCTTGGTCCACTGGGCTCCCGTGCCCACATCGGTGACATCTCCGCCCACGATGAAGCTCGGGCGACGGCCGGCCTCGGCGAGGACGAGCATCAACATCGACGTCGTCGTGGTCTTGCCGTGGGTGCCCGCCACTGCCACCGAGTCGGCCTGGGCACAGATCGACGCGAGCATTCCTGCCCGGCTCAGTACGGCAACTCCGGTGTCGCGGGCCTCGACGAGTTCGATGTTCCTGTCGGGCACCGCGGTGGACGCGGTCACGGCATCGACGCCCCGAACGAGCGAGCGGTCGTGGCCGATGTGGACGTCGACCCCGGCCGCCCGAACCCGCTCCAGCACCGGATGCTCCCGCAGATCCGACCCGGACACGATGTGTCCCATCTCCGCGAGGGCGATCGCCACGGCGCTCATGCCCGGACCGCCCGCGCCGACCACGTGGAGCCGATGCGGAATCGCGAGATCGAGCGGCGCGTCCGGGACCGGCCCGTTCGGCACCGGGCGCGACGCGAGCCGTTCGAGCGCGTTCGACCGGTGCGGATCGATGCCAGCCGGATCGATGCCAGCCGGATCGATGCCAGCGGGCACCCGAGCGGCCCGGTGGGAGTCGGAGACGGGGGGCGTCACGATGAGGGAGATGTTACGGCGACACGCTCGATCAGTCTGGCCAATGCGCCCGACCGGCTGATCCGGCCGCGATCCGCCGCCGCCACCGACAGCGCCGCGCACCGTTCGGGATCCCTGCGGAGCACGTCGATCTCGTCACCGAGTCGGCCGAGGTCGGCCTCGGCGAGGAGCACGGCCCCTCCGACCTCGCTCAGCCACCTCACGTTGTCGGTCTGGTGGTCGTCCGCCGAGGCGGCCCACGGCACCAGGATCGACGGCGTGCCGGTGACCGCCACCTCGTGCACCGTGCTCGCTCCCCCTCGGCCGATCAGCAGATCGCACGCGGCGTACACCGACGGCATGTCGGGCTCGTAGGCGATGACCTGGTGCAACACACCGCCCATCGCCACCGTCGCCGCCGTCGCCGCCCCGTCGGGACCGTGCCGACCACGTCGACGTCCGACGCGAACCGTTCACCCGCGACCTGGCGCACGGCGAGGGCGCCGTCGTCGCGATGGGCAGCGAGGTAGTCCGCGATCGCTCCGTTCAGCACCCCGGAGCCCAGCGATCCTCCCATCACCGCGATCAGGAACCGATCCTCGGGCACGCCGAGCGCCCGTCGAGCCGACGACCGACCGGCCACACGATCGACATCGAGGATCACCTGGCGAACCGGCGCACCGGTCAGCTCGGCGCGCGGGAGGGGCGACTCCTCGAAGGCCACGGCGCACGCTGCGGCGCGACGGGCGGCCACCCGGCTCGCCCGTCCCGGCGTGCGGTCATAGGAGACGACCACGACGGGCACACCCAGGCGACGGGCGGCGAAGACGGCCGGCATGCTGGCGTACCCGCCGACCGACACCACGACCTTCGGCCGCCACGACTTGAGCAGGCTCGTCGCGCGGGTGGTGCTGCGCACCATCTTCGGTGCGAACGCGACGTTGCGGCCCGTCACCGCCCGTTGGAAGCCGACGACATCGAGGAACTCGTGCGGGTACGGCGTGGGCGGCAGGAGCCGGGTCTCGATGCCGCGCTGGGCACCGATGTACCGGATGCTCGAGGGCTCGTGACCCGCGGCGACCAGCGCATCAGCCACGGCCAGGGCGGGCAGGACATGTCCCGAGGTTCCACCGCCGGTCACCACGGCGAACACGGATCCGGTCACCTGGTGTTCGCTCACGTGGTGTTGATGCGTCGGGCCACACTCAGCAGGAGTCCGGCGGCGATCATGCTGACGAACAGCGAGCTGCCGCCGGCCGAGAAGAAGGGCAGGGTCAGGCCGGTCACCGGCATGATCCCGGTCACGCCGCCCAGGTTCACGATGGTCTGCACGCCGAACCAGGCCGCGATTCCGCCGGCGAGCAGCATCCCGAATCGGTCGGGGGCGGCGAGCGCCGTCTGGACGCCCAGGCCGATGAGCATCACGAACCCGCCGACGACGGCGATCGTGCCGACGAGACCGAGTTCGTCGGCGATCACGGCGAAGATGAAGTCGCTGTGGGCATACGGCAGGTAGCCGAGCTTGGCATTGCTCCCGCCGATGCCGGACCCACCGATCCCGCCCGACGCCATGCTCAGGAATCCCTGGTAGGTCTGGTACGCGAGATGGTCCTTCTCCTCCGTCACGTTCAAGAACGCCGTGAAGCGGTCCAGGCGGCGAGGGCTGGACACGACGAACAGCAGCGCGGCAGCGGCGCCGCTGGCGACCATCGCTGCCAACGGAGTGACCGGTACGCCGGCGATCCAAGCGACGCTGAACACGATCGCTCCGAGCACCACGGCCGACCCGAGGTCGCCCTGGGCGAGACAGAGACCGGCACCGATCACGGCGAGGAGTCCGAGCGGCATGAGGGTTGCACGTCGGTCCGCGAGCACGTCCTGGCGACGGGCGAGGAGTTCGGCGGCGAGGATGACGACGGCCAACTTGAGGAACTCCGACGGTTGCACGCTGAGCGGTCCGAGTCGGATCCACGACTGCGCCCCGTTGACGGTGGCCCCGACGCCGGGAGCGAACGGCGCCGCCATTGCTGCGACCGCGAGCAGCCCCAACGGGATCACCGCACGCCGCCACGATCGGTACGGGATCCTGACCACGATGATCAGGCCGATCAGGCCGAGGCCCGCCCACATCGCCTGCTTGCCGAACACCCGGTACGGGGAGTGACCGAGATTCGCCTCGGTCACTGCCGACGCCGAGAGCACCATGACGAGTCCGAGCATGACGAGCACGGTGACCACGCCGGCGATCGCGTAGAACGTTCCGGGCGGCGGACCGAGCACCTCTCGCTCGGCGCGAGGGCGCCTGGTCGTCGCATCGGAGTCGGTCCGGACATGTCGCTGGTGCCGTGGCCGTGGGGTGGGTCGGCGACGCGGCGCCGGTGTCTCCCCGTGGAGCCGGTCGAGCGCGGCCCGACGGCGATCGGCAACCGTTGCGGCGCTGGTCATGATTCCTCCCCGTGGGCGGCGAGGGCGAGCGCCCGGAAGCGATCGCCACGGTGTTCGAAGCTCTGGAACTGATCGAAACTTGCGCAACCGGGCGACAGCAGGACCGTCGCTCCCGGAGCTGCGATCCGACTCGCGAGCGCGACCGCCTCGGCGAGGTCGTCGACCACCTCGCGCCGATCGACGGATGCGAACGCATCGACGACTGCCGGAGCCGTCGCCCCGAGTGCGATCACGGCATCGACATGGTCGGCATCGGCGGCCATCGGGGAGAGGTCGACGTGCTTGTCGTAGCCGCCGGCGATGAGCACGATCCCGCTGAACGAACGAATGGCGGCCGCGGCGGCGTGCGGTGTCGTTGCCTTGGAGTCGTTGTACCAGGCGACGTCGTTCCAGGTGCCGACGTGTTCGAGGCGATGGGGCGGTCCGTTGAACGTCGCGAGCGCCCGGCCGACAGCGTCGGGCCCTGCCAAACCGGTCTCGAGGACCAGCGCGGACGCTGCCAACGCATTCGTGATGTCGTGGGGCAGGCTGCGACGCATCGCTGCCACCGCGGCGAAGGCACCGTCGGGTCCCACGAGTCGATCGTCGACCACGGAGTAGTCGGCACCCTCGAGGCCGAACGTGACCTGCCGGCCGGGAGCCGCCCGGAGACGCCGCATCACGGTCGGGTCGTCGACGAACCCGACCGCCACGTCATCGGGGCGTTGGTTCGCGTAGATCTGGGCCTTGGCGGCCTCGTAGCTCTCCATCGACCGGTGCCAGTTCAGGTGATCGGGCGCCAGGTTCAGCCACGCTGCACCTTCGGCTCGGAAGGTCGGTGTCCAGGCCAGGCGGAAACTCGCGCTCTCCACGACGAACGCATCGAGGTCGAGGGCGAGGGCGTCGACCAGTGGTGTCTCGGTGTTCCCGGCGTCGATGGTGCGAAGCCCTGCTGCTCGCAACATCTCGACGGCGAGCAGGGTCGTGGTGGTCTTGCCGTCGGTCCCCGTGATCGCCAGCATCGGCCTCGGGCCGCCGACCCGGTCGCGCTCCCAGCGATAGGCCAGTTCGATCTCCGAGACCAGTTCCACCCCGGCCCGCTGGGCCGCGAGGACGACCTCGTGGGATTCGGGGACACCCGGAGCCGGGCTGACCAGGTCGCACGATCGGACCAACGCGTCGAGTTGTCGCACCGCGGGGCCGGTCGAGGAGTTCGACGTCGAGTTCGGCGGCAACCTCGCGGCGGGCGGGGGTGACGTCGTCATCGGCGACGACGACCTCGACGCCGTGGCGCTGCAGCGCCCGAACGGTTGCAGCACCGGCAACCGCGAGTCCGTACACGAGCGCACGACTCATGGCATGCTCGAACTGATCTCGGTGAAGTCACCGATGAAGATGGCCAGCGCGGTGGCGACGCAGATCGCCGAGATCAACCAGAAGCGGATGATCACGGTGGTCTCCGGCCAGCCGATGAGCTCGAAGTGATGGTGGATCGGAGACATCCGGAACAGGCGCTTCTTGCGGCCCGATGCCTTGAACACCCCCATCTGGATGGCGACCGAGCCGGCTTCGATCACGTTGATGCCGCAGATCAGCACCAACAGCAGGGTCGTGTTCAACGTGAGCGCGCAGAAGGCCAGCGCGGCGCCGATGGCCAGCGCCCCGACATCCCCCATGAAGATCCTCGCCGGCGCCGCGTTCCACCAGAGGAAGCCGAGGCACCCACCCGCGAACGCCGCGGCGAACACGCCCATGTCCAGCGGGTTGACGACGCTGCTGTAGATGTCGGGGTTCCTGAACACCCAGTACGCGATGATCGTGAAGGCGCCGAAGCCCATGAGCGCGGAGCCGGCCGCGAGGCCATCGAGACCGTCGGTGACGTTGACGGCGTTCGTGGTCGCCCAGATGATCATGCCCGCCCAGACGATCCAGACCGCGGTGGGCACCTCGAGGCCGACATCGCCCCGGGTGATGTTGATCGTCTCGGAGATCCCGGTGCCGACCACGAGCCACCACGCCATCAAGATGCTGGCGATCATCGTGATGTAGTTCTTCTGCTTCCAGAAGATGCCCCGGTTGTGGCGTTTGCGGACCTTGATGTAGTCGTCGAGGAACCCCATCAGGGCCATGAACAGCACGCCGACCCACACGATCATCGTCTGGTCGGAAAAGGCCAGTCCGCGACGGATGTGGGCGACGATCCATCCGATGAACGCGGCGCCGACGATCGCCAGACCACCCATCGTCGGCGTGCCCTGCTTGGTCATGTGGTGTTCGGGCCCGTGGTCCTCCTTGCCGAGAATCGGCTGTCCCTGGCCGCGCTGGCGGAAGAACACGATCAGCCAGCGGGTCCCGAACAACGACACGAGCATCGCGGTCGTGCCCGCGAGCATGATCGCGATCACGTCAGCGCCTCCAGTGTCTCCGCGGCGACCCTGCGATCGTCGAACTCGATCGTGTGATCCGCGAACTCCTGGGTCCGCTCGTGGCCCTTGCCGGCGAGCACGACGACATCACCACGCTGCGCGTCGGCGATGGCTCGATCGATGGCGTTGCGGCGGTCGGGTTCGATCACGACGCGTTGCAGGCGGTCACTCGGCACGCCCTCGATGATGTCACCGATGATCGCCTCGGGACGCTCGCCTCTCGGGTTGTCCGAGGTGACGATGACACGATCGGCCAGTTCGGCGGCGACTCGACCCATCTCGGGTCGTTTCGGCCGATCCCGGCCGCCCCCACAGCCGAACACGACGACGACCGCGCCTCGCGGATCGGCGACGGCCCGGGCGGATGCGAGCACTTCGGCGAGGCCGTCGGGCGTGTGGGCGTAGTCGACGATCACCGTGAACCCACGGTCGTCGGCGGCGGACGACGGGACGACCTCGAATCGCCCCGGCACGGCAGCGAGCGTCCGCAGACCGTCGGCGGCGACCTGAGGATCGATGCCCAGTTCGACGGCGGTGGTGATGGCCGCCAGCGAGTTGGCGACGTTGAATCGGCCACCGATGGGCACCTCCACGTCGATCCCCCGCCAGCGGTACCGGTGCGACGACGCCTCCACGACCACGTCGGTGACCTGGTCGGCCGAGACGGGCACGACTCGAAGCTCGCGGCCCGCTTCGGTCGACGCGACCGTGTCGGCCAGCAGACGGCCGTGGGTGTCGTCGACGTTGATCACGGCGAGTGGAGCGAAGTCCGGGGAGAACAAGCGGGCCTTGGCGCGGAAGTACTCCTCCTGCGAACCGTGCAGGTCGAGATGGTCGCGGCCGAGGTTCGTGAACACGACGGCGTCGAACTCGGTGCCATCGACGCGATGGAGTGCCAGCGCGTGCGACGACACCTCGAGCACGGCTGCGTCAGCGCCGTCGTCGACGAACCCGCGCAGCGCACGTTGGAGATCGGGTGCCTCGGGTGTGGTGCGGGGACCGTGCAGCGTCCCGATCACTCCCGTTCGCCAGCCGTTGGCGCCGAAGATCGCCTCGAGCAGCTGCGCCGTCGTGGTCTTGCCGTTGGTTCCCGTGATGCCCACCGTGATCAGCGAACGACTCGGATGTCGGGCGAACATGGCCGCCAGTGGTCCGACGCGCAGACGGGTGTCGTCGACCACGATCTGGGGCACCGTGACGTCGTCGAGTGGATGGTCGGTGACGACGGCGACGGCGCCGGAGGCCACGGCATCGGCGGCGAAGCGGTGACCATCGAAGGTCTGCCCGCGCAGGCAGACATAGACCGATCCGGGGCGGACCTGACGGGAGTCGTGGACGAGGTCCGTGACGATCAGCCCGTGTTCGCTCAGTTCGTACCGCGCGGTCGAGACCGGTGACGTCGGCCACGGTCAGCCTGCCTCGCAGGTCGGCGCACCCGGCGTGGGAACGATGCCGAGTTCGTGGATCAACGTGGGCGCGAGCTCGGCGAACACGGGTGCGGCAGCGGTGCCACCGAAGCGGTCATCGGTCCCCGATGGCGGCTCGTCGACCGACACGAGCACGGTGACCTGCGGGTCGTCTGCCGGGAAGAAGCCCACGAAGCTCGCGTAGTAGATGCGGTCGCCGTTGTCGTCGAAGTACGTGCCGTTGTCCGCCGCCTTGAACGCCGTACCGGTCTTGCCCGCGATCGAGAGCCCGTCGACCTTGGCCCTGGTCGCGGTACCGGAACACACCACGTTGCGCATCATCTCCGTCGTCTGCAGCGCAGCCTGCTCGCTGACGACGCGCCGCGTGGTCGACGGCGGCGTGTCGGTGATCGTGCCGTCGGGGCCGACCGTGGATTTCACGAGCTTGGGGGCGACGTAGACACCGTCGTTGGCGATGGTGTTGACCGCACCGACGAGTTGCAGCGACGTGCTCGACACACCCTGCCCGTACGCGACCGTGACACGTTCGGAGCCCCACAGGTCGTCCGCTTCCTTCAGGATCCCGGTGGACTCGCCGGGGAAGTCCGAGCGCGGTCTTCTCGCCGAGCCCGAATGCCGCCATGTAGTCGCGGTGCTTCCAGCGACCCATCTCCTGCTGCACGAAGATCGTGCCGATGTTCGAGGACTCCGTGAGGATCTGCGACACCGTCAACGTCTCGTCGGGGTGCTCGTGGGAGTCCTTGAGCAGGTCGTCGTAGTACTGCTTGCGCCACGGCACGACGTAGGTCTTCTCCGGCGTGACCAGGCCCTCGCTGAGCGCACTCGCGATCGTGATGACCTTGGCGACCGAGCCCGGCTCGTAGGCGTCGACCGCCGCGAAGTTCCCGGACGTGACCTCGTAGGCCCCGGTCGTGTCGTCCTGGCGCACCGATGCCATGGAGTAGATCTCACCGGAGTCGGTGTCGACGACGATGGCCGTCGCGCCGCGGGCGCCGATCTCGGACACCTTCTCCAGCAGCACCTGCTCGGTCGAGAACTGGATCGACCGATCGAGCGTCAGCACGAGATCCTGGCCGGACACCGGCCGCTCGGTGACCGTCTCGGACCCCGGGATCGACCGGCCGCCGGGCGCGACTTCGCGCCGCAGGCTGCCACCGGTACCGGTGAGGATCCCGTCGTACTGCAGCTCGAGGCCCGAGATCCCGACGCCGTCGATGTTCGTGCTCCCGATGATGCTGCGGCCGGTGTCTCCGCCGGGCATCTCCCGCCGGCTCTCCCGGTCCACGTTGACCCCGGCGAGTCGCATGGCGGAGAGCTGATCGCCGATGGCCGCGTCCGCCTGTCGCTGCACGAACACGAAACCCCGGTCCTTGGCAGCGATCTCGGCGAGCAACTCGGTGGTCTTGTCGTCGTCGAGACCGAGCAGGTCGTCGAGGAGCTGCACCGTGGCCGGACCGTTCTCGACCAGCTTCGGGTTGATCGAGATCGTGGCGGCGGGAACGGACATCGCCAGTTCGTTGCCGTAGCGGTCGAAGACCGTGCCGCGCTGCGCCGGCAGGGCGACCGATCGCGTCCACTGATCGATGCCGGCGGAGCGCAACGTGTCGGCCTCGGTCGTCTGCAGGAAGGCGACGCGCACGACGATCCCCAGCAGGATCGCGGCGATCACGATGAGTGCCATGATCAGGCGGCGACGGGGAGACCCCACCCGGAACGGCGATCGACGAGGGGGCTTCGGGGCGCTGACCCGCGGGCGCCTCGCCTGCCGCGTGCGCTCCATCGGAGTGCGGTGACGAACGCTCGAGGACGATCGTTGCGGGGCGCGCTCCGGCGGGCGCGTCGAGGTCCGGTTGCGCTGCGGCCCGGTCCGACGGCCCGGTCCACCGCCGGTCTCGCGGCTCTTCTGCCGGCTGTTCTGCCGAGCCGGATCGGTCGCTGCGCGCGACCGGGAACCCTTCGGCGGGACGCGGCGCGACTCGTCGCTTCGCGCCGTCCTCGTGTGGGGGGTGCCGTGGCTGCGAACGGTGGCGGGTTTCACGGCAGTTGCTCCGTGACCTGCTTGACGGCGCGGAACTGATCGAGTGGGTCGGTGTCGATCGTGATCTGCACCACGGGGTCGTCGATCGCACCGGCGGCGGCGATCTGCTGGGCGAGCAACTCGGGCGACACCGAGATGAACTCGCTCACGTCGCCACGATCCATGCCCAACGCCGACGCGGCCGCCGCGAGACGCACCGGCGATCGCAACTCGGCGCGTTCGTACCGCAACTCGTCGAACCGTTCCCGTTCTGCCGCGACCGACCGTTCGAGCTGATCGATGCGCAGCTGACGGCCGGCGAGCTGGGTGTGGAACACCGCCGCACCGAGCAGTGCGGCGAAGACCATCGACCAGACGAGGACGGCCACGAAGGCCGGCCAACGACGCCGACGGCTGATCACGACCAACGCGGGCTTCTTCGCAGACGCGGCGGTCCGTCCGCGACGACGCGGCGCAATGGTCGGCGAACCGGCGCGGCGGGGAGCCACGTCGCGGCGGAGGGGCGCTGCCATCAGCGCGCTCCCCCGTGCCCGCCGGTGCCCTCGGGAGATCGGACGACTCGTCGGCGTCGGCCACCGGTTGACCGTCGCTCTTGCGGGTGGCGACGATCCGTTCGACCACTCGCAGGCGAGCCGATGCCGCCCGGCGGTTCGTCGCCTGCTCGGCCGCGCTCGCCTTCTTCGGGACACCCCGCACGATCCGGACCGTCTGCACCGCGCCGCACACGCACGGCAGGTCGTCCGGGCAGTCACAGGCGCCGGCGGCGTTCGCGAAGCGCTCCTTGACGATGCGATCCTCGCCGGAGTGGTACGAGAGCACCGCGATCCGCCCGCCGGGCCGGGTGGCCTCGACGGCAGCGTCGATGGCGCCGGGCAGGACACCGAGTTCGTCGTTGACCTCGATCCGGATCGCCTGGAAGGTTCGTTTGGCGGGATGCCCGCCGGTCCGGCGAGCAGCAGCGGGAATCGCCGTGGTCACGACCGCCGCGAGTTCGGTCGTCGACTGGATCGGGCGCGCCGCGCAGATGGCACGAGCGATGCGATCGGCGAACCGCTCGTCGCCGTAGCGGCGGATGATCCGGGCGAGGTCACGTTCCGCCGTAGCCGTTGACGACGTCGTCGGCCGACCAGGTCTGATCGGCGTCCATGCGCATGTCGAGCGGACCGTCGTGACGGTACGAGAACCCTCGTTCGCCCCGATCGAGCTGCGGGGACGACACTCCGAGGTCGAACAGGGCCCCACTGACCTCGTGCACGTCGTGCTCGGCGAGCGCCGCGGCGAAGCTCGTCGAATCGGCGGCGACTGGTCCGGACCCGATCGCCGAACGGTGCGAGGGTCTCGGCGGCGGCGCGAAGCGCATCTGGGTCCTGGTCGATGCCGAGGATGTCGATGTCGTCGCGGTCCTCGAGCAGCGCCGCGCTGTGGCCGCCCCCGCCGAGGGTGGCGTCGACGATGGTCCCGGCCGGAACCGTGGAGAAGATCTCGGTGATCTCGTCGCGCATGACGGGTGCGTGGTCGAAGGCTTCGTTCGTCATCCGCGTGCGATCTCGTGTTGGCCGGAGGCTTCGTTGGCGTGGTACGCCTGCGGATCCCAGATCTCGATCTGATCGAGGTAGCCGAGGACGACCACGGCGGCCTGTGGCGCGATGCCGGCATGGTCGCGCAGGCGGGCCTCGAGGGTGATGCGACCCTGCTTGTCGATGGTGGCCTGCGTGGCCGAGGAGGCGAAGGCTCGCAGCCGGTTGCGGCTGATCTCGCCCCGCTTGGCCCGCTCGACGAGTTCAGCGGCCTGTGCTTCGAAGGACTCGACGCTGCGGACGCTCACACATCCGTCGTCACCGAAGAAGAGGTAACACTGGTCACCGAGGTCGCCACGGTACGACGCCGGCAGTGCCACTCGTCCCCGTTCGTCGAGCTGTCGCTCGTAGACCCCGACAAACACGCGCCGCGTCCCTCGTTCTTCCTGCCTCGTGCTCCCGCGGCGGACCTGCCGTGCCGGGAACGCGGGAGTTCTCCCCAGCGATCCCCATTCTTCCCCCAATTCCCCCATTGTCAACCATCTTCCCCCATTTCGGTCCCATCTCGCCCCCAGCACCCCCCGATCACCCGCCACCGCAGCGATGAGTCTCAGCGCGACCCGTCCGCGCCCGAACTCATCGCGTCGTCGAATGGGGGCCGGGTCAGGCGAGGCGGGCGGCGAGCGCGGCGGGCATCGCGTCGGCGATCGCCGGCGGAACGGTTGCCACCGGCCGCAGATCCGTCACGGTCGGCCTCGCGGCGGGCGCCAGGAGCTCGACGAGCCGGGCCGGGTCGTAGTGGGAGTACCAGCAGCACTGGAGCCGGGCGGCATGACGGGTGCGACGCTGGCTGATACCGACCAGCTTCCGGCCGCCCAGGAGCACCTCGCCGGCGCCGACGCCGTCGAAGCACACCGTCGAGGACCACGGCGTGGTCACCATCGGTCCGTCGTGCACCGAGACCTCACGGGCACCAACGGCCTCGGCGACCATCATCGGCACGGCGATCGGCGCCGGTCGTCGAGCCGGTCGTCGAGCAGTTCGTCGAGCACTGCGGCGAGGTGCCGGCCGAGCCAGACCATCGGGCCGTGCACGTCGTCGGACCAACCCGCCGAACCGAGCGGCACGATCACGTCGAGCCAGGTGACCTCACCCGGGCAGCGAGCAGCACTGCTCCCCCACCGCTACGACGCCGGACCACGGCGACACCCGCACGCTCACAGGCCTCGTGGTCGACGTGATGTTCCGGCTGCGACGATCCGAGCACGAGTGCCGGCGCCGTGATCTCCGGCCACCACAGCTCGTTCGGCGCCGGATCGGGAACGGATCGTTGGTGGAACTCGCTCGCCGTCGTCCGGCGCACCGTCACCAGCTCGGTAGCGGATCGTTCACCCGATCACGACGCAAGCGGCAGGTAGGGGCGCCACGTGTCGGGCACCCCGCTCACCGACACCACCACCCACGCCGTGGCCCGCGGCGCCCGGCACGGCCGGGCCAACCGCATGCCGGCCTCGTCGGGCGTCCGATCGCGCTTGCCCAGGTTGCACGGACGACAGGCGGCAGCGACGTTCTCCCAGCTGTGGGGGCCACCCTTGGATCGGGGGACGACATGGTCGATGGAGTCGGCGCGATCACCGCAGTACTGGCAGCGGTAGTCGTCACGGGCGAAGATGGCGCGCCTCGACAGCGCCGCTCGCCGCACGTAGGGCACCTTGACCATGTAGCGCAGCCGAATCACGGACGGGCACCGCAGGCTCAGTCGTTCGGAATGGATCATGCGCCCGGCGTCCTCGAGGACGTCGGCCTTCTCGGCGAGCACCAGGCACGTGGCCCGCTCGGCCGACACGATGCTCAGCGGCTCGAAGCTCGCGTTCAGGACGAGCGCGCTCAACACCGCGCACCCCCGGCGTCACCGCCGGCCCGATCACCGTTCAGGCGTCGAAGCGCTGCCAGTCTCGGCACCATCGGAGGTAGTTCAGCACATCTGTCGGGCTCGGGGCGATGCGAGATGTCGCCATACTGCGTCACCAGACGGAACTCGAGGTAGCTCCGCGACGGCACCGGAAGGAACGGTGCCCGCCGCCACCATCGGTCGGGCACGAGTCGTCGACCCTGTCGGATCGTCGTCGGCCAGATCGACGGATGCCGGGCGACTGCGACGAGAACGGCCAGCACGTCAGGCCGGCTTGGTTCCGGCTTGGGTTCCTTGGGGAGCTGGAGGATCATCTCACCGATGATGTTGCGTTGGATCTGCGACGACCCCGCATAGATCGTTCCGGCACGGGCGTTGAGGAAGGTGCCGACCCACGACGCCGACGAGTTGGCCGCGCCCGGATCGTCGGTCTGGAACGACGACGACGGCGGTCGACCCTCGACCACCAGGGCGTCGGCGCCGAGGATGTCGACGCCCAACTCGGTCACGACTCGGTGGTACTCGCTCCAGTAGAGCTTGGAGATGGCACCGTCGGGGCCGGGGTGGTGGCCGGCGAGGAACTGCGTCAGCGTGCGCTGGCCGAGGTACTTCATGATCTGCACCTTGGAGTAGCACCAGGCGAGGCGCTGGCGGATGATCGGGTCGTCGTCGACGCCGCGCTCGCGCGCCAGCGCGACCAGTCGGTCGAGCTCTGCCTGGTACCGGATCGGTCCCGTCGCCGCCGCCTCGCCCCGCTCGAACCCGAGCAGCGACATCGCAACGGCCCACCCGTTGTTCACGCCACCGACGACGTTCTCCTTCGGGCAGCGGGCATCGGTGTAGAACACCTCGTTGAACTCGCTGTCGCCGGAGATCATCTTGATCGGCCGCACCTCGATGCCGGGCTGGTCCATCGGCACGAGCAGGAACGAGATGCCCTTGTGCTTGGGCGCGTCGGGATCGGTCCGAGCGAGCGTGAAGATGTGGTCGGCGAGGTGGCCGGCCGAGGTCCAGATCTTCTGACCGTTGAGCACCCACTCGTCGCCGTCGAGTTCGGCGCGCAGGCCGACGTTGCCGAGGTCGGAGCCGGCGTTCGGCTCCGAGTAGCCCTGACACCAGGTGTCGTCGCCCGACAGGATGCGGGGCAGGTAGTGCTGCTTCTGCTCCTCGGTGCCCCACATCAGCAGCGTGTTGCCGAGCATCTGGATGCCGAACACGTCGTTCGGCCCGCCCGTGACGCACACCGGCCCTGGCGAACTCCTCGGCCAGGATGACCTGCTCGGTCGCGCTCAGACCGGCGCCGCCGTACTCGACCGGCCAGCCCGGAGCGAGGTAGTTGGCCTCGTACAGCGTCTTGCGCCACTCGGTGACGAACTCGACGATCGCGTCACCTTCGAGTGCGCCGATGCCCTGCCAGTTGGAGGGAAGCTTCTCGGCGAGGAACGCCTGGACTTTCTCGCGGTACGCCTCGGCTTCGTCGCTGTAGGTCGGCTGCATGAGTTCGAGACTAGTCGACCGTCGAGAATCCGTCTCGCTCGCGTGGTCAACGGGTGGATGCGGCGGCCGATCGAAGCGCCACGGAGGCGGCGGCGACGAGGGGCTGGTTGGACCCCGACAGTTCCAGCACCTGCAGGTTGCTCAGGTGCGCCAGTCGCGAACGGAGCACGACCTCTCGGTGAATCGCTTCCAGCAGCGCGTCACCGAAGGTGTCGACGACGCTGCCCGTGATGAAGAACGTCGACACGTCGAAGACCGCCACCGCCGACGCGATCGCCCGACCCGTCATGATGCCGGTCCGTTCGATGATGGACTGGGTCGCGCGGCGCAGCGGGCGATTCATCTCGGCTTCGAGCGCCGCACTGGACGCATAGGCATTCAGGCACCCGAGTGCGCCACACGAGCACAGCGCACCGCCGGGCTCGACGATGACGTGCGCCAGCGAGCCGGCGTTGCCGTGAGCCCCCTACAGCCGGTTCCCGCCGATGATGCAGGCCGACTCGATGCTGTGGTCGAGCGACAGCAGCAGCAGGCTCGGGACGTCGATGGCGTCGCCGACCCACCGCTCGGCGGTCGCCGCGGCGCCTGCGAGCGTGTCGAGATGCACGGGCAGACCGGTGAGATCGGCCAGATGATCGCGCAGCGGGAAGGCGTTCCATGCCGGGACCGACGGTGGCGACACCGACCCTGCCGCCAGGTCGATCGGCCCGGCACAACTGACCCCGACCGCGGTGGGAGCGGCGACGTCGTCGGGTCGAGCGGCCATGACCCGGCCGACGACCTGCTCCAGCGATCGCCACACTTCGCGCCCGGGCGTGCCGACCCGGTCGCGAACGAGGATCTCGCCCTCCGCGTCGACGATGCCCACCACGAGACGGCCCGGGTCGACCACGACCGACAGCACGGTCTCGTCCGGGAAACTCACGGCACCGAACCTACCGGCACCTCCACTGGCACCGGCGGACGCAGGCCGATCCGTCGCGCGAACCGTTCCGGAAAGCGGCACGTGTCGCGCTCTGATCGGGTCGGGAACCAGAGCGAGCCCGACTGTCGTCCGGAGCCCGGCCGGTCTACCCTTCTGCGGGTGAGTACCGACACGTCCCCCTCGATGTCCACGTCCACGGTCGGACTCGACGTCGGACTCGTCCGCGGGAGCACTCCGTGGCTTCGCCGACCTCTTCGACGCGATCACGGCCAACGTCGCCCAGGTGCTCCACGGCAAGACCGACACGATCGAGCTCGCCGTCATGTGCCTGCTCGCCGAAGGGCACCTCCTGATCGAGGACGTGCCCGGCGTCGGCAAGACCAGCCTGGCCAAGGCGCTGGCCGGATCGATCGACTGCAGCTGGAAGCGGATCCAGTTCACCCCCGACCTCCTGCCCGCCGACCTCGTCGGCGTGAGCATCTACCAGCGCTCCACCGAGACCTTCAGCTTCGAGCCCGGCCCGCTGTTCGCCAACATCGTCCTCGCCGACGAGATCAACCGGGCGTCGCCCAAGACCCAGTCCGCGCTGCTCGAGGCGATGGAGGAGCGTCAGATCACCGCCGACGGCCGCAGCCGCGTCCTCGAACCCCCGTTCATGGTGATCGCCACCCAGAACCCGATCGACCAGGAGGGCACCTACCGCCTCCCCGAGAGCCAGCTCGACCGGTTCCTGCTGCGCATCGCGATCGGCTACCCGGGACGTTCGGCCGAGATCGAGATGCTCGACGCCCAGGGGTCGGCGGGAGCGCTGCGAACGCTCGAACCGGTGGTCTCGGTCGAGGAGATCCGCGTCGATGATCGACGCGGTCCGACGCGTCCACGTCGCCAAGGCGCTCAAGTCGTACCTCGTCGACCTCGCCGAGACCAGCCGACGACATCCGTCGATCGAGCTCGGCCTGTCGCCGCGGGCCACCCTCCAGCTCGCTGCGGCGTCGCGGGCCCACGCCGCAGCGCGCGGCCGCAACTACGCCACGCCCGACGACGTCAAGGCCGTCGGCCAGGCCACGCTCGGCCACCGCATCATGGTGCGCTCCGATCGCGGCGCCCAGCTGTCACCGGCCGACGCGATCAGCGAGGTGTTCGAAGCCGTCCCGGTCCCGGTGCCCCGGTGATGGCCCGGGCTGCGATGTGCTGAGCCGACACGGGTTCGCCGTCCTCGGCGCCGGCGTGGCAGCGCTCGCCATCGGACGAGTGTTCGCCGTCATCGAGCTGTTCGTGATCGGCGCGGCCTGCATCCTCGTACCCATCGTGGCGTTGCTCTACGTTCGGCTGCGACGCCCCCGCATCGAGGCGGCGCGATGGATCCACCCGTCCGTGCTCGTCGCCGGCGACACCGGTCGCGTCGACCTCCACCTCCGTCACCGCTCGAGGATCCGCTCGGCGCCGTTCACGCTGTGCGAGACGGTCCAGCGAACCATGAGCAACCAGCACGTCGCTCGGCTGTCGGTCGAACCGATGAAGGGCGGCCTCTCGACGACGACCGGCTATCCGCTCCCGAGCGCCGTCCGCGGCGTGATCCTGCTCGGGCCGCTCGAGGTCGAACTCCGCGACCCGCTCGGCCTCGCCCGGTCGACCACGGCCGTCGCCGGCACCGACGAGGTGGTCGTCGCCCCGAGAGCCCATCTGCTCGACATGCCCCAACTCGGCCAGGGGGCGCTCGGCACGGCGCTGCTCGCCAAGGCCCAACGTCTCGGTCCGGGAGAGTTCCACGGGCTGCGCGAGTACGCCGACGGCGACGAACCGCGCAGCATCCACTGGAAGGCCTCGGCGCGCACCGACTCGCTGATGGTGCGCGAGCACGCCGTCGAGGGGCTGCACCGGTGCACGATCGTGTTCGATGCGGAACCCGACGCCCACGTCGACGATGCCGCCTTCGAGCGGGGTGTCACGGCCGCAGCGAGCCTCGTGCACAGCGCAACCCGCAGCGGGCTGGCGACGCGGTTCGTCACCAACGGTGGCATCGACCTTCGAGGGCCCGAGGTCGCAGGTCACGCGCTCCGGGTGCTGGCTCGCATCGAACCGAGCAGTGACCCGATGCCGATCGTCGACCGCGAGAGCGGCGAGGGGCTCGGATTGGTCGTCGTCATCACCGGATCGTCGAACGGCCCGGCATGGAGGTCGGCGAAGTCGATCGTGGATCCGACGCTCACTCCCCTGCTCGTCGCCACCGACGTCGAAGCGCCGCGCCGAGGACCGGGCGGATCGCTCTCGGTCGCGGCCGCGACCGAAGCCATGTTCGTCGCCTCCTGGCAGGCCCTCGCCGGGCGCGGCAGAATCGACCTCCTGGCATGAGCGACGTCGGCGCCCTGCCCGTCGGGCGGGAAGTCGCCCGTTCGGACGCGAGTTGGGAGCGACGGTGGCGGTCGCCGCGTTCTCGATTGCCGTGGCCGCCGGTTTTGCCCGCGTGTTCTCCGGGTGGAACTTCATGACCGACCTCATCCTGGTCGCGCTGGCCGGGCACGGACTGGGCCTGCTCCTGCGGCGGCTTCGACTCAGCGGCTGGCTGGCGGTGCCGATCACGGCCGTCGCCCTGATCTGGCTGATCGCTGCCGTGTACTACCCGGACACGTTCTCGTGGGGCCTTCCGACGGGCGCGACCTGGGACCTGTTCACGACCGAACTGGCCGACGTGCGATCGCAGTTCCGAACGGCGGTGGCGCCGGTCATCTACGGCGCCGGCTGGGATGTGCTGGCCGCCATCGGCCTCGCGATCGCAGTCCTGCTCGCCGATGTCTTCGCCTTTCGTGCCCTGGCCCGAGCAGAGACGCTGGTGCCGGGTGGCGTGCTGTTCGTCTTCGTCGCCGCCGTCGGTGACGACCGTCTGCGTGTCGCGCTGACCGTGTCGCTGATCGCCGTCGGCGTCGCCACGGTGGCGGTCCTGCGGACCTACCACTCGTCGACTCCCGGTCGCGCGACCACGCCGATGCGCCGGCTCTGGCCGGCGGTCGTCGCCATTGCCCTCATCGTGGCCGCCAGCGCGGGTTTCGTCGGTCCGCGCCTGCCCGGCGCCGACGCCGCCCCGCTGTACGAGACTCGCGGGCGCGGAGGCGGTGTCACCGAGGTCCTGAGTCCGCTGGTCGACATCCGCTCCCGTCTCACCAACCGATCCGACAGGGTGCTGTTCGAGGTGCGGGCGGATTTCGAGTCCTACTGGCGGTCGTCCGCGCTGCCCGAGTTCGACGGACGGACCTGGGGGCTCCCGGACCAGCCGCTGCAGTCAGCCGACGACACCCTCGGTGCCCCGCGTTCGGGCGCCGTGCAACTCCGCCAGGAGGTCACCATTCGGGCCCTCGGCGGCACCCTGGTGCCGGCGGCACCCGACCCGTTCCAGGCGACGGGGCCGAGCGGTCGCAACGACCTTCGATGGGTGCCGGCGACATCGACGCTCGTGATGGTGGACGACGACCTGGAGCCCGGCGACGTCATCTCGATCGTCTCGGCCTCACCACGGTTCGATCCCGAGGCGTTGGCCGTCGCCACGTCCACCGATGCCGGGGACGACGTCTACACCGAGCTTCCCGAGGATCTGCCACCCATCGTCGCCGAGACCGCCCGACAGGTCACCGCAGGGTCCACGGGACCGTTCGATGCCGCTCGCATGTTGCAGGGCTGGTTCCAGCGCGAGTTCGACTACAGCCTCGAGGTGCAGTCCGGGCACGGCAACAGTGCCATCGAGAGCTTCCTGCGCGAGCGGGTCGGATACTGCGAGCAGTTCGCCGGGACGTACGCCGCGATGATGCGCACGCTCGGGTATCCCGCCCGCGTCGCCGTCGGATTCACCGCGGGCACCGAGACCGCTCCTGGCGCGTTCAGCGTGCTGGGCCGCAATGCGCATGCGTGGCCCGAGGTCTGGTTCGACGGGCTCGGGTGGGTCGCCTTCGAGCCGACGCCCGGCCGTGGGGCGCCAGGTGCCGAGAACTACACCGGCATTCCGCCCCAGCAGGATGCACCGACCACCGACGAGGCCGCGGTGGAGGCCGACGGGACCCAGACGCCGCCGACCACCGTCGCCCTCGGCGCGATCGACCAACAGTTCGACCCGAACATTCCCCAGGAGTTCGCCGATCCGACGGGCGCGGGCCAGACCGTCGACGCGGATGTCGCGAGCGAGCAGAACCCCGCGGGTCGTTGGTTCCTCGTGGTCGCGGTCCTGTTGGGGCTGGTGGCACTCGCCCCGGCGGTCGTCCGGCTGATCCGCGCTCGTGTGGGCCGTCGAACGCCCGAACAGGAACTGGCGCGACTGTGGGGAACCTCGGTCGATGCGTTGGGAGTCGCCGGCGTGCCGGTGGCAGCGTCGAAGACGCCGAACGAGACGGCAGCGGCGACGGCCGAGCACTTCCCGATCGTCGCCCGACCGGTCGCCCTGCTCGCCGACGCCGTGACCGTGGCCACGTTCCGTCCCGAAGGCGCCCAGGGCTACGAGACCCTGGGTCCGTACGGGTCGAGCACGATGCGGAACTGCCAGAACTGGGCTCGTCAGATCGACCGGGCGGTGCACGACTCGGTGCCCCTGCCCGAGCGGGTCCGCAGGTACTTCACCAACTGGGGCTGACGCACGACGCGGTGGTGAGTCAGTGGTTGACGTCGTCGTCCACGTCGGGACGGCGTCCGCTCAGCCACGCGGAGATCGGCAGTTGCCCGAGCCGTTCACGCCCGAGCAGACGCAGCTCGGACTCGAGCTTGATGGCCATCACCAGCACCAGCACGAACCCACCGAAGGCGACCACGAAGCTGATGGCCAGGCCACCGATCGTGATCACGAGCCCGAGGATCAATCCGAGCGTCAGCAGGATCGAACGTCGCCTCGACACCCGATAGCCGCGCTGGGAGAACGCAGGGTCCTGTTCGAGCTGCTGCTCGATCTGGCGAAGGATGCGTTGCTCATCCTCGGAAAGAGGCACGGAGCCATCATCGCACGTTCTCCACCATTCCTCAACGCGGTACACAGGTTCTCGGTCACCTTTTCCGACGGCCCGGAGGGTCCTGCGCCTCCGGCGGGTCTCCGGGGCCGGTGCGCTCGGCCTGCGGCCCCCACTGCTGTTCTCCTTGCCGGACCACCCGAAGGCGTCCGTCCTCCAGGGCGCTCGCCGGCCCGATCGCCGAGGTGCCGAAGCGACGGCGGATCTCGTCGAGCGCTCCGGTCGCCGCCGTCCAGTCCGGTTCATGCCCGGAGACGTCGTCGAGCGTGAGCTGACGGGTGACCGGCCCGAGGTTCGACCCGGCGACGCCGAGCAGTCGGACCCCGGGCGAGGGATCGACGGCATCGAGCAACGGCCCCAGGGCGGCCACGATCTCCGGTGCGAGGTCGATGGGTTCGGTGCTGGTGACCGACCTCGTGATGGTCTGGAAGCCGGTGTCGAAGCGCAACTTGAGCGTCAGTGTTCGAGCACCGACATCGCTGCTTCGGAGGCGCTGGGCGACGGCATCGGCCAACCTCACGAGTTCCCGACGAAGCTCGGCCGACTCGTACTTGTTCGTCTCGAACGTCTCCTCGTGCCCGATCGACTTCGCCTCGCGCTCGGGTTCGACGGCGCGTTCGTCCCGCCCGCGGGCGAGTCGGACGAGGTGCTCGGCCTGCGATCTCCCCAGCGCCGTGATCAGCGCCGAGCCGTCGATGGAGACCAGATCGGCGACCCGACGCACGCCGATGGTGTGCAGCTTGTCGAGTGTGACCGGCCCGACGCCCCACAGCCGCTCGACGGGCAGCGGGTCCAGGAACGCTTGGACCGCGTCTGCTTCGACCACGACGACACCCGGTCCCGGCTCGACACCGCGAGGGGTGGCGACCGGCTTCGCCTCGACCGAGGCGAGTTTGGCCAGGAACTTGTTCGGCGCCACCCCGACCGAACAGGTCAGTGACAGTTCCGAGCGGACGTCGTCACGGATGCGTGCCGCGATCTGCGGACCCGAACCGAACAGCCCGGTCGAACCGCTGACGTCGAGAAAGGCCTCGTCGAGCGAGAGCGGTTCCACGAGTGGCGTGTACCGGTCGAAGATCGACCGGACCTGGCCGCTGACCTCGCTGTAGAGCGCGTGATCGCCGGGCAGGAACACCGCGTGCGGACATCGACGCTGGGCGACGACCGACGGCATCGCGGAGTGCACTCCGAACCGGCGCGCCTCGTAGGAAGCGGCGGCCACGACGCCGCGGCGTCCGGTCCCACCCACCACCACCGGTTGGCCGACCAGATCGGGACGACGGCGCAGTTCGACCGACACGAAGAACGCATCCATGTCGACATGGAGAATCTCGCGCCGGCGCACCATGTCGCCAGTCTGGCCGGACCGTCCGGCCGGACCAGTCTGGCCGGACCGGCTGGCGGGAGACTCTGGCTGGGGTGGAGCCCCGATACGCATGCTGCGCGTGGGCCTGCCGGTTGCGAACGATTCCGACCACACACTCTCGGCCTTGCCGTCGGTCGGGGTTCGCATCGTCGCCTTCGCCGCGATCTGCCTGAGCGGACTCGCCGGCGCCGTCATCGGGTACTCGCTCGTGTCGCTCCAGTGCGAGGGGGACTGCGGCGCCTGGGAGGGGGTCGGCCTGCTGGTCGGCGCGCTCGGCGCCGCCGCCGGAATGGCCGTCGTCGCCGTGCTGGTGATGCGGGCCATGGGCGAGTGGCGCGAGATCGAAGACCGCGAACGTGCCGGCCACGGCCCCCGCTGACGACGGCGCCGTCGGCGACCGCTCGGTGCTCCGGCGGTTCTGCGAGGATCTCGCCGTCGAAGCGGGTACCGGCGCCCTCGCCGGTCGTCGCGCGCTGGGCGTGGGGCGACCTGACTACGACACCAAGTCGAGCCCGACCGATCCGGTCACCGAGTACGACCGGGCCGCCGAAACGCTGATCGTCGCCGCCATTCGGGCCCGCTTCCCCGACGACTCGATCGTCGGGGAGGAGGGCACCGATCACGTCGGCAGCTCGTCACGAGCGTGGCACATCGATCCGATCGACGGAACCGCCAACTTCGTCTACGACCTGGCCGGCTGGTGCACCTCGATCGCCGTCGTCGACGAGACGGGGCCGCTCGCGGGCGCGGTGTACGTGCCGGTGGGTGGCGAGCTCTTCTCCGCCGCCCGCGACCGAGGAGCGGTCCTGAACGGACTCCCGATCCACTGCTCGTCGGTGACCGATCTCGCGAGCGCCCTGATCGCCACGGGGTTCAGCTACACCCGCGACCGCCGGCGGCGCCAGGCCCTGCTGCTGGCCCGCCTCCTGCCGGACGTGCGAGATGTTCGACGTTCCGGCTCGGCAGCCATGGACCTGTGTTCGGTCGCCTGCGCCCGCGTCGATGCCTACTACGAGGAACACCTGAACTCGTGGGATCTCGCCGCCGGTGTGCTCATCGCGTCCGAGGCCGGAGCGATCACGTCCAACTTCGACGGCGGCCCTGCGGGCACCGACGCGACGGTCGCTGCTGCTCCCGGAGTGCACCGTGCACTGGTCGACGCCCTGCTCGAGGCGGGGATCGCGAGCGACTCGTGACGGCGTGGTCGTGAAAGCGACACGCGATGGGGCATCATGGTGTCGTGGGAACACGCATCCTGGCTGTCGAAGATGACGAGCGCATCCGCTCGGCAGTGAAGCTCGCACTCGAGGACGAGGGCTGGACGGTCGACGAGGCCGAGAGCGGCGAACAGGCGATCGAGATGTTCCAACGGTCCAATCCCGACGTCGTGCTCATCGACATCATGCTGCCGGGCATCGACGGATTCGAGCTGTGCCGCACACTGCGCCGGACCAGCGACGTGCCCGTCGTGATGGTGACCGCCCGCAACGACACCCACGACATCGTCGCCGGTCTCGAAGCCGGCGCCGATGACTACCTGACGAAGCCGTTCGCTCCCAAGGAACTGTCGGCGCGTATCCGGGCCCTGCTGAGGCGGATCCGACCCAGCCCGTCCGGTCACCCGCGACTCAGTTTCGGCGATCTCGAGCTGATCCCCGATGAGGGCAAGGTCTTGCGCGACGGGGTCGAGGTCCACCTGACCAAGACCGAGTTCCGCCTGCTGTGCGAACTCGCCGAGAGCCCGGGAAAGGTGCTCAGCCGGGAAGCGCTGCTCGACAAGGTCTGGGGCTACGACTACTTCGGTGACGGACGCCTCGTGGACGTCCACGTGCGCCGACTGCGCACCAAGGTCGAGGCCGACCCTGCCAATCCTCGGCACGTGGTCACCGTTCGCGGGCTCGGGTACCGGCTCCAGACGTGAGCGAGGGCGGCTGGCTCCGTCGCCTGGTCAACCGTTCCCGCCCCGGCGCGCTCGGGCTTCGGCGCCGCATCCTGTTGATCTTCACGCTCGGGGCGCTGCTGCTCTCGGTGTTCCTCGCCACCACCACCTACGGCCTCACGCGTTCCAGCATCGTGGCGGAACGGATCGACAGCGCCGTGTCGACCTCGCAGCGCAACGCCCAGGGTGTCGAGCGCGACCTCCGCACGCTCCCCGCCACTGCTGACGCCGCCACGGCCTCGCTCGAACGCATCGGTGTCCAGGACTATCTCATCTGGTACGACGGGCAGTGGATCCCCGGTGCCGCGACCTTCCAGGATCCGGAGATCCCCGTGGAGCTGCGGACCCGCGTCATCGACGAGGGAACATCGGCGAGTCAGATCGTCGAGATCGGTGACGTGTTGAACGTCGTCGTCGGATGGGACATCCCCGGCATCGGCGCCTACTTCGAGACGTTCAGTCTCGAGGAGGCGAACTCCACGCTGAGCAGTGTGCGGCTGTCACTCATCCTTGCCGCAGCGATCACCACGGGGCTCGGGATCCTCCTCGGAGTGTTCGCGGCGCGACGTGCGGTCCGCCCGGTGGGAACCGCAGCCCAGGCGGCTTCCGCGATCGCCGGTGGTCGCCTCGACACGCGACTCGAGCCCACCGACGATCCCGACCTCAAGGTCCTCACCGAGTCGTTCAACGAGATGGCCGAAGCCCTGCAGCTGCGCGTCGAACGCGATGCCCGCTTCGCCTCGGACGTGAGCCACGAGCTGCGTTCGCCGTTGATGACGCTGTCGGCATCGGTCGAGGTGATGGAGGCCCGACGCGACGAGCTCCCGGAGCGCGCCCAGGCCGCGCTCGACCTGCTGTCCAGCGACGTGGTGCGGTTCCAGGGCCTCGTGGAGGACCTCCTCGAGATCTCCCGATTCGATGCCGGAGCCATCCGGCTCCACATGGAAGAGCTGCTCGCTGCGGAGTTCGTCCGCCAGGCCGTTGCCGTCAGCTCGGTGCCGACCGCGCCGATCGAGGTGTCGGACCGGGCCGAGATGGCGTTGATCCGAGGCGACCGGCGTCGTCTCGCCCGCGTGATCGCCAACCTCATCGACAACGCCCGCGCCTACGGAGGCGGCGAGCCCGAGGTGTCGATCGCGGTGTCGAGCCCGCAGGACGAACCGATCTCGCAGATCGTGATCGCGGTGGAGGACCACGGGCCCGGTGTGCCCGACGACGAGCGGGAGCTCGTGTTCGAGCGGTTCGCCCGCGGGGGCGGCGCCGGTCGGCGAACCGGCAGCGAGGGCGCCGGCCTGGGGTTGGCACTGGTGGACGAACACGTCCGGATGCACGGCGGACGGGTCTGGGTCGAGGATCGACTCGACGGTGAACCCGGCGCCCGGTTCGTGATCGAGCTGATGGCATCGGAGCTGCGACGAGTGACGGTTCGACGCTGGTGGCTCGTCGTCGTTGCCGGTTCGCTCATCGCGTCGGGGTGCGCGATCCAACCCCAGACGAGTCCGAACAATCTGCCCGCCGAACGGGCCGGCGTGTTCGGCGAGCCCCAGACCGGCGACGCCGCCGCCGGCTCCAACCGGGTCTACCTGCTCGCCCCGGCCGACACCGACGAGCCCCAGCGTCTGCGGTCGGTCCTGCGCGACGTGCCGCCTGATCCGGCCGCGATCCTCGGGTCGCTCTTCGCCGGCCCGAACGCGCAGGAGCGGGCCGAACAGGTGGACACTGCGATCCCGGCCGATGTCGAGCTGGTGTCCGCGCGCCGGGTGGGCCAGATACTCACGGTCGACGTGACCGATGCCTTCGATGCGCTGACACCCGAAGCGTTGCGACTTGCCGTCGCCCAGATCGTGACCACGGCGACCGACATCGATGGGATCCAGTCGGTGCAGCTCCGCATCGACGGCACGTCGCGGGTCTGGCCACTCGGCAACGGTGAGCTCACGGATCGTCCACTCACCGCGTTCGACTACCCCGGGCTCGTCGAGTCGACCCAGCCCGATTTTCCCGGCACACCCGCACCGGTCTCGTGACGCCATTTCGACCGGAGTGGTTGGGTTCGGACCTGGGGCCCGCTAGCACTGTCACATGAGATGGACCCGGTGAGACGCGCATGACGAAGTGGGACAGCAGCCGACCGGTGCCGTGGCGCCGGTTGATGCGCGAGTGGGTCATCTACGCGGCGATCATGTCCGCGGTCTTCCTCGTGTTCTTCCCACGGAACAATGCGATCGGTGCGGTCGTCGGCGTCTTGATCTCCGGGCCGCTGTACCTCGCGTTCGGTTTCGTGATGGCCAAGTTCGGCTATACGCGCAAGCGCCTGAAGGACCTCCGCGCCGAAGCCAAGGAGCAGTCCGCGACCAGCGGCACGTCGGTCAAGCTGGCCGGGTCGGACGTCGACACGACAGGCGCCCCGACCCCCCGGCCGCGCCCGGCTCCCACCAGCCGCACGGCTGGGAGCGCACGGCCGAGCTCGTCGACCAAGCGCCGTCGCTGACCGGCGGACCCACGCTGCCGACCGGCGGTTCGACTCGGGTCGTGAGGATCCCCGGTCGGCTACATTCGGCCGCCGTGACGGACCAGTGTGTGATTGCCATCGACGCCGGAACCACCGGCGTTCGGAGCCGTGCCGTGTTCACCGACGGTCGAGCTCCGGTCAGTTCCTACCGGGAGTTCCCGCAGTACTTTCCGCAACCGGGTCGGGTGGAACACGACGCACTCGAGATCTGGGACGCGATCCGCGCCACGCTGAACGACGTCGCCGAAGAGGTCGGGGCCGAGCAGATCGCTGCGATCGGCATCACGAACCAGCGCGAGACGGTGCTGGCCTGGAACCGGACCACCGGCATCCCCTATGGCAACGCCATCGTGTGGCAGGACCGCCGGACGGCGCAGCGGTGCGACGAGCTCGTGGCCGCCGGCGTGCTGCCGCTCGTGCGTGAACGCACCGGCCTGGTGCTCGACCCCTACTTCTCGGGCACCAAGATCGAGTGGCTGCTGGCGAACCGGGACATTCCCGTCGACGACGATCTCGCCATCGGCACCATCGATTCGTGGCTGATCTGGAAACTGACGGACGGCGACGTGTTCGCCACCGATGGCACCAACGCCAGCCGGACCATGCTGTGCGACATCCGGTCGCTCACCTGGGACGAGGAACTCTGCGAGCTGTTCCACGTGCCCATCCGCGCCCTGCCGACCATCGTCGCATCCAGTGGACGGATCGGCCTGACGGCAGCGACCGCCGGCGTTCCTGGCGGCATCCCGATCAGCGGGGTCGCCGGCGACCAGCAGGCGGCGCTGTTCGGCCAGGCCTGTGTGCAGCCCGGGAATGGCGAAGAACACCTACGGCACGGGTTCCTTCGTCCTGCTCAACGTCGGTTCGAACTGTCCGGCGCCGACGGACGGGATGTTGACGACCGTGGCGTGGACGCTCGCCGACGGCACCACCCACTATGCCCTCGAGGGCTCGATCTTCGCGACCGGCGCCGCCGTCCAGTGGTTGCGCGACGGTCTCGGGATCCTCGACGAGGCCGCGCAGGCCGGACCGCTCGCCGAGTCGGTCGCGGACACCGGCGGCGTCTACGTCGTCCCGGCCTTCGCCGGACTGGGCTCACCCTGGTGGGACCCCTACGCACGAGGCACGATCATGGGGATCACGCGCGGCACCGGCCGGGCCGAGATCACCCGCGCCGTCGTCGAGTCGATGGCCTACCAGACCCGTGACGTCATCGACGCGATGACTGCCGCCAGCGGCACCCCCATCGTCGACCTCCGCGTCGACGGCGGCGCGTCGACGATGGACCTGCTCTGTCAGTTCCAGGCCGACCAACTCGGCGTCACGGTGCAGCGGCCGGTCGATCAGGAGACGACGGCGCTGGGTGCGGCGTACCTGGCAGGACTCGCCGAAGGGGTGTGGCCGGATCTCGACGCCGTCGGCGCCCAGTGGACGCTCGACGCCGAGTTCACGCCGACATCGGATCGGTCGGTCCCCGATTCCCTGCACGACCAGTGGCTGCGCGCCGTGGAGCGATCCCGGTCCTGGGCCCAGCACTGACCCGCCACAGATCGGCCCGCGATGAGTCTGGGCGCGCACAGGTCGCTCCGAGACTCATCGCACGTGTCGTCACGCCGACATCAGGGCGTCGGCGAGGCGGACGAGCAGCGAGAAACGCACCCGTTCACGTTCGTGGATCGGGTTGCCGGTCCGGCCGGCTGCGACGGTGAGCCCCGACGAGGTCATCTGCGCCCACAGCAGGTCACTGGGTACGGAGTCGTCGAGACTGTCGAGGTGCTCACTGCCGGCGAGGAACGCGGTCAGCCACCCCATCTCGGGAGTGTCGCCGACGTGAGCGATCCGCTGACCGTCGCGCAACACGATCACCCAGTCGGTCTCGGAGAAGCGTTGGACGCCGTTGACCATCACGTCGAGCCGCTCCGACGGCGTACATTCGGCGATGGCGGCCCCCAGTGCCAGCGCCGACAGGCTGGGATCGGTCCGGTCGGGGTCGACGACACGGATGCTCTCCACGGAGACCCCGTCGACGGCGTCGACCTCGGCGCTGAGCAGCGGCAGGAGATCGTCATCGGGCAGTGACACCGTCAGTTCGTCGATCGCCCGCCCGCCGCCCTGTTCGAGGATCTCGATGGCCAGGACGTCGCCGCGGACCGCGCCGACTCGACTCGCGACCTGTCCCAGCGCTCCCGGCCGATCGGGCATCCACACTCTGACGACGACAGTGACCACGGCCCGGCACGGTACTGCCACCGTCGTCACCGCCCGGTGACCACACCGTGACCATCATGTTACGGGGGGCCATGTCGAGGGGCCTGTGACGGGGGCATGTGACGGGGCGTGTGACCGCCCGCTCGAATCAGCCGAGCTTCGGCAGACCGCGACGCAGATTGCGCAAGTGCCTGCTGGATGCGCTTCTCGTTCTCGATCAGGGCGAACCGGACGAATCCTTCACCCCCGGGACCGAACCCGACACCAGGCGACAGCGCCACGTCGGCGTCGCGAACCAGCAGCGAGCAGAACTCGACGGAGTCCATCTCGGCGTACGGCTCGGGAATCGGCGCCCACACGAACATCGAACCACCCGGCTTGGGGATGTCCCAGCCGATGCGTCCGAGCCCTTCGATGAGCGCATCGCATCGTGACTCGTAGATCGCGCAGATCTCCTTCGGGTAGTCCGCAGCCTCGTTGATGGTGACGGTCGCAGCGATCTGCACCGGCTGGAACATGCCGTAGTCGAGATAGCTCTTCAACTTCACCAGCGCCTGCACGACCTCGGCGTTACCGAGCAGGAACGCGCTGCGCCAGCCCGCCATCGAGAAGCTCTTGGTCATCGAGTACAACTCGACCGCACACTCCATGGCGCCATCGGCCTGCAGGATGCTCGGCGGCTGGTGGCCGTCGAATCCGACATCGGCATAGGCGAAGTCGTGCACGACGATCATCTCGTGCTCGCGACAGAAGTCGACCACCCGCTGCATGAACGCCAGGTCCACGGTTGCGCCCGTGGGGTTGTGCGGGAAGGAGATGACGAGCACACGCGGCTTGGGCCACCCGACGTCGTAGGCCGTCTTCAGGCTGTCCATGAAGTCGTCGGCGAAGTGCTCGCGCTGGGCCGGGTCGGCCAGGAACCGCATCGGCACCTGGCGCAGGTCGGCGCCGGCGAACAGTGGTCCGTAGATGTGGATCGGATAGCTCGGGCTCGGCACGATGGCCGCGTCACCCCGGTCCAGCAGCACCCACATGAGGTGGCTGAACCCCTCCTTGGATCCGATCGTGTTCGTGATCTCGAGTTCGGGATCGAGGTCCACGTCCCACTTGTTCTTGTAGTACCCGGCGATCGCTTCGCGGAGCTTGGGAAGTCCGCGGCTGAGCGAGTAGCGGTGGTTCTTGGGATTCCGGGCGGCCTCGGCCAGCTTCTCCACGGCGATCTGTGGCGACGGGATGTCCGGGTTGCCGAACCCGAGATCGACGACATCTGCACCGGCGCGCCGTGCCTCGATCTTCAAGCCGTTGATGATCGAAAAGACGTACGGGGGCAGATTCTCGATGCGCCGGAACTCCATCTCCTGGAGGGTATCCGGCCATCGTGTGCGATGCTGGACAACAATGCCGAAGACACCTGACCCCGATTGCATCCACGTCGTCATCGAGATCCCCCGCGGGAGCCGGAACAAGTACGAGATCGACCACGAGGACGGCAAGGTCTACCTCGACCGCCGTCTCTTCACCGCGACGACCTACCCCGCCGACTACGGCTTCGTCCCCGACACCCTGGCCGGTGACGGTGATCCACTCGACGCTCTCGTGCTGCTCGAGGATCCGGTGTACCCGGGCGTGATCGTCGAGTGCCGCCCGGTCGGGGTGCTGTACATGCGCGACGAGGCCGGCGAGGACGCGAAGCTCATCTGCGTCCCACCGAAGGAACCGCGCTTCGCCAACGTCAACGACATCTCCGAGTTGACGCCGCAGCTGGTCGAGGAGATCCAGCACTTCTTCAACGTCTACAAGGCGTTGGAGCCCGACAAGCACTCGTCGTCGGCCGGCATGGGCGGCAAGGCCGAGGCGTGGCGCGAGATCGAGGAGTCGCGGGCCAACTATCGCCCGCACTGAACGTCAGCGGATCGCCGGCAGGAGGGCCGCACCGACGGCGCCGGCGAGCGGCCCGAACCGGGCGAACTCGACCCGCGGCATCGGTCGCAGGTGCGGCTGGTACAGCAACTCGCCGTACCAACGCACGATCGGACCGTGGTAGAGGTCGGACGCCGGCGGCCAGCCCGCCACCGAGCACGAACATCTCCGGATCGAAGGCGTTCGTCAGGTTCGACAGCCCGAGTGCAACCCACCGACCGAAGTCGTCGATGACCTCGAGCGCTTCGGGATCGCCCGCCCGTGCGGCGTCCTGGACGTGCTCGCCCCGCACGGCCTGGGGATCGCCGCCGGCGCGCCGTACGACGTCGTGGAGGCGCCGACCGGTGGCGGCCTCCCGTGCGAGCATCGCCAGGCCCGAACCCGACGCATAGCGCTCCCAGCACCCCCGCCGTCCGCACGGACAACGGGGACCGTCAGGGTCGATCACCATGTGGCCGAACTCGCCCGCGAATCCGTTCATGCCACGGTGCACGCTGCCGTTCGTCACCAGTCCACCGCCGATGCCGGTACCGAGGGTGACGAGGATCATGTTGTCGGTTCCACGCGCGGCACCGAGTTGCCACTCCGCGATGGTCGCACAGGTTGCGTCGTTGTCCACCTCGACCGTGCGCCCGAGGCGCTCCGACAGCAGCCGACGGACCTCGAAGTCGGCCACGCCGTCGAGGTTCGGCGCGGCCCGCAGCACGCCGGAACGGGTGACGAGACCCGGCACACCGACACCCAGCGTGTACCCGTCGGCCGGCGTGACCGGTTCCGACTCGACCGGTTCGGGCTCGGGTTCGTGGTCGAGCTCGGCGGCGAGTTCGACCAGCGTGTCGATCAACTCGCTCAGACTCCCGTCGCCACGTGGCGTGGGACGACTGGCCGCGGCCACGACCACACCGTCGCTGTCGAGGGCGACGCCCTGGGCCTTGGTGCCGCCGACGTCGATGCCGATTCGACGGCGTCCCGTCACGACGTGCTCACGCCTCGGCGCGGACCTTCAGCTCACGAACGGTGTTGAGAATGCGAACCTCGGCCCGACGCTTGACGAACCCCGGCAGTGGGATCGCGAGGTCGATCTGCGAGGTCGTACCGGACCGTGGTCCGATCCTCGCCATCGGGCTCGAACCGCCACACGCCGTCGATCGAGCGCTGGATGTCGCCGCTCAGCATCGTCCAACCCATCTCGAAGGGGGCGTTGGTGTAGTCGTACTTCAACGTGTAGTGCGTGCTGCGCCCGAGCGCCGATGCACGGAACTCGACTTCGAGTGGCCGGCCGAGGTCATCGGTGGCGCGAATGTTGACGTCCTTGATGTCATGTGCCCACATCGGGTAGCTCTCG
>CAVZTM010000040.1:0-36693 GCA_963778175.1 Ilumatobacteraceae bacterium
CCCAGCCCGAACTTCTGGTCGTAGAGGAGCGAGGCCAGCGCGCCGAAACCGATCAGCGAGGTGGCGGGAACGGCGGACTCCACCAGATCCGCTGCAGCGATCTCACCTTGTGGGCGGTCCGCCAGCTCTCGGCGAACGACGGCGATTCCTCCTCGGTGTCGATGACGTCCTGGGAGGCGCCGGCGGGCATGGCGTCGCCCTGCCCCGGGTGGGGTCCTTCAACCTCGTGGCGATGAGTGCGAAGACGACCGTCGGGATCACGAACACCAGGAACGGCACGCGCGACGAGAAGTAGTACGCGGCAGCCCGGCCCGACAGGGGACCGATGAACGCACCGAGGGCGTCGCACCTGATGGAAGCTGTGCACCGCGGCCGGGTCTCGATCGGGTAGTAGTCGGCGATCAGGCGAATGTGGGTGGGGTCGATCACGGCCTTGCCGATGCCGACCCGAGCGCGCAACGGTGAGCAGGATGAGCCCGACCGCGAGTCCGGTCATGCCCGGAAGAACCCCCATGCCGACCGCGCCGATCACGAGGAGCGGGGACGGGTTCGACCGGTCGGCGTGCTGGGCGATCGGAACCTGGAGCGCGAGCGCAGCCACACCCGAGACGCCACGATGCCGAGTGTCTGTGGATGTCGATGCCGAACGACTCGCGGATGTTCGGCAGCAGCACGCCGAAGGCAGCACGGTCCAGCTCGTCGACGGCGTTCAGCACGAACAGGATCATCAGGGGGAACGCCGCCTCCCCGCCGCACAGGCCGCGCACCCACTCTGCCGGATGGCGTACACCGCGCCCGAAGCTGCGCATGTTGCCCGTCAGGGTGCTCGATGCGCTCACACCGTCGTCCGATCATCGAGGTCGTCGAGGTCGGCGGTGTCGACGCCGGCCTAGACGTCGGCCGTACGGTCGGCCGTGAGATCGGCCGCGACGTCGGTGACCTCGACGACCGCTGCCGATTCGGCGCGTCGGCGGACGTCACGTTCGACGATGAGTGTGGCGAATCGGTCCCGAACCCTGATGACCAGACTGGCGAGGCCGCCGGGGATGGTCAACAGCACGATCAGCACGCCGATCGCCGACGACACCAGTCGCCACTCCGGCGACGTGATGAACCACTCGCTGCCGCGCAAGGAACACCGCGCCGAGCACTCCGCCGAACAGCGACCCGAGACCGCCGACGACGGCGGCGGTGAACACGTTGATGCTCTCGGCCGCCGCGTAACTCGTGAGATCGAAGCTCTGGCGAGATGGAAGACGAACAACCCGCCGGCGACTCCCGCGACCGCACCCGACAGTGTGAAGGCAGTCAGCTTGACCGGTACCGGCGACACGGAGAACGCCTGCGCAGCGAGTTCGTTCTCCCGCATGGCGACGATCGCTCGCCCGGCACCGTGGTGGCACACCGCGGAGTGCGACGAACAGCAGACCGAGGACCACGACGGTGAACCCGTAGTAGCGCGTCGGTGTCGAGATGTCGAAGCGCCCGAAGAGTGGGAGCCGTTCGATGCGTTCCTGCGGCACCCAGTCGAAGAACTGGCGATTCAGGAACCACGAGTTGACCGCCAGTGCGAAGACCAGGGTCGTGACCGCCAGGTAGGCCGCGCAGCCGAAGTGCGGGAAGCCCGACCACGAACGCTGCGACCGCTCCGGCGACCCCGCCGGCGAGCAACGCAAGGGTGATGTCGACGTTCCAGGTCACCGTGCACTTGCCGCTCACGGCCGCACCGATCGCGTACGCTGAACGCCATCTGACCGAGCGAGATCTGGCCGGCCCATCCGGACAGCACCACGAGCGAGAGTCCGATCACGGCGAAGACCACGACCGCGGTGGCCTTGATGATCTGGTCGGTCCGCAACAGGACGGGGATGAGCACGAGACCGAGCAGGATCAGCGCGGCCGTACCCCAACGCATGAGGCGGACCAGCGGGAGGCGGGCGACGGCGGGCCGGAGCGGTCGGATCTCGTCGGCGAGACGCCATCCGGTCGCCTCGTCGCGGTCCGCCCGGCTGAACTGCCGGCGCTGCAGCAGCAGCGAGATCAGCACCGCCGCGCCCACGATCGGAGTGACGAGCAGCGGGCTGCTCGCGTTCCAGGCCACTCCGTACTCCAGGATGCCGAGGGCCACGGCGGCCGTGGCGACCGTCGGTTGATAGCGAAGTCGGCCGATGACGGGCGCGGCAAGGGCTTGTACAGGGCTGCAGGCTCAGCGGCGCCCAGCGGTACCCCGAGCACGCCGGCGCGCAGGAACAGGGCGAGGAACGACAATCCGGCGGCGATCGCCCACACCAGCGTCGACAGCCATGCGACGGGAATCCGAGCATGCAGGGCCCGCTCGCTGCGTTCTGCGGATCCGCGGATCGCGGTGCCGATCCGGGTCGAGCCGAGGAAGAGCGCCACGCCGATCATGGCGAGGGGAGCGACGATCGAGCGCGATGAGGTCATTGGCCGACAGGATGAAGGTCCCGACGGTGACCTTCCAGTCGAAGGGTGGGGGAATGCGCTGTGATGCGGCGCTCTCGTCGCCCCACATCCGTGGCACCAGCAGGGCCAGTGCGGCGAGCAACTGGGCGATGCCGATCGTGGCGACGGTCAACACGAGGCGCGAGGCCTTGGCGAAACGTCTGACGAAGGCCAACTCGACGATCGCACCGAGCGCGACCGCAGCGGTGAGACCGACACCGAACCCGAGCAGGTAGGGCAACCCCGAGAAGACGATGAGCCCCACGGCCAACGATGTGGGTACGAAGCCGAGATCGGCCTGCCGCGAAGTTGATGACAGCGGTTGGCGCGGTAGACCAGGGCCATGCCGACCGCGAGAGCGCGGTCAGCAGCCCGAGAACGACCCCTCGGATCCAGGCGCCGGCCGGCATCCCGAAGAAGACGAGTTGGACACCGATGAGCCCGATCGCGGGCGCGAACTGCGCAGTCAGTCGCTTGACGTCTGCAACTCCGCGGCCGCTGTAGGACACCCCCATGTCACGGGGCAACCTAGTGCTGTCGGGGATCGCAGGCGTGTACCGGAACGCCGGATCCCGGTGCTCAGGCGCGAATCGGCTTGATCGGCGTCTGCCGCGGCGGCGTGGGCTTCACGGGCGTGAGCTTGACCGGGGTCATCTTCACGGGAGGGCGTTCGTAGGCGATGGAGGACGGTAGCGATGGCATGGCTGCTAATGGACATGTTCCGTCGTGCACGACCGTCTTCGTCACGGTGAACGTTCATCACGGTGATGGGTTCGTGACCGCGCTCTGCCGGTTGGCAGCACGGCACCTGCGATGAGATCCCGGTGCAAGTGGTGCACGGGATCTCGATCGCAGGTGAGTTCAGGCGCCGAAGTTGGCTGCGGCGAACTCCCAGTTCAGGAGCTTGTCGACGAAGGTCTCCAGGTACGCCGGGCGGGCGTTCTGGTAGTCGAGGTAGTAGGCGTGCTCCCAGACGTCGACCGTGAGCAGCGGGGTCTTGCCGTGCTTGATCGGGGTGTCGGCGTCGTCGGTGTTCATGATCGCGAGGCCGTCGCCGTCCTTGATCAGCCACGTCCAGCCCGGAGCCGAAGTTGCCCTTGGCCTTGTCGACGAGCTGCTGCTTGAAGTCGCTCGCGCGAACCGAACGAGGCATCGATCGCGGCGGCGAGATCGCCGGACGGGTCACCGCCACCCGACGGGGTCATCGAGTTCCAGTAGAACGTGTGGTTCCACACCTGCGCGGCGTTGTTGAAGAGACCGCCGGGCTCGGCGACCGCGATGATCTCCTCGAGGCTCTTGTCGGCGTTCGGCGTGCCTTCGATCAACCCGTTCAGGTTGGCGACGTAGGTGGCGTGGTGCTTGCCGTAGTGGTAGCTGATCGTGCGTGCCGAGATGTGCGGGTCGAGCGCGTCGTCGGCGTACGGCAGTGGTGGAAGTTCGATGGCCATGACTCTCCTTGTAGGTGGAACGGCGTCCACCGTACTACCGCGATCGGGGTGTCGCCATCCGATCGTCGACCGGTCCCGGCGAATCCGGCAGGCTCAGGCTCTCGTCGGCGGCGACCACGGTGACGGTCCCGCCTTGCCGTCCACACGTACGACCATGCCGGTCTGCGATCCGGCGCGTCGCGTCGACGCAGCCGACGACCGCCGGCACGCCGATCTCGCGTCCCATGATCGCTGCATGCGAAGCGAAGCTCCCGTGGTCGGTGACGATCGCGCCGACGAGCGTGAGGAAGGCGTTGAACGACTCGCCGGTCGCCGACGTGACGAGGACCTCGCCCTCGACCAACTCGAAGAGGTCGTCGAAGTTCCGCACGATGCGCGCAGGACCCTCGAACACGCCGGCGCTGCCGCCGACGCCGATGATCATGTCGGCGTCGCCCATCGGCGTCTCGATGTCGCCGAGTACGCCCTCGATGTAGAACCCGAGTGCCGACATCACCCGGCCCAGCGTGGGCGGTAGCGCATCGACGGGAGGCGGCGGCGGAGGAGGCGGGACCGAGCATCCCGGGCGCCCGCGCGCTGATGCTCTTGCGGGTTGCCACCCGTGCCGACAGTTCGTCGGCGGTCGGGGTCGCGGCGCCGTCGAGGAGCGCGTCGATCTCGCCGGACGTGAGATCGAGCGTGTCGTACATGAAGTTGATGCGCCCCGCGGCGAACATCCGCCGACCGAGTTCGATCAGTGCCAGTCGCAGGAGGCCGACGGCCGCGGCATCGCTGTAGAGGCCGCGTTCGTCCCGGAGTCGGTACACGAGCCGGGCCTCTGCGAGGAGTTCGTCGAAGTTGGCGCGGTCGTCCTCGGGGAACGGCCTCGCGCAGCTCCGCTTCCACGGTTGCTCGCGCGGCGCTCGGCCGCAGTCCGGGTCATGGTCGAGGCAGCCGCGGATGCGGTCGAGCACGACGTCGGGGCGTTCGCCGATGGTGGGATTGGTGAGGTCGAATCCGGCGGCGAGCCGGAATCCGGAGCCCCGCATGTACTCGTCGAGCGCCGGGATGCGGGCACGGCAGCGCAGCCATTCTCTCCTCGGCCGGCGCATCACCGTCGAGGAGGCCCTCGACGGCGGCATCGGCATTCACCGCGTCGATCACGGGTGCCAGCTCGGGAGGGCACGATGCCCGACACGGGAGACCAGCCGTCGAACACCGCGAACATCGGCACCGGGTCCTGCGCCGGTCCACTGCATGGCGTGGAGGATGAAGTCGCCGACCGGGAGCATGGCGGCAGCGTTGAAGCGATGGTGCTGGAACCACATCGCGCTCGAGGTGTTCGATGCACAGCGTGCAGGTGGGAGCGGAGTTCCTCGTCGGAGAGCGACGGCAGATCGACGTCGGCGAGCGGCACGGTGCTTCGCGATGGCTGCCGGCTTCACGTCGTCGTCCCAGCGATGCAGGATCCCACGCCAGATCTGCTGCTCGAACGCCGCTGCGGCGAGTTCGGACCGGCGTCCGATCTCGGCGCCCAGTTGCTCCGGGCTCTTCGGGCCATCGGGACCCGGTGCATCGAACGGCACCGGCTGGATGTACGAGAAGCCGTTGACGTAGGCGAGTTGCAGCGTGTCGAGCAGGATGCCCCACGGCGCGAGCGCCTCGGCGAAGCCCGCGCGCGAAACCCGCCGGGTACTTCTCCTGCAGGAGCGGTGTCACCGCGGCGGGCAGGTGAGCGCGATCCTGTCGCCAGGGCCCGGGGCCCGGCGGCGTCCAGGTGTGTTCGTTCGTGGTGTCGGTCACGGAGTCCCCCTCGCTGACGTGCCGCCGGCTCGGCCGGCCGTACGTTTCTAGCAGGTGCGAAGGTCGTGCTCGCGCAGGTCGAACCTCGAAGGTGCCGATCGCATCACCGTGGCGGTCGTGTGTCAGGATCACCGCCGAGCAGTGGCCGCAGGGGCGAGTCACACCGGAAGGGAATCACGTGCGCACAACACCCGGGTCATTCGTCGACACGTATCTCGCAGAGGTCGCAGCCAGGCCACCTGGTGCTGCCATGGATGTCTCGAGGCTGGTCCTCCAGCCGCCGGGTCTCGATGCCGCCGGCATGATCGCAGCGATCAGCGATCCGAGGCTCGACCGGCTCGGCATCCCGATGCTGGCCGACTTCATGGCGCCGGAGGGGTCGATCTACTTCGACGCGATCTTCGGCGCCTACTACGGTCAGGCAGCCATCCGGGCGTGGCTCGTTCCGGCGATGGCCGAGATCGAGTTCGTCGAGTTCGTTCCGAAGGCGGAACAGGTGATCTTCGACGACGAGGACGAGGGGACCTCGCTCGACGAGTGGCAGATGGTCGCCAACGTGGGAGACGACAAGATCCCGCTGTCACGAGGAGTGAGCGTCCGGCGTCACGCGGACGGGTGGATCACCTGGGCCTGCGACGTGTACGACACGGGTCCGTTTCGACAGCCGCCCCGCCGGAGATGGCGATCGAGGCGGCGCCGCTGCCCGAGTGGCCACGCGTCGACTGGACCGTCGACAAGACGGCGACCGTTCCGGCGTTGACCGACCGGGCGACGTGTGGGTTTCGCAGGCAGTCGAGCACGGTGCTGGCACGGACCAGCCGAGCGGCCTGGGCCACGACGAGTTGCTGGCGGTGCTCGACGGACCCGACGACGGCTGCCGATGTCGAGCGCAACAGCTCGTTGTTCCATCCGACCGACTCGCTGTACATCGATCCGCTGGTCGGTGAACTCGCCGGCCAGGAGGCGATCCGGGCCGGTGTGTCGGGGCGGTCGCCGCGCCTCGGTGGCGTCGGAGTCGAACCGATCGGACCGCTGCTGTTCAACGGGACGGCTGCGGTGCAGGAGTGGGTGCAAGGGTCGTTGCGGGGCACGAGCGTCCGGCGGTTCGCCGATGGCTGGGTGACGTACGCCGCCGATTACTTCGACACCGCGGCACCGTCGAGTGACCGCGACGGGTGGCGTCGGGTCGCTTCGATCAGGAGCCTGAGTCGTAACCGAAATCGGCACCGACGTCGAGGTCGTCGAGCGCAGTGAACGTGCGGTGGACCAGGGCCTCGAACAGCGCGACGCCCCGGTCGTTCGCCGGGTCGATCGTGAGCAGGCTGGCCCCGAACGACGCGGCGTAGAACATGATGCCCTCGCGGTAGCCCTGCCACACGTTGTCGAAGCGTGACGGCGTCGCTCGGGACGCCGAGGCTCGTGGAGCGCGGTGACGTACCGTTCGATCAGGGCCTGCTCGTGCTCGCGGCGCATCGGTACGGTGAGGTTGTTCGCGGAGAAGTACACGAGGTCGGTCTGTCCGGGGGCACGCATCGAGAGCTGCCAGTCGATGACGGCGACCGAGCCGTCGTCGGCGAAGAACAGGTTGTCGAGGCGGAAGTCGCCGTGGACGAGGGTGATCGGATCGTCGAAGTGGCGGGCAACCCAGTCGGGGATGTCCGGGATGAACTGCTCGCACCAGCGCAGGCACCGCTGCGGGAGTGCGTCGCCGAATCGCTCCAGGAACATCGGCCAGCCGATGTCGAACATCGGGCCGATGGTGAGGATCTGCGGATCGTCGACGCCCGGCATCCAGTCCAACTCGCGCAAGTCGCGGGCTGCTCGAACCAGGTGGCGTGGAACCGGGCGAGCGTGTCGATGGCACGTTCGGCCTGGTCGAGCGTGGCGCCGGCGACGTGGTCGCCGGCAACGGCCGGGGCCAGATCCTCGAGCACGAGACACGGCGGATCGGCGATGTTCACGAGAGCGGTCGGAATCCACACGTCCATGTGGGGTGCGAGTTCGCTGTAGAAGCGGTGCTCACGTTCCCACACCCGTGACATCTCACCGATCATGCGACCGCCGGGGTCGGCGGTCGGGAGCTTCACGATCACCGAGCCAGGGGCGTCCGGGTCGGGGAGTCGAGCGTGACGCGGGCGAGTTGGCCCATGAAGCCCTCGCCGGCGGCAATCGGATGCACGTCGATCGAGGTGATCGGAACTCCCAGGGCGTCGGACAGCCACGTCGAGGTGACATCGTCCAATGTGACAGGCGTCGAGGTCATCGGCCGAACGTACGCCGCCGCTGGAGCGCGAAATCGCAGCGGAGGGTCCCATCGAGATGCAGCGGACCGAGCGTTACCGACGGGCCGATGCGGCGCGCACCGTCGCCGTGGCGAGGAACCCCCCCGTTTTCTTCCGCGTAGTACCTGCGTGCGGTGTATTTTTGTGGGATCGGTCTGGTAGTGATTCTCGTACCGACTCCCTCCCCGTTTGTTGAATTGCGAACAATGGAGGTGAACATGGATCACGCAGTCCTGGCCCCACCGGGTTGCGGTGTTCGAGCCGAACTCGATCGGCTCCTCGATACTGATCCGGCGTGCGCTGACCGCGATGAGATCGCCGAACTGGTCTCCGCAGCGAGCAAGCTGCGGGCATGGCTCGACGGCTACGAGGTGCGCTGCGCACGTCGAACCCGCGCAACTTGCCGAAGCCGGCCGATCGGAACCGGTCACATCGATGTTCGCCCGCAACGGGCAACGCTCCGGCAGGGACGCCGCCGAAGGTCACCGACCGCGACGTGGTGTGCGATCAACTCGACTCCTTCGAAGACGCATTGGTCGACGGTACGGATCTCGGCTGGTCATGTAGATGGCGTCGCTGCTGCGATCCGTGACCTCGACGACGTCACCCGCGCCGAGTTCGTCGCCGCTGCACCGGAACTCCTCGATGCCGCGGTCAACGAGTCGGTCGACACGTTCGCTCGACACTGCCGCGAACTCTCACGGCATCTGGTGGCGACGAAGGGCGGGTCGGACGCGGACGAGCTGGATCGCCAGCGTGCGCGGTCGAGCGTCAGGCGTTGGGTGGACAAGGTGACCGGCATGTGCCACACCCACGTCGAACTGGATCCCGATCCGCGACGCCGCACTGTCCAGCGCAATCGATGCGCAACTGGCCCGCCTGCGGCGTGTCGACGGCAACGCCGGCACCCCCTGGAGCCAATTGAAGGTCAACGCGTTCATCGCGGCGGTCGCCAACGGTGTGACCCGCCGAACGGCAGAAGCCGCCAGCAGCAATGCCACTGCGATTGCGGCCGGCAAGGTCGACGATGTCGCCAGCGGGTTGCGGGTGCCGGAGATCACGATTCTGACCGACTACCGCACCCTCGTCGCACGGGCTGCCACGAGCACAGCGTCTGCGAAACCGAAGACGGGATCGTGTTGCCGGTGTCGACGGTGCGGCGACTGTGTTGTGACGCCGAGATCATCCCCGTCGTGTTGGGTACAGACGGAGTGCCGTTGGACATGGGACGCTCGATCCGTACCGCCAACCGCGAACCAGCGCCGGGCCTTGCGCACCATGTACCGCACCTGTGCGCATCCCGACTGCACGGTGGCGTTCTCGGCGTGCACCGCCCACCACGTGAAGTGGTGGTGGAGACACACCGGCCCGACCGACATCGACAACCTCATCCCGCTCTGCGAGAGACACCACCACCTGGTGCACGAAGGCGGCTGGACCCTCACCATGACCCCGGATCGGGTCACCACCTGGACCCGACCCGACGGCACCGTCCACTGGAGCGGCATCCACCGTCGACCGCCAACCGAGCGACGGCGCAGAACGAACGACTCCGCGGCGAACCGAGTCCGCGAGCTACCACCGCCGCGGCCCCGTCGGGCGATTGGGCCTGGTTACGGTGTCGGAATGACCATTGATCGCGCCGCTGCCGACAAACTGCTGACCACCACTCGTTCGGTGCGCAAGCGCCTCGATCTGACGCGCCCGGTCGAACCCGAGCTGATCATGGAGTGCATCGACATCGCCATGCAGTCGCCGACGGGGACGAACCAACAGAACTGGTCGTTCGTGGTGGTGACCGATGCCGACAAGCGCCGCACGATCGCGGACTTCTATCGCCAGGCCGGGGAGGCGATGACGGGCTCCGGGTACCCGCCGCCGCTGCCCGAGGGTGATCCTCGGATCCCGGCGACGGAGCGGGTGATGGACTCGGCGGCGTACCTGGCCGGGTGCCTCGAGGAGGTGCCGGTCTTCGTGATCCCCTGCGTGCACGGCCGCATGGAGCAGGTGCCGATGATCGTGGCGCAGGCATCGACGTACGGCTCGATACTTCCCGCCGCCTGGAGTTTCATGCTCGCCGCACGCGCCCGGGGCGCTCGGATCCGCCTGGACGACGATCCACCTCTTCTACCACGACGAAGTGAGCGAACTGTTGGGTATCCCGAAGGACTGGACCCAAGCGGCGTTGCTCCCCGTCGCCTACTACACCGGCGACGACTTCAAGCCCGCGCATCGGCTCCCCGCCGCCGATCTGACGTACTGGGACACCTGGGGGTCGACCCGCGAACGTCGCCCACGGTGTCTGACGCCGGAGGAACGCGTTCCCCTCACCCAGACGGTGGGGTGCCGGGACGTCGTCACTTGCCCGGTAGCCCGGGCGGCACCCCGGCAAACGACTCCTCGTGGCGTCGGCGCCCGCAGCATCGTCGTCATCGTCGCTCGCAGCATCGTCCGCCGACTTGCGGGCATGCCCGGGCGGCGCCCGGTCAACCCGCCCGGGGCCGCCGGGTTACGGCCGGCGAGGTGGGCGTGGGTGTTGTCGGTACGGGCTCGGGCTGGGAAGTGGTGGGTGGAACGGTCGCCGCCGTCGTGTCCGGAGCGGCTGGGACCGTGGTGCTCGGGAGCGTCGGAGGTGATGACGCCGGCTACCCGGTGTGGTCGAGGGAGCGAGGGTCGAAACTGGAGTCGTACGCTGCTCGGTCACCGCGGTCGGCGGCGGTGATGCGGTACGGGGCAGGATTTCCGTCACCATTGTGACCGGACCAGGAATCGCTGACATCCGACCAGGTGACCGGGATCGCCGGAGGCGATTCACTCCTGGTGACGAGCTCTGAATCATTTTCCGGGGCGACGGACGTGCCGGTCTCAGTTGAACTGAGGGCGCTCCCCGACGGGTATCCGGTCGTCGGGACAATTGATCACGGTGCGATTCCGGCACCTGCGACCGATTTCGCGTTCGTCGTCGCGATCGATCGTCGAGCCTGCGGCCGCGGTTTCGGCACCGTTACGTGTGCCCGTGTGCACCAAGCACGAGTAAAAGCCACCGCCCAGGTCGCCACACCAATGAGGGCCACGAGGCTCTTGGCCGTCCGTTCGTAGGACGATCTTGGCCGAGTCCTCATCTCAATCCTCCAGCGACTGACGTCGGGAGACTCCCGAATCGCCAGTTTTGCATACCCCGTGGTGGGTCATCTCAACCACGCCGACTGCCGGATCTCCCGGCCGGTGATCGATCGGGACCGAGGGAGACTCTGTCGCGTGCGGGATTGACCTCGGCGCTAGTCCCTGCTCAGTGGTGGTGGCAACGGTGAGGTGGCCTGTAAGCGGGATTCTGTGAGCGATCCGGTTGCCCGGCTCGCCCGGTGACCATCCATCTGTGCGGCCTACCCGAGGGTGCCCGCGGCGCCTTGCGACGTCACGGACGAACGGGCCGTTCGCCCCTCTGCTCGGCCTTGCTCCGGGTGGGGTTTACCGAGCCGGCGACGTCGCCGTCGCCGCTGGTGCGCTCTTACCGCACCGTTTCACCCTCACCTGTGACCCGCCCGCCGGAGCGGACCGGTCCATCGGCGGTCTGTTCTCTGTTGCACTGTTCCGTCAGGTCGCCCCGACCTGGCTCTCGCCAGCACCCTGCCCTTCGGAGTCCCGACTTTCCTCGACGATGCAGCACGCACCGCCGCGGTCACCCGGCCACCTCACCATTGCCGGGCCAGTGTAGGGCGTCAGTCGCGAGGAGTCAGCAGCTGGGTTCGAGCTCGTTGTAGACGAAGGAGTTCTCGGCCGGGGTCTGCAGGGTGAACGACTCGCGGACACCGTTCTCGTCCGGCGGGCCGACGGTCAGTTCGGCCTGGCCGACGCTGCCGAACCGGCTCGTGATCGAGTACTGGTAGGGGACACCTTCGGGGTCGGTCGGCACGCCTTCGCCGATGACCTCCGGGCTGATGTACCCCTCGGGCCCGCGGGCGAGCGCCACGAGGGCGGCGGACTGCCTCGACGCCTGGGTCGCGGCTTCCAGTGAGGCCACCTTCGCCTCCGGCGCGGACAGTTCCACGGAGTTCACCTGGTGCGTCGATGCGGCCAGGTTCTCGAGCGCCACGGCGAAGTACAGGACGTCACGTTCGGGGTTGTCGCTGATCTCGATCGCCTGGAAGACCGGCTCGATCAACCGATTGTCGAGCCACGGGTTGGTGCACTCCCACGGCACGCCGCCCTCGGCGTCGGTGAGTGCCGCCATCTGGTCGGCGACGTCCTGATGGTTGTCGATGAGGCGTTCGGTGAGCGCCTGGATCGGAGCGCTGAGCGACCCGGACTCGAGGAGCCGTCCGTAGACGGAGATGATCGTCTCCTCGAGCGATGATGCCGTGCGCAGCAGGACCGCATCATCGACGTCGTACTCGGGCAGGATCGGTGATCGGCGGGGCGTACCCGACGCGTCCCGGGGTCTCGTTGCCCGTGGTGGTCCCGCATGCCGCCACGATCGCGGCGAAGCGACACCGTGAGGCCACCGATCTTGAACGCCTGACGGCGATCGACTCGTGCGTTCGCGGAGTGAATCGTCGATGCTCATGCCGTCACCTCCGGAAGCGTGAGGATCTCGACGGGCGGCTCGAACAGGACGTCGAAGTCGTCGGACAGCCGGGCGAGGTCGGCCAGCACCGTCGCCATCCGGCCGTTGATGACCACGATCGAGGAGATCACGGTCTGGGTCTGGGTGGCCTCGAGCTTGTCGAACAGGTCGGTGTAGGTCGCTGCGAAGTTGTTCTCCAGCTCCCACGCGGCGGCGGTGAACTCGTCGATGTTGCCGGAGGCGAAGGCGTCCTTGTTGGCCTCGTAGAACTTCTTGTCGAACGTGTTGGCCGAGATCCCGGTGATCGCCGCGAACTGGTCGGCGTAGGCCTCGTGGTTGTCGCCGAACACGGCGGCGACCTCGACGGCATCGTCGGGCAGCCCGGACGCCACGGCGTCGGCATACAGCAGCTTGGCGGCGAGCTCGATCTGCAGCGCCTGACCGAGGAGCTTCTTGTCCCGGTCGGTCGGGCTGAACGGCACCGGGGCCGGCGCCGGAGCGGCGGACGCGGGTCGGGCCACGGCGACGGCGGCCACGCTGGCGAGGCCGGCGACACCGAGCGCACTGATGAGGCTGCGCCGCGACGAGGCGGTCTCAGCGGATGGGAGGTCCACGAGGGAGTGTCCTTTCGAGGTCATGCGTCCTACAGCCTTCCCTCTGGGAGGGCATCCGGGCAATTCTAGGCTGCGCGAGGGGTCCATCGGGTGATCGCTCAGAAGTCGAGCGCCGACAGATCGGGGTACCAACCGGCGGCACGATCGAGCGCCTCCGCCCAACGAGCCCGCTGGCCGTCGTGGTCGTAGGCGGGCCGGGGTTCGACGACTCGTGCCGGCGACCACAACTCGTCGAGATCGTGGAGATCGTCCCAGATCCCGACCCCGAGGCCGGCCATGAACGCGGCGCCGATCATCGTGGACTCGGCAATGGGCGACACCTCGATCGGGCGGTCGGCGGCGTCGGCCAACGCCTGCACGAACGTCGGATTCCTGCTCATGCCGCCATCGATCCGCACGGTGTGGGCGTCGATGCCGCTGTCCGCTTGCGCCGCATCGAGCAGATCGGCACCTCGGTGGGCGATCCCTTCCAGCACGGCGCGCACGACGTGTTCACGCCCGGAGCCTCTGGTGAGGCCGAGCAGCGCGCCCCGCGCCCCGTAGTCCCATCGGGGAGTGCCCAGGCCCATCAGTGCCGGCACGTAGACCACGCCGCCGGCGTCGTCGCATCGGCTGGCGACGTCATGGCTCTCCGCCGGCTCGGAGATCAGACCGAGGTCGTCGCACAACCACTCGACGTTCGTGCCCGCCGAGAGCATGATCCCCTCGACGCCCCAGGTCAGGCGACCCCCGATCGACCACAGCGGCAGGGGGTAGGTCCCGGAGGCGTACCTTCTCGCGCCGTCGGGGGTCGGGAGGTCGGTGCACACGTCGAGCATGCCGCCGCTGCCGAAGGTGATCTTGGCCCGACCGGGCCGGATGCAGCTCTGTCCGACCAGCGAGGCCTGCTGATCGCCGAGCATCCCGGCGATCGGCGGGGCGCCGGGGAGCGCGGAGGCGAACCCGCACACCCCGACGGAGTCGACCACGGTCGGAAGTGCCGACACGGGCACACCGAACGCCGCACAGATCTCCTCGTTCCACGCGGACCCGTCGACGAGCCGGAGCCCGTTCGTGGTCGCCGACGCGTTCGTCTGGTCGCTGATGTGGAGCGCACCGTCGCTCAGCGTCCACGCGACCCACGAATCGATCGTTCCGATGCAGATGTCGCGTCCGTCGAGGTCAGGAGTGTTGGCCATCAGCCACCCCGCCTTGGTCACCGACTGATTCGGGGCCAGCGCCCAGCCGTGCTCGATCTTGGCGACGATGCAGTCGCCCACGGTCCGCAGGTCCTGCCATCCGAGGCCCGGCCCGAGCGGTTCGCCGGTCGTACGGTCCCACATCAACACGCTGGCGCGCTGATTCGTGATGCCCACCGCCGCGATCGGCTCGCCGACCGTCGCCATGACGGTGCGAGCGGCATCGAGCAGCTTCGCGGCCATGTCGGCGCCGTCGAACTCGGCCAGACCCGGCGCCGGTGTGCGCGGCGGGCACGATCGGTACTCGTAGGCGCGGACCGCGAGTCGCTCGTCCACGATCGCAGCCCGGAGCCCGGTCGTGCCCACGTCGATCACCAGGATGTTCTTGCGCGAGATCTCCGTCACTGCTGCACCCTCCGACTCGACGGCACGACGCCGCGCGACTGCAGGAAGCTTCCCAGCAGTCCGCCGAAGAGCCCGGCCAGCATCACCAGGGACAGCGTGAAGAAGACGCCGAACCAGTTGACCGTCTCACCGCGGAGCAGGCGGATCGTGATGAAGACCGCTTGCGCCCCCACATAGGCGATGATCGCGGTCAGGATCCCGTGGCTCAGCGGTGTGCCGCGTCGCTGGACCCACGCCGCACACCCCGACCCGAGCACGAACCCGAACATCGCGCCGAAGAAGAACAGCGCGTTGAGACTCGAGTCGTCGGAGTCGAGGAACCCGGCGATGAGCGTCAGCGGGATCGCGAGGATCAGGCAGACCCCGATCCCCGTACGGATCGCATCGATGTCCCACCGGCTGCTGGATGCGCTCATGGCCAGGGCACCGGTCCGAACGGCGTGGGCAGGCCGAGCTTGCCGGGGTTCATGATGCCGTTCGGATCCAACGCCGACTTGAGCCCGATCAGCACGCGGTGCCCGGGGCCGAGGGCCTCGGCCATGAAGCGTCCGCGGTTGATGCCCACCCCGTGATGGTGGGACAGGTTCCCGCCGCCCTCGAGCACGGCTCGCTGGCCGGCATCCCACAGTGCGATGTAGGTCGACTCGATCTCGTCGGCCGGGGGAGTGGCGGCGAAGGTGAAGTACAGGCAGGCGCCGTCGGAGTAGCTGTGCGAGAGGTGGCAGGTCGCAGCTCTGGCGTGGGGCACGGCCATCATCGCGGCGCGGACATCGTCGAACAGGTCACCGAGCTTCGACCACGACGCGGCGATCTCCATCGTGTCGACGACGAACCCCTTGCGGGTGAGGCCTTGCAGCGCAGAGGTGTCGTTGCGATGGCCGAGCCACCTGTCGACGAGGCCGACGTCGGCCGGGCCGGCCCCCACGTCGAGGCAGGCCCGCTCGACCAGCGACATCGTCGCGTCGACGATGCCGCCGTCGCCCTCGTCGAGCACCAGCAGGATGCACTCGGAGCCGTCGCCGCCCTGGCCGCGCTGGGACTCGGGTGCGTCGTAGAGACGCAGGACGGCCGGCGTGCCCCCCGACTGCAGGACCCGTCGACAGGCCTCGATCCCGTCGGCGAAGGACGCGAACGAGTAGGCCGCCCGTCGTTCCGTGGCCGGGAGTGGGTGGGTGCGCAGCCAGACCCGTGTGATGACGCCGAGCGTGCCTTCGGACCCGACGAACAGCTGGGTGAGATCGGGACCGGCCGCGGCTGCGGGCGCACCTCCGGTGCGGATCACCGAGCCATCGGCGAGCACCACCTCGAGCCCGACGACCATGTCCTCGATCTTGCCGTAGCGGGTCGAGTACTGCCCGGCTCCTCGGGATCCGACCCAGCCACCGACGGTCGCGAGATCGAAACTCTGCGGGAAGTGGCCGACCGACAGACCCACGGCGCGCAGCGCGTCTTCGAGGTCGGGGCCGAACGTGCCGGGCAGCACCTCGACGATGCCGGACACCTCGTCGATGGACACCACGCCGGCCAGACCGGTCGCATCCAACACGACGCCCCCGAACACCGGAGTCGCCGCACCGCACACACCGCTGCGACCACCCGTCACGGTCAACGGGAGCCGGCCGTTGTTGCAGACCTGCGCCACCTTGACGACCTCGTCGGTCGTCGTCGGCCGCACGACCACCTCGGCGAGTTGGGGGACCTCGCCGGCCAGCGCCCAGTGCAACGCCAACGGCCACCAGTCGCGGCTGCCTTCGGCGAGGGCATCGCCGGAGTCCACCAGCTCGCAGATCCTGGCCGAGGGCACGGATCGCCTCGTCGGGCACCTCGACGACCGGGCCGGCGAAGTGCGCGTCGCTTCCGTTGAGCTCAATCGGTGGCGTTGGCGAGGTGGGCAACGGGTGCTCCTTCGGCGGCAGTTGACGAGGCGTGACGAGGCGGATGACGGGGCAGCGGATCGGGCAGCGGCCGTCTCGGCGCGGCAGAGTTCGCGATACCGCTCGACCTGGCGCTCGGTCTCGGCGTCGTCCCAACCGAGCTCGGGTGCGATCAGTGCTGCAACGGCTGGGGCGGCGGCGAGGGTCGCCTGGCGATCGAAGAGATGAGCTCGCGTGCGCCGAACGAGCACGTCGTCGAGCGTGGACACCATCTCGCTGCGGGCGGCGTACACGGCCTCGGCGCGGAGGTAGGGCTGGCCGTCGACGAGCGGCTCGGCGAGATCGGGCCGGAAGGCGATGAGCGCCCGTACCTCGTCGGCCGCCGTTCCGTAGCGATGGTGGAGATGGGCGCCGACACTGCCGCGTGGGTGAGCCTGCGCCTTGCCGGCTCCGAACAGTGCCAGTCGCTTCGTCGGTGAACGGCGCGCCCGCAGCGGCGCCTCGAGCCGACGAACGACCACATCGACGGTGTCCTCGGCCATCTCCCGGTAGGTCGTGAGCTTGCCACCGTTGACCCGGACGACACCGGCGTCACTGACGGCCACCTGGTGCTGACGGGACAGATCCGCGGTCTTGTCCGACGCTCCGAGCCATCGGCTCCGCCATCCGCCGAGGCCGCCTTCACCAGCGGTCGATAGCCCGGCCCAGACGCCCGTGATGTCGTCGCGCGGTCACCGTCTCGGTCAGTGCCTCGTTCAGTGCGGTCAGCACGTAGTCGATGTCGTCGCCGTCGCACTGCGGGTCATCGAGGGGGGCGTCGGCGTCGGTGTCGGTGGTGCCGACATAGACGTGACGGAACGTCCCGTCGGGCAACTCGCCCCACGGCACGAGGAACAGGCTGCGCTTGTCGGCGCGCACGGGGATGATGACCGCGATGTCGTTGCGCACCTTCTCCCACGGGATCGTCACGTGGACACCCTTCGCCGGCCGGATCGATGCAGGGTTCACGCCTTCGTCGAGGGCTCGGACCTCGTCGGCCCACACGCCGGCCGCGTTGACGACGCATCGGGCGCGCACCGTGATCTGCTCACCGTCGGCTTCGACGACCGCCCCGTTCGCGTTGCCGGATTCGTCCTTCGTCACGCCGATCACGCCGCAGCGGTTCACGACGACGGCACCCCGCTCGGCAGCGGTGCGAGCGACGGTCAGCGTCAAGCGGGCGTCATCCGCGCCGGCGTCGTAGTACAGGTAGCCGGCGCTCAGCTTCGACAGGTGGGTGGTGGGGAAGTGGCGGGCCGCCTGCTCGCCCGAGACCCGCCGATGCAGCTTGCCGATCCGCCAGCCGCCCGTGAGGTCGTACATCCACATGGCCGACCCGAGCGCCTTCGCGACCTTCTTCGAGACGACACCGTCCTTGGTCAGGATCGGGATCATGAACGGCAGCACCTCCACGAGATGCGGGGCGTTGCGCATCAGGCGCCGCCGTTCCCGGAGCGCTTCGTACACCAGCCGGACGTCGCCGTTCTGCAGATACCGCAAGCCGCCGTGCACCATCTTGGAGCTCTTCGACGACGTGCCGCTCGCGAAGTCGTCACGCTCGACCAGCGCCGTGCGCAGCCCTCTCGCCGCGGCGTCGAGGGCGACACCGACCCCCGTGATGCCGCCGCCGATCACGAGTACGTCGAATGCGTCGGTCTCGGTGCTGTCGGGCCCGGTGTCGGCGGCGCGTAGCGCGTCGAGCATCGCCGAGCGATCGAACGGGCGCCTCGGAGTCGACATGCGTCGATGCTAGGAGATCCGCGGTCGGCCCCGACATTCAGGCCCCGAAGTGCCGCTCGCTGGCGTCGTCGTCGGTCGCCCGTAGGCTGGCGGCCGACATCCGAGTCCGGGGAGATGTACCTGCATGGCCGAACTGAGCGGCACGAACACCCACGAGAACCTCAAGGCCGCGTTCACCCATGAGAGCGAGGCCAACCGCCGCTACCTGTGGTTCGCCCAGCAGGCCGACATCGAGGGCCGTCCGGAGATCGCGGCGGTGTTCCGGGCCGTCGCGGAGGGTGAGACGAGTCACGCGTTCGGCCACCTCGAGTACCTCGTCGATGTCGGCGATCCCGTCTCCGGCGAGCCCATCGGGGCGACCGACGAGAACCTCCGAGTCGCCATCGCCGGTGAGATCGACGACGCCACGCAGCGGTACCCGACGTACGCGAGGATCGCCCGCGACGAGGGCTTCGACGACATCGCCGACTGGTTCGAGTCCGTCGCCCGCGACGAGGAGAGCCACGCGGTGCGCTTCACCGACGGCCTCGAAGCGATCAGCTGAGGCATGACCGTCACCTCCGACCCGACCCATCCGATGTACCTGGATCAGGCCGATGTCCGCAACGAGCTGAGCCGGGTCTTCGACATCTGCCACGGCTGCCAGCGGTGCGTCGACCTGTGCGGCTCGTTCCCGACCTTGTTCGAGTTCGTCGGCCGGCACGCCGATCACGACGCCGGGCGGATGACCCCGTTCGAGCAGGATCAGGTCGTCGACCAGTGTTTCCAGTGCACGCTCTGTTCGCTCGACTGTCCCTACCTCGCCGAGCCCGACGACTCGTCCGTGGACTTCCCGAGACTGATGCTGCGGGCCAAGGCGATGCAGCACGCCGAGGGCATCGCCTCGACCCGTGGGTCGGCAACGACCCGGATGCTCAACCACACCGACCGGCTCGGAAAGCTGGCCACGTCGACCACCCCGATCATCGGCCCGATCATCGGGTCGTCGACCAACCGGATCGTCAACCGGATCGCCCGCTCGCCGTCGGGGTCGTCGCTGCGCAAGCTGACCGCACGGGTCACCGGTGTCTCCGCCGTCCGGCTGCTGCCGCCATATGCCAGACAGCGGTTCTCGACCTGGTTCGCGCAGCGTCCGCCGACGACGTCCGGCGCCCCGACGTCACGGGCACGGGTCACGGTGTACCCGACCTGCGTCGTCGAGTACCAGGAGCCGGACATCGGCAAGGATCTCGTGAGGGTCTACGAGCACAACGACATCGAGTGCACGGTCAGCGCCGCAGGTTGCTGCGGCGCGCCGTGGCTGCACGCCGGTGACGTGGAGCAGTTCACGAAGGTCGCCGAGAAGAACGTCCGGGTGTTGGCCGCCGAGATCCGTGCCGGCACCGACATCGTGGTGCCCCAGCCGACCTGCAGCGCGGTCGTGAAGCACGACTACGCGGTGTACGTCGCCGGACCCGATGCCGAACTCGTCGCGGCGAACACCTACGACGCCTGCGAGTACCTGATGCGGATGCACGATGACACGTCGCTCGACGTCGAGTTCCCGGGCGAGTGCTTCGCCTCGGTCACCTACCACGCCCCGTGCCACCTGCGCGCACAGAGGATCGGGCCGGCGAGTGGAGACCTCCTCGCGCTCACCGGCGCCGAGGTCACGGTCGTGGAGCAGTGCTCGGGCACCGATGGCATGTGGGGTCTCCGCGCCGGGAACGAGGACATCTCGATCCCGATCGCCAGGCAACTCGGCGACCGGATCGACGAGGCCGGCGGCACCGTCGTCGCGGGCGACTGTCATCTCGCGAACACCGCCATCGTCGAACAGACCGGTCGCACCGCCCGGCATCCGCTGCAGATCCTCGCCCGGGCCTACGGCCTGGCGGACGACTGACGGCTGCGTCGCCCGAGTGCCGGTCGCCGGTCCGCTGACCTGGCCCGAAACATGAATTTCACTGGCGCGGCGGACGGAGGCGTTCTAGATTCTGGTCGACAATCGTCGTGGGGAATCGAGTCGCTGTGTCACTACAGGAACTGAAATGGTGGGATCTCGGAGCGTGTCGGGGCCTCGACGCGTCGATGTTCTACCCCGATGACGACGAGGGCGCCGAGATCGCCAAGGCCGTCTGTTCCGGATGTCAGGTCCAGGACTCGTGTCTCGACCACGCACTGTCGGTGCGTGAGAAGGCCGGCGTGTGGGGTGGGGCGACGGAACGTGACCGTCGGCGGATGATCCGCCAGCGCCGTCGCGTGTCCTGAACACACTTCACTGACGCAGGACGCGACACCTACGCTGCGGCCCATGTCGAGCCGCGAACCGTTCCACGACTGGCCAACCGTGATGTCGACGCTGGTCGCCGGCGGCGATCTCGACTCGGCGACGGCGGGGTCCGTGATGACAACCATCCTGCGCGGTGATGCGACGGCGGCTCAGATCGGTGGCTTTCTCGTTGCCATGCGGGTCAAGGGCGAGAGCGTCGACGAACTCGCCGGCCTGCTGGAGGCGACGTTGCACGAGGCGACATTCGTGCCGCTCACCGATGACGAACGGTCGAACTGCCTCGACATCGTGGGGACCGGGGGTGACGGATCGCACTCGGTCAACGTGTCGATGATGGCAGCGCTGGTCGTGGCGGGCGCCGGAGCTCCCATCTGCAAGCATGGCAATCGCTCGGCGTCTTCGAAGTGCGGCAGCGCGGACGTCCTCGAACTGCTCGGAGTCGCCATCGAGTTGCACGCCGACGGCGTTGCGGCGTGCGTGCGCGAAGCCGGCATCGGGTTCTGTTTCGCTCCGATGTTCCATCCGGCGTTCCGGTTCACCGGCCCGCCCCGCCGGGAGCTGGGCATTCCCACCACGTTCAACCTGCTCGGCCCGATGGCGAACCCGGGTCGGGTGAAGCGTCAGCTGATCGGCGTCGCCGACCCCCAGTTCGCGGAACCGATGATCGAGACCCTCGAACGTCAGGGTCTGACCCATGCCTGGGTGGTGCACGGCAACGGCATGGACGAACTCACCACCACGGGCGTCGTCGCGGGTGCTTGCGCTCTCCGAGGGGACCATCACGGAGTTCTCGATCGACCCAGCCGACTTCGGGCTGGCTCCGGCAACTGCCGACGACCTCCGGGGCGGCACCCCCGAGGAGAATGCCCTGGCCGTCAGGCGGGTGTTGACCGGCGAGACGGGTCCGCACCGCGACATCGTGCTCCTCAATGCCGGAGCAGGCCTGGTCGTGGCCGGACGTGCGGACGATGTCGGCGTCGGAATCGAGATGGCGGCGGCCGCCATCGATGCCGGCCACGCCCAGGCCAGCCTCGACGCGTTGATCAGGGTCTCCCAAGCCCAGGAAGCTGCGGAAGCCGGTCACTGACCGGAAACGTCCAGTCACCGCTGCAGCGAACCTGGAGCCGGTCGGAGCGTTTGTCGCAGAATCGGGCAAGGCACAGCGCCTCGTCGATCTGATGGCGCGTCAGGGCCTGCGTGGCGCCCGGCTCGGCCGGCGGCACCGGGAGTGCCCGACCGACCTGGCCCACCTTGATCGCATCGACCAGCTGGGCGCGTTCGATGGTCCACGTGGACTCGCCGTCGGTCACTTCGGCCCGTTCCGCCCGCCGGAGCGCCTCGACGAGTTGCCAACGCCGATTGGCGCCGATCAGTGCCGTCAGCCGATCCCTCGTCGAGGCCGCCTCTTCGAATCGTTGCTGGTGCGCGAGCTGCATCATCTTGTGCTGGAGCAGATCGACCACCCGATGGGGCTCTCCGGTCAGGGCCTGACGGGCCAGTTCGACCGCAGCGGCGTACTCGGCGGCGTCGACGGTGCCCGAGCACGGGCAGTGGGCGACTCCGAGCTGCGCGGCGCTGCACATGGTTGCGTCGGGCGCAGCGACGAACGTCCTGGACAGCCGGGCGGAGCAGCGCCGCAGCGGAACGGCGGTCTGGATCGCCTCGACGACCAGGTTCGCCATGGTGCGTGACGGCAGCGGCCCGAGGTGCACGCCGGTCGGCGACTGGTTCTTCACGAGCGACAAGCGAGGCCACGCGGACTCCACGTCGAGGCGGACGTAGCAGTAGCGATCGACCCGGGTTCCGGCGCGGTTGTACCGGGGGAGGAGCCGGGCGATCAGTCGATGCTCGATCACTTCGGCGGTCAGGGCATCCGGGAGATCCAGGTGCACGACGGACTGCGTTTCGCGCAGCATCGGGCCGACCTTGCGGCGGTCGTCGCTGCCGAAGTAGGACCGCACCCGCTGGCGCAGGTTCGTCGCCTTGCCGACGTACAACACGTCATCGCGCTGGCCCCGGAACATGTAGACCCCGGGAGTCCTCGGGAGGTCGGCGGTCATCTTGAGCTTCGCGGCCTGCGGGTGACCCGCGAGCTTGGCCAGCGCGACGAGATCGTCGAGGCCGAGGACACCGAGGCCCGACGCCCGTTCGATCAGGAGGTGGAGCAGATCGGCGGTGGCGAGCGCGTCGTCGAGGGCACGATGGCTCGGTCGGTGGTCGAGGCGGAAGCGGGACGCGAGTGTTCCCAGACGGCAATCCGGCACTTCGTCACGAACCAGGCGCCGTGCGAGCGAGACGGTGTCGATGACGCGGCCGTCGGCGGTCGCACCGATCGGTGGCCGATCGTGGCGCTCGCAGGCAGCTCGCAGGAAGCCGATGTCGAAGCCGACGTTGTGGCCGACGATGACCGCGTCGCCGACGAACTCGATCAGTGACGGCAGCACGGCTCCGATCCGCGGCGCGTTCGCCACCAACGCATCGGAGAGCCCCGTGAGCACGGTGATCTGCGGTGGGATGGCCCGGCCGGGGTTCACCAGGGTCTGGAACGTGCCGAGGCATCGGCCGCCCTGCACCTTGACTGCGCCGACCTCGGTGATCGAGTCCTCGTTGCGGTTGCCGCCGGTGGTCTCGAGGTCGATCACGCAGAAGACGACGTCGTGCAAGGGCGTGCCGAGGTCCTCGAAGGAACGCTGCTGGGCGAGCACGCCGGTGATCTCGTGGGAGGTCGGCCGGGAGGTCATGCCCTGCATCACAGCACGAACGTCTGTTCCCTGTCAAGAACGGGTGTTCGCCGGCCCGGGCACGTCAAGTACGATGGAGCCCATGTCCGGCGTCGGCCCCGAGATCGAGCACCGAGCACTGCGCTCGGCCATCGAGTTCGCCGTGCTCGTCGCCGAGGAGGCCAACCGGGGAAAGCGCTCGTTGCCGTTCCCCAAGGAACTCCGCGCCCAGTTCGGGGTGGCTCGCATCCCGACCGGCGCACTCGGCCGGCTGCGGCGGGCGATCGAGCACGACGACGTCTTTCGTCGCCGGATCGCCGTCGGCGCGGTCCCCGATCTGGTCGACCCGATCGGCATGCTGTGGCTGCAGCGGCCGGCCGGATGGGAGGCCGACGTCCAGGCGCTGATCGAGGCCCAGTCACGCCGAGGAGCAGGACGCCGATCTGCGGGCGTCACTCCGCCGTGCCGACAAGCGACGGGCGGCGGCCGAACAGGTGGCGGTGCGCTCGCAGGCCGACGCTCGTCGAACAGCAGTTCCGGATCGACTCGCTCACCTCCGGGATCGATGTACTCCGCGCCGATCTCGTCAAGGCACTCGACGAGCTGAACGAGTCGCGCTCGGAGCTCGTGGACGTCCGCAACGAGGCTCGACACGCCCGCGACCGCGAAGCGGCACTGCGCAGTCGAAGTTGGACGCCGCGCTCGCCGAGTCGGAGGCCGGCTCGTCCGGATCGATCGCTGCCGTCGAACCGTCGCCGGTCGTCGATGAACGGCAGTTCGCCGAACTCGACTGCCACCGCCCGGGAGGCGCGTGCCGTTGCCGATCGAATCGACGCGATGGTCGCGATGCTCGGCCCGTCGGCCGACACCGACGCGTCGTCGGCCCCTCGGGATCGTCGCCGCCCGTTGCCGCTTCCCGGCGGCGTGATCGCGACCTCGCGGACGGCGGCCGAGTTCCTGCTGCGGTCCGACGCAGCGGTGCTCGTCGACGGCTACAACGTCGCCAAGCTGGGATGGCCGACCGACACGCTCGACGAGCAGCGTCGACGGCTCCTCGACGGACTCGAGAACGTGGCCCGACGGTACGGGAGCGACATCTCGGTGGTGTTCGACGGCGCCGAGGTCGTCGGCGCTCATGCGGCCACGCCGACGCATGGTGCGGGTGTCGTACTCGCCGACCGGTGTCACCGCCGACGACGTGATCCGCGACGAGGTGCGACGCCTTCCCCAGAGCCGGTCGGTGGTCGTGGTGACCAACGACGCGGCGATCATCGGCGATGTCCGGGCCCTCGGCGCCAACGTCCTGCCCAGCAACGCCCTCCTCGCCGCGCTGTAGCCGGTCGCTCCCGGATCCGACCCGAAGGACCGATCACCCGAGAACAGCGGTCCAGCGAACTCTGTGACACCCCGCGACGAAGATGGGCGCCATGGACATCTCCGACAGTGACAGCTTCTCGATCGAGTGCGGCACGTGCGTCGCCACGGGCACCACGGCGTGTACGGACTGCGTCGTCGCGCACCTGCTCGCCAACGACGACGGCCCGATCGACTTCGTCCCCGTCGCACTCGGGGCGTCGCGATCGGCGCCGGAAACCGAGCAGGAACGAGACGTGGGCCCGGGCGATCGCCTTGTTCGAACGCGCCGGCCTGCTCGATCGACCCGGTGCAGCTTCGTGCCGCTCGCCGAGTTCGAACACCCGCTGAGCGTCGCTGCTGCTGCCGTACCCTGACCGCGTGCGCCGACCCCAGTCGCTTCCGACGATCGACGAGATCCGCGACCTGCTCGTCGGCCGGGGTGCAGCCACGTCGGGGTGACGACTGCCGACGTGCTCTCGGATGCCCGACGGGACCTGCACGAACGACGGGCCCGCGGTCTGCACGGCGACATGGGGTTCACCTACCGGGACCCTGACCGATCGACCGACCCGACCCGCGCCGTCGCCGGTGCCCGGTCGGTGATCGTTGCCGCGCGGCCGTACCTCACCGACGCCGACCCGGTTCGCCCCACGCCCGCGGCCGGCCCGTACGCCCGCGTCGGCAGGTACGCCTGGGTCGACCACTACGCACCACTTCGCAGTGCACTCCGTGACGTCTGCAGACGCATCCGTCGGGCCGATCATCGGGCGGTGGCGTTCGCCGACGACAACTCCATCGTCGATCGTGCAGTGGCCCATCGGGCCGGGCTGGGCTGGTACGGCAAGAACGCCAACCTCCTGCTCCCGGGCGCCGGGAGCTGGTACGTCCTCGGATCGATCGTCACGACCGCCACGTACGAACCGGCGACCGAACCGGTGGCCGATGGTTGCGGTACCTGTCGGCGCTGCATCGACGACTGTCCGACCGGGGCGATCGTCGCTCCGGGCGTGATCGACGCTCGCCGCTGTCTCAGCTGGATCCTGCAGAAGCCGGGCACGATCGCCGAGGAGTATCCGCACGGCCATCGCCGATCGCATCTATGGATGCGACGACTGTCAGGACGCCTGCCCGATCTCGGTCCGCCTCGGACCTCGACAGACCGTCGAACTCGATGCCCGCGCCGACGCCTGGGTCGATGCCGTCGAGCTGCTCGACGCCGACGACGACTGGATCGAGCATCGCTACGGACACTGGTACATCGCTGACCGCGACATGCGCTGGGTCCGGCGCAACGCGCTGATCGTGATCGGCAACGTCGGAGATCCTGCCGATGGTCGCGTCCGACGAGTCGTCGAACAGTACCGTTCGGGGATCGATCCGATCCTGGCCGAACATGCAACCTGGGCGGCGGCCCGGCTCCGCGAGCGGGCGTCGTCGTGAAGCACCTCCTCGTCACCAACGACTATCCACCGAAGATCGGTGGCATCCAGTCGCTGCTGTGGGAATGGTGGCGTCGACTTCCGCCGGAGTCGTTCGCCGTCCTCACGAGCCCGTACGAGGGGACCGCCGAGTTCGATGCGGGCGAGCCCTACCGCATCGAGCGCACGCGCGAGCCCGTCCTGCTGCCGCATCCGTTCATGGTGCGCCAGGTGAACGATCTGGCCCGCGACGTCGGTGCCGACTTCGTCGTCATCGACCCCGCCGTCCCGCTCGGGCTGATCGGGCCGTCGCTGGATCTTCCCTACGACCTGATCCTGCACGGCGCCGAGGTGACGGTGCCGGGCCGACTGCCCGGTGCGAAACAGGCCCTCGGTTACACCCTGCGTCGAGCCCGCAAGATCATCGCTGCCGGCGGCTACCCGGCAGCGGAGGGCGAGCACGCCGCCGGACGTGAGTTGCCCATCACGATCGTCCCCTGCGGGGTCGACCCGGACACGTTCCATCCGCTGTCGGCGCGGGAACGAGCCGACGCTCGCGAGCACTTCGACCTCCCCGTCGACGCGGAGCTCATCGTCGGACTGTCGCGCCTGGTGCCTCGCAAGGGATTCGACACGGCGATCCGGGCCGTCGCGCGACTCCGGCGAACGCGACCTGATCTGCTGTTGGTCATCGCCGGTTCCGGACGTGACGGTGATCGGCTGCAGCGACTCGCGCCGAACTCGACGCGCCGGTCCGATTCCTCGGGCGGGTACCGAACGCAGATCTGCCACTGCTGTACGGGTGTGCCGACATCTTCACGATGCTCTGCCGGAATCGGTGGGGCGGACTCGAGCAGGAAGGCTTCGGCATCGTGTTCGTCGAGGCAGCGTCGTGTGGTGTGCCGCAGGTCGCCGGGGACTCGGGCGGTGCCGCCGAGGCCGTGGCCGATGGCGAGACCGGGATCGTGATCGCCGACCCCGAGGACACCCAGGCGGTGGCAGATGCGTTCACCCGGCTGCTCGATGACGACGAATTGCGCCGCCGTATGGGGGAACGCTCCCGTGAGCGGGTGCTCGAGGAGTTCGCCTACGACGTCCTGGCCCGTCGGCTGGGCGACACCCTGGGCGTCTACGACTGACCCGGATGCCGGCCCGGATGCCGGAAGTCCGGGAGGCCGGTCCGGTATGACCGCTCGACGCGGCGCACTGGCAGACTGGCCGCCATGAGCAGCGAGCAGGACACCGAACCGCCGGTGGACCTCGACGTGCCGATCGCCGGGCCCGACGCCGACCCCGATGCCGGACTCGACGCCAGCAGGGCCGGCGACGTCATCGTGCTGGCCGACGTCATCGGCACGGTGGCGTTCGTCATCACCGCGGTGACGGCCGCGGTGGTGTTCTCGACGGCGAGTCAGTGGGTCGGCGCCATCACGGCGATGGCGCTGTTCGCGGTCGGTGTGTTCGCCTTCCTCTGGTCGTTCTTCAACGCCGTACAGCGCAGTCGGGACGAGGAGATCTCCGTCACCCAGGTCTATCTGTTGCTCGGAGCACCGACGCCGCCGCGGGTGCGCCGGGTCATGTTGTCGATGCTCGCCGTCCAGATCGTCGTCGGGCTGGCCACTGCGACCCCACGATCCACGTGACCGTACTGGCCGCCGGTGTTCGAGCCGCATTGAGCCGGAAGCGTGCCGCCTTGATTGACATAGCGCCGGCGGAATTCATCGGATTGGTGCCTGCAAGTGCTCGATCGCGGGGCGCAGCGACCTTCAGTCGAGTGCTTAACCAGAAGCTGGCGGCTCCGAAGTTCGATGGAAGTCGGCGCCGACGGAAAAGGCGTGGCGGACTCGATGAGGAGAAGCGATCGGAGTATTCGCGCGCGCTTAGCAGCCGGATCATGCCGCTGCTGAACTATGCGCAGGATGTCGCCGACATCATTCGTCCGCCCGTGGAAAGGCGCGCGACGAGATGGTGGCCGCGGCCTTTGACCGACTTGTCCATGATGTCGAGCAGTCATCCAACTATCCGTATCGGGACGGGAAGGCTTATCTCGCGCGAACCGGTTTCCGAGTGATTTTCGATCTTGCCGACGCGTTAGGTGCGCTCAATGCCGCGCTTGCGAATCGCATGGCCGAGTGGGCAGCGAGCGCGCCGGGCCTGTTCACGCCGGAACTTACCAATGCGGTTGCTCGACTATCGCGCATCCCCCAGTGCCATGATGCTGCGCTCCTCCTTGCCGGCCATATCGAGCGCAAGATCCAACTCGATACCGATGTCGGAACCAGGATCTCATCCTACGGCGATCTCGCTCGCGCAGTCTGGCGAGTGAGCACTGAAGAGGCAGCGGCCTATTTTCGCCGTGCGCTCGATCTTGCCGAGGCAATTGGATCGGATGACTTCGATCGTACCAATCACTTGCTGGAGCTGACCGGCCACTATTCGGGTCCCGAACTTTCGCCGGCGGCGGCGCACACCCTGGCGCGTATCCTCGAACTGAATCAGAACGAGGATGGCAAATTCCCCTGGACTGAATACGCGAAAACGATGGTGCCGATTGCTGGTCGGGCGACGTTGGCTACGCTGGCACGGCTGGACGATCGTGACGCTGCTCGGCTCGGACTGTCACTCGGCCCAGCGTTAACTGTCCTCGTTCGTGATTCGAAGCTTTCTGTTGAAGCCGCCGTCGCTCTATTTGGTTTGGCTGCTCCGATCGAAACGTGGACGTGGCATATCTCGGGCTTCGCGTCGGAGGTCATGGCCGCCTACCTCAAGAGCGACGGGAATGGTTCTTCGACCTGCTTCTGGTCGAGATTGATCGCGACGATCAACTGTCTCCCGGCACGGGAGACGATCGAAGGGCTACATGACCTCGCTGAGCGCAGTCTTCCTGCCACTTCTCCGAGCTCGAACACGAATCGAAGGCCTGCTCGCTCGCCTTGGACCCAAATCCGAATCGCGAACGGTCATCTCCCCGCCAACCACGACGGAGCCTCCGGCCGCTCTTCCCGGTGGACCTCACGGACCCAGACGAGATCGACCGTCAGATACTCAACGAGGAGATTGATCAGTCGGGACGGCGCTGGCCGGTTCGGACACTGATCGATCTGGCCAAGCGAGCAAACTCTCCCGCCGAGCGCCTCGGGTTCGTCCGCGCGGTCGTTGAAGCAACCGCTGCCACGCTTGCCGACAAGATCCGTGCGCTGGACGATACTTGGAAGAGTGGGGTAGGTCGTCGGCGGCTATGCGCGATGCGCTGCCGGACTTGGGCTGCGCTTGGCCACCAAGCACGCCGCCGAACTCGCCAGTTCAAGCACCGACGCATGGGGCGGCTGGCGGGGGCTTGAGCAGATATTTTCATGCCGACCGGGCAGCCCTTGTCGAGCACGTAGTCGCAGCGCTCCGGAGCACCGCGGATAGTCTTGGCGGTAATGCCTGGCTGGCACTCGCCGCGAGGCTGGCGCCTGACGTCAGTGCCAGCGCAATTGCGGAGGGCCTCGAACGGTTTCTGGCGAATACAGGTGAAAAGCTGCCGTCCGAAGTTGGGGACGGAGCCGTGGGACGCTCGTTTTGCGGTTCCGTTTGACGAGGCGACATTCGTAGCGGGGCTCGTGTGGGCGAGGCTTGGCCATCCCATCGCAGCAATGCGCTGGCGCGCTGCCCATGCGGTGACGGCGCTTGGTGGCGGCCGGACGCTTCGATGTCGTTGAACGACTGATCGAGCGCTTTGGGTCTGCTTCGAGCTTGCCTTTCGGCGATGCGAAGCTCCCTTTCTACGTAATGCATGCGCAGCTCTGGCTGTTGATCGCACTCGCTCGCGTAGCAAAAGACGCTGCTCCCGCGTTTGCCTCCCATCGCGCGTTCTTCGAGCGAATCGCCTTTTCCGCTGAGTTTCCGCACGTCGTCATGCGTGCGTTCGCGATAGACATACTTCGCGAGCTTGCGCCTGCACTCGCACCCGAAGAGCGCGAAGCTCTGATCGCCAAGCTCGGCCTCGCAAACCGGTCGCCCTTCCCATCGGCTCCTCGAACCGACTACAGCGAGTTCCGGTATGCCGCCCAGGCCAGACGCCTCGCCGCGACCAGAGGATGGCTTCCACCTCGACTACGACTTCAACAAATATCAGGTCGAGCGTTTGTGCCACGTCTTCGCTTGTCCAGGCTGGGAGGTGGAAGACCGCATCAGCGCGTGGGTGCGGCGTTGGGACACAACCGTGCGAGGAATGCACGATTGCCCACGTAGCAGCAAGCGATGACGAATCTTGGTCGTCGGGGTATGTTCCGAACCGAGATCGGTACGGGGGATATCTCGGCTGGCATGCGCTCATGCTTGTTGCCGGTGAGTTGCTGGCGACACGGGCGGTTGTCGGCGAGGACTGGGGCGGTGATGCTTGGGCCGCGTTCCTGAGGGAGTACACGCTGTCACGAGACGACGGTCTCTGGCTTGCCGATCTCACCGATCCGTTTCCGCTCGACCTTACCAAGGAGGCGGACATGCCTATGCCGGAGAGCGGTGAGAGCAGGCACCGTCCGCGAAGACAGCAATCTGCTGGCACCGTTGCTCGGCTTGCTGGACGGCAAGGTGGCGACGGATTGGCTTCCGGTCGCGGGACGTTGGTCGATCGGGCGAGACACAACGGTCACGCTTCAAAGCGTACTGGCGAATGCCGGCGATGCGCGAGCGGTGGTCATGGCCGTGCTGTCAGCTGAAGCATTCTTTAGATGGTTGCCTGACGATGAAGATGAGATTGCCCGTCATTTCGGCGGCGACGGTCACACGGTTCAGCCATGGGTCGCAAAGACACCGAACACCGAGCGCCAGCTCGATCGGCACGATCCCTATGGTGCCGCCACCGCACTCGATAGGCCTTTCCCATCGGATTGGACGCGAGACCTGTTGGGGACAGTCGCGGATGATGAGGCGATCCGCCGCTGGTCAATCGACGGGAGAACAGCATATCGCGCCGAAGCTTGGGGTGCTGAGGGCGGACGGGGCGAGCACGCGTGGAGCGAGACTGGCTACCGCTTGTTCGTCAGTCGTGGCGCATTGCTGTCCCTGCTCAAGGTATCCGAGCGTAGCCTCGTCGTCGCACTCACGCTCCAGAAATATCACAAAGGGAAGTCGAGCGGACGTGCCGGAGACACCAGCGGCTTTACGCATCGGTCGTTGGTGGTGGTCGTAATCGATGAACGCGGCCAGATTTGGTCGCCACGACGCCTCTCTCGACAAGCCAAGGAAGCTCTTGCGACGCTCGACCCGATCGACGGCGCGATTTCTATCCGCGGTTCCGCGCAATCGCTGGGCTGCCCGATGAGTGGCTATCTCGACGCTGAAGACCCACCGGGCGAATGCGCAGCTGCACAGCCTACGAGTGACATGTTCTGATGCCAAGTGTCGTTCACAAGCTAAACCTGAGCGACAGCATACAGTCTAAAGTGACCGTCCGAGGTTGCGGCCGTTCAAGCGCAGTGGACGACGTAGGCACTTGCCGATCTGTTTGATGCCTGCGGAGGCCACGTTACTTAGTCAACAAGCGCAGCGCATCACGGCGCATGGGGCACCGGAACGTGCACAGGCGGCACCGCCTGCCGGTTGATGAGCCAGATCCCCACGACGACGAGCCCTGCGCCGACCACCATCGGTGTGGTGATTCGTTCGCCGAGCAACAGCACCCCCAGCGCGATCGCGGCGACCGGCACGAGGTTGACGAAGATCGCTGCTCGCGCCGGGCCGAGTGCACCGACGCCTTCGAGATACCAGACGTAGGCCAACGCGGTTCCGAACACGCCCATGTAGGCCAACGACAACCAGGCAGCGGTGGACGCATGCGGGAACGCGAGTTCACCTCTGGCAAGCGCCACGAGCGCCAGCATCGCCGTCCCCGCCAGTGCCGCATAGGTGGTTGCGACCAACGGCGACAAGTCGGCCAGGGCTCGCTTGCTGAGCAGCGTGTAGATGGCCCACAGAATGACGCACCCGAAGAGCGCGACCTCGCCGCGTCCCACCCCTTGGGCGAGCAGCGCCAGCGGATTGCCCCCGGAAAGCTCGATCGCCACGCCGATGAGCGCCAACGCCGTGCCCAAGAGCTTGATCCACGTCAGCCGATCGCCCAGTACCAGGACCGCGCCGAACATCGTGGCCGCCGGACACAGCGCGATGATGAGCGACGCCCGCGAGGCGGGCACCGACTGCAGGCCAAACATGAACAAGAGGTTGTAGGCAGCGACGCCGCAAAGTCCAAGGCAGATCACCGCGACCCACTGCCGTGCCGACAGTCGCGGCAGGCGCTCGTGCTGCATCAGGGTCATCGTGTACAGCGCCGCGACGGCGATGACGAAGCGCCAGAGCGCCGCGGAAGGCGCGCTCATCTCGCCTGCCGCGATGTGACCCGTGATGTAGGTGCCGCCCCAGAACAGCGCGACGAGCGTCATCTTGCTGAGGACGAGGGTGCGGCTCGGTGCGCTCATAGGACTGCCTTCGCTTTTGGGACCGGGGTGCGCTCAGGGCCGATCCTGCCACACGGGACGTGGACGCCCCTCAATCCCTCGCTCACCGAAACTCCCTCGTCTCCGTCGCCAACCCACCCAGCAAGGGCGTCAGATCCTCGACGTACCCCGCAATCAGATTGCGCACGTCCCCTTCCCGCTGCCAGGTCCCCTTCACCGCCATCAGCCGCGAGCGCAGCAGCGGCATGCGCCAGCTTCAGCTTCACCTTCGGCCAGACGATGATCTGCACATTGCCGGTCTCGTCCTCCAGCGACACGAACATCACCCCTTTGGCCGTCTCCGGCTGCTGCCGCACGGTGACGAGGCCGCAGGCCCACGCCGGCCGTCCGGTCGGCAGGTCATGCAGCTGCGCCGCGGTCTTCCAGCCCATCGCCGCCAGCTTCGGCCGCAGGATCGCCAGCGGATGCCGGCGCAAGGTCAGCCCGGTGGCCGCGTAGTCCCACACCACCTCCTCGCCCTCGCCCGCCGCTGCCAGCTCCAGCGGCTCCTCATCGACCGGCGCCTCGCGCAGCAGCTGCGGCGCCGAACGCAACCCGGCCGCCTCCCACACCTGCTGGCGCCGGTGCCCGGCCAGGCTCATCAACGCATCGGCGCTGGCCAGCTGCGTCATCTCGTGCTGCTCCAGCCGCGCCCGCCGTGCCAGGTCCTCCGCGCCGTCGAAAGGCGCCTCGCGCCGCGCGCTCACGATGCGCTGGCCCGACTCCAGCTTCAGCCCCGCCACCAGACGCAAGCCCAGCCGCACCGCCGGTGGATGCGGCAGGCCTTCGAGCGTGCAGTCCCAGTCGCTGTGCATCACGTCGACGCGCCGCACCTCCACGCCGTGGCGCTTCGCGTCCTGCACCAGTTGGCTCGGCGAATAGAAGCCCATCGGCTGGCTGTTGAGCATCGCCGCCAGGAACGCGGCCGGATGGTGGCACTTGAGCCAGCAGCCGAGACATAGACCAGCAGCGCGAAGATGGCGGCGTGGCTCTCCGGGAAGCCGTACTCGCCGAAGCCCTTGATCTGCTCGAAGATCGCGCTCGGCGAACTCGCGCTCATAGCCGCGCGCGAGTCATGCCGTCGACGAGCTTGTCGTGAAACTTGCTCCAGGCCGCCCTTGCGCTTCCAGGCGGCCATCGCGCGCCGCAGACGGTCGGCCTCGCCGGGCGTGAAGCCGGCGGCCACGATGGCGAGTCTGCATCACCTGCTCCTGGAAGATCGGCACGCCCAGCGTGCGTCTCCAGCACCTGCTCGCAGCGCCTCGCTCGGATAGCTCACCGGCTCCTTGCCCTGCCGGCGGTCGCAGATACGGATGCACCATGCCGCCCTGGATCGGGCCCGGGCCGCACGATCGCCACCTCGATCACCAGGTCGTAGAAGCAGCGTGGCCGCAGCCGCGGCAGCATGCTCATCTGCGCGCGGCTCTCGATCTGGAACACGCCGATGGTGTCGGCCTGGCAGATCATGTCGTAGGTGGTCGCATCCTCGGCCGGGATGTCCTGCATCGCAAAGGTGTGGCCCTTGCGCCTGCCGATCAAATCCAGGCATCTTGCGGATGGCCGTCAGCATGCCCAGCGCCAGCACGTCGACCTTCAGCAGGCCCAGCGCATCGAGGTCGTCCTTGTCCCACTGGATCACGGTGCGGTCGGGCATGGCCGCGTTCTCGATCGGCACCATGCGCGACAGCGGCCCCTTGGTCAGCACGAAGCCGCCCAGGTGCTGCGACAGGTGCCGCGGCAGGCCGATCAGCTGACCCGTCAGCTGCACCAGCTGTCGGATGGCCAGGTCGTCCAGCGACAGGCCGAGCTCGGCGATGCGCTCCGGCATCACGGCCACACCGTCCCACCAGCTGTGGTTCTTGGCCAGCGCGTCGACGATCTCGGGGGCCGATGCCCAGCGCCTTGCCCACATCGCGGATCGCGGACTTCGGCCGGTAGGTGATGACCACGGCCGTCAGCGCCGCGCGGTCTCGGCCGTACTTGTCGTAGAGGTACTGGATGACCTCTTCGCGCCGCTCGTGCTCGAAGTCGACGTCGATGTCCGGCGGCTCGTTGCGCTCCTTGCTGATGAAGCGCTCGAACAGCACCGCTCATGCGCGCCGGATCGACCTCGGTGACGCCCAGGCAGTAGCAGACGACCGAGTTCGCCGCCGAGCCGCGTCCCTGGCACAGGATGTGGCGCGAGCGCGCGAAGCCCACGATGTCGTACACGGTCAGGAAGTAGTGCTCGTAGTGCAGCTCGTCGATCAGCGCCAGCTCGTGCTCGATCTGCGTGCTGCACCTTGGCCGGCACGCCGTCCGGCCAGCGCCGCCCTGCGCCCTTCGTAGGTGATGCGGCGCAGGTAGCGCGTCGGCGTCTCGCCCGGCCGGCACCACCTCGTCCGGGTACTGGTACTTCAGCTCGTCCAGCGAGAAGCTGCAGCGCTCGGCCACCTGCAGCGTCTGCGCCAGCAGGTCCGCCGGGAAGGTCTGCGACAGCCGCAGCCGCGTGCGCAGGTGCCGCTCGGCATTGACCTGCAGCTCGCGCCCGCACTCGGTCAGCGGCTGGCCGATGCGCGTGGCGGTCATCACGTCGTGCAGCGGCTTGCGCGAGCGCACATGCATGTAGACGTCGCCCACCGCCACCAGCGGGATCGCCGACAACTCACTGGCCTCGCGCAGCTGGTACAGCCACATCTCGTCGTCCAGCTGCCGCAGCAGTTCCACGCCCAGCCAGCACCGTCCCGTGAAGCGACCGAGCAGCCAGCGCGCCAGGCCCACCAGCTGCGCCGGCGTGGCGCCGCGCACGGGCGACGCCACGACGACGCAGTCGTCGAGCGGCATGTCCGCGCAGGTCCTGCAGCCGCAGCCGGTACGTGCCCTTGGCGCACCGCGGCGCAGCCCGGTGATGAACTCGCACAGGTTGCCGTAGCCGTTCAGGTTGCAGGCCAGCACGACCAGGCTGAAGGCCGGCGCGTCGCCTCCGCACGTCGACCCGGAACTGGCTGCCGATGAGCAGCTTGAGGCCGAGCTTCTTGGCCGCCACATGCGCGCGCACCACGCCGGCCACCGAGCATTCGTCGGTGAGCGCCAGCGCGCTGTAGCCCATCTTCTTCGCACGCTCGACCAGTTCCTCGGGCTGGCTGGCGCCGACCAGGAAGCTGAAGTTGCTGACGCAGCGCAGTTCGGCGTAGTCGGGCAGGCGATCCCGGATGCCTCTGTGCCATCGCTCAGGCAAAGATGCCGTGCAGGTACCAGGCGGTCTCATCGCCGGCCAGCCGCTCCTGGAAGATCCACAGCACGCCGGCGTGCTCGCTCAGCGCGACCCAGTAGTCGCGCTCGACATGGGCGGTGGCGGCGTCCTCGCCCTGGCCGATGCGATGCCACCAGCCGCCCTCGACCCGGTGCGGGCCGGTGAGCAGGTGCAGCGGGCCCTGGTACAGCGGCCGGTGGCCCGCGCATGGCCAGCTTCAAGCGGCTGCGGCAGGATCCAGGTCGGCTGGGGCGTCGGTGGTGCCTGGTGACGCTTGCGGCAAAGGCGTCGGAGCCGGTTGCCAGTGCTGCATCCATTCGAGCCGGTGGTCGTCGACCAGCACCGGGCGCAGCACACGCTCGGGCCGAGCCGCGCCGCGATGCGCTCCAGCACCAGCTCCAGCGACTCGCCTCTGTGCTGGCATCAGGCAGCAGGATGGCGCTCTTCTCTTCGAGTGCGACGACATCGATCGGCTTCGAGCTCGAGCTCACCCACCGGGGCCTGCAGTTCCACGCGGGCCAGGTGTCTCAGCCAGCAGCCGGCACAGGTGCTCGAGGTTGCGGCATGGGCTGCGCGGTGCGCAGTGACAGCTCGCCGCCTGCCCCGACGTCCCGCGAGCGCATGGCGTCGTGGGCCCAGCGCAGCGTGAAGGCGGTGATGCCGCAGTGTCGGGCCGCCAGCCAGCCGCACATCTGCAGCAGCAACCGCCGGGCACCGAAGAGCATGGCCGGTGCGGTCTCGACGCGCGACATCAGTTCCAGGCGGGCCTTGAAGGTCTCGGGCAGGGGGAATCCACTGGTGACTCTCGGGCTGCAGGCCGTAGGCCC
>CAVZTM010000041.1:0-7849 GCA_963778175.1 Ilumatobacteraceae bacterium
TCAGCGGCCCGCTGGCGGTCCTCGCGCTGTCGGTCGTGCTGGCGAGCATCGCCATGCTGATCCTGGTGGCGGTCACCGGCACGCCGGAGATGCGGCGCAAGCTGGCGCCGTACGGCTTGCTGAAGCCCGGCATGCTCTGGCTGGCGCTGTTCTACCTCGCGCCGCTGTTCACACTGCTGCGCCTGTCGCTGTCGACGCCTCCGAGTCGCTTCGCCGTCGAGGCGGAGTTCGACTGGAACTTCGACAACTACGTCACGGCCTTCACCGACTTCGGCCCGCAGTTCCAACGTGCGTTCACGTACTCGGCGATCGCAACGGTGCTGACCATCCTCATCGGCTACCCGCTGGCCTACGTGATCGCGTTCCGCGGCGGGAAGTACCGCACACTCCTGCTCGGACTGGTGGTCATCCCGTTCTTCACGTCGTTCCTGATCCGCACGATCGCCTGGCGGAGCATCCTGTCCGACGATGGGATCGCCACCGGGTTCATCGACGCGGTCGGGCTGACGTGGTTCCTCGAGGCCACGACGCTCATGGACAACGGACGGCTGATCAACACCCCGGCGGCAGTGGTCCTCGGGCTGACCTACAACTTCCTGCCGTTCATGATCCTGCCGATCTACGTCAGCCTGGAGAAGATCGACGTCCGCCTCGTCGATGCGGCCAAGGACCTGTACTCGACCTCGGTGTCCGCGTTCCGCAAGGTCGTCCTGCCGCTGTCGATTCCCGGCGTGTTCGCCGGGACCCTGTTGACGTTCATCCCGGCTGCCGGTGACTTCGTCAACGCGCTGTACCTCGGCAGCCCGACCACCACGATGATCGGCAACTCGATCCAGGACCAGTTCCTCGTGCAGAACAACGTGCCGCTCGCGTCGGCGATGTCGTTCGTGCTGATGTTCATCATCACCGTGTTCGTCGTCATCTACAGCCGCTTCTTCGGCACCGAGGAACTGGCGTGAGGGGATTGGCGTGAGCGCCCCTCCTCCACCGGCGGCAAGATCGCCCGCTTCGCGTTGAACGCCTACGCCGGCGCTGGCGCTGCTGTACCTGTTCGTCCCGATCATCTGGATCGTGGCGTTCTCGTTCAACCAGCCGAAGGGCAACTACAACGTCACCTGGCAGCAGTTCACGCTCGACAACTGGAAGGACCCCTTCGGCGACGAGGCGCTGACGAACGCGTTCGTCGAGAGCTTGAAGATCGCGGCCATCTCGACCGTGATCGCCACGTTCCTCGGATCGTTGATCGCCATCGCGCTCGCTCGCTACAGGTTCCGTGGCAGTGGCGGCCTGAACTTCTTCCTCGTCCTGCCGCTCACCACGCCCGAGATCGTTCTCGGCTCGGCCCTCGCGACGCTGTTCCTCGACTGGGACGTCACCCGAGGGTTCACGACCGTCGTGGTCGCGCACATCATGTTCCAGGTGAGCTTCGTGGCGCTGACGGTGCGGGCGCGGGTGCGTGGCTTCGACTGGACGCTCGAGCAGGCCGCGCAGGACCTCGGCGCCTCGCCGCTGCGCACGTTCTGGAAGGTCACCTTCCCGCTGATCCTGCCCGGCATTCTCGCGGCGGCGTTGCTGTCGTTCGCGTTGTCGCTCGACGACTTCATCATCACGTTGTTCAACGCCGGGTCACTCGTGACGTTCCCGCTCTACATCAACGGCGCCTTCCGGGTGAAGTTCCCGCCCGAGGTGAACGTGCTGGCGACGGCGATCCTGATCGTCAGCGTGGCATTGATGCTCGCCGGCACGTTGTGGGGCTGGCGGGGCCGGCGCCGCTCCACCACTTGAGTCACCCCGAGCTCATCGTGACGCGCCACGTCTTCGTCTACGGCACGCTCCGACCCGGAGACGTGCGCTGGCACTACCTCGAGCCGTTCGTCGTCGACGGCGGCATCGCCGACTCGGTGCCGGGCCAGTTGTTCGACACCGGGTTCGACTACCCCGCCGCGGTGTTCAACGGCCAGGGGACGATCATCGGGCACACGTTCGCGCTGCTGGAGGCGTCGGCGGAGCGGGCGCTGGCGGTGCTCGACGAGGTGGAGGACGTCGTGGGCGGCGAGTACTCCCGCGTGACCGTGCGGACCGGACGCGGCCTCGACGCCTGGGCGTACGCCTACGGCAGCGGCCTCGACCTGACGCCCATCCGCTCCGGCGACTGGCTCCAGCACCGCCCCCTCCCCTGACCACAATGAGACGCGGGGTCAGACCCCGCGTCCATTGTTGCTTGTCGTGGACGGAGATGCGAACATGTGTTCGTGTCCTCTGAGCGCTCCGCCGCCACGATCCTGCATGCGGATCTCGACTCGTTCTACGCGTCGGTCGAGCAGCGCGACGATCCGGCGCTGCGCGGGCGCCCGGTCGTGGTCGGCGGTGGCGTCGTGCTCGCCGCCAGCTACGAGGCCAAGGCGTTCGGCGTCCGCACGGCGATGTCGGGGCGGGCCGCTCGGCGGCTGTGTCCGAACCTGGTCGAGGTGCCGCCGCGCTTCGAGGCCTACACCGAGGCGAGCCGGGCGGTGTTCGAGATCTTCCGCGACACGTCACCGATCGTCGAACCGATGTCGATCGACGAAGCGTTCATCGACGTCGCCGGCCTCTGGCGGATCGCCGGGACGCCCGCTGAGATCGCCGCCCGACTGCGCGAACGAGTCGCCGCCGAGGTCGGCCTGCCGATCACGGTCGGCGTCGCTCGGACCAAGTTCCTGGCGAAGGTCGCGAGCGCGGTGGGCAAGCCGAACGGTCTGCTCGTCGTCGAGCCCGACGGCGAACTCGACTTCCTCCATCCGCTGCCCGTGCAACGGCTCTGGGGTGTCGGCGAGGTCACGGCGACGAAGCTCCACGACCGTGGCGTGCACACGGTGGCCGACGTCGCCGCCATGTCGCCGGAGGCGCTCACGGCCATCGTCGGCCGGGCGATGGGTCACCAACTCCACGCGCTGTCCCACAACCGGGATGCCCGCCGGGTCACGACCGGCAAGCGGCGCGGGTCGATCGGATCGCAACAGGCGCTCGGGACCCGACGCCGGTCCCGCGACGAGATCGATGTCGTCCTGTGGCGCCTCGTCGACCGGATCACCGGCCGGATGCGTCGCGCCGGACGAGTCGGCCGCACGGTCACGCTCCGCTTCCGCTTCGACGACTTCAGCCGCGCCACCCGCTCACACTCGCTCCCCGATCCGACGGCCGGCACCGGCACCGTGCACGCCACGGCGGTCGCCGTCCTCGACGCCGCGTGGCCGCTCATCGAGGCCAAGGGCATCACGCTGCTCGGCGTGTCGGTCGGCAACCTCAGCGATCTCGACGCCGTGCAACTCGTGCTGCCGTTCCGGCGGTGCGAGTCCGAGCAACTCGACGACGTGATGGACGCAGTGCGCGATCGATTCGGTCGCGGCGCACTCCAGCGGGCGACGACCCTGCGCGGCGACCCGGGATCCAGTTGCCGATGCTGCCCGACTGACCCCGCCGAATTCCGTTCTCGTGAACAAGTGCGCCGTCTGCACGTCAAGTTGTTCACGAGAACGAAGACGGTGGTGCTTCCTCCGAGTGACCCGGGCAGCGACCGCCGCCTACATTCGCCGCCATGTCTGCACGCGATCGTCTCCTCGGCCCGTCGAACACCGGCGTCTGGTACTTCACCGACGCGATGAGCAGCGGCCAGGCGGCGGAGACCGCGGCGCGGATCGAGTCGCTCGGCTACTCGACGCTGTGGCTCCCCGACACGATGGGTCGCGATCCGTTCGCGCACATCGCGTGGCTCGCCTCACAGACGACGACGCTGCAGTTCGCGACCGGCATCGCCAGCATCTTCCACCGCCATCCGGGCCCGATGATGCAGGTGGCGAACACGCTCGCCGAGCAGACCGGCGGCCGATTCGTGCTCGGGCTCGGCGTCAGCCACGGCCCGATGGTGGAAGGCGTCCGGGGGCTCGACTACTCCAAGCCGCTCAGCCAGATGCGCGACTACCTCGCCGCGATGGACGCCTCGATGTACATGGCGACGCCGCCGGCCGAGAAGCCGCTGCGCCTGCTGGCGGCGCTCGGGCCGAAGATGCTGGAGCTGTCGGCGACCGCCGCCGACGGCGCGCACCCGTACTTCACGACCCCCGAGCACACCGCCGAGGCGCGCGAGGCCATCGGGCCGGACAAGCTGCTGTGCGTCGAGCAGAAGGTCATCCTCTCGACCGATGCCGATGCCGCACGGGCCGCTGCGAACACGGCGATCAACATGTACGCCCGCCTGCCGAACTACCGGAACAACTGGATCCGGATCGGGTTCACCGAGGACGAGATCGAGCAGCGGGCGAACCGGTTCGTCGACCACGTGATCGTGTGGGGCGACGAGGACAAGCTCCGCGCCGGCATCCAGGCGCACTACGACGCCGGCGCCGACCACGTGTGCGTCCAACCGGTGTCGACCGACGGCCCGCTCACCCTCGACTGGAACGCCCTCGAAGCCCTCGCACCCGGCTGAGCTTCAGCTCAGGCGGTCGAAGATGTTGCGGGTGATCTGCTCGATGTGACGGTCGCGTTCGGCGAGGCCCCAGACCCAGTCGGTGCTGCCCGACGTGATCACCGTGCCGCCACCAGGCGAGACGTACGTCCCGAGGATCGCGTGGCCGTGGGAGATCCGTTCGACGGCCGCGGGGTCACGGGTGTCGAACAGCCGCGACGCGATGAACTCGTCCTCGGCCGGTTCGTTCGGCGCCGGTGGTCGTGACGCCGTCGTGCGGGTGAAGTGCGCCGCCGGGGCACTGCCGAGGATCTCGAAGTTCGTCGGCGTGCCGTCCTCGCCGGTCGGGTACGGCAGCCCGTCGCGGTAGGTGAAGTCGCAACCGTCGCACTCGTAGCCGACCACGGCGGCACGGGCACCGAGCAGGTCGCCGTAGCCGAGGCCGGTGCCGTCGAAGATCCAGTGCTCGGCGCGGTGCAGGGTGTACCCGGCGGCGCCGTTCGTCACCCGCTTGCCGATGCGGTGGTAGCCGCCGCGGGAGAAGCTGACGCCGGTCATGTGGTTCTCGGGGCGTTCGAGGAGATGGTCCGACCAGATCGTGGTCAGCTCGGCCTGGCGATCGGTGTCGTAGACCGGGTCGCGCTTGAAGAACCCCTTGTACCCGACCATCGTGGCGGCCGGGCCGGTCCCGCCCCCACCGTTCTGTGCGGCACCGGTGGGATCCTCGTGGCGGACCTGCCAGAACGAGGTGTTCCCGGAGAAGAACGCGGCGTTGCCGCCGCGGGCGATGAATCCCTCGACGGTGTCGCGCATCGGGCCGGACCAGTACTCGTCGTGGCCGATCGACAGGTACAGGCCGTACGGCGATCCTTCGCCCGAGCAGTTCGGGATGCTCCTCGAGGTCGGCGTTCGTGACGACGTCGATCTCGTAGCCCTCACGATCCGCCCACTCGACGAACGGCAGCTCCCAGTTCGGCCAGCCCGCCGAGCCGCCGTAGGGCGACAGGTGGTTCATGCGGAGATACCCGACGTGACTCGCCGACTGCGGGTCGGGCGGGTACAGCGACGTGACGCGCTGGCCCGCGCCGGGCGGCTTGTACAGGTAGCCGGGGGCCATCGGTCGCTGCATCGAGACCGAGGTCGCGCCGGTGTAGAGGTTGCGGCCGCCGAAGTCGTTGTAGGCGTGCCACGTGTTCGTCGACAGCGCGAGGAGCATCCGTGCGGAGGTGGTCGCGAGGTCCGGTCGTACGACGAAGAAGGCGTGGGTACGGCGGGCCTTGCCGTCGACGTCGATCGTCAGGATGACCTCGTAGTAGCCCGACGGCCAGTCCGGCTCGACGGCGACGTCGGACGCGGCAGGCCACCCGCACCCTCGTTCGGGGGCGTCGAGCGGCGTCGGGTGATCGTCGGCCGGGATGCCCGCCTCGCTGTACACGACGGTGCGGGTGGCCCCGATGTGCGCGACCTCGACGTCGACGGGGCGAGCGCCGGACGACGACACGTGCAGCGCGACCCGTTCCCCTCCGGCGACCGATTGCGGCCAGCAGTACCCCGTCACCGTCTCGTATGCCATCCCCTGACCCTACGCGGACGGGTACGTTCGGGTGACTCGCATGACCGTCGAACTTCCCGCCACGGAACTCCCGGAACGACCGGCGACGGGTCGCGTGCGTCGTGCGGACCCGGCCGGTGCGGCTCGGCGACGTCGACACTCGGGGCCGACTGCGACTCGACGCGACTGCCCGGTACCTCCAGGACATCGCCACCGACGATGTCAACGACGCCGGGCTCGAGGACACGTTCGGCTGGGTCGTGCGCCGCACGCTGATCGAGGTCCGCCGGGCCGCAGCGCTGGACGAGCAGCTCGAGTTGGCCACGTTCTGTTCCGGCAGCGGCCGCAGCTGGGCCGAGCGGCGCACCTCGATCACCGGCGACCGGGGCGCTTCGATCGAGACCGTGAGTCTGTGGATCCGCATCGACCCCACATCGGGGCGACCGACCGCGCCTCGGCGACGAGTTCCTGGGGACCTACGGTCCCAGCGCCGGCGGCCGACGCGTATCGAGCCGGCTCCAGCTCCCGCGTCCGCCGGCCGACGCCGAACGTCGGCCGTGGCCGATCCGACGAGTCGACCTGGATCCGCTGCGCCACGTGAACAACGCCGTGCACTGGGCGATCGTCGAGGAAACCCTGCCCGACGGACCACGCCGCGGTCGGGGTGAAGTGGAGTACCTAGCGCCAGTCGACCCGGAGCATCCCCTCGAACTGGTGACGTCCGCCGACCCCACGGGCAGGAGCGACTCCTGGCTCGTGGCCGACGGCGTCGTGCTCACCGCCGCCCGTTGGACTCCGGCGGGGTAGCGCCGAACGAACGTCGCGTCACGATGCCGTCAGCGTGACCTCGTCGAACACCGTGCCGTCCTGGCCGACCGCTCGGAGCACGAGTTGGTCGCCGGTGACAGCGATGTCCACGAAGTTGTGCCACGAGTACGACGCCGCGGTGAAGTCGTCGTCGCCGGTGCGGCGGGTGCCCGAGGCTCCACCGCTGACCACGTAGGTCACACCGTCGATCGGCACACTGCGCTGGTAGTCGTGGTCGTGACCGGACAGGACGAGCTGGACACCGTGGCGCTCGAGCACCGGCGCGAGCGCGTTGCGCACGTCGACGCTCGAACCCTGGTACCCGGCCGAGTACGGCGGGTGGTGCACCGCCACGATCTTCCACGTCGCGTCCGTCGAAGCAAGCGTGTCGTCGAGGAATTGCAGCTGAGCCGGGTCGTCGATCTCGTTGGAGTCGATCCCGACGATCAGCACGTCACCATGCTCCTGCGCCCAGTACCGCCCCGGCATGCCGAGCGCCTCCATCTGCTCGTCGCCGTGGTCCTGCTTCACGTCGTGATTGCCCAGGATCGCCATCAGGTCGGCGCCACCGGCGAGCACGTCCGCGAAGGGTTCGAACACCGTGTCGGGAAGCTTCGACGGGTCGCCCGCCGGATAGACGTTGTCGCCGAGGAGGAGCAGCGCGTCGTACGGCTCCTGCGCCGCGATCTGCCCGGCAGCCGCACCGGTGGCGTCGATGCGTGCACCACCGTCACCGCCGTCACCCGCCACGGCGAGGTGGAACTCCGCAGGCGGATCGTGCACCTCGTACGGCCACGTGACCGAGGGACCGCCCTTGCGATGGGCGATGTAGGAGATGGTCTGGCGACGGAACGCGACGAACATACCCGCGATCACCACGAGGACGACGAGACCCACCGCCGCGAGCACGCGGCGCCAGGTGATGCGGCGCCGACGCGACGGCGGCGCGCCCGAACTCGTGTCGTTCTCCACGCCTTCATCGTGCGCCCGGGCGACCGGCATCATCAGAGTCCATTGGCCCGGGACAGCCACCCCGGCCGTGCGTA